>CAXBMO010000002.1:0-493852 GCA_963977015.1 uncultured bacterium | reverse complement strand
CAGCCTAGTGTCAACGATTGGCGAATTGGAAATCTCGCGCCACTAGCTCTAAGACTGGCGGCCCTGGCAGGAAATTCGCTAATCGCGCCATAAATGAGGCTTGGGGAGCAAGTTTCTCGTTTGCACAGGGGCGGGACCTTTCGATACTGCCACGATGAAAAACCTCACCATCATCCTTTCTGCGGGAATGCTCCTGCTCTGCGGTTGGGCGACTGCGGACTACCAAAAAGGCCCGGATTCAATGCCGAAAGATGGAGTTCCGAAAGGCACCGTGACTCAGCATCAATGGAGCAGCCAGATTTTCCCGGGAACGGTTCGCGACTACTGGGTCTATGTTCCCAAGCAGTATGAGAAGGGAACGCCGACGGCGCTGTTCATCGCTCAGGATGGAGGTGGATTCGTTCGCGAGAACGGAGCTTTTAACGCTCCGATCGTCTTCGACAACCTGATTCATGAAGGTGCCATTCCGCCAACCATCGGAATTTTCATCAATCCAGGCGTTGTGCCGGCCGCCAACGCGGACCAGGCGCCGCGCAAAAATCGGAGCTTCGAGTATGATTCGCTGGGCGATCAATATGCCAGATTTCTCCTTGAGGAGATTCTGCCAGAGGTCGCCAAAACCTACAGCTTCAGTGATGATCCTGCGATGCGGGTGATTTGCGGAAACAGCTCGGGCGGCATCTGCGCGTTCACCGCGGCTTGGGAGCGTCCCGATGCCTTCGGAAAAGTCATCAGCCACATTGGCAGCTTTACCAATATTCGGGGTGGCCACGTTTATCCTGCCTTGATCCGGAAAACGGAGAAGAAGCCGATTCGCGTCTTCCTCCAGGACGGAGAGAACGATTTGGACAATCTCCATGGGCATTGGCCGCTCTCCAACCAGCAAATGGCTGCGGCGCTCAAATTTTCCGGCTACGATTACAAGTTCGTGATGGGAATGGGCAAACACAGCTCCCGGCATGGCGGCGCGATTTTTCCGGAAACGCTGCGCTGGATCTGGCGCGATTGGAACACTCAATAACCTCACGAAGATGAAAAACATACTCCTCTATTTCCTGGTTGCCGGCGTCGTTGTTGGCCAGGACATGCCCCTTTCCCAAGTTTTGATCGACGGCGAAGAATGGGAACTCGTCAGTGAAGGCAACGGATTCACGGATGCCTGCGCCTCGGATGCGGAAGGCAACTTTTACTACTGCGATATGAAGGAAGGTCCTGGAATCTACAAAGTGGATCCGGACGGCAATCGCACGGTTTACATCGACGGACTGGAAGCGATCAGCGGAATGCAGATTGGTCCGGATGGTCGGATTTATGCCTGCCAGGGGAAGTTGAGCCGCGTCATTGCCGTTTCTCCCGATGGAGAGGTCGAAGTCCTGTTGGAAGACGTGCGGCCCAATGATCTGGTCGTCACTCATGACGGTGGAGTCTATTTCACCCACACCAAGCCGCAAAAAATCGAGTATATCTCGCCGGATGGCGTGCATCGCACGGTGCATGAAGGAAATATCGTGAGACCGAATGGAATCACGCTCTCACCGGATCAAGGCACCTTGATCGTCTCGGATCACGGTGGCAAAAACGTCTGGGCATTCCGGATTGAAGAGGACGGAAGTCTTGCTCATCCGCAACCTTACATGACCGTTCGAACTCCGAATGCTGAGACCGAAGTCAGCAAGGGAGACGGTTCAACCACGGACGCCTACGGCCGCTACTACGTGACCACGGAAGTGGGAATCCACATGTTTGATCCGACGGGGCGGCTCGGGGGCGTCATTGCGAATCCGCAACCTCGGGTGAACAGCATCGAGTTTTCGGGGCCGGGCCTCAATTACATCTACGTCGCCGCTGCCGACAAAATTTTCCGCCGGAAGACCAAAGCGAAGGGAATCCTGTTTCAGGATGCGCCAGTCAAGACCTTGCCGTTCAAAGGCTGAACTTGGCCCACGCTGTCCCCGCAATCGCGATCAGAAGCCCCACAATCGCGGCAATCGAAACGATGTCGACAATTGTGTGTTTCGACTTCCGCTCAGCCTTTTTGGGGCTTGGTTCCGGATTTGTGGTTGGCGCCGGAGCTGGCCTCATCAACGGAACCTGGAATCGTTGATGGTCGTTGCAATACGGGCATGGTCCTTCGAGAATCTGGCCCGGGACCGGTTTTTCAACCGCGAGTTCAGAGCCACAGCTCGTACACGAAAGATGGAGAGGAATGGGAACCACGGGGAACGATGAAAAGATTCCGGATTATAAAATCCATAAAAACAATAATCAAGAACGGAAGTCCAATTCATTTGCGTAGATGCCGATCAAGGAACGCAAACGTCCCCTTCGCATGGATCGAATGCGGTCCCGCAAACCATTCAATCTCGCAGCGATCTCCAATTCCCAGCTTTGCCGCATAGTTGAAGCGCACCTTGGCGAATTCCAGCGCCACCCGTTCATCCGGACCAACTCCGTCAAAGTGGCCGCGTTCGACCATAAACGGGCGGGGGCAGATCAACGCCGCCATCTCGGCGTAGTTGAAGGTGTTCCCGAGATTGAACTCAAACATTTCGTATTCGCCCTTGTTTGCGTAGCTGTAACGAAGGGATTTGGGATCGATCGCCGCGTTTTTCCAGATCCAATCATTGAAGTCCGCCGAGCAAATGGAGAGGCTGTAGCGATCGACGAGAGGCGGGATTCGCATGGCCGATTTGCCGCCGTAACTCAGCCCATAAAAGGCAATCTTCTCCGGATCCACAAACGGCAGCCCGGACAACCAACTCGTGATTTGGCGATGTTGCGGCACCATCACGGAAAACAGGGTGCAGCCGAGCGCGTTGGCCTTGAACTGGAGAATCCGAAACCGGTCGAATCCGATGTAGATGTTCTGCGGGGCGAATGTCACGTAACCGCGTTCCGCGAGCCGGGTCGCGAAGGCCTTGTAAGCCTTGAACTTGGATTCCGCGATCACGTCTTGCGGCCGCCCCTCCAATCCATGTTGGCAGACGACGACGGGACGCTTCTCCGAGCCGCGTACATCGAGATCTCGCGGAACGGTCAAAATTCCGTAGGCAAAAACATCAGGGCCAACGTCGAGAACCACCTCATAGCTAACCGTTTTGGGGCCAACTTGATATTTTCGGGATCGAGGGTTGGGAGACGGAAGGTCGGAAAGCGCGGCGAACTCCCCAATCACATCGCGGCTGAATTGCGCGCGCAACTTTTCGGCGCTTGCCTGGTAGGCTTCCAGGTTTTCGAACTTCAAACCGCTCGTAAACTCAGCCCGAACCCGGTTTGCATCGATCAACGCCCATTGATTGTGCGCTTCGATTTCCGCCATCTGCGTTTCGTGGCGCGCGGCGACAAAATCGGTGTGCGGAAATGACGCCACCGCGACATCGTAGACGTCTTCCGGCGCTTCAAAAATTTCCAGATCGGAACGCGGCTCCGCTCCGAATCGTTTGAGCAAGGTGAGCCAGCTTTCATCGGCAATCGCGACTTCCGTGGTCTGAAGTTCCAAGCCCTCCCAGAGTTCCAGTTTCGCGATTTCGCCCGCCACCTGCTCGGGAGATGCTGAAATCAGTTTCCCGGGTTTCCCGTGCTTGGTTGGTCGCTCGGCCAGGCGCTCCGGATTCCCGGTTTCATCAGGTCGAAAAGCGAACTCAGGGTTGTGACCCGCCTCGATCACCAGAACGCGTGGCGCAATCAACGACGCAATCTGCCAATCCGCGTGACCCCGCAACAAGCCAAACACCGTGCGATCCGCGGGCTCATTCCAAACCGCACCACGGGCAGCGACGTAGCCACTGACAAGAGCCCCATCGATGCGTGAGTCGAGCGCTGCGGAGTAGAGTGCGAGCCGTCCTCCCTCGCCCCATCCAACCACGCCCACCTTCCGCGATGAAGTCCGCGGCATTTCCAAAAGACAATCCACCGCGGCCAAAACCTTTTGAACTTCATAACCCGCCAGCGTCCGGCCCAATTCGTAGGCGGGGCGATGCAACCATTCCCGATTCGGCATCAGAAACTCGTTTTCGTCGCGATTGATCAACAACGGCACCAGGACGCGGCATCCCGACCGAGCCAGATTCAGGGCAAACGGCGTGGTTTGCGGAGCGGGGTAGGGGGGCAACGCGCAGAGATCTTCAGGCAGTTGATCGGCATCGGGCAACGCGATGATGTCCGCAATCGGAACCGCTTCTTTCGGCTCAAAGAGCAGACCGATCCCATGAACATTTCCGAACGCGTTCCAGCGAACCTGACGAACCGTAAACTCAGGAGCCTCGGCTCTCGGTTCCGGCGACCAATCCACGTATTCGAACGCGTTGGCCTTTGGCCGGGCATCGCGCGTTACTCCCAACATCGCGGCGAGTTCCGGTCCGGCTTCCTTGGAGACCGGTTGTGCCGAACGGAGATGTTCTGCGATTTGTGCATCGAGAAAACGATCGACGCCATTGACCATCCGCGTGGCCAGATCGCCTTCCCACTCGAGCGGGCGTGTTTCTGGGAGTGGCGTTTGGTCAACGGCCGCTTTCAGAATCGGCCACGGCAAGGGCTCCTGAGCCAGGCAAAGAACGGGGAACAGAAAGGATAACAGGTGGCCAAGCTTCATCCTCCTATTCGAGCAGGACGTGCCGCGACATGCAACGCTGGATCCTTGATCCGGATGGTTGCAGGCTAGATGGCCGGCTCTTCCAATTCTGCGTTGATCTCCGCCCCGAGAACCAACGCCAGGGCGGAAAGATAGAACCAGAGCATCAGAGCGACAATGGCCCCGAGCGAACCGTAGGTCTGGTTGAAATTCCCGAGTTGGGTCGCGTAAATCGTGAACGCAGCAGAAGAAATGACCCACAACAGAGTCGCAACAAAGCTTCCGTAGGTGACCCAATGCCATCGTCCATCTCGGGCCGGTGCAAAGCGATAGACCAGGCTCAACCAGAGCCCGATCGTGACGAAAATCAGGGGCCACTTTGCCAACGTCAGGATGATTCCCGGGACTCCTGCAAATGTCGTTGCAATGACCAGGAACCAGCCTGCGGCGACGACCACAATCACGGTTCCGAGAGTCAGAGCAAAGCCGACGAGTTTCCGCACCACCAGGTTCCGGCGTTCCTCCACGTCGTAAGCCATGTTCATGGCCTTGATGACGGAATCCATCGCTTTGGAGCCAGCCCAAAGGCTGACGAGGCCTGCCAGGAGGGCGCTGACGCCGGCGGATGCCTTGTTCGTGGCCAAATCGCGGAGTTCATCCTCAAGCAACTCGGCGATTGCCGGAGGGACCAATCCTTCCAGATAGCCGACCAAGTTTGCGGCTTTCGCAGGATCCGCAAACCACCCAAAAACACCGACGATCATGGTCAAGACCGGCACCAAACTCATCAGGGTGTAAAACGCGACGGCAGCGGCGGAAAACGTGATTTGGTCATCGCGAACTGCGTTAACAGTGCGCCTGAGAATCCGTTTCCAGGTGGGGGTTGTCGGTTCTACACTCAATAAATCGGCTATTTAGCGGCCGTCTTCTTTTTCGCGGCTTTCTTCTTCGCGCTCTTTTTCTTGGTCGCTGTCTTTTTCGCTTTGGGTTCGCGAGGCGGGAATTCGTATTCGACGAAGCGTTTGCCGGCCAAATTCGCCACCAGGAAGGCTTTAAACGGACGGTCGCGCTTCGAAATGAAATCGTCGATCAACGGAGTTTTGTGCTTCTCGAAGAATTCTTTGGCTTCTTCAACGCTGATGTCGCGCTTGCAGTAGGTCTTGTTGAGCCTCGCCTTGCAGTCGCCCTCCAGATTATTGCGACAGACGTAGGCCTCGGCCAACTCATGAACCGTGCTTTGGCAGAGCGGACAAGTGGCGATGACTGGAGCATCGTCGATCATCGAGGCTTCTTCCTGGCGCTGTCGCTCCCGTTCCTGGCTTGCTTCCGTGATGAACTTGATCTTGAACGCGTCATCAAACTCGAGCGCGGCGTCGAATTCCTCGCCGCGTCGGCTGCGAAAGCCGGTCAAAGGGCCAACGAAACGCTTCGTCAATAACTGCTCCAATTCCGGAATATCCATCGGCCGGCTTGCCACCACCTTCCAGATGGAAAACTTACATTCCGGGTTCTGGCAACGATACGAGCGCTCATCCTGCTTGAGCGGCTGCGTCCCGCAACTGGGACATGGCAAATCCAGATCATCGTAGTGGGCTTCCTTCGCGGCTTTGGCGGCGGACCGGGTTCGATCAACCACGCCGGTCGTCAAATCCCGAATCTCGCTCATGAAGCCGTCGCGGTTCAACTGTCCCTGCTCGATGCGCTTCAGCTTGTATTCCCACTGACCGGTCATCTCCGGTGAGCAGAGAATATCAACCCCGATGGTATTCAACTCGTCAATCAGGCGGATTCCGCTGGTCGTTGGAACGAGCTCTTTCTCGGCGCGAACGATGTACTTGTCGGAAATCAGTCCCTCAATTGTTTGCGCTCGTGTCGCCGGCGTGCCGAGACCGCGTTCGCTCATCGCGGCGGCAAGCTCTTCGTCGTCCACCAGCTTCCCGGCCCCTTCCATTGCCGAGAGAATCGTTGCCTCAGAGTATCGAGCCGGTGGTTTCGTCGTTTTCTGTTCGACATCGACCGATTTTGCGACGGCCGATTCGTCCGGCTTCAGACCGACCAGGATCTTGTCCTTATCACTGCCGACCACGCCGCCGTAAACTTCCATCCAGCCCGGCTTCACCATGATTTTGCCGCTCGAACGAAACGCGTCCACAATCTCGCCGGTCGTGATCCGGGTGATTCGGGTGGTGATCTCGAACTCTGCCGTGGGGAAGAAAATGGCGATGAAGCGCTGCATCACCATCGTGTAAATTTTCATCTCCGCCTCGTCCAGTTTGTTGACGAAATGGCCGGTTGGGATGATGGCGAAGTGATCGCTCACCTTGCTGGTGTCGAACACCTTTTTCGTCTTGATCACCCAATCGTTCTTCAGCGCCTTCCCTGCGTGTTGATCGCAGTTCGTGGGCAGGGCGACACCGCTGGCGTTGCTGATCTTCTGCATCGTCTCGCGAGTCACCGAGAGGTAATCCTCCGGCAGATAGCGCGAATCGGTTCGCGGATAGGTCAGGACCTTGTGTCGCTCATAAAGTGCCTGGGCAATCTGCAGGGTGCGGCGCGCGGGAAAACCAAAGCGGGAGTTGGCCTCGCGTTGCAGGCTGGTGAGGTCGTAAAGCAGGCCGGAAGTGGTTTTCGACGGCTTCTTCGTTTCTTCCACCACGCCGGTTTTGCCTTCGCAGCGCGATTTGATGTCATTCGCCGCGGCGACGTCCCAAATGCGATCGGCGCGCCGATGCTTCTCGTCGATCTGCGGGCCATCTTCGCCGAACGGCAACACCTGCTTCTTGAAATTCTCATTGATCCAAATGCCGGGATACAGACCCGCCTCGACCTCGAACTCGCCGTGAACTTCCCAGTAATCGCGCGGCTCAAACGCCTGAATCTCTTTCTCCCGCTCCACCATAATCGCCAGCGTTGGCGTCTTCACGCGTCCCACCGGTGTCTTGCTGAACCCGCCGTATTTGCTGTTGAAGGCCGTCATCGCCCGCGTCCCGTTGATCCCCACCAGCCAATCGCTTTCACTGCGACACTTCGCCGCATTGGCGAGCGGAAGCATCTCCTCGTCGCTGCGCATGTTGTTGAACGCTTCCGAAATCGCCTGATTCGTCATCGACTGCATCCACATCCGCTTGATCGGCTTCTCTACCCCGCTGATATCGACCAGGTAACGAAAAATCAACTCCCCCTCACGGCCGGCGTCACAAGCATTGATGATTTCGTCCACATCCTTGCGCTTCATCAACCGCTTCAAGAGGTTGAGCCGGGTCTTGTTGTCGTCAATCGGCTGCAGCTCGAACTTCTCCGGCATGATCGGCAGATGATCGAAATCCCATTTCTGCTTTCCGCCCGGCATTTGCAACTCCACCAGGTGACCGACCGCCGACGAGATGACGTAATGGTCATTCTCGTAATAGTCCTTCTCCTTCGTAAACTTGCCGACTTCGGGCATCTTCCCCAACGCTCGGCTTAAGTCGAGTGCGACGCTCGGTTTCTCGGCAATGATCAGTTTTTTGGACATTCGGTTCGTTATTTCTGGATAGAATTGGCCCCTATCGCTGACCGCAATCATGCCCGATGTCAAATAGGCAACGCCAACACACTACGTGTGAAAAAGATTTGGGGCTAGCGGGGCCTTCGCTTTGCAAAAAAGTCTCGAAGGTCCTTTAGGGCCTATTTCTCTACTTTGACGAAGGCCATTCCGGGGAGCTGCCGGGCGAAACCCTGCATTTCCAGTCGCAACAGGGTGGCCGAAAGCCGGGGGCTTGCGAGGCCGGTGGCGGCGGCGAGGTGATCGATGGTGGCGGGGGCGTCGCTGAGCGCCTGGTAAACCTTGAGGTCTTCCGGGGAGAGGTTTTCCTCATTCAAGTCGGTCGGCTCCGGCTCGGTGGCGTTGACTGGCATGACGAGGGGGAGGTCCTGGACGACGTCGGCGGGGCAGGTGATGAGCTTGGCGCCGTCCTGGATGAGCGAGTTGGGACCGCCCGAGGTCTGCCGATCGATGGGGCCGGGGAGGGCGAACACGACGCGGTTGTGCTCGACGGCGGCTTTGGCCGTGATCATGGAGCCGCTTTTGATGTTTCCTTCGATGACGATGACGCCGTAGCTCATGCCGCTGACGGTTTGATTGCGGATGGGGAAGAGGCGGGGATCGGTGGTGATGTCGAAGGGAAATTGGGAGATGACGGCGCCGTTTTCGGCGATTTTCTGGGCCAATTTTTGATTTTCGGGCGGGTAAAGGCGGGCAAACCCGCTTCCGAGCACGGCGATGGTGCGGCCATTGGCGGCGAGGGCGGATTCGTGGGCGATGGTGTCGATTCCGGCGGCGAGCCCGCTGACGATGGTGTAGCCGGCATGAGCGAGTTGGAAGGTGATCTTTTTCGTGGATTCGCGGCCGTAGTGGGTCATGCGACGGGTGCCGACGACGGCGAGGGCGTGCTGATCCGCCGGGGTGAGGTTGCCCCAGACATAGAGGACGACGGGCGGGGCGTGGATCTCGCGGAGTTGCGCGGGGTAGAGGTCGTGTTCCCAATCGATGATGTTCAGGCCCTTGGCTTCGATTTTGCCGATTTCGGCGTCGAGATCGATTTCGTCGCGCCAGTTTCGAACGGTATTGGCGAGATCTTGGCGGAGGACTTCGCTGAGTTGCGCGGATTTGGCTTCAAGAATTGCGGGTGCGGTGCCGAATCGCTCCAGCAACTGACGCACTTTCACCGGTCCAATGCCGGGAAGGAGGTTGAGAGCGACATAGGCGATTTCGCGATCCATGAAGTAGGAAGTTCTCAGGAAATCGTCGCGAGACAAACGCAAAGGCGCAATTACTGAATCGGGGCCATGAGACGGGCGAGTCGGCACGCGAGGCGATACCACCAGGGCCGGCTGGCGTAGTCGCTGATTTTGACGGGGGATGATTGGGCGAGGTCGGCATTGAGCATGGATTCGACCTCGGCAGCGAAGGCGGAACCGGAGACGATCCCAAAGATCTCGAAATTGAGGCGAAACGACCGATTGTCGAGATTGGCGGTGCCGACGCAGGCGAGGTTGTCGTCCATCAGGAAGACTTTTTGATGGAGGAAGCCGATATTGTAGCGGTAGAGCTTCACCCCGGCGTCGAGCATTTCGCGATAGAATGTCTTGGAAGAGAGGTCGACGAGAAGTTGGTGCGGGCGGCCGGGAAGGATGATGCGGACATCGACACCACGGAGTGCCGCCGATTGGAGCGCGGTGACCATTCCGTGATCTGGAACGAAAAACGGGGTTGCGATCCAGATTCTGCGTTCGGCGGATTCGGCTGCAGCCACGTAGATCAGTTGGGCGGAATCGAGCCGGTCGGAAGGGCCGGTAGGGGCGATGAGAACGGGGACATTCTCCGGTTGCCGCTTGGCGTTCCACTCAAAATTGGTGGGAATTTTTCCGGTCATCCAGCGCCAGTCTTCCAGAAAAGCCACCTGAACGCAGGCAACTGCGGGGCCCTGCAACCGCAGATGGGTATCCCGCCATTTCCCGACTTTGGGATGCTCACCAATGTATTCCTGAGAAACGTTCAAGCCACCAATGAAGGCTTCCTGGCCATCTGCAATCAGGATCTTGCGATGGTTGCGGAAGTTGATCTGCAGGCGGCGAATTCCATGGCTGGTTCGAAACGGATGGACTTCGACGCCTGCGTTGCGCAGCTCATCGATGTACGGACTTTTGAGCTTACGGGAGCCGATTTCATCGTAACCGAACAAAACCCGAACGCCTTCGCGTGCCTTCTGCGCCAAAGCCTTCTGAAAGCGTTCTCCCATGGAATCGTTCTGAACGATGAAGAAAAAAACGAGCAGGTAGTTCTCCGCTTGTTGAATGGAATCGAACATCATTTCAAAGGCCTCCTCGGTGGCGGGAAGGAGTTCCGTTGAGTTCCCCTTCGTGATGGGTAAACCGGCCAAGGGAACCGCTGCCGCCAGAAAGCGATCGTTGGGAGTGGGTTCCGCCAGGTTGGCAATGGCTTGGCGGATGTTGGGGTATTTTTTGCGAATCTCTTCATCCCCTTCGCGGCGGACAAAGACATAGCCGTTAAAGCGATTTCGGCCTGTCACAAGATAGAGCGGTACCGCAAGCAGAGGAAGGACAGCCAGGGATAGTGACCACGCGATTGCGCCTTGTGCCGTTCGATTGCTCATGATCGCATGCACGGCTGCGAATCCGCCCGCGATGTGAGCCAGAAACATGACGACTCCGGTAACTTGACCGATCCAGATGAGATCATTCATTGACTGGTGACAAGAACGTGATGATTGAAAGACTCGATCAACATCTAAGGTGTTTCTAGCGGGGTTTGCTTATTTGGGGAGGAAAGAAAGGTGGGTACAATGCTAGTTTGGCGCAATGAGCCATAAAACTCGGCCCTTAAGCCATATAGGTAAGGCGGGATGCGACAAAAAATCGAATTTTGCGATATTTTCGTGTCAAAATTAGTTGCCACTTTCAGCAATAGATGATCCACTAACAGTGAGCTTCAGAAATGAAGTGGGAACCTTCGGTGTTCGGCACCTCCTGCCCAACCTGCCTCCTATTGCCAGCCGAAGGTTCCATTTTTTTATGTACGGATATCGCGGGGTTCGAAAATGGTTGGAGGCGCTTCCGTGACGGCCTGATTTAGACGACTGGGCGGACCGCAATTCCTTGATCGGCGAGAAAGCGTTTAACGTCTTCTACCGTAAATTCACCGAAGTGGAAGATGCTGGCCGCGAGGACGGCATCCGCCTTGCCTTCTTCAAGAACATGAGCCATGTGCTCCAGGCTTCCGGCGCCACCGCTCGCAATCACCGGAATGTTGACCGCATTGCTAACCGCTGCATTGAGCGCGATGTCATAACCAGCTTTGGTTCCGTCTGAGTCCATGCTGGTAAGCAGAATTTCTCCGGCGCCACGGCTTTCGACTTCTTTTGCCCAGGCAACGGCGTCCAGTTCGGTCGCGTTTCGACCGCCATGGGTGTAGACCGTCCAGCCTTCTCCGCTCGCATTCCGTTTTGCATCAATCGCGACGACAATGCACTGCTCGCCAAAGGCTTTGGCGCCTTCGCTGATCGCATCCGGATTGTTGACCGCGGCGGTGTTGATCCCGACCTTGTCGGCTCCAGCCAGCAGCATTTCCCGCATGTCATCAGGGGTGCGGATTCCGCCACCGACCGTCAACGGCATGAAACATTGCTCTGCCGTGTGGCGAACCACATCCACCATGGTTTTCCGATTGTCCGATGATGCAGTGATATCGAGAAAGACGAGTTCGTCGGCTCCCTGATCGTTATAGGCGATGGCGCATTCCACGGGATCCCCTGCGTCGCGGAGATCGAGAAACTTGGTTCCTTTCACCACTCGACCATCGGTAACGTCGAGACATGGAATGATGCGTTTAGTCAACATTTGTTGATTGTCCTTATATCTTTGTTAATGAGTAGTGATCACTCGCTGTAACGCTATACTCAGATTCTGATTTGGAAACGCCGGAACACTTGGAATCCGCTTTTCTCGACTTTCAGTCGGTAGAGCGCAACGCTTCGCCGAAAACGCTGCGGAATTACGGTCACGCGTTGCAGGAGTTTCGCACCAAGCAAAAGGGCTTTCAGCACTGGATGGAGTGCGATGCGGAGATGTTTCGCGACTACCTGTTCACGCTGATGAAACGGGAGGTTTCCCGGGCGACGATTCGTCTGCATTTCGCCGCGATGCGGAGTTTTTACAAGTATTTGGCCGCGCGACACGGCCTGACCGAAAATCCGTTGTTGGAAGTGCAGTTGCCCAAGGCGGAAAAGAAGCTGCCGGTCGTGCTTTCGCTCGATCAGGTTGAAGAATTGCTGGAGTTGCCCTTCAAGCTGGAATTGGAGAAGCAGGCCCCGGCTTGGATGCCGGCAAGGGATTCGGCGATTCTGGAGACGTTCTATGCCAGCGGGATTCGCGTTGCCGAGCTTTCAGGCCTGGATGTGCACCATTATGATCAGGTGGAGGAAAGCCTTCGCGTGATGGGGAAGGGGAGCAAGGAGCGGATTTGTCCGATCGGCAGTCATGCGAACCGGGCGTTGCAGCGATATCTCCAGGAAGCCCGGGTTTCGAGCGGTCCCTTGTTTTTGAGCAAGTTGCGCAGGCGAATCGCGCCACGGAGTTTGATGAAGGTGGTGAAAAAGTATCTCGCCAAGTCTTCGATTCCGATCAACGTGAGCCCGCACAAGCTGCGTCACAGTTTTGCAACCCACCTTCTGGACAACGGAGCAGACTTGCGGAGCGTCCAGGAATTGCTGGGCCACGCAAGCCTATCGACGACTCAAATCTACACTCATGTGACGGTCGAACGGATGAAAAAGGTCTATGACCAGGCCCATCCACGCGCCAACTGAGTCGATCAGTTGCGGCGAAAGAAGCTGAAGAAGCCGCGTTTCCGCTCGCTGTTGGGTTCCGCGTTCAAATCGCTGACTTCGACGACCGGCTCTTCCGAATCCGCAGCGATTTGCCCGGTTGAGGGCGTTTGCGGATCCAGCGTCGCCGCGAAAAGCGACTCCGCCGTCATCGTCTCGGGATCGACCCAAAGACCGGCGTCATCCAGGCGCATCGAACCCAACTCATAATCCAGCAGCATCCGCAAAACCTCAAAACTGACCCAGACGCTGAGGAAGTCGTTTTGCGCGTCAAGCAGATCGCCCAAGGCGGAGACCAGGTCCCGCGCGGTCGTCGCTCCAAATTGGGCTCCACCCTGACCCGGTTTTGGTGGTTCATTGAGACGAAGGCGAGCCAAATCCACCTGTGCAATCGCCACGCGAACCGCCGCCCGCCGCACCTCAAAGTTCAATTGACTCAATCTGACGATTCGCAGCGAATTGCGGAGGCTCTGACTGACCTGATCTTCAAATTGGATGAAGTCGCGCCGCGCGCGCTGATAGCTGATCAGTGTTTCGCGATAGTTGTTGCGCTCGTTGAGCTTGGTGATTGGAGTGTCGATCTCGAGACCAATCTGGATTCTGCCGCCATCTTCATCAAAGTTGAAAGCGCTGGTGCCGGTCGTCGGCACATCCCCATTCACGATCAGGTTGAGACCGTTCTTAAGCGCCTCCGCATCGACCGCGATTTTGCGCCAGGAATCGACCAATCCGGCTCTCGCGTTCATCCAATCGAGGCGATTCGATTCTGCGAGGCTGTAGGCGTCGTCGAATTCAATTTGCACCGGGCGCAACGTGACGGACTCCAATCGCGCTGCCGCTTGAATCAGCGAAAGCTGGAGGAGGTGGCTCGATAACCCGGTCGTGACGGACGTCACATTGTCGCGAGCCCGTTCCAGTTGGTTCGGCGGTGGTGGAACTTCACGGAGCGCGGTCAGGCTTTCAATCGAGTCGTTCATCCCGCGCTCCAACTCATTCAGATTCGCTTCGAGCTGATCGGCGACTCCGCTGAGAATCTTTGGATCAAACAGGGCGGGATCCATGTAGACGTTTTGCAACTCCGGTCGCTGTTTCAATTCCGCCAATTGGCTTCTTCGGTTCGGAAGGCTTTCTCGAAGTTGGCGGACATCTTTTCGAGCCCGAACAATTTGGGCATCGATCCGGGATTCGAGCATTTCGAGACGAATGAGCTGATCGGCTAAATCCTGCGGCGTGGCGATTGCGTCGCGCCTTCGAATGGAATCGAGAATCGCGGCGGTCTCGCTCTGCAGGGCGCTGACCGCGGGATCCACGAGATTAAACCGCTCCAACAGTTCTTCATCGACCACGGTTTCGAGATCGGGCGGAAGGCCGAGCGAAACTTTGTAGGCATCGATCGATGAATCGAAGGCCGCATAACTGGTCAGCAACGAACTCTGGCCATTGTAGAGGGCCTGGCGGGCTTGGTCGACCTGGAGACGATTGCTGATTCGTCCGGCGTCAAAAGCGGCCTGGAGTTGGGCGAGAGAATCGCGGAGGGCGGCGACACTGGCTTCCTGGTTCCGAATCTGCTGCTTGGTTTGCAACAACCCGAGAAAGCCACCGGCTCGACCACCGGAAGATGGCGTGCCGGCAATCACAGACGCCGATTCCCCGGCCTGGCCGCGGGATGGACCTTCCGCGACGTTCTGGCCCGATACGACATCGATGTAGAAGCCCTGTTGAAACTGCTTCATCCGCCGAACATTCGCGAGCAGGTTGCGTTCAGACTGGGTCAGGTCTTCCAACACGAAATCCCGGGCCCGGAACCGAAGAAGCGGTTGAACCACGCCGAAATTGACGACCGACGAAAGCACGGTGTCGGAGCTTCCCGAAAAATCCCAGAGAATCGAGTTCGCCAATCCGCCCACGAGTTCTGCTCCGGTTGCCGTGCGGCGATTGATTCCAAAGTCCGTGTTCGTTGCCATCGTGTTCGAGCTGGAGCCGTTGGTGGCATCGTTCTCTCCCGCCGCGCGATTTCCTCCGGTCGAGACGCGATTGGAGTTGTTGCGGAACCCAAACTGGCTGTCGAAAGCGTAACGTTGTTCGCTGACGTCGAGTGCGTTGAGGTAGAGCGTTTCGCGAGCGTTCTGATAGGTCCGCGAATGAAGTAGCGCCAACATCATCGCATTCTCCAGGTCGAGAATGATTCGTCCCTCATCGTCTGCCGGAAGGAATTGTCTCCAGGTTTCCGATTCGATGATATTGGTGGTTCCGTCCTGGTTCCAAATCGTTGGCCCTTTTTTGCCATCAACGCTGAGCATCAACTGATGCGCGGTGGGATCGTCCGGAGGTGGTGCCGGAGCGTCGGGATCCTGCGAATCGAAAAAACGGGATTTCCGATTGGTCAACAATCCGCTTCCGTCTCCGAGTCTCCATTTGGCGGTATCGGCCTTTTCTTCAAGGAGGTGTTTGACATCTCGATCGGCCCGGTTGCGCTGGCGTTCCTGAGCGGACAGCGGAAGCGCGGTAGCGAGAAGAATTAAGAGGGAGGCTAGGTTTCTAAGGGGAAGCATCGTAAGCATCGGACAACACAGCTGGAGCGGAAAGAATCTTTCAGGAGGCAAAACGGATGAGCGACTTTCCGCGAAAGGGATTCTTCAGGATTGGATGGAAACGGGGCCGTCGTCACTTGGCATCACCGATTGGATCCGCGAGATGACTCGTTCCAGCTTCCCAACGGCGTCTTCAACCTCTTTCAAGGTGTTCAGGGACGAGAACGAAAACCGGACACTGCTCTTGGCATGGGCTTCGTCAAACCCCATCGCCGTGAGAACTGCCGACGGATGTTTTGCCCCCGTGCTACAGGCGGAACCCGGCGAACAGCAAACTCCTTCCTGATCGAGCAGAATCAGGATCGCTTCGGCGTCGATTCCGCGAAAGTGGAGGTTCGAGGTATTGGGGAGACGTTGATCGCGGTGACCATTGACGCTGACGAAGTCGAACTTGCCGAGAATCCGGGTTTCGAAGGTGTCACGCATTTCGCGGGTCTTCTCAGCTCCCTCTCGTGCCAACTCCGCCGCTTTTCCCAGTCCGACGATCGAGGCGACATTCTCGGTTCCTGATCGCCGGTTGTTTTCTTGGCCACCGCCGAAGAGAAGAGGGGTGAAGCGGACGTTTCGACTGACATACAGCGCCCCAACGCCTTTCGGCGCATGGAGCTTGTGACCGGAGAGCGAAAGGAGATGAATGGGCGAGTCTTTCACCGACACAGGAATTTTCCCCACCGCCTGCACCGCGTCCGTATGAAAGAGGGTGCCTTGGTCGTGAGCGGCTTCCGCCATCTCTTCAATGGGACTGATAACCCCGGTCTCGTTGTTCGCCCAAATCACGCTGGCGATCGCGGTCGGCTGTTTCGCAACCGCTTCGCGGAAGGCTGCGACATCGGGCAATCCCGAGGCATCCACCGCCACGCGAGTTATCTCCAATCCGGACGATTCCAGATTCAGGCAGGGTTGCGTTGTGGCGCTGTGCTCAGTCGTCGTGGCAACCAGGTGACGCCGGTCGGGAAACGTGCGGACGGCGGATTGAAGCGCGGTGTTGATCGACTCCGTGCCGCAACTGGTGAAAACAATCTCGCTCGGATCGGCGCCGATCAGGGCCGCCACCTGCTCGCGAGCGTGCTCGATGGCCTTGCGGGCGGTTTTCCCGAAACGGTAGCCCGCCGAAGGGTTTCCGTAGTTTTCGCTCAACAACGGCAACATGGCGTCCACCACTTCGGGGTGGACCTGAGTTGTTGCGTTGTTATCGAGGTAGATCATTCAAAGGCCTGGCGGGTCATTTGACCAGACGGGCCTACTACCCAAACCGATGAATCCTTGGGATCAAGAGAAAGTGAACTCATCGCGTCGCCGGACTGCGAACTTTGCAGCGCGCCGCTGCCATCAAAGACCCCGAGTTTGGCACCGCCTTGCTCATAGGCAACAATAGTGGATCCTCCTGAGGTCACGATGTCGGTCGCGGCGGTCGTGCCGGCCGGGAGTTTGAACGTTCGGGCTCCGCTCAGGTTGTCATCGGTAAGAATGACGCTCATGCGGGAGGAGCCTGCGACCTTGCCGAGAATCGCGAGATCGCCCGTTTCAGGATCCGCGGAAATGGCGACGATGTCGCGAACCTGGACTCCGCTGATTCTCTGGGCTGCCCAAACGCCGTCGCTGTATTTGTAAACCTGGCCGGTCTTGGTGATCGCATAGAGCTTGCCTTCCGGACCGGCGGCAAGGTCGATGGCTCCCGGGAGACGTCCCGAGCTTTCTGAAAGCTTCAATCTGCCCAATCGCGAATCGACCTGGACGATTTCTCCGTTGGCCATCAATACAAAAAACGAGGACTTCGAACTTCCGGGCGCAACTCCAATGGGTTCCTGACCGGGTTGAAGCGGAAGCTGACCAAGAACCCGGCCATTGTCGTCAAACAGGGTCAGATTGATGTCAGATGACTGATCGTAAGCCGCGATCAAAATTTGACGAGAGGCGTTCATGGCGGAGACCCGCTGAATCGGGAAACCAATGAACTCGTTCGATTCGGTTCTCGGGCCAAAAAGGCGGGGACGATTGCTCGAACGGGCTGGCTTCTGGCTATCCGGTTTGGAAGCGGAGGGGCGTGCCGCTGGTTTTGAGGCAGCTGGGGAAGAGGGAGGAGTGGGCCGTGATGAGATCAAACTTCGCAATCCACTATCGGAAGCTGTTGCGGCAGGTTTCGGAGATTCCTCGAGGGTAAAGGGCCGAAATGTGGAATTGCACGATGACAGGGTAAGCGCGATTCCTGTCGAAATTGTAGTTATTCTCAAAAGTTTCATGGTTTCCTGTATTTTGAGTGTGTCGTTGAAACTGTCAATCAAACGTTTGGAATCGATAACTGGATTCAAGGTTCCCACCCTTGCAATCGTCCCAAGCTGTGAAAAAGGACAGCGCGATGCTCAAACGCAAACGATATCGATTCCTGCTCGCCCTTGTGATCGTGGTGGGAATCCCCTCGATTACCTGGATCATTTTGGCTCGGGCTGGCGTCTTGCCTCAACCCGGACAGTCATTGTTTCCCGATCATTTCAACCTGTCCGACCGCCTGATCGAAGTGCCGATCATCGAAGGTGAAGGAGGTGGTGTGGAAGTGCGGTTCCAGGCACCGGGAGAATCCCTGAAAACCTACACGGCGGAAGAATTCCTCCGCGAAGTGAAGGACCGGAAGAATAATCATCATGGCTGGTCACGACTCTTCAGCGCGCTGGACATCACGGGCTGGGCCAGCATTGCCTGGGTTGTGTTTGGGTTCATCGCCCAAGGCGTTTTCATGGGGCGGCTGCTCGTTCAATGGTGGGCGACGGAAAAAGCGCGAACCTCCGTGGTCCCGATTGCCTTCTGGTGGCTTAGCCTTCTTGGGGCGACGATGCTGATCGTCTACTTTACCTGGCGCAAAGATCCGGTCGGAATTTTGGGACAATCGACCGGTTGGTTTGTCTATATCCGGAACCTCTGGTTCATCTATGAGAACAAAACCAGCGACGAGCCGAGCTGACCCGGACTCCGTTTATTGCTCGCTGGGTTCAAAATCGGCGTTTCCCCATCCCAGAACCTCGAGCACCTGTCCGGCGAGGAAAAACGATCCGGTGACAAGAATGGGAAGCTGAGTGGCTTGCGCCAGACGAAGGGCAAGTGAGGCGCTCGGAGCCGGTTGCGCGGATTCGCCAATCTGTTTGGCGAGATCATCGGCGGTCATTCCGCGCTGCGTCGCAATCGTGGTCGGGAACAGCGCTCCGGTGATGGGACTGAGCACTTTCAGGAGCTTCTGCGGTTCCTTGTCGGCGACCGCACCAAACACGATCGCGGCTTTTTGATCACCAAATTCAGCCTTCCAGGTTCGGACGAGCGCTTCAGCCGCCTCCGCATTGTGGGCCCCGTCAATGATCACGGGGGAACCTTGGAACTCCAGGCGGTGGAACCGGCCGGGCCACATCGCCTTCGCCATTCCGCGTTCAACTTCCGAAGCGGAGATATTGAGCGGGGAAACTTCGATCATCCTGGCTGCCAATCCCGCATTCGCGGTTTGGTGTTCACCGCAGATTCCCGTTTCACCGGAATAAACCGGAGCAATGTGGAGTGGGCTCCCCAAGCTTTCCGCGCGTTCCCGAATGACCTGAGCCGCGTCTTCGTCTTGCGATGAAACGGTGACGACCGGTTTTCCCGCCTTGATGATTCCCGCCTTTTCTTCCGCAATTTTTGCGATGGAATCTCCCAGCCACTGTTGGTGATCCAACGAAATGGACGTGATTCCCGTGACGCTCGATGCGACGGCGTTCGTGGAATCCAATCGTCCTCCCAGACCGGTTTCGAGAATGATCGCTTCCGCGCCACCATCCAGAAACGTTCGCATTCCCAGTGCCGTGGTGATTTCGAAAAACGAGGGATGCGGATCCCAGGTTTGGATCTCGTCGCGAATTCGGGTGAGGATCTGGGCAAGCGTTTCCGCAGGAGCAGGCTCAAAATCGATTCGAATCCGCTCTCGAAACGAAACCAAATGGGGAGACGTGAAGAGACCGGTCTTCAATCCGGCTTCGCGACAAACCGACTCCAGAAACGCACAGGTCGAACCTTTCCCATTGGTTCCGGCAACGTGAAAAATCGTCCTGTCTCCGGGATCAATCTCGAGTAACTCGAGAAGCCGGTGCGTGTTGTCGAGGCCGAGTTTGATGCCGATTTGTTGCGTGGAATACAACCAGGCGAGCGACTCCTCGTAAGTCATGCCGTTGGCGCCGTCCATGTTGTGTTCAGCATCCGCCAAATTCCCCTGGGATTGTCGTCCTGCAACTCGGGTGGCAGGGCAAACTGGGGAAGATCCTGGTAGCAGACCGGGCGCACAAAGCGGTAAATCGCATTGGTGCCGACGGAGGTGAAGTGGCTGTGGCTTGCCGCCGGGTAGGGGCCGCCATGGTGCATCGCCGTGCAAACTTCCAGTCCGGTCGGGAAGCCGTTGTAGATCACGCGCCCGGTTCGTGTCTCCAGGATATCGAGAAGCTCCCGGTTCTCCCGGAGATCGTCCTCCGTTCCATGAATCGTAGCGCTGAGACTCCCTTCCATCGATCTCGCAAACCGCAGCATCTCCTCTTTGGCCTGACATTTCAGGACGACCGACGATGGGCCGAAAACTTCCTGCTTGAGGATCTCCTCGTGTTGGAAGAAGCGATCGACTTCGGTCTGGAAAATCACCGCCACAGCTTGTGACTTGGCGGGATCGGCTCCGGGCGATTCACCGGCAACTTCAATCCCTTCAAGACTCCGGATGCTGTCAATGCCCTCGAGGAATGACGCATGGATGCCCGCATGAAGCATGGTGGACGGCGGAACCTGGGACGCTCGTTTGGCGGAATCATCGACAAAACCGGAAAAGTCATCGCCGTCCAATCCCAGGACCATGGCCGGGTTGGTGCAAAACTGCCCGGTTCCGAGCGTCAGCGAGCCGACAAAGCCTTCCGCAATGGTTGCGGCTCGATCGCGAAGGGCGCCCGGAAGCAGAAAGACCGGGTTGAGGCTTCCCATCTCCGCGTAGACCGGAATCGGTCGAGGGCGTTGGCTGGCGACGTTGAACAGGGCGCGGCCGCCGCCGAGCGATCCGGTGAACGCGACGGCTTCCGCTGCCTCGTGCTCGGCGAGCGCCGTTCCGGTGGCGTTGCTCCGTCCTTGAATGAGAGAGAATACGCCTTCCGGAAGTCCGCATTTTTTGGCCGCCGCGAGAATGGCTTCCGCGAGCAACTCGCAAGTCGCGGGGTGCGCCGGGTGAGCTTTGACGACAACGGGGCATCCCGCTCCGAGCGCGGAAATCGTGTCGGTTCCCGCGACCGAAATTGCCATCGGGAAGTTGCTGGCGCCAAAAACCACGACGGGCCCAATCGGGCGGTGCATCAGCCGGACATCGGGTTTCGGGAGTGGCTCTCGCGTGGGTTCCGCGGTTTCAATTCGTGCGTCAACCCAGCTCCCTTCCCGAATCATTCCCGCGAACAGGCGGGCGGTGAAACAAGCGCGGCCACGTTCCGCGGTTAAGCGGGGGAGGCCGAGAGCCGTCTCCTGATTCGCGATCTCCAACAACGGATCGCCCAGATTCTCGATCTCTTCGGCGATCGTTTCCAGAAACGTCGCCCGATCTTCAGGGGAGTGGTTGCGATAAGGAAGAAACGCGGCGGAAGCCAGCTGCATCGCCCGGTCGATTTCATCACCGGTGGCTTCATGGAACGACGTTGGCAGCGCTTCCCGGGTCGATGGATCAACACTTTGAAAGGTGTCGCTTCCATCCGCACTTTTGGTGTAGCCGATTAAGTTTTGGCCGTGGAGGGAGGTCATGGTCTACGCAAACTAGGCAAGTTGCGCGACGCTCGCAAGAGCGCGATTACGGCAGTGGCGTCTCCGGATCCAAACCGGGATCCAGTTCCTCGCTCCAGGCAAGCTGGCGATTCTCAACCGATGCGCGATTCTCCACGGAGTCCGGAATCAAGAGGTTGCCAAACCCAAAGACCAATGCCATCAGCAAAAAGGACGCGGCAAGTCGCCCCGCCAGCATGGTGACCATTGAGGGACGTGGGAAGGGAATCACATTGTCCGGTTGGCCATGCTCGGCCAATTCGCGGAGAAGCGCCTTTCGGGCGACCGAGCGATTAATTCTCCGGTGAGAGGCTCGACGGAAGATCGCGGCGATTTCCGGCTCGAAAAACAGCCGGGGCTGAAGGAGTCGGATGGCGAGTTCAAGAAAGCCGCGCTCGTCGACCGGAAGCTCCAGTTGCGCAATCAGTCGATCCGCCAACGTGAGGCCATGCCCTGCGGGAGCGGTAAAATTTCCTCCGGAAGTCGCGACCGGCCTCAGTCGGACGCTGAAGGCCTCGGGATCACTCGCCCATGCCGGCCAGTGTTCGGCCGCGAGAGTCGGTTGACCGCGCGGAACCAGCAAGACGTCGTGGGCGTGCAGCGAAACGCGACTGACGCCATCTCCCTCCGCTTCGCGAATTGAGGCGTCGAGTTTAAACAGCAGATTGCGAAGCGTTCCGATATCGACGCCACCTGCCTCAATCAACTCAGCCAAACTGATGGACTTTGAAAGCGTTCGCTCGATCACGATGCCGCCATTGAGGCCCTTTTGGTGAATGCTGAGGACCGGGCTGATGACGTGGTTGTCGACGGCGCGTTTCGTCGCGATCCAATCATCGGCGACCCGCCGGGCGGCGGGCTCCGGCACCAGGTGAAGCATCACTTCGCGTTGAGAAATGTCATGCACCGCGGGAATGGTTCCCCGGGCGCCGCCGGTTTCGTTGGCTGAGAGCGTGAAATTCTCAGGGATATCCCAACGGGACAGGGCGAGACCACTTTCCGGCTCCTGGGCAAGCGGATCGTGCAATTGATCCGCGTGGTTCGCATCGTTCGGAAAGTGGGGAAGAGCATCGCTGATGGCTTCCAAGAGCTGAAGAACCTTGGGCAACTCGTCCGCTCGTTCTTCCGGTCGCTCCGCAAACAACGTTTCGAAGCACTTCACGAGCGGCGCGAAGTCTTGAAGCGCGGTCAGGTTTTCGAAATCTGAACCGGTCAGGCCGTAAAAGGGATGGTCGATTTCGCTGGTTAACAGGAAATGCCAGGTCAGTGCGAGATTCTCGACGACCTGCTTCTCCTTGCGGGGAGAAACCTGCTCTCCAACGATCGAAACGGCGTTGAGGGCGATGCGCAGTTGTCCGTCAGACTCCCGCCAAAGTTGGAAATCTGAAGGAAGCCAGTCGACCCTGACTTCGGGGCGTTTCCGCATTTCGCGCGCCAAGGCGACCATCTGTTTGGCGACGCAAAGCCAATCCGGAATCGGCAGAGGACCATGGAGCCAAATCCACTGATCCAGAGCGAATCCCGGTAACGATTCAAAATGACCTTCGAGGCCGTCATCCAGCATCTTGATTTGAAGGAGCTTCGCAACACCGGGAACCGGCTGCTGCATCCAGGCTTCCGCAGCGCCCAACTGTGATGGGCTCTCCGCGAGGAATCGCCGGTTGACGAACCGGTCCAGATGGCGGTCGAAGTGCAGCTTCTTCGCATCGAATTTGGAAATCGTGACGCGTTGATAGAGCTGATCGTTCATGAATCGATGGTGGCGAAGGCAGGATTTCCCTAACTTCGCAAAAATGATTCATTTTGCAATACTGATTATAAAGATATACGAAATATATTTGCGTGAGGAAATGCTCCTCGATAAAGTGCGATACTTCCGTTAGTTCGATCGTAACCCGAAATTCCGTGGCCAAAGGATTCCAAGAACATCAAGAACGCGTCAACGCTCTCAATTTGCTGGGAAAAGAGTTAGCACGCAGAGCGAAGAGCAAGTGTGAAGTCTGTGAAGCTGCCGGAGTCTCGTTGCGAGCGTTTGAAGTTCCTCCGGTGCCCAAAGACCCTGAGCTGGATCACTGTGCCTTTGTTTGCGATACCTGCCTGGACGCGTTGTCCAATCCCAAGAAGAAGCTTGTCGCGAACGAATGGCGGACGTTGGGAAACACCATCTGGACGGAGATCCCCGCGGTTCAGGTTTGCGTGGTTCGTCTTCTCAAACGAGTTGCCGAAAAAGCTCCCTGGGCTCAGGAAACCCTGGATGAAGCCTTTCTCGATCCCGAAGTGGAAGATTGGGCTGCGAAAAACGGTTAGACCGGCACGACGCCTTTGGTCAGCACCAGGTTTCCGTATTTGGCGGTGTCGCCAGTCATGACGATGCAAAACGCATTCCTGGCCAATTCGTAAAAATCAAACCGCTCGACCTTTTGAAGGGGAGGGGTGTTGGGCCAATGCTTGGAAACCCGGCTCCAATACGCCTTTTCGACGCTGGGATCGGCTTGATCACCATCCACGGGAGCCATCATCAACACGCTTTGTTCCGTGTAGGTGTCCAGCGGGAAAAGGGGCAGGATTCCGTCCAGCAAATCCGGAATCATCAATCCATCGGCGCGAATCACCTTGGGACCGAGTGATTCGCCCGGAAAGTGAGCATCCGCCAGAATGATTTGATCGCCGTGACCCATTCGGCAAAGCGTGGCGAGGAGCTCGGGACTGAGGAGTGGAGAAATTCCAACCAGCATCGGGAAGACCTTAAAGGTTGCTCAATTCGGTGATTCGAGCCTGGCTGGATGTCGAGAGCTTCGCAATGGGATAGCGAATGACAGTGCCGTTGGTGAGTTTAAGCAGCACGATCTCGCCCTCGACCCGCAGGAAGGTCGCTTGAATCATTTGCCCCTCCCGGTTGGTCCAGGATTCTTCAACCGGCAATTCGGCCGCCTTCTTGTTCATCGAGCGGAGTTCCGGGGCAGTTGCGAATGTCCCGGGAGGCAAATCGGCAAACACCGTCGCCATATCCTCGGGCATCGTCCCTTTGTCCCCTTTGGTTCCGTTGATTGGCGCCCCGTCGGCGATCCATTGCATCACAAGCACCACCTCTTCGGCCGTCAGGCGATCGCCCTTTCCCTTGGGCGGCATGGCTTCTTTGGCTTCCGGAGGGCGGAACAAAGTTACAAAGAGATAGCTCGCGTCCCAATCACCGGGAATCACAACGTCGTTCTTGGCGAACCGTTTGTGAAAGCGCTCGGGATCATCAAATACCAAACCCGCCTTCAGTTTCTCGGCCTTTGTGCTGTGACAATCGGCACATTTCTCTATGAAAATGGGCATGATGTCCCGTTCATACTCCACGCCGAAAGCGGTGGAGGAAAGAAAGAGGAAAAATAGAAACGGGCGGAGCGGGTTCATGAACATTCAGGCGCGGATCTTGTCGACCGAGCGGGATGTGCGGTCAGCTGGGCCGAGTTTTCGCGGCGTTTTCATGGCCGTGAGCATTGTGTTGTAGACATCGAGTCCCTCAGCTCCGACATCGAGAATCTCGCCCGTTTTGAATCGTCCGTTGGCGGAGGAAACCGCGTGGAAAATTCCGGACAACTCACGGGTGGTGTCGGAATGGCGACCATCACCGCTCTCCGTCGAAATCGTGAGAAGCGAGTTCTCCAGAATCGACTTCCCGTTGGCTTCCTGTGCCTCCTTTCCATCGAGAAGACTGAGGAAGTAGGCGACTTCCCGCATCTTCATGTGGATGTGAGCGCGCATCTCCTTGTTCTCCTTCTTCTCATTGAACTTGTGCCAATACTCGTGGCTGCAGCCCTTCGATCCGGTCGCGTTGAGATGCTCGCGATCGTTGAACGCAAAGCGCTTTTTCCCGTTGTAGACGTAGTCGCCGGTCAGGCGAATACGCTCGCCGGCGGCAAGGAACGTAATGGCACCAAAACGCGCCCGATCCATTTGCAGCGCCAACGCATAAAGCTCCGCCATCAGGCGCCACTCCTTCGTCAGTTCGTCGAGCGTGATGTCGATTCCCTCGCCGCCGGGATCGGCCTGACCGCCGTGTTTCAATGGCGACCGCGGAGGGATCTGGGGCGCGTTCGGATCGCGCTCCCGCATTTCGTAGGCCCGTTGCTCGTATTCGCGAATCTTCTCCAAGTGATCGGAAATGCGCCCTTTCGAAGCGCTCCCGAGTGGCGAATTCGCGCCCGTGTAAAACTTGTACTGGTCGACCACCGAATCCAAAACGCTTCGCTTCAGCCGTTCCTGGCGCAAATCGGTGTCTTTCGGCATGGAAACCGTGCCAAAAACGCGGTCGAACAGGTCGCGCGGCTTCTCCTGAATCACGCCCGCGACGGTCCCGTCGGCTTTGTAGCTGTGAACGTAGCGGCTGACCCGGCTGCGGCGGAAAAACGTCCCCGCGATCAGTGTCGGAACCATTCCCGCGGGCAATCCGTCCGGATAAGCCGCTTCGCGGACGACCTGGTCGATCGAAGGGCCACCCGATTTCGCCTCTCCATCCGGAGGCTCGGCCGTGAAGGCGCCGGATGCGCCGTCAAAGTGGGCATTGATGCCTTTTTGGTCGCAGCGCACCTGATCGACGTTTCGCAGAACCAAGAGCTTGTCCCGAAGCGGCTTGAGGGGCTCAAGCACTCCGTCGTAACCTTCTTTCTGGAGCGGAGCCGGGATTCCGAGACCGAAAAACACGTTGAGCGCTCGAACCGGAACCCTGGCTGAGCTGGCGGCCTGCATCTCTTCGAGCAACGGAAGCCCGATTCCAATGGATCCAATGCCGTGCAGAATGGTCCGGCGGCTGACTGGGGAATTTCTCATGGCAAAGCTAGATTTGGCGGATCGGACATCGACCCGTCAATCATTAACAGAACCGGAAACCTGCCCGGCGTTCATTTTACCCGTAGTAAATGCGATCAACGATGAGTTTGATCACGCTTTGCGGCAGGTGGGCATGATACTCAAGTTCGTCTTCGCTGTAGTAGGGCCGAGCTTCGAAAAGCCGTTCCGCCAGTTTGGGGCCAACTCCGGGGAGCTTCTGCAATTCTTCGATCGAGGCATTGTTGATGTCGATCATCGTCGGCATTCCCGCATGTGGATCATGGTGATGGTAATCGTGGTCCCAATCATGGTGGGGATCCTCATGATGGTAGTCGACATGCTCGTCGTGATGCGGATCATCGTGCGAATCGAGAGCGTGAACATCGTCATCGGTGACGGAGGCTTCGTATTTCTCGATATCCTCGGCGACCAGTTCCCGCTTCTCTTCTTCGGTCATGGTCTCAGCCGCTGCGATTCGCTCCTGACGCTCCTTTTCACGCTGGGCCCGTTCCTCGGCACGCCGGCGCTCTTCTTCCGCTTCTTGCTTCAACTCCTTGCGCTCGATGAAGTAGGCGAGCCAGATACAAATCTCATAAAGGAGGATCAACGGGACCGAAAGCAGAACCAGTGTCATTGGATCTGGTGGCGTCAAAAAGGCGGACAACACCATCAGAACGACGATCGCATAGGCACGGGAATCGCGCATCGTGCGGTAGGTCAGCAGATCCAGCTTCACCAACGACATCACCACGACCGGTAGCTCGAACGCGAGACCAAAAACGAGGGTCACCTGCGTCACGAATTTGATGTAGTAACCAATCCGCCAACCCGGCTCGATGCCGCGTTCCAAAGTGTAATCCGCGAGGAAATCCAGCGCAAGGGGAAGGCCAACACTGAAGGCAAACGCGGCACCGACAAGAAATAACAGGAACCCGATCGCCAGCGAGGGAAACACGACGCGTTTCTCGACCTGACGAAGCCCGGGCAGGACGAATTGGGCCACGAAAAAGATCACGAGCGGGAAGGAAATGACCAATCCGGCGAAGAACGCCAGTTTCAGCGTCAAGACGAGGGCCTCGTAAGGTTGGAAGACTTCCATCACGAGGAAGTTCTGGTTGGCGATCATCGATCGCGGATCATCCGAGTGTTTCTCTTCTTCGGGAGTGTCTTCCTTCTTCTGGAGTTTTGTGACAATCGCGCTCGACCTCAACCAAACGAGGGGCGGATCGCCAATTTCGACCGTGGTGGTCTGCGCGACTTCATCGATCGAAACCACTTTGCCCGTCGAACCGGTCGGCGTCGCAACGGTTGAGCCCACTTGAATTCCCTGTGGCTCCTCAACGGCTTCAATCTCCTCGACTTCAGGGACCTCCACTTCTTCGCTGGAAGCCGTTTCGTCTGCCTCCGCATCAATCTGTGCTTCCTGATCCGGAGCGGCTTCGGGGGCGGGATCCGTTTCGGTCGCTTCCTCGTTGGTTGGAGGAGTTTCGTCTCCTTCGGACGTTTCCGGGGCTCCTTCAGGCTCCGCTTTCGCTTCTGGTTCAGGCTCAACTGCATCAGGGGCGGGCTCAATAACAACGGGATCGGGCGGCGCGATTTCCGTAAGGTCGGCGGATGGAAAGACGAATTGAGGCGGATCTCCAATCGCCAACTGGGTCATTCCTGCCTCCTTGTCCTGCACCTTGACCCGACCGACAAAACCACCGCGCGTCACCACCCAATCGCTCACCTTGATGATGTTGGGATCTTCCGCGTTGTCAGTAGCTTTGAAAAACGCGGGGCCTCCGCCGCCGATATTGGCCCACTTCATGGGAAGGCGGATCCAGTCGAGCAGCTTCTCGTTGACCGCAAAGCAGGCAATCATCGCGATCATCAGGGTGATGATGATGCGGAAGAGCATTTTGCGCAGATCCTCCAGGTGATCGAGGAACGGCATCTCGGCTCCGTCAAAGCCCTCATCGGCTCCAAGCCCCCGGTTACGTTGGGCGGAGTTCTCGCGAATTCGGAAGAGTTTGCCGAGCAGGGAGTTAAAAATCACAATTACACGCAGTTTTGGTTAAAAAGGGCGGCAATTTAGCCAAAGATTCCCCGAGCGCAAAGTCTTGCGAAGATTGCCAGCGAGTTCGCATCCACAATCTCGTTTTGGGCGACTTTTTCTCGGATCTCATGCTGCGTAAACGGACGGCAATCGAGAATATTCTCGCCCGGATCGAGCTGCAGCCCCTTGCCGGTTGGCTCGACCGGCTTGGCGAGAAAGAGATAAACGTGTTCGTCGGTAAAGCCCTGTGAGCAGAAAAAGTGTCCGAGTGGCGTCAATTCGCCGCCTTCCGAAAGCTGATGGCCGGTTTCCTCCGTCAATTCGCGGTCGGCGGCATCCAGAATCAACTGCGAGTTCTCGCGCCAGCCGGCCTGGTCGATTTGTCCGGCGGGAAATTCCCACAACACGCGTTGAATCGGGTAGCGTTCCTGCTGAATCATAAGGAGGCGCCCGTCTGCCAGCATCGGGGCGATGCAAACGCCGCTTTTGCGTCGCGCGATGGTCCACTTCACCGAATCCGGCCGGTTCGGGGTTCGGTACTCCACCTCATCGATCTGAATGTATTGGTGATCGAAGAGCCGTTCTTCGCGCAAGCGTGACCAGCCGGATACATCATCAATGCGAAAGGGTTCTGGGGGCATGGTCCCGACTCTCGGCCAGCCCCGGAGGGAGTCCACCGGCAATTGTTGCTTCTCCGTGCCCGCAATATTCAGTAGACGGTTGATATGGTTTCAGCTAGCCTCCGGCGCCCTCGGGGCCTGCTTAGAACCTGCGAAATACATGAAACGTCACGCCATCGGCACCCTTTTGGGGTGTTTGATTGCTGCTGCCGGGATTTGGATGGCCAATCCCGCTGCCGCAGCGGAAAAGCATGAGCTGGCGGCTGCAATTTGCTACTCCATCGCCAAATTTGCCGAATGGCCTCTGGAACCGGGCAAGGACGGGAACATTTATCTGGGCGTTTATAGCGAGGGCGAGCCGGCCCGGGCGTTTGCCTCTCTGGACGGGCATCCTCTGAAGGGCAAAGAACTCCGGGTTGCAGGGGTTGATCGCACGACCAACCAGATGGAGATCCAGCGTTGCAGCATCCTGTTTACCGCAACCGCCAAGGACCTGAAGCATGCGCTGGATGTGACGCGGGGCGGCCCAACTCTGGTGATTCATTTGCGCGGCAAGGAAGAGAAGATTTCCTACGAACCGTGTGTGGAGCTGTTCGAAAGCAGAAACAAGCTGGGATTTGACGCCTACCTCTCCCCCCTGAAGCAACGCAATATTCAGCTGAACTCCAGCGTCCTCAAACTGGCGGCGAACGTTCACCGGGGGTAGGAACGGAGGCACAGATCACAGGGCCCGCATCGCCAGCGTCAGAACGCGCTCAATGAGGATCGATTCCAGGAGTTCGGGCGAGTAGTGTCCCTGGCCCGAGGCGTTGAAATTGCTGTCGCGCCAATTGTTGCGCACCAGATTGTAGTGCCGATGAATGGGCGTGTTTTTCAACTGCGGGCGTTGGAGGCTTTCGAGCGAAACCCAGGCTTCGGCCAGGGAGGTGTCGATGTCGGAGATAACGAGCCGGTCCTTCTTCTTGTCCTTGCCCTCGTCATTTTCAAATTCATGACCTCCCAATTCGCCTTGAAACCGGAGAAAGGAATGAGCTTGGGAAATGCGAAGGGCAACGGCGGCAACGTTACTGGGCGGATCGGTAAAAAAGTTCTCGGTCTCGGTTTCAGAAACGATCTCGGGCCGGGCGGTTGCGTCTTCCTCGTTGATGAAGGATTTCGGAGGTTTCTTGAGATAATACCCCAACTCGACTTCGCAGCCGAAGCTCAGTGCGACTTGTTGATAATCGGAGGAAACTTCGATCAGGCGGTCGGCTCGTTCCGCCTGAAAAATGAGGACAATCGAATCCGGGTTGTTCTCGGCTGCTGCAAACAGGTCAACCAAGAGTGCCTGGTAATCGGCCTGGGTGAGCCTGCTTTTTCGCCCCTGTGGGCCTTGGCCGACGGTTTCCAACAGCAGTGCTTCCTCCCGAATCGTCACCGCTTTGGTTCGGCGCTCCAAATGGTTCAGAAGCTCGTCGATCAGCGATTTTCGCGCGTAGGTCGGCGTTAAATCCGTGGTCTGGTCTTTGGCTTTGTTGCGTTGGTGATTGGCAATCACGCGCTCGAGACGATAGCGCTCGCTGTTGAGCTCATTGACGAAAGTCGCCCGCTTCAGTCCCTGGAATTTGCGGCGAAGATCTGCGGCATTGGCGAGCACGTCGGCGTGGACATCATCGGCGGCTTGCTTTTCCGTGCGCCGTTGAAAGGTGACCGCGACTTCATCGACCAGCACATGACCGCGTTCGCGGACCGGACCCTGGTTGAGCTCCTGGGCCACCCGGCGCAGCAGGCGTTGATCCAACTCGCGCCGGAGCGGGCGGGCGCCATAACGCGGATCATGTCCGTGCTTGAGAATTTCGTCCAACACGGTGCTGTTCAACTGGAGATCGAGCTGGCGTTCCCGAAGCCCGTCACGCCGCTGAATCGCGTCCAATTCCTTGGCGACAATGCGTTCGAGCACCTGACGGGTGAGCGGGAGGAAAGGGACGATCCGGTCGATCCGGTTGAAGAATTCGGGGCGGAAACGCTTTTTGGCTTCGCTCGTAAAGTGCTCTTCCGCACCGAGATCCGCAGCGTCGGCACCGCCAAAGCCGAGATTGGCTCCCGCGCGGAAATTCTGAGCCCCGAGGTTGGAGGTCATGATGACAATGGCGTTGCTGAAGTCCGCCACCCGGCCCGCAGCGTCCGTCAATCGCGCTTCCCCAAGAACTTGGAGAAAGAGATCAAAAACTTGGGGGGCGGCCTTTTCAAACTCGTCCAAAAGAACCACGGAAAAAGGCTGATCGCGCATTTGAGCGGTGAGGAGCCCTTCCAGATCGCCCGAGTTGCTGCTGACGAGCCGGGTTGCGCTTCCCGGGCTGTTGAACTCGCTCATGTCGAGGCGAATCATGCGTTCCTGGCTGCCGTAAAAGTACTGGGCCAGGCATTTGGCCAACTCGGTTTTTCCAACGCCGGTCGGCCCAACAAAGAGAAACGAACCAAGCGGCTTTCCGGGGCGGGCCAGCCGGGCTTTGATCATCGCAATGGTATCAACCACGAAATCGACGGCACGGTCCTGCCCCATTAGCCGATCTTGGAACCAGAGTCGAGCGCGTTCCAGATCGAGGGGAATCGAGTCTTCCAATAGATTGAGCGGCAGCCCGGTTTCGGCGGAAAACGTGGCGTTGACGTTCTCGATGGAGAGTGGTTTTTCCGTCTGGGCATTGAAAAACAGGCGCTCGAGAAAGCGGATCGGCTTCCCGGGATAGGCGGAGTAGCCAAGGTAACGCCGGTGAAGCGCATCAACTCGTTTCAGCGCGGCTTCATCGATCTCCTCGTCCTTCTTGCCGATCAGTTTCTCCGCAACGCATTTGAGGACGCCGTAAGACAAGGCCGCGTCCGGCTCTTCAATTTTCAACTGGCGCACTCCGTCGAGAATCCTCGGATCCCGCTTCTCAATCGCGGTCAGTTGTTCCGATGTGCATTCGAGGATCGCGAGCAGCTCCCCGCGAACCATGCGGGGGCGAAAGAAGCCTGCGATGTTTTCACTGCTGCCCCCGGCCCGCCCGGTTTCGAGCAATTCGGCAAGATTCCCGAAGTAGAGAATCGCATTTTGTTCCTGGGCCTCTTCCGCGATTTTCTGACAACGCTGCTGCCAGTCGCCAAATCCGCTTTGCCCGGCGACGATCCGTGCCCCGCTGGTTTTCCAGAAGGTGAAACGCTCCAATCCGTTGTCGTTCTTGCGGCGGACCAATTCGTGAATGACCGCAGATTTGCCGACTCCCGGCGGTCCCACGACCAACACACTCAACGCCCTGCGGCCAGTCAGCATCTTTGCCAGGCGATCGACCTGATCATCGTAGAGAAACGCCTCCGACATTTCATCCGGCGCCATCCGAATCCCGACTTTGCTGAGTTCGCTCTTCTTTTGATCCTCCGCGAGGGATTTGTCCCAGCGTTCCTTTGGCGTTTCCGGATAGAGGTTCACCAATTGCGTCTCGATCTCAGTCGCCTGAGTTCGTTGCAAATGAGCGAGTTCGAATAGCGACTTTGCGGCTCCCGATCGCAGAACCGCGGTGCGAACGTGTTCCTCGAGCATGGTTGGCAACTCGCTTTCGCTCTCGGCGACGACTTCGATTCCCAAATCAGGAACCGAGGCGATCTGCGTTCCTTCCTGCTCCCAGTGAACCGTATCGAAGCTGAGCGTGACGGGTTCGTTCCAGGCTTCCGAAGGTTGGGGCGGGTGCAGCTCGACCAAAACTCCCCCGCGGCTCGGGTCGGAAGGGATCTGACGTTCGTGGATGTCTCCGGCATCCTCTCCCTTCAAAATTTCTTCGGCAAGTTTGACCTGATCGCGCCGAATCGTCTTGAGGCGGTTCCCAAAGGTGGAGAGGCCCGGCCAGAAGAGAACTTCAGAGACGAATTGCTCGGCCTGGTCCTGGCTGGACTCAAGCTGGCGGGTGATGAAAACGACTTTGATGTGGAAATCGAGCACGCTGAATCAGTCTGCTCGACGGGTGGGACGATTGCAACTTGGCACTTCCCTACGGAACCCCAACGAACTCAACTCTCCAGCTTTGGGATCACGTCGTCTCTCAATTTGGCAATGCCGCGGCGAATCCGAGCTTTGACGGTGCCGAGTGGTTGATGGAGTTGCTCGGCAGCTTCCCGCTGCGTCAACCCTCCAAAGTAGACTAGCTCGATGGCTTCCCTTTGATCCGTGCTGAGCTCCCGGACACCACTGCGAACGAACTTGGCATCTTCGTTGGTTTTGGCCTGCGCCAGGGCAGTATGGCTGGTCTCGGTGGGGCTGAGGACGTCTTCTTCCGCCTTAAAGCGATCCCGAAGCTTGAAGCGTCGCTGATTGGCGCGAAGCCGGTCAATGGCCCGGTTGCGAGCCATCGTCGCCGCCCAAGTGAGGGGCTTGCCTTTTTTCGGTTCGTAAAGAGCGGCTTTCTCCCAGATCTGGGTAAAGACGTCCTGGGTCACTTCTTCGGCATCCGTGGGATTGTTGAGGACTTTGTAAGCCGTGGTGTAAATGGCTCCCGCGAAGCGAGAATAGAGCTTGGCGAAACTGGCTGCATTGCGGTTTGCCGTTTCGAGCATGAGGTCGATATCGGCAGGCTCATTGGGATCCACAAACTCAACTAGCGGGTTCATATTAGAAATACTTATTCAAAACCGAGAGTTTGGCAACATTATTTCAGAAAATCTTATCCAGTCTTGGTGTTGTATAAGTAAAGCTTATTGCTAGAGGCGCTGTTTCCTGATGATATGTAACCATTTCGAGGTAGGATGATCCTAACAATGTCCACTTTTGCCAACCGCCGGGCCTACACCGTTTCTGATTTGACGCGTTCGATTCGCGATGCGCTGGAATCGAAATTCGGGAGCGTCTGGGTCGAAGGGGAGATCAGCAATTTAAGGCTGCAATCGAGCGGGCACGCTTATTTCAGTCTGAAGGACGCCAACGCTCAGATTCGATGCGTTCAGTTTCGTGGAAATGCGGCCAACAATCCGGTTCCCCTTCGCGATGGAATGCAGGTTCAAACCTATGGCGAAGTCACGGTTTATGAGGCTCAAGGGCAATATCAGATCATTGTGCGGACGATTCAGCCGCGGGGAATGGGGGAGTTGCAGGCCAGGTTTGAAGCGCTGAAACGGAAACTGGAAGCGGAAGGACTCTTTCAGCCCGCGCGGAAGCAGCGGATTCCCAAGTTTCCCAACACGATCGCTCTCATCACTTCGCCAACCGGGGCCGCGGTTCGGGACATGCTGAACATCCTGACCCGTCGCGCGCCGTGGGTTCGGCTGATCATCGTGCCGGTCCGGGTACAGGGGGAAGGGGCCGCAGTAGAGATTGCCGCTGCACTCAAGAAAGTCTCGACGGAGCAATCGGCGACGTTCCCGAAGATCGATACCATCATTGTCGGGAGGGGAGGCGGCAGCATCGAAGACCTTTGGAACTTCAACGAAGAGATTCTGGCTCGTGCGATTGCGGAATGTCCCATTCCCGTGATTTCTGCGGTCGGCCATGAGATTGACTTTACGATTTCTGACTTTGTCGCCGATTTGCGGGCGCCGACTCCAAGTGCGGCGGCGGAGTTGGTCGTTCCAGACCGGGCGGAGTTGCTGCAGCACCTCGCGAGGCTCCAAGGCCGAATGGAGAGTCAGCTGGCGAACCGGATTCGTCATTGGCGCAAGGTTCTGGAACTGTTGGCCCGAAGTGGTGCATTTCGGGAGCCCGGTCGCGTGATGGCTGATCGACGACAGCGCCTTGATGAGTTTCAAGCCCGGCTCAACGAAGGCCGACGCCAAAAAATTGCTCAAAGTCAGGATCGGATCGAGAACGCGAAACGGCTTTTGGAGCTGAGTCGACCCGACCGGATTTTGGAGCAGCGCAGAGAATGGCTTGCCATGTTGAAGGGGCGTCTCTATCAGTCGGCACTCCGGCAAACCAACGAGAAGCGTCAGCGGCTGACGGCCTTGGTATCCATGGTCCGCACGCTGGGACCGGATTCGGTCTTGAGTCGCGGTTTTTCCCTAACCACTGACGAGAACGGAAATCTGGTGAATTCCGCGGAACAACTGAATCCCGGGCAGCAGGTTGTGACCCGGCTCGCTTCGGGAGAGTTTGATGCGGAAGTCCGCGAAGTTCGGACAAAGGGCAAGACGTAAAAAATCCGCAACGCCTTTCGACGCTGCGGATTTGGTGAAAGCTTTTGTTTCTGAAAAGTAGTCCGGCTATGGAAGCAGGATGTTGTCGGTGCCGACTGACAACCAACCTCCAGTAATTTTGCCTTCTTCATCCTCTTCGGCTTCCTCGAAGATGTTGGTAATTCCGCTTCCGGCGGGGCCACGAATCGTTGCTCCTTCGGTGCTTCCGGTCAGCTTCTCTTTCTTCACCTGACCGCCGCAGTATCCCACCACGGCTTGGCGTGACTTCAGCCAAGGGTGGCCGGCTCCAAATGAACCGCCGGTGTCCTGCATTTCATCGGCCGTGAGTGGCGAACGAGCAGGGCTGGAATCGGTCTGGCCGAGAACATAGGTCATGCAGTTCTCTTCAGGAAGGAGTTCACCATCTTCGTTGGGTGGGCGGACCTTTTCAGGATTTCCCTGGGTGAAGAAGATGATTTCGGTGCCGAGTTGGACCTCGCGAATCAGCTCTTGAAAGGCTTCGGTCGAGGTGGAGAACTTGCCGCTTTCGCCGCCACTATCTTCCCCGAGGGTGTCAAAGGCAGGATAAAGGCCGTCCCAGTCTTGAGCGTAGAGCTTGCAGGCTTTTACGATCTGGTCCTGGTGTGCCACATCTTTCATGATCCTCGCGCGAGTGATCACCGTCGTGTAGGTGGGGAACGATACACTCGCGAGAATCGCGATAATCGTGATCACCACCATCAGTTCCAGCAAGCTGAAACCGTGATTGGTTTTAAGGGTTTGTTTCATTTCGTTTTAAGCAGTGGTTATTTTCGTGCCGCTCAATGAGAGTCGACGTATTAGTGCATGAAATCTCCATCCAACGGGGATGAAAATCGCCCGGAGAGTGCCATGGCGGCGAAATTTAGGCAAGACTTTTGCAAGGGAGGAACCCGATTCTCACCATTTTGCGACCTCGCGGTAACACAACGGTAACAATTGCCGAAAAAGCCGTGTTCGAATCGAAAATTCCAGAATTATCCTTTGGGTGAAAACATCACCACGGCGAGTGGAGGCAGATTCACTTCGATGGAATAAGGTCTTCCGTTCCAGCCCTCAGCCGAGGTCTCGACTCCCCCTTGGTTGCCAATGTTAGACCCGGCATAGACTTTGGAATCGGTGTTGAGAATCTCTTTCCAGAATCCGCTGACGGGAACTCCGGCCCGGTAGTTGGGACGAGGAACCGGGGTCGCATTAACGGCGATGAGGACCACGGAGTCATCCTTGCCTTTTCGCAGGAAGGTGAACGTGCTGTTCTCGTAATCGTGACCATCAACCCACTCGAAACCCTCGTGGGAATGATCCAGTTCATGAAGCGCGGGAAATTCTTTGTAGACGCGGTTCAAGTCCTTCAACAGCTGGTTGATTCCGTTGTGCTCCGGATACTGAAGGAGGTGCCAATCCAAGCTTTTCTCATACTCCCACTCCGTGAAAGGAGCGATTTCGGAACCTTGGAAGAGGAGTTTCTTTCCGGGATGCGCAAACATCCAGCCAAAGAGCATGCGCAGATTCGCAAACTTCTGCCAGTTATCGCCTGGCATCTTGTCGAGGAGCGATTTCTTGCCATGAACGACCTCGTCGTGGCTCAGGACCAAGACGAAGTTCTCATCATAAGCGTAAATCATGGAGAACGTGGCGCTGTCGTGATGGAATCTCCGATGGATGGGATCCTTGGACATGTAGTCCAGCGTGTCATTCATCCAACCCATGTTCCATTTGAACCCAAATCCTAGCCCGCCGGTGTCGACAGGTTTTGAGACTCCGCCAAAAGCGGTCGACTCCTCAGCAACCATCACAATTCCGGGGTGCTCCTGGTAGCAGACACTGTTGAGTTCGCGAAGGAAATGGATCGCCTCAAGGTTTTCCCGCCCGCCAAATTGGTTGGGAATCCATTCCCCTTCTTCGCGCGAGTAGTCGCGATAGAGCATCGAGGCCACCGCGTCGACCCGAAGACCGTCGATGTGGTATTGCTCGAACCAGAAGAGGGCACTTGCGATCAGGAAGTTGCGAACCTCGTTGCGACCAAAATTGAAAATCAGGGTGCCCCAGTCCTTGTGCTCACCTTCGAGCGGATTGCCGTGTTCGAAGAGTGGGGTTCCGTCGAAATAGGAGAGCCCGTGGGCGTCCTTCGGGAAGTGTGCCGGCACCCAATCGAGGATGACGCCGATCCCCTTTTTGTGGCAGGTATCCACGAAATAGCGAAACGCATCCGGATCTCCATATCGGCTGGTCGGCGCGAAATATCCGGTGACTTGGTATCCCCATGATCCATCAAAGGGAAACTCCGTCGTGGGGAGAAGCTGGATGTGGGTAAAGCCCATCTCGACGACGTGTTCAACCAACCGGTCCGCGAATTCCTCGTAGGTTAGAAAGCGGTCGCCATCTTCCGCCACACGCGCCCAGGATCCCAGATGGACTTCGTAGACGCTGAATGGGCTTTCATAGAGGTTGACCTTCTCGCGCTTGTCCATCCATGCCTTATCCTGCCATTTGTAGGCGTCCAGATCCCAGGTAATGGATGCGGTTTCCTCCCGGTTTTGACTAAAGAACGCGAACGGATCGCTCTTCGTGTAGAGGTTTCCGCCCGCACCAATCAATTCAAACTTGTAGTGGGTTCGATACTCGAGTCCGGGAATGAAAATTTCCCAGATGCCAGCTTCGATCCGCTTACGCATTTGGTGAATGCGCCCGTCCCATTGATTAAAGTCGCCAACGACGCTGACTCGTTGGGCATTGGGTGCCCAAGCGGCAAAGGAAATTCCGGAAACCCCGTCCATTTCGCGCCGGTGCGCTCCCAGAATCTGGTAAATTTTCCAGTGTCGACCTTCCCCAAAATAGTGAGCATCATGCTCGCCCATGATGTTGCCAAACCGGTAAGGGTCAGCACAAATTTCATGGGTGTCGCCTTTGGCATCATCCCACTCCAACGAATATTCCGGTGGGTCTTCCGAGTGCGGTAGCCAAGCCTCGAAGAATCCAGCCTTGTGGATCTTCTCTGCGGTTTCAATGGGGGCGCCTCCCTTGGCGATGACTCTCAGTTTGTCCGCGTCAGGTCGAAAGATTCGAATCAACCACGCTGGACGGCCTTCCTTCTCCGCTCGATGAGGCCCCAGGAAACCAAAAACGTCCGGATGATTTGCATGGAGGATTTGCTCAACCTGAGAAGGATCGGACGGAGGAATTCGAGACGCGGATTTGCTCATGGATATACTAGCATTAGCCTCCTTCGCTATCGGTGCAACGAATTAGGTGAAAGGACTCAGCAATCCGTTCCGCTTCCGGTGCGGAAGTGGGTTTTTGAGACCTAATACTCTTCGCGCTTCGGCAGCAGTGAGTCGCGCTGAAACGGAGGATCTTCGTGCTCCGGAACGATGTGGCCATCCGCTTCGAGCGAATCCCGCCACCACTCGCGTTCCTCATCGTCTGCAAAATATTTCAGCCAAAGCAGAGTCTCCTCTTCACTGCCTCCACCAAGCAAGTCGATGTGGCAACCGGCTTCGCGATCCCAGGAAATATCAACCGTATTGATGTTGAGGTGGTGAAACCAAAGTTGAGCGTAAAGCGCACGGTTGGAGAGATGATCGGTGCAATAGAGAAAGACGCGACGATTCGCCAATCCGTAGATTACTTCCCAAAGTTTTTGGTGAAGTTGATCTTCATCCTTCAACGAATCCGGAGCAGAGAGTTCAATCCCATCTTCAATGAGAAGCTTCGCGTGGGTGGTTCTGGGGGCGTTCTCGAAAAACAGAACTCGTTGAAGCATCGCTTCTTCGGCTTCCGGGCTCATTTCCGCGACTCCGTCGGCCAGATTCCAGTTTCCGCCTTTGCTTTCGATCTCATCACGCATCTTCTGAATTCGAATCTGGCGTTCGGCCTCTTCCAGATCCGAGGAAAGTTCAAATTCTGATTCGAAATCAGAACCGTCATCATCTTCATCACCGAACTCAAACGGAGAAAAATCGTCGTCGTAGCTCATAGGTTATTGGGAAGGTTACGTTGAGTACGTTGGCATCCTCCAGACTTAAATCAACCAAGTTGACTGAATTGTCTCAAAGAATCCTAAATAGTTCAATATTGAGCAATAACTGTAATGTTTAGGCCACTAAGTGTCTAATTCAGGCCTCTTGAGGACCTCTGTTTCAATGGTTTCGAGCGTTTCTCGAATCACTTCAAAAGCCTGGCTCGTCTCAGGGCGGGATTTTCCGGCCTTGAGCTCGCCGAACCATTTGACGAGCGGTCGCCGTTTACTGTTCGGGAACGTGGTTGAACGTCCGATTCGGACGCCTTCCTTCGACACCGTCGTCAAATCGACGATGAATGGATCGCGACGCGCGTGGGCCCGGGAAATCAGTTGTTCAAAATGGACGAAAGCGCGATCGAGCAGCACCCAGGGAAAATTGGGGTTCTTGGGAGGGCCTGCTTTGATGGCAATTCCGCCGGCTGCCATATCTCCAACCAAGGGGCTGCTGACCTTGATGTCCGCGAGGTCCTTGCCCTTGAGCAGGCTGGCGCTTAGCCCGGCCAAACCGCCCAAGACCGCGCCGACGCCAAATGATGCGCCGCCAACGCCCATATCGATGGCGCCTCCCGTGATGGCCCCCGCAGCGGCGCTGGCCATGCTGAGTTGGGCTTTGTTGAGCCCAAAGACTTCCCAGGTTTCCTTGCTGTCCAAATCTCCTGCCGCTCTCGTAAAGGAATCATCGGAGGTCACTTCGTATTCATTGTGACGATAGAGCGAGAGCATTTGTTTGTGGTAAGCGGACTCCATCTCCTGGATCGCCTTCAAGTATTCCACCTTCAGTTGTTCGGCGATTTCCTGCTTCCGGTAGTCGCGGGTCGAGTCTTCCTGCGAGAGCGTTTTGCTGGCGCGATGCGTCATGCAAGCCTCGACCATGTCCATGATGACATCCGAGCATTTCCCACGGCGCTGTGTCCATTCACGCTCCAGCATTTGAACGGTTTTCTCGATCCGTTTTCGGGCGGTCTCGTCAATTTCGAGCAGTGATTTCAGAAGGCGAATGCGTTCCTGAAATCTCGCATGATGGGCATTGAACTCCCTGGTGAGGTTGAAATATTCGCCGAGATGCTGACGCCATTCATCGCTGAAATCGGACGTTTCCGTGACCTGGTTGATCACGGCCATTCGCGGCCTTCCCGTCCAACGCAGAATCTCCATTTCCGCCGTAAAGTCGGGTCGAAAAGGTTTGGAAGCATCCACGACATAAAGGATTCCGGCTCCGTCCAAAACAGGTTCCAGGAGCAGGACTTCATCTTGAAACGCATCCTTATTGCGATGGGCTTCGACAAAGGCACGGACGGCTTCAATTCTGGGCTCGTCCGGTGATTTGCGATGGCGCTTCTGCAACCAATCCAAGGCCTTTCGGGCGCGATTGAATCCCGGAGTATCGAGAAACTCCAGCAGCGTCTGGCCCTGAAGGACCAAGGGAATGGAATAGACCCGGGTTGTTTCCCCCGGGGTATCGCTGATCCGAATTTTGGTATTGTCGGCCTCTTCCACCAACGTCGCCAAAATTGACGACTTGCCCTTGTTTACGCGTCCGACCACCGCAAAGCGGGGAATGGTGGAAACCTCGCTGGATGGGTCAGGGACTAAGGCGTCGTTGGTCGGCGTTTTCGACATGGTTTGCTTGGAGCAACCTAGACCCGTCCCAGCCCAATGAAAAGTGATAGGGAAAGCCCACCATCACCGGTCTACCTGAGGTATCCAGCGGTGGGCTGGCCTTCTTCATCCAGGTTCCCCGTGGCCCAGAGAATACCCCGGGTGAGGAAGGTCAGGTAGCGATCATCAGCCACGGTTTCAGTATTGTGACCGAGGCTGGTGCTGACGATCCGGGTCTTGTTGGGGCCATATTCGTTCACCCAGGAAACCGCCGCAGTTGCTTCGGTCGGTTTTGCATTGGGATCCGGCTTTTGGCCTTTTTTGACCCGGGGTTTCTGAATCTGGAAGCCATTTGCCAGAACCTGGGTTCCTTCAAGAATCTGAATGTTGTTGTAAAGCTCTTCGTTGATGGTGGTCCAATTCTCGAGTCCCTTCGTGATGGGGTGTGCGGTTTCGGTGAACTTCACATCGATTGGTGCCTGAGGGCCGTGACCGGTGCTTTGCAGGCCAATCATTTCATACCAACCCGCGTTATCGGCACCTTTAGCGACCGGACTTCTGAAGTCACCCCAACGGTAGGAATGCATGGCGCAATGGAGATTGACCGCCGGTGTTCCATTTTTGTGAGCGTCGAGGATGCGGTTGACGTAGTCCGGATCAGTGACGCTCGCAGAGCATTCATCATGAATCACCAAATCATAGCCATCCGCCCAATCGGCACTTTCATAGACCTCAAATTTCGTAGCCGTCGACTTATCGGGATTATAGACTGCGGTCACCTCTGCGTTGAGGCGTTCTTCAATGCCGGCTTCAAGCACCTGATGTTGTCCTGCGTAATCGTGGCAGCAGCCTCCCGCGATGAGGAGAATCTTCAGCGGAGCGGGTTTGGAATCTTCCTGGCCGGTGGCGAGGCCGAATACCGCTAAAAGGGCGATGGGGCAGAGGAGTTTGAGGAAAAGTGAGGCTTTCATAAACGATTTGGAAATATTGAGGAGCGAACTTGGGGAGGGATGGAGGATCTGGCAACCTTTTATGAGGTTTTAACCGTCTGCTTGCATCTTGTCATCCGAGGGGCGAGTCTGCCGCCGATTTTTTACCATGAAAACCTTCCAAATCCTCCTTTCGGTCCCCATTCTTCTCACCGCTGCCCTTGCGCAGGATGAGAAAGCAGCTCCTCAAATGCCGGAAGATGCGGTGATTTTAACGGTGGATGGAACCCCGATCATGAGAAGTGAAGTGGGCGATCAAATTGCCCGCAACTATGGCCAACGCCTCTCCCAGTTTCCGCCGGAACAAGCCCAGGCCATGCTCCAGCAAATTCAAAAGGGAGTGATCAACGAGATGATCGGCAAAGTCTTGTTGGTCAATGCGGCCCAGCGTGACGGGCTGAAAGTGGAAGCGAAGGAAATGGAAGAGACGATGCAGGATGTCGTGAACCAGAATTTGCCGGGTAGCACGGTCGAAGATTTTCTCAAGCAGGCCGGAATTTCCAAGGAACGTTTTGAGAAGGACGTTCGCGAGAACCTCTTGATCATGAAATTGGCCGACAAGGAAATGGCTGATCTGCCCGAACCAACCGCGAAAGAGATCGAAAGCTTCTACGAAGAAAACAAGGCGGAGATGAAGCAGGCCGAATCCGTCCGCGCCCGTCACATTTTGATCAAAACGGAGGGAATCACCGATCCCGTCGCGCTCGACACGAAGAAAGCGGAAGCGGAAAAAATCCGTCAGGAGCTGTTGGACGATCCCAAACTGGATTTTGGAACGGTTGCCGCCCAGAAGTCGGAAGGTCCCAGTGGCCCTCGCGGCGGAGATCTGGGGCAATTCGGGCGCGGCCAGATGGTCCCGGAATTCGACGAAGCAGCGTTCACTCAGAAAATTGGTGAAGTCGGCGAATTGGTGAAAACCAACTTTGGCTATCACATCATCAAGGTGGAAGAGCGCACGGAGGCGAAAGAGTTTACCCTGGAAGAGATTGGCCCGCGAATTGCCCAGCATCTCAGTCAGGAACGCAAAACAGAGCATATGAAGAAGCTCGTTGATGAATTGCGGGCCGCGGCGGAGATCGTGCAACCGGGCCAAGGCGAAGATAAACCCGCAGAGTCGTAAGGCGTTGGAACTAGGATTGAAGGGGCAACGCGCCTTCGTTCTGGGGGGCGCCCAGGGGATTGGACGGGCAATTACCGAAGCGTTTTGCGCTGAGGAGTGCTCGGTCGGAGTTTTCGATCGCGACGACCCAAAAGTCGAAACCCTTGCCGCGGAACTTCCCGCGATCAGCCGGACGTTTTGCGGCGACGTTTCCAATTTTGACGAGGTTCAAGCCGCAGCGGAAGCGTTTGGCCCCGTCAATCACGTGGTTTATGCCGTTGGTGTCGGTTCCGGAAAGTTCGGGTTTCCGTTCTGGAATCTGGAACCATCCGACTGGCCCAAAGTGCTCGAGATCAACCTGACCGGCGCTGCGAATGCCGCCCATGCCTTTGCTCCAAAGCTCATCCAAGCCGGGGAAGACGGGACCATCTTGTTTCTGACCTCGGTCGCCGGCCAAATGGGCTCGCAAACGGACCCGCCTTACAGCGCCGCGAAAGCAGGACTCATCAACTTCATGCAATGCGCCGCCAAAGACTTTGCCCCCTACAAAATTCGCGCGAACGCGATCGCGCCCGGGATGGTGCAAACCCAGCTCAATCGCTCAGTTTGGGCGGCGGTTCAGGAACAGTTGCCTGAGCAGGAACGCCAGGATTATGAGAGCTGGGGAGACGCGAAGATCAACAACCTCGCTCCCTTGAACCGGTGGCAGACCCCGGAAGAATTTGGGGCAATGGCGGTCTTTTTAGCGAGCCACCACGCGCGAAACATCACCGGGCAAACCCTCAACATTGATGGTGGTCAGGTGATGCATGGTTGAGTGGCTCTTCGCCTGAAAAGAAGAACCCCGCCGCGCTGTGGCAAGACGCGACGGGGTTTCCACAATTGGATTGGCTTGTGCGAAAACCAATCTATCAACAACCAACAAAAATCCTGATGACTACCCTGCGGCCAGTTTCAAACCGCGACGCCCATATCCAGCGTGTAAAAAGTCGACGGCTTCCTCAATGTGGAGATTGAAGTCGCGTTTCCAGGCTTCCATGACTTCTGCGACCGTGTCGGGCAGAACGTCGATGCTTCCGCTGATGGCATTGGCGATGCTCAATCCATGAGAATCAAGAGTCTCCTGCATGTCATCCGTCACACGGGGAATCTCCACCACTGCGGCACCCAGGTAATCCATGACGTCGCTAGCTTCAGAGTCTTCCCATGCCTCCAGGCGGCTCGAAAATTCATCAAGCGGAACGCGGGCAACAATGTAGTCGGCCTTGTCTGAGAAAATATCGGTGAGGTGGATCAGTTCCTCATGGCAAGCTGCTTCTTCCACTTCCGGAGTCACGATCGTAAGATCAATGTCCATTTCGCCCAACTCCATATCCAGATCGTGCTTCTCGTAGAGATCGACAAAGGCAGCGGAGTTGCCGGTTTCGACGTCGAAGACAACGGCGTCAACACCTTCGAAGAACCCATAGAGGCGTTTCAACTTGCTGTCTTCAATGATGTTCCACGTGGCGTCGTAGTTGGCTTCGTCAGCACCAGATTCGCCGCTGTTTCCGACGATTCCCACGTAGGTGGATTTGATGCCTTGGCTCTTGAGATAACCAGCGAGGGCGGAGCTTGTGCTGGTCTTCCCAACTTCAGCGTGATCGTTAATGACAAGTATGAGCTTCTTCATGGAGGTCCGTTTGGAGGATATCTTGATATTACGGAACTCCAAAATAAACGCAAGACTGAAATTATGTTTTTTATGAAATTCGCCACAAAAGCTGAAATTGTCTGGTTTTTTGTTTTGATGCTAGGGCGGCGGTGAGGCATCATTCCCGTGGCGAAGAATGTCTGATTCCCATCAAGAGAGTGATTCCGTCCGCCTCGACATCTGGTTGTGGAGCGTCCGTGTTTTCAAAACCCGCAATCTCGCGGCTCAGGCTTGCCGAAAGGGAAACGTTCGGATTCTGGATCATCAGGTGAAGCCTTCCCGGTTGGTTCGCGTTGGCGATGAGATTTCGGTGAAGCGGCGTTTCCTGACCATTCAGCTCAAAGTCGCCGGCCTTCTCAGCCGTCGGGTTGGCGCCAAACTGGTGCCGGACTTTTGCGAAGATCTGACGCCGGAAGAAGAGATCCAGGCCGCCAGAGAACGAGCCTCAATGGTCGCCGAAGCTCCCAAACGAGGGGACGGCAAAGGGCGACCGACCAAGAAAGATCGCCGTGACATGGACGAGGTGGAGGAAGCCGAAGATCGCGCGAAGCGTGAGGAACTCTTCGAGAAATGGATGCGCGAAACCGAGTTTTAGAGCGTTTGAAGTGGATCACTGAAACGGCTCTAAGTTGGTTGCTCGCTTTCGATCGTCATTGATTGGGTGGCCGAGTCCCAATTCAAGGTCAGGGTTTCTTTTCTCAGCTTGGCGTTTTCCACCAGGAGACGCGAAAGCGGCATCACCACTTTTTCCTCCACCGCGCGTTGCAGCGGCCGCGCGCCGTAAACCGGGTCGAAACCTTCGCTGGCGATCGCTTTGAGCAAGGGTTCCTCAAATTTCAACGTCAACTCACGATCGATGAATCCCTCCCTGCGTGAAATCTGCGCCAGCTCAAGACGTGTGATGGCCAGAATCGTGGATTTGCCCAACGCATTGAAGAAGACCACGTGATCGATCCGGTTGAAAAACTCGGGCCGGAAAAACTCCCGCACCTTGGCTGGGTCCGTGCGAGTTGGCGGAGCTTCGTCATTGGAATCGCCACTCCCGAAACCCAAGTCGCCGGAACTCGTCGCGCCGAGGTTGCTCGTCATGATGATGATGGTGCTGTTAAACGCCGTCACCCGCCCCAACGGATCAGTCAGCCTTCCCTCATCAAACACGTTCATGAGCACATCAAACACCTCGTTGGACGCTTTCTCGATCTCATCCAGCAACACGACGGAAAACGGATTTGCCCGAATTTTCTGGACCAACTCACTGGGGCGACCCACCACATTGCCAATCAACCGCTCCGCGGCGTCGGGACCGCTGTATTCACTCATGTCCAGCCGCACCAAGCGATCCTTCGCCGGTTTGTTGCTGAAGAGAAAGTCGCCAATCAACTTCACCATCTGCGTCTTCCCGACACCCGTTGGCCCGGCAAAAAGCATCACTCCAATGGGACGCCCGGGATCGTTCATCCCCGCCTTAAACTTGGCAATCGTCCGGCTTACCTGGCGCACGGCCATGTCCTGACCAAGCAGGCTCGTCGAAAACGTATCGATCAGATCCTCGTAGGGGAGCGGAAGGTCTTCGCGCAAAAACAAGTCCGGCAATCCTGTCTGCAGGCTGAACTCGTGGCGCACATCGTTCAACTCCACCGCCTCAGCCCCCTTCTCCTGCAACTTGTGATCCACCACCGAACTCATTAGTTGGATCGCCTTGCCGGGAAACGCCACATAAGGCTGGAACCGTCGAAACAAGTGGTAAACCTCATCCGAAATCGAACGCGCAAACTGGATTCGCTCGTTCTGGGTAAAGTAATCGCCCGCCTGGCCCAGCACCGAAAGCGCGCCCCGGGGCTCAAAAGGCTCGATCTTCAAAACCTGCATTTCATCGATCAACCCGGGAAGAAGGCGGTCGCAAGCCTCCACCTCCTGCGGCGTCGCCTCCGCCACCAGTCGCAACTCCCCGCTCTTCAAATACGGCACCAGAAACGCCCCCACGCTGCTTTCCGGCCCGGAGCCACCGACGTTCAACAAATCCAGCAGATTCTCCACGCACAGCACCCCGCGCAAGTTCGAAATCTCGCGCACCGCCGCCTCACACCGCTCCTCCCATTGCCCCAGGTATCGCATCCCCGCGATCAGTCGCGCCGCACTACTCATCCAGAACCGTGGCGCGTTCGACTTCTCCTCGTTGTCGCGCCCCACCTTCCGCGCCGCCTCCACCAACACACTCGTCTTCCCGCAACCGCTTGCGCCCACCAGGCACACATTCGTTCCCTCCTCCTGCAGCGTCTTTGCCAGCTCAGCCACCTCCTGGTCGCGCTCCCACGCACGGCTGATCCGCCCCAGCGTCCGCTTCCCAATCGGGTCAGCCACATGCAGCAGGTTGGGCGTCTCCTGGCTCTCCTCGTACTTCACTGTCTGCTCCTTCAACGTCACGTTCAGGTAATCGATCTCGCAATCCGCCGGCGGCAGAAATCGCGACAACTCCTTCGGCGTCAACTCACTCAGCGTGTGCTTCGCATAATGATTCGCCAGCTCATTGAAGCGCTCCTTGTCGTAAAAATCGAAATACAGATCCAAGGTCGGGAAACACGCCGCCCACAGCCCGGTCGACCGCTGCCCGATCGCACACGGCAACTTCAGCAAAATCGGCTCCTTGCACGGGAAACGCCGTGTATTGTCGTGATACTCCGGCACCACCCTTACCCGCACCTGGCGAATCTCCGGGTCATCAAAATCCGGATCCAGCCAGAAAAAATCATCCTTCTTCGAGCGATAAATCAAATACTCACGCAGTTGCTCCATCGCCTCCTTCTTCGTTTCTCCCACCGCGATTCCCTCCTCGAAATCATCAATTAACCGAGCCGTTACCTTGCCTTGATGGCTGGTCCACAGGCATACGGGGCATTTGTAAGCAGTCGCCATGAATTTCGTCACCGTAAGCGGCGAATCGGTCGTCCGTAAATCGCTATTTTGGCGGCTCACGCAAGCGACGGCCTAGGCTTTTTGGCGAGTAAGCTTCTTTGCTGCTCTTGCCGCCCTCTTTGCCCCGGTATATGGGTCGTTCCATGGAATTGTCCGACCTCAACGAATTCTTCAAAAATTCGCCAACCATCGCTTTGCTGAGGTCGCCCATGGCCCCCTTTGTGCTCGACTTTTTCGATCGCGCCTTCAAACGCAGCGACGAAATCGCGATCGACCACGAACGTCTACTCACCGAGTTGATCGATTATCAGGAGATGGTCCGGGAATCCTATCTTGGTACGATGGAGCAGGACGCGACCTTTTATCTCAATGACTGGTGCGGGAAGGAAAAACGCTACCTTCAACGTTTCTACCAGGAAGGGGAGCAACCGCACTACCAGCTCATGCCCGCAACGGAGACGGCCTTGCGTTTCGTCCAGGAAACCCTCGACCGGCAAGCCCAGGTCGCCGGAACCGAGAGCCGAATCCGCACCATCATCGACAAACTTCGCGAGATTTCCACCTACGCCAGCGACGACACCGACAAACGCATTGAAACCCTCCAAGCCGAGCGCGACCGCCTTCAAAGGGAGATCGACACCATCATCCAAACCGGCGAAGCCGCTCCGCGTCACGATGCTCGCATCCGCGAAGATTTCCACTTCGCCATCGAGCTGCTCCGCCGTGTGCTCAGCGATTTTCGCCAAGTCGAAGAAGACTTCCGCAGCATCACGCAGTCCGTGCAAAGCCAGCATCACGGGGGCGAACTCAACAAGGGCGGTTTGCTCGGTTTTGTCCTGGATGAGGAAGACGCCCTTCGCGAAAGCGATGCCGGGGTCAGCTTCTACGAATTTCGCAACCAATTCTTCAACCCGCAACATCAGGACTATGTGCGCGAGTTGATTGATGAAGTCCGGCGTATCGCCGCCTTAGGAGCCAACGAACAGGGCAAAGAAGCCCTTCGCCAGATGATGCCGGCTCTCACCGCTCAAGCCAATCAAGTCATGAGGACCGTGCAGCGCCTTTCCGGGACCATTCGCCGCTTTCTCGATACCCAGGTCGCAGCCGAGCGAAGAAAGTTGACCGAGTTGATTGGCGAAATTCAGGCTCTCGTCGTCGCCAATGCTGACCAACCACCGGGCGAGGAATTCAGTATCGAGGTTGAGATCAAACCCGAATTCCAGACACCGATGTCGCGAGAAATGTGGTCTGAGCCGCCAACCATCAACCGGCTCAGCGTGTCCGACGCGACTGGCTCCACCGAGCTGGCCGATGCGGAATTCGACCTCTTCGTCCAAATGCGCCGTCTCGACTGGAGCGACATGCGCAGCAAGATCCGCCACCTCACTCAACGAGACGAAGCCGCTTCACTCCCGCGTCTCCTTCAGGAAAATCCGCCGAAATCCGGAGCGGTCGAAGTTCTGGCCTACGTTCAAATCGCCCAAGACGACGGCCACATCGTCAAGCCCGATGAGCAAGAAGAAGTCGAGCTTCCACCGGGCGAACTTTTCCATGGCAAACGCATTCTTACGATTCCCCGCGTCATCTTCCGCAAAACGGAAACCCTTTGAATGCGCTACCCCTCTGCAAGTTTCACCCCCCCATCTCCACCAACCATGACCAACGATCTCCCCGAGTATCACCACGCCAATTTCGCTGCCGTATGCCTTTTGCGGAGCGGGGTCGTCTACTCTGACGAAGCACCCGCTTGGGATCTCACCCTCAGCCACCAAACCCGGCTCGAAGACCTGTTCGCCACCTTTGGTTTGCGCCTTGTGATTGCGGAGGATGACGGCTATGCCTACGTTCGCCAACTGGCCGAAGAAGAGGAGGAAGAAGGGTATGAGAACCTCCCTCGCCTCATGCGCACCGTTCGCATGACCTATGAGCAAACCCTCCTTTGCCTACTGCTTCGCGCTGAAATCTGTCGGTTTGAAGACGAGGAACTTCACTCGACCAAATGCGTCGTCAGTGAGGAAAACCTCTTCGCCGCCTACCTCGGCTTCTTTGGCACGGTCCACGACGAAAAGCGGCTCAAAGCCAAGTTCGCCCCCGCACTCAAGCGCATCACGGAATTTGGCTTCGCCAAAAAGCTGAACCAGGAACCACCAGCCTATCTCGTCCGGCCTATCTTGAAAGCGCGTTTTAGTCTGGAACAGATGGAACAAATGAAGGCGAAGCTGCTCGCTCACCAGCAAAAAAAGGCACCGGGCGAAACGCCGGAAGATTAGGGCGACCTCCGAAAACTTCATCTTGCCCGAGCGCGAACCTTCGTCGATTGATCCTAACAGGACACGATGCACGATCTTTTCCAGGCCCCTATGTTGCCCGGGTTTCGCCTTCACAAGTTGGAGGTGTTGAACTGGGGCACCTTCGACTCGACGCAGGGAGTGGTTCACCGCATCGAGCCCAAGGGAAAAACCTCCCTCCTCATTGGCTTGAATGGCTCGGGCAAATCCACCTTGGTCGATTCACTCTTAACGCTGCTCGTCCCGGCCCAAATTCGACGGTATAACGAAGCGGCAGGATCGACGGGAAAGAAAGGCGCAAGAACTCCGGAATCCTACTTTCTGGGAGCTTACGATCACGGAAGCCAGGAAAGCGATAACAAGGCCAAGACCCTTCACTTGCGCTCCGACGGGCGACATTCCAGCATTCTCCTGGGCTACTTCTACAACGAGGATCTCGACAAAGGCGTCACCATCGCGCAATTCTTCTATCTCAACGCCAACCGCAAGACCGAGAAAATCTATTGCTATAGCGAAGGCGAACGCAGCATTAAGGGCGACTTCCAGCATATCGAATCCCTGGACCAAGTGCGCAAGCAATTGCGGGCACGCCGCTTTAAGGTCACCAGTTCGTTTAAGGAGTATCAGGGCTGGCTGGCCAAGACGACCAAGATGCGCTCGCGCGCCATGGATGTCTTGAACCAAACGGTGTCGGTCAAAGATATTCGCAGCCTCAACGACTTTATCCGCAGCCACATGCTGGAGCCTCCCAAATGGCGCGATGGCCGCATCCAGGAAGTGCTTGGCCACTTTGATAAACTCAGCAGCGCACACGATTCCCTGGTCAAGGCGCGCAAGCAATTGGAAGCGCTCGAACCCGTGGCGGAGTTTGGCGAGCAATGCATGGAGCTTCGGGCTCGATACGACGAGCGCAATGCCTTGCTGGAGGCGAGCGATCTGTTTTTTCGCCATCAAACCGTCGAGATTCTCGGAGCCAAACGGGAAGCATGGGACGAGGATTTGGCCGGAGCCAACAACCGCCTCGTCATCTCCAAACGACAGCGGGAAGAAGCTGAAGAGCGCATCCGCAAATTGCGTAACGATATTGAGAACGCCGGAGGTGCCCGGCTTCGTGAAATCCCGCCGTTGATAGGTCAGCACTCCACCCGCTTGGAAGCGAAAAAACGCGAGGAACGTCGCTACCAGGACGCGCTTCGCCAGGCTGGATTCGAAACCCGCGTGAAGGACGCCAACGCGTTCGCCGAGATGCGTCGCGGCCTCACTACGCAGCAACGCCAGGTTCAGGCTGAGTTGGACGCGGCAGGCGATGCCCGCGCAGACCTCGGCCTCCGCCGCAAGAATCTGACCGATCAGAATGAGGAACTGGCCAAGGAAATCCAACTGCTCTCCGCCCGTCCCTACAATCTTCCGAGCGCCTTCGTCGAACTACGCGAGCAACTGTGCCACGATCTCCATATCGATCCGGGCCATCTGCCCTTCGTCGCGGAACTCCTCGCCGTAAAGCCGAAGGAACGCGCCTGGGAAAGCGCCGTCGAGATGGTCTTGCGCAATTTTGGGTTGAGCATGTTGGTCCCCATCCAACAATACAAAGCCGTCAGTCGCTACTGCAACCAAACCCGGCTCCGAGACGGGCGGGGGAAGGGCCAAAAATTGGTCTATCAGAAGATCGGTGAAGAAAGTTCTTGGGAACTTGCGCAACGCGATCCAGGCTCCCGTTCACTCTGGCACAAACTGGATTTCAAGGCGGATCATCCCCTCATTGGATGGGTGCAGAGCGAGATTGCACGACGCTTCGATATTGGATGTTGCGAATCACTGGAAGAATTCCAAAACGCGAACCCACCTGCCTTAACTGCACAGCGTCAGCTCAAGTTTAAAGGTGATCGGCACGAGAAAGATGACCGCGAGCGGGTTGCTGATCCACGTTTTTATGTCTTGGGCTGGGATAACCAGGCTAAACTCACGCTTTTGCGTCAAGACTACAAGCAACGCGCGGATGAACTCGCTCAACTAAGCGCGGAAATCGAACGGGTTCGCAAGCTGGAAGACCGACTGCGTTCGCGTTACGACGGGATTCGCGGCGCCCTCAGCACCGCCGCGTTTGAGGACATCGACACCGCCGTGGAAGAAGCCGCCATTGCCGCGTTAACCGAAGAAAAAGAGCGTCTGGAGCGGGCCAGCGAAGTTGTCGTGGGGCTCAAGGAAGAACTTGCCACCGCAGAAAAGGCCAAGCTCTCTTGTGACAGCAAGATCGAAGAACTGACGAAACTGATTGGCAAGGTGGAAGGGAATATCGAGGAAGCCAGTCGCCACATACAGCGCGCTGAAACCAAAATTTTTCTCGCCAAAGACGAGGGCAATTGGGACCCAGCCGAAGCACTCTTTGATGCTGTGGCGCGGCAGTTGGGCGAGCTCGCGATGCTGCCGCTCGATGAAACCAGCGTCTTCACTACCGAAGCCACCTACAAGTCTGTTGTGAACCGTGAGATCAACACTTTGCGCGCCGAGATCGATCCTTTGGAACAAAAGGTTAACGCGGCGATGAATCATTTTTTGCGCGATCATCCCGAGTTCGAAACTCAGTTGCAAGCCGCCCCCGCCTACATCGCGGATTTCCTCAAAGAGCGCGAGCGTCTCATTGAGGAGGATCTCCCGGTACACGAAAAACGTTTCCGCGACTACTTCACCGGCAATGTGGTCAGCGAGATTGGGCAATTTGATGCGATGTTGCGGAACGAGGCGGGAGAGATTGTGGAGCGCATCGAACAACTGAATCGTTACCTCGTTGAGATTGAGTATAGTAAGAACCCAGACACCGTGTTGCGTTTGGAACCGCTCGACACCCGCGATCAGGAAATTGTCGATTTTCGGGCTCAACTCCGGGGGTATCTCAGCAATACCTATGAGGGGACGTTGGAGGCCTTTGAGGCCGCCTTCGAGCGCACTCAGGAGATGATTGTCCGATTGCGCGAGGAACCTCGCTGGCGGGAGAAGGTAACGGATGTCCGCCGGTGGTACGATTTTGCCGTGCGTGTCTTCGACCCGGAGACCAATGAGCAACATAGCTATTATACGGACAGCCAAGGACAATCCGGGGGGGAGAAGGCGAAGCTGGCCTTCACGATCTTGGTGGCCGCAGTGGTCTATCAGTTTGATATCTCGCCCGACGCAGCGAGCAGCGATCGCTTCCACTTTGTCGTGGTCGATGAGATGTTCTCCAAGGTCGATGACCGCTACGCCACTTACGCGATGCAGTTGTTCGAAAAATTTGGCCTCCAACTCCTCATCGTCGCCCCTTTTGATGCCAAAGCAAAAGTGACGGAGCCCTTCGTCGAGCAATACCTTCTCGTGACGAAGAACGAAAATCGCTCCCAAGTCATCACCATGACCGCGAAGCAGTTTAAAGAGCGCGAAGCGAAGTTGATGGAGGGATGAGATGAGCGCGCAATGATCACGCCGGAAGAGATTTATCAGAAAACGGAGCGGTTCTATCGTACTAAAATCTTGAAAGGGGTGGCGGAGTTTCCCTGGGTGGTTCGTGGGCAAAAAAAGTTCGCCGACCATGAGCCCTTGAGCGAACGGATCGAGGCCTTGGAAGCCCTGCGCCGCCAGTCCAAGCTTCAGCGGGATGATGGATATACCATTGATTGGATCGCGCGACGTCTCGACGGTGGGAATCGTCTTCCGAAGCGGATCGTTTTTGAGACGCAGGAAGACTTGCTCAGTTGGCTAGGGAAAGAAGAGGAGTATGCGAACTTTGTGAGCCGCTGCTCCCAACTCCGGCAAAGTTTTCCCGAGATCGAGGGGTGGATCACCTCCAACCCGGCGAAGATTGTGAAGGCTGAGCCGTGTTGGGATGGACTCATCGAAGTGCTCCAATTTTTCCGCTCCAATCCGCGCCCCGGCTTGTATGCAAGAGAGTTGCCACTCTCCGTCGATACCAAATTCGTCGAGACTCATCAATCCGAGCTAGCGCCTTTGCTTGACTTGATTTTGCCGCAGGACGTCGTGGATCGAGAAGAGCACGAATTCAACCGGCGCTTCGGTCTCCCTTGGGTCGAGCCCGCAATTCGGATGCGCTTCCTGGACCCGGCCTTGCAAGCCGCCTGCGAAGAAAAACACGAGGAATTTTCGCTCCCCCTTCTTCGGCTTGCCGAGTGCAATTGGCCGGTAACGCGCGTCTTTGTTGTCGAAAACCTCACCAGCCTGCAAATGTTGCCAAGCATTCCCGGAACTCTGGGATTGATGGGGCACGGCAAGCGCATTCCCAACTTCCGTTATCTCAAGTGGCTGGAGAACTGCGAGATTCGCTATTGGGGAGACATCGACGTTCAAGGCTTCGAGATCCTCTCCAGCTTCCGTAAACTCTTTCCCCATGTGCAAAGCATCTGGATGGATCGCGCCACGATCGAACGCGTCCCCGAACATCTCCAACGCATTGGCAAGCCATCGAGTTGGCGCAAAGAGTTGGTCTTAACCGCTGAGGAACGCCAGGCGTATGATTGGGCGAAAGACGGCTGGCGACGCATCGAGCAAGAACATTTGCCAAGAGCATGGATGGGGGAGTTGGGATGAAGGTGGGGTTGTCTTGGCGGTGCCCCCAACGATCTTGCCAACGCTTGCCGAATCGCGTATCCCTTTCTCATGAAATCGAATTGGATGATGCCCCTTGTTTGGATGATTACCGTATTTTCTACGTTTGGGGAAGAGGAGGAAAAGCCCGTCCGGCCGACGTTTACGATGTTTGGCTACACCATCGTGGCGGATGAGATCGATTTGAATTTGGGGGAAGCGAAGGGGAATGTGCTGGTGACGGGGACGGTGAAGCAGGAGCCGATTACGGTGGAGGCGGAGAAGTTGACGGTGAATTTGACGGAGCAGTCGGCGGTGCTTTCCGGCTGGCCGTCGGTAACGACAAAGGGCGCGAAGTTGGTGGCGAAGAGTGCTGAGACGAAAATTCTTTTGAAGAAGGATCTCTATCAGGTGAAGGGGCCTGCCACGTTTACCCTGGATTTGGAGGGGCTGAAGCGTTTGAAGCCGAATCCTTAATCATGACGATCGAGTTTCCGCTGAGCCTAACGCATGGCGAGCCGGGACCGGTGAAGGGCTGGTTGTTGCCGGGCACGGATGCCTCGGCCTGGGTGCGGACGTTGTGCGCGATGGAGTTTCCAGGTGTGGGGGAACTGCCGTTGTTCCCGATTCCGCGATCGGCGAAGTCGCGGGAGGTGGCGGGGCTATTCGTGCCGCTGCCAAACGGAAAGATTGCCGTGACGGAAATGATGCCGCGTCCCCTGGCGTATCGATTGTTGGGGGGGCGTTTGTATGTTCCGGCGAATGCGGAGTTGCGCTTTCCGTTGACGGAAGGGGAGTTTTCCAGCCTTTTTCTGCATGATGTGACGGTGTTTTTGCCGGGAACGGGGTTGGTGGGTTATGAGGCGGAGGATGCCGTGCGTATGGCGGATCTGATTTCGTTACCCGAGCAACGCGGTCAGTTGTGGAACTTTGCGCATCCGGGATTGCTCCCTTTGCCGGAGAAACTGACGATTCGGGCTGGCGGGCCGCCGCCGGACTTTGTCGAGATGATGCGGGAGTCGCGCGGAGATATTGGCGAGCAGGCTGGGGAGGGAATCCCCAAGTACAAGGGTGAGCCGAAGGCTTCCGGCGGGTTGAGGGAGTCGTTCTTTGAGGCGGTTCGGGGATTTGCCCGGCGATTTCCGGAGTCGGACAAGGTCAAGGATCCAACGTGGGTCAACCGGATGGAGGATTGGGCGAACTCCAACCTTCAGGAGAAGCAGAATCGGGAGATTGATCGGTTATTGCATTGGTTGGAAGAGGATCCGGACAAGGGGCTGCGGTTTGCGTTGCCGATTGGGGGGGAGGGGACGAGGGGCTTCATGCCGCCGAATTCGAAGTTGAGGGAGCGGAAGATCGACTTTGATTTGAATGAGCTGAACGGAGGGCTGCCGGCGGCTCCGTGGACGCTGGATTGGGCACAGACCGGGCGCCTGATGACGGCCTACCGCGATGCCGCGAATCGAGAGCTTACCTTGGGACGTTATCGTCGGGCTGCCTACATTTATGCACGTTTGCTGGGGGACTACGCGGCGGCGGCGAATACGCTGAAGTCGGGGGGCTCTTATCGTGAGGCGGCGCAATTGTATGGAACCTTTCTCAAGGATCAGCGAATGGCTGCGGAATGCCTGAAGGAAGGCGGATTGTTTGAGGAGGCGCTGCAGCTTTACCATCAGTTGCAGGAGTATGAGACGATGGGCGATCTCTATCGGGAGTTGGGCCGTGAGAAGGAGGCCGGGGATTCCTATGAACGTGCGGTGAACGCTCTGCAATCGTTGGATCGCCCAACCATGGCGGCCAAGCTGATTGCGGAAAAGTTGGAGGATCCGGACCGGGCGCTGGACCTGCTCTTTGCCTCCTGGCCCTATAGCCGGGAGGCGACGGAGGCGTTGTCGGTCTATTTTCAGCTATGTGAAGCCGCAGATGAATCGGAGCGTGCCTTGGCGTCGCTGGCTGCATTGCGTGACACGGAGGTTCGCCCCTCTGACACGCGGGGATTGGCCGAGGTGATGGCGGATGTGGCGCGTGAGGGCTGGAGTCAGGCGCTTCGCGACCTGGCGGCCGACTCGACCCGGGTGGTGGTGGGGCGTCAGTTGGAGCGTTGGCCCAATGAGGATGCGAGGCCGCTAACCAAGATTATCGCTTCACTGGACGACAACGACCGTTTATTGAAGCGCGATGCACGCCGGTTTGGCGCAGCCAACGCCACGGAGGAAGTCGTGACAGCGCCAGTGCCGGGAAAAATTGACCGGGTGAAGCTGGTGGAAAAATCGCGCAAACGCTTGTTGCCGGAGTTCCATTGTTGCGAGGCGATTGCCTTTGGCGATGGGTTGGTCGGTGTGGGAAAAATGAGCGGCGAGAATAGTGGGATTTATGTGGTCAAGCACTCGGCGCAGGGGGCGGAAAGCTACGCGCAGATCGGGCCGGACGTGGCGTGGAAGGATGTTGCCTTGGTGCCGGATCAACATCCCGCAAGCGGTGGAACACCGTGCGTGCGGGTGGTGAGCCGCTTTGACTTTGAACTGGAACCCCGTGGGTTCGAGCAGTACGAATCCAGGGAGCCGTTTGGAATTCATCCCCTCAAGCCGGAGGTGGTCGGTGCGGCGCAGGACGGGCTGGGGGGGCGTTGGGAGTTGCGCCTGACCGAAGCCGAGTTTGTGCTCGATCGTCGGCATCACGTGGGAAAGCTCTCCAGTTCCCATCATCTCACGCCAATGCCTCCGGGATTGACGGCAGAATCGGTCATTCAATCCGGCATGGTCATTCCCATGGCCCTCTGTGGCAAGGGGCTGTTTTTCGCGATGGCGAATCGCTTGGCTTATTTTCGTGGGGATGAAACCCAGTGGTTGCCGATGCCGGGAACGATTCAACGCCTCGTCCCGACTTCGCCGGCCACGCTTCCGCGTTTGGCCGTTGCCTTATCCGCTGGAGCGGGATTGATCTGGGGGGACCGGAACTGGCGTGACATCGTCTTCTTTGCCCATGAGAGCCGCGACCCTTTTATCGCCTTTACGCGTTCGGGGTTCGTCGCGGTGGTCGATGAAGCGCGCATCCAGGTTTACTCGATCAAAAAGAAAGGGATCGAGCTTGCCGCCAGTATGGCGAACCCGGTTGGGAAGCCGGTCGCCGTTCTTCAGGGGGCTGTCGCCGGTCAGTTTCGTCTCCTGACGGGGAACGAGATTGTGACGTATGAGTTGGAAGCCGGTGGTTAGGCAATATTGGTGAAGACGGCTTGCACGTCTTCGTCGTCCTCGATCTTGTCGAGCAAGGTTTCGATCTCCGTCATTTGCTCGTCGGTCAGTTCGACCGGGGAGTTGGGGATCTGTTGCAGGCTGGCCTTGCTGATTTCCAGGCCCAGGTCTTCGACACCTTTGGTGAGATTGCCAAAATCCGTGACGTCACCATAGGCATAGCCGACGCCTTCATTCTGCTCCAGCTCATCCAGGCCGCAGTCCATCAGGCTCAGCTCCACTTCCTCCATGTTGAGTTCGTCGGTAATCGGAAATTCGACCACGGATTTGCGCTCGAACATGAATTGCAGCGAGCCGGAGTCGAGAAGCTGGCCGCCGGATTTGTTGAAATAGGTTCGCAGATTCGTGACGGTGCGGTTCGTGTTGTCGGTTGCCGCCTCGATGATGATCATGACGCCATGGGGGGCCTTGCCTTCGTAGCCAATTTCGGTGATGTCGGCACCTTCCTTGCCACTCGCCCGCTTGATCGCCGCCTCGATGTTGTCCTTCGGCATGTTCTCCGCCTTCGCGTTCATGATCGCGAGACGCAGCTTGGAGTTTGACTCCGGGTCCGAGCCGCCTTCGCGAGCGGCCATGGTGATGGATTTCCCCAGCTTGGGGAACAGCTTGGACATCTTGTCCCATCGCTGTTCCTTGCTTTTACGGCGGTATTCGAAAGCTCTTCCCATAGGTAGTTAGATGATACTCAGGGGCGAAACCGGGTCAACTGGCGGGGTCAATCCAATTGCGCAGAGGTTGTCTGGGCGTCGGTTGTATTGTGACGGTATTTTTTCTTGGCAGGCTGTGATTTGGTGCTAAGGCTCAACGAATGACGATATCGCAGGTATTCATCATCAGTCTAGTGGTTTTGGGATCCTCTACTTCGGTCTCTGGAAGAGTCTTTACCGATCTGAACGGGCGACAAATCGAAGCCGAAATTGCCGGGGTTCGGGGTGACAATGTGCTCCTGACCCTCAACGGAAAAATGGCTGAGTGGCCGATTTCCGGGCTTTCTGAAGATGACCAAATTTATATCGAGAAATGGGCCAGGAATCCTCCTCCAGTCAAGCTGACCGCCCAAGTTTGGGAACGGGATGGAGCGGGTAAGCAAACATTGGGTGGAATATCCAAGTTTCCGTCCTCATCAGGCTCCCCGAATCGTGGGAAGACCGTGACCAAGTCAACGTTCAAACACTATCAAATCGATGTATCGAATCCGACCGTCTTCGATGCTGAAAACGTGACAGTTCAATATGCGATTTATGTCGTGACGGCCGATGGGGACGTTGAGGCTCAATCGGGCAGATTTTTGGCAAAGGTGATTGAGGGAAGGAAACGACAAAGTTTCACAACGAAGACAGCTGAACTAAATTCGACCCGGAGAGATTACGTTTCAGGGAGAACTGATTATGTTGATGCGGATACTGGCATTGTAGTTCAATCGGTGGTTCACCGAGATATTGATCGGACCAAGGAAACTCTGGGTGGAATTTGGGTAAAGGTCTTTAATGGCGGGAAAATGGTCGCTGAGTCGCGAAAGCTAACCTCTGAGCTCGCGAGAGAACTTCCTAGGTGGCCGCACTAACATTCCGATTGAGCTGGATCGCAATAGTGTTTGGGGGCGTTAGCGATACTCGATCCGGATTCCCTCCTGCTTGAGCTTCGTCTCGACTTCCTGGCTCAACGCCGCGAAGTCGCGACCGCGGAGCAGGTGTTCGGCGAGGGCTGTGCGAGAGGGGACGCCTTGATTCAAGGCATGGAGAAAGGTTGCGACGCCTGATCCATCCCCTTCGCCATCGAGGTGGAGGAAGTAGAACATGAGCGCGTTGGAGGACCGGTAGTTGTAGGTCGCGCCTCCTCCGGTCAGTGCCGCGCTCCAGGTTCCGTGATCCATCGTCATGAGCGTTTCGACCGGCACCATCGGGAAGCTATTTCCGTCAACCGGGTATTTCATGATGGCGTCCTCAACGTTGCCCGCCATGTTTTTGAGAGTGTAGCGCCCTTTGTTGTAGCGGGCGGAGGAGATGTATTCGGCCAAGCCTTCAATGAACCAGACGGGCCACTGGGAAAGCCAGCGAAAGGTCACCTGATGGGTAATCTCGTGCTGAAGCGTGGTGCTGTCCGCGCCGGATTCGAGAATCCAGCGATTCCCAACCTGTTTGACGCCCAAATTGGGTAGCGGAATCATGATCTTGTTTGCGCCACCCATGAACACGCCTCCGCTTCCTGCCGGACCACCTGCGGCGTAGTATTGGTTGCGGGTTTCGTAGAGTTCCGTGAGGAAATAGCCGCCTTCACGCGGTTTGGGGTTGAAGCCTACGGGCAGTGCTTTCACCACTTCGAAGGTCGCCTCGAAGATTCTGGCGAATTCCCGAACGACGCTGATGGAAAGGCGCGTTGTGGTTCGAAATTCAAAATGGGAGCTGCGATAGACGAATTCCCAGCCTTCCACGCCGCCATCGACAAACTCGATCTCCATGTTGTCCGGCGCTTCGACGAAATCCGGCCATTCTCCGACTTGAACCGGTTGATCCTCGACCCAGCGACGCAGTAACCGTTGATCCAGAGGGCTGAGCCGGTCGGCCGGAAATTTGAAAACACCTCGCGGGGTTCGCAGCTGGACGGTCGAACCATCAAACCCCTCCAATTGTCCCTGAATCGCTTTTCCATCGGAACTGGTCCAATTGCGAGGCCCTTCAGAAAGCGTTGCCGCCAGTTTCTTTTCCTGGGCAATCTGTTCAGGACCGAGTTCCGCAGCTTCCGCCTTTTCCGCGACGTACCTTGCGATGTAGCGTTGATCCGGCTCGCCCAACTTTGCCAAGGAAATGTTCCCCTGCGTTCCATCCGGCATTCGAAGGGAGATTCGATCGCCGTTCACGTCCACCAGGGTGCCGACCCAAAATCGCCCTTCAGGGGTGCGCCATTTGCGCTCTTGCTCGTCACCCCTGGTTGGGAGAATCAATAAACACAGGAGGAAGGCTGTCCCGGCGAACGCGAGCTTCTCTTTCATAACTCCATGGAATACGAAGCCGTGGAGAAAATGTAAAGCCAATCAAGGGCTGTTGATACGTGGACTACTCGCTCAAATGCGCAGTCTTCATGTGGGCGCGCAGCAGATCCACGCCGAAGTCTTCGCCAAAATTCCGCCACGCAGCATGAGGGTGCATGCCGCCGTTTTGGATGTTGCAGTATTCCAGCAGGAAGGTCTTGCCCTGGATGTAGTAGTAATGACCTTCGCCAAACTCGAATCCGCCGGCCCAGGCGAATTTCACGGAGTCGAGTTCGTTCTCAACCCGCTCCCGTTCCTCGGCGGCGAGTTCATCGCGGTGATTGCCGAGATACTCGTCGACGACCGCCCAGAATTTCTTCTGCTGCGCTTCATCAAGCGCGCTGTAGGCAATTCCCTTGTCCTCAAGAGGATCAACCTTCGGCAGGTCTTTGGTGAGGATATCCTTCGGGGCCTGATCGGCGATGACGGCTTGCGCCTTTTGGTCATCGGTCAGTGATTTGACCAAGTCACGGGCGAGGTCTTCTTCTCCCGCCAAAACGCGCAATCCGGCCCGCGGCATTCCTTCCGGAACCTTGCCTGGGTTGGAGGCCCAGAAGGCTGGTGTCTCCGAAATCAATTCTCCATTCACAACCGTGAAGTTGAGCGACATGTGGTGTCCTTCAAAGCGCCAGCCCCAATTGCCTTTGGCGCTTGGCGTCCCAAAAATCCAAACCAGATAATACTCGGGGTCGCGCTTGGGATCCTGGTTTTCCATCTCAAACAGAATCTGCTCCAGACTCATGATTTGAACCGCCTTCAGGTAACCCGTGTGGCTCAATCCCGTGCTGAGGAGGCCGTGAGCGAGCAGGCGCTGATCCGGCTCCATTTCGCGCATGGAAAGTCCTTTCCGCGGAACCGGAACAAAATGCCAGTTGGTCCGCTCCTCGTCATTCAGGTCAAAGGTGCACTTTTCCCGCTGCCCCGGCTCCAAACTGGCCAGAAAATCGTTCGCGGCCGCCGCCATTTGATCGGCGACTTCGTGGGCTCGCACCGGCATGGTTGAAGCGGCGAACGCGCCACAGAGTAGGAAAGCAATGAGGTTTTTATGCATCTCTCAATGGGGAGCAAGGGACGGCTTGGGTGCAACTAAAAGGTTATTTGAACCGTCAGACCTTTCGGATCGTCCATATTTGACTCACCCAGACAACCCAACTACAGAATTCCGCATGAAAATCCCGCGTTTGCTCGCACCCCTTTTCCTCGTCTTCACCGCTCAAGCTCAGGAAGCTCCGACCTGGGTTCATGAAGCCAGTGACATCAAGCCCGACGAAAACGTGACCTGGGGCCAACTCGAGAATGGTCTGCGTTACGCGATTCTCCCCAACGAAGAGCCGCCCGACCGAATCAGCCTGCGTCTCTATGTCGATGCGGGCTCCATGATGGAGGAAGACGATCAGCAGGGGCTGGCCCACTTTTTGGAGCACATGGCCTTCAACGGCACCAAGAATTTCCCCGCTGGCGAGATGGTCGAATACTTTCAGCGCCTCGGCATGGCGTTCGGCTCCCACACCAATGCGCATACCAGCTTTAAGGAAACCGTCTACAAACTCGAGCTTCCCGAATCGAGCGAGAAAATCCTCGATGACGGCTTCAAACTGCTTCGCGATTACGCCGATGGTCTCTTGTTCGGAGAAAAGGAGATCGAGAAGGAACGGGGCGTCATTCTCAGCGAAAAGCGCAGCCGGGATTCGGCCAACTGGCGTTCGTTTGTCGATTGGGTGGAATTCGCCCTGCCCGAGAACAAAATCAGTGAGCGTCTTCCCATCGGCACCGAGGAAGTGATTTCCAATGCGCCGCGCCAGCGTTTTGTCGACTTTTACAACCAATGGTACACGCCCGAGCGGATGGCGGTCGTAGTCGTCGGTGACATCAATCCCGATGAGATCGAAACCTACATTGTCGAGACGTTTCAGGACTTCAAAAGCGAAACCGCAGCTCCTGATCCCGACTTTGGGTCCGTTGCCGAGCGCGGGGTTCTCAGCCACCATCACAGCGACAAGGAAGCTACCGAAACCCAGGTCTCCATCGAGACGATGCAGCCGATGCAATTGGGTGCCGACAGCAATGAACGCCGCGCGATCGAACTTCGCAGCCGTCTCGCCGACATGATCATGGGCCGTCGCCTCGAGATCGTCGCGAAGCAGGAAGGTTCGCCCCTGATCAGCGGATTTCACAATCGGCGCGATCTTTTTGACCTCAATCTCGTCGATTACGCATCGATCGACGCCACGACGAAGCCGGAAAACTGGGATGAGGGACTCGCCGTGATCGAGCAGGAGCTCCGCCGCGCCCTGAAGTTCGGATTTACCGAAGCCGAGATGGATGAGGCCAAGGCCAAGCTCCAGAATGCGCTCGAAAACCAGGCCAAGTCGGCCGCTACCCGCAAGTCCCGCGATCTTGCCGACCGCATTGTTGAGCGCATTGGCAGCGAGCGCGTTTTCACCCATCCCGATGATGATCTGGCACGGGTAACGCCACTTCTCGCCAGCATCACTTCCAAGGAAATCTGGGAAACCTTCCGCACCATCTGGGGCGATCTCAGCAACGTGGTGGTCTACGCCAGCGGCAATCTCGAAATCGAGGGCGGGAAAGATGCCGTCCTTGCCGCGTTCACCGAAAGCCAGCAAATCGCTGTCGAGCCACCGGCGGAGGAAGATCTCGGCGAATTCGCCTATGCTCAGGATCGTGAACCAGGCGAAATCGCGGATCGCAGCGTGGCTGAAGATCTCGAAATCACCCAAATCACCTTTGCCAACAACGTTCGCGCCAACTTCAAGGTTACCGACTTTGAGGATGACACCGTTGGCATTACCGCCCGGATTGGTGGCGGACTTCTCACCATGCCTCTGGATAAGCCGGGTCTGTCCAGCATGGTTGCCTACGCCTTTGGCGCGGGAGGTCTCAAGGCTCACTCCGCCGATGATCTGCAACGCCTGCTTGCCGGGAAATCGGTTGGTGCGGGTCTCAGCGCCAGTGAAGACGCCTTCACTCTCTCCGGCCAAACCACTCCGGAAGATCTTCTCCTCCAACTGCAACTGATGCGCGCCTACGTCACGGACGCCGGTTATCGTGAAGAGGGCGATCGCCAGTTCCAGAAAGCGCTTGATCAACTCTATCAACAGCTCAAACACGACCCCAACGGCGTCATGGCTGACGAAGTCGCCGCCTTTCTGCACGGCAACGATCCGCGGTTTGGCTACCCGGAAAGGGACGAGATGGCCAAGCGAAATTCCGCCGAAGCCAAATCCTGGGTGCAGCCTCAACTCGACTCCGCCTACCTTGAAATCTCGGTCGTCGGCGACTTTGACCTCGATACGGCAATCGACGCCGTGGCCCGCACCTTCGGAACCCTGCCGGAACGCGAAGCGGCCAAACCCGACTACGCAGCGGAACGCAAAGTCGCCTTCCCGGCCGACGTCGATTCCAAGAAATTCGAATTCGAAAGCACCATCCCCAAATCGATGGTTCTCGTCTACTGGCCCACGGCTGACATGAGCGACATCCAGCGCACCCGTCGCCTTGGCCTGCTCTCCTCCATCTTCCGCGACCGCCTTCGCAAAAAGGTTCGCGAAGAACTTGGCGACGCCTACAGCCCCTACGCCCGCAACTCCTCCAGCGAGACCTACACCGACTACGGCTACCTCTTCGCCCTAGTCGAAGCCGCGCCGGATCAGGCCGAGAAGCTGTCCGTTGTCATCAAGCAACTCGGCACCGATCTCGCCGCCGGAGGCACGGATCAGGATGAGCTCGACCGCTCCAAGCTTCCGCTCCTCACTCAGATCGCCGAATATCGCCGGACCAACAATTACTGGCTCAGCATGGTTCTCGCCATGAGTCAGGAACAACCTGATCGCCTCGACTGGGCCCGCAGTTTCGTCGACGACTACGAATCGATCAGCGTCGAAGAAATCAACGCTCTCGCCAAGGATTACCTCGATTCGGAAAGTTCACTCGAGGTGCTCATCATGCCAAAGTGATCAGGTAGCAGACCAGTCTCACAACAGGTTCGCGCAGCGGGTTCTTCGACGATCGGGAATCGCGCAAGCGTCGGCTTTTCGCGATGAAAGGAGCCCAGACCGCTGGCTACGTGGTCACCGGTTCACGGGATTCATAGAGCGATTTCGTGCGCTTTAAATCCCAGTAGGCGAACACAAAGTAGATGATCGTGCACCAAATCGTGAGGTCGTAGAACAGCTCCCGATTGACATAGTAGACGTAGATGTCGGGGCTGTGGAACAAAACACGCCAGGCGAGAACGGCCGGTACAATGAGGCCAATGACGATCCAGACCGCCCGGATGATCTTGAGCGATAAGGGGGTGGTGCGGACGTGTGTGTGTTGTTCCTGAGTCGCGAGTTCAGCATGGTAAGCTTTGACCTGTTTCTGGAATTCCCGCTCCCGCTTTTCAGCCTCCGGCCAACTGCGGTCGGCGCCAAATTTCTTCGCGAGCACGGTATAGGCGCCGATCGAAACAAACCAGGTCGGCACAAACAAATACACAAACGGGATAATGTTGATGTAGTTCAACCAAAAGCCGAACACGAGGGAGATTCCCCAGGTGATCAGCGCCGGAACGTTGTCCTTGACCCCCTTGAGACGGTGCCAATTGGTCTTGTAGCCAAGCCGGGGAAAGACGTGCTGCTCGGCAAATACAATGCCGCCGATGGGGACAAGGATCAATCCCGCATAGGTCAGAAGCGGCAGGATGCTGCGGTAGATAAACGGAAACATGCTTCCGACCACAACCACGGCACCAACAATCAGCGTGACCCGCTGGCGTGGAACGCTGGGCACGACGGCCTGGGCGGCAAGGCCGGCTCGATAGAGGTTCGAGTTGGCGGTGGTCCATCCCGCGACGATCACGATTACAAAGCCGGTGGCGCCCAGCGCGTAGTAGGCCACATCGCCCGGGGAAACAACCGCGATGCTCAATTTCATGATCGAGGCTGTCGCTGCGCCCATGAGAGCTGCCGAAATCCAGGCGATGTAGTGGCCAAACATCATTCCGGTCGCCGTGCAAAATCCGTAGACCGATTTTTTCGCGTAGCGCAACAGCGCCATGTCGATGAGGCCGAAATGGGCGAAGGTGTTGGCCGCCCAGGCGAAGCCGATGACTTCCAACAATCCGATCCCGGGTTCTCCCGCCGCATTGGTGCCGGTAAATACGGTAGTTCCCGCCAGATTTACAAAATCGGAGAAACTGGATAGCGTGGTGTAGCCGGTCAGCGATTCGTTCAATGAAGGGATCAGCACCATGCCTCCAGCGGTGAACATGACCATGAGCCAGGGCGCGCAAATGCCGGCAAACTCGCTCAGCGCCTTGAAACCAAAGTAGGCCACCAGCACGGCGATCACGCTTGCCGAGGCGGCGATGAGGGCAAAGTAAATGTTGGTGGGATAGGGATAAATCTGGGGCGGGATATCAAAGAGCGCCCGAACCGCGGTTGCCGACACGGTGATCATGGCGGCCGAGATGGCCACAAAGATGAGCACGTTCGCCCCATTGTAGAGTCGGGAGAACAACTCGCCCTGGTTTTGATCGAGATAGCTGTAGAGGCTGAGTCTCGTTTTGACTGCGATTGGCGCGGTCACGAACCTGAAGCTGAGTGTGGCGAGGATATTGCCGATCAGGAGCCCGATCAGGATGTCTTGAATCGTCGCGCCCATTGCCACAAATGCGGCGCCAATGACGAATTCCGTCGCGGCAACATGTTCCGCAGCGTAAAGGCCAAGGAAGTAACCGGGGCCATGCTGTCGGTGCTGCGGCACCGGCAAGACTTCGTCGTCCATCTCAGCAATGGACTTTTGTGGATCGTCAGGTGCGTTGGTCATGGGGTTTTTCCAAATTACTTCTGTTCGACATGGCTCTCCTGAAGGAAGCGCGCGCGTTTGATGACCTTCCCGGTCACCCACTGGGCATTGTCGAGCGCCTCATCGATCGAGATCTCTCCCGCCAACGCCTTCGCGAACCGATTCCCGACCGCCGTGCCCATGCTCTGAAACTCGGGAATCGCGACATATTGGATTCCCGTGTAGGGCACATCGTTGACACTCGGATTGTCCGGATCAGCAGCCTGGATCGATGCGAGGGTGAGCTTCGCGTAGGGCGCCGCGTCGAGATAGGCCTCGTTTTCGTAAAGCGAGGTGCGGGTGCCTGGCGGGACATTGGACCAACCTTCCTTCGAGGCTACCAGTTCGAGATAAGCCTTCGAGGTGGCCCAGGCGATGAATTGCTTCGCCGCATCCTGGTGCTTGGAACTTTCGGGGATCGCCAGCGCCCACGCCCAGAGCCAATTCGCGCTTTTACCCAATCCATTGTCCGGCGCGAGCGCAAAGCCGACCCGGTCTGCCACCTTGGAGTCGGCGCTTGTCACGAACTGAGCGGCGGCGGTCGAGTCGATCCAAATGGCGCACTTGCCGGACTGAAACAGGGCGAGGTTTTCCTGATAGCCATTGGCTGAAGCGTTCGGCGGGCCCGCTTCCTGCATCAACTCGATGTAATCGGTGATGGCGGCCTTCCAGGCTTCGCTATCGAACTGGGGTTTCCAATCCATATCAAACCAGCTTGCCCCGTAGGAATTGGCCATGGCGCTCAGAAACGCCATGTTCTCGCCCCAGCCTGGCTTACCACGAAGGCAAATTCCATAAACTCCGTTGTCCTTGTCGGTCAGCTTGCGGGCCGCGTCCTTGATGAAATCCCACGTCGGCTTCTCAGGCATTTCGATTCCGGCGTCCTTGAAGAGGTCGGTCCGGTACATGGTGAAGGCGGACTCCCCATAGAAGGGCGCCGCGTAGAGCGTTTCGTCGAAGGACAAGGCTTCGTGGATCGACGGCAGGATGTCGCCGGCGTCATACTTCTCGGGCAAGCCGTCGAGCGGCACCAACCATCCTCGCTCGGCCCAGATTGGGGCTTCGTAGGTGCCAATTGTCAGAATGTCGAATTGCCCCCCGTTGGTCGCGATATCGGTGGTGACGCGCTGGCGCAGCACGTTTTCTTCCAGAACAACCCAGTTGAGTTTGATGCCGGGGTTGGCTTTCTCGTACTCGTCTGAAAGCCCCTGCATCCGGATCATGTCACCGTTGTTCACCGTGGCGATGGTCAACCTCGTGTCCTGCGCAAAGACGGGAGGGGCTGCACAAAACAGCACCAAAAAAGCTAAGAAACCGCGAATCGTTGCCTTCATTGATTTCCTCCCAACTGGTGTGACAGGGGGCGGAAGTCCGCAATTGTCGATCCTTCCTCAGAAACCGTGGAGCGGGCGAGCTTCGTAGTCTGCCGAACTACTCGCGACCGGGGCCGGACATGCTGTGAAATACGCATTGTTCTCTCATCCTACTATGATGCGTGATTGATGGCTACTCTAAACTCACCAGCGAGGGTGTTAGGGAACGGCTCGAAGTCTCGGACGTCACTGTTTTGATCATCGCTGTCTCACTGGGTTGGGTTAGCCGGAAGGATCAGCGGATGTGCTGGTTCAAGGTCGCTCTTGCGCCCTTCTTGTAAAAACTTTCGAGGGTTGCTGTAACCGACTCGACAAAGGCGGGCGTGTTCGCAAGTTCGTCGCCGAAAACTTCCCGGACAGCAAGAAGCTTTCGGGCATCCTCGCCACCGCCCGCAGCGAGTTCGCGCAGTTTTGGAGCAAGGGGATCGAGCATCGGCATTTCCTTCCCGGAATCGTCCATGCCGTTCAGATAGCGAAACCATGACGCAACGACAAAGCTCAGGAGCCTGATCGGCCCGTCCTTGCCGAGCTGGTCGGTGATGGACGGCAGCACGAATTTGGGAATCCCCGCAGAACCATAGAAACCGATTCGGGAAAGCTGATCCTTAATGGCCGGATTGGCGAAACGCCCGATCACGGAGTTTTTGTAGTCATCGAGATCAACGCCTGGCACGGGAGACAAGGTATCGGTCGCCTCCTGATCCATCATCTTCTTCACCAGCATCCGGATATCGTCGTCCTGCATGGTTTCGTGAACGTGCTCGTATCCCAGCAACAGGCCGACGTAGCAAAGTGCCTGGTGACTGGCGTTGAGCAGGCGCAGCTTCATCAGCTCGTAGGGCAGCACGTCGGTCGTCATTTGCGCGCCCACTTCCTCCCATTTCGGGCGCCCCTGCACGAAGTGATCCTCGATGACCCATTGCTTGAACGGTTCGGTCATGACCGGCCAGCCATCTTCGATTCCGAATTTGTCGCTAACCAGCAATCGAAGCTCGTCGGTCGTGGCCGGGGTAATGCGGTCCACCATGCTGTTGGGAAAGAGGCAATTTTCGTCCATCCAGTTGCGCAGGACGGGATCCCTCAATTCGGCAAAGGCCGTCAGCATTTTCCTGGCGACTTCTCCGTTGCCCTGGATGTTGTCGCAGGACATCAGGGTAAAGGGAGCCAGTCCGCGTTGGCGTCGGCGGTCGAGCGCTTCCAAGAGGTAGCCGAACGAACACGAAGGCTCATGCGGGGTGGCGAGATCCTTTTTCAGATCCGGATGGTTCGCATCCAGTTCACCGTTCGAGTCGAGATAATAACCGCCCTCGGTGATCGTCAGCGAGACGATACGGGTTTCAGGAGAAGCCATTTGCTCGAGCACCTCTTCCCGGTTGTCCGGGGCGAACACAAAATTGACGATCGAACCAACGATGCTGGCGGTATCGCCTTCCGAACTTCGCTCGACCACGGTGTAGAGGCAATCCTGGGAACGCATCACATCGCGAATCCGGGCGTCGAGCTTCAGCAATCCGACGCCACAGTAGCCCCACGCCGGATCTCCGCCCTGGTTCAGGAGATGGTCGATATAGACGGCCTGGTGGGCGCGATGAAAGCCGCCAACTCCCACGTGCATCATTGACTGGCCGACTTTGGTTCGATCGTAGCGCGGGACGCGAATCTTCGGGTCGAGGTTAACCAGGTTCGGGGTGGAGAGCTTGGTGGTCATGAGAGAAAGGGGAGGGGGCGAACCATGGCGGTGCGGAGCGCCATTAGCCGCGTCGGGGGCTGAGATTCAACAGGGGGAACTGCCGCCCCTTCGTTTTCGTAGTTGGACAATACCCTACAGAATGCATCAAAACGGAGGTGTTTGTAAAGAGATGAGAGATTCGAAAACGGCTGGCATGGACGCTCCGCCCGCAAACTGCCAGCTTCCAAATCGGGGGCTGGATTCGGCAGGTGAGCCGCTCAGATGTTCAGGATTCGCCCTCAAGGCGGATTAACGCTTCGGCATGAGCCTTCCCCAGCAGGATCAACCCTTGATGATCAAAATGGACCGGATCGCTGGGACGCGTTGGGAATCCATCCGAGTTGACGAAGCCCACCGTCGCGTCGGATTTCGCGACGTTCTCCTGCGCCTTTCGCACAAGAAACATTCCGCTCCCCGGAGTCTCGACCGATTGGCTCTGGCTGTTGGAGACGCTGCCGATGACGAAAGGCAAAGGCTTCTCCTCGAACAAATCCCGGCGAATTCGCGAGATCAAATCAGTCAGGTTTTTCGCATAGTTTTCCGCGTGTGGCGAGCCGGTGTCGCCCTCGCCTTGCTGCCAAATTATCCCGCCTAATTCCCAAGTGTGACCGTCCGCCGTCAACGCGGCGAGGGCGTCCTTGACGGTCGAACGGAAGATCTCGTAACGCAGCCCGCCCGCGGCCCAGTCCGAATGAAGATTCGAGCCACCATGGGAATACTTGATCACCGCGATATGCCGGTCGGGATGTGCATCTGCCAGGGCTCGGCCAAAGGAAATTTCCGGGCCAAACTCCTTCTCGCGAACCGGTGGAATCCGTCCGTGTCCCGAACCAGGAGCCAGGTCGATCCATTGATCCTCCGCAAGATGACCCACATTGTCGGTATCCTGGGTGCGATGCCAATAGAAGCGGACATCCTTTTGGGGAGCCGCGAGATTCGCCGGTAATTGGGCTGCGTCACCGCGTCCTTGGGCATTGGATTGCCCGCCGATCAGATAGACGTGAAAATGTTCGGCAGCGACCGGACCCGTGGTGAGAATCAGCGTCGCCACTGCAAGTGCGAGGCCTGGGAATAACAAGGGTTTTGAAAACATGGAAATTGGCAGCCTCCCGGTGTGTGGTTCCCGAGAGCGCCACGCCACCGTAGAAATGGTTTTTGTCTGGTCAAGGCGCTTGGGCTCCGAGAACCAATTCCGCCGCTTGCCAAAATCCGAAAAGAAGCTCGCGAGATTCCATGAGAAGTCTGGATGGACTATTCTTGCGGGGAACATCAATACCTCCTGGTTTTTAACAACCCGACCTGAAAAGCAAACGGCGATCTCCGAAATCGCGGCCGGCCTAACCCATTTCAAGTGTTCAAGAACTCCAGGAACCAGCATAATCTTGGTATACCCGATTTGGGGACACCATCAAGGCACAACTATCCCGCTTTCGCGGGCTCTCTTTACCCCGGTCCGCAGTGGATTTGAACTCTGAAAACCGTTCCTACACCGTAGCGAATCTCCGGATGATCGAGAAACTTGGAATCGATCACCCGTTCAGCGGATTTTTCCGGATCAGGGATTTCGACCAACGTTAGGGACACACGAAAGTGGTACGTCTCAAGAGATGCATTTTTGCAACGAATGTTGACAGTTACGGAATTACCCGATCATCGTTTACGTGATCAAGCCCCATTTCCTAACCTGATGTTGCGCCGTATTTGTTTTCTTCGTTTGGCCCTTGCGTTCGTTGCGCCGCTAGCGATCCACGCTGCGGCTCCGGACGACGAAAGTCTGCCGCCTGCCGTGCCTGCGCTGACTTGGAACTTTGACGGCAAAGACACTCTCGCAACCTGGCCGAATACGGTGGCAGGTCCGCGCCCGCCGCTACATCCGCTTTTCAATGCGGAAAACAACGCGGCGGAGTTCAAAGATGGCGATGAAATCGTGATTCCAAGCGATCAAGTTCCGAGCTTCAAACACGGTGATTCGTTGACCTTCGATTTCTGGATCGCGCCGAAGGAGTTGAAGGAAAAACAACCGGGTTTTCTCCTCGCCAAAGGTGATCCCGAGCTTGCGGGGAAGGCTGACGATAACCTCAATTACTCGCTCATGGTGGAGCGCCTCAGCTCCAGTTCGATGAAGGTAGGATTCTGTTTCGCGGCTGAACCGGAGAAGGAGGGCGAGGTTCCCACACGTCACCAGTGGTGGAGCGGAACGATCGACCTCACGGGACTCGAATGGCACCATGTCGTCTTCCGCTACACCTATGGCGATCCCAGCAGCATGCTGCTCTTCATGAACGGACGGATGCAGCTGTTTTCGGGGAAATGGGAGAAGTCTACCACTCGCGGGCCGGTGCAACGCCCGGGCGATCTCCGGCTTGGCGGCAGCAGGGCCGAGGGCGAAGAGAAGACTTTTTTCCAAGGGCGAATCGATTCGCTGGTGGTTCATCGCGGTATTTTGAAAAACTCAGAGATCGAGGAGCGCTACGCGATTGAACCGCCTCCAACGCCGGTGACGCGGGACGACGTGAAGCCGGGTGAGGTGCGGGTGGAGTTGTGCGCGAAAGGCGTTCCGGGGCGCCGCGAATGGCCGGACACGCCGCCGGTCGCGAGCGAGATCATGACGGAGGACGTGTTCGGTTTTTTCGAGCTGCCCAAGGTCTACATGGATACGGGGGTGATTGGATATTCGCCGGACAACACTTTCCTCCGGGCCTCCGGTCTGGTGTCACTTCCCAAGGGCAAACACCGGATTCTCCTCCGGGCGCGCGGGATTTCCCGGCTGATCATCGACGGGAAAACGGTGCTCGACACTCCGCTGATGCCTTCGAGCCTGAACGGCCACCACCTGACTTCAGAGCAGGAGCGTTATCTCGATCTCGGTCCCGATTTTCGCTTCGCCCCTCCGGGCAACCGCGAGGACTGGTGTGAGTTCGAGTCCACCGGAGAACAACCGCATCTCGTGGTGCTGGAAACCGTGTTCGGGACGATTCATCCGGGGCTCGGCGAAACCGTGGCCGCCTGGTCGCGCGAAGGCGAGGATACTTGGCAGTTGATATCTCCCTCCGGCCGCGAGGTTCCTTATACCGACGAGGGCTGGGCCGCTTACGAGGCCGAACGCCGAGAGCACATCGACGCGATCAACACCGAGCGTCGTCTCGCCAAACGGGCCGAATTCGCGGACTACTGGAATCAGCGTCATGAGAAAGCCCAAGCCTGGCTGGCTTCGACGACTGAGGAACCGGTGCCTGAGTTACCGGGGGGAATGCCCGCACACAACGAAATCGATCATTTCATCGCTGCCCGCATTGCAGAAGTCGCGCCTGCCTATGAGAACTCCCAACAAGATGGCCCGGATTTCTACCAGGATATCAAGCCGCTTTTGGAAAGCCGTTGCAACAGTTGTCACAAAGGCGACAAAGCCAAAGGCGGTTTGCGACTGGATACACTAGCAGCCGCACGCAAAGGCGGCGATTCCGGCTATCCTGCCCTTAAGCCCGGCGATCCGGACGGCAGCGAACTGTTTTATCGCGTGACGACCAACGACGAGGACGAAATCATGCCGCCCAAGGATGATCGCCTCACGTCCGAGGAAGTTGCGCTACTGAAAACTTGGATCGAGCAGGGCGCGAACTGGCCTGAATTCCAGGTGACGACGCTGGAGATGCCGCCGTTAGCCGACGACCTGACCTTTCTCCGCCGCGTCACGCTGGATACCGTGGGCGTGCTGCCGAGCGTCGAGGAAATCCGCGCTTTTCTCGATGACGACTCCGGGAGACGACGCGAGAAGGCGATCGACCGGCTTCTTGGCGATCCCCGCTGGGCAGATCACTGGATGGGCTACTGGCTGGACGTGTTGGCGGAGAATCCTAACATGATCGCCGGTAGCCTGAACAACACTGGGCCTTTCCGCTGGTGGATCTACGACTCCCTGCGTGACGACCAACCGATGGACGCTTTCGTCACCGAACTCATCGGTATGAAAGGGAGTTCGAACGACGGCGGACCCGCTGGTTTTGCGACCGCTGGGCAGAACGATTCTCCGATGGCGGAAAAGGGCGCTATTCTCGCCGGGGCCTTCCTTGGCGTGCAGATGAAATGCGCCCGCTGCCACGATTCGCCGGTGCGTAGTTCAAAGCAGGAGCAGCTTTTTCAGTTGGCGGCCATGCTGTCGAAAAAGCCCGTCCAAGTGCCCAAATCGAGCAGTGTTTCTCTCGATGAACTTAGCGAGGGCGGTCGCAAGCCGTTGATTCAAGTCACCCTGAAACCGGGAGTCGATGTGCAACCGGTCTGGCCCTTCGAGCAGTTTTCCAGCAAAGACGCTTTCCAAGAGCTGGCCGCTGATCCCAAGAACACGCGAGAGCAACTGGCCGCGCTCATTACCGCGCCGGAGAATGAACGTTTCGCTGAAGTCATGGTGAACCGGGTCTGGCAACGTCTCATGGGACGCGGTCTGGTGGAAAGGCCGGATGATTGGGAAAAATCCGGGGCCACCCATCCCGAACTCCTGCGCTGGCTGGGACGCGAATTCGTCCGTTCGGGTTATAGCCTGAAAGCGGTGTCGCGTCTCATTTTTACCTCACACGCTTACCAGCGCGCCAGCCTGCCCGAGCTGTTGGAAACCGAACCGCTCTACGTTGGTCCCGCGCCGCGTCGCATGGCCGCTGAACAGATCGTCGATTCGCTCTTCGCCGCCACTGGCAAGCCATTCAAGGTCGAGGAAATGACCTTCGACGTGGACGGCATCTCCAATCAGAAATCGCTCGGAAAACCGCGTCGCGCCTGGATGCTGGCATCCACCTCGAACGAGCGTGACCGTCCCAGCCTAACGCTACCGCGGGTGCAATCCGTCATCACCGTACTCGAATCTTTCGGCTGGCGCGCCGCCCGACAGTCACCCGTGACCTTGCGGGAGGCCGATCCGAATGTGCTCCAACCCGCGGTGCTGTCCAACGGGACCATGGCGACCTGGACGACGCGCCTCAGCGACGATCACGGCATCACGCAGTTGGCGTTGAAAGATCAATCGCTCGAAGATTTCATCGACACACTCTACCTTCGCCTCCTCACCCGCAAGCCGAGTGCGGACGAGAAAAAATTCGCCATCGAGTTGCTCGGGCCCGGTTTTGATCAACGCCGGGACAACTTGCCGCCGAAGAAGCATGTCAAGCGAGTTCGCCCCAAATACACGGCTTGGTCGAATCACCTCGACGGCCCCGCCAACGCCCTTGCGTCGGAACTCGAAGCCAAGGCCCGGCGCGGCGATCCTCCGACTCATCAATTGAACGCCGACTGGCGAGAGCGCGTGGAGGATTTTCTCTGGCACACGCTGAATCAACCCGAGTGGATCTACATTCGCTAAACACCAAAACTCCGAATTTGCCGATCATGAATCGTCGAAACTTTCTGACCCAGAGTGCCGCCGCGGTTGCCGCCTCTCCTTTAGCCAGAGCGTCCGCTTCGGCGCCCGTTCATTTCCCGAAAGGCAAAGCCGAGCACTGCATCTTCATCTGGCTCGGGGGCGGCATGTGCCAGCTCGACACCTTCGATCCCAAGCGCCGCGGGAACCCGCGTTCCACACCCAAAATCGCTGGGACCGACTACGCCAGCATCGATACCGTCGTTCCCGGCGTGAAATTCACCGAGCACCTCTCCAAGACTGCGAAAGTCGCCGACCGGCTCACCGCAGTTCGGACGGTGAACCACACCATCGTCGACGAACACGCCTTCGCGACCAACTACGTCCACACCGGCCGCATGATCAGCGGAACCATCACTTATCCGTCGATTGGTTCGCTCGTCGCGCACCAACGCGGCGCCGCCTCGGACGATGTGCCCGCCTACATGCTGATTGGGTACCCGAACGTCAGTCGCGGTCCCGGTTACCTCGGCCCCAGCTATTCGAGTGTGCATCTCGTCGATACCCAAAGTGGCCCTGCCGGATTCACTCAGCCGGAAGGACTCTCCAAGCGCCAACTCGAACGCCGCCAGCGCTTCGCCGCCATGGCCAACGGCCCAGTCAAGGAACGCGGCATCGCCCACTACGCCGAACTGCAGGCGCAAGCCCGCCGTTGGGCCGGACCAAAATTCATGCGGAATTTCCAACTCGAAGAGGAGTCCGCCGCGCTTCGCGAAGACTACGGCGGCGAATTCGGTCAACGCTGCCTGCTCGCCCGGCGCCTTACTCAGGCTGGGGTGCGTTTCATCGAAGTTTCGCACAATCTCAACTTCATCAATGGCACGGGTTGGGACACCCATTTCGAGGGTCAGTTGAATCAGCACATTCTCATCCAGGAACTCGACACCGCGCTCTCAGCGCTGATTCGCGATCTGGAAAAGCAGGGCCTACTCGACAAAACGCTCGTGGCGGTTGGCACCGAATTTGGGCGGCCCGCCGAGTTCGACAACCGGGGCGGCCGAGGCCATCAGGGAACGGCTTTCAGCCTCATTCTCGCTGGAGGAGGATTAAACCACATGGGCGCCTACGGCGTCACCGATGAGGAAAAGGGAAAGAAGATCGAGGAGAGTCCGGTCTCCGTGCCCGACTTCCATGCCACCATTCACGCCGCCCTCGGCATCGACCCGTCCAAAGAGCTGCGCGAGTCCGGCCGTCCCGTGCCGATCACAGATGGAGGAAAGCCGATTGAGGTATTGTTCGGGTAGACCAGGCATCCTCATCAGCCTCGGAGCCACCGACGGCATAGCGAGCGAGATCGGCGAACTGCGGGTTGTGATTCCAGCGCCCGCTTGCCAAACGCCGGAAAGAAGCTAGCGGGATACCATGAGAAGTCTGATTTTCGTTGCTGTCTTTCTGTGGAGTGTTCTGGCGCCTGCGACCGATGCCCGTGCCGAGCTGTTCGAGGACGGCGAGACCGTGTGTTTCCTGGGAGACAGCATCACTGCCGGCGGTCGCTACTACAGCATGATCGCCGATTACTACCTGACCCGTTTCCCGGATCGGACAGTTCGGTTCGTCAATGCGGGCCGATCGGGGGATACGTCGGGAGGTTCGCTCAATCGCTTGCAGGAGGACGTCATCGATCATAAGCCGACCACGGTGGTGATCATGTTCGGGATGAACGATGTCGGCCGGGGTTACTACGTGGCCAATCCCGATGAAAAGAAGCGGGAAGCGCAGCAGCAGGCTCTCGATCGCTACCAGGCCAACATGGAAAAAGTGGTGGCCCGGATCCGCGAAGAGGCCGGTGACCCGAAACTGATTTTTCTCACCCCGTCGCCGTTCGATCAGACGGTGGAGATCGAGCGCCAGAACCAGCCGGGCTGTAACGATGGATTGGGGCGCTGCGCCGAGATCGTGCGGGAACTGGCGGCGAAGAACAACGGGACGGTGATCGATTTTCACGGCCCCATGACCGCGCTCAATCTGAAACGGCAGAAAGAAGACCCGACGTGGACGATCATCGGCGGGGACCGCGTCCATCCGGGCGGGCCCGGTCACCTGATGATGGCCTGGCTGTTTCTCAAGGCGCAGGGCGCTCCTTCCATCGTGTCGAAGGTGGTGGTCGATGCCGCAGCGGGAAGTACCACGGAAAGCGTCAATGCCGAGGTAACGGACGTGGCGAAAAAGGATAGCGGGGTGGAATTTACCGTTCTGGAGAACGCGTTGCCGTTTCCAACCGATCCTTCAGCCAAAGCGGTGTTGGCGCTTCTACCGATCGAGGCCAATCTGAACCAGCAGCTGCTTTCCGTCACCGGATTGGCCCCTGGCAACTACGAATTGCAGATCGATGGCGCCGCCGTGGGGCAATACCAGGCTGAGGAGCTGACAAGCGGGATCAATCTCGCATTCAACAAGGCCACGCCTCAGCTTGCGCAGGCGCGCGAGGTCGCCCAACACAACGAACAACGCCGGAATGCGGAAGCCCAGGCCTGTAGCCTGTTGAATACCCGGCGCTGGATGCAGAGTTACTACAAGGTCGACGTCGATGACCCGGCGGCGGTGCAAGCGCATTACGATCACTTCGAGGACAAGAAACAATACAGCGCGGCGATGGCTCTGCGCTATATCAAGAGGTGGCCTGAATACGGCGACCTCCAGAAACAGGCTGCGTCGCACGAGGAAGACGCGCTGACCAGCCGTACGCCGCGGCCGCACGCATTTGCTGTCGCGCCTGTGAACGATTAGATTAGTTAGACTGGACGCACACTTGGCCCAACCACCCAGCGGGGTGGAATGAGAATCTGGCGAGGAGTCTCCGGAACACCCGATTCGAATTGCTGCAATTGCGTGGTGACGAGATCCACCGCGGCGCGCGCCAGCTCGTCCCGCCGGTGATCGAGACCGGCGAAACGCGGCGACTCGTCCGTGAGATCATGGACCACGAATCCCATATCCTCCGGAATCCTCAGACCGAGGCGCTGCTCCAGCCATCCGGGGACATGTCGGTCGAAGGACAGGATGACGTCGGGCCGATGGGTTTCGAACCAGGCGCGAAACCTTCCAAAGCCGTGCGCCACGGATTTTTCCGGAAACATGAGGAGAGGCACCCGGTCCTGTTCGCGAATCCGTTGATGGTGGAGATAGAGTCCGCTGCGATAACCGTTTTGCACGCGGCTGTCGAGCCATTCGGTGACGGCGAGGCCGATACGACGATAGCCGCGAGCCATGAGTTCCTCCGTCGCGATCTGAATGCCGAGATGCAGGTTCGTCGCCGCCGTGTGCAGGGACGGCTTGCTCATGGCAAATCCGAAGGTAGCCGCCGCGAATCCCGAGTAGTCAAACTGGCTGCACGGAAGTTGTTCGCTCTGGGGTGATACGATCACTGCTTCGATCCCGCGCGCTCTCAGAATTCGGCGCGTTTTCTCCGGCGTCAGTCCATCCCGGCCCAGCCAGAATTCCTCCACTTCGAACCCGTGGGATCGCGCCCGTTCCCGGATGAAATCGAGGGGCACGAACCGGTAGGGTTGCCCTGGAAAATTCTCGCCCGGCGGATCCTCACGCAGCACGGCAATGACGGCCTGGATCGGACGCTGCTTTTTCGAACGCACCCGGCTCATGAGTCGGGAGAGATGCGGATCCATGTGATAGTCGAGTTCCTCCGCGGCAGCGAACACCAGATCGCGGGTCGCGGGCGCGACGTTGGGCTGATTGCGCAGGGCTCGCGAAGCGGTCATCGGTGTGACTCCGGCCCGTTGGGCAACATCCCGCAGCGTGACTCGTGATTGGGGCATGATGTTACAATAACATCAGAAGCCCATGAATTCGCGTTCGAGTTTCCAAAGTACTCCCGGTGACGTGGTGGCCGATGGAGCGAGGGCGTGAACCTAACCTGTTTCCAGGACCGAGATGGTTCAGTTGGGAGCGATCGAGTCCTGCCCCGGACTGCAGCCGTGAACCTTTTTGTACTGATTGGAAAATTGGTAAACCGTTTCGAACTGTAGCAAATCAGCCACTTCCCCGACACGCAGTCCCTCACTCCTCAAGATTCGGCGGGCGTAATTCATCCGTTCTCGCAGGAGATATTCCTTGGGGCCAACCGACATGGCATTTCGAAAAATCCGGCGAAACTGCGGTTCCGAAACCCTGGCTTCCTGAGCCAATTCCGAGACGAGCATCGGGCGCGCCAGGTTGTTTTCGATAAACTGTAGGACGCGACGAATTCGGGGATCCATCGCCCGGGTGGAGCCCACGCGTCCCGGGCTGTGCAAGGTCAACTCGATCGCGGCCGGAAGCAGATGAACCGCTTCCCCTTTCTTTCTCAGAGTCGATCGAAGTAGGCAGACGATCGTTTGAAAATGCGGCGACGATTCGAGGCATTTGAGAAAGGGATCCGCCATCAGGGTGTCGGGGCTTTTGAATTCGATATAGAAATAGGAAACCGGTTCGGTATCGGAATATCGTGTCTCGCGCATGCCCGGCGAAAGTAACAGGAGGGTTCGCCCTTGAACCGGCAGGGATTCATCGGCGAAAAAGAACTCACCACGGCCGGATTCGACAAAAAGGAAACGGTAATTCCCGATCTGCCGCGGGCGGAGATGGAGGGACTGATGGAACCGGACGTGAGCGCCTCCCACATAGATGATCGAATTCGGCATGATCGTTTTTGTTAAAAACATGCGCGGAACTGCCATTGGTTTCCACCGGAAAACGCTTACGATCCGGTGAATGCATGACGCCATCCAGGCCCGCCCCCTTGATATCGCCGTCATCATTCTCTATTTGCTGGGAATGGCGGCGCTGGGCATCTGGTTTTCGCGCCGCAACACGACGACCGAACAATATTTCCTCGGCGGGCGGGCATTTCCGGGGTGGGTCATCGGGATATCGATGCTCGGAACTTCGATCAGTTCGGTCACTTTTCTCGCCTTTCCCGCCGCGGCCTTCACCCTGGACTGGCGGCAACTGGTCTCGAACCTGATGCTGCCGTTCGTCGCGGTTTTGGCGATTATTGTCTTTATTCCCTTCTTCCGGCGTGGAAATACCACCTCGGCTTTTGAGTATCTGGGCGATCGTTTTGGCCCCGGCGTGCGGCTTTACGGAACCTTGAGTTTTATCCTGCTTCAGTTGATCCGGCTGGGGAAAGTGCTGTTTCTCGTCGCGATTCCGGTCAGCCTGCTGACGGGATTCGATATTCGGCTGGTGATCGTTTTTGTCGGCGTCTTCATCTCACTTTATACCATCGCCGGCGGTATCGGCGCGGTCATCTGGACCGATGTGGTGCAGTCGATCGTGCTCTGGGTTGGTGGGATTGTTTGCTTCGCGACCGTCGTCTGGCAGTTACCGGGAGGCGTCGGGCAGATCGTTGAAGTCGGGGCGCAACATCAAAAGTTTGCGATGGGTTCGTTAGGATTCAATCTGAACGAGCGAACCTTCTGGACGGTGGCGCTGATCGGTATCGTTAGTTGGCTGACGATGTATTCCAGTGATCAAAATGTCGTGCAACGCTACCTCGCCGCGAAGAGCTTGAAGGAGGCGCGAAAAGCGACCACGATCTATTCCGCGATCGCGGTGCCGACGTGGGCGTTTTTCTTTTTGCTGGGGACTTGTGTTTATGTTTTCTACAGCATCCATCCGGACGAAAAGGTAGCAGGTCTGGAGGCCGACGCGGTATTTCCCTATTTTATCCTGACCCAGGTTCCAGTCGGGATAACCGGGTTGGTAATCGCGGGGGTTTTGGCTGCGGCGATGTCGAGCCTGGATTCATCGATCAACGCCATCTCGACCGTGGTGACCGTCGATCTCATGAAACCCTACTTCGCCCGAAACCGGGACGATCGCTTTTACCTCCGCTGGGCGCGAATCGTGGCGATCGCCGCATCGGTATTGATGATCCTGGGGGCAATCCTGTTCAGCTCGATTGAAAAGGAAAGTATCAACGATCTCAGTTGGATTGCCGCGTCGGTATTTGGCGGGTGTTTGCTGGGACTCTTCATGACCGGATTTTTCACGACGCGAATCGGCAACCGGGCTGCGTTGATCGGCCTCTGCTGTGCCGTTTTCCTCAATCTATATTTGGGCGTCAATTCGTTGGATTGGTTGCCGGATCGATTCAGCCTGCCGGTTCATTCCTACTGGACCGGGGTTTTGGTTAACCTCGCGTTTCTATTGATAGCGGGAATCGCGGCATTGGTCTGTGGCCGAAATCGCAATGATCTCAGCGGACTGACCGTCTGGACCCTGAAAAAGAAAGGCGACGCCTCATGAGCGACTCGTTCGAGATCGTCATTCTCGGCGCTACACCCGGAGGCATTGCCGCTGCGGTGGCGGCCGCCCGATTGGGCCGGTCGGTTGCGTTGGTTGAATATCACCATCACATCGGCGGCATGACGGCCAGCGGACTGGGCAAGAGCGACGTGGAAAATCGCGAACTGATCGGCGGCCTGTTCCGGGAATTTACGACGCGGGTGCGTCGGTTCTATCACGAGCGCTACGGAGAGAATTCGGAAAATGCGCGGCTTTGTCAGGATGGTTACTACACGGAGCCTTCGGTCGCCGAGGGCGTTTTTGAAGAGATGATTGCCGAACAGCCGGGGATCACCGGGCTGAAAGGTTGGCGTCTGGAATCCGCCCACACCAGCCAACAGCGACTGACGGAGATTGAAATCATGAATCGATCGTCGGGCGCGATTCGTCGGCTTACGGCAGAGGTATTTGTCGACGCCACCTACGAAGGCGATCTCTACGCCGCAGCTGGCGCGGAATTTCGCCTCGGGCGCGAATCGCGCGAAGAGTTTGGGGAACCACATGCCGGTGTGGTTTACTTCGATTATCAGCGCGGCAAATTTCTCCCCGGATCGACAGGGGAGGCCGACGACCGGTTACCCGCCTACACCTATCGCCTTTGCTTGACGACCAATCCGGATAACGCGCACGTCCTGACCGAACCACCAACCGGTTACGATCGGGAAAACTATGTCGGATATTTCGACGATCTCACCGCCGGACGACTTGGTGCGCCGAAGGTGGTCAAGGCCGGCCGTGGTTACAACCCAGCCCATTTCGATACCATGGTTCGCGCCCTGTCCGTCGCGGAAATCCCGAATCAGAAGACCGACGTTAACATCAACCCGCGTCCGCTTGGATTTCCGTTCCCGGAAGAGAACGCCGGTTATGTTGAAGGCGACGCCGCCGCCCGTCAGCGCATTTGTGAACGGCACCGTCAACTGGTTCTCGGACTGCTTTTTTTTCTTCAGAACGACGAGGAGATTCCCGAAGCCCACCGTGAGATCGCGCGCAGTTATCATCTGCCGCGTGATGAGTGGGGTGACAACGGTCACTTCCCTTTCCAACTCTACGTCCGCGAGGCCCGCCGTCTCGTGGGCGAATACACCCTAACCGAACACGACATGACGACGGACGCCGGTCGCAGTCATCCCGACACCGTCGCGATCGGCGAATTCCCGATCGACAGCTTTCCCTGCCGCAAACGACAACCCGGCGACACCGTGGTGCTGGAGGGCTATCTTGGCATGCTCGATTCGGTCACGCGGCCCTACCAGATTCCCTACCGCATGATGATCCCGAAGTCGATCGACGGACTTCTCGTTCCGGTCGCGGCCAGCACGACCCACGTCGCCTATTCCTCCATCCGCATGGAACCGACGTGGATGTGTCTCGGGCAGGCCGCGGGAACGGCGGCCCATATCGCTCTGTCTCGGGGGTGCCAACCGCGGCAGGTGCCATCGGGAGAACTTCGCGAATCACTGAAACAACAAGGTCAAATTTTATGAATGCTAGTATCTGTTTTCGAAATCAAAAAGTGTCCCCTGAAATCTCTCCTATTCTACAAGATATCTTTCCCGGGAAGACTGTCCGTAAATCGATAGTGGCCATTGCGGCGGCCCTGATCGTCGTTTCCGTAAACGCGGAAGATGGCAACATGGATTCCGAATCGTCCATCATGCTCTCCGGAGACTGGTTGCCGGATGATCCGCACCAGATTGACTCCTCAAAACTTCCGCGCGTTCCTGCCGAACACGCCATCATCAGCGATGTCCGCGACCAGGCCGGCACCCGCGTTCATCAACATGCCTACCTCGCCCATCACGATGGCTTGTTCTTTGCGATGTGGAGCGATGGTCCGGGAGTGCCGAAGCCCGGCGCCACCGCAGAGCAACATCGGAACATTGTTCCCGGCCACGATCGCCCGGACACCCGCAATTCCTATGCGACGAGCAAGGACGGCCTGCACTGGAGCAAACCCGCAGATTTGACCGGCCCGCCCCGGATCGAAAACTATGGGTGGATTGCCCGTGGGATGTGGAAGCGCGACGGGGAGTTGCTCGCACTCTCCAGCCATTTCAATGCACCGGGTTATGCCGGACTCGGTTTGAGTTTGGAGGCGTTTCGCTGGACTGGGTCGGATTGGGTGCCCCACGGCACGGTCCTTGACGATTCCATGAACAACTTCCCGCCCAAGCTCCTTCCGTCCGGCGAGTGGATGATGACTCGTCGCGATCATCAGCGCCAGGTTTCGGTCATGATCGGCGGAACCAAAGCTTTCAATGATTGGCGGATCAACCCTCTCGCCGCATACGATGGTAAGGGTCGCCCGGAGGAGCCTTATTGGTATATCCTTCCCGACGGGAAAACGATCGTCGGCCTGATTCGCGACAACGGAGGTTCGAAATACCTGCTCCGCACGTTTTCTCATGACAATGGCAAGACCTGGAGCCCGATCCGACGCACCAATTTCCCCGATGCCACCAGTAAATTTTTCGTTCATCGAACCAGTCGCGGCTATTATGTCATGGTGTCCAATTCCAATCCCCGTGGACGCAATCCGCTCACCCTGGCAATCAGTCAGGACGGACGTGTTTATACCAAACTCTTTTGGCTGATTGGCGGTCGCCATATCGACTACCCACACATCATCGAACATGACGATCATCTGCTGGTCGCATTCTCCGGAGCGAAACAAACCATGGAAGTCATGAAAGTTTCGCTCGACGAGCTGGAGCGTCTCGAAATGCCCGACACGGTCGAGTTGGCCAGGCATGTTCCGGTCAAAAAGGCACCTCAACAACCGCCGGTGGACTGGATCGATCTCGGGAACGAAGGGGCGACGCTGTGGGCAGCCGCTGATCTGCTTGTCCCTGAAGTCGGCGAGCGGGTGTCATTCGCCTTGGCCACGGCCCGCGGCGAAGAGCGCGTCATGATCGGAATCGACGCGCAAGGGCGGCTTACCGCGGCACTCTACCAGAAAACGGTGACCGGGCCGAAGCTCGAGCCAGGAAGTCGTCATACGGTCTTGATTCGTCTCCACAGTCATCGTGAAAATCCTGACGAGGTGTTGGTTCAACTCGGCGTCCCGGGGGAAATTCCCGCCGAACCGGCGAACTGGACGCTGACGAATCGGAAAGGCCGCAGCGACGCCAATCTTTCAAAGGTCGTCCTTCACAACAATGGCGACGTTGGATTTGGTAATGTGCGGGTTGCTCCGACCCGTGAAGCTCTCGCAAAGTAAGTTCCGTGAGTTCGCGATCAATCCGGCTGTGGTTTCGGAAAATTGTTACAATAACATGGCAATCTCACGAATTCGATATCGAGCGACCCTGAACCAGGTCATAGAGTCTCAATTCCATGCATTATAAATCCTTCCTTGTTGCGATACTCCTGGCTGACATCACCACCTCCGTTGCCGCCGACCTTCCCGAGTTCAAGGGATCCTCGCCCGGAGTGCCGCACACGATCAACCTGCCGCTTGTGGATCTTTCGGCGGATCGGGAAAGACACTCGGTCGTCGCCGCCGGCACGGAAACGGTCTACCAGGGGCACTGCGACACGGTTCTGCTGCCCGATGGCAAGACGATGTTCACCGCCTGGTGTCTCGGCCATGCGCGATGGATCGGGCCGATCGCGAAGAGCTCAGATGCCGGACGCACCTGGAGCGAACCGCTCGACGTTCCCGATAATTGGGCGGAAACCTCGAACACGCCCGCGTTGCATCGTCTCGTTGCGCCCGATGGCACGGCGCGGTTGTTCTGTTTCGCGGATGGTCTCGACTGGAGCCGCAAAGGCAAGCCGCCCTATCCGATGCACCAGGCTTATTCGGAGGACGAGGGAAAAACCTGGACGCCGATGGCTCCGAACGGCGTTGAAGGCGAAGTCCCGCCGAAGACGATTCTCTCGTTCGACGCGGGAACGCGCCTCGTGATGTGGAGCGATTTGCCGGGATTCGTCGTCCAGAGCGAGTCCCTCGACGGCGGCTTGACCTGGAGCGGAAGTCGCAAAATTCTCGCTCTCCCGGAGCGATGGTCCCAGCCCTGTGTGATCCGTTCTGTCGACGGGAAAACCCACCTCATGCTGTTGCGGGAAAACAGCCGCAAATACCAGTCCATGTTCTCGGTCAGCCGGGACGGTGCGAAGACCTGGAGCGAGCCGAAAGAACTACCCGCCGCCCTCACCGGCGATCGCCATGTCGCGAAGATCGCTCCTGATGGACGTCTTGTCGTCGCATTCCGGGACATGGCAAAAAGCAGCCCAGCCTACGGTCACTACGTCGCCTGGGTGGGACGTTTCGAAAACATCCTCGCCGGTGAACCGGGCGACTACCGCATCAAGCTTTTTCACAACGCCATCCGCAACGATACGGATAAGCCGGGCCAGGGGAATTTCGATTGTGGCTATTCCGACCTCGAGCTGCTGCCTGACGGGACGATCATTGCTACGACTTATCTCAAGTACAGGGAAGGCCCCGAAAAGCATTCCGTGATGAACACCCGTTTCACGCTTGTGGAGACCGATGCGTTGGCAGCCGGGAAGGACGAACTCGCGACATTGCGGTTCGGATCGCCGGATTCGGAGTCGGATGTGTTTCAACAAGGCGTAACCTTGTTCAACGATCGCACCTACACTCTCGCGGAATGCCCGAAGGAACTTGAGGGGCTGCGATTTCTGCGTCATTCCATCACGAACACACGGGCCATCGTTTTGGAAGGCGGATTGCTCACCGTCCTGACGCCGGATCCCGAAATCGAAGGAGCGGCCTCCATCGCGGAGGAGCTGGAAGAGGAAGGATTCGAGCGGGTAACCGAAATCGCGGATTTTCAACTCTTCGGAAAAAACGCCATCGACCGGGTTCGGATCTATCGGAAGCAGGTCGAACCGGGGGAACAGCTCGACTACGGAAAATGGTGCGTCCTGCTGGGTTTCGCGCCGGATTCCCGCCCTGCCGCTCCGGGTGAGAACCTGAACCCCGTGACGCTTTACAACGGCATCGAAATCGAATCCGATCCCCGCGACCGGACGGACATGGCCGCCTATGGGGAGGATCCGCTGCCGGTTCCCTACCTCGAAAATCCGCCGGACGTGATCCCCGTCGATCTGGGCCGCCAACTTTTCGTCGACGATTTTCTCATTGCTGAAACCTCGCTCACCCGCACCTGGCACAACGCAAAAAAAGATCCACGCAATTCGGTCCTGAAGCCGGAGACATCCCTCGAACGTGCCGAAAAAAGCGGTCACACGTCGATGGCCGCCCCGTTCAGTGGCGGAGTCTGGTATGATGGTTCCGACAAGCTTTTCAAAGCCTGGTACTGTGCCGGTTGGTTCGATGGCACGGCTTTCGCAACGAGTGTCGACGGCATCAACTGGACCCGCCCCGATCTCGAGGTCGAACCGGGAACCAATCGTGTGGTTCGCGCTGAAGGAGAGCGTGACTCCGCCGCCGTTGTCATGGATCCCGACGCTCCCATGGGTGGTGAACGCTATAAAATGCTGGTCTGGGGAAGGCCAAAAGGCGGATTTCTGCATGTTTCCGAAGACGGCATTGACTGGAGCACCGGAATCCACTGGGGCGGGAGCGGCGACCGCTCCACGATCTTCTACAATCCCTTTCGGAAAGTGTGGGTTTACAGCCTTCGCTCAAACTGGAGTCGCCGCAGTCGCGAATACGCGGAGTCGCCGGATTTCCTGAAAGGAGCCGGTTTGAAAAATCGCGTCAAATGGCTGCGGACCGACAATCTCGATCTCCCGGCCGAGAGTCATTTCTACGCGTTTCCCGATCGCGATGGACCGGTCAAAGAGCCCGCGCTCTATAATTTCGACGCCGTGGCCTACGAGTCGCTCATGCTCGGGGCGTTCACCATCATGACCGGGCCGGAGAACCATTTCTGCGCGGCGGAAGGCGTGCCGAAGATGACCGAAATCCATCTCGGGTTCAGTCGCGACGGCTTCCACTGGTCACGCTCTGGTGACAGGACGCCGTTCATTCCCGGCGCGAAAAAAGCGGGAACCTGGGACCGGGCCTATCTCCATTCCAATGCGGCGCTTTGTCTCGTGATGGAGGATGAACTGTGGTTTTACTACACCGGTTTTGCCGGGGATCCCGCGCGAAAAGGAAAGGGTTTCGACGTCACCACAAACGGCATGTATGCCAACGCCTCCATGGGCATCGCGCGTCTGCGCCGGGATGGTTTTGCTTCCATGGACGCGTCTGCTGAGGGTGGGGAATTGGAGACGCGACCGATTCGATTTTCCGGAAAACACCTCTTCGTCAATGTCGATGCGCCGGAAGGGAAACTCATCGCCGAAATTGTGGGTGATGATGGGAAGGTGATCGAGCCCTTCACTGCCGAAAACTGCATTCCGGTAAGCGCGGACCAAACAAAAACCGAACTGCGCTGGCAGGGCGCCAATGATCTCGCGACCCTATCCGGAAAACCGGTCAAACTGCGCTTCACTCTGAGCAACGGCTCCCTCTACTCTTTTTGGGTAAGCGGAGATGCCTCCGGCAAAAGCGGCGGTTATCTGGCTGGCGGCAGTCCAGAGCACGCCAGCTTGCGCGATGATTAAGCCGTTGGATGCCTTCTTTCCGATTGAGTTCTCGCTGTGGTGATCGACAACGCGGTGGGTTTTTGCTCGATTGCGGATTTGGGCGTCGGAAAGCAGAAAGGAAGAGTCGCGCGACCCACATCTGGTGACACCGAAAAGTGAAACCGGCAAAGTTGACAGCCTCGCTTTTCCCAACGTAAGAGATGGGAAACCTCATCGCGCTTTGGCTATTTTTTCAAACTCCGACGGCGACATTGATCGTCATTTCTCAGGAAACCACTGTCTCTTTTTGATGAACCCTTTCATGTTCCGCATTTGTTTCATTGTCTCCGTGTTGATTGCTCCGGTTGTGGCCCAGGAGCCAGCGTCGTTCGAGTCCTTCCTCGAAGAGAATTGCATTCGTTGCCACGGTCCCGAAAAAGAAAAGGGAGATCTGCGGATCGACCAACTCTCGCGCGACTTTAAGCAGGGCGTGGATACGCACCATTGGGCGGAAGTGATTGAGCAAGTCAATTCCGGCGATATGCCGCCCAAGAAGCAACTGACCCAGGAGGAGATCGAAGCGTTTATTACCACTCTTGATGCGCGCATCAAGGAGGGCAAGGCGGCACGGATGGCGGCGCGACCGGCGGTGGCGCATTATCGCCTGAGCCGGAAGGAGTATCAGAACACGGTCTATGATCTGCTCGGCGTGCGCTACGATCCGGCCAAACCGGGGGAGTTGAATGAAGACACCCTCTGGCATGGGTTTGAGCGAATCGGATCCGAGCTGTCGCTCTCGCCTTCGCATGTGGATCGCTACTACCGCGCGGCGGATATCGTGCTCGACCGCGCGTTCCCGGCCACGACCAGCGAGGCTCGCAAAATCCACAAGACAGCGGCAGAGTTGCGTTACAGCGGCGGGGAGAAACAGCAGGAAGCGCTGGACCGGTTCGGCATCAAGCGACCGCTGCGGTATCTTCTTTTTCCCGGTCGAGTCCAGCCCGCGCTGTCCTCCAACTGGTTTGGAAAGACCGGACCGGAACACAGCGGACTCTATAAGCTTCGCCTTCAGGCCAGTGGAATTCGTCCACCGGGCGGCCAACCGGCCCACCTCAGTATCGGCATGAAGACCAGTGAGGAGAATGTGGAGGGGCTCATCGAATTCGACATCACAGCCCCCGAAGACAGTCCGCAGGTTTATGAGTTTGAAGTATTTCTCGAAATGCCGACGACCCTGCATTGCGCGGTGGTCGCCACCGATGTGGTCGACCGAAGAGCCGGAGCCGCCTTCCGCAATGCGCTCGCCAGCCGGGGTGGATACATTTTCACCCACAGCAGCGAAACCCAGCTCCTGAATCCGAATGCCCCGCAGATGTTTGATCAAAAAGGCAACGGGATCTTTTCGACGGTGATCCTCGATTGGGTCGAATGGGAGGGGCCGTTGGTATCGGACGCCGAAAAGTCCCGCCGCAATGGCTTGCTGCCTCCCGATGATGCGACTCCCGAAGTGGTCGCGGAGCATCTGCAACGCTTCGCCGAACGCTCCTGGCGGCGGCCGGTGAAGCAGGAGGAGTTGAAAGGCTATCTGGATTCCTATCACGCCGATCGCGAGGCGGGCGAAACGGCGGCCAATGCTTGGCGCGGGGCAATGCTGCGAGTGCTGACCTCGAGACACTTCATCTACCTGGTCGAGGGCGATCCCGAGGCTCGCGAACGAATCACCGAGTGGGAACTCGCCTCGCGGCTCTCGTATTTCCTCTGGAGTTCCATGCCGGATGCCGGTCTCTTCGACGCGGCCAAAGGCGGCTCGCTGAATGGCGACGGGTTGCGAAAAGAAGTGGACCGAATGCTGACCGACAAGCGAATCAATCGCTTCATCGACGACTTCTCGCGGCAATGGCTGCAACTGCATCGCGTGGGCATGTTCCCGCCCGACAAGAAGCTCTACCCGGCCTATGACGACTGGCTCGAGGCGAGCATGCGGGCCGAGCCGGTGGAGTTTTTCCGCGAGATGCTGACGAAGAACCTGCCGATCGATAATTTCCTCGATTCCGACTGGACCATGGTGAACGCCCGGCTCTGTGATTTTTACGGACTGCCGGAGCCGAAGACCGGCGACTTTCAGCGCGTCTCGCTCCAGCCGGAGAACAAGCGCGGCGGCCTCCTGACAATGGGCGCCGTGCTCGGGCTGACTTCGGACGGCACCCGCCATCGCCCGGTTCACCGCGGTGTCTGGCTCAGTGAAGCGATTCTCAACAAGACGCCGCCGCCTCCGCCGGCAAACGTGGATCCGATCGAGCCCGTTCCGCCTCAAGGTGACAAGGTGACCGTCCGCCAGAGACTGGAAGTGCACGCCACCGACGCGAACTGCGCGTCCTGCCATGCGAACATCGATCCTCTGGGCTTTGCCTGGGATCAATACGATGCGATTGGCCAATGGCGCACCCATGAGCTGGTCCCGACCGGCAAGGGGCCGAATCCGTTGGTCGATGCGACCGGGGTGATGCCCGATGGACGTCCGTTCAAGGATGCCAATGAGTTCAAGCAGCGCCTGCTCGAGGACCGTGACAAGGTTGCACGGGCTTTCATCGAACATCTTAGCACCTACGCCCTTCGTCGCGTGCTCACTTTTGACGACCAGGATGACCTCGACGCCATCCTGGTCGAGGCTGAGAAGAGTAACTACCGGGTTGAGGATATCGTCCGTGCGGTAGCGCTGTCTGATCTTCTCCAAAAACGATAGCGCTCCACACGACCCAATCACGCCTTTTGTCCCCTCTCCCTAGACCTCGGTCAGCTTTTTATGAACCCCGCTTTTCAAACCCTACAACGTTTCCGCATCCAGATGGTGAATCTGATTCTGCCCTGCTTCCTCGTCTGCTCGTCCATTTCCCTAGCTCAGCAACCGGACTCCATGAACGGACTGCCGCTGGTGTTTTCCGATGATTTCGAAAGCGGTCGCGACCGTTGGGAGGTGACGGACGAAGTCAGTTGGACCCATCGCGATGTGGATGGAAACCACGTGTTCGGGATCAACCGGCGCAACAGCGACTACAAACCGGCTGTGCGTAGTCCCTTCCACATCGCCTTGGTGAAGGAGTTGAAAGTTGGTGACTTTGTCATGACGTTCCGGGTTCGGAGCACAAACGACACCGGAAACCATCGCGACTGCTGCGTGTTCTTTGGGCATCAGGACGCTCAGAATTTCTACTACGTTCACCTTGGCGCGAAGCCGGACCCGGTCGCGGGCCAAATCATGATTGTGAATGATGAACCGCGCGTCGCGATCACCAGCAACACTCGGGAGACGCCGTGGACGGATGACTGGCATGAGGTGAAAGTCGTTCGTGATTCCGCGGCGGGAACAATCGAGGTCTACTTCGATGACATGGAGAAGCCGCACATGGCGGTGAAAGACGAAACCTTTGGGACGGGCAGGATTGGAATCGGTTCGTTTGATGACATGAATGATTTTGACGATGTCCGGATTTACGGACGCCCGGCGAAGTTTGCCGAACAGACTCCAAAGGGACCGTGGGAGCGTTGGATTGAGGGCGAAATGCCGTTCTTCTCCTGCGTCGTGGATTCTCGGGGAACTCGTGCTCCGCGCGCTTTGGTGTTTCCGTTAGGGCAGGATGTCTACCTGGCCTGGGATGTGGATCTGCTTCGGGTCGCCGCGGTATGGCAGGCGGCGGGCGAACCGTTTCGGAATGCCAGCATGTCGGTTAACAGTTATCCCTATATGCTGAAGAAGGTGGGAATGGGGCAGAAATCTCTCCCCACGCCGATTGGCGATCTGTGGTTCGGAAGCGGCATCCATCCGGGAGTTCACCGGTATCCGAATGTATCCCCGGACAATCGCGGGATTCGAGATCTGACCTGGCAGGCCTGGGAGGGAACGAGAGATCCGCGAGTGATCAAAAGCAAGGAGCCGCCGTCCGGGAAGGGATCACTGCCACACGGGTTGATGGATGTGGACGTGACGGAAGTGGCAGACCACTATTTGATGAACTTCGAGGGTTGGCTCGACGTGCCGGAGACGGGCGACTACACCTTCGGGTTGGTCGCCGACGATCGGGCAAACTTGTTCATCAACGATGAACGGGTCGTCGGCAACGGCCCGGACTCGCCGGCAACGATTCATTTGGAGGCGGGCGAGCATCCGATCCGCGTCGACTTCACCGAATTTGCTGGCGGACAGTCCTTGTTGGCTACCTGGAGTGGTCCGGGATTCGAAAATCACCTGCTGTCGGTCCCCGCGGACATGCGGGATCCCCGCCCGTTGCAGCCCAATGAAAAGGAGGTCGGCCGCGGTGGTCTTGATCCGCAGTTGGCGCGGTTTCTCGGCGTCGATTTGAAGGATGGCGGCGCGATCGAATACGAAGTGGGGGACACTCGTTGCCGGGAACAGTTCCGTCTGACGAAGGAAGGCGTGGAGCGTCAGATCGAAGTCGCGCCGCACGATCAGACGATTGATCTGCTGGTCAGCACCCGGGCGGCGGATCCGGCGAAGTTCGAAGTTCGCGGAGCCGGGACACTTCAACGCATGGGATTCAATCTCGTGTGTCGAATTCCCGCTTCTGAAACGACCGGGAAGACGACCATTCTCTTCAAACCGGAGGCCGCGATCAAGCCGGCGCCAGCTCCATCAGTTGCAAAACGACGTTGGCCGGAATCCGTGCGAATTCCCCTGCCGAACTCACCAACGGAGAGCGCTCTGAATGTCGAACAGATCCCGCTCCCCATCGAGAACCCGTGGGATCGCGCCGTTCGCGGAGCGGGGATCGACTTCTTCCCGGACGGTCGGCTCGCGATGGTCACCTTCGACGGCGACGTCTGGCTGGCTGACGGTTTGAAACCGGGTTCGAAGGAAATCGTCTGGAGTCGTTTCACCTCGGGGCTGCACGAACCGCAGGGTCTCCGCGTTCGCGACGGCGAACTGTTCGTGTTCGATCGAAATGGAATCTGGCAGCTGGTCGATCGCGATGAAAATGGCGAGGCCGACTACCACGAACTGTTCTGTTCACAGATCGTGCAGACGGCCGAAACTCGCGAATACGCCTCAGCCATCGAAGTGGAAGCCGATGGCAGTTTCCTCGTTTGCAAGCCCGCCCAGAATGCGTCCAGCAACGCCTCCGGGAGCATCCTGCGGATTTCGCCGGATGGGAAAACGGTGACCGAAGTGGCGCGTGGGCTCCGCCAGCCGTTCCTCGGGCACGACCCGAAAACGGGCGCGATTGGAGTTTCTGATCAGCAGGGAAACTGGGTTCCGTCGACGCCCGTCATCTTCGCTCAGCAGGGTGCGTTCTACGGCCACCCGGGAATCGAAGCGGACAACCAGCGTCCCGTCACACCGCCCCTCACCTGGATCCCTCATCAAACTTGCGCTTCGTCCACCTCCCTCGTCTGGATGCGCGGCACACAGATGGGCGGCCTGAACGATCACGCGGTTCTGCTATCCTATCATCCACCGAAACTCTTCGCGGTTCACACGGATATCGATGATGTCATTTCCCAGGGCGGCGTTACCGAATTGCCGGTCAGCCTCAACGCTCCGCTGTTGAAAGGCGCTGTGAATCCGGCCGATGGATTGCTCTACCTCACCGGATTTCAGATCTGGGGAACCAGCGCGACGGAGGTTTCCTGGTTTGGGCGAATTCGTCCTGACACGAGCAGAACCTGGACGGTCCCGGCTTCGGCGCGGGTCGAACAACGCGGCATCCTCCTCACCTTCGATTCGCCATTGAGTGAGTCTGCCTCAGCGACCGAATCATACGGCGTTCGCCGTTGGAATTACCAGCGGACGAAAGCCTACGGATCGCCCAACCTGAAACTGGATGGAACTCCGGGCACCGAAGATCTCGTGGTCGCGTCCGCCAAACTCTCCAACGACAAGCGCAGTGTTTTTCTCGGTATCCCGAACATGCGCGAGGTGATGCAGCTGGAAGTCAGCTACGACCTCGCCGCTGCGGACGAAACTCCAATTTCCCATCAGACGTTCCTTACCGCGCATCTCCTGCGCAACGTCGACCTCACCCAACTAGGCTTCGCGGATAACGAAGTGGACCTTACCTCGGAAGGCGTGGTCATCGCCAAAGCTCCCATGACGCCGACCGCGGAAAAGGGGCAGCTGCTCTACACTCAGCTTGGTTGTGTGGCCTGCCATTCCATCGATGGCACGATGGAAGGCAAAAGCGGTCCAACCTGGAAGAACCTGTTCGGTCTCAAGCGCAAAATTGTTGGATCCGGTGAAACGGTTACCGCGGATGAAGCCTGGCTTCGCGAATCGATCCTCAATCCCGCCGCCAAAATCGCCGAAGGAGCCGTCACGGGCGAAGCCGGCATGCCAATCTACGAGGGCGTTCTCAACGAAGAACAGCTGGAGTCCCTGGTTCTCTACATTCGCTCTCTCGGCGGGTGACATCACCGACAAGCTTCGCCCGCCCTAACCACCAATGGAAATCTGCCTAATTCTACTTTGATGAAGGGGACTCAACAAAGTAGGAGTAAGGACAAAATTTACTGAAAACCCATGAGCAATATTCAAACCCAGTCTTGGCGGATCGACCGCCGCCACGCCCTTCGCGCGATGGGCACCTTCATCTCGCTGCCCATGCTGGAATGCATGGTTCCGCTCGCGGCGGCGGAGAAAACCACCACGCCCCGACGCAGTGCATTTATCTACCTCGCGAACGGAGTTCATTCGCTGAACTACCAGATCACCACACCGGGGAAAGACTATGAGTTTTCCCGCTCGCTCAAGCCGCTTGAGAAACACCGTGATGTTATCACGCCCGTTAGTGGCCTGCACCATCCGGGAAGTATCGGCCACCATCACAACTGCATCGACATCTTTCTGACCGGCGGAAAAATCGGTCCGTCGTCTCGCAATACCATTTCGGTGGACCAAAAGATGGCCGAAATCACCGGGCAACATACCCGTTACCCCTCGATGGAGATCGCCATCACCCAGGGCTCTCTCGCCTGGACCGCGGATGGCGTCCAACTGCCGGCAATGCGTCGTTGCAGCGAAATCTTCGCGTCTCTCTTTGAGGAACCAAAGGGCGGCATCGATGCCCGGCGAAACGAATTGCGCCGCAAAGCCAGCGTCCTCGATGACAACCTCGCCGAAGTGCGCCGGCTGGAGAAAAAGATGGGAGCGGATGACAAGGGTCGACTCGACCAATACCTCACCTCCGTGCGAGAGGCGGAGATCCGCACCCGGCGGGCCGATACCTGGCTCGACACCCCGCTTCCTGATATCTCCGAATCCGACCGCAAGCGCACCAACCGTGACATCGCCAAAACCCAGGCGGGCGACTACTTCCGCACGGTTTATGATTTGATGGTGCTCGCGTTCCAGACGGACGTGACCCGTGTGGCGACTTTCAGCCTTGGTGGTGAAGGCCAGGCCATCGCCATTCCGGAAATTGGCATCACCGAGTCGCGCCATCAGCTCAGTCACCACGGCGGAGATCAGGGCTACATGGAGAAGCTTACCAACTACGACACCTTCGCCATTGAGCAGTTCGGTTACTTCCTCACCCGCCTCGCGGAGACGAAGGACCTCGGCGGCCAGCCGTTGCTCGGCTCAACCATGGCGCTCTTCGGCAGCGGGATGTCCTATGGCCACAGCCACGGCAACGCCAACCTGCCGCTGGTGTTCGCCGGCGGTTCGGACCTCGGTCTGAAGCATGGCAGCCATCTCGACTTCAATCAGGGTCACTTTGACGGTTACCAACTCGATAAGCCCGGTGAACACTACCGGCTTTGCAGTCGCCCGGCAAACTCGGACGCCCACATGAGCAATCTGTTGCTGCTGATGGCCCAGCGCATGGGAGTCGAGACCGATCAGTTTGGTGATAGCAATAGCGTGATCGAGGTATGAAACCATTTATTGTTCCTCATCCCTGGTTCCTGGTTTCGAGTTTCCAGTTCATGTTTCGTTCATCGCTGTTGTTACTTGCTGGTTTGGTTCTCGTCCACGCATCTGCCGTGGCCGGGGAACCTGAATCGGAAATTTTCCGCCCCAAAGCGGAGGAATTTCCCCCTCTGGAAAAGGCGTATGCCTATCGCGGCGAACTCGTCTTTGTGGACCATGCCAACCGCCGCGGCAGCCTTCGCGTGGCAGGGGCGGGCACGTATTTCCGCAACCCTCCGCATCCCTTCGCCATGCTCCCGTATGGTATTGTCAGCTATCACGGCGCGCCGGCGGATCTCCGGGACATTCCCCTCGGAACCGTCCTCCACGTCCGGGCGTTTCTCCCGCCGGACCCGAAAACATCCGTCGTGCCGGTGTTGCCGGTCGATAACCGGAAGAAAACCGCGGGTTACAGCGGCGCCGGGATTGCGCCTGCCGAAAACCACGTCCTGCTCCTTGAAGATGAGCCCAGTCACTGCCAGCGAGAGGGCAAGGTCTGGAAGCTGAAGGAGGTGGACCTCAAAAATAACGCGGGAATCATCATCGCCAAACGCGCACCGAAGGAAGGCGCAGACGCTGGCGCTGAGGAGGAAACGATGACTTTCGACGCCGCCACCCGTTTCTGGCGCGGTCGCAAGCAGCTCGGCGTGAAGGATCTCATCGACGAAGGAATCTGGCCCGCCAGCGGGAAGAAACCTCTCGAAGGTCAGGCGGTCCAGCTCGGAATCACTTGGAAGCCGACGCCGGGCGGAGTGTTCACCCGCTTTCACATCTCGGACGTCTGGCTGGACGACATCGCGATGCAGCGCGCTGCCCAAAATCAGACCGAGACGCACAAGGCCTTCATCCGAAGCCGCTGGATGCCCGCGCGGGTCGATGCGGTCGAGTATGGCAAGTTCGGCCAGGCGCAGGTGACCGCTACTTTGTTCGGCGGGATGGACGCCTCCCTTTACGCCGACTTCAAGAAGGGTGTCTCCGCTCTGATGAGCCCGGTCGAGAATACCCTGAAGCATGGTCACGGAACTTATGGCCCCGCACACATGGCCTGCAAAGGTCCCTTCCTCGATGTCATCAAAACCGAAGGCGAGACACCGCTGGGCAGCAGCGGCATCCAGATCCATTTTAAGACAGACCTCATCACCGAGGGGATCCGCCCCGGTCGTGTCGTCCGAGTCCGCCCTGCCGACTGGCCCCAGGTTAATGTTCCCCGTGAGGAATATCTCGACGACGGCTTGACCAGTATTGAAGCCCGTTTCCCGACACCTGACATTTTCCCGAAATATTGATGGCTTCGCATTCTTTGTACCGGATTGCGCCTTTGCTGGCGCTTGTTGGTTCGTTCTTCGTCCATGCGGCTGCCGTCGGCGAAGAACCGGGAGCCGAACCCTTCCGCCCCGAGGCCGGGAAGTTTCCTCCCCTGGAAAAGGCGCACACCTACCGGGGCGAACTTGTGTTCGTGGATCACGCCAACCGTCGCGGCAGCATCCGCGTGCAAGGGACGGGTGTTTTCCGCAAAAACGATCCGCATCCTTTCGCCATGCTCCCCTACGGGATCGTCCGCTATCACGGCGCGTCGGCGGACCTTCGGGACATCCCGCTCGGGACGGTCCTGCACGTCCGCGCCTTTCTTCCGCCTGACCCGAAGACCTCTGCCGTGCCGGTGCTGCCGGTCAACAGCAAGACGAGGGACGCGGACAACAATCGGGGCGCGGGCATCTTTCCTGCCGAGAATCACGTTCTGCTCCTCGAAGACGAGCCCAGCCATTGCCTTCGCGAAGGGAAAGTCTGGAAACTGAAGCAGGTGGAGTTCAAGGACAACCAGGGGATGATCGTCGCCCGTCGCGAACCGAAGGAGGGCGGAGACGGCAAGGCCAGCGAAGAAACGATGACCATTGACGCCGCCACCCGCATCTGGCGCGGTCGCGAGTTCCTTGAACTCAATGACCTGGTTGCCGAGGGCATCTGGCCGGCCAGCGGAACGAAATCCCTCGATGACCAAGCCGTCCTGCTCGGGATCACCTGGAAACCCACCCCGGGCGGAGTGTTCACCCGGTTTCACATCTCGGACATCTGGCTGGATGACGCGGCGATGCAGCGCGCTGCCCGCAATCAGAATGAAACGCACAAGGCTTTCATCCGCAGCCGCTGGATGCCCGCCAGGGTCGATACGGTCGAGTATGGCAAGTTCGGTCGCGCCACCGTGACCGCGACCCTTTTCGGCGGCATGGACGATTCGCTCTACGCCGATTTCAAGAAAGGGAGCCAGGCTCTGATGGCCGCGTCCGAGAATACGCTGAAGCATTGGGCCGGTGGGTCGGCAGGCACCTCCCAAATGGCCTCGAGAGGTCCCATCCAGGAAGTCACCAAAACAGACGGGGCGGTTCCTCTGGGGAGCAGCGGCATCCGGATTCGCTATGAGACCGATCTCATCACCGAGGGCATTCGGCCCGCACGAGTGGTTCGCATCCGCCCAGCCAGTTGGCCCGATCTCCATATTCCGCGGGAGGAATATCTGCAAGATCACAAAGCTGGCCACGAAGACCGCTTCCCGACTCCGGCCATTTTTCCGAAATACTGAAGCAGTGGTGGATCACGGATCATCCGGCGCGTTGGTTTCCGGAAGCTGCGGTGGTATCCATGCAGGGATACTCGTTCCTGAGTGCCGCCTTTGGCCGAAGCAATCACGGAGGTCATCCAGGCGAAGCTGGCGGGATGCTGCAACCTGAGGTGTCCAAATCCACAATCTAAACACCCCTCTTTCATAACCCCATACACGATGATTCTTCGACTTTCTCTCTCCCTCGGTTTGCTGTTGGGTCTCAGCCTGACCGCGTTGGCTGAGGAAAATCCGACCCTCAATGGCCCCGGCTATACGCCGCCCTTCGAAATCACCCAGGGAGTGCGAGTCGACGGGGAACTTCGCGCGGAGACCTTCCTGGATAAGCGGGATAACAATCAGCCCGCGTTGGCGGCGTCATTGGTCTTCGGAAATAAGCGCGTGGCGACGCGAGAGCAAAAGCTCAACGTCAAGGAAACGGGGAGAGATAATGTGATGACGCTCTACGTGAATGAAGAGCCGATCATGAAGTGTATCCTCGTAGGAAACGGGGCCAGTGAAGCGATGGCATTGGAGGCCGACCCGAAAACGGGGACCATCCGCCTGAGCAATCCCTATCCACTGCCGGATGGAACCGAAGCCGAATTCGCCTATACCTTGAAATCGTTGGGTGAAAGCCGGGCTGAGCTGAGTTGGGACATCGGCTGCACGGCGGAGCAGGTCGAGACATTCCGCAAGGCTGGCGAGAATATTGGGAGTTATCTTATCTACTTCGATATCGGTGGTGATTACCGCAAGGATGACATCCAGATCGATGGCACGAGTATTGTGCCGAAGCCTGTCGACGAGCTGAAAGCCCATGAAAATGAGCGTCTGACGATCTGGAACGGCACGCTGCAAACCATGACCTATGCGCCGAACAAGCCGCTCTACGGTTTCGAGATCGTCTCGAAGTCCGGCCTCAAGGGGAGCCTGCGCGAAATCTATCAATACAAACGGATCGGCCTTGGTTTCATGTTTCGCGGCACCAATCCCCAGGACTCGATGATTATCGATTTTGGTGAAGTCGCTCCGCCGGACCAAGACGCGCCGCCGCCGGTGGAAGGGCACGATCTCTGGACCCAGGATGCGCTGCATTTGCCGCAGTCACCGACACGCAACCTCTTTCCCAACCCCGGCTTTGAGCAGGGCATGCGCTATTGGCGTTGGTGGTATGGCGGCGCGACCTACGAACGTTCCGATGTGCTCCGTTTCGGGGTGGATCCGGAGGGCGGCCTCGATGGATCGAGCGCCATGGTCATCAACCCCGTTCAGTTTGGGAGCCAGACGCTGCGCAGCTTTTCGGTGCCGGGTGCCAAGGGCAAGACTTACACGGTCAGCTATTATGCGAAAGCCGAGAATGCGGGCGCGGGGGTGTTGCTCGCCCCCCTGAGCAGCAAGGACGGCGGACAGTTTACACGCAGCACCGTTTATCGCGGGGAACGAAACAAGCTCACTACGGAATGGCAGCGCTTCTCCTTTTCGTTTGTCTCCGACGGGACGCCCACTTCGTTCGTCGTGAATGCGACCAACAACCGAGGCAAAGTCTGGATCGACGGGATTCAGTATGAAGCGGGTGCCGAACCGACCGAGTTTGTCGCGCCTCCTTTGGAAGGTCTGCTCGTGACCTCCCATCCTCAGAACAATATCGAGGCGGGGCAGGCCGTTGCGGCTCGTTTTAAGATCAGCGGAGACGAGGCGACCCTGGGCAACGTGACCCTCACGCTGGAAGACTTTTTCAAACAACCGGTCTGGACGAAGACTTACGACTGCCGCGGCGGGTTAACCCTTGAATTACCGTTCGACGAACTGGGGCTGGAGCGGGGCAGTTTTGGGCTCAAGGCTCATTTTGAATTGCCGGGAGCGGAGGCTTATTATGATTATTACCGCTTCGGCATCATCAAATCGAAGGCGAATGACTTTGTCACCAAAGACCTCTACGGCGCCCTGGTCACGGCACGGATCAACCGGGAGGAGGAGCGGATCGAGTTGATGCAGCGCATGGGCTTCACCGGCTCGACCAGTTACGGCGCCGGAGCAATCCAGGAACCTCTCCTTTACGAGATTCGCGAAAAATACAACCTGACCGACTACACGCACAGCCTGTCCAATTTTCCTCATCTTACCCGGGAAGAAATCAGGGCGTTGCACCCGGATCTTCAGTTGATGCGCAGCCTGAATTTCCGGGTTTGGAAGCGATTCGAGAACAAAGGGGAGCCGGTCACGCTGCTCGAAACTTACTCGGACGAGATCGTGGCCCAGGTCGAAGAAATGAGCGAGCGAGCAGCGCGGAAGTGTCCTTACATCCGCGTCTGGTCGTTCGGCACCGAAGAGGAGATCTGCTTCCCCTCCATTTTCAAGAACAAGGACTACGAGGAATTCGCCAAGCTGATGGTCGCCTTTTATCGCGGCATCAAGAAGGGCAACCCGGATGCCATCGTGCTGCCCTCCGGAGGAACATCCGGTTATGGCGAAACGCGCGGAAAGAAAGACATCGACGGCTTTCTCCGCACGACGCAGGGCAAGGTCAAATGGGATGCGGTTGCGGTGCATCCCTACGGTTCGATTGATGGAACTTTGGGCGCGGGCGATCTGGATGAATCCCTGCAAATGCTGCGCGAAAGCATGGCTGAGTATGGTTACGGGGAGGAAACGCCGATTTACCTGAATGAAGGGGGCGGTGGTTCCGCGAATCTCTGGGGAGACGGGCCAACGTATTCCTATGACGGTGGTCAGCCGTCTTATGATATCGGCCTGACGGAATTCCTCCACGCCTCCAAGATGGTGCGCCAATATATTATGTGCCTGAAATATTGGCCGCAGCTGGAGCACTTCAACACCTGGCAGGACGATACCCGAACCATCGTCGATTATAACCTGACGCCCAATAGCTTCCTGTTCGGAATCAGCACCCTGACGGATCTGCTGGCCGATCCTAAGTTTGTTGGCGACATCCGCCCGGCGCAAGGTGTGCGCGGTTATGCCTTTGAAGATGCTCACATGGGGGCCGTGACCGCTGTCTGGTGCACCATCGATGATGTGGAGCGCGGCTTTATCCGTGGTCCGGTCATGCGGGTGAAGTTCGACGGCAAGCTGCCGGAGCTGGTCGACATGATGGGCCGAAGCAGTGCGCTGAACGTGGCTGAAGATGGCTGGGTTGATATCCGGCTCACGCCCGCGCCGCTTTACCTCGTCGGTGACGACATCGAAGCACTGACCGAGGCCTTGCAGAACGCCGATGTGGTTGGCGCCGGAGCCAACGTCCGGATCGCTTTCCAGCCAAGCTTAAACGGTGAAGTGAACGCGGAGATCGAAAATCTCACCAGTCGTCCGCAAGCCGGGCGCATCAAGTATGACGGTGGCGCGTTGGATTTCGACATTCCGGCCAAACAACAGATCAGCGCCACCCTTCCCGGCATTGACGATCCTCAAGCCGGAAAACTCTACGACTGGGCGCTCGCCTACAAATTGGAGCAGCCCGAGCAGGCCCCGGTGAGCACGCAATGGGACATGGGCTACTTCTATGCGACCAAGGTCGATGGTGCTCCGGATTGGAGCGAGATCCCGGTCATTGAGATGAGCAATCTCTATGGCCCGGTGAAGGCGCAAGAGCAGACTCCCGGCGATCTCGCGGCCCAGTTTCAAGTCGCTTGGGACGAGGAAAACCTCTACCTGCGCGTCGAGGGGGAAGACGACATTTTCAACGTGGACGACCAAACGTTCTGGAACTCGCCGGACGCGAAAAAGAATCATCTTCATCAACTGGATGGCAGTCTGGAAGTCTACCTCGACTGCGCTGCCAACGGGCGCCTCAACAACGGCGGCTTCGATTTGGACGACTATCGCTACGACTTCAGCGCGAACAATCCGGAGGGACAAACCGGCCCGGCATTGGTCTGCCGTTTCCGCGAAGTGTTCCTGGAATATGCCGGCGGTGTCGAGTTTCCGACCAAGGAAGAAGCCGCCCAGGGGATTCAGGCCGAATTCACCCGCCTTTCCGAAAATCGCTATGCTTATACCATTACCTTCGCTCGAAAATACATCTTGCCGATGGAGCTCGAGGTTGGTTCGCAGGTTGGCTTCGGGTTGTTTTTGAACGACCGGATGGATGACGGTACTCCCGGACTCAGGGGCATGAGCCTCGCCACGAAAAAGGGGGCGCATTGCGACGCCAATCCGCAATTTTGGCCGATCATGGTACTGACGGATTGATGGGGGCGTCCTGAGATTGAAGCGATTCTCTCTTCTTGCGAATTTCCCCCACCAGCACGGCGCCCCAGGTCCGAAGCCGTTCGAATCCGTAGAGGCAAGCCAGGACCGCCAGAATCGAGAGGGCAAGTCCGCTGAATCCGAGAACCGCCTGCTCGCGAACCAGGGTCCAGATCAACTGTCCCACGCAGAGAATCGCCACCACAATCAGGGTCGGCTTCCGCCCAATCAAACTCACCACGAACACGCCGAGCGGGGCGCCGAGTGCCACCACCGGCGCGGCAGCCAGCCAGTTGCCGAAGACGCCCTCCTCAACCCCGGTAAAGGTCAGCTTGATCAGGATGCCGAGCACGGAACAGTAGGCCATGATGATCACCGAGGTCGGGATGGCGATCTTGAGATCCGCTCGGCAAACCAGGACGAGAATCGTGTAGATCACCATGTCGATGCCGACTCCCGATACCGAGACGACTGTGGCGCCCGCGACCAGCCCGGTCATCAGTCCAAGCCGGAAGTCCCAGGCTTCGTCGAACTCGGTCATCCCCTCGTGCGACGCGATCTCACGGATCCGCCAGAGGTGGAGAATCCCGAAGCTTCCCCACACCACCGCAAAGGTGAGCTTGATCCAAAGGGCGGGAACCCAGGGCGCCACCAGGAAGATGCCCAGCGGAACCCCGACCGTGGCGCCGAGGATCGCCCCCTTGAGTAGAGCGCCGGCCAGCGGTTGGCGACGGGCTAGGATGAAGATCGTGGCGCTCGTCATCCCGATCGCCTGCACCGCGAAACTGAAATCCCGACCGAGTTCGGCGGACTTGTTGAAGAGCAGCACCAGGATGGGGAAGCCGACCGTGCCGCCTCCCATCGGGGTCGAGCCTGCCGCATAGCTGCCGATCGCCATCGCCAGGGCCATCGGCCAGTTCGCCTTGGCTTCTGGCCATAGTCCCTTGCCGACAACGAGCCAGGTCCAGACGCCGTAGAAGGCGACGAGCCAGAGGAACCAGATCCACAATCGGCGTTTTGGGGCGGGGAGAATCGACATCGTTGCGAAGGTGACGAGTCGAGAATAGCCAAACTTCTTTGGTAACGAAAATAGACAATTGGCATGAGAACGATACCGTTTCGGCATCGATGGATCTGAGACATTTTCGCTATTTCCAGGCTGTTGCCGAGGACCTGAGTTTCTCCAAGGCGGGGCGTCGCCTGCGAATCGCCCAGCCGGCGCTGAGCCGGGCCGTTGTCGAGCTGGAGAGCGAGATCGGGGCTAACCTTATCGATCGGACGCGCCGCCAAATCGTGCTGACGCCTGCCGGCGAGACCTTGCTGAGGGAATGTGGGATTCTCTTTGAGCGCGTTGATGATTCGATCCGCCGGGTTCGCGAGGCGGCCCGCGGTGATGCGGGGGAACTTCGGCTCGGCTACATTGGACCACCAACCGCAGGCTTCCTCGGCGATTTGCTGCGCGAATTCCGTGCCGCCCATCCGGGAGTGAACCTGTTTCTGGAGGAGCGGACCCCTGAACGGGTTTGGGAGATGGTGACGAAAGGGAGCTTGTCGCTCGGCTTTACCCGGCCGGTCCGGGCTCACGAAGAACTCGGACCCCGGTCGCTTCTTCTCCGGGAGGAACGCCTGTGTCTTGCCGTGCCGACCGGAGATGAACTGGCCAGCCGCCGAAACCTGCGGTGGAAGTCCCTGACCAACCTCCCCCTCATCCTGCTCGCCCGACGGGAAGGTGCCGGCTCTCATGACACGATCCTCGCAGCGTGCCACGAGGCTGGCGTGATTCCCGAGATTACACGAACCCCGAGCCTCATGGGAACGATTCTGAAATACGTCGAGAGCGGAGCTGGCTACGGCATCGTCCCCGAGTGCGCCCGGCTCGAGTCCCGTGCCGTGACCCTGGTGCCCTTGTCGCCCCGGCGGACGATTCCCCTGGTGCTCGTCTGGTCGGATGATGCCCGCAACCCGGCGGCGGACGCGTTTCGGGCCATGGTCATCGAGTGGCGTTCCCAAGGTCGGCTTACGGCCGGGGAATCCTGATCGAAGCGACTGCTCAGCGGGGCGTGCTTTCTGATTTTTCTTTTGGCAGTGGACCGTGAAGAGCCCTAACTACTGAAAACCACCGATGAAAAAAGCCTTCTTTCTCAATCCAGACCTACCAGCCGCGTTCGTCCTCATTCTGGCATCTGCTCCGGCGGGCTTCGCGGAAGAGATCACCCTCAAGGGGCTCGTGCAGGATACCAGTCACAACAACCTGCCCGGCGTCACCGTCACCCATCCAGGTTCAAGTGAGAGCGTCGTGAGTGATGAGCGCGGTGAGTTTACCCTCAAGGTCAACCAGGAAGGAGGGAAACCCGTCATTCTCAACCTGAGCAAGTCGGATTATCTTCCTCTGGAATTCCCTGTCAAGGAACCGGAGAAGCGTCTTGAACCGCACCTAACCCCGATCATTGACAACAACGGCATTTCCGCTGGCGTGATTGATGTCTCCAAGGCTCATGCCATTCACGGCGGCATCACCGAATGGCTCAACCAGAATGATCGGGACAAGCAGGACGGGAAGTTGGATGATGGCCTTTTTGATGCGTGGAAAAAGGCGTCCCGATTCCAGGAAAACGCGATGGAGCAGGTTCGCTACCGTCTACGCCTTCCGGAGAAGACGGCGAAACTTCAGGGCGCGCTGCTCATCTCCGAACACGGGATGGGCACGAAGATGATGGAACACCAGATTTTCTGGGACTTTGCTGACAAAAATGGCTATGCCCTGATCGGATTTCTCGGCAACCCCATTCAACGCGGCATTTATCCCGCGTCCAAGCTGGAAGAAATCATCGCCATGATTGGTGAAAAATTCGAGCATCCCGAGCTGGCTCAAGTTCCCTACATCACGTTCGGGCACTCCAACGGCACCGGCTTCTCCGCTTTCTATCCGGCCCTTCGCCCAGAGCGCACCATCTGCTGGATCTCCTATCATTCCGGCGGCACCTGGCACCTCGAGTTCCCCGGCGTCGAACGCACCCCAGGCCTCGTCATGCACGGCACCAACGATCAGTTTCTCAAGGGGCAGGACGAAACCGTGATGGAGCTGCGCACCCAACGAAACGCCCCCATCACCATGGTCATGGAAGCCGGAATGGCACATTGGCCCAGCGACCCGGATGCCACCTACAAACTCATCGCCGACTTCTCTCAAGCCTGTATCGACACCCGCACCCAAAACGGAGAAACCCAGTTCCGCCCGCTCGAAGAGAGCCTTCAAGACGCCTGGTTGGGCGATGTCTTCGATCGCTCCAAAGACAGCTTTCAAGAACCGGAAATCGCTCCCGCCGCAACTTACCAGGGCGATAAGCAAAAGGCCAACTACCTTCCGAATGAAGCCTTCGCCAAGGCCTGGCAGCGTTTTCGCGCGACGGGAAAGTGATTTAGGATCGCGCGGCACCGGTCCTCGATGGAAATCCCTGACATTCTTCGCTTATCGAAACGGAAATTCAGGATCTTGACTATGCTCATTCGAAAGGGCAGGGAACGCCGATTGAAGTGATCCGGCTTTCCGAGCTGCGGCATCGGAAGATGGAGATCGATATTGCGGCGCCGACCCGCCACCGGTTTTACCTGTTGAAGTTCGTGACTCGGGGCGCAGGTTCGCATTGGGTGGATTTCGAGAAGTATTCCGTTTCGCAAGGCGATGTTTTGCAGGTGCGGCCCGGTCAGGTGCATGCTTTTGATGCGGAGTCCGATCATGAGGCGCTCCTGCTCGTTTTCCGTCCCGAGACCGTTTCGCCGGAGCAGATCCGTCGTCTTGCGGTGTATCTGGATGCTCCGTTTTCGCTCGAGCCCCGCGATCATACCTCCATGGTGCAGTTGTTGGAATTCATCCAGCAGATGGAGGAGGTTCCGGAGGAGTTGCGACTGACGTCGATGGCGCCGGGGTTGTTGCAGGCGATTCTTTCCGGACTGACCGATCTCTATCTCCGCCGCAACGAGGAAACTCGGGGGCCGGCTCACAACCGGGCTTCCGAGCTGGTGTTTGGTCTTGAGAACGTGCTGATGGACGAGCCGATTCGGCAGTCGCTATCCGCCTACGCCAGCCAGTTGCATGTTACCCCGAGAACCTTGGCGCGGGCCTGCCGAACGATCCGGGGGATCAGCCCGAAACGGCTCGTCGATCTGCACTGTGTGCTGGAGGCCAAACGCAAGCTGGTCCTGGGCGATGAAACCGTGGAAGAGATTGCCTTTGATCTTGGATTCAGCGAGGCGACGAACTTTGTGAAGTTTTTCAAACGGATCGCGGGAACCACGCCGGAGGCGTTTCGCCAGGGCAACGGAAGCTGAAAGGCTCTGTTTGTCCATTTTTGACCATCGCTTGTCGCTTGCTCACCTTGTTGCGTGGCTGGTGTTGTTTAGGCTGGTTCCACAGAAAAACGAATACCGTAAAATGACTGCTACATCAATCAAACTCATTGTCGCGGCTGCTTTGGCCCTGCCTTACGGCGGGTTCGCTGCGGACACCCAGGTGGAACCGGAGCGTGCCTCGAAACTGCTAGGCGCGCAGAATCATCAGTTCGAGCGGAAAATCATCCAGGTCTCTGAGAACGTTTACACGGCCGTTGGATTCCATGGCGCCAATACATCGATGATTGTGGGGGATGATGGGATCATTATCGTCGACACGCTTCGTGGGCCGTTCAGTGCGGCGATGGCCCTCAAGGCGTTTCGAAAATACAGCATCAAGCCGGTGAAAGCGATCCTCTACACTCACAGCCATGGCGACCACATTGGCGGAGCCAGCGCCTTTGTCGGCGAGGAGAAGCCCGAAATTTATGCAACGGAGGGTTTCGGCTCAGCCGAGGGCGTGAACAAGGCGGTGAATCCGGTGAAGGGCCTGCGCAACATCCGGCAATTCGGCCGCGATCTTCCGGTCGGGCAACGAACCAATCGCGGTGTGGCCCCGGCCAACACTCACGACAAAGATGGCGGGAAGGGCTATGTTCCGCCCACCATCCGGATCTCGGAAGACGGCTACCGGGAGACCATTGCGGGGGTTGATCTCGAGTTCTACCTCGCGCCGGGCGAGACCGATGACGCCATGTTCATCTGGCTGCCTGACGAGAAGGTTTTGTTTGCCGGGGACAATTTTTACCATGCCTTCCCCAATCTGTATGCAATCCGCGGGACGGCTTACCGTGATGTGCTGAACTGGTCGGAAAGTGTCGGGCGGATGGCCGAGTTTAAGCCCCACCATGTGGTGCCCGGTCACACCATGCCGATTAGCGGTCAGGAGGCTGCAACCGCATCGCTGAAAGATTACAGTGAGGCCATTGGGAGCATCTATGATCAGACGATTGACGGCATTAATCAAGGCAAGAGCCCCGATCAACTCGCTCACGAAGTCGGGTTGCCCGAGCATCTGAAAGACAGGCCGTATCTCGTCGAGTTCTACGGCACCGTTCCCCATGCGGTCCGTGCGATTTACGCGGGCTTATTGGGATGGTTTGACGGTAACCCCACCACCCTGAACCCGATGGAGCCCAGGCTGAAGGCCCAGAAAGTTGCCAAACTTGCCGGTGGCACCGAGATGCTGACCAAGCAGATGGACGCGGCGCTGGAGGAGGAAGACTATCAGTGGGCGCTTGAACTTTCCGATCATTTGAAATGGCTTGAGGACGGCGATCTGAAACGGGCTCGCAAGGTGAAGATCGAAGCGTTGCGCGGTCTCGCTGCCCGGGAATACAACGCACCGAATCGCAATTACTACCTCAGCTACGCCAACGAACTGGAGTCGGGAACGTTGAGCGAGGTGTGGTTCTGATTTCGGGCCTGTCACGGGCCCAAAAAAAGCTGAATCGGCGCGTTGCTTGCTTTCAACACTCCAAGACGCGGAAGCGAATACTTTGGAATGCCGAGGCAAGCGTGCGCCGACGCAGCTTTTTAAAGCGTCGAAGAGTCAGGTTTTAATCCACAGCGTCTTCGAGTTCTTCGGCAGCCTCTTCGATCGCGGAGTCGTCGTCGTTACATGACGAGAGCGAAAAGAGGGCCAGGATTGAGGCAAAGATGATTGCGGTGGTTTTGATGGGTAGGATGGTTCGTTTCATTCTGTTGGTTGGTAGTAGTTTTGGGTGTGTTTGAGATGGTGTTATACCGCTCGTCGTCCCGTGATGAGGGATACGACAAAGAGGATGAGAAAAAGGAAGAAACACACTTTTGCGATGGTGGCAGCGAGTCCGGCCACGGCTCCGAAGCCTAACACTCCGGCAATAATGGCAAAAATGAGGAAGAATACGGTCCAGCTTAGCATTGGTTTGTAGGTTTAGAGTTGAGGCGCGATAACGTTGTGCCATCGCAGTCGGCTTCTGTAGTGCTGGGTTCGTGCCAACTCCTTTTTCCTCGGGTTTCCCCGTAAATTGGGCCGTAATTTCGGCGAAAGGGTGCATCCTGCACGGGGACGGCGAATTGAGACATTGCAGATTGCATGGGAGTATTTGGGCTACAGAATCCGGGGAGCTGGTGCGAATTATCTCGAGGCGGCATGGGCCTGATTTGACCGGTGAGCACTCAACTCGACCTCATTTTCAAACGCTCCCCAAATCGCCGCTTCCACCGGCGAAACCCGCAATTTCCGCCTTCCCCGCTTGATTATCAGTTTTTTCTAACCGAATTCTCCCAATCCACGAGGTTTTTTCCGCATGTTTTTGCGTTCGCTCCAACTGAACGGCTTCAAGTCGTTTGCTGACAACACCAAGCTCGAGTTTCACCCGGGGGTGACGGGGGTTGTGGGGCCGAATGGGTGTGGAAAGTCGAATGTGGTGGATGCGATTCGGTGGGTGTTGGGGGAGACTTCGGCGAAGGCGCTGCGCGGTGGGGAGATGGCGGATGTGATTTTCAATGGAACGGAGAAGCGGAAACCGTTGGGGTTGGCAGAGGTGCTTCTGACACTGGGCGATTGTGAAGGGGCGCTGGGCGTGGAATTCAACGAGGTTTGTGTCGGGCGCCGGGTGTATCGCGATGGAAAGTCCGAGTATTTGCTGAACAACAAGCCGTGCCGGTTGAAGGACATCAACAACCTGTTCATGGATACGGGAATCGGGCGGTCAAGCTATTCGGTGATGGAGCAGGGGAAGATCGATATGCTCCTGAGCTCGAAGCCGGAAGACCGGCGGCAGGTGTTTGAAGAGGCGGCGGGAATCACGAAGTTCAAGCAGCAGAAGAAAGAGGCGCTGCGGAAACTGGATTACACCGAGGCGAATTTGGTGCGGATTGTGGATGTGCTGGAGGAGCAAAAGCGCCAGATGGGGAGTCTGCAACGGCAGGCAAGCAAGGCGCGGCGGTATGCGACGCTGTTGGAGCAGGTGCGGGTGCTCGATACGCATTTCAGTCATCGGCAGTTTGCGGAACTGCGGGCGGAGCGGGGGGAGTTGGTCACGAGCATCGGGGCGTTGCGAACCCAGCACGAGGAATTGCAGACCCAGATTGAGGGCGGACAGACGGGGCTTAATGAGACGCGGGCGGCATTTCAGGCGATTGAGGGCGAGATCAGCGATTTGCGCCAACGGGAGTCGGACCTTCAGGGGAAAATCCAGGAGGCGACGAGCCGGATTCGCTTCAACGAGGAACGCGGGGTGGAGATGCGGACGTTGATCGAGCGGAACGAGGCGGATATCGCTTCGAGTCGTGAAAAACTGGCGACGCAACGGGATGATTTGAGCGCGGCGGATGAGACGCTGAAAGCGATGGCCGAGCAGATCGGGGTGCAGGAGGCGGATCTCGGACGGCGCCTGGAACAGACGGATGGGATTCGACGCGAGCGGGGTCAGGTGGAGCAGGCGCTGAATGAAAACCGCAGTCGATTGGGAAAGGCGGAGAGCCTGGTGACGACATTGACGGCCCAGCTGGAGAATGGCTTGAGTCAGATGACGAGCAGTCAGCAGCGGGTTGGTAAACTGGGAGACGAGAAAGGGCGAATCGAGACGGAGCGAAAAGAGAAAGTGGCGGAGTTGACGGAATTGGAGAAGGCGAAAACGGGACGCGAGGCACAGCGCACGGAGTTGGAACTGGAGCTGAAGCTGTTGGAAGACGGGCTCGTGGGAGCGCAGCGTGATTTGGTTTCGGCGCGGGAAGCTGAGGCTGAGCTAACGCGGGAGATCACCAAGAAGCAGACGCGCCTGGAAACCCTGCAACAACTCGTGGCAACGGGGGAGGGGTTCGAGCGTGGAACGCAGGAGGTCCTGAAGGATGAAGGCGGGGGAATGAAAGGTGAGGTGTTGGGAGCAATCGCGAATTTCATCGAGGTGGCTCCGGAGTTCATTCCGGCAATTGAAGCGGCGTTGGGGCAGAATCTCCAGGCGGTGTTGGTTGCGCATTCGGTGGCGGCTCGCGATATTTTGGGGCGCTTGCAGAAGGGAAAATTGGGCCAGGCGTCGCTGATCCCGAAAGATTTGATTTTGAAGAAGGAATCGGAGCCCGAGCTTTCTTCCTTCAGCATTCACCCCGCATCCCTGGGATGGGCGGCGGACAAAGTCAGCGCGGAACCCAACGTGGAAGCGGTGGTGCAGGGCCTCCTTCAGAATGTGTTGCTCGTGGATTCGTTGGACCGGGCTCTTGCGCTGCGCGACGAATTGCCCGGCGTGGCCTTTGCGACCCTGACCGGCGAATTTTTGAGCGCAGGTGGCGTTCTGACCGGCGGCTTCAAGGAAAGCGGCGCGGGTTCAATTCTGGAACGACAGGCGGAAATTCGCGGGCTGGAGAAACTGACGGCGAAGATCCGAACGAAGCTGGAGGCCGAGCGGAAACGCGTGAATGGCCTTGATGATTTGGTTGCCGAATCCCAGGTCGATGTGGAAGCGCATCGCGAGCGTCTGCAGAAGTTGAAAGTCGAGATTTCGACTGTCGAAGGTCAACTGGCAATGGTGCAGCGCGAGGTTCAGCAACAGGACAGCAAACTGGAAAGCCTGACGTGGGAAGAAACGGAATTGGTCAAGCGGATGGACGCGGCCCAGGCGCAGCAGTCCGAGTTGGAATCGCGCCGTGCGGAGGCGAGTGAGTCGATTGAAAAACTGGAGACGGAGACCGGCCAGTTGCAAACCCGTCATCAACTGATTCGCGAGAAGGAAGAGGAAGCGACGGTGTTGCTGAATGAGTTGAGAACGGCGCTGGCCGTCGAAAAACGCTCCCGGGAATCGCTCGAACAACAGCGCGCCCCGATGTCGAGCCGGCTTCGGGAGTTGGAGGAAGTGATTCAACGTCGCAATGCGGATATCGACGGTTACAAAGTCCGGATCGATGAGGCGACCGAGGAAAACGAGACGTTGCGCACCGAGATCGCGTCGCTGACCAAACAACGTGGCGAAGTGCTGGACCGGCGGGGAAGTTTGGAGACGAAACGCGGCGGGCTTCTCAGTGAAATCGAGCAGGGCGAAGCAAAGCTGGTGACGATGCGGCAACAAGTCGCGAAGATGGCGGAACAACGCGGCAACGAGGAGATTCGCTCGACGCAGTTGGAGTTGCGGATGGAGAATTTGAACGACGCGATTCGGCAGCGCTATCAGGTGGAGTTGGAGAATTTCGAACCGGATTCCCACGAGCTTCTCGGCGTGATCGCCGAAACGCAGAAAAAGCTGAAAATTGCGCCTGGTAAGGACGACGCGGCGGAGTCGGAAATGCCCGAGATCCCCGATGATTCGCAGCCGGATTGGAAATTCGTGGAAGAGGCGACGGTGGAACTTCGCCGCAAGCTGGATTCGATGGGGCCGGTCAACCTCGACGCGATTCAGGAATACGACGAATTGGAGGAGCGCTTCAACCTGATGGTGGAGCAGCATGACGACCTCGTGAAGTCAAAGGACGAGCTGCTTAAGGTGATCGAGAAGATCAACAAGACGACCAAGGCGATGTTTGCGGAGACCTTCGTCAAGGTGTCGAAGAATTTTCGCGAGATGTTTACCGAGTTGTTCGGCAAAGGCGCGCAGGCGAATCTGGTGTTGCTCGATGACGAAGATCCGCTCGAAAGTGGAATTGAGATCATCGCGAAACCGCCCGGGAAGAAGCTGCAATCGATCAGTCTGCTTTCCGGAGGCGAACGCTCGATGACTGCGGTCGCGCTCCTGTTCGCGATCTACATGGTCAAGCCGAGTCCGTTCTGTGTCCTCGATGAGCTCGACGCCCCGCTCGACGAAGCCAACATCGAGCGTTTTATCCGCGTGCTCGACCGCTTCATCAACGAAAGCCAGTTCATCATCGTGACCCACTCGAAACGGACCATGAGCCGTTGCGACGTGATGTATGGCGTCTCGATGGAAGAATTTGGGGTTTCGAAAACGCTCGGGATGAAATTCAGCTCCTCGGGCGACCGGGCGAAGAAATCGGTTCCCGGCGGCAATCCGAATGCCGAGACCGTCGCGGAAAGTGTCGATCCGGCTTACGGGCTGGGGAATGGGAATGGCGCATCCTAGAACCTTGCTTGTGGGTTGCTGATGTTCACACCTAAGGAACGGCGCAGGAATAACTTCGGCAACCCGTGAATCGGAATCAAACGCCGCGCGACTTCGATTGCCAATCGAAGCTACAGTGCGCTCCCTACGAACCAAGTTTCGAGGTCCATCGAGCACGTAGATTCGACTGACAGTCGAATCCAAGCAATCCATCGGACGTAATTCTTGCGTCGTTCCTAAGATTTCCCTAACATGGTTTTATTTTGACTTTCCGTAATATCAGTATCTCAGTGTTAGCATGGCCACCAACTGGGAAAAAGTCTTTGAGGGGAATCACCGCGAGCCTCTGAGTTCAGAATATCTTGAAGAGTTTCAAGAGGATGCTGAGACCGAGTATCTTGAGCAGCTTTCGTCCGGGGAGATTTTGCCGTCCGAGCGATTGGGACTGATTCCCGAGGCCATGAAGCCGGTTCCCCGGAGATCGGAGAAAGCCCCTACGTTGAGAGACCGCAGCTAGACGGTAGCGGGTTCGAAATCACTCTCTGAGCGGTCAGGTTGTTCCGTAGTGACGAACAATCGAAAGATACTTTGTGTAATTCTGGATCTCATGTTGGTTAGAAGGCGCGACTTTCAATAATCAGTTCCGCTTTCCCAACTTTCCATGAACCAACTGACTCCCGTAGGAGAAAACATCATCAACGACATTGCTCGTCGCTACAATCTCAGCTTTGACTCGGCGGTGTCGATGCTGATCTCCGTGAACAATGGCGGCGGAACCATGGCCCAGTTCAGTTGCCCGGAATTGGGGAGCGGGCAATGGATGAGTGGTGGAATGACGATGGTTGGCGATTTGTTCAACTATCAGCTCAAGAACACGGTCAACAATTTGTGCAGCGAGCTTTCGAATGCGCTGGCGAACAACCAAATGTTTCAGCCTCCGCCGAAGAATGCCTGGGGTGGAAGCAATTGGTGGCCCGGGGATCTCGGGGCTCCCTCCAGCAGTGGTTCGCAGAACAATATCCGATATGCCTTTTTTCCGCAGGCTCGGCGCCTCGTGGTGCAGCGGGATGGTCAGGTCACGGTTTTTGACACCCTGGATCACCAAATCAGCGGAGTCAGCCAGCAGCAGGGGGGCAACACTTCGCTCACGTTTTCGAGCCAATACGGAACGATTTCGACCCTGAGCCTGCCCTTGATCTCTGGTCCGGGACTTCAGCCGGAGCCGCCGACCAATTTTGCAGAGCCTCCAGCGGCACCTGCTCCCCAGCAAGTTGGGACCGGCAACACCATGTCGGCTGACGTGGTTGGTTTGCTCGAGCAACTTGGGAAGCTCCGGGATGCCGGTGTGTTGACCGACGAGGAGTTTGCCGCGAAAAAATCCGAGTTGTTGAATCGGATCTGAATGAAATAGTCTTCTCAGTCAACAGGTAAGGGGGCTTATCGGACTTGGAAGATCGGCTCCTCACGAGCCTGCGTTCATGAACCGAAGCTCCAGCTGTCGGAGGTATGGACGGGCAATGGCTTCGATGATATCGGACTTAGTCTTACTGGAATGGGTTTTGCCAAGTGTGGCTTTGGCGACTTGGGAGACCTCAGATTTTTTCAGGGAGCTGCAGGCAGCTTTGACAACGCGATCAACTTCGCCGTAGTCCGGCGACGTCCATTTACGCACTTCTTCTTTTAGGGAATTGAGCCGGGCAATGGAAGTCTCGACAGTGGCTGATGATCTAGGCGATGCGGCTCGTTTTTTTGGCAGCTTTATGGTGTGGCAAGCCTTGACCAAGGTCGCCAAATCAAGGTGTTCAACCCGTTTCAGACCATGAATCAGGGACGCAAGCTCGTTGCGCTCCTGAAGGGAAAGGTTCCCTGCAATCTCGTTAGATTTGAGAAGCTGGATCAGTTTTTCAACCTTCATGGCCTTAATGCCTGAGTGCGGTTGCCTGTGAGTTGGGCGATTCGATTGGTTGATGGAGCAACGGAAGGGCGTGCCGGAGTTGATTCCAACCATCGCTCGACATCGTTAGCCAAACCTGCGAGTTGTTCTTTTGGTCCATCTCCGGAAAAGTCCATCGCGAATTGGCGGCGGTCCTGTCTCGTACTTTCGGCCGCATCACGGAACGCGGAATTCTGAGCAATGCCAGTGGTGGATGCTTGAATTGAGAAATCGTGGTGCTGAAGGTTAAGCCCCTCAGCCACTTCGCGAACTGACTCGACCGCGTCCGGTATATAGTCAGCTCGATAGACACGATTCGAAACCAATCCGAAAACTGGAGTCGTGGATAAAAGATCTTCTTCCGGTTTAGGCCAAATGATATTGCGTAAATCTCGGAGTGGCTCGGAAAAGAGCAATCCCACACCATTGAGTGAAGTTTCATCTGGAAGGCTAGGCACCACAACGAGATCGGCGCAGGAAAGAGCAGCGGTCATGCTGACGGTCAATCGCGGTGGGCAGTCCAAGATTACGTAGTCGAGATCTACTGTAGAATCATGATTGGGATTTGGTTGAAAGTTTTCCGCCCAACGTTGCAACTGGTTGGCGACAACGAATCGAGCATCCTCCTTAGAGTCGTCGGCAAACCAACTGATGAGAGCGAGATCTTCGGCGAACATCAACCGGTAGGGCACTGGGAGGACGTAAAGTTCCGTATTCTCGCGCTCAACACGAACGGGGCGGAATTCGTGCATAACGTCCTCAGCGTCATTGCAGTAGCGGAGAAGCGCATCGCTCACCGCGCCGGAGTCTCCGGCAAAATGGGTGCGGGTTTGGAGTTTAGTAAGCGAAAGTCGGGTCAGCGATTGTTGCCAATCCAGATCGACCAGCAATACTTTTTTACCGCGACTAGCCAACTCAGCCCCCAAGTTCGCGGAAATAGTGCTCTTGCCTACGCCGCCTTTCAAATTAGCGAGGGCGATGAACTTGGTTTTGGATTCACGTGGGAGGATCGTACGTTTAGCGGGCAAATACCAGACGCTCTTTTTCTTGGCCTCCTCTAATTTGCGGTTCAACTCGATCATTTGTTTTGCTCCATTCTTTACCGCATTCAGCAGGGCATTCTTGTCAATCGGAACACGATCGGGGGCTTCTGTACCGTCAGCACCAACTTCTTGAAAGAGCGACAATGTCTTTTCCTGATAATCCAGTCGCGTTTGAAGCGTAGCAATTTTCTTTTCCGACTCGGCAGCTAGCCTAATATTGTTGTTTTTGCTGTCTTGCAGTTCCTTCTCTTTCTCGCGAAAGGCCGACTTCATTCGGTAGTATTCACGCATCGCTTTGCCAACCGCGACAATTGCCCCCAGAATGGTTATGAGCTTCCAAAAAGCTTCTTCTCTAAAAAATTTCCAAATCCCTGACTGCGACAGGGCTTCAATAAAATGACTCTCCTCCATGGCGATAGTTTGATAGAGAAGAACAGAGTTCGAAGCAAGAAAGAAGATGAGTTTTAGATCAATCCCGACTATTGGGAATCGGTCCAACTGCATGTTGACGGGCTATTTCCGCAATTTCACGTTGGTGAATCGGATGGAAGCCTCGGGATTGTCTGAAGAAATGCCGAGGCCAAGTTGGGAGTAAAACTGGGTCACCACGCCTTTTGTTTGGCGAACGTCGGTCATAACCGGGGAATCGTTGATCTTGAGGTTGATCATCATTTTATCGACCGACAGCTCGAACGTGAAGCGTTCCTGAATGGGGGCAAGGGCGGAGTCGCGGGGGCGAGCGTAGCTTTGTCCCGCCGAGACGATTCCCTCGCCCTTGTTGATCTGGAATCGAACGCTGGCCCAATCGCTCCATTTGTTGGCGCCGGGATAGCCATAAGCCACAAAGGCCGACGCTTGTTCCGACGTTCCCGGGTCGATTTCAATCTCGCCGGTCATGGTGAAAATCGGACCGATTCGCGCCAATGCGGTGAAGAGGGCTCGACCGGTTCCCCCGTTCCAAGTTAGCCCGTCTTCCAGAGACCAATGATCCCCCTCGCGGACCCAACCGGCTCCGTCCGAGTCCGCTTGAGGCAGGAATGACGTTTCCTCATTGGCTGCCAAATGGGATTCCATCTCCATCATGACAACGCGGTCACGGAGGAACGGCTTCGCTTTTTCGTTCATACCCGGGGTATCGAGGGCCTGGCGATAGAGCGTGACTGCCGTTTCGGCATCGAAATCGACTTCCGCATCTTCGGCTTCGATGAGGTTGTCACCGGCTGAGCTGGCAAATGCGGCGGTTTTTCCAACCAGAAAGCTGGAATTCTCCAGTCCCCATTCTTCGAGAACGCGCGGATCAAGTTGGAAGTCGAGTTGTTCGAGCAGCGGCCATGCCTTGGTGTAATCCTGACATTTGTACCAAAAAACGGCGGCCCGGGACCGATCGAATTCTCGCCAGGGTTCCCGCTCGGGCGATGCTTCGTAACCGGCGAAAAGCGAGTCGAACGCAGCCCGTTTTCGCAATTCAATATAGTAGTAATCCGGAAGATCCCACTCCGAGGCGATGTCACGGTGAGCCGTGAGGTATTCCCAGGGCACATCGCTGTCAAATCTGCCGGAATTCATGCATTGAAGGCCGAATTCGAGCATCTTTCCTTTGCTCCCATGCCAGCGTGGCCGGAGTCCCCACAGCATCGTTCGATAGGCGCGGGAATAGTCGATTTGAGCGGCGGTGGAACGATCGAACCACAGTCGCATCTCTCGAATCGGTGTTTGGCTGTAGGTCAATGCAACGTAACAGCGGGAGGCTGCCGGACCGGGATGATTCGGATTCTCAAGATAGGCTTTTTCGAGGTGTTCCGCGCTTTGCGCCATCTTCGCATAGAAGATTTCCCAGCCCTTTTGGGTGACGGAATCGGAATAGCCGCCACCTCTCGCTTCCCAGCCTTCCGCGTTGTAGGCGAGCCCGAGGATCCAATGCTTGAGCCAGGAGGGAAGGTCGGGGTGGTTGGATGCAACCGTGGCAAACTTGGCGTAGTTCTCGGCGAGGAACTCCTTTCTCCCCGGACGCCGATGACCGGTTCCATACCCGAGCAAAATATATTCTGCGACCCAGTCATCCTCGTCCGCATATCCGCGATTGGCGTCCAGAGCTTTCGTTAGCAATTGGAGCGCCTGGGTTGCGGCGGCCTGGGCAATGGGAAAATCGTCCTGGTTGCCGGACCGGAAGAGCCGGCGGGCGTATTGAACGGCCGCCATCCACGCCGTCGACTCCTGGCCGGGAGTCTGGTCGAGATGCTTGATGCACTCTCTCAGCAAGGGGATGGCAACTTCATTGTCGCGATGCCAGATCCCGACGAGGTAAGCCAGGATCGGATCACTTTCCGGATTCGCTTCCAGCGCTTCCGCCAGAATCGATAACTGGGAGGAGGAGGGAGCTTTCGGGGCATCAAGCTCGCAGGCAATGGCGGCGGTCAGAAAGTCAGCTTCAGCTTTGGTGCGGTTCGGAGCGTTCTTGATCCAGTTTTTACGCATCCAGGATTCAACCTTGGGACGGATATCCGACGCATCCGGCACGCCGTCCGGAAACTCAATCGGTGCGATTCGCTGCACTTCGGTTGGAGCAGGTCTAAGCGATTCCGGAATGGAAATGGAACCGTTGAGCGCCAAAAAGGTGACCGTGGCAATGATCAGCGGGAGCGTGATCGCAAGAAAAAGCAGCATCCAACGAGGGGATGCGCCTCGCGATGAAAAGTGTGAAACCCGACGAAATGGAAATCTGTTCATAGCCCGCCCCGGTTTTCTCCAATGTGTGGAAGGAAGTCAACGATCAACGCTGTCGGTCCATCAATTTTCCAATGAAGGAGAGATTTTGCCTGATAACCGCTTTCGACGAGCTGCTTTTTGCGTTTGCGACTTCGGCGGAGGCTCCTATTTTCTGGAATGAAAAAAGCCTCCACCCTGTTTGTTTCGTTGCTTTGCCTGTTTGCCGGATTCGCGTTGTCGCTGAACGCTGAAGATGAGAAAGAAACGGTGATCGAGGTTCTGGAGAAGGCGCCGGAGCAACCGAAAAGCCCGGTAAAAAAGACGGAGGAGGAGTGGAAGAAGGAGCTGACGCCGGAGCAATTCCGGATCCTGCGCCAGGCGGGAACGGAGCGATCCAACGGTCAGGTTTACAAGGAGTTCAAGGCGCAGGGCGGTGGAACTTACTACTGTGCGGGATGCAACGCGGAGTTGTTCAGCTCCAAGGAGAAGTTCGATTCTCATTGCGGGTGGCCGTCCTTTTATGATCCGGCCAACGCGAAAAACGTGAAGTACGAGACCGATTTCCACTTGGGCTATGCCCGGACGGAAGTGCGATGCATGGTTTGCGACGGCCATCTCGGCCACGTTTTCGAAGGTGAAGGTTTCGATACGCCGACCGACAAGCGCTACTGCATCAACGGAACGGTGTTGAAGTTTGTTCCTTTCAAGGACGGAGAAAAGGCGACCAAGAAGGAAACCGGCAAGGCTGAGAAAAAAGAGAAGGCTGATAGTTGATCAAGTTTGCCTCGCAAGCCGTCCAAGGCCGCATGAAATGCTGTTTTGGACTGGTTTTGGTCTCGCTTCTGGCAACTGGAATTCTTTCTGCTCAGGAGCAGGAACCGACGTTTTATGATCGTCTCGCGAAGGCTGCGTTGGAGCGCACGAAATCCTTCGTTCGCTATGATCCGGCCTACGTGGTTTTGAAATATCCGGGAGGCGACGTGCCCCCAGAGACCGGTGTTTGCACGGATGTGGTGATTCGGAGCTACCGCGCGCTTGGAATCGATCTTCAGGCGTTGGTTCACGAAGACATGCGCCGCAATTTCTCCCGATACCCGAAAAATTGGGGACTGAGCCGGCCGGACAAGAACATCGATCATCGCCGGGTTCCGAATCTGCAGCGATATTTCAAGCGCCAAGGGGCTGCCCTGCCGGTCTCCGATGACGAAGCCGACTATAAGGCGGGGGATTTGGTTGCCTGGGATCTGAATGGGCGTGGGTTAACGCATATTGGAATTGTGGTTCCCGCTCCGGAAGGTGAATCGGGTGTCTGGATTGTGCACAACATTGGGGCGGGGCCGAAGCTGGAACAGCGGTTGTTCGATTGGAAAGTCCTCGGGCATTATCGATTTGGCGAAGGGGTGAAGCAGAATTTTCAGCCGGAATCGTCGCCAAAAGTGAACTAAGCTGCTTTTGCGGGTTCTCATCGATGTGCTAGTTTCTTCGCACTGAAGAATTTTCCGCCTCCCTCATGAAAACGATCCCCCTTACGTTTCTCGTCACGTTTCTCACCGTTTCGATTGGTCTCGCGGAGAAGCCGCGCGTTGTGCAGGATGCATCCGCTGCGATTTCCTACGCTCGCACCAACAAACAACCGCTCATCCTGTTTGCGCTGTTGGATGGCTCTGATCAGGGGTCACGAAACTTCGCCACGTTGTTGAACGACAACAAGTTGAAGATGAAGGGCGAAGAGTTTGTCGTGGTTCTCTGCAACTCCAGCGAGTCCAAAAATCAGTCTCTCTTCGCCAAGAACTTCGCGCAGAAGATCGATGTTCTTCCCGCGGTCGTGGTCACCAATTTGCAGGGCAAGCCGTTGGTTCCGGGACTGAACGGCGTTCAAGTTCAGGATGACTATGACCGGATGATTCACGCCGCCTTGGTCGAGGCCGGATTGCGAGCCAAGGATGAGCCCGTCATTTCGAGCACCACGGGCGAAGTCCTGGAAGGCAGCAGCAAGGTCTTCCAGATCATGAAAGAGGATGTGGAGGTTGGTGCCGTGGTGATTACCGAATATCGCGATTGGGAGTTGAAAAACGGGGAGAAATTTCACGGCGCGCTGCTCAAGGCCGACGGGGCGAACGGGGTGTTCCGGCTGGAGTCTGGGGATGACAAAAACGTGAATTTCAACGACCTGATTCCTCCGGATATCGCGTTCTTGATGGACGCGTTGTCGAATTGAGCCGGCCATCGCGCTTTGCGATGGTTCAGCGGTCGACCTTTCAGGAATTTGCGCCAACCGCGCGAATCCAGATCCGGCGCTTCGCGAAGGCCTCTTCCATGGCCTTCCAGAGATCATCCGGATTTCGCCCCTGAAGGAGCACGTCACGGGCTTCAGATTCGGCCTCGGACAGGTCAATCGCCCCAACTTTGGGATTATTGACGAGGATTTGTGGTTTGGAGGGCGGAGAAGGGCGATTGGGAGGAGTTGGAGGTAAACCGACCGCAATGCGTTCCGCTTGAGGGATCCCTTTGGCGACCTGCTCGTTGTGAATCCGGACGCGTTTGTTGTAGTCGGGTGCTTGTTGCCGGTATTCCAACAGCGCCTTGTTGTAGGCATCGACGCTGTCATTGAAGGCGGTCAGGTTCTGCTTGTAGGTTTCGATCGCCTTGTTGTATTCGGCGACAAATTGCTCCCGTTCATCGCGTCCCTCGCGCGTTTGCTGCAGGTAATTGACGAGTGGTGATGGCTCGCCCGCTTCGCTGTCCAGATGGGCGAAGAAATAGACCATGAGAAGCGCGGAGCAGTAGTTGAGGCTGGCTTTGCCAACGCGGAGCGCCTCGGTCCATTCTTCGTGGCTCAAGTTCATCAATTCACGCGGAGGCACCATATCGACCTTGAAGACGCCGCCGCTGGTCTGGCTGAAGTCGTAGTCCTTCTCCAGGTGTTTGCGGATCCCTTCTTCGATGTTCTCGAAATCATACCAAACCCCGTTGAAGGGCACCGACGACATGTATTCGGCCATTCCTTCGACGAACCAAACCGGCAACACCTGGACCCAGTAGTGCATTACCTGATGGGTGATCTCGTGAACGAGGGGGCCGGAATCAAACGTCCGGCGATCCAACGGAATCTGTTCCCCCCAAAGTCGGACTCCCAGGGAGGTGAGCGGAACCAGAATTTCCTGAGTTTTGGGGATGTAAGAGCCGCTTGAACCCTGGAGACCACCGGCGCGAAGGTAGTCACTTTGCTTGCGAAAGAGTCGCACGACGAATTTTTCAGAAGGCGGGCTCATTTTGAGCTGCAAAGGCATTTCCTGGATCGCCGCGTAGGTGCCTTCAAACCACATCGCGTATTCTTCGATCAGGCTTGGTGCGAGTTTCGCATCACTGTAGTAGCGGTAATTGGGGGTTTCGTAGGTCCAGGAATTGGTGCCGCTGGTGACGAGTTTGGCGCTGAAGCGCAGATCGGGCGTTACCTCTTTGGGCCATTCCTTCCGAGGGGTTTTGACGATCGGTTTCGGGGCGATTCCAAATCCCCGTTTTCGCCATTCGCTGACGTAGTCGCGATCGCTGTCGCTCAACTGATCCAGCCAAAACTTCGTCGACCAACCATCGGACCCCATCACCACTTTGACGGCCAGCGTGTCGATTTCGACCAATCGGGCGCGCATCGAGGTGCCCTGATAGGTCCAAAGGCGGGCTTCCGGGAGGTTCAAATCAACGGTATCAGCCCCATTCGAAGCGAAAAAGGGAAGAAACACCAAAATGCCATAACAAAGCAGCCGCATTGCCACCTAATAGGCCGATTTTTCGCTGGAATGTCAAGTTCGCTTAAAGGGGACTGACGGGAAACTCCATCGATTCTAGCTCAATATTTCCTCGACCGTTTTCATCGGCAAAAAGTGGCCAACGAGTGGTTGGGAAAGGTCGTCCTGAGATTGCTGCCAGGTGGCAAAGATTCCCTGATCAGTGATCAACGTGCTCACGTATCGGCTGCAACCCGTGCCATAAGGAGAGGTGAAGAACGCTTCATTGACGGAAAGTCGCTCCAAGGACGGAAATTCGTCCTCGATCCCCATGGCAACTCCGCCGATTTCTTCGCAGGACCAACCGCGAGGTCGTTTCACGGCTTTGGGATTGTCATCCAATTGGCGCAGGTTTTCGGCTCCGCAGTAAAAGTAGAGGCACATTTCCGGCAGATCCACGAACTTGCCGAGCTTGGGAACCGGCATGCGGTCGGTAACTCGGGAAACGGCGATGTCCCAAACCGGGCCGCGGGGCAGGAGATCGTGGGTCACGGTCTCAAACGTTTCCTCGCCGCGTTTGCGGATGGCCAGGCCCGAGTTTGAGCTCGACCACGTGTAGGGGTGATTGCAAAAGATCAGCGCAGTGTTGCCGTTGGGAAGATGAAACGCCTTCGGATCCTTCACATGAAGGTGAGCGGGATCGGGACCGGTTAAAACCTCTTCCACGGGCGACTTCTGGAGGTCGAGCACCACGGGAGCCACCAGGCGGTCGATGCTCCAAACGCCGGTGCCTGCCTTCTGGAAGTCCGCGAGATCGTCCGGATAGGAGATGTCTTTCTCCGTCGAGACAAACAACTCGGCCTGATTTCCATCGAGCAGGAGCGTCGCGCCTTCGATGGAGACAACTTCCTTTTCGCCGCACTGAAGCTCCTCTTTGTTCCAACTCAGCAGCTTCTCAAACGGATCGTCGACCGATTCAGCCCGAAAAAGGGCGAGCTCAAGGCCGCGTTCGCCTGCCCCGACCCCGGTTCTCGAGTCGCCATAATTGCGATATCGACCGATAATCAGCACGCTTCCGTCGGGAGCCTGGACCACGTTCCCGCCTCCAAACCAGTAGCCGCTCGAGTTGTCTTGTGGTGGGACGAGAACTTTGGCCTTCTCTTGATTGATGAGTGCCTTGGCAAGGCGAATGAGGTTTTCAGAATATTCAGGGAGTGCCATGGTAGGCGAACATGAGCGTCCTGAGCGGAATTGCAATTCTCATCGTGATGGCTGCGGTCTACTTTTTGGTGGTCCATCTTGTCGTCCGTCCGATGTTGAGCCGTCAGCGCTATCGCCGGATGGTGGAGCACTTTCAGAATGAAGAGTTTCCGGCGGAGTGGGATGCCTACTTGAACCGGAAGTTTGAGATTTACCCGAGACTGCCTGCCGAGCTTCGCGAGAGGCTGCAATTTCAAACGCGAATCATGATGGAGGAGAAGGTGTTCGAGTCACCCGCGGATTTGGGGCCGGTCACCGACGAGATGCGGCTCTTGATTCTCGCTCAAGCGGCTCTTTTGACGGTCGGGCGGCGACCCAGGCGCCTTTTCCCGGAACTCTTCACAATTATCCTCTATCCAACTGCGTATCTGGATTCAGGAGCGCGAACCTTCAGCTTGCGGGAGGATCCTGAGCATCGGTTGGGCGAATCGTGGACCACGGGATCGGTCGTGCTGGCGTGGGACAGCGTGCAACACGGGGCTGCGAACGAGGATGATGGCCAAAATGTCGTGATTCACGAGTTTGCGCATCAGTTGGATCAGGAAGACGGGCGAGGCGATGGCGTCCCCATCCTCTCCGATCCGAGCGAATACGGAGACTGGGCCAAAGTCTTCAGCCACCGTTACAGCGAGTTGGTCGAGGATACCGAGAAAGGGCGGAAGACGTTTTTGGATCCCTACGGAGCCTTGAGTCCGGCCGAATTTTTCGCCGTGTCGACGGAAACCTTCTTTGAGCAACCGGCCAAGATGAAGCGCAAGCTGCCGGAGCTCTATCAAGAGTTGGTCGATTACTTTGGGCTCGATCCCGCCACCTGGGACTAAGTGTGGTTGTTCTAAAATGCAGCCTAACGCTTGGCTCATGAAGAAGAAAAGGCTAGGGTCGTCCTAGAAATGAGTCGAAGCCTGAAATCGGAATGACCGGGGTTAATCAGTATGTCAAGCTCGTGCGAAGTCTGGGATGGTGGCTTTTTGTCGCTCCGCTTCGCGGCCAGTTTTATCGCATGGGCAACACCTACAGCCAAATGGTGAAGATCGGTGTTCAAGCCGTTCCCATGGCGTCCCTCACCGCGCTATCGATTGGTCTGGTTTTGTCGATGCAATCTGCGGCGACCCTCAAATCGATGGGAGCGGAAGCATTTGTCCCTGAATTGACTGCGGCGAGCCTGCTCAAGGAATTGGCGCCATTGCTCATCGCAGTCATCGTGATCGGGCGCAGCGGTTCCTCGGTAACGGCGGAACTGGGGACCATGCGGGTTTCCGAGGAAATTGAGGCTCTCGACGTGATGGCGATTCACCCGACCTCGTTCCTCATTCTTCCCCGCTTCCTCGCCATGATGGTCATGCTGCCTGTTCTGACCATTTTCGGCATTTATGTGGGAATGTTTGGAGGCTGGCTCATCACCAAGACGGCTTTGGAAATGAGCACCTCTTACTTTGTCAATCGCGCCTTATCCGCCATCACGTTGCAAGACATCGGCATCTGCATGCTCAAGAGTGCCGTTTTTGCCTTCCTCGTCGTTACCATTGCCTGCAACGCCGGTATGAACGTGCGGGGAGGAGCGGAAGGCGTCGGCAAAGCGACGACCCAATCCGTGGTTTACTCGCTCCTGGCCGTCTTCGTCGCCAATGCGTTTTTGACGGCGTTATTCTTCTTTTAGGGATCGCGCGAGATGGGATGGAACCGTGACTTGGCGGTTCCATCGGCAAATTCCCCGTAAGGCGAGGCTTGCAATGCGTGGGGTGGGACGATAGTCTCCGCCGGAAGGCCCGAGACGCTGACTTTTTGGGTCATGTGATTCTGTAATGGTCACAAAGTCAGACAATGGCGACGATATTAGACTAGCCAAATGATGGCCCAGATTGATGCGAGCAGTACTGAGCGAGGCGAACCGCTGATCGAGGTGATCGATCTGGTGCGGAAGTTCGGCGATCGATCCGTGTTGAATGGGGTGAGTTTCAAGATCTATCCGGGCGATACCTTTGTGATTATGGGAGGAAGTGGCTGTGGCAAGAGTACGCTGTTGCGGCACTTGATTGGGGCGGAGAAGCCGACGTCGGGGGTGATCAAGATGTTTGGTGAGGACATTACCCGAATGAGCAGCCAGCAAATGCAGGGGGTTCGACGACGCATCGGGATGCTGTTCCAGTCCGGAGCCTTGCTTCAATCCATGACGGTGGAGGACAACGTGGCGCTTCCTCTGCGTGAGCACGGAAACCTCAACGCGGACTTGGTGGATATTGTGGTGAAGATGAAGTTGGAGCAGGTGGGGCTGACCGGGCATGGGAAGAAGATGCCCTCGGAGATTAGTGGCGGGATGAAGAAGCGGGTGGCCCTGGCCCGGGCGTTGGCGTTGGATCCGGAGTTGATCTTTAGTGATGAGCCGACGGCGGGGCTGGATCCCATCATGACTGCGGTGGTCGACCAGTTGACGAAGGACCTGACGCGCAAGATTGGGGCGACGGTGGTGGTGGTGACCCACGATATGACGAGCATTTTCCGCATCGCGAGCCGAATCATCATGTTGGGCACTGGCGAGCAGCAGGGCAAAATTGTGGCGGAAGGAACTCCCGAAGAAATTCGGAGCCATTCAAGTCCCATTGTTCAGCAATTTATTGAAGGTCAGGCACATGGCCCAATTCCCTACAAGACGGCAGGGGAGAAGTATGGCGAGGTGCTGTTAGGCTCAGATTTTGAGATATGAACCAGAAATCCGATCTCTTTGTTTCCCTTAGTGTGATCATTTCATCCGCGCTGCTGCTGGCGGCCTTGGTGTTTGCGGTCATTGGCAATCCCTTTGAGAAGCCGCATTTGGAGTTTGCGGTCGACTTCGAGGACATATCGGGAGTCAGCACGAATTCCGAGGTTCGCTACGCGGGTTCGACGATTGGGGTGGTTCGTGAAATTGAGCACCTATCAGTCGAAGAACGCAGACATCCTGATGAGATCATTCGGATGAATGTCGCGATTCTGGAGGAGATCGATATTCCCGCGAACGTAAAGGTTTCGATCACCTCGTCGTCGATGCTGGGCGAGCGCTTTGTCGCGCTGAAACGGGTGGATGATGAGGAGGGGCTCCTCGCTGGCGGGACGATCCTTTCGGCAAGTTCTGCGCCGTCGATGTTGGAAGATATCGCTCCGGGGTCGTCTGAAATCGTCGCGAATATTGACGAGTTGGTGGTGACGTTGAATGGAGTCGTCGCTCAACTCAATGGTGACAGCGGAAAAGGCTTGATGACCTCCGTGACGAACATCGAAGAACTGACGGGAAGTTTGAAGGACGTTTCCGCCGACTTCAGCGCCGCGTTTTCCGGCGATGACGAGAAACCGGGCATGAAGGGGCAAATCGACGAAGTGCTCGGCAATCTGGAGTCCCTTTCCTCAGGGTTGAATGTGTTGATGGTAGGGGAAGAGGGCAAGGAAGGTATTAATGATGGGGCCAAGCGGATCGTCACGAATCTGGACGCCTTTTCGCTGGAGCTGAACAAGATGATTTGCGGCACGGAAGACGAGGCTGGATTGCGGACCCAGTTGAATAACATTACCGAGGAAATTCACGTCCTGTTGGCCGGTCCCGAGGACAAACCGGAGGAAGCGCTTCGCCAACAACTCCTGGGCATCACGTCCAAGGTGGAGTCGCTAACCCAGGAACTTCATGTGATGACGGTTTGGGGCCAATACATCGCTGGCACCCTCGCCGAGAAGCCGAATCGCCTCATCTTTGGCAATGGCACCAACGACATTCCGACCAAGGAAGAGTTGCTCGACTACATCGAGCGCAAGGAGTCCTATCCCGTGGTGATTCAACCTGGCAACGGCAGGAAAGACGAAGGTGAGATGGAGAAAGTGAACGCACAGGCGGACGACCGCGCGATTCGAATCTTCCGAAAGAAGAAGGAGGGCTTTTAGTCGGCCACTGGTTTCCCGAGCGGTTCAGGCGCTTCGCAAACGTCCTTGCCAAGCAGCTGCGCGGCACGGCAAATGCCGAGTGACTTCTTGAGCCGAAGCATTTTTTGGTCGTGCTTTTCGTGACGCGCAACGGCGTCCCAGAGGCTTCCATCCTGAACGATTGTGGGGATGGAGGTCATTTGATAGCGGGCTTGAAAGTTCTGGATATCAGAGCGGTCGTACATGGTTTTGAGGGGGATTGGTTAGGAATCATGGGGTTCCCTGATTCTGTCGCAATCACGACTCGAAAACCTACAGACAAAGTTGTCTGTTTTTGGCGTGGTTGGCCGAATTTCAGGCGTTTAGCCACTCCACAACGGCCGCCGTCATCGGCGCTTGGCCCGCATCCGCGAAGACGTGATTCACTCCCGGAAGCTCAATCAGCTTTTTGGGCTCGTTCGCTTCGGCAAAAATTTCCCGGCTTTCTCCAATGGGAATGACGTCATCTGCGTCGCCGTGAATCAGCAGCCAAGGGACCTTGATCTCGCTCGCCTTGGAGATGGTGGAGCCAATTTCGGTCAAATCGTTGACGTAAGCGCTCGATAGAGGGCACTCTTCGTCCTCCCACATGAAGCCGGAATCCGGCGTCACCTCACCAAACTCCTCTTCGGTAAATCGCTTGGTGTGAACCATCCCGGCGAGGGAAATCAGTTTCTTGATCCGGTCGTCAGCAGCAGTTCGAAGAACACCGACAGCGCCGCCCATGCTGTGCCCGGCATAGATCACTTCGTCGTAGTCGCCATCCACGGCATCAATTACCGCGCCGAGATCGGAGACTTCCTTGCTGATCGTGCAATCGCGAAAGGCGCCTTCGCTTTCACCGTTTCCGGCGAACGAGAAGCGTAGCGCGGGGATGCCGGCGGCGGATACCGCGTTCCCAAGCGCTTCGGCCCAGGGGCGGTCTTTGTTGCCGGTCACGCCATGTCCGATGATCAAGATGCGGGTGGAATCAGAGGCCGGATGGAAGGAGTAGTCGAGCCGCTCGCCCTGGGGGTTTTGGATTGCTGCGGTCATCACGCGTATTCGGTATCGTAGATCTGAACGGTCTTGAACCACTGGCTGAAGTTGTCAACGAAGACCTGATGGTCGGGGTGAATCTGGTAGGCATTGTGGTCCTCCACCTTCTCGAACTTGAGGAAGAGTGCGTAGTCGAAGGTGTTGTTGGTGACAGGACGTTCCGGCGTTGCGGCAGGCGTTCCAATCTCACCGGACGCAACCACGTCGATGGAAAAAAGAGCTTTCATTCCTGCTTCAAACTCAGCCTTCTGCGCTGAAGAGAGTGACTCATCGAGCCAAAAATAAACACTGTGGATCAACATGGAGCGCACGTTAGGCAAACCAACCTTTGGCGCAACCCTGGATCGCCCCCGAGGCTACTCGTGATCCAGAAAAACCACGTCAACGTTGCGCTTCGCGAGTTCGCTCAGGGCACGCTCGGTCAACCTTCCGGTCATCACCAGCGTTCCCCCTTCTCCCGTTTCTGAAAATTCCGTGAGGAATCCTCCGCACTCCGGACACCAACTGCCGAAGTCGATGGGGAAGGGGAGGACCCGGTTTCCCGATTGGTCAACGCCAACCGGCATCCAGCGCAGCGATGTGAGTTTGGAAATGGGGCTTCGGTTGGAGTGATACCAGGCGAGCAACTCCGCACAACGTCGATAGACCTCGAACTCGGCCCGCGTCTTGGTGAGGTTGGCCAATTGCACGAGCAGGAGCCGGTTTTTGGTGTTTTTCAGTTGAACCAGGGATTCCACCAGAATCGTTTGCTGGGCCGGCGTTGCGAATTCGACAGAGAGAAACTGGGCCGCCAGGGCTTTGCTTGCACCTAGCTCCTCAATCAACGTCCGCCGATTCTGAACAAACAGCTCCGAGGGCGAATTCAGGTAGGCGTCCTTCATCCGAGACTGTCTCCCGCTTTCAAGAACGCTGAAGAGTCCGCTGCCGGGATCGATGTAATTGACCGCCAGTTCGGGCAGCGAGCCAATCGTGGAAACCCGGTCGAGTTCTTTCTGGAGTACGAGATTGTCGGTGTAGGGATCGATTCCCAGTTTTGCCGCGATCTGCCGCTTCTGGTCATCCACGCCAAGCCAGCTTTTGAGGGGACCGTCGCCTTTGTAGTTGCCTTTGCGGCGTTCGCGATGCTGGAACGCGCCGGCCCGGCGAACGATGGCCCGCGCACCCCGGGGCACATCCAAAACCGTGGTGACCGGTGTTTTGGCCAGATCTTCAGCAACGTTGATCCGCTTTTTCGTCTCGTTGACCAGCCCGTCACTGGTCGCGCGAGCGGCACCTTTTTCACGCAGTCTGTGGATCGCTTGAATTTCCTTGATCCGCTTTTTCAGCTGATCGTCGCCCCAGGCATCAAACGTTCCGTAAATCGAATCGATCACATAATGATTGTCGAAATCCGTAGTCTCAACCCTGTCGCGAACCTCCCAGAGATCGGTTTTGAGCCAATTGGCGTTGTTCCACCACTCTTTGGCACTCAGAGCCTCCGGCTTCTCATCAAATTGCGCGAAGAGGGAGCCAATCGCCGCCGCTGAGATGGCGGTGATGTGGAGAAAACGCGTCCGGGTAGTTGAACGGGAAAACCGGGAACGGGAAGTTGATTGAAGGGAGATCATGCGAGCGGGAAAGAAAACCTTTGCCACTCAATCAGTCCAATAGGGATCCAATAGTTTACGAATTTTTTCGAGGTTAGGGACGTTCTTGCATTTTGCGAGATACCGCGCCACGCTTCCGCGCCTATGGACCCCGCTCTCAATGACATGCTTGGGGACTTTCTCAGCATTTTGCTGGAGGGAGCCTTTTTCATTTTCATCGGAACTGTGATTTCGGGGTTCATTGATGCCTATCTGCCATCAAATTTGATGGATAAGTGGCTGCCCAAGAATCGATATGTCGCGGTGTTGGTGAGCGGGCTTTTGGGAGCGGTTTTCCCGGTATGTGAGTGTGCGATTGTCCCCGTGATTCGGCGATTGATCGCCAAAGGCTTGCCGCTGGCCTGCGCACTAACCTACATGCTTTCGGCTCCCATTGTGAACCCGGTGGTTATCACGAGCACCATTGCCGCGTTTCAGGAATGGGGGACGCATGGGGTTTACGTGGCGGTTTCGCGGGTAATCATGGCTTACGGAATCACGGTGTTTGTGGGTTTTGTGATTCTTAAAACGCCGATGGAGGCGATCCTCAAGAACGCGGTGCTCAAGACGATCAAATCGAATCGTGAATCCGAAGAACACCACCACGATCATGAGCACGATCACAACCATGAGCATGACCACAAGCATGGTGCAGACGAGCATGAGGGGGATCATCACCATCATCACGAACATGGGGATGGCCACGAGCATGATCACGACCACCACGATCACAGCCCGGTGGAAGGCTCTCGACTGATTCAGGCCATGCGCACGGCGCAGAATGATTTCACGGATGTGGCGATGTATTTCGTGTTTGGCGTCTTTTTGACCGCGTGGTTCAACATCTATGTCAGCAAGAGCTGGGTGGAAGGCTTCGCGTCAAACGACTGGCTCGCCTCGCCCGCGCTGATGGTGATGGCCTTCATTTTGTCTCTTTGCAGCACGTCCGATGCCTTTGTTGCGGCGGCGTTGCAGAAGTTCAGCTACGCCGCGAAATTGGCGTTCCTGGTTTACGGTCCCATGATGGATGTGAAGCTGGTTTTCCTCTACTCGACGGTCTTTAAGCCCCGCTTTGTTTTGATTTTAGCCGTAGGATTGTTTATTTTGGTTTGGATTGTATCCGTCATGTGGGGACAACAAACTCTACCCCAACCTCGCCCGTGAAATCACTGAAACGAGAACATATCGCTCGACTGTTTGGCATCATCGCCATGCTCATCTGGGCTGGTGTCTTGCTGGGATTTTACGCAACCGGGGAGGTGAAATCCTTCATCCGCCCCGAGTATCTGCGGATTTGCAGTTTGCTAGCCGGGTTGGGCTTGGGAGTTCTGGCTGTCTTCAACCTCATGAATTTGAAGAAGGAGACGGATTGCTGCCACGATCATGATCATGATCACGGGGACGGCGATGAGCACGAGCATGATCACGAGGACACCTCGATTACCGGAAATGCGGCAATGTTTCTCGTCATGGTGATTCCAATGCTCGCCGCCGCTGCGTTTTCAGAGGGGGGATATCAATCCGCTCAAACGATTCGCAACAAGGGGTTTGTCGATGACCCAAATGCCGTCAAAGCCCGTGTTGAGGACGACTTTCAGGCTCCAAATGCCGAAGACGGTGCCGGAGAAGATTGGGAATATACGCTCGAGGATCTGGAAAAGGTCGTGGACCGCAGTGATGCCGGAAATTTGCTGCTCACGGTCGATCAACTTTTCTATACGACGGGGGATCAGGAAATTCAGAAAGTGTTGGAAGGCCAACCGGTGGAGACGGTGGGACAGGTTTTGCCCGAAATTGGTTACAACCCGGGAGGAAAACGGGTTCGGGTATTTACGTTGATGGTGACCTGTTGCCGTGCAGACGCTCAGCCCGTCTCGATTCCCTTGGAATTCGCGGGAACTGCTCCGGTGGTCAATGATGAAGAGACGGCCGAGTTCAAGGAGATGTCTTGGATCAAGGTTTCCGGAACGATGCGATACCCCATCGAGGATGGGCGGACTCAGGCCGTGATCGAAGTCAAGGAAATGACGCCGACCGAGGAACCGGTCAACGAGATCATGTTCTAAACTCGGTTCTCTCGGGTGTGTGGTGGTTTTCGAGCCAGCTTCTAAAATAAGCCTTCGGCTCGAACCGAAATCCCATCATGAATCCGAGAACGTCCGAAACTTCAGGGCGTTTGGATTGTTTGGCAGGAAGCTTACTTGCGCTGATTCGCCTTGATGTAGGCGCCAATGATGTCGTGCCGTCGGAGGACTCCCGCCACCTCCCGTTCATTTTCGCGCATTACCACGGGGATACGCCCGACTTCATCGGCGCCGATTTGGAGGAGGGCGCTTCGCAAACTTTGGTCCGGATAGGCAGTCAGGACGGATTGAGTTGCGATGTCTCCGGCGGTGGCGTCGCTGAGACCATCGCGCAATGCGTTTTCCAGATCGGAAACGGTCACGACTCCTTCCAATTCTCCATTTTCATCGACCACCAGCAGTCCACGTTGCCCGGCTTCCTTGAAGCGTTCTTCCAAGGTTTCGATCGGAAGTCCACTGGGGACATTTTGAAAGTTTTTGGTCATCACATCGCCAACCATGACGCCTTCCAGCGCGTCGAGCATTTCCTCTCCCGGCGGATTGATGCCTTTGCGACGAATCTTTTTGGTGTAGATGCTTTCCTTGTAGAGCAGTTGAGAGACGACGGTGCTCACCACGACACCCAGCATCAGGGGAAGGATGATATTGTAGTCCCGCGTTAGCTCGAAGAGGATCACGACCGCTGTGATGGGGGCGCGGGCTGTGGAAGAGAAAACCGCCGCCATTCCCACGATGGCGTAGGCACCGATAGGGCCTGCCGTCTCCGGAAAGAGTTGATTGGCAAACGATCCAAACGCCGTCCCCACCATCGCGCCAAGAAACAGCGAGGGAGCAAACACGCCACCGCTTCCGCCGCTGCCGATGGTGATGGAGGTGGCCAGGATCTTCAGGCCCAGCAGGATGAGGGCGGTCTTCATCAACATTTCGCCATTGGCGGCTCTCTCCAACGCTCCGTAACCCACCCCAAACAGGTCGGTGGAATAGAGGCCGATTGCGCCAATGATCAGGCCGCCGATCGCGGGCTTTCCCCACTCCGGAAATTTCAACCAATCAAAGGCGTCTTCAAAAAAGTAGAGCACGATCATGAAAATCACGCCGACAGCTCCCGCCAACACTCCGAGAATGGCGTAAAGCGGAATCTCCAGAGGCCCTTCCAATCCGTATTCGGGGACGATCAGGTTGGCAATGTCCGGGAAGAAGGCGTGGGAGACAACCGCGGCCACAACGGAGCTGACAACGACCACGCTGAAGTAGCGGGTCGTGAAACTTCCCAGGATGACTTCCAGGGCAAAAAAGACCCCTGCGATTGGCGCATTGAACGTGGCGGAAATTCCCCCGGCAGCTCCACATGCCACCAGCGTTCGAATCCAATCTTCCGGTAAACGCAGGCGCTGGCCGATCGTTGATCCCAACGTGGCGCCAATTTGGACGATTGGCCCCTCACGACCGACCGAGCCGCCGGTCCCGATAGTGATGGCTGAGGCAAGGATCTTTACCAGTGCGACCCGGCCTCGGATTCGGCCACCGTTCTTGGCCACGGCAATCATGACTTCCGGCACGCCGTGCCCCTTTGCTTCACGGGCGAAAAAATAGATCAACGGGCCGACGATCAAACCGCCAAGTGCCGGGATGATGACAATGTAGTAGTCACCCAAAAATCCCAATGCGCTTTTTCCATGCCCGAATCCAAGAGTTTCGATAAACGTGATTAAATTGCGAAAGACCACGGCACCGAGACCGGCAATGACTCCAACGACGATGGCGATGACCAGCCCGCGCGTAATGTCGCGATTGTGCAAGGGGCTGCTGGACGGAAGCAGGATGTCGAAAAGTTGTTGCCATTTGGGAGAACGCAGATTCATGGGGCGACGAAAACGAGATAACGAGATGAAAACTCTTATGGAAAAAGGGGGGAGCTACTTGGAGGGCATGACCGGTGATGTCAAGGTTGCGTGTCCGCTCTCTCGGGCTTCCGTGGCGCATTGTGCAAAATCAGACACAGTTTTGAGCCAACACTCCGTCCAAGTCCGGACAAAAGAGCTCGATCCTGCTTGCCGGTGGATTTCGATTACCTAAACTGGCGACCTTCCCTTTTGGACCTGTCATGAAAATTTTCCTCTACCTAACATTGCCTCTGTTCATTTTGGACCAGATCACGAAAGAGTGGGTGGTGAGGCATTTTTCAGGGGGAACCAGCTACGAGACAGGGAATTTCATCGAAGTGATTCCTGGTTTCTTCAATCTTGTGCGGGTTCACAATACGGGGATGGCCTTTGGTATCGGCAATGGAACGGGCTACTCAAACGTCATCTTTCTGCTGATCGCAGCGACGGCCGTCACCTTCATCACGGTCCTTTGGCGCAAGGGCGCATTTCCCAATCTGATGTCACAATCGGCGGTGGCGTTGTTGTTGGCAGGGATTGCCGGCAACGTGTTCGATCGGATTTTTCGCGGCTACGTCGTCGATTTTCTGGACTTCAATCTCGGTTTCTATCGCTGGCCAAGCTTCAACGTAGCCGATGCTTCCATTTGCATCGCGGCGGGAATTCTGATCATTGCCTCGTTTCGTGAATCGGATGAAACCTCGGCGGCGGATCTTTCGTCGGAAAGTTGAACCAGCTGGTCTAAGCCAGCGCCACGGGACCATTCGGCGAACGTATCGCCTGGAGCATTTGGCCGAAGATGTCGCCTTCCTCCAAACTTTGCAGTTCGCTCAACGTTGGCAGGATTCCGCCGTTGAACTCCACGTAGTAGACCTCGGAGGGCCGGGGATCGATCCCGGGAAGGGGCGGTGGTGTGACGGTGACCTCGGCGACGTAAAAGCCGCCATCGTCGAACACGCTGGTCAGTTGCAGTTCAAAATTGCCGTTGCCATCCACCGTTCCGCGACCTGACGTCAGCAATCGGTCGCCGGAGCGCAGGTTGATCTCGACCGTCGAGCCGCTTTCTCCACCGACAAAGGCGAAGTAGGAAACGCGTTGCGATGGAAGCCCGCTTTCGTCCAATCCGGACATTTGAACTCCAACGAAGAGTTCGAGCGATGGGCGGGTCGAGGAGGAAAGACCCAAGCCGGACTCGGCTTCGTTGATGGCCGAGTTGGTCCGCAGCGCATCGAAGAGGTCGTTGAGGTTGGCTTCCGGCCCGGAGCCTGATGAGGAGTTCCCGGATTCAGAAGGAGTGGATTGAGTTGGCGTTCCCGTCGACCCGGCGTCGTCAGTTGTCTTTGGAGTGGCCGGAGGTGCTCCTCCTTCGCCACGGGGAGCATTCGTGGCATTGGCGCGGAGAACGGTGGTTTGGGTTGCCGTGGCGACGCCGTCCGTGGAAACGGATGTGATGGTGAGGTCCAGATCGGCAACCGGCGCAGCGAAAGTCAGGGAAACATCCAGATCCGTGGCCGCTGCGAACTGGGATCGGTCGAGTTCGAGGACCAGATCCGACCCATCGGAAACGTCTCCGCTGTTGGCCGATGTGGAGAGGAACAACGTCGGATCGCCCAAAAGAATTTCCGTGCCGGCCGGGATTCCACTGACGGTCACGATGACGGTTTCATCCGTATCGGTAGGATCGCCCGCGGTGAAGCTTAGGCCAAGACTGGTGGGGACTCCAACGGTGGGATCGATCGCCAAGCTGGCGACCGCAAGATCAGGAGATCCCGCAACCGGAGTAACCGAAATCGTCGAGGAAACAATCGCTCCACCCAGTCCGGAAACGTCTGCGCTACGGCTCGCCTGCACATCGACCCCGAAGGTCCCGGGATCGCTCGCGTCCGGCGCCGGGGTGAATGTCAGGGCGACGCTGCCGCCGGAGCCAAATGCGACGAAGTCTCCCTCGTTGACGCCGGTGATGGAACCTCCCGCGATGTTGGTGACTTGGAAATGGGTGGCGTGATCGCCTGGGGCGCGGGTCACGGTGACGGTGGTCGGCGTGTCCTCCTGCGTGGTGGGGCTGGTCACCGTGGGTGAGTCGGCCAAATCGACCAAGAGGATTTCTCCGCCCCGGTCGATCAACTCATAACCGGCTGGAACGAGATCCGTGGTCGTGTCGGCTCCCGTCAACGTGCCGAACGAGGCTAGAGTGTAGGCTGCATCATCGGGAGCGGCCCCGCTTACCCGCACATCCATCGTTGCGCCGGACACGGTCAGCGTTCCAACGACGTCGAGGAAATCTGCGGTTCCTGCTCCGGTTCCATCCACTTCCAGGATGACACTGCCATTTACGATTCCGCCACCTGCCAACGTCAAGGTGCCGATTCCATCCACGCCGGGCGCCAAAATGCCGCCGCTTTCCACCGTGGTCTGTCCGCTGATGATTCCGGTGCCCGCCAGGGTTCCCCCGTTTTCCACCGTCACGCTACTGCTGCCCGTGGCCGAGCCTGCCGTATTGGTGGCGAAAAGGGTACCGCCGGAGACGGTGGTTCCGCCGGCATAAGTATTCTCCGCGCTCAGCGTCAGCGTCCCACTTCCCGACTTGGTGAGAGCCCCGGCTCCATCCAGCACTTCGCTGATGCTGATGCTGCGCCCGGTATCGGTCAGGATGGTGGAGGCACTCAGCACCTGAAGATCGAAGAGCGACGCAATCGTCAGGTCCTCCCCGGCGAGGTGGGTCAGCGTTCCGCCATCCAGATTGAGCACGACCGGACCCGCCGTGACTCCCGTCACCGGAACCTGATCGAAACTTCCCACCGCCAGAGTTCCGCTTGTGAGATTGACGACTCGGCTGTCGTTCGGACTGTTGTTCTGATCAGCTCCTCCCTGAAGTTTGTCCACCGTGAGGGTGCCGCCATCCACGTTCACGGTCGCGTCAATCGGAGTGTCGCTCTCGCTTTGGCGACTGCCCAGGGTGAGAGTGCCAATCGTGGCGGAAGCACCCGTTCCGATCGTCAGGGTTCCCCGGCTTGTCATGTTGGGATTGGAACCCGGCGTGGGGTCGGTTTCCGACATCGTGAGGCTCTCTGCCGTAAGCACGTCTCCGGCATCCAGCAGAATCGTACCGAAACCGCTACCACTACTGGTCCCGGAGGAACTTCCGGTTTTCCCAAGCAGTATCGAGCCGAAGGCCACATCCGCTGCTCCGCCGGAGAAATCGAGCAGGCCGCCCGCATCAGAACCGATTCCGCCGTTGTAAATACGGTCTCCCATCACCAGAGCAGGGCCACCGGTTCCGCCCTCGCCCCGGAGGGTCAAGGTGGCGCCAACGAGCCCGTCGGCAAACCGAACCGTTCCGTTGGTCTTTTTCACTCCTACCTGCATGTCATCGGTGTTGATCACCGTGGTTTGACCGAGAATCAGGTAGCTGTCGTGAGGGGAGGAGTTGCCATAAGCGCCAACGTAGAACCGGTTCGTCGTCGAAATCGCACTGTCCTGCGCCAGATGCACCGAACCCATCGCGTTGCCAGACCCGACCAGGAAGGAACTGACCGAGGCCGAGAAGGTCGCCAAGCCCGACATGTCCAATTCGGCAGGCATGGTGTTGAGGGTAAAGGAGCCATCGTTTTCCACCCGAAAATCGCCGCCGGTCTGAGTGAGTGTGCCCTCACCCGTCACGACCAGTTTGATCGAACCCGGGACACTCCGATTGCCTGAACTGTCCTGAAACTCGGTCTTGGTGCTGACCGTGAATCCGCTGGTCACGGTCAAAGTTACGCCGGAGTCGATCGTCAAATCATGCTGGCTTGCGCTGGGACGCGCGAAGGTCAAACGCGCGAAGCTTTGGTCGGCTTGGACGTTCAGGTTCACGTCCGCAGCACCCCTATCGATCACCGCCTGAACGCTGCCTGCGGGCGGTGAGGACTCCGTCAAAACAGGATCGCCCACAGAGAGATCGCTTCCGGAAGCGAGGGTCGCTCCACCACTCGCCGCCAACGTCAGCGTCCCCTCATCCAAGCGGGTGTCGCCGGAGAAGGTGCTCTGCCCGGTCAGGGTCAATTCTCCGCTGCCGATTTTCTGCAGCGAGCCGTTTCCGGAAATCACTCCGGCAAAAACGGTGTCGCTCCCATCCCCCACCGTCAGCGTCGTGGCGAAGGAATGCTCCGCGTCGTCATCCAGATGAATCGCGACGTTGGCGCCGCCGGTCAGGGACGCGATCGTGCTATCGCCTTCGACAAATTTCACGGTCACATTGTTGCTGAACCCGCTCAAATCCAACGCGTCGTAGCTGCCGGAGTTGATGATCAGCGTTGCCGGTTCGGTCGTGCTCAGCGCATCCAGGGCGTCGGCAATCGTCGCGAACGCATCCGTTCCAATCGTGGCATCCTGCGATCCGGCCGCTTCCTGATCACCATCCACCGTGCCACTTCCGGTGAAGGTCGCATCGACGTAAACGGTGGTGGAGGAAACGACGTCGTTGTCGGCGATCACCGTGGTGACCTGATTCGTGGCCCCTTCCGCGATCGCCTCAAATCCCCCGCCCGTGACGGAATCAAGATCGATCACAATCGTTTCGTCAGGATCGACATCCGAATCATCATCGGTCGGCAACGTGAACGTGGCGGAGGTGGTGTTGGCCAGGATGGTGACGCTGGCCTGCTGGGTGTAGTCGCTTCCGGTGGCCGTTCCGCTGTAGCTCAAGTTTACCGTGATATCGCTGACCGGAGTTTGATCGACCGTGACCGTGTAGGTTGCGGTGGTATCGCCTTCGTTCACCGTGGCCGGGCCGGAGATGGTGACCAAGGCGGTGTCGGTGTCATCGCTGAGAGTCGCGGTGGCCGTTTCCGGGCCGGTGTTGGTCAAGGCACCGCTTTCCAGAGTGGCGGTGAGCGTAAACGTTTCGCCATCGTCCGCCAGGAAGTCGTCGGTCACGCTGGTGCGGACCAGGAGACTGGTCGCGCCTGCCGTCAGGGTCACATTCCCAGTTACCGCACTCCAGTCCGTGCCGCCATTGGTGGAAAACTCCATACCGCTGCCGGTGTCCGTGCCGATGGTTGCCGGAGTTCCGCCGCTCCCGGCCAGGACAAGGCTGAACGCCAGATCCACGGGGCTGGGTTTGTCCAGGCTGAACTCAAACTCCACATGGCTGTCCGTTCCTTCCGTCGCCGTCGCATCGGAAATACTCAAGGTGGAGACCCCGACGGCAAGGACGCCGGTTCCGGAGAAAACGCTGTCATTGATGAACGTGGCTCCACTGCCGGTCGCTCCATAGGTGCCATCAGCCTGGGCCACGCCGCCGATCTTCAGAACGGTGACGGAATCAATCCCGGTCAGGTCCATGGTGCCGCCATTGGTGATCTCCACCGTAGCCGAGTCGGCAATCTGGTCCGATGCCGCCAACTGGACCGAACCACTCGCCCCAATTTTCAACGTCCCCGCGATTGCGGTTCCCGTGGAATTCAGGATCAACGAGCCATTCGTCACGTTGGTGTCGCCGGTGTAGGAATTGTTCCCGCTCAAGGTCAGGCTATTGGGCCCTGATTTGTTCAATCCACCCGCGCCACTGATGTCACCGGAAAGGGTCAGGTGTGCTTTGCTCGGCTCAGTTTCGCCCGAGGCTGCAGTACCGTTGTTGGTTGAAATCGTCGTTGTTCCCGAGCCCAGCGTGACATCCCCGGCAATGGTCGGATAGACATCGACTCCGAGATAACTTCCCGAAAACAGAAAGCTGCCATGGTTAAGCACCAGGCCTCCGTCATGCGTGATGTCGGACCCGTCCGCATGTTGGCTTCGGTTGAGGTAGAGGATCCCCCCGGACTCCACCGTAATCGTCCCCGTTCCGTCGAAATCGGTGTATTCTTCCAGATAAAACCTGCCTCCGGAAATGATGACGTTCCCGGGATTGGCAAGGGTGATTTTCTTGAAGTAGATCAGCCCACCGCCGATCTTTGTCACCGTGTAACCGCCCATGTCCACGTTCCCATACACATCGAAACGAAAATCGGTTGGATTGTTGATCGTGGTATCTCCGGTGAAGACCAAATTGTTAAAGGCGTTCGCTTGAGAAATAACTCCAGTGCTGGTGATTGCGCCCTGATCCAGATACCCGGTCCCCTGAGCTTCGACCAACTCGCCGATCGCTCTAAATCCGGCGATGTCCAGGGTTCCCCCATTGATCACGGTTTTGCCACTGCTGCTATCACCAAGCGCTCCGTCTGCTCCCAATTTTAGAACCCCGTCACTGATGGTCGTTTCTCCGAGCGCAGTAATCGTTCCGCCAACGGTCAGCGTTCCCGTTCCGATCTTGGTCACTCCTCCGTCACCGCTAATCACGCCGGAATAACTGGTATCCGTGTTCAGGTTTCCGACAGTGAGCGTGCCACTGCCCAGGCTCACATTGCCACCGGTGGAACCGCCCCCGCCCAGCGAACCGACGGAGAGATTCAGGTCGTTCAGATTCAAGGTGGCTCCCGCCGTATCCGCGAGCGTAACCGCGACGTCTTTGAGGTCGTGGCCATCGGGGTTCTGGTCGTTGTGGTCGTACTGAGTCACTGTGCCTTCGGAAATATTGAGGGCTCCGGCAGTCACCGTGGCGTTCACCAGGGTAAATGTGTTGGAGCCTGCCTTGGTCAGGGTGAAGCCGGCCAAATCAAGGGTCGTCGCTCCATAACTGGCAGCCAATAGCGCCCAGTCACCCGTGCCGCCGATCGTCGCATCCGCTGCCAGGGTAATGTTGGATGCCTGGGCAATACCAGTTCCCAAGGTGGAGCCGTTGTTCACCAGGGCGCCATTGCCACCAACTCCAGTTCCGGCGATGGTGTAACCGTACGTCGCGCTATTGACGCCATTGAAATCAACGGTTGCCCCGGAAGCGACATTCACCTTGGTGACGGCGGTATCCAGGGTGCCGAAGGCATAGCGATTTCCGATCACCGCAGTTCCCGCATTAACGTTCACGTTCCCGGTGTAAGTGTTGGCACCGCTCAACGTCAATGTTCCACCGCCCGTTTTGACCAGGTCGGTTCCCAGGAGTGTTGGAGACGTGCCGTTTTGGCCCAAATCACGGATCACTCCGGAGACAACCAGGTCCGTTCCAGTCGCGAGGTCCGCGACGTTGAAAGTGACCTGACGAATGCCCGTATTATTGGAATTGTTGACCAAATAGATGTCGGCACTAATGGTCGACGCCGAGGAGCCGCCGACGGTGATCGATGCGTCCCGGGAATAGCCCACACGGAATAAATTCCCGCTGATCAGGGCTCCGTCGTTGAGGGTAAGGTCGTTCAGGTAATTGGCTGCCGAAGTGACATGGAGGACCCCACCGTTCACAACAACCGGGGTAGTGTCTTTGACGTTCCAACTGCTGGTTACCTCCAGAGTGGCATTGGTGGCAATCGTTATCGAAGAAGTATTCGTGAACAACCCAGCGTTAAAGCTCGCACCGGACTTGTTCAGCCTGAGCGTGCCATTGTCGACTGCGGTGGCTCCCGAAAACGTGCTGGTTCCGGTCAACGTCAAGATTCCCGATCCGGTTTTGGTCAGCCCTCCAGTTCCGCTAATGGTTCCGGAGTAAGTGGTGTCGGTGTCGTCTCCCACGGTCAATGTCGTCGCGAAGGAATGTTCCGCGTCGTCATCCAGGTGGATTGCGACATTCGCTCCGCCTGTGAGCGAGGTGATGGAGCTGTTTCCTTCCACGAATTTGATGGTAACGTCGTTTGTGAATCCACTCAGATCCAGGGCACCATACGTTCCGGAGTTGATAATCAGCGTAGCCGATTCGGTCGTGCTCAGCGCATTTAAGGCGTCCGCAATGGTCGCAAACGCATCCCGTCCGAGCGTGGCATCCTGCGAGTTTGCCGCTTCCTGATCACCATCCACCGTCCCATCACCGGTAAACGTTGCATCGACGTAAACGGTGGTGGGTGCCGGAGCGGGGGTTAGGACAACGTCGTTGCTGTCGGTGTCCCCCGCATAGGTGATGAAAAAATTCTTTCCATTGACCGTCACCGTATCGCCTTCGGCGAAGTTGCTGAAGGCTGCGCTCCCTCCGATGGCGTCGGTTGAATCATTCGAGAGGATTGTGATCGTGCCATTCGAACTGGTGCTTCCACTGGCAACCAAGGCCGCGGTAGCGCCCAGAGTGACGGTGCCATCCACGATCAATTGATCGTAGTCCGTTCCAGCCGTATCGACGCCGTTGATCTGGGTTTGGAGATCGCCATTGAGGATCAAGTTGCCAACTGTCAACGTACCCGCGCCGCTCACGCCCGGGGCAAGAATTCCATCGTCGTCGATGGTGACGTCACCCCCAACGGTGCCCGTTCCACCCAGTGTGGCGTTGGCGTTCACCGTTACCTGACCGGTCGTGCTCGAGCTATCTCCGGTCACCAGCAAAGTTCCCGAAGAGACCGTTGTCGAGCCTGTGTAGTTCGAATTCGAGGCTGATAGCGTCAACGTTCCATCGCCGATCTTTTCCAGGCTGATGTTCTTGTTGTTGGCATTTCCCCCGCCAATATAGCCGGAAAATTCGCTAGTAGCGTTGCCAGATCCAACGATCAGCATGGATTCGATGGTTGGGCTGGAGGCGAATATCCGACCGCTGCCGTTGAGGCCTGCGATTGTTTCCGTCCGACCATCCCCTTCGATCCTTAGGTTGCCACCGGCACCCACAAAAACGCTTGCTGTGTCAGGAATAACTTCGTTAGCATCGAGTCGCAAAAATACACTGGTTCCCGTTATCGTAACGTCCCCCTGAAAGTCGTTGGCCGAGTTGGACAACGCCAAGCCGTCGCTGCCCCCGCCGACTTCATCCACCGTCAGCCCTCCGGCTCCCGCAATCTTTCCACTCAGAACATGGTAGTTACCATCGACTTCAATCGCGTTGGACGTCGTTGTGGTCACATCATCCAGGCTAATGTCGTTGGCGAGACTCACATTGGTCTTCAAGATTCCACCATTCATAACCAAGGAGCTTGCCCCAAGCGCTGCGGAATCGGTGGTGAAGAGCCTGCCCGCAGTAATGGTCGTGGTTCCGGTATAGTTGGAATTACTTCCAGAGAGCGTCAATGTTCCACTGCCGATCTTTTCGAGATTGATGTTCTTATCATTGGCTCCGCCGCCGCCACCGAATTGCCCTGAAAATTCACTCGTGGCATCCCCGGCCCCGACCCGTAGCGTGGGGCCATTTCCGGAATTGGAAGCAAAGATCCGTCCGTCGCCACTGAGTCCCGCGATGGTTTCCGTCCGGTTTTCGCCCTGGAGCTTGAGCGCGTTACCGTTGAGATAGATGGTAGCGGTATCCGTGATGACCTCGTCGGCATCGAGCCTCAGATAGACGTTATCACCGGTGAAGGAGACATCGCCCTGGAAATCATTCGCCGAATTGGACAACGCCAATCCGTCGGCCCCACCTCCAACCTCACCCACCGTGAGTCCTCCTGCGCCAGATATCTTCCCGCTGAGAATGTGGTAGTTCCCGTCTACCTCAATCGTATTGGAAAACGACGTGGTCACATCGTCCAGGCTGATGTCGTTGGTAAGGCTTACGTTGGTTCTCAGGATTCCTCCATCCAGCGCCACCGAACTTGTGCCAAGTGCTCCGGAATTGGTTGCGGAGAGTCTTCCCGCCGCAATTGTCGTCGTGCCCGCGTAGCTGTTGGCTCCACCGAGCGTCAATGTGCCGGTGCCTGTTTTCACCAATCCACCGTCGCCGCTGATGACTCCCTCGAAATTTCCGCTGGCCACGGTTAGGCTTGTCGCCGTTGTGTGGGTCCCATCGATGTTGCCAAGTTCCAGAGTGACATTGTTGGAGCCGGTAAGCTCTCCGATCGTAGTGGATGCACTTCCTGCGGCTTGGTCTTCAACGATCTTCACGGTGACGTTGTTGGTGAGACCACTCAGATCCAGATCCCCATAAGTCCCCGCATTCACAATTAACGTGACTGGCTGAGTCGTATCCAAATTGGCGATCGCCGTGGCGAGATCCCCGAACGCATTGGTTCCAAACGTTGCCGTCTGCGTGCCTGCGGCTTCCAGATCGCCGTCTCCATCGGTGATGTCGCTCTGCTCCGTCCAGGTATTCTTGACGTAGACCGTGGTGGGTGGGGATGAGGTTACAGTGAACGAGGTGGTGGAAAAAGGAAGCAACGTTTCTCCATCGCTCGAATTGGTCGACCAGTTTGTGGGATCGCCAATCTCCGCCAGGTATTCTGAAAAGCTGGCTTTGCCGGAACGCGGGCCAGTGTAGACCCCTCCATCGTGATTGGTGGTATTAAACTCAACAGCCGTCGTTCCTTTTGAAAGCCCTGCGTTCGCCGGAGTGCCGGTTTCGGCAGAACCAAAGTCGTCATTTGCAATGGCGGCAAGAAACGTGGTTGGGTTCACGTTGTCAGTGCCCAAATAAGCATAAATACCGTCACCACCCACCGCAGGATTGAAATTACCCGACGTTCGCGCTAAGTCCCCAATGCTTGCGCCAAAGTTTGGATTGCTATCGTTGTCCAGGTCCGTGAAAATCACCACCGTCCCGGCGGAAAGGACGCTCTCCCCGGAATTCCAGGTTAAAACGCCTTCATTGGTGTCGATTAATCCTCCGGATTCACTCGGTTCGTTGTCGGTAAAATAAATGATGCTGTTCGCTGCGATATCACTTAGTGCCACAATCGCAAAGTCCTTGTCTCCATCTGCATTGTATCCGACAAACGCGATATCGCCCGCCAGTGAGGCATGGTGAACGCCTTCCAGACTCCCGGCGACCGCGCCTTCGGCCTGTCCGTCCGTTGCGACTCTCCGCTCGCTTTCGACGAACCACTGATTCATCACGTCTCCCGAATTAACGCTGGCCGAAATATCGTCCAGGCCCAAGATATGGCCCTGTTCGTGTAACAAAATGGACAGCAAGTCCACTTTGTTATCAGCCGCACTGTCCATTTCCGCGATCAACCGCGTCGGCGAATCCGGCGAGGAGACAAACTCCTCATCCTCCAGTGGCGTTGCATCGACGAACCAGTCCCGGCCTGCGGCATCCAGATCGATGGTGATAACGTCGCCCTCCATCGCGCCAAGGAAGTTGCCGGAGAGATCTGCAAGCTGGTAAGTCACGTTGGCAAGTGCGGTGGATTGCTCGGCCGTGAGGCCGGTCTTGCCCCAGCGTTCGGCAGCTGCTGCGGCCAAATCCTCAACCTGCTCCTGGGTTAGGACCGTGGTTTCGTGTTCCGGTGACAAGCTGTAAAACAACTCAGCCGGTTCTTCCGCATCGTCCGCCCCGATCACTATAGAATCCGGTCCGATGCTAAAAAACTGGGATTCATCCGTGATTTCAGGTTCGGCGGGGATTTCCGCAACGTCGTCAGTCGTGGAAGGAGCGTTCGGTAGCTCCAACTCTGGATGAACCGACTCGGAAAACGAAGAGGCAACGTGGTCGGCGATCGGTTCTCCTTCTTCGATCGGGGAAGGTGTTTGAGCTTCGCCGCCTTCAACTGGAGCGGCAGAATAGAGGATGCGGGCTTCGAGACTTTCGAAATGGAGCCGGCGTTCGGTTGCCGTTTGCGCATCGGCACGGCGGTGGAGACGTCTGATAAATCGGACGAGCCTAGGTTCTGTGTGCATGTCTTAGGGAAGGTGGTAGAAGAGCTGCTGTGTTAGCGGTTCCGGCCTAAGCAAGGATGATGCCATGTGGTTATCTCAGAGAGAAAATGATGCTACGAGATCGCAATTTGTGGCTGAGATTGGAAGCTCCGCCAGTTTGCCGACTACGATTCGGAAGACCTCTTTTCCATCCGGGGTCTTCGTCCCGTGGATGGATTCTTGACAAGCCGCCTGTGAGAACGCCTAATCGTGTGATCCATCATGACTGAGCCCCAGGCACCTTCTCAAAATTCTGTTCCGATCCAAGATGTTGAGATCAAGGATGCCAAACTGATTTTTGATGCGGCTTGGGACGCGCTGGAAGACGAGGTGGGACACGAGAGTCTGCGCTTTCCCAAAGAAATCATTCTCCTTGGAGGCGCGCCGGGCTCCGGAAAGGGCACCAACACCGAGTTCATTCTGAAAGCGCGAGGGCTGACCTGCCGGCCCATTATCGTCAGTTCTCTGCTCAACAGTGAGGAGGCCAAAGACCTCAAGGATCGCGGGCAGATGGTGGGCGATCGCGAAGTGATTGGGATCCTGTTTCGCAAGATGCTCCAACCGGAATTCCGCGACGGAGCGGTGCTTGATGGGTTTCCGCGCACCAAGATTCAGGTGGAGTGCATGAAGCTGTTGGTCGCCAAGATCGGCGGGCTGCATCGCGAACACAAGAATACGCCGCAAGCGGGCCAGTTTCGACGTCCGACGATCCATGTCATGGTCCTTTTTGTGGATGAGAAGACCAGTGTGGAACGTCAGTTGAGCCGTGGAAAGGAGATCCAGCGGCACAACGAGGAAGTGGAGCTGACCGGGCTGGGCGAGAAGTTGGAGCTCCGGGCGACCGATCTGGACGTCAAGGCGGCTCAACATCGATACCGGGTATTTAAGGAGAAGACCTGGGATGCGCTCCAGTCTCTCAAAGAGATCTTTTTCTATCACCTGGTGAATGCCCAGGGCTCGATTGAGGAGGTGGAGGAGAATATTCTTCAGGAGTTGACTTACCAGAGTTCGCTCGAACTGGAGCCCAGCACGTTTGAGGTCGTCCGGGGAATCCCACTCGCCAGCGAGATTGTTGTGCATGCCCGTCAGGAATTGGTGAAGCGTATGGATTCCTACGCACGAGACCACTGCGAGCTTTTTCAACAGGTCGTCGATTTGGTGGGTGAGCGATTTATGCCAATCGTAGAGCGGCATGCCATTTCAGGGCGCGCCGTCGTCAATACGGAGGATGAGGTGCTTTCCAATCCGCTCGCTCTCGCCATGTTGATCGACATTTTTTCTGAGCGCGGATTCCACGCGGTAGTTGATAAACAACTGAATCGCGTGCCGGATCGCGTCGATTTGAAGACGGGTGAGATTGGGTTTCGTCCTAACACCGTTTACCGAATTCGAATCTACTTCAAAGGTTCGGAGATTCGAAGGGGCTAGGGAGAGCCCTGGTAATTAACAGTGTTCAAAAGCTGACACTGGGGAGGCGTGATAGGAAAGGTTTTTGCGGTTTTACGGTGTTTTTCAAAACTTGGCACGGACAATGCTTTAGCTCTCTTGCCACGAGTTGGTTTGCTTAAGTGAGTAAACCTTCCGAGCTCCAGCGAGGCTCCCCCTCGTTGGATTCTTCAAACGAAACAACACTAACCTACCTTATGAACCTATCACCAAATAAGCTTCTCTTGAGCCTGGGCACGCTTGCTGGCGTCTTTTTCGCTAGCAGTCTTTCCCTGATGGCTGAGGAAGCAGTTGATGCCTACCCCCGCGGGGAAGCAGTCTTCGTGACTGACAACCTGTGGATCTTGATTGCCGCGTTTCTGGTTTTCACCATGCACCTCGGCTTTTCTACTCTCGAGTCTGGCCTGACTCGCTCAAAAAATACGGTCAACATCCTCTTCAAGAACGTGTTCATCATCTCCATGGGTATTATGACCTATTGGATTTGTGGATTTAACATGATGTATCCAGGATTCGGAGAAGACTCTGCAGGAATCTTCGGATTCGCTGGTCCTTTCATTCCCGGAATGTCCTCACTTGAGGATACAAGCATTACGACTCCTGGAGAGTATGGGCTTGATATGACGACTTGGGCGGATTTCCTCTTCCAGTCGATGTTCGCAGCTACGGCGGCGACGATCGTTTCCGGAGCTGTTGCTGAGCGCGTCAAGCTCCCCAGCTTCATGATCTTCGCAACCCTCCTGGTTGCTATCGCATACCCAATTTCCGGTTCTTGGAAGTGGGGTGGTGGTTTCCTCGACGGAATGGGCTTCTACGATTTCGCCGGTTCCTCAATCGTGCACGCCTTCGGTGGATTTGCTGCACTTGCATGTGTTCTCCTCTTGGGAGCACGGAAGGGCAAATACACGGACAGTGGAATCAAACCAATTCTTGGATCCAGCATGCCATTGGCAACCATCGGGGTGTTTCTCCTCTGGCTCGGCTGGTTCGGATTCAACGGCGGATCTGTTCTGAATGCTGATCCGGTTCTTGTTTCCTACGTTTGTGTGACAACGGCTCTTGCTGCTTCGGCCGGTGCTTTGTCCTCAATCCTTACTTCATCAATTTTCCTTCGTAAGCCTGACCTTTCGATGGCCCTGAACGGTATCTTGGCCGGTTTGGTCGGTATCACGGCTGGTGCCGATTCTGTTGGAATCGCTTCCGCAGTTATCATCGGACTCGTCGCAGGTGCTTTGGTGGTCTTCGCCATCCTGTTCTTCGACAAAATCAAGATCGACGATCCGGTTGGTGCAATCTCCGTTCACGGCGTTTGCGGTATCTGGGGAACGCTCGCAGTTGGCATCTTCGGAGAGCCAAATGTGATCACTCAGTTGATTGGCACGCTTACTTACTCTGCATGGGCATTCGTCTTCTCGATGATCGTCTTCGGCCTGCTCAAAGTTGTAATGGGCGTCCGCGTTAGCGAAGAAGAAGAGGAAGAAGGTTTGGATATCGGTGAGCACGGTGCGCCAGCTTATGGCGACATGGTTGCCTCCTACGATTCCTAACTGAAGCTCATTAAATCATTTCCTGCCCGCAATGATGCGGCGCATGGAATCCGAAACGTGGTTGGAAGGGCCGGGGGAAACCCCGGTCCTTCTCTTTTATTGGGAGTGGGCGTCTTCTCCGTCCTCGTTTCGTTGGGTGTTCTCCGAGGCGAGAATCCCGGGAGTGGTGTTCCTTCAGGTGAGGTCCAATTGGGGGCCAGGCGCGAGGTAGTCCTTCAACAAAGGTTCAGCCTGACTCGTCACCCGTTGAATCCCGGGGTTGAGAGCTCGTGCGCACCTTCGGAGTGCATCATTCTCTCAACGGCGGTTTGGTGGTTCCGCTGCGCTTCACCACCGTCTACCAGGTTCGGGGTGAGTCTCACAAGCTGATCAAAAATCCACATCAAGTCTGAGAGAACCGACAAAAAAAGCCCGCTCCGCAGGAATGCGCGAAGCGGGCTCAGGGTAAGAAAAGATTGGTCGGGCTACAGGTTCTTTAAAATATCAAAAACCTTGTCGCGGTCGTTGTCGACCATGGTTCCATCAGGTTTGACCAAAACGACGTTTGGAATGAATCCAGTTTCTCCCAGTTTGGCCAACTCTGCCACTTTTTCCATGTCCGCTTTGTTGACGGCGGGAAAGGCCATCTTGGATTTCTTCAGGTAGTTTTCGAGCGAGTTTTGATCACTGTCGTAGCCAAACAACACGATCTCGTATTTTCTCTCTTCGCCGGCTTCATTGTAGAGCTGCACCAACTGTGCAGTCACGGGTTTGCAGCCGCCTCACCAGGAGGCCGAATGATAGAAAACGTAGTATTCGGGATCTCCGCTCAAGGTTGCTTCGACTGCCGAATCACCTTCGATTTTTACGAGTTTGCCATTGAGGGCTTCAGCAACTTTGGAGGAGTCCGCAGAGGCTGAGCCAAGGAATAACGCTCCTGCAATGGCGAAGGCAGATAGCAATTTTAAGGTTCGTTTCATGATGGGTGGGTCTGAGTTTGTTCAGATGGATGATCGTCGTGAAGCCCGAAGTTTGTTTCGGACTCAGTTTGTCTCTGAAAATGGACGTAATTCACCACGACTTTTTCATTAGTCGGATGCTGCAATTGTGAACTTTCATGCTTTCTCGCTGGCCGATAGACGCAATCTAACGCCCACGGGCGCGTTTTCGCTGTTGCGCCAGAAAGGAAGGCAGAATTTCGCGCTCGATCCAGGTGAAGGCTGAACTGAGCCCCTCTTTTTCATAGACCATTCCAATCGAAGCCTCGACCTGGGTTGGATTGCCGATCGTTGCCAGGAAATCGTTGGAGGTCATGAGCGTTTGCAACGGTCCATCCATGCGGCCCTTCTCTCTCAAAATCCATTCTCGAGAGTAGAGTGCCAAAACCGCATCTCCGACCCACGCTTTTTCACGAAGTTCGCTCAGTTCCATAAAGGGGATTAGTCGGAGCTATTCTTGGGATTCGTCACCATTTCCCAGTCATCCGTCCGAAACGGAGTGAGGGGGAGACCTGCTCGATTTTGAACATTGGCAACGGGATTGTCCGCCCAGGCATACCGCACCGCCACGGGAGCGGTGATTTCAGGGCTCGAGACTTCGATGTTGTTGCCAACGATTTTTGCATCGGCCCAGACGAATTGTTGATCTTCACCGGCGATCGCGAACCCGTGTGGTGTTCGCACATCGAAGGTGTCCAACCCGGCGCCAAAGTGATCGATCTCAACGATCACTTTGTTCCCTTGAACCTTGTGGGAAGCGTAGCGGGGGCTTTCAGCGACGATCTCGATGCCGTAGTCTTTTGCCAAGGCATGTCGCGCGAGCCGCTTTGCGACATTTTGCTTATCCTTGGGGTGGATATCGTGGGCTTCTCCCAGATCGCAGATGACAGCCTGACCGGTGTTCGGGAGGCTGAGCGTCATGGTCTGAGCCTCGCGGAGTTCGGCCCAGGCGCTTGCTGTTGGGGCGGGTTGCTCGTTCATGAAGTCGGCCAGTTGCACCCAATAAAACGGAAAGTCACCTTGGTTCCACAGTTCGCGCCATTGGCTGATCATGAGAGGAAAGAGTGACCGGTAGTTGTAGGCTCTTCCCGAGTTGTTTTCTCCCTGATACCAAATCGCTCCGCGAATGCCATAGCCGATGATCGGCAGGAGGACCCCGTTGTGAAGATTGCCCGGACGATGCTGGCCTTTCAACTCTTGTTCGGGGCTGCGAGGCGCGCGTGGCGGATTTTTCCCCGCTGCTTTTGCTTCGGCGGCCTTCGTTTTCCAAGCCGCCATCGCCTTTTCCCATCGTGCCATGTTTGCATCAACGTTCGCCTCTTTGGATTCCCAGATTGCCAGGTAGTCCGAATACGCGTCATCCGCTTCCAGGACTTCGCGACGAACCCATGCTTCCGCAGCTGATCCGCCCCACGCGTTATCGATCAATCCAATGGGAACATCCAGCGCCTGATGAAGAGTCCTGCCGAAAAAATAACCAACGGCACTGAAATCGCGCACGGTTTCCGGTGAACAGGCCAGCCATTGACCTTGAAAATCGTACTGCGGTTCCTGAGTCCCAACCAGTGGAATGGAGATGAGTCGAATATTGGGGAACTTGGCGGTCAAGGTTTCCAAGTCGGCGTCATCCGAGCTTGAAACCGCCCACTGCATGTTGGATTGGCCTGAGCAGACCCAGACTTCCCCGACCAGAATGTTGCCGAGCGTTTTCGCGCTCGAGCCCTGAACGTTCATCTCAAGTGCTTTCTGTGTCACTTGGAGTGGGGAAAGTTTCACTTCCCATCGCCCGTCTTCGCCTGCCTTGCCTTGGGCTGTTTGCTCCCCAATCGTCACGGTCACGCTTTGCCCGGGATTATCCCAGCCCCAAATCTTGAGCGGAATGTCACGCTGGAGGACCATGTTCTCTCCAAAAATTGACGGAAGGCGAAGTTCGGCATGGGTGCTTGCGGTAAACGCGAGCGCCATTGCCAGCACCAGTAAGGTCGCGGGTTTTTGCATAGGCGGAAACAACTCGGGAGTGATCAAGGGTCAACCTGAATTCCGAAGGAGCATCGATTTGCGCGTGGCGGGCATTTAGGAAGAAAAGGTTAAAACATTTGAGTATTATGGAAACTCTAATATTTTAGTGATCCAATTCTCCCTATCTCATGTCCATCAATTCACTGTCCAAATTCTCAGTCAAGATTCGCGAGTACGCTCGAACTGCCTGGTTCCCCTATGCGTTGATTCTTTGCGTGGCCTTGATTGCTCACCCCTGGGCGCTGGCTGCAGAATTCTTCATGGATGACGGAGGGCACATTTTGAAGTCGGAATATGTGCTTGAAGGAACTTGGACGGGCCAGGACTGGCGTTGGCTTCCCTATCTCATTTGGTCGTTGCTCTACAGCTTCATTCAGTTCATTCATCCCACAGGTCAATCTCTGGATCTGGAAGCATACGCACCGCTTTTCCACGCCCTTAATCTCACGGTACATCTGGGAATTGCGTCCCTGGTTTTCTTCTGCGGAAAGGACATTTTTGAGCGCAGCGAGTTTCTTGCCGATTCGAAGGAGCGCAAGCGCGCCGCGCTGCTTGGTGCGTTGATCTTCGCCTGTCATCCGATTGGTGCTGAGCCGGTTCATTACGCTCGATGCCTCATGATCGATCTCGTTACGCTCTTCAGCGTGATCACCGCATGGTCGATGTTCCGCTTCATCAAACAGCCGAACGTCAAATGGGCATTGATCACGACCGGAGCAATCGCCGGGGCCGCGATTTCCAAGAATCCTGGTTTGATCCACGCCGTGGCAAATGTGGCGGTTGTTTGTGCGGCTACGCTTTCCTTTGTTGCGATTCGGAAACTGCAATGGAAGCAGCTCGAGCCCCGGATGCGGCTTTACCTGATTGGTTGCGGTTCGGTTCTCTTGATCATCGCCGCCGCGTTTACCGCATTTTGGGACAAGCACTTTGGTCTCAGTCTTCAGCACAACTGGGGAATTCATGCGCTGACTCAGGGGCGACTTTTCTGGGCCTATCTCGCCCGAATCATTTTTCCAGTGAACCTGGCAGCAGACCACTGGGTGCCTTGGACCGTCAGTGGTAGAGACACCGCCGCGGTGTTGGGAACCATCGCGACCGTTGGCGTGTTTGCAGCTTCTGCCTGGCTCACGCTGTTCACTCGGCACCGTATCGTGGGCATGCTTCTCGCCCTGGCGTTGGCGCCATTGGCGATGCGTTTTGGCTATGTCGTTCGTGAATTGATGGTCGAATACCGTGTTTATCCGGCCTTGCCGTGGATCGGCCTGCTCATGGGAATTGGCCTGACCTGGATTTGGTCCAAGAAGAACGTTTATGGAATGGCAGCCGTCGCCATCGTGCTTGTCACGTTTGTGTCGCTGTGTCAGCAGCGCTCCTACCTCTGGAGTGACGTTGACAATCTCCTGGTGAACAATGTCGAGCAGTATCCCAGTGACGTTCGTGCGGTGAGTCTTCTCCAACTGGAAGCCTTTCGCAGAGGGGATTGGGATGAGGTCATGAAGATGATGATCGAGGTTGAGAAGTCAGTTCGCGCCAGCTTCGAATACAACAGCCAACATCCCTATCGCCAATACGAGACCAACCGCCTCGGGCAGCATTGGAGCGAAGCGCACCAGTATGTGACCTTTGCCATTGCCAAGCGTGACGGGACCGATGCTGCCATCAAGTATGCGGATGCTGCGATTCGCCGAATGAACAAGATCTATCCGGGGGCATTCATCAATCTGGAGACCGGGGAATATGTGAAGGACAATCCGTTGGTGATGGCACGACAGGCTTTAGTCAAATTGGCGTTGCGTTAGGTTTTTGCATTCTGTCAGGAAGTCGTTTGCGGAGACCGCATTTCTACCCACGTTAGCGAATGGCTCTTGCGGCTCCCATCGAGAAGATTTCGGCTCTCAGTGACATTCCCAGCTTGAAACACGGGTTTCTGCTGCGTTCGCCAGGGGTTGATGTGGATTCTCCGGACAAGGAACTGGTCTTGTCACGACTGGAGGCCAGTCACCAGAATGCTCGCCGCGAATTGGGGATGGGCGATTGGCCGCTCATTACCAGCACCCAGGTTCATGGGAATGAAATCTTTGAAGTCACCGAGCCAACGTCCCGATGCATCGAGGGAGTGGACGGTTTGATGACGAATCTGAGAGGCGTTACGCTCGGTATCTATGTTGCCGATTGCGGAGCGGTCTGGATTGTTGATCCAGCGAACCACGCCCTCAGCGTTGTTCACTCCGGCAAGAAAGGGACCGAACTTGGAATCGTTTCTCGAGCCATAGGTCTGATGCGAGAAAGGTATGGATCGAAACCCGAGAATCTCCACGTCGCATTGAGTCCCTGCATTCGTCCTCCGGCCTACGAGATCGATTTTGCATCCCAAATTCGCGAGCAGATTTTGGATTCCGGCGTTCCTGTTTCGCAATACAGCGATTCCGGAGTTTGCACGTCGAGTGATCTTTCGCGCTTTTACTCCTATCGCCTTGAGAAGGGCCATACCGGAAGAATGCTGGCGCTGGCTGGTTGGGAAGGCGCATCATGATTGTTTCTGCTCCAGCCAAAGTAAACCTTTCGCTTCGGGTCGTTCGAAAACGGGAAGACGGCTTCCACGAAATCGAAACCCGAATGGCTCCGTTGACCCTGTGCGATGAGTTGCATTTCGAACGCCGAGACGAAGGCGGGCTCGAATTTACCTGCACCGATGAGGGGTTGCCGAACGACGAATCCAATTTGGTGGTGAAGTCCGTTCGACAGTTGGAGAAGCACACCGGAACTTCATTGAATGTCTCCATTCATTTGGACAAGCGCATTCCCCATGGTGCTGGGCTTGCCGGGGGAAGCAGTGACGCTGCGTCCACGCTTCAGGGGCTCAATGAGTTGTTTGAAATGGGGCTCGACCGGGAAGATTTGCGAGCGCTCGCTGCTGAGATTGGCTCCGATATCCCGTTTTTTCTCTACGACAGTGTCTGTGATTGCCGCGGACGGGGCGAATTCGTGGAGCCGGTTGAGTTTGCCCAAACGCTATCGCTGATGCTCATCAAACCGCAGTTTGGTGTGCCGACACCTTGGGCATACCAGCGCTGGAAGGAGTCTCAGGAAATTCCAGGAGTGAGATACGAACCTCAGGGCCAGGCCTGGGGGGAGATGCAGAACAGTCTGGAACGACCGGTCTTTGAGAAGTATCTGGTTTTGGCGGATTTGAAAGGCTGGCTTCAAGACCGGCCGGAAGTCGAGGGTGCGTTGATGTCGGGATCTGGATCGACTACGTTTGCGGTTCTCCAGCCCGAAGCGGGAATTGAGAGCTTGGAGGCGGATTTAAGAGCAGAGTTTGGCGAGGAACTTTGGATCGCGTTTTGTGAGACTCGATCGAGTTGACAATGCTATTCGACAGCATAATGTCAGGAAATCCTAATTAGTTGAGGGATTATCCATGTCGTTCTCTCGCAAGCAATTCCTTCAGGGATTCGTTGGCCGGGCTCGGGAATACCGAAGTTCGAACAGGCCTACGATTGCCGAAGACTTGCGTTCTCAACTTCCTGAAAATGGGCAAAGCGCGTGGATCAATCCAATCGCCGCCGAATTCATCGACGAAATTGGGCCAGATTTTACCGGGGTGGAGGTTGAGGGGAACGAATACCGACATCCGAGGCAACGGGGCCTTCAAAGTGAAGACGTTTCCTTGCCTGAGCCTGTTGTCGTGAATGACCTTGTTGAAGAAGCGCTTCAATTGCTTCAAGCAAGGATCGAGGGAATTCAGCTTTCTGTCAGCCTGACTTCGGAAATGGAGTGGAGGGTTGAGCCGATTGTCCTTGAAGGGATCTTAACAAGTTTGATTGGCTACGCAGCCAGTTCTGTTCCTGATGGGGGAGGGATCATTCGAATACAAGGGGCACGCGGAGAGGATGGTGCCTCAATCCTGGAATTGGCGTTCAACGGTTCAGCGGAAGAGTTGATCACGGTTTTTGGGCCGACTCCTGGGCGTTTGATTGACTCGAATGGAAAATTGTTGGTTCGGCCAGGACTTGTCGCGACAAAGGAAACGGTGCGGGCAAATCACGGCCAAATTGGTGCTGACCGGCTCAAAGGTTGGGGCGCCAATGTCTGGTTTTCTTTTGATTTCACTCCCCGAGTCGGACTAAGTAGTTGAAGTAATTTATAAATGTCATAATTTCCATAAATTATGACTGAGCCTCTACCGTTTGATCCTGAGCCGGATGTAACGGATTTCATCAATCCGATTGCTGCCAGCATCCTCCAAGCTGAGCTTGCAGAGAGCAATGACGTTCCGTCGGCAGAAAACGACGCTGAAGCCGGGGACGGCCACTACGGCCGGTGTTCTTTGGTCGAACTTGTCGAAGATGTCCTCGCGGTTCTCCAGCATCGCTCGCCTGAGATCAAGGTATGGGTTGAGCTCGAGCCGCTCGCCGAATGGTACTGCGATCGAAACGAAATTCGCACCGTCCTCCTCAGTCTGATCAGCCGGGCGATCGAAGCCGTTCCGCGATTGAATGGTCACGTCTGCATCCGTTGCCAAGCCGAGGGCGCAGCCCACACGCGGCTCGATATTATTGATAACGGTCGCGGGATTCCCCACGATCAGTTGATGTCGATTTTTCGCCCCGGAAAGCGTTTTATCGAAGGAAAAAACGGCGAAGCGATTGCCCAGGCAAATCTGTTCTCGATCCGAAACATCATTGGGCTTCACGGCGGAGCTATTGCCGTTGAAAGCTATCCCGGCGAAGGAACCACGTTCAGCATTACCCTGGAATCAGCCCTGCCGGCTGAACTTGTGGCGTAAATGGACGCGGTGTCAGCGCAGGTCGACACACTTCATTTCCTTCTGACCGCGCATGATCAGGCGTCCCTCGCTGAGGGCCATCGGTGACCAGAGTCGAAAATCGGGCAGCTTGATCGTCTTCTTTCCTTCTTGGGCAGCGATTTGCTCGTCAACTTCCTCGCGCTTGTTGAAGATATCGGCTTCGGCCAATTCCTTGTAGCCTTCGGGGCTGGGTTCAATCACGCGGAGGTAGCCGGTTTCGCCGTCCTGGATCAGGATTTTCCCATCGACCAGGAGGCTCGCGCCGCGGCCCATGAAAGGCTTGTCCCCACTGTTCCAAACGATCTTTCCGTCCAAATTCATGCAAGCCAATCCTCCGGTCTTTCGCAATTCACCTTTGTGATTCGCGTTCTCGTTCGCCAGAAAGTAGAGGTATCCATCGATCAGGAACGGGGGATGCATTTGCGTGCCTTGCTCGATATCCCAAAGCTTGCTGACCTGCCAGGATTGGTCGCGATGCTTGACCTGGAGCATGCAGGATCCGCACCCGTAACCGCCCGTCATGTAAACGCGCTCTTCGTCAATCTTGGTGGCGAATGGAATCGGGATCTTGTTGAAATACTCATTGGTCTTCCAAAGCACGTTCCCGGACTTTGGCTCCACGCTCATCACCACGCCGGTGTCTTCTCCAATCAAACGGGAAATGAAGATGACCTGCTCGACTCCATCGAGGGTGAGCACGGTTGGAGTGGAGTGGCTGTCTCCAATTGGCTCAGTGCGCCAGACTTCCTCACCGGTGACTTTGTCGAGTCCGACCAACCCGACCGTTGGACTCATCGGAGCTGCGATCAGCACGTTTCCGACAACGAGAGGTGACTGCGCCCAACCCCATTTGGGAGGAGTTGCCCCGTATTCTTCCGCGATGTTGATCGTCCAGTCTGCCTGGTGCGTTTTGCGGTTGATTCGATGCACATGGCTCATCCCGCTCGTGAAATAGACAGCCTCTTCTTCAACCGTGGGGACTCCACGGCTGCCGGGGTGCGGCAAACGGCCGGCGTGCTCATACTCGAACGTCCAGATCTCGCTTCCGTCCTTCAACGAGACGCAGCGCAACTGGTCAGTTTCTCCCAGGATGCGATCGAGGAAGAAAACCTCTTCTCCCACGATGGCCGCGCCACCGAAACCCTCATCCAGATCGAGACTCCACAAGATCGGAGGCCCGTCCTTTCCCCAGTCGAGGTTCAGGCCTTTCTCCGACGAAATTGCGAGACGATCTGGCCCGGCAAAATGGGGCCAATTGCTGCCTGATGCCGGCAACAAGAGCGCCAAGCCCATGAAAAAGAAAGACTGGAGGGATTTCATATCGCGCGGACGGTTGCGCAGGATTTTTAGCTTGTCTAGCTTTGTGTCGAATGTCTCACCTCACTACTCCCGAAGAAGCCGCGGCCTGGCGCGATGAACTGGAAGCTGCCGGTAAAAAGCTGGTTTTCACCAATGGATGCTTCGACCTCCTTCATGTTGGTCACGTTCGCTACCTCCGGGAGGCGCGGGAATTGGGCGACGCGCTGATCGTGGCCCTCAACGGAGATGCGTCGGTTCGCGCCCTCAAAGGGGAGGGCCGCCCCATCAACAATGCCGAGGACCGTGCCGAAATTCTCACCGCGCTCGAGTTTGTCGATCGGGTCGTGGTCTTCGATGACCCCCGCGTAACCGGCCTCATCGAGACGATTCGCCCGCACATTTACACGAAAGGCGGGGACTACACGGTCGAATCGCTCAATCCGGAAGAACGGGGCGCTCTGGAGCGCGTTGACGCAGAAATTGCGATTTTGTCCCTCGTTGCGGGAAAATCGACCAGCGCAACCCTGACCAAGCTGCAAACCGGACCGGCGAAGCTCAGGATTGCAGTCCTCGGTTCCGGAGATGGCACCAATTTCGAAGCGATCGCGGAAGCCGTCGAGAGGGGGGAGTTGGATGCGGAAATTCGTCTCGTCATCTCCGACGTTGAAGACGCAGCCATTCTCGAGCGTGCTAAGAAGCTGGGAATCAACGCATTGGCGATTCATCCCGGAGACAGGCGCGCCAAATTGAGCATCGCGGCACAAAAAGAGATGATCGACCGGCTCAAGGCTGAAAACGTGGATTTGATCGCCTTGGCCGGCTTCATGCGAATTCTCGAAGCGCCGCTTTTGGCGGAGTTTGAAGGGCGGATTCTCAACATTCACCCGTCCTTGTTGCCCGCGTTTCCGGGAAGAGATGCTTGCCAGCAAGCCCTCGCCGCCGGCGTACCGCAAAGCGGGTGCACCATTCACATCGTGGATTGCGGCGTGGATACCGGGCCGATTCTTGCCCAGGGGCCGGTCGCGATTCTGCCCGGCGACACTCCGGAATCGCTTCATGAACGGATTCAGGAAGTCGAGCACCGGCTTTATCCGCAAGTGATTGGAGAGTTCGGCGAGAAACTTGTGAACAAGTCGTGAATTGACTTCAAATCAGGCTAAACCCTTGCACAGCCACCAATTTTCAACGTTGGTAGCGGCCATGGAAGATGAGCATAAGCCCGATTCCCAGGAATCACCCCAACCCGTTGAAGGAACCGCCGGACCGGACTGGATTGAGCGGAACTCCGGGCGATTCTCGTCGCGGCCGGATCAACCAGCTTTGGGCAGCGGGAAGCTTTCTGAAGGTGAAGACCGGACGTGGGGAATGTTTTGCCATCTCGCTGCGCTGTCCAATCTGATTGGACCCAGCATTTTGAACATTGTTGGTCCTCTCATCCCCTGGCTCCTCAAACGCCAGGAAAGCCCATGGGTGGATGCTCATGGCAAAGAGTCGATCAACTTCCAACTCACGATGTCAATCCTCGCGTGGATTGGAGCACTGGCCATGCCGATCACTTGTGGGGTTAGTGTGGCTCTTAGTGTGGCCGCCGGTATTTTTTCCATCGTCATGGCCGTTGTCGCCTCCGTCCGTGCCAACGAAGGCAAGTTCATGCCCTATCCGTTTAGCTTCCGATTCTTTCGCTAATACCATAACGGATTCAACATTTCTCTGGATAGTATGAAGGGACTTAATAGTCTTAACGAACCTCAACGCGCCGCCGTGCGCCAAATTCATGGGCCTGTTCTCATCCTTGCGGGTGCTGGAACGGGCAAAACCCGCGTCATCACGATGCGGATCGCCTACATGATTTCGGAGAATATTCGTCCGGAAAATATTCTGGCGGTGACGTTCACAAACAAGGCCGCTTCGGAGATGCGGGAGCGGGTCAGTGAGTTGATCTCCAAGAGCGCCGCCAAGGCGGTGACGGTTTCCACGTTCCACTCACTTTGCGTCAAGATTCTCCGCCGCAACATTGATCGCCTGGGATATAAGAAAAATTTCGGCATCTATTCAGGATCCGATCAGATGGGATTGGTCCGAAAAATTATTGCCCGAAAAGGAGGCAAGGATTCCGGGCTGGAAGCGAACGTCGCGCTCTCCTTGATTGGAAAGTGGAAGAACAGTGGGACGCCGGTTTCCAACAATTCGCAGGATCTTATTGTAGAGGTTACCCATTCGTATCAAGAGGAACTGAAGAAACTCAACTCCGTTGATTTTGATGACCTTCTCATCCTCGCGGTCGAGCTGCTGGAAAACGAGGCAGATGTTCGCGAATACTGGCAGCGACAGTTTCCCTATATCATGGTGGATGAGTTTCAGGACACCAACAGTCTGCAAATGCGGCTGATGAAGACGCTGGCAGGCAAGGATCACAATGTTTGTGTGGTGGGGGATGACGATCAGAGCATCTATGGATGGCGGGGCGCTGACATCTCCAATATTCTCGACTTTGAGCGCTTCTTTCCCAATCCGAAAGTGATCAAGCTCGAAGAGAACTATCGGTGCACGCAGCCGATCCTGAAGCTCGCGAACAGTATTATTAAGAATAATGCCAACCGTCGTGAGAAGACCTTGTGGTGCAGTAAGGAAAGTCAGGATCTGGTTCGTTTGATAGGAATGCCCAATGCCGAGGAAGAGGCCGAACTCATCGTCAACGAGATCTATTCCCAAGCCAAAGCCGAGAAGCGGGAATGGGAGGACTTCGCCATTCTCTTTCGGACGAATGCCCAGTCGCGCCTTTTGGAGCATGCACTCCGGAGCGAAGAAATTCCCTATCGAGTCGTGGGAGGAATGAGTTTCTTTGATCGGCGTGAAGTGAAGGATATTATTTCCTATCTCTCCGCGTTGGCCAATCCCAAGGATGACCTGAGTATGTTGCGGGTCATCAACAATCCTCCTCGTGGGATTGGGGAATCGGCAATTAGCGCCGCCACGGATTTCAGCATCGAAAAGGAGATCAGTGTCTGGGAAACTCTCCAGCACGAAGAGTTTCTTCAGGATCGAACGACCAAAAGCCGGGAAAGTATCGGGAAGTTTGTCAAACTGATGTCCGAATATGGGGCGGTTGCCAGGACGCCGTCCGCTGACTACGCGACGATGACCGGAGAGTTGCTCAAAGATATTGAGTTCTTTGAATACATGCGTCGCAACTGCAAGGGCGAGGAAGAGGCCAACAAGCGTGAGAACGGGGCGAGGGAATTTATCGACACCATGTATGACCACCGGGCGAAAAGCGCGAAAAAGGAAAAAGGTCTCCAAGGGTTTCTCCATGACATTGCGCTGATGTCAGACCGGGATGATGACGATATTAGCAAGAAAAAAGGCGTCTGCCTGATCACCCTTCACGCGGCCAAGGGATTGGAATTTCCGCTCGTCTATCTGGTGGGCATGGAGGAAGGCATTCTTCCTCACACGCGCTCAATCGAAGAAGGCACCAAGGATGAGGAGAGGCGGCTTCTCTATGTCGGAATCACGCGGGCGAAAGAGAAGATGACTCTGACATTCTGTCACGCGAGGAAGCGTTATGGGGATGAGGTAACGTGCATGCCGAGCTCCTTCATTAAGGAATTGGATGAAGAGTTTCTCGATATCATCAACTTTGATGAACTCGCCGAAGAACCCGCCACCGAAGAAGTCGCTGCCGGATATTTCGAGAGAATGCGGGAGATGCTCGCCGCAGGTGGTTAGTCCGCCCATTCCTCGTCGAAAACGGCACGGGAGTTTGGGGAAACCCGCGATTCGACATCCTGACGAATTCGATCGTCATGGCGATAGATTGCCAAGGCTCGGATGACTTGCTTCTCGCTGTCGCTATCGTGAGCCATGATTTCGAAAAGCGCCTGGAACGCATGTTCCGTGCAGGCGAGGGCAAGGCCTTGAATTAGTGTTCCCTGCAAGTCCGGGCGAAACGCCGCCTCATCCCAACACCGTTTGAGTTCATCGATCGCAGATGGAATCTTGGAACTTCCCAGCGCAAACGCCGCGAGGTCACGGATCATTCCCTGCTCGTCGTTGAGGAATCCAGCCACAAATTCGGGTGAACCATCCGCGTAGGAATCGAGCAATGCCGTGAAGCATTCACCGACAACGTCAGGAACCGTGTCACCCGCAAGCGCCTTTTGGCGAAGAACCGCCTCTGCCGCGTCGGTCCCGAGCGAGCCAATCGCTTTCGCCGCAGCAACCCTGACTTGCGCGTCGGGATCGTTGAGAGCTTCGATCAGGCGAAAAATCGCCCGCCATGGATTGGAGGCGGCAAACCCGAGAGCCGCCGTGGCGCGAATTTCAGATGCGACATCTTCCTTCCCGCCCCAGACGGCCTCAAACTGTTCATAACGGAGAGCCTCGCCATAGAATTCTTCATCGGCGAAATCCAAATCAAAGAGCGCATTGATAATCGCGATTTTGCCAAGGCAACCTTTGTCTCGTTTCACGGGATCGGGCAGCATCAATCGCTGAAACGCAGCGACGAGATGCGGGATGGATGCATGGCACCGGTGATGGGCCGCAAGTTGGGCCGCTTGCGAAATAACCACATTGCTGCGTGTCGAGAGAGCTGTCGCAATTTGGGAATCACGGTCCTGTTCGTTCGATTCCTTGAGCGCCGAGAGTTGATCTTCAATTTTTGAGGATGAAGCCATGATTAGAGGCAAATGCCGGGTGCAAGCGCATCAGGGAGATCAAGCGATGAACCGAAGGTTGAAGCAACCGGAAACGCGCAATAATCAATCGCAAAATAGCCGCTGGGACGATGATTGCCGCTTTGGCCGATGCCGCCGAACGGTTGGGCGCCGCTCGCTCCGGTGATGGGGCGGTTCCAGTTCACAATTCCGGCGCGGGCGTGCTGAAAAAACAAATCCCAGCGTTCACGGTCTTCGCAGAGCAGTCCGGAACTGAGCCCGTAAGCGGTGTGGTTGGCTACTTCGATTGCCGTTTCGAAATCGGGAACGCGGATGACTTGGAGAAGCGGGCCGAAGATTTCCTGGTCGGGGAGATCGGGAACCCCGGTGACGTCGAGGATACCGGGCGTGAGGAGGGCGGATTCGTCGGATTCGCGGGCCATATCCAACAGGGATGAGGCGCCGAGGTCGAGAAGCTCGTCGCGCGACCGAAGGACCTGGCTGGCGGCGTGAGCGGAGATGACGGGGCCGTAAAACGGCTCGGGATCGAGCGAGGGCGGGCCGATGCGGAGATGGCTGGAGACTTCGATGAGTCGATCCAGGATGCGATCGCCGAACGATCCCTCCGGCAAGATCAGGCGCCTTGCGCAAACGCAACGCTGACCCGCAGTGATAAAGGCGCTGACGATGATGTTGTAGACGGCGGCATCGATTTCACAGGGATCCCAGACTACGAGCGGATTGTTTCCGCCCATTTCGAGAGCGACGATGACGCCGGGACTGTCGATGCGCGACTTGGCGATGGCGCGACCTCCCGCGAAGCTGCCGGTGAAGAAAATGGCGTCGATGCCGGGATGGGCGACGAGGGCTTTGCCGGTTTCCAGTTCTCCCTGGACGCAGTGGAAGGCGTCGCCGAGCCCGCAGGCGTGCCAGGTTTCGGCGAGGAGTTGGCCTACGAGTGGCGTTTGTTCACTGGGTTTGAAGACGACACTGTTTCCGGCGAGAAGGGCGGGGGCGATGTGCGCATTGGGCAGATGACCAGGCAGGTTGAACGGGCCGAGGACGGCGGCAACCCCATGAGGTTTGTAGCGCGTCGCACTGGTCTCGTTCAGTTGGGGAGTTTGTCGCTCTTGGTGGGCCTGGATGCTGAAACGGATCTTGCCGAGCATCGCGCCAACCTCGGTTTGCGATTCCCAGCGGGGTTTGCCGGTTTCATTGGAAATGGCGTCAACGAAGGCTTCGCGACGGGATTCCAGCTCAGCAGCGAAAGCTTGAACGGCCTCGCGGCGTTGATCGACCGAAGATTCCGGCAAGGCGGAGCGGGCGGCGCGAACCGCTGCATCGATCTCAGCTTGATTCGCGGAGGGACCTTCCCAGAGCAATTCACCATTGGCGGGATTCCGGGATTGAAAGGTGGGGCGTTTAGCTGGCATGAGGAGGTTTGGGTGGAGGGATGGCGAAGCGAATTTGATCGCCAACCTCAGTTTCGAGCGCTTCCGCGACTTCGGGGCTGACTCGAATCTGGTCTGGTGCGAGTTCTTCGATGGTGCCGTAGCAGGCCCGAAACTCCATCTCTGTGTTGCAGAGGATCGCCTTGGGCGCGGATTCAGCCGGGTTGGCGATTTTGGAAAGCTCGGCGACGCGGGAATTCCGCACGGTCAGGATTTGTTCGCGTTCGCAACAGACCGTCGGCCCCGCTTCGAAGATGTCGATCTGGCCGTTGGGCTTGAAGCCTTCGCGCTCCAGCATCTTCAGCGCCGGGAGCGTGTTGGGATGAACCTGGCCAATCACTTCTTGCGCGGCCTTCGGCAGGGTGGGGACATAGATCGGGTGGCGCGGCATCAGTTCGGCGATGAATTCCTTGCCGCGCAACACTTGGAAATCCGCCCGTTGAAAATCAACGCCGTAAAAGTGGGCGCCGATCGCATCCCAGAATGGCGAACAGCCGTGTTCGTCAATCACGCCGCGCAGCTCGGCGACGATCGTTTTCTCGAAGAAGCGGGGATGCTCCGCCATGAAGAGAAAACGACAGCGCGAGAGCAATCCGCCAAGTCCGAGCCCTTGAGATGACGGTGCGAGGAAGAGGCTGCCGACTTCGCCCGGGCCGCTGTGTTCCGCGACCGGTTTGAGAACCTGGACATCGTGGGCCACGCCGAGCGTCTTCGACTCAAAGTGCTCGGAGTCGAGCTGGTAGGTGTAAAACGGTTCGAACCCGCCGGTTTTCGACGCGATCCCGGTCGTTCCCGCGACTTTGCCGTCCACTTCGAGAACGAAGAGATAGGTCTGGCCGGTTGGTTTCCGGACCAATTGTCCGAAAGCCTGGATCGACTCCTTGATGCGACGCTGCAGGAGCTTGTGCTCCGGGGGTAACGTGGTGAGACCGAACCCCGTTTGTTGTGCCAGCGCGAACAGCGGGTCCAAATCGTCAAGGCGAACGGGACGAATGCGGGGAATCATGATTGAAACTCGATCAGGGTTTTCTCGATCAAGCCAACCGCGACGTCGATTTCCTGCTCGTCAATCGCGCCATAGGGAAGGAGGAAGCGAACCCGGGCTGGTTCCTTGCCTGCCGGGAAGCCCATCAGGCCATTGGTGAACAACTGTTTTACGAAGGGCATCGCCTTTTTCGGATCGCCGCCGAACGGGGTCATGCCGACCATGCCGCCAAGCCCAAAGGGGCCTTCGAGAAGGTCGGGATGTTTCTCAGCGAGCTCGCCCAGGCGCTTGGCGAAGTGACTCCCGAGCCGCAGGATCTTCCCTTCCGGTCCGAAGTAGTCGCCGTTCTGGAACTCGTTCAAGATGGCGAGCGCGGCGCGAATCGCCGAGGTGCTGGCGGTGAAGGTCTGGCTGAGGAGCGCCGGGTCGGGATTCAATTCCGGGCGATACAGCGTGGCACAAACCTGAGTCATTTTTCCGATACTGACGATGTCGGCGAAGCGGTCGAGCCCAAAGTGTTGAAAGGCGAAGGGCATTGAGGTTCGTCCGAAGGATTGCACCTCATCCATGAAGATGAGAACGCCGGCATCGTGCAATCGCGTCATGATGGCCTCGAAAAACGTCGAACTGCCGGGATAAAAGCCTCCCTCGCCCAGAATCGGTTCCACCACCATCAGCGCGTGTTCGCCGGGAAACGCCGCGAGATGCTTCTCGATCGCGTCCAACGCAGCTTTGGTGCTTCCCTTTGGGGCCTGATGGTCGAAATACGGGACGCGATCCACGTTCAACGTCACGGGGAGCCCCTTGCGATAGGCGGCACGGGCCGTGATCTGGCAGGTCGCCATGGATCGACCGGCAAACGCGCCCTCAAAGGCCAGGACGCGGGAGGCCGGGGCCTTGTTCTGGAACGCCACCTTCAGCGCATTTTCGTTCGCCATCGCTCCACTGGTGGATAGAAAGCAATGACCGAGCGCCGCACCGTTTTGGTTCGCCAAATCGAGCAAGAGCCGGCCCAACTCGATCGAATCGTAGGCCATTTGCAGATTGCCCTGCATCACGGTGTCGGTCAGCGCTGCATCGATCCCCGATTCCACGATCAATGGATGGCTGTGGCCGAGAATGTGGACCCCGATTCCGCTGATGAAATCCAGCTTCACGCTTCCATCGGTCAGTTCCACCCACGCGCCATTGCCGATTCCGCTTGCGAGATACGGCAATGCCAAGCCGCGACCGCGAACATCGTTGGATTCCTCGGACTGAGCCCTGAATTGCGCCGTGTGTTTCGGATCGGGCGGCTTCGGGCCGGTAATCGCCGTTGAATGTTCGCGCACCGCTTCCAAAAGGGTTTGTTTGGCGGCAACCACGCGGGGGTCCTGTTGGAGTTTGTCTGCCTGGAGCATGGTGATTGGACGAAAATGGGGGGAGAAGATTTCAGAATTTGGTGGTGTTAGAGGAACTGCTCGTCAGGTGGGGGCTCACCACTCCGTGTCCTTCTCCATCAGCATTTCCTCCAACCTCTCCGGCGATCCATCCTTGTCGGAACGAGAGTTCTCGGTTATCTGCAACCTTTCCATGCCCAACGAAGCTTCTTCTTCCAGCATCCCCCGACACATCGCCGTCATCATGGACGGGAACGGCCGATGGGCCAAGGAGCGCGGTTTACCTCGGAGCGAGGGCCACCGCGCCGGTGCCGAATCGGTCCGCGAGATTGTCGAAGCCTGCAACGTCCTCGGTGTCGAGTTCCTCACCCTTTACGCGTTCAGCTCTGAGAACTGGACCCGCCCCAAGCACGAAATCGACGCCCTCATGAAGTTACTCGAGCGCTTTCTCAAGGAGAAAGGCAAGGAGCTCCAGCAGCAAAACATCCGCCTCCAGGCCATCGGGCGGCTCAACGACCTACCCGCCAACTGCCAAAAAGCCCTTCACGGCGCCATCGACGCCACCTCTGAGAACACCGGGCTCACCCTCGTCCTCGCCCTCAGCTACGGCGGGCGCGAAGAGATCATCGACGGCATCAAGAGCCTCTACCGCCACATCGAAGAAGGCCATGCCGACATCGGCATGCTCGATCCCGACCTCTTCAGCAAACACCTCTATACCCGCTATTACCCGGACCCGGACCTCATGATCCGCACCTCGGGCGAAATGCGCCTCTCCAACTTCCTTCTCTGGCAACTCAGCTATGCCGAGATTGTCATCACCAAGAAATTCTGGCCCGATTTCCGGAAGGACGACCTCCAAGCCGCGTTGGAGGAGTTTGCCAAGCGCCAGCGCCGTTTCGGCGGAATTTGAGGCCTTCACCAAGTCACCCGCTCACGATTCATCAGCTAATCGGGCGATTCCGTCGCGATGAAGCCGCACGAGGCGCCAGTCGGTCATGATTTCGGCGCCGAGTTTCTCGTAAAAGTCTATAGCGCGCTGGTTCCAGTCGAGCACGGTCCATTCCATGCGACCACAGCCCCGTTCGTGGGCGAGGATTGCCAGTTCCCGGAGCAGGGCTCGACCGATGCCGCTGCTGCGATGGGCGGGCTGGACGTAGATGTCTTCGAGATAGAGGCCGGGACGACCGACGAAGGTGGAGTAGTTCTGAAAGAAGATGGCGGTTGCGATGATTTGACCGTCGATTTCGGCAACGAGGGCTTCTGCGGTAGGCTGTTCGCCAAACAGGGCGTTGCGGGTGGACTCCTCGGTGGCTTCGACCCATTCCGTGATCTTTTCGAACTCGGCCAATTCGAGCAGGAGCGCGTGAATGGCGGGAATGTCGTCGGGGGTGGCGGGGCGGATCATGGGGAGAGCTAGCTGCAACTTGCGAAGTTGGCAATTGTCTGGGATGACTGGAGGGTGAGAGCTTTTCAAATTACGGAGCCGGGGAGATCGCGAATCACGGAGGTGGCGGATCCGGTGGTGAAGCCTGGTGAGGTGCTGTTGAGGATCGAGCGAATCGGCTTTTGCGGGTCGGATTTGAGCACGTATCGCGGGGCGAATCCGCTGGTGAGTTATCCGCGGATTCCCGGCCATGAGGTGGGCGCGACGATTGTGGAGCTGGGCGAGGGCGTAGGGGCGGAATGGAGAATCGGGCAACAGGTTCTGGTGTCGCCCTACACGGCGTGTGGGGCTTGTGCGGCGTGCCGTCAGGGGCGGTTCAACTGCTGTCGCAACAATGAGACGATGGGGGTGCAGCGCGATGGGGCGATGAGCGAGTTCTTTGCCGTGCCGCAGGAGAAGTTGCTGACGTCGGCGACCCTCTCGCTCTCTGAGATGGCATTGGTGGAGCCGCTCACGGTGGGGTTTCACGCGGTGAGCCGGGGCCGGGTGACCGAGGCGGACACGGTGCTGGTGTTTGGGGCGGGCGCGATCGGTTTGGGCGCGATTGCGGGAGCGGCGACGCGTTCGGCGCGGGTGATTGCCGTGGACCTCGATGATCGGAAGCTGGAGCTGGCGCGGAACTGCGGTGCGGACATCACGATCAATGGCGCGGAGGAGGATTTGCACGAGAAGTTGGCGGAGTTGACCGGCGGAGAAGGGCCGGAAGTGACGATTGAGGCGGTGGGGGCTCCGCAGACGTTCCGAAGCGCGGTGGAGGAGGTGAGTTTCGCCGGTCGGGTCGTCTACATCGGCTACGCCAAGGCGCCGGTGGAGTACGAAACGAAATTTTTCGTGCAGAAAGAGTTGGATATTCTAGGGTCGCGGAATGCGATGCCGGACGATTTCGCGGCTGTGATTCAATATTTGGAAGCTGGAAAGTTTCCGCTTCACGAAGTCGTGAATCGAGAAGTCAGTCTGGACGAAGCCGGCGCGGCTTTGGAGGACTGGCATCAAAATCCCGGCAACTTTACCAAAATCCACCTTCAGTTTTCTTCATGATCCGACCCTTCATCATCCTCATTACCGCGTTTGCAGCCCTTACGAGCCATGCCGCAGACTTTCACGGCTTTACCCGGACCGATTTCGAGGTCGATGGGCGCAAGTGCATTCTCGTCGAGCCGAAGGAAGCGAACGCCGGGCGTTTGTGGGTGTGGCGCGCGCGCTTTTTTGGTCACGAACCGCAGGCGGATATTGCCTTGTTGGAGCGCGGCTTCCACGTGGCCTACTGTGATGTCGGCGGCCTGTTCGGGAGCCCGGAGGCCGTTGCGCATTGGGATGCGTTTTACGCGGAGATGACCGGGAAATATCGCCTGTGGGGCAAGGTCGCACTGGAGGGCATGAGTCGAGGTGGATTGATCATCTACAACTGGGCGGCGCAGAATCCGGAGAAGGTGAGCTGCATCTATGGAGATGCGCCGGTTTGTGACTTCAAGAGTTGGCCCGGCGGAAAAGGCGAAGGGAAGGGGAGCGAGGGCGCCTGGAAGGAATGTCTCGCCGCATATGGTTTTACGGAAGAAGAGGCGCTGGCCTATCGCGGCAACCCGATCGACCGGCTGGAACCCCTGGCGAAGGCCGGGATTCCGTTGCTGCACGTGGTTGGCGATGCGGATGACGTGGTGCCGGTGGCGGAGAACACGGCGATTGTGGAAGCGCGTTACCTCGCGCTTGGTGGAAGTATCAAGGTGATCCACAAGCCCGGAGTAGGCCACCATCCGCATAGTTTGGAAGATCCCACCCCCATTGTAGAGTTTATCCATAAGCATACGATTGCGGAACGTTGAGCCGCGCGGTATCAAGAATTCTCAGATGGTTCGACTCCTGCTAGCATCTTTGGCGGTCGTGATGGTCCCAGGTTGGGGCCTGGCCAGGGATCGCGAGTTGTTGATTGTGATCGGCGCGGAGGGCTCGCTGGAGTTTGCGGTTCCCTTTGCGGAGGCGGCGACGCAGTGGGCTCAGGCCGCGGAGCGTGCCGGGGATGTGAGCACGACGTTGATCGATAGTCGAGAGCGGCTCAAGTCTGAGATTGAAAGACAGGTCGAGGCGAAGCCCCAGGAGCTGTGGGTGGTCCTGATTGGGCACGGGACCTTTGATGGCCGGAGCGCCAAATTCAATCTGGAAGGGGACGATGTGTCGGCAAGCGAACTGGGAGAGTGGTTCGAGGGATGGACAAGCGGCGAATTGGTATTCATCAATACGGCGTCGGCCAGCGCGCCCTTCATCCCGGCGCTCAAGGGGCCGAATCGAACCGTGATCACGGCAACGAAGAGCGGGGCGGAGGTCAATATCACAAGATTCGGGAAGTATTTGGCGAAGTCTCTCCAATCCAATCTCGCGGATTTGAACAAGGACGGCCAGATTTCGGTTCTGGAGGCCTTTCTGCTGGCTTCAAGCCATACGGCGGAGTTTTATGAGAAAGAGCGTCGGCTTGCCACTGAGCAGGCTTTGATTGACGATAACGGCGATGGCAAGGGGATTCGCGCGGACTGGTTTGATGGGATGCGCGTTGCGAAGAACGTTGGTGAAGAGGCGATTCCCGATGGTCAACGTTCCCGCAACCTTCACCTGGTGCCGGGAGAGTTGGATCGCCAGCTTTCGGCCGAAGCACGGGCGCGGCGCAATGAATTGGAGGTGGAAGCCGAAAAATTGCGTGAGAATCGCGACGAGTTAAGCGAGGCCGACTACTATGAAAAACTGGAGGCGATTTTCGTGGAAATTGCCCAGATTTATGGGGAGGCCGGTTCGTGATGACATTCTCATTTTGAGGAGCTCGCCCGAGCAAAAAAAATAAAGCTCGAACTCATGGACGCATCACGGTCGATCAGGGGCAAAAAAGGCGGAAAAATCGCTTTTTTGAACAAAAAAAGAACAAGGTTCTCCGTCTCAAGAAAACAATCCCTGAAAACGGCAAAAAGCACCCATTGTCAACACGTTTTGTCTGATTCTGGAACAGGTCTCAGCGATGAGACACAAATGGGCGAGCGGTATCGAAAAGACTTCGCAAAGACTACCGATCAGTGCTAAACTCAGTGCACTATGTCTACTACAAGAAGAACTAGATTCTCTCGTCGTGTTCCGGATCATGTGACGGATGAACTTGTGGCAGTCTTATCAGCACCCAAACAGTTCGCGTTTAACGATCTGTTTGAGGAAGTTTATGAGAACCTCAAGAAACGGAATGCGGTGAGCGGAGGCGAAGAGATGCTTCGACTCCGGGCGTATGAAAAGCTCCAGAATCTGTGCACTCGGGGCCTGGTTGAAAAAGAGGGTAAGCAATACCGTGGACTCGAGCGTCTCGAGGAAGCATCAAGCGCATTTGTTGCTGCAGCCGCTGCTAAAGCTGCTGCTGCTGCGGCTGCCGCCGCTGCAAAGTAACGCGCATCCTAATCACCAAGTCTAATGAATGTTAACGCCCGAGCGAAAGCCGGGTGAAGATTAAAGAAGGAAGAATTTTGGTTTAATTTTTCTTCTCGAAAAACCCACCAATCTTTTTCTTGTCTTCGACAACAAGCGGTGTAATGCAGTCAAAGCTGCGTTGCACCGCTTGTCACTTTTCCGGGCATGGCGTCTCGCGCCGAACCATTCTCATTCAGCTTTATGATCCAGGATTACTTGCCCGTTTTGCTCCAAATCCTCGTCGCGACCGGATTGGCAGTCGCGATCCTCATTTCGAGTGTGGTTCTCGGGCGGAGTGGTCGAAAGAATGTGGTCAAGGATAGCGCGTATGAGTGCGGGATGCTTCCCGTTGGCGACGGTCAGCCCCGCTTCAGCGTAAAATTCTACCTCGTGGCGATGCTGTTCGTGATTTTCGATATCGAAGTCGTTTTCATGTATCCCTGGGCGGTCAACTTCACCAGCATGATTGGTGAGCACGGATTAACGATGTTTTGGAGCATGCTCAGTTTTGTGGGAATTTTATTCGTAGCCTACATCTATGCGCTCAAAAAAGGTGCGCTTCGATGGGATAACTAACGGATTGCAAAAGAGACTGAAATAGGGCACTAAATGGGCGGCGACGAAGACTGCTAACCTTCTTGGTGTTCGCCTACTTCCCATGGTCCATTACATCGCACTCTACAAGCTGAAGCCCGACGTCTCGGACGAGCAACTTGAGGACATGATTCGTTCAAGTCGCAGTCAGCTCCTGAAAATTCCCGAGGTGCTGAATATCAGTTCCGGAAAGCGGATTACCGAGGATACGATGTGGCCATTTTACGTGGCAATCGATTTTGAGTCACTCGACAAAATGGAGATGTATCAGGACGATCCGATCTACATCAAGTTTAAGGAAGAGGTTGTGAAGCCTTATACCACATCGACCCAGGAGCTACTCTATGAGATGGAGCCGGGTAAGGATGTGAAATACTCCTGACCGTCTGCGTCAGGCATTTTGCGCCGCTTTTTCAAACTTGGCGCTTTGAATCACCGCACGGAGAGGCCAGTTCTCCGGGCTCGCCAGTTCCGAATCATGATCCAGGATGTGCTGGGCAATATCGCGGGATTTCTGGACGAATTTGGCGTCTCCCAATTTCTCGGCAAATCGAAGATCCGGCAGCCCTGCCTGCTTGGTTCCCAGGATGTCCCCTGGACCCCGAATCTTGAGATCTTCCTCGGCAATTTTGAAGCCGTCCCGAGTTTGTTCCATGATCTTCAGGCGTTCCTTGGCTTCTGCGTTCTTGGGATCCACCATGAGCACGCAGTAGCTCTTGTGCTCGCCTCGGCCGACCCGGCCACGTAGCTGGTGCAGCTGGGCCAGCCCAAAGCGTTCGGCGCTGTAGATCAGCATGATGTTCGCATTGGGCACATCGACCCCGACTTCGATGACCGTGGTTGCGACCAAAACGTCGGTCTTTCCATCGCGGAAGTCGGCCATGATCGACTCCTTTTCTTCCGGGGGAATCTTTCCGTGCAACAGGGCGCAGTTGTATTTTGAAAGCCGCCTTTGCCACGCCTCAAATTCCACAGTTGCAGCTTGCGACTTCAGCTTGTCGCTCTGTTCCACCAGCGGATAAACGATGTAGGCTTGGCGGCCCGCATCCAGGTGCTGCATCAGGAAGGACGCCGCTTGCTGAGTTTTTGTGGTTTCCCGAACTCCGGTGATGATTTCACCCCGGTTGGCGGGGAGTTCGTCGAGAATGGAGACATCCAGATCGCCATAGGCGGTCATCGTGAGCGTTCGCGGAATCGGAGTGGCGGTCATCACGAGCACATCCGGATTGGAACCCTGAGCGGCCAATTTGCTGCGTTGGGCGACCCCGAATTTGTGTTGCTCATCGACGACGACCAGCCCCAGATTTTCGAATTTTACCTTGTCGTGAATCAGGGCGTGGGTTCCAACGATGATGTCCGGTCTGGCCTCCCCAAAGAGCTCACCTCCAGCGAAATTCGCATCGCTTTTGCTTCCGGTTCGCAGACTGATTTTGAGATCCAGCTTTTGGGCGAACTTCTGGAACCCGAGGAAGTGTTGCTCAGCAAGAATCTGAGTGGGAGCCATCATCGCAGCCTGAAATCCGGCTTCGACCGCAAAAAGCATCGCAGCGAAAGCCACCATGGTTTTTCCTGCGCCAACATCACCTTGCAGGAGGCGATTCATGGGGCGGTGGGCCTCCATGTCTGCGCGAATTTCGCCAATGGTGCGTTTTTGCGCTCCAGTCAGGTCGAAGGGAAGCAATTCCAGGAAATCGTTGAAGAGATGACCCTCGCCACAGTGGGGCTCGCCCAATTCCGCTTCAATCGCCTGTTTCCGGCGCAGAATCTGGATCTGCATCGCGACAAATTCTTCCAGGGCAAGGTATTCGCGGGCACGTTCCATGTCGGCCATGGAATCTGGGAAGTGGACCTGCTTGAGAGCCCACAGCCTGTCGGGAGGCGCGAAACCCGGATCGATGGCATCAAGTGCGGAAGTTGGCAATACGGTGTCGATTGGCGAGTGCGTTTCCGTCTCGGCCAGCTCATCCAATCGCGAGATGGCGCGATAAGCCCAGCTGCGGAGAAAACGCTGCTGCAGGCCGCTCGTGGCTGGATAAATCGGTGTAATTCGGCCCATGTGCGCCGCGGAATCGCCTCCGGGCTCGATGATTTCGTAGTCGGGATGGCTGATGACAAGCCGCCCTTTCATCGCCTTGGGCTGACCGTAGATAACGAGTTCATGCCCCGCAGCGATCACGTTTCGCATGAACGACATTCCAAACCAACGAAGGTAAATGGGCTGGGCCAGGGCAATGTCCTCCTCGGGCTCGAACGCCACTTCGTAGTAGCTTTGGCGTGGCCCTCCCCCGAATCGCTTGGTTTGCGTGTCGGTCACAACTCCGTGAATGCAAACGGCTTCGTCAAGAGCCGCCATGGGCCATTGATCGAATTCCCGGCGATCTTCATAGCGGCGGGGATAGTGAGCAACGACGTCGCCCAGGGTGGCGATTTTCAACTTCTTCAGGGCCTTTAGCTGCTTGTCGGGAACTCCGGGAAGATCCGCGATGACAAGATCGAGGCTGAATGGGGTGGTGCTCATGTCAGGAGGGGCCACAGAACGCCATTCGGAAGAGCTTCGCAAGGCCTAGCGAAGACTGCAGACAGGAACGGCTTGCTGCTGGCTACGACTCAAAACCCCGGAGAAAGAAAGCCAGGAGCAGCTTCATCTTGTCATTGAGAAGAATGTGGTTGAGAGGAAAAAGCAAATGGCTGCCGAATCACTTTCTGAACTCCTCGATTTTGCTCGAAGCATCGCCCGCGATGCCGGTCAATTGACGCTCAACTACTTTCAAAAGGCGGTGAAAGCGGAATTCAAGTCTGACGATTCTCCGGTGACGATTGCGGATAAGGAAGCTGAGAAGCTGATTCGGGAACGGATTGGTGCATCCTATCCATCCCACGCGATTTTAGGGGAAGAATTTGGCGAGACCAACTCCGGCGCCTCGCACCGTTGGATCATCGATCCGATTGACGGAACCAAGTCCTTCATCTGTGGAGTGCCCATGTATGCGGTTCTCGTTGGACTCGAGATCGAGGGGGAAAGTCAGGTTGGTGCGGTCTATTTTCCAGGGCTGGACGAGATGGTTTCGGCGGCAACGGGAATGGGGTGCCACTGGAATGGAAGCCCCTGCCGGGTTTCGCAGCAGGATCAGCTGGATCGTGCTTTTGTGGCTCATGCCGACACCGCCGCTTTTGCTGAGAACGGCAAAGGTGAGGCGTGGCAGCGGTTGCAGGCGGCCAGTTACTACAACGCAGGCTGGTGCGATGCCTACGGATACGCGTTAGTCGCCACGGGGAGAGTGGAAGCCATGCTGGACCCGATTATGAACATCTGGGATTGCGCACCGTTTCTTCCGATTCTCCGCGAGGCTGGTGGGTATTTTGGGGATTGGCACGGGAACGAACGAATCGACAAGCCCGAAGCACTTGGAACGAACGCGGCATTGCGTGAGCCAATTTTGGAGTTGATCCGGGACGCGGTTGGCTGAGAATCCTGCGATGAAACCCCTATTTGTGTTTTTGGCTCTGTCGGTTTTGGGAATTTCAGCGCGCGCTGAAGTCGATGCGCAGTCTGATCTGGAGAAACGGCTCAATCGGCATCCGCAGGAATTGGCCATCCAGCTAAGCAACGCCTACGGGCAGAGCTTCAATCAGATCTCCTACATTCCGGCGTTGCAGTTGGTGGGGAAATACCGTTTGGCGGGTCTCACCGAAGACCAAACTCTCGCCACGGAGGTTCGGGAGCTAGCCGAAAAGGCACCGCAGGCCAAAAACCTGGGGGGATCGGTCGTGGCCGGGCATCTGATTTTCGCGGAACTGGGAATGAAGGGTCGCGTGGCCCATGCCGCATCCAAGATTCCCAATCACAACCAGATGAGTGACGGCGTTTTTATGGGATGTCCGACCCTTGCCGCCGCCGGGAAGTTTGACGATTGTCTTTCTCTTCTCCAGGAAATGAAGCGGCTCTGCCTGCGTGAGGATGGCATTTACCGGCACTCTCCACTTGATGAAGCGGCCTGGGGACGTGGGAACGGGTTTCCGGCGTTGGGTTTGGCTTGGGCGTTGGATTATGTCCCCGGAGACTTTGAGGGACGAGCCGAAATTCTCACCAGTCTCCAGGATCATCTGGCCGCTTTGGCAAAGCACCAGGATGCGGAAGGGATGTGGCATCAAGTGATCGACCATCCCGAGAGCTATGCGGAATTCACCGGGACCTGCATGATCACCTACGCGATGCTGCATGGGTTGCGCAATGGCTGGCTCGATCGCGCTACCTATGAGCCGATTGTCGACCGGGCATGGAATGCGATCAAAACCCGGATCGCGCTCGATGGGGAATCCCTCACCAATGTTTGTGAATCGACCGGAAAACAGAAAAGCCTGGAAGCCTACTTCCAGCGTCGCGCCATCAATGGACGGGATCAGCGGGGGGGCGCGATGGCGCTGATGGTATCGACGGAACGGGCGCTTTGGGAGCGCGATCGGTAAGGGTCGCGTTACTCCATTCCCTTGAGGATGGTTTCGCTGTATCGGAGTTCACCGGTTAATCCATCAAAGAACTGGAAGATGACCTGAGGGTGCGGAAATGCGACCCAGCGTTCATCGCCAAACTTGACTGGATTGTTGAAGACGTTGTTGACCTGAACGACACAATAATGAGGGTAGGTACGCTCCGCGCGGGGGATGTCGTTCAGCACATAGCTTGACCAGCGGATATCGCATTCGCGGGGGCCGTATTTGAATTTGCCGTTTGCTGGTCGATTGCCCTCGTCGTCCTGAGGGGAGTGGTTGATGCTGTTGTGAGGGCCACTCGCAAACTCCCAGACATTGTCGGTAATCTTGATCGAGTAGCTGTTGTGCAAATCGGCGGTGAGGACAAAAACCGGTTGTTCCAACTTGTCCCAGAATTCGATGAGCTCTTCCCGTTCTTCAAGAAACACGGTCCAGGCATCGTCTTTTTTGACCGTGAGCTGCTTGTCATCTCCTCCGCCGCTTCCGACGTGGGGAACCATGAAATTCACGCTTGATACGACGAAGATGAAGTCGGCGCTGCTTTCCGTAATCCCGGTTTTGAGCCACTTGAGTTGCTGTTTGCCGAGCATCGAAGCTCCAGGTTTCGCCGGATTGTCGACATCGTGAAGGTCGCGATGACTGCGGGTGTCGACGAAGAAGAAGTCGCAGTTTCCAATCGATTTTTTGCCATAACAACGGCGCCCAATCGAGTAAGCCGAGGTCGTATCTGCGACGGCGGGAGGATGAATTCGAACCTGGTTGGCGTTGATGACTTCTTCGATGCGATAGACTTTGGCATTGGGATCCCCAGGCTCGGAATCGAGCGCCGCATCCGGCACTCCCGCAGTCGGCGTTCCCCAATGAACGTGGAGGTTTGCGTGATCCTCGAGATTCAATTTCGTGAAGTCCGCATCGTTGTCCGTCAGGATGTCGCTTGCCGCCTTCAACACGGCTTTCCCGTAGTGGATGGGAGCCTCATGCGCCTGAGGGTTTGCCCAGGCGAGGTAATCATACCAGGCCTCGACGCCGATATCGCGAAAGACGGCCCGGCGATTGACATAGCCGGTCTCAGCGGTGCCATAGATGTCATTGATCGTCTCGTGATCATCGTAGGTGTAATAGGACGGGATGTTGCGATGCCACTCGCTCAGGTTCCGTCCGCGCGAGAGATAGGTTTTGTAGTTCTCCCAAACACCAACCACCGTCGGCATCATTTCGACCACCCGAGGTTTTTGGTCGGGTTCGAGGCCAACGCTTTGAAGCCAGCTTTTCGGAGAATGGTCGCGCTGAACTTCGTAGAGCCAGTCTCCGTTGAGAATCGCAAAATGGATCGAATCACGAACCTGCTCGTTCAGGGTATCGAAAACCGGAACCGTTGGGCCGACGCTGTTGCCTCCCGCACTTTGATTGTTTCCACAGGCAAACTCGAACCGGAGATTGAAGAGTCCGTCAGGGTTATATTCCGCGTTCTGATAGTCTTCTGCTCGCGGCAAGGTTCGAAACGATCCCGATTCCTGATGGTCATCAACGCGATAAAAGTAACGGGTGTCAGGAGCCAGGTTGCCGATCGTAATGATGCCGGTGTTGTCGTCTTCCACCGAGGTTTCGATCGTCTCGCTGACTTGATCGAGGTTCTTTTCGTCGGTTCCGTAAAAGACCCGGATCGCGCCGGCTTTTTGGGTGCGAACCCAGAGGCTCATCGAGTCATGTGCCGGGCGTCCGAGGATCGGCCCATGTGTGAGGCGCACATCCGTCGGCGCGAGATCCTGGGCTGACGACGAAAGAGGAAGCAATCCTGCAGCGAGGATCAACAGCGAGAGGGGTTTTGCAAACATGGGATCTCAACTGAACAAGGCTGAGCCGAAAGTCTACCCAAAAAAACAGAAGCGAAAGGTGACTTGACGGCAGCGTGGTGTTTGAAGATGGTAGTTTTGTCAGACTATCTGACAAAATGTAATGTCTATCCGTCCCATCAAAATTACCGACCAAATTGCAGATGTAATTCGTCAGCGTGTCCTGACCTGTGACTTTAAACCGGGGGAACGTCTTATCGAAAAGACGATTTGTGAAGAGTTGAACGTCTCCCGGGCCAGCCTTCGCGAAGCTCTGACCCGCCTGGCTCACGAGCATATTCTGGATCAGATTCCAAACAAGGGCTATCGCGTTCCCGAGTTGACGTTGGACCGATTCAAGGTGGTTTGCGAAGCGCGAAGATTGGTGGAAGGCCAGATTGCTGGATTGGCAGCTCAGCGGGCAACGCTCAAGGATATCGAGAAGCTCAGAATTGCAGCTCCGTTTGTTCCTGAACATGATGATCCGGAAGTGGATGCTCTGGAATGCATTCGGGTGAACCGGGAATTTCATCACCTCATCGCGCGGGCGGCTCAAAATGAGATTCTCGAAAAAATCGTCGTGACGACGTTGGATCAGGACAATCAGCCCTATTTCTACGGAATCGATCTCCATTCCTGCACCAATCCGGAGGACATCTCTCGCGAACATCTGGAAATCGTGGACGCGATTGCGGCACGGGACTCTGATCTCGCCCAAAAACGGATGTGCGAGCACATCTTGGTTAAAGAGGAGCGCATCATCCATGCTTGGGACGAACTTTTGAACTGCGATTAGCGGCGGCTCATGGGACAAGGAAATCGCCCGTCTCCCAAACTCCTCCAATGAAGAAAAAGGAGTTCAGGAAAACGGGCGATCACAGTTGTTTGCTCTACCCAGGACACACCAAGAACCACGCACCGGTTCTACCCTGGAAATTCTTGAAATTGCTTAGTTTGACGACGCCTTCAGAGTCAGTTGAAGCTGTTGCTCGCAACTGAGGGGCTGCTCATTGCGCTGCCTCACCTTTCGAGCGTTCCGATAGCGTTTGGCGTCCTGAAAAAGTGACTGGATTCGATCGGACACTTGAGGTATCTGTTGGGACGAAGTGCTGTTCATGAGAACATTGTAAGTGTTCTTTTGAACAGTTCAACAGCAAAAGTTGATATTTTAAAAATATTGACCGTTTACTCTTCTGAATCTTCTCTGGCGAGACGTTCTGCTGTTAGGCAGCGGCTGCCTTCTTTTTGACCTGCTTGAGTTGCTTCTCAAACCCATTCCCTGGGGCTTCCGTTGTATCGAACTTGATCCGTTGATCCTGCGCCATTTGCCGGGACGTCGCAATCCAGCGTGACAAACCCACCTCCAGGAGCAGGAAGAAAAGGGCCGCGAGGGCGAGATACTTCCACAACTCCTCTCCAAAAGACTTTCCGTTCAAAATCGAGATGACGTCCTCGGGAGTCTGCGGCTCGACCAATCCCACGTAGTTGGCGAGAAATTCCTTATCTGCGTTGGTGAGGGGCTGAAGCCGGCTTTCGGCGGGGTCGCGTTTCACCGTAAACGGGATCGTGTCCCGGTCGTCGCCCAGCAATTCGTTGAACTTCTCGCGCTGATCATCAGGAATGTGAATCTGGTAGGTTCCCGCCGCGACATCTCCCTGGATTTTCGCGACGGCTCCTCCGGCCGTTGCCTCGATCTTGGCGACTCGTTTTTCGCCGCTGGGACCGGTGACGCGGTAGGTGGCAATGACGTCTTCTTCCGAACCGGTTACTGAGCGGAAGGCAGACGTCGGAACGATCTGGCGTTGGAGATCTTTGCATTCCCAATAGAGGACGGCCTGGGCGTTGCTGGTGCCTTCCTGAAACTCAATCCGGATGTCGTGCAGGCGATTGGCATCGAGCCAGACTTCGCGAACGCGAGGCGACTTTCCATATTCGGCGCGGAGCACATCCCGCCCGTCGATGTAAACGGTGAGGAAGTCGTCGGCCTCGGCCCTGAATTTGTACTTTGCCGAGCGGGGAGCCTGGATTCTGCCCGTCCACCGGATCTTGAAGTTGTCCTGGGGAATCCCGGATGCCGGGCTCCCGCCGCGCCAGTTGAACTGAATCGCAGGATCAATCCGCGTGACTTTGGGTTCACGATCGCCTCGGTTGGCGAAATATTCTCCGCGCAGCCCATGGCCTGAAAAGGCGTGTTCGTTGCCCGCCAGATGGAGGGCGAGTTCCCATTTTGGTGCGAGGTTGAGATTAAAATTGCCAGGGTTCGCCAGGAAATAGACGAGTTCGTGAATGAAGGGCACGAAAGCCTGGCGACTTGGGAGATTGCCGGATCTCAGATCCAGAGAGGAGCCTAGCAGCACGAGATTTCCAAGGCCGAGCTTACGAGCGGTGAGATAGGGATCTCCATTGTTGAGGCGACCTCCGACGATCGCATCGATGCCCGTATTCTCTTTCAACTTCCAGTAGTGGGCAAAACTTCCGGTCTCGAGATCACTTTCTCTGCGATTGGCGACCACGCGAACGGAGGGATGGCGAAACGTCTCAAGTGAAGCCGTGATGGGATCGGTGTTTGGATTGGGGACAACCGGTTCCACCAATCGTGCCGGCATGACGGGGAGGCCGTCACTGGAAACCCAGGAATTGTAGAATTCGCTCGAAGCGCGTGGACCCGCCGCAATGAGCAACCCACCGCCTTGATTGACGAAAAGTTCCAGCCCTTCCGCAACTTCCCGCGGCATTCGCGGGATGTCTGCCAGGATCACCGCGTCATACTGGGTGAGGGAAGGCATTTGTGTCAGATCGATCGCGGAAACCATCTCGGGATCGACCAGGAAACGCATGGTTTCCTCACTGTTGGGATCGGCGCCAGGTGCGGTGATTGTGGTTCCCGGCGCAAGGGCCAGCGCGGCGAAGGAGGTAGCCCGGTCAAAGAAGCGAGCACCGGCGTTTCCATCCACCAAAAGAACCCGAAGTTTCCGAACAATGTTGAGAGCGCTGGTCGAGGTGTTGTCCTGCTCAATTTCGTCATCGACGAACACCTGGGAACGAATCTCGTGGGCTCCCGGGTATTCAAACTGATGGGTAAAGTGGAGCGTCTCCTTACTGCCCGGCATCATTTGGCCCAGCGTTTGGTCGACCAGGTTCTTTCCATCCACCTCAAGCTCAACTTGCCGCGGCGAAACCGCCTCCGTGCCGGTGTTTTCGATCGTGACGGAAATTTTGACGGGACGATCGACCCCAACAATGTCGCGCGAGAAGGAAATGTCAGCGAGGGAGACGTTGCGGAAGTGCGAAGGGAGAGGCATTTCGCGGACGATCACCTGCGGAGTAGATGGAAGATTCTCAAATGCATCCTTCAAAAAGGCCCACCGCCCGGGTTTGTTGGTTTCCCAACCGACATTCTGGCCGTCGGTAATCACGACGATCTGCTTTGCCGGATTGCTCCCTTGTGCCAGCCCCAGCGAAGCCAGGGTCAGGCAATCGTAGGCCGCCATGCCACCTTCGAGCGGTTTGATGTCATCCAGTTGTTGAAGAATAAACTCGCGATCTGAAGTTGGCGTCAGAATTCGAGCGGAAGGAGTGGGGCCGCCGAGGATGAGGCTGAACGAGTTTCCTCGAGGGCTGCGTTTCACGATCGTGCGGACTTCATCCAGACCGCGCTGGAAATTGCTCTGACCGTCATAATTGAGCGCCATCGAAGTCGAGGCATCGACAATCAAGGCGATGTCCTGACGTCCTCCTTTGCTGAATCGGCTGAGATTGAAGACTTTCTCAAACCAGACCAGGGTGACACACAGAAGCAGCGCTGCTGTGCCAGACAGGAGCAGAATCCAACGCCACTTCACCAAATCCCAAAGGACGACGCCAATTCCCAGGCAAACCACGCCGAAGAAAAAGAGCGGGAGAACCGCGAACCACGGTGTATTGGAGCCCGGTGGAATGAAGGGGCGGGCCAATGCCATGGCAAGCAGTGCCAGGAGGAGGCAACGGGCGGCCATCAAGAGCGCTTCCTCGAGCCGGATTCTCCGGTTGCGAATCACCATCGAATCCCGCAGAAACAAAATGGCACCCCAATCTACTGTTTTGCCGGTTTGCCTCGTGAGAATATGGATAATGATGGGGATCGAAACCGCCAAAAGGCCGAACGCGAGCCATGGATTGAGGAATTGCATGGGTGAAGTATCAGAGTGAGAACAATTCTCCCGTGGTTGGTTCAGTTTCCGAACAAAAAAATGCTCCCGTTCGCGATGCGAGGCGGGAGCAATTTGGGGCCTAGCCCAATAAGGGCTAGAATCGAGTTGAGGTACTAAGGGGGAAAAGCAGCCTTTAGTGCGAGACGCAGGGGCGGGGTTAGCCGCGGTCGCGCATCAGAAAGTTGCTGATCTCGGTAAGAGGGTTAGAGCCTTCACTGCTACCCTTATCGAGATTAGCCATCAGTTCTGCGATGTCTTCGGCGATGCCGTCACGCATTCTGTTGACCAAGTCGAGACCCTTGCGGGTTATCTGAACCATGACTTTGCGGCGATCGTCAGCAGCGTGAAGCCGTTGAACGTAGCCGAGTTTTTCCAATCGATCGACCAATCCAGTAGCGGCTGCTGTGGAGTGACCCATTTTTTTGGAGATGTCAGTCATCGTCAAATAGTCCTCTTTGGCGAGATATCCGAGCAAGAAAAACTGCGCATAGGATATATTGCCCTTATTTAACTCCTTCGAGAGATCGAGGAGAAAGGACCGTTGGGTAAACATGATAAAGTCAGCTAAACGGCCGGCTTCTGATGTTGGGTTTGTTTCTTGTTCGTTCACTACCTGCATAACGGGGAACCTCCGATGTGTTAAGTTTAGAATTATGCTGGAGCTAATATTTTAGATGCCCCAGACATATTTTACAAGCTTTGGTTTATAATTTTTATAATTTTCAGGTCAAGTTGCTGTCGTAAGGCGAGCTTATGTAAAAAAAGAATCGGAATCAAGGTGTGTTTTATAAAATTTAACTTTCAAATGCGATAAATTGTCAAATTTGAGAGTCCGGATCTTTCGATTCAAAAGCACATTACAGGATTTTCGACTATCGTTAGGACTCAGATATTCAAGAATTCCTTAATTTAATTCTCATTGTGTCATCTGTTCATGGTGATTTTGCCATCACGCCGATCAATTTTCTCGAGTCTTCAGCGTGGTTGGGAGTCGCCTGAGTTTCGGCGAATTCCCAGGGCTTGATTTCTCACCGTGATCAACCCTTGGCGAACCGCTTTACAAATACCCCGCCCGGTATAGAGTGGCCGCCCGATTATGAGCATCCTTTTCAATATCCTGCTTTTTCTCCACGTCGTGGTCTGTCTTTTGCTCGTCCTGCTGGTTATGATGCAGCGGCCAAAGCAAGAAGGACTTGGCGCCGCCTTTGCGTCAGGAATGATGTCTGAGAGTTTTGGAGCGCAAACAACTGATGTGTTGCAGAAGGGGACTCGCTTTTTGGCAATCTGCTTTTTCGTGCTCGCAGTTTTACTCGCCGTGATTAAAGCGCAGCAAAATCGCAACATTCTCCCAGAAATCCAGCCGGCGGCGGTTGTTCCCGGGGAGCCGGCTCTGCCGAATATCGATCTTGCTCCTGAAACGATGCCAGCTGTTCCTTCCTTGCCGGATACTGCGACCACCCCTGAAACGGTGGAAACAACACCCGACAGCGACGCCGCCGCTGAGGCTCCCGCAGAAAAAGCGCCGGAATCACCAGCCGAGCCTGAAGCTGCAGAGGAAGCCGCAACTCCAGACCCGGAGACTGAGGTCGAGCCAACTGAGCCGGATGCTGCTTCTGCAGATTCTGCGGCTACAGAGAACAAGTCGCCCCAAGAATAGCTTTCAGAGGAAGTCGCAGGATTCAGCTTTCCAAGTTAGGGAAGTTCGTACCATAGTCCGAAATTCATGGCGCGAATCCTCCATTACCTCGTTTACCTCCTTCTCAGGTCGGTAGAATCCGTCCTGGTTTTCGTTCCTCTTTGGTTCTGCTGGATCTTTGGCGGATTCATCGGCTGGTGGGCCTACTGGTTTCTTCCCGGGTATCGTAAGATTGTTCGGCGGAACCTTCTCATCGCGCTTGGTGATGAAATGGGGGCTTCCGAATGCCGTAGAATTGCCCATCGCCACTTTTGCGCCCTCGGGAGGAATCTGTTCACGAGTGTTAAATTGTCGTTGATGCGGCCTGCTGCGATTGAGAAGCGGGTCAGGTATGAAAGTCAGCAGATCCTCCTGAGCATTTTTGAGGAGAACAAGGGGGCAATCGTAGCGATTTCCCACATGGGGGCTTGGGAATTGCTGAGCCAGATCGCTTCTCTGGGGCCCGGTGTGAAACGCGCATCTCTTTATCAGGCGCTTTCCAATCCATTCATCAACAAGCACGTTCTGGAGTCTCGAGCGCAGGATGGACTGACCCTATTTGATCGCAAGAAAGGGTTTTATGGGCCGATGAAGCATCTTCGTGAAGGAGGTGGGCTTGGAATTTTGATCGATCAAAACGCAGGCGGAAGGGGATTGTGGTGCCCTTTCTTTGGCCGGTTGGCGTCCACCAGTAATTTGGCAGCGTTGTTCTCGATTCGCACAGGCGCACCAATTGTTCCGGTTTGTTTGTATCCCGATGGCATCGCGAAATGGCGAGTCGTTTATGGTGATCCCATTCGGATGACCGATGAGAATGGAGCCGAGCTGGACAGTGGCCAGATTACCGCGCAGCTCAATTACTCGATGGAGCAGCTGATTCGTCGTGCTCCAGAGGAGTGGTTCTGGGTTCATGATCGCTGGAAAACTCCCAATCCGGAGTTTTTGCTGAGTGGCTATCGGCGTGGAATCGATTTTCCTCCGAACTTTGATGTCGAAAAGGATCTCAAACCCTTTCGGATACTCATCCGTGCCCCCAACCCGCTTGGCGATTCCTGCATGTCGGTTCCGACCGTCAGGGCGATCAAAAACGGAAGGCCTGACGCTCACGTCACGGTTCTCTGCACGGACGGAACGGCCGATTTGTGGAATGCGGTTCGACATGTGGATCAGGTCATTAGTGTTCCCCGGCGGGTTTCGTTGTTGAAGGTCAAGAGCCTGCTCCATATGTGGGAGCCGTTTGATGTCGGGATCGTGTTTCCAAATTCGTTGCGCTCCGCGTTGGAGATGAAATTTGCAGGTGTGCCCCATGTGGTTGGCTACAAGGGCCACAGTCGGGGGCGCTACCTGGATCAAGTGGTCCCCGAGCGAAGAATCCCCGGGCCGCCCGAGCATCATGCTTGGCGCTACATGCGAATCGCCCATTACGTTGGGGCGGATCAGACCGATCCGGATCTTTATGCCATGCGGGACAACGAACCGGAATTCAGCGGACGCTGGCGCATTGGTATTTGTCCTGGGGCCGTCTATGGAGAAGCGAAGCGCTATCCCACCGAACGCTTTGCGAAGGCGGTTGAAGAGATCGACGACCGGCTACGGGGGAAAGTCGATTGGAGTATTTATGGTGCGCCCGCCGAGTATGAAATGTCCTACTATTTCCAGCAAAAATGCGAAGTGGAGCTGAGCAACAAAGTGGGCCAAACCTCGATCGGTGAGTTGATGGAAGAACTCCGGAATTGCCACCTACTCATCACCAACGACACAGGAACCATGCACCTGGCGGCGTTGCTGGGCGTCAAGACCGTCGCCATCTTTGGATCCACGGAACCAAGCCTGACGTCTCCGCTTGGTCACGGCCACAAAGTCATTCGCCGTCATGTCGAGTGTAGCCCGTGTTTCCTGCGACGCTGCCCGCTTGATTTTCGGTGTATGACCTCCATTGGCCCTGATGAGATCACCCAGGCAGCCATTTCCATTTTGGGAGAAGGTGATCCTGAGGGCGCAAATGTTCAACGGGTTGCATAAGGGCATCGAAAAGGCACTGTGGCCTCTTGAAAGATGCTTCAGCGCCCAACGTGTCCTGCGCAATGAGACTTTCCATCTACCTTGGTGCGATTTTTGGATTTCTGGCGCCCCTCACCGCGGAGGAGAAGGCGAGGTTTAATGTGCTTTTCATCATCTCGGATGATCTGACCTCAACAGCCTTGTCCTGTTATGGGAATACGGTCTGCCAGACGCCCAATATCGATGCGATCGCCGCAAAGGGAACACGGTTCACCCAGGCCTATTGCCAGGGAACGTATTGTGGACCGTCTCGAGCCTCCTTCATGTCAGGCTATTACCCCCATGCAACCGGAACCTTGGGATATACCAACCCGCGACCAAAGCTCGGGGAGCGAGCAACCTGGTCGCAACATTTCATGAACCACGGCTATCATGCGGCCCGGGTCAGCAAGATCTATCACATGGGGGTTCCCGGCGGAATCGAGGGTGGCGGCGATGGCGCTGACGATCCTGCCTCATGGAACGAGAAATACAACAGTCCCGGTCCGGAATGGAAAGCGCCCGGGCCCGGTGAGACCTTGGAAGGTAATCCAGATGGAAAAAAGCCGGTTGTGGGAGGGAACACCTTTGTCGTGGTTGAGGCGGATGGCGACGACCTGGTCCATTCTGACGGCAAGACAGCGGCCAAGGCCAGTCAGTTGATCGGAGCGTTTCGCGACCGTGCTTTCTGGTTAGGAGTTGGATTTGTTCGACCTCACGTTCCGTTTGTCGCTCCAAAGCCCTACTACGCTCCGTTTCTTCCCTACGACAAAATGGTCCTGCCTGAAAAGCGGGAAGGCGATTGGGATGATATTCCGAAACCCGGGATCAACTACAAAACCAGCGTCAATATGAAGATGAATGTGAGGCGCCAGAAGAAAGCGGTGGGTGGATACTATGCCTCGGTGGAGTTCATGGATGCCCAGGTCGGCAAGGTGATGGAGGCTCTTGCCAAGAGTGGCATGGAAGATGAGACGATCGTCATTTTTACCAGTGATCATGGCTATCATCTGGGAGAGCACGATTTCTGGGCCAAGGTGAGTCTGCGGGATGAGTCGGCCGGCGTTCCCCTCATCATCAGCGTGCCTGGAAAGAAACCGGCGGTTTGTGATTCCTTGGTCGAGTTGCTCGATCTCTATCCGACGCTCGCAAGTCTGTGCGGGCTCGAGGTTCCGGATCGCCTGCAAGGCAAAGACATCTCCAGAATGCTGGATGATCCGGGCTTTGAAGTGAGAGACGCAGCCTTCAGTGTCGCTCCGAGTCGCAAGGGGTTTCTGCTCCGGGAGAAAGACTGGGCCTATATTCAATACAAGGAAGACGGCTCGGGAGGTGCGGAGTTGTTTGACATGAGGAAGGATCCCAAGCAGTTCACGAATCTGGTTGATGATCCCGGCTCTCAAACGGAATTGAAACGCCTTCGGGGAAAGCTAACCAATAAGCTGGCCGAAGTTCGCGACAACGATCTTTAGGGCGCGTTTGAAAATGAGGTCGAGACGCGCTGTGAGTGATTTTGTCGACTGGGAATGATGGCTCGGGGCGGCGATGAGCCTCACAAAGCCCCGAACAGCATTTCCAGTCGGGAAAAGCGCCGCATCTCAAGATCATGCGAAGCCAATCTTCAAAATGGAGGAACAACTTGCGCGTCCGTCATCATTTTCCAACGCTCCTTGGAGCATCCAGGTTGCGGGTCGTCGAAATTCGGGGGATTGTGGAAGGTGCCCCTAACGCAGCAAGAACTCGTTGAGGCGGGATGGCCGGATGACTCGGAAGTGCTGGAGCAAATTCTGAGAGAGGCAACAGAACTCAACGACAAAGGGATCAGCGATCCCAAATACCTGGTGAAGCTTTTGGAACGACGCTTTCCGAAGCCGGATACGCGCATGGTCATGAGGGAGAAACCGCTGCCCTTTCGTGAAGCGATCGAAGCAACCAATCCCGTTGACGAGAAGAACCTGAAATTGGTTCGTCGATACATGAGGGAGCTGATGGCGTGTCCGGTTGTGGAAGCCGGGGCCATCATGCCCGACGCCTGCCCCGCCGGAAATGCTCCGGCCCATATTCCGGTTGGGGGCGCGATTGCCGCGAAAAATGCGATTTTGCCCGGCGGACACGGTTCGGACATCTGTTGCTCAATGCATGCGACCTTCTTTTCCGGTGGAGGCGAATGCGATGCAATGCTGGATGCGCTCGTTGACAGCACGCGATTTGGTCCCGGTGGAAGAGTCGGTGCGGATCGGGTTTCGAGTCCCGTCAATGATGAGCCGGTTTGGACGAATCCGTTTCTTTCCGGGCTTCAAGACCATGCTCGGGCGCACATGGCAGATCAGGGGGACGGAAACCATTTTGCATTCCTGGGAACCGTTGCGTTTGCGGAGGAATGCCTGCAACGGCTGGAGGCTGCCGGTTACCGGGAATTGGTCCGATCCATTCGCGAGCGTGATCAGGAGCAGGAATTGAGAGTGTTGGTGAGCCATCATGGTTCGCGTGGACTGGGGGCTCACGTCTTCAAGCGGGGAATGCAGGCCGCGATTAAGGAAACCGCCAAAATCGCAGCCGGAGTTCCGGATGCGGCGGCCTGGCTGAGCATGGACAGCGAAAAGGGAGCGGACTATTGGGCGGCGCTGCAGTATGTGGGGCGCTGGACCAAGGCCAATCACGAGGCCATCCATCATCGGTTTCTGGAAGAAGCAAACGCCAAATCCATCACCGCGTTTGGGAACGAACACAATTTCGTCTGGAAACGTGGCGACCTCTTTTTGCACGGCAAAGGCGCAACGCCAGCTTGGAATGATGCAAAGGGGCGACCGCTTCTCGGATTGATCCCGCTGAACATGGCAAGCCCGATTTTGATGGTGCTGGGGCGCGACAATCCTGACTATCTTTCCTTTGCTCCGCATGGGGCCGGGCGAAATCTTTCGCGTCGGGCTCTGGTGCGGCAGTTTCGGCGAAAGGACGGAAGTTTTGACTCGGACGCGTTGGAGCAGGAACTCAAGAATTCGACCAAGGACATTGAAGTGCGTTGGTACTTGGGCAAGGCGGATATTTCTGAGAGCCCGATTGGCTACAAGCCGGCCGAGCAGGTTCGTGCCCAGATTGACCAGTTTGGGCTCGCGGACGTCGTGGCTCAAATTGAGCCGCTGGGATCAGTGATGGCGGGGCGCAGCTTGGGCCGCGATGATGAAATCCTGACCCCGAAACAACATCGCCAAATCCAGCATCGGGCTGATCGTCGCAAACTGCGGCAACAACTCCGCTCCAATGATTGGGATGTTGAGGAATAGAACGGCTTTTGTAAGATCTGAACATGCCCGCGGTCTATCCAATAGATCCATCAACGAATCCCTTAGTAATATGAAAACCTTCCTGATCCTTCTGACTTCTGTCTTTGCCCTTGGCTCAAATCTTCAAGCCGACTCTGGAAATTGGGTCGGTCAATACAGCGAGTTGCTGGGGAAATACGTGACTCCTGACGGGGTGAAATACAACGAATGGCACAAAGATTCTGCCGATATGGCCAAGCTGAAATCGGTCGTGGACGGAATCGCGGCGCAGTCGCTTTCGGGGCTCAGTGAGGACGAGAAGCTCGCCTTCTACATCAACGCCTACAATGCGTGGACGGTTTTTCATTTTCTGGAGCGGCACCCCTACAACAACGACAATTTCCTGAAGCGAAATCGCTTCTTTGGTTCCGACATCATCGAAGTGGCGGGGAAAAAGATGAGCTTCAATCATCTTGAGCACGGAATCATTCGGCCGGAATTCAACGAACCGCGCGTTCACTTTGCCTTGAATTGTGCCAGTGCGAGTTGTCCACCGCTCTTGGATCGCGCGTTCGCGGAGGCAACGCTGGAGGCTGATTTGCAGGCTTTGACCTTGGATTACGTGAACGACAATCCCGAGGGCGTGACCCTCGCGGATGGTGGCAAGGTGGCGCGTGTTTCGCAGATCTTTGACTGGTTCGCGGAAGACTTCAACGACGGCGACGTGAAGGGCTTTTTGAACGAATTTCGGAAAAATCCGCTGAAAAAAGACACAACGATTGAATTTCAGAAGTACAACTGGAGTCGAAATGAAGCGAAGTAGCTTTGTGTGTGCTGTTATGGCGGAAGCCCGGTCGGATAGGCCGGGCTTCTTCCTTTTTTAGAAGTGTGAAGTTCCGGCTTTTCGGTTGCAACCATCAGGGGAGGCAAACTATGATTCCCACCAATGGCCCATAAGAATTTCGTCGTCGTAATCGATATCGCCGATGCCGAAATCCTGCGAAACCGACGAGGTAGGACGAAGGAGGCGGATTCGTATCGCGAGCAGGTCATTCTGGAGGTTTCGGAGCAACTGCAGAAATTCTGTTCCGCCGAATCCAAAGCCACCCTGGCCAACCGCGAAAGTCCGTTCGTCGTTGAAATTTCCGAGGTCAAAAATCTCCTCAATTTTTCCCGAATTCTGATCGGGAACGGGAAGAGTGGCCTCCAGGTTGTTCCCGAGGGGGCGACTGAGCCAATCAATTTTTACATCGGCATATCCACCACGGCGGGAAGAGATAACGAAGACGAATTCCGAGGAGTGCCCCATGCCGATGCGCTTGCGGCCAAAGCCGGGCCGAACCAGATTTACATTGAAGAGGACGTGGCGGAAAGCCTGGCATCCGCCGAAATGGGGGAGTTGGAGATTCTCTTCCTGGGACGCCAACAACTGCTGAAGGAGCGTAAACCGACTCGGATTTTTGAGCTTCGTTCCACGCAACACGTAGGGCAATCGCAGGAAGATGCCGGTGAGATCGTTCGGCTGAGTCTTGTCGTGATCGACATTCTGCATTCCACCGACCTCAAGCCGCTGATGGGCAGTAGTCCCGAAGAGCGGCTCGAAAATTACGAACGCCAAATCCTGGTTCCCTTTCGTGCGCACACCAATGCGCTTGCCAAGAAGTACAAGGGCAAGATTGTCGATCAGACAGGTGACGCTTGTTTCCTGTCGTTCGAGGATCCGCATTCCGCGCGGCAATGGGCGACGGAGCTGCTCGACCCCAAATATGACATCGAGGCGCCTGAGGGCTACGATTACCCTCAAGTTCGCTATCATCTCTCCATCGACAGCGGGAAGGTGCGGCGCAACGCATCCGGGCGACTCCAGGGGAGCTTTGTCGACCGCGTTCATCGCTTGAACGACTTGTCTCAGGACAACCAGATCATTCTATCGCCATCTGTCGCGCATCTCATCGAAGATGATCTTGGTGACCCCAAAGTCTATGGAAAGGTGTTTCGGCACAAATCCTACAGCCTGAAGGGAATCGTCAAAGAAGTGGAGGTTTGGGAATACTGTCCGCCCGGCGTTGAACCACGGCTGCCTCGTCTTGGAAAAGGCCAGAATCACCTCAAGCCGGCAGCGTTGGCGGCAGTTAGCAACGGGGAGTCCATCCAGCGCTTCAGCGACGCGATTCAGGAAGCGCTTGAGTTGGACAACGGAAAGGAGGCCACGCTGCCGAAGGAAGAAGCTCGGACCACGCGGATCTTTGCTTTTGATCGCGTGGAAGACGGTGTCGGTTTTGTGATTGATGTGTTTCGTGCAACGGGGGGGAAATGTGGTGGCGCTGTCCATTTTGGGTTGATCAACGACAAAGAGAATGGTCCGCCGGAGGGATCCGCGGTGAGCGAAACGTTGGAGTTTCTCCCCGATCCCGAATTGGTTGGCGCCATCCGGTTGTCCGGAGCTGCGAGAACCCATGTTGGAGAGTGGAATCGCCGTTTCAAGGTTGAGCAGATGAAGGGCGCGCGGGTGATGATTCAGGATCGCTCGGAATCAGTTTTCGAAGTGATGCCGCGGCTGCGCACCCGCTATCGGTTGGCGATGTTGGCGGCGATGCTTGTTCTCGTCGTTTTGGCGAGTTTCTCGCTGTTCGATCAAACCATTCGGCAGCCGATTCAACGGCAACAGGCTTTGTTCGTTAGTCTGGCTCCGGCTCTCGACGGCCAATCGTGGTGGTTTGAGGTTTCTCCCTGGTTTACCCCGGAAATACGGAAGGCAATTTATGACGGGAGAAAAGGGAAGAAGCAGGAGATTGAAGGTTTGAAGCAATCGATCCTGGATTCGAAAAAAGCTCCGGAATTTTATCGAACTCTGCAAGAGAAATGGCTTCCGGAAGATGGAGAAATGGCCCGGCAACTGCAGGAACTGGGTGCCTTGATGGATGACCGGAAGAGTTACGACAAAGAGAAGGGGAGGAGTGCCTGCTATGATATTATTACGGATCTCATTGAGAAAAAGGGCAAACAGATCCGGGCGACCGATTGGCATCTGATCGCGAATCTGTTGACGAGCCTCAAGCCCTCACCCGACGAAGGCGCGACGGATTCTGAGTTTCAAAGCAAGTACCAAACCGCGCTTTCTGCCTTTGATGGACGCGAAAATGATTACGATCGAGCCATTTTTGCCTTTCGGACGGCAACCGAATTGTACCGGAAAGAGGAAAAGCAGGGGAGGGACAATTCCCGGATTTTGACGGGGTTGCGAGGATTGTGCTATTCGGATTGGGCGCGCCTTTATTACTACCGGCGCAAGTTCGATGTCTGCCTGGATCCTCTCTTCTCTGCGGTCGAGGCGTTGGACTACGTTCGAGAGTTTCGCTTTCTGCATGCCTACGTCCTGGCTTTTCGTGGTGAATGCAAAACCCGGTCGAAATTCGATAGCAATGCCTCCGAGAACTCCCTGGTTGATAAGGATCCCAATTCTGCAGTGGACGATTTTGACTCGGCGATGTCCCTCTTGCGGCAGTGCTTTGAAGCGGTCTCGTTTCAGGAACTGATCGTGGAACGGGATGTGACGTTGAGTGCCGGGAATCACCTGCTGGCCGCCGTCATCAACCAGTTCAAAGCCCACTATTATCTGGAGAATTGGGAGTTGCGGAAGAGCGAGGAAATGTCGGCGAACTCCATCAGGATTCGCGAGTTGATTGATACCGTGGCGCAGCTTTCGAACTTGAATGCGGATCCCGATTCCGAGCGGGAAAACGAAGGTGAAGGGATCTACCTGGAAGTCTGCCAGGAATATATCCGTTGCCATTTGCTACAGGCACTGGCGGCGCACTATTCAGGGAATGCCTACAATGCGGACCGGGCTTTGACGAAGGCCATTCACATGTCGACCAACGCTCAAGAGAAACGATATCTGGGCAGTGTCGCCTGGCGTGAGTCGCTTCCGAACTTTCATGAGCGCCGTGCGGACTATCACCTATTCATTTCCGGAGACCTGAAGCGGGCAAGCATCGAACTCGAGGCCGCGATTTCCAATGCGGAGTTTCTTGGTTGGGACCAGGAGAATCATCCGATGAACCGGTTTTATTTGGGATACCAGTATCGCTTGCTCTGGACTGCCGAAATGATGTCGAAGCGGGAGTTGGATCCTCGGGGAATGGTCGCAGACATGCCGAATTCGCTCTATTTCCAAACTGCCTCCGCGTTTTCGAAGCCGGGTGGTGAGATCCAATCATTGTTTCGCATTATCGAGGCACGGGAAGAGTTTGAAACCATCACCAGGGATGACCGGCAGGTGTTGCTCTTTATTTGCGAGTATCTTCTTTTGGATAGCGTTGCCATTGGTGAAGCCCAGGCGGCAACCGTCAATGGAGTTTACGAGCGGCTGGCGGAGCCATGGAAGAAGGGTGGCCCGATTGACAGTGTCGCTTACCTGGATGACATCCGGAACCGTGCCGCTTCGTTGAAGGAGCGATTGAGCGCCTCACGTTTGAGTGCCGACTCGAATTCGGAAAGAGACTTGCGGCTGGCTTTCGACCGTTGAGGTTCAGATCAATTTGGGAGCACCCGTTCTGCGCTACTCGCGGGAATCCAGCCGTCGCTCTGGTTCGGAGTCCTGACGTGCAGCCAATCGCGGCGTTGCTCCAGGATGCGGACTTCCGTCCCCGAATGGAGGGAATTGGTAAAGGCTGGGTCATAGACGAAGGAGTCACCTTTTCGCGCGACGACTTCAGCTTCAACAATGACCGCATCACGACGGTGATCATGGCCGGCATGGATGAGAAGTGAGATGAGCAAGACCGCAGCCACACCTCCAAGTCCCGCGATGATTTGCCAGCGGTTATTGATCGGCCGCAGAAGGTGAATGCCGAGGACCAGCCACATTCCCGCGAAGAGAAAAGCCACAATTTTTACCTGCGTTCGCGGCTCGAACAGGAAATGCCAGAAGAAGAGGCGTCTAACCAAGAGTGAAGTCGTTTTCTCGGGAAAGATATCCACTCGCTGCGTTCGCACATAGTGAAGCGATTCGGCGAGTTGGGAATCATTGGGACGGAATCGCTCTGCGCGACGAAGATTGAGAATCGAACGCCCAATGTCGCCAGCCAGGAAGTGGGTGTTCGCCAGATTTGCGTAGAGTTCTCCGTTCTCAATCTGAAAGTCGGTTCGCAGACTCTCAAACCGCTCGGCGGCCAGGGCATAGAACTTCTGCGCCTTGCCGGGATCAACAAGCGCGGTTTCATTGGCCTTCGCAAAAAACTCCTCCGCTTCCGCCAACGTATCGGGAGCATTTTCACCGAACGCCTGCGTTGCCGTCAGCATGGCCAGAACGACAACAACGACAACAACGGCGGCGCGACCGGCCTGCACTTCCAACCTGCGCACCAGTTGCAGAAGCCCTTCGCGCCCAACGGCAGGAGGCTCAACGTCATGCTTGGAGTAACCGCTTGCTGAAGAACTATCGATCAGGCCGATGAGAATGTCGGCTTCATGTTGATCGACCTTTACTTGTTCCGCGATGGTTCTCAGTTCTCTCGCGCCGCTTTCGAAGTGGGGAACATCAAAGCGTTCCTCCAGGTAGCTCTTCAGCGCCCGGCTCAAATCGTTGGGGTCCGGATCAGGTCCGAGTTTCCAGAGTGAGAAGCGAAAGCGGCTGAAGGCTCTTCGTTTCTTCGCCAGGTCCGGGTTGTGGCGTGCGAGCCGGAGATTCTTCGTCGCATACCACAAGGCGCCAAAGAGAAGGGGAGGGAGGATCCAGGCCAGAACCCAGCCAAAGGCGTTGGCGGCCCAGGTTTCCGGTTTTCGGTTGATGAGAAGTTCCGGGCCGCTGTAGTTCGCAAAAATGCCGCCGGGTTGGGGCTCCACCACATTTTTGAGCGCCGAACCATCGCTGAATTCCGCATCCAGAATATTGACCGCCGTGACCGGGGAAACGGTCAGGGAAATGGGGGCGGTTCGCGCAACTCCATAGTTGCCGATTTCCGGATCAAAAAAGCTGAATTCCAACGCGGGGATCGCGGTGACATTTTCCCGAAGCGGACGAAGCGTTTGGCTGAAGGAGGCGATGCCGTCAACGAGCCGGGGTCTGGACTGTTCTGCCGGCATCGCAAAACTTCGGGTTAAGGCCGACTGCGAGGAAAAGGGCGGCAGTTCAAGAAGATGCGGATAGGGATGGCCTTTGGCTTCGAGTGACAACGTGATTGGTTCATTCACCTCGACCACCAACGGATCGGCTTGGGCATCCAGCGTGAAGGAGCCAATGATTCCGCTGAAATTGGAGGGTTTTCCCTCGATGGGGAGCGGCTTGACTTGAAGCATCGTGGGCTGTCCCTGAACCATGAGACGCTGATAACTACCGGTAACGTCTTCATCAAAAAATTCATTGTTGAAGTAGCTGGGATAGCGCGTGCCCTTGAAGCGGCCGTCGCGAGGCTCAACAAACGAGCACATCAGAGTTGGAGGTTTGATGAGGAGGGGGAGGTCGCCGCTCTTGGTGGGGATGATGATTTTTTGGAAGGTCAATCGAACTGCGGGCTTTTGGTTGCGATTCGTCTCTTCGTACTGTGCGATGACCCGCTCGTTGGAAACCGGCAAGCCGATCGCATTATCCGCGTTAGGGTCGAACTCGCCAACGGGAGGTCGAACCCGAAACTGGTAGTCGGTGAGAGCGGGAATGCGGATGTCCGCGGCCTTGACGCCGTTGAGGGAGAGATTGGTGGTCCAGTGAAACGTCAGGGTAACCGGCTCGCCGACGTAACACTCGGTTTTGGAAAGTTCGACCGTCAGCTCCATCTCGTCGGTGGGCTTGGGGAGCTTCACCTCAATCTCGGAAAACGTAAAAGGAACATCCTGACTGCCAACACTAACCAATCCACCGGGGATGTTGACTCTACCCGATTTCAGCGGAATCGCCTCGTAGGTGAAGGTGAACGAATCGATGCCGTTTCTCGAGCTTGGAGCCGCGCCAACATAGCGAATCTGGAGCGCGTCGGTTTCCAGCAAATCCGGCTGCGGGGCGCTCTTCACGCCATTGACTTGAACGTAGAAGTTGAAGGGACTCCCCAGGTAGTAAGACGTTGCTCTAACCTTGATCTCCGCGCTGGGGGCGGCCTGCAAACCGATGGGGAGCAATCCGACCAGGATGAGGACTACAAGTTGAGGGATTTTCGGCATGGGAACGGAATCTTACGTTCCTGCGGCAAATTGTCGATCAGCGCAAGATCGAATTGGCAGTTGATTCCCTGTTATCGCCATCTGACAATGCGCCCAAACCGCCATGGGCATCCTTCGAACCATCAGTAACCTTATCGATCAGCTGAGCCGGAAGGTTGGAATTGGCATGGCCTGGCTGACGCTCGCCGTCGTCATCATTGGAGCGGTGAATGCGGTCCTGCGCTCACTCGGGAAGGTGTTTCAACTGGAACTCAGTTCCAACACGATCATTGAGCTTCAGTGGCATCTCTTCGCCACCATTTTTCTCCTGGGAGCTGCCTACACCCTTCAGCAGAATTCACATGTCCGCGTCGACGTGTTGTACGACCGGTTGAGCCTTCGAAAGCGCTTGTGGGTGAATCTGGTTGGGCACGTCGTGTTTCTGATCCCGTTTTGCCTGTTCATGCTTTGGGTTTGCTGGCCCAAATTCATCGGTTCGTGGCGGGAGCTCGAACAATCGCCCGATCCCGGTGGATTGCCGGTTTATACCATCATCACGATGCTGCCGGTCGCCTTTCTCTTGCTGATGCTGCAGGGAATTTCGGAAGTGATCAAAAACGGGCTCGCTCTCGTTTCCGGCGAGCAGGAGTCTGAAGCTCTGGGGGAGGTGATTTCATGAGTCCTGAATGGATTGCCCCGATCATGTTTCTTTGTGCCATGGGCCTGATTTTCTCGGGTTACCCGGTTGCCTTCTCGTTGGGGGGAACGGCGTTGGCATTCGGCATGATTGGATTGGGGATCGATGAGATTCGTCCCGCCCAGCTCCAGTTGATTTCCCATCGGGTCTTCGACATCATGAAGAACCAGATCCTCCTGGCGGTGCCCTTCTTTATCTTCATGGGGACGATGCTCGAAAAGTCCCGACTCGCGGAGGATCTGTTGCAAACGGTGGGGCAGCTGTTCGGCTCGACCCGGGGAGGGGTTGGGTTGGCTGTCGTTGTCGTGGGCGCGTTGCTCGCCGCAGCGACCGGGGTCGTCGGCGCATCGGTTGTCGCGATGGGCATGATTTCGCTGCCGATCATGCTGCGTTACAAGTACAACAAGGGATTGGCGACCGGCGTGATTGCCGCATCGGGAACCCTTGGGCAAATTATCCCGCCCAGTGTCGTTTTGATTGTTTTGGCCCAACAATTGGGAACCTCCGTTGGCGATCTTTTTCGAGGGGCCTTGATCCCGGGGATCATGTTGGCGGGGATGTTTGGGCTTTATGTTTTGGGGGTGAGCATCGTAAAGCCCAATTTTGCGCCTGCGATTCCAAAGGAGGAGCGAGACCTGACCGGGGCACAATTGGTCAGGAGGACACTCCTGGTTTTGCTCCCACCGCTGGTGCTGATCATCATCGTTCTCGGTTCCATCTTTGCCGGAATCGCGACCCCAACGGAAGCTGGAGCCCTCGGCGCCGTTGGTGCCATGGGATTGGCGTTGGTGAACAAGCGATTCAGCCGAATGGCCCTGAACGACACCATGCTCGCCACGATGAAGCTCACTTCAATGGTGATGTTCCTGCTGATCGGTTCCACGACGTTCGTTCTCGTCTTCAAACTCTATGGTGGAGACCGGTGGATTGAGGACGTTCTGATGAACCTGCCCGGCGGAATCATCGGAGCGCTGATCATCGCCAATCTGGCGATTTTCCTGCTGGGCTTCTTCATCGACTTTTTTGAGATCTCCTTCATCGTCGTTCCCCTCATTGCCAATGTGTTTATTGGCGAGATGCTGGGCGATTTTGCCATTACTCCCGCCTGGTTCGGAGTGATGATTGCGATGAATCTGCAGATGTCGTTCCTGACTCCGCCGTTCGGTTTTTCGCTCTTTTACCTCAAGGGAGTTTGTCCGCCGGAAATCAAGACGACGGATATTTATCGCGGCGTGATCCCATTCATCATCATCCAGGTGATCGCGTTGACCCTGGTGATCATCTTTCCACAATTGGTGACCTGTCTGGTCCGCTCCGGTTAGGCCAGAATTTCGCGAACCACGCGGCCATGAACGTCGGTCAGGCGGAAATCGCGACCCGCCCATGGATACGTCAGTTGCTCGTGATCGAGCCCGAGCAGGTGCAACATCGTGGCGTGGAGATCGTGAATCCCGATTTGACCCTCGACAGCCTTGCGGCCGTGAGCGTCGGTCTTTCCATACTTAAAGCCGTGTTTCACGCCGGCACCCGCCATGAACATGGTGAATCCGGTGGCGTTGTGACCCCGCCCGTCCCGCGTTCCATCATCTGGCGTCCGTCCAAACTCGCCGCCCCAGACGATCAAGGTGTCCTCCAGCAATCCGCGTTGGCGAAGGTCCGTGAGGAGCCCGGCAATCGGTTTGTCGATTGACGCGCAGCGACGGGGAAGGCCATTGGCCAAGCCGCCGTGGTGATCCCAGCCATCATCGGTCAGTTGGATGAATCGCACATCGGCTTCGGCCATGCGTCGGGCCAACAGGCACTGATGACCAAAGTTCTTCGATGCCGGCTGATCCATTCCGTAGAGTTTCTTGGTCGCCTCCGATTCACCGGAAATGTCCATGACTTCGGGAAGAACGTTCTGCATCCGGAACGCAAGTTCGAAGGACTCGATCACGCCTTCGAGCTGCGAGGATTGACCACGTTTTTCAAGAAGCTGGCGATTCAATGCCTGGAGCGCATCCAGCTTTTGACGCTGCTGCTTCCGATTGAGGCGATGGTTTTCAAGATTGCTGACCTGCACGTTGGCGAGAGCCTTGTTGTCTCCACCAATTGGCGTTCCCTGATAAGCGGCCGGCAAAAAGGCGTTGCCGTAATATTTCGAGCCGCCCAATGCACTTGGTGGGTTGATCGTCACGAATCCTGGGAGATCCTGGTTCATGGAGCCCAGGCCGTAGAGCACCCAGGAGCCCATGGACGGGCGGGCGAACTGAAAACTGCCGGTATGGAGCAAATCCAGTGCCTGAGCGTGTTCGGGATTTTCCGAGACCATCCCGTTCAACATGCAGAGTTGATCCGCCTGGGTCGCGAGGTTCGGAAGTAGTTCGCTGAACCACATGCCACTCTGTCCGTGCTGCGAAAAATTCCAGAGGGAGCCGCGATAGCGCGTCTTGCCGTCTTTGTTGACCGGCTTGTTGTCGTCAGCCTGGAGTCGGGGTTTGTAGTCGAACATGTCCATGTGCGATGGACCGCCTTTCATGCACAGGAAGATGATTCGCTTCGCCTTCGGGGCGTGATGAGCCCGCTTGGGAGCAAACGGGGACTGGTAAAGCGACGCCTTGGCTTGCTGTTGTCCCAAAAGCCCGGAAAGAGCTAGTGAGCCAAACCCAAGAGAAGAATTTCTCAGGAAGTTGCGACGAGTGGAAGGAAGATTCAATCCCTCCTCCGTGGTGTGCGTTATGTTCATCAGACTTGGATGTTTTGACCCGATTTGCGAAAGCCGCAGATCCGACATCAATAGGTTTCCCCACCAATCACGAATTTGAGTGATCGAGTCTTTCAGGAGCCATAATTCTACACATTTAATTTAGTAATCATAATATTTTTGATAAATTAATTAAATGGAGCGAAATTCCAGAATGCGATTTCCTCGTGAAATACTTCGTTTCTTCCAACCATCAGGCATCTCGACGACTCCGGTTTGGGTCCGGGACTTGTTTGGAATTGACCTTCGCTCGGTCGCTCTCTTTCGGATCTGCCTCGGTCTGATCTTGCTGGTTGATCTCTTCGTCCGCTCGGCGGACCTGGGAGTGTTCTATACCGATGCAGGGGTTTTGCCGAGAGCTGACCTGTTGGCGGATTTTCAACGCAGCAACTGGCTCTACAGCGTTCACCTCATGAGTGGTGGCGCAATTTTCCAACTCCTGCTCTTTGTTGTGGCGGGAATCGCGGCTGCCTGTATGACGCTCGGATATCGCACCAAAACCGCGGCCTTGGTCTCTTTCTTCCTGTTGTGCTCGCTCCAAAATCGCAATCCATACATTCTCCAGGGAGGCGACGCCCTCCTTCGGGTGATGCATTTTTGGGCGCTTTTTCTGCCGCTGGGGCTTCGTTGGTCGCTCGACAGCAGAAATCGCGAATGGGCCCCTCCGGTTGGAGTTTCAATGCGAAATCCCGATCAAGTCGTCTCGATTGCGTCGGCGGCAATTCTCTTTCAGGTGGCATTCATGTACTGGTTCACTGCCGGCCTGAAAAGTGATCCGATTTGGTGGCGGGATGGGTTGGGGATTTATTACGCGCTCAATGTCGATCAATTTGCGACCCCGCTCGGAAAGTGGATTCTTCATCATGAGTGGCTTCATCGCTCGCTGAGCATGGTGACGTATTTCCTCGAAGCTTTCGGGCCGCTGGTTGCCTTTATTCCCTGGAAGAATGCATGGTTCCGAATCGGAACGGTTGCGACGTTTGTGGCTTTTCACTGGCTGGGGATTCGGCTGACCATGGATCTCGGGCTTTTTCAGTGGACCTGTGCGGCGATTTGGCTGCTTTTCCTGCCAGCATTGTTCTGGAACCGACTCATTCCCAAGAGTTTGGGTTGGTTGCGATCCCTGGTGGCAAGATTCGAGGTCTTGCTGCGCTGGAGCGTCCAAATTTCCCGCGGACTGGCGGTTTTGCGTTTGGGCGCCAAGCCGGTTCGGCCGCGTTGGAGCGAAGATCGCGAGAAGCTGGTTCCCGTTGTGGGCATTCCGGTCGCGAATGTGCGGACAGTTCTCCACTCGGCCTTCGCGGCGTTTTTCTTTGTCTACGTGCTCGCCTGGAACGTGCGCGCGGCGGATTTCGATCGCTATGTGACCTATTTCCCGAGGAGTCTGAACTGGATCGGCGAAGTCACGGGACTGAGGCAATACTGGTCCATGTTCTCGCCGAAACCAATGCTTGATGACGGTTGGTATGTCTTCACGGCTCGGAAAATCAGCGGAGAAGTGGTCGATCTGAGAACCCGCGAACGAGTGACGTGGCGAAAACCGGATTTGGTGAGCAAGACCTACAAGAATCAGCGGTGGCGCAAATATCTGATGAATCTGCGGCTCAAAAAGCACAAGGATCATCGCAAGTTCCTGGTCCCATGGCTGATGAAGCAATGGAATGAGACGCACGATGAATCAGAGCGAATTGTGGCGATGCAAATGGTCTACGTGAAGGAGCAGACGACCGAGAAGGGAACGAAACCTCATGAGAAAATCGTGCTCTACGAATACCACTCACACGATTCTCCCTTTCAACTGACGAAAAAATAGGAATTCCTTCGCCGGGTTGGCCGTGTTTAACTGAGAGTTGATTGCAAACCCCAGCTCTAACCCATCGTGAAAAAAGCCCTAGTTTTGATCGTCGTGGGACTCTCCCTGAGTCTCTCTGTTTCCCTAGCCCGCACTTGGACCCAAGCCTCCACCGGCAAGACTCTGGAAGGTGAGTTGACCCGAATAAACGGCGAAAAAATTCTCATCATGAGGTCCAACGGTTCCTCTCTGGAACTGCCGATTGCCATGCTGACGGATGCTGACAAGCAGTTCATTGCCGAGTGGCAGAAGGAGAAAGCGGGAGCCCCGAGCCCAGCTGGCGGCAGCGGAGAGGCTGTCGCGATGGAAATCCCGGAAGGAGAGACAAAGTTGGTTTTATCCGGCGTTCACATGGTCTGCGAGGGGTGCACCAACGCGATTGAAGGTTCGCTCGGGAGCTTGGCGGGAGTCGAGATTTCGACCGGACGCGACAAGATTACGATCGAAGCGGAATCCGGAGAATTGGTGAAGACCGCCATGGGATATGTGATGCAACGTGGGTTTTACGGAAAGCCCAGCATAGAGGCCTTTGCCGACAACAAGAAGTATTCGGACGAGAAAAAGGAATCCCTCACCGTTTCCAGGCTTCCCCTGTATTGCGGGAAATGCGTCGATGAAGTGGAAGAGGTCCTCGAGGACGTGGAAGGGCTCAAAGAGATCGAAGGTCTGGAGCGTGGAGCGCGAGAGGTCATCGTGAAAGGCGAGGTCAGTCAGGCCGATGTCATGAAAGCTCTCCATGAAGCCGGCATGCATGCCCAGGTTCGCTGAGGCAATGGGTTACCGGCAAAAAATGGCCCCTTGTCGCGGCGGTTGATCGCACACAACAAGGGGCCAACGGGAAAAGGATCCTGGCTTCCGGTTATTTGACCTTCAGGATGCCCTTCATCAGCATGAAGTGGCCGGGGAAGGTGCAGACGAACTCGTAGTTTCCAGGTTTCTCCGGAGCATAGAATTCGATGGTCTCTTCCTGGCCGTTATCGAGCATCTTGGTGCCGGCGATGATCTTGTCACTGTCCGGACGGAATTGCTTGGCAAAGCCCTCCGCACCCAAAGCCATCGCGGCGGTTCCAACTTCAGTGGATGATCCCGGCTGAACCACGAGCAGGTTGTGCGGCATGAAGTCCGGGTTGGCGAACGTCAGCCGGATCTTCTTTCCAGCCTTGATCGTGAGTTCTTTGGTATCGTAGCTCATTTTTTCGACCAGAGTCGCAATCCGGATCTCCGTGAGGTCAGCTGAATCGGCAATGATGCCGGACTTCTTCGCCGCTTCTTCGTGTTGTTGCTGGTCGACTGAGCCGCCTCCTTTGGCGGGATCAGCCGCATACCAGTGGTGCTGGACGGTTTGGGCCGCGACACGGGCATGGGGCACCGGCGACTTCAGAACAGCGGTCAAGAGCTGGGAATCGCGAACGTTGTGAGCCTGATGAAGCCACAAGGCTTCGAGAAGGTGATGGGCGTGGTCGGGATTCTTCTTGTCCCACTGCGCCATCCACTTCTGGCAGGCGGCAATGACTTCTTCCGAGTCGCGGGCACTCAGCTCAACGCGAGTTCGGTGGCGAACGCCGTCAATCGGATGTTCGAGGTTCACCATCAATTCATCGAGTGAGGCACCTGCAATTTTGACCGGCTCCTGGAGAGGGCGGGTCTTGTGGCTGATGCGAATGACGCGGCCGTGCTGGTCGTCACGATTGGGGTCACGGATATTGTGCTGCATGTGCCCGATGATCACGTTTGCCCAGTCGGAAACATAGAGCGCGCCGTCTTCGCCGACAATGGCATCGGTCGGGCGAAAGTTCTTGTCTCCGCTGAGGAGAAGTCCGCGAGAGGTGCTTTCCTTGCCATCAAGGCTGACCGTCAACTCTGCACCGGAGGGCTCGCCCCAGACTTCACCGACAGGGCGTTCGGACCCTTCGCCTCCGCGATCAAGACGGTATTGCTTGAGGCCAAGAAAGCCGATCGAGTTACAGATGAGAAAGTCCTGCTGCATCTCCTCCGGAAAATGAGCGCTGGAGAGAATTTCGCTCGCAGGAACGGGACGCACTTCCTTATCAAGAAGAGGATGCATCTTCCAACCGCTGCCTTCTGGGCGAACCTGGTAGGCTCGTCCTCCGGTTCCATCCGTCGCGTAGTGGTAGCCCCAATAGTCAAATGAGATGCCGTGAGGGTTGGGGCTGTTGCTGCCGTGTTGGGCAATGGTGAAACGGCGAGGATCAAAACGATACATCGCGCTGCTGCCCGTGCTGAGGGAAGGGCCCCAGGGGTGCTCAAAGTTGTTGTGCAGGAAGATCCCGGATTGCCAGTAGATGCCGCCGTCAGGCCCGTAAATGAGGTTGTTGCATGCGTGGTGCGTATCCGCAGAACCCACCCCGTGCAAAATTTTGATGCGCTCATCCGCGATGTCGTCGCCATCGGTATCTTTCAGGAAGACTAGGTTCGGTTGACTGGAGACGATGACTCCTCCGCCCCAGAACTCGAAGCCGAGCGGGTTCGGCACTTCGGCAAATTTGGTGACTTTGTCGGCTTTTCCGTCCTTGTCGGTATCTTCAAAAATGAGGAGACTGTCGTTGACGTTGCGAATCGGCTTTTGCTTGGGATAGGTCGGCCAGGCTGCGACCCAGAGGCGCCCTTTGCCATCCACCTGCATTTGCACGGGATTCACCAAATCAGGAAACTGCGATTCATCGGCAAAAACGTTGAGCTGAAACTCATCCGGCACATCCATCGTCGCGATGCTGTCTTCCGCGCTGAGGTAGTTCACGTTCCCCTCCTTCGTCGCGTTCGACATGTTGCCCTTCCCGCCAACGTTGGAGATCACCTCAAGAGGAGCAGGAACGTTTTCATCCAGCACATCGTGATCTCCGCCCTTCGCCCGCGCCCAAATCTTGACGTCGCGATTGGCCGTCATCACATCCAGCATCACCAGTTCGTGGCGCAGCACATCTCCATTGGTCTGTTCGCCGACAAAGTGAAGGGGTGAGCGGCTTCCCCAAATATCGTTGCCATCAACCGCCCGGTGACGATCGAACCACGTCACATCCTTGTCGCGAACCGCGTCCCGCAGAGCGGCGAGCGATTCGGAGGCCTTCACTTCGGCCCCGGTCAAGGCCTTGGCGATGACTTCGCCGATGAGCTTGTTGCCCTGCTCATTAAGATGAATCCCGTTGATGGTGAGTGGCTCGGAATTGGCCTCGTAGAGTGCCTTGGAAGGGGTGAAGAGGTCCACGAAGGTGACTCCCTCCTCCTCCGAAGCTGCTTTCGTTGCTGCAGTAATGGCCGCCAACCGTTGGTTGTTCGCGGTTCCATCGGGGAAATTGCTCGAACCAAGATTTTCGTGGGCGATGGGACTGAACAGTACAATCCGCGGGAACGCACCAGCTGGCTTCGTTGCTCGAATTTTGGCAACCAGATCACCAAGCTTTTTCGTGTAGTCCTCCGGTTTGGTATCGAAGCTTTCGTTGTAGCCGAAGAACGCAAACACGACATTGGCTTTGGTGTGCTGGAGGTAGGCGTCCACGGGCATGAACCCCTTGTTTCGAGGAAACTTATCAACCCGATCTCCGGAAATCGCGGCATTGCGAAAGCGCAGCTTTTTGTCCTTTTCAACGCTTTGGATCAGCGTCTCCATCCATCCGTCGTACTGCATCCGCTCTGCCAATCCGTTGCCCAGCAAGGTTACGACATCGCCCGGCTGAAAGGCAAATTCAGCAGGATCGCGATGGTCTGCCGGAACTTCGTTGGTGGCCAGAGCCCAAAGTTGAGGTGTTGGGGCGCTTTTCTTTTTCGGCTTGGTTTTGGCGATTTTGCCCTTGCCTCCCTTCGCGTCGAAGTAGGCGATTTTTCCCTTCTTCCCGATATCGATTTGGATCGAATTGAGAGGGGCCTCGATCTTCTCTTTGACGAAGACGGGCTTTCGGTCGGAATCGAGGATCGAGAGCTTGAATCCGGACAGGCGTTCGGGAAGCTCGGTGCGGTTCCAAATCTGGATGCTTTCGATCTGGTGTTCGGCTCCAAGATCAATCTCCCACCAGGGTTTGTCTTGCTCAGCGGTATGAGTTTGCCCTTTTTTGCCGTAGCTCCCGTCCTTATTTCCATCAATGGCACGCTCTGGAAGGCCTCCTGATCCCACGCTGGATTGAGAAGTTTTGCCGCCATTGGCGATGTTCTTTCCACCCACATTAATTTCGACCTCAGCCAACGTGAGAATGCCCTTACCGGGGAGTTCAATTCGAACAAACTGACCGGGTTGGTCCGTTGTGATATCTTTGGCGGAAAGGAGTTGAGGGAGTATTCCACAACCGAGGAGGTAGATGATCAGTAGTTTTTTCATGGAGTTGGAAATTTTCAGGGGCGCCAACGCAAAACTCGCAACTTCCGGAGCAAAGCGGAATTGCGAGTTGTCGTGAGGCGAAAGGGAAAAAAGCATTGATTGGGGCCGTCCAGAACACACGCTATTTTTGCTGAAATATTTCAGGGGCAGCGGGATTCGTGAATCCGGGTGAGGTGTGGGCTTGGAGAGAACCCGCTCCCATTTGTTCGATTTCTGGTCCCGGTTTTTCTTCTACTCGTCGCTCAAAGTCCGCTGCGATCTCTCAAGCGGCTGAGGCTGAGAGGTTATTGTCATGGCGGATCGGGAGGGCGAGCCATGATTGCGGTTTGTGGAGTTTAAAATTTGAAAGTTTACGAGAAGCAGGTGATGAGGAAGTTTTTATAATTTTTATCATAAAAGCGTCGTAATTCTGCAAATAGTTGTAAATATAATATTGAAATTCTAATTCTTGAGCCAATTGTAGCAGGGATCTCGGCTTCCTTGATCCGGCAGATTAATTCCTCCTTCCTTAGATAAATGCACGATGTTGTCCAAGACATCCCACTGGATCGTCCAGCGCCAACCGATGTTTTGACATCAAGCGCGGGCAAACCGGAAAAGAAAAAATTCTACCCGAAATCCGCAGGATCTCGATTGGTGGTTCTGGTTTCGGCGGGCGACATTGTGGTAGTCGCCAGCGCGCTTTGTTTTGCGTGGTGGCTTCGATTTCATACGTCGCTTTCGCAATTTGGAGAGGCGGCAGACGTCGTTCCAACGTTGGGGAACTATCTTGGCCAGATTGTTCTGGGGACGTCAGTGATGGCTCTGGCGCTTTGCCACCGTGGGGCCTACGAACACCAGAAACTCCTCTCCTCCGCTCACGAGTTGAACGTGGTTGTAAGCTCCACTCTCGCGTGGCTGGGGGTCTTCCTCGCGCTGTCTCTGATTCTTAAGATCCAGCCCTCAATCAGCCGGGTTTACTGTGTGGTCAGTGCACTTTTGATGATTGGAGGGCTCACCTACTGGAGGCTGGTTTTTACCCATTACATCGTCCCGTCAAAAGTTGCCTCGCTTCGAAAGAGGACTCTTCTGATCGGTTGGACTCCCAGTGTTCAACAGATCGTCAACGTGGTCAGGACGGACCGGACTTCCGAACTGGAGATCGTAGGTGTGCTGCTAGCGGAAGGGATGGACTCTTCGGCGGAGTTGCCCTCTGAAGTCGTTGTGCTGGGAAACTACAAGGGACTGGAATCAGTGATCGGTGAGCACTCGGTAGACAATGTGCTGGTGGGGGATTTGGATCTTTCTCGTGAGGAGTTGGCCGGCATTGCAGAGCTTTGTGAAAGAGAGATGGTGGACTTTGAACTGATTCCAAATTGCTTTCCCGCTCTTCTCTCCGGACTCAGTGTGAAGTCAGTCCATGGTGTTCCGGTGCTGGGGGTCACCCGGTTGCCTCTTCATTCAGGATTTAATACCTATCTCAAGCGGGTCGTAGACATCATTGGTGCATTTGTTGGACTGATTCTGGCCGCTCCGTTGATTGCCCTGTTCGGTATTCTTGTCTACCGGGAAAGCAAAGGCGACATCTTCTACCGGCAGAAACGATTGGGATTTGGAGGGAAGCCTTTCGAGATGATTAAACTTCGCACGATGCGGTTGGACGCCGAAAATGGAAACGGTCCGGGATGGACGGTGAAAGACGATCCGAGGTGCCTCAAAATTGGAAAGTTGATGAGGTCGTGGAATATCGATGAACTCCCTCAATTCTGGAATGTTCTCAAAGGGGAAATGAGTTTGATCGGTCCGCGACCGGAGCGGCCTGAATTGATCGCAAGATTCAAAAGTCAGATTCCGCACTACAACGCTCGTCACAATATCAAGCCAGGACTGACTGGTTGGGCTCAAGTGAATGGCTTGAGGGGAGATACCGATCTGAGCGAACGCATACGCTACGACCTTCATTATATCGAGAACTGGAACCTCTTTCTCGATTTCTACATTCTCATCAAGACCGTGCTGACACGTAAAGGTGCTTGTTAACGGATCATTTAACTCCCCAACTCTGCTTTGAACGCCTTGCCCGAGCAACGAACCCCGAATGGTTCAGACGTGGATCCAATCCTCGACGCCTTCGATATTGCCTATATAATTCGGCGGTACTTTCGCATTATCATAGGAATCCCTATCTTATGCGGAATCATTGGCCTGGTTTACTATTTTTCGCAGGAGCCGCTCTATAAGGGAACAGCCTTGTTGCTGATCGACCCCAGGTTCGATCAGATCATTCAGTTTGAGCAGATTGAAGGTAATTCAACAGATTTGGATTCTTTGGCCTCACTCGAGGTGGCGATGGTTGCCGATTCCATGATTGTGAGAGTTGTCGAGCACCTTGCACTGCGGGAGGATAAAGACTTCCTTCCTGCCAGCCTGCAAAAGGTTGCGGATCTATCCGATTCCCAACTGGTGGATTACCTAAGGAAGAATCGTTTTAGTGCAAAATTGTTGCCGGGCACGCGGATCGTGGAAATTGCCTCAATGGATCCGGATCCCGAACGAGCGCGCGCCATTGCGAGCGCGTTTGCCACCGAATTTGAGGCTTTCCTCAATGAACAGCGACAAAAGGAGGTCATCGGAGCCCGGTTGCGTTTGGAGGCACAGGCTGAAAAGGCGAGAGCCTCCGCGTTGTTGGCAGAAAAGAAGATTCGTGATTTTCGTGAGGCGCACCCGGATTTTCCTGTCGAGCAGGATCACGATCTCTATGCCGTTCGGCTTTCGCAGTTCAGCGAAGAACTCAATTTGGCGGTCCGACTTCGGACTGAGTTGGAGGGGCAGGCTGCCGCTCTTGCAGGTGTGGATTCGGAGTCCTCACCAATTGCTGTGGTCGAGCTTGGAGGTTATCAGTCCATGCCTCACGTGTCGGATCTTCTCAGCCAAAGGACCAGTTCCGGAGCGCGGCTTGCTGCGATTGCGGAAGAGTGGGGGAATTCACACCCAACCTACCAGTCTGCAGCCAGCGAATACCGGAAAAATTCGGACCAGCTACGAGAATTGGTGAGCGGAATCAAAGTCGCCATTCAGTCAAAATATGTAGCCGCCCAGGCAAAGGAGGATTCGCTGAGGAAGCAGGTTAATGAGCTGCAGAAGGGGTTGGTAAAGCTGAAGTCCCTGAGCTCTGAGTTTAGGGTCCTTCAACAACAGGCTGAGCGCGAGTGGTTGGTTCACGAGAGTCTGCAGGCTCAACTTGGTCAGAGTTTTTCCCAATCGGCTTCAGGGAACATTGCGACAGTAATATCAGAGCCATTGACACCGCATAAGAAGGCCAGCCCAAGCTTATTCATTGCGATGCTGGTCGCCGTTGCGGTGGGAGGCTTCCTGACCTGCGCCTGGATCGCATTCCTGATCTTGCGAGGCGTGCCATACACGGACAAGAGCCAGTTGCAGCACCGTTTGGGACTTCCGGTAGTTGCTGACTTGGGAGCGTCCGGTGGCCCATCAAAAAGCCAGGATGCTGCGGTGCTGGTTCATTCGTTGGGAATTTCCGAGCGAAAGACGACCCAAATTTCAGCACCGCAATTGAATGGCGTCGGCGAGGATGTGACCAATCTGGTTGCCGCCGCTTCGGCGAGATCAGGAGCGAAATGTTTACTCGTGATTGTCGATTCGAAGAGTGGCGAAGATCTGGAACACGCAACGTGTCGTGAAACGAAATTTGAGAATCTTTGGGAGATGATCGTTTCAGCGGAGTCTGCCTTCAGTGGCAGGGGAATGAGCGAGAAAATGGCAGAACTGAAAGAGAAGTTTGATCATGTCTTTGTGGAGGCGAGAGGGCCCCGGGAGGAGATGTTTGTGAAGATGCTATCTCCACTTGTGGATCAGAATCTGGTAGTGGTCGGAAAGGGGACGATCGCGAAACGAGCGTTGGACGAAAGTATTCGGGACATACATCGCGACCAAATGCCGCCAATTTCTCTACTTCTGGTAGATCCGAAAGGCAGTTGGAGAAACGGTGCGGCAATTGCTCTTTCCTAGTATAATTTTCAATCCCGCCGCCCGGGAATTTGAATGATTGACGCGCCTCAACCCGTAACAAGACTGAATCGCCGAGTTCCAACAATTGCTGATCTGGGTTGGTTGAGATCGGTTTTGGTTCCCGGCTTCAGGATGGCTGCGGCGTTTCTTCAGTTTCTGGCTACCGTGTGGATCGCCAGGACCTTGGGCGAAGAAAGGTCCGGGGATTTCTTCTTCTGGTCAGCGATCCTTATGTCATTTGGGCATGTGGCCACCTTTGGCCTTGATGGTCTGGCGCTTCAGCAAGTCCCCAGGCTTGATGGCAATCGCGTCGCGCATGCGCATTTCCTGGGAGTGGTTCGAACGATCGCCATCACGTTTTCAGCCTTCGTCGGAGCCGTATTGATTGGGTATGCGTTACTGGCTCAGAAAGAGATTTCCAGATCGCTCCTGTGGTACTGCATGCTTCCAATAGGGATAGGGGGGATGGCCATGTGCAGGGTAAATGGAGAATCGATGAAAGGTGGTGGTTATCCATTGCTCGCGATTCTGTATCGCCAGTTTGTGGCCGGATTCATTTTCCTGCTTGCCATCGTGGTGTTGGGGAAGGGATTGACGGCAGGGAACGCATTGGTTTGTTATAGCGTAGCATTTTTCGTCACAGGATTTCTTGCTCCTTTTGGTCCAGGATTCTCGAAGCTTGGCTTACCCTTTCACATTCCTGAAGCGAAGGAGGTGGTTGAGAAGCTCCGTGCCGGGGTTCCGATTTTCAGCTCGACCATTTTCACGGCGCTAACCTATGTGATTCCGCTGGCTGTATTGGAAAGCATGTTTCCTGCCGAGTCGGTCTCCTTTCTCACCACGGCTTATCGCTTGTTTATGCTGTTTGATTTGCTGGCAGCCGCAATCCATTCCGTGGCGATGCCAAGACTTTCCCGTTCCGGACATGCGAAAGATTGGGCTCTTACGGCTCAAATTTATCGGGGCAGCATTGTCAATGGGTTGAAAGTGCTTGGGGTGCCTTTGGTGCTGGTTCTCCTCTTTGCCTCGCCGGTAATGCGGCTCTTCGGGCCGGGGTTTGCCGAAGCCGCTCCTATCCTGCAAACGTTTCTCGCGTTTACGGTAGTTTCTCTGGTCTTGGGGCCAGCCAACGAACTGGTTCTCATGATGGGGCACACCAAGCGGATGGCAATGTTTTCAATGGTTCGAACGGTCACCACCATTCTGCTTTCATTCGCCTTCATCCCCGTCTTTGGCCCCTTGGGCATGGCATTGGCCGTCGGTGTCGGTTTGCTTTTGCAGAAAGGGCTGTGCCTGGGCCACTTCTTCCGAAATTCTCGAAACAGTGGCAACGCAGCTTGAAACACTCAGGTCGGGAGTCGTAAATTTTGCGACGCAGGCGCAACTCTTCGTCGAGGCGAAGAAAGGTATATTGGGTGAAATAATGGAAAGGGAGAAGCTCCTGTTTCGGACCGTGTTGGGATTGTCGATTTTCCACCTCCTGCTCATTATCTTCTTGAGCCCCGATCAGCTTCTCAATGATGAACCCCGCTATTTTTCAGGGGCAAACAATCTGACCAAAGGCTATTTTGTAGAAGAAAAGCTGCCGGATTTCACGAATGGGCCGGGATACCCGATGTTGTTGGCTCCAGTGATGGGATTGCTTGGGTTTGAATTTGATCGAATGATTCAAGATCCAGACACTTTTGAGTTCTATGTTCCTGGCGAATCTGGAGAACCCCTGAAAAATTTGAAATGGCGGCTGTTGCCACTTCGGCTTCTCAATATTCCATTCCTCGCGATCGGGTATCTGGCGATCTATTTTGCCTCGAAACTACTCATCCCAAGTCGATGGGCTCTGGCTGTGATGTTGGCAATGGCGCTTAACCCGTTCCAACTGCGTTGGGTCCCCATGATCATGACTGAAAACGTGACGCCCATGTTGTTCGGGCTATTTGCCTGGGCTTATATCAAGGGGCTTCAGGCGAAGTCTTTTTCCTGGAAGTTGGTCATACTCGCAGGGCTCGCTTTTGCGTGGCTTGCGATGACCAGGACGATGTTTGGGTATGTGGCCCTAGGCGCATTGCTCTCCGCTCCGGTACTCTGCCTCATCGATGGATATCGAGAGAAGCTTAAGGCTGCGACGATCCCGTTTGTCGCAGCGCTGATTTTTTGCATTCCTTATCTTTCTTACACGCACCATCATACGGGGAAAGTTTTTTGTTGGGCCACCAACGGAACCGAGTTGCTCTATTGGATTACGAGTCCTCACGAAGGTGAATACGGGAGCTGGCTTCAAGAGAAATGGGTGAAGGGTGATCCGCTTCTCGCGGAGAATCACCTTTCGTTCATCCAGTCGGCCAGTGAACTACCTCCCATCGAGCGAGAAGAACGATGGATGGAGGGAGTCAAAAAACATCTCGAAAGCGAAGGTGTTGAAAAGGCCTTGGTGAGAAATTATGCGGCAAACCTGTGTCGTGTATTTTTCAATGTTCCACGATCTCGAAAATTTGAGAACTTTCCGAAACTGGTTTGGGCGCTAACGGGTTTTGTCGTCTTCTTGGGAATGGCGGGGGCAACCATTGTCACGCTTTGGAAATGGAGGGACGTCCACATGGCGATAAAGCTGCTACTTCTTTGCTTTGGAATCTATTTTTGTGGTGTTCTCTTATTACCGGCAGAACCGCGGTATTTGATTCCAGTTTTTCCAGCGATCTTTCTGTGGATAGCGTATGTTCTCAGTCAGTTGGTAGAGGTTCGAGTGAGCTTTCGGCCAGTTACGTAAAGTGTGATGCGAGAGACTCAACTTTCAGTGCCGCAATGGGGCGCCCTTCAGCTTAAGTTGCCCAGCCAGGTCATGGCCTTGGTTTGCGTCCCTCTCTATCTCTATATTTTCAGTTGCTGGCTCGCCAAGCCGCTGACTCTGGGAGCGAACGTGGCACTCTCGTCGGTTCTTGCGATGACGTTCTGCATTGGGTTTTTTGTAATTCGGATTTCACGAACAGAGTTTCTCAAGGTGGTGGACCGTCTCAGTGTGGAACTCTGTGCATTGGCTCTGATGGCGATGTTGAGTATTTTTTCGCTACTGAATAGTTCGGAGCCTTTTCGGATCTTTCGGATCCTCTTCCCTTGTGTCCTCCCATTTCTTCTCTTGGTTCAGCTCCTAGCGCTTCAGAGTCAATCTCCCCAGCGGTTGTTTCAGATTCCCAGAGTCCATCTTTGGACCGGACTCATCCTTACCGGCCTGTTTCTCATTCTCTCCAGTGTTGGTCTGAGGGATTACTTTTTCGGGGCCCACCGATTTCATGGGGGTTTTGAAAATGCAAACCAACATTCGGTCGTTTTGGCTTCCCTCATCCCGCTCGTTCTTTGCGAAATTTCGGTGGCAAGACGCAAGCGAACGATGGTCGGGCTCATTGGTGCCTTTTTGATACTGTTCTATTTACTGCTGAGAACCGGTTCGAAAACCGCCCTGTTTGTTGGTGGTGCGACAGGTTTGTTGTTTCTCTTTCTCGTGAACTTCAGATCATTGAGTCTGACGAAACGGGTCGCTTTTCTGATTGGGATTGGGGGTTTGATTTTGGGGGTGCGGTTGTTTGGCCTTGCTGTTGTCGGGGCGATCGATCCGGTTCTGGCGGAAAAGCTTCGAATGATCTTTACGGGGGGAGTTGAAAACTACTATTCGATTCAATCACGACAAGTTCTCTGGGAGGAAGCCATTCGATTGGGGAAAGAGCATTGGTTGATAGGTGCTGGAGCAGGAGAGATGATTCTTGGAATCTCGCACTCACACAACCTGGTTTTGGATTACTTCCGGGGAATCGGGATTTTTGGAGCAATTGCCGTCGTGATTTTGTGCCTCCGGATTTTTTGGAGATGCGCGGTTAAATCACTCCTCGTTCTCTCCGGCCGTGATTCGGTGGTCGATCGAAGGATATGGGCTTGTTATGTTTCAGCCTCGGTTTATGTCGTTTGCAACCAGCTGAGTGATAGCTTTGGTCCGACGACCATTGCCGCGCTGTGGTTGGTATATCTTCCGGCGGTGATTACCGATACCTTGGGGTTGGGAGCGAAGGCGCAGGTGGGTTAGGGAAGATCATCGGGAATTCAAATGGTTCAAGAAAAGGAGAAGATGCGTATTTTGTTTGTTTCGGCTCGGGGAGACTCCTTTGGGGGAGCTTCCTTACACGTTCGGGATATGGCCCGCCAATTGATGGACGACGGCCACCAGGTCAAAGTGATGGTGGGAGGCTCCTCAGAGATGGAGGTTCCTGCTCGGTTTGCTGAGAAAGAATTGGACTTCGAGTGTGTCAACGCAATGGGACGGTCCATCAATCCTTTGAAGGACTTGGAGGCTATGGCTGCAATCAGGAATGCCGTGGCGAAGTTTGCTCCTGACATTGTCTCAGCGCATGCATCCAAGGGAGGGGCGATTGCCAGGGTGGCATGTCTAGGGATGGGGATACCGGTTCTCTACACTCCTCACTGCTGGTCGTTTGTTGAGGGGTTCCCGAATGCGAAAGTTTACGAAGTGGCGGAGCGTCTCCTTGCGCCATTTGCGAGACGAATCATTGCAGTCTGTCAGCAGGAGCGAGAGTTTGGCCTTGCTCGGAGAGTCGGGAACTCGGACCAGACGGTTTTTGTTCACAACGGAGTTACTGATTCGGACACCGCCCAACTACTTAAAACTGGTGACGAGCAGTCGGATAATCCGATAAGGTTGGTGATGGTTGGGCGGTTTGAAGAGCAGAAGGATCAAACTCTTCTGCTGCGGGCCATGGCTGAGTTGAAAGAGTCCAATTGGAAACTGAAATTCGTTGGTGACGGTCCATCGAGAGAAGTGTGCATGGACCTTGCAATGTCTTTGCAAATTGAACAGCGGGTCGAGTTTGTAGGGTATTCCAGCAACGTGGATGATGAACTCAGGGATTGTGATGTCTTTCTGTTGATCTCGAACTGGGAGGGATTCCCCAGGAGTATTTTGGAGGCGATGCGTTCCGGCTTGCCTGTCGTTACGTCCGACGTGGGAGGCTGCAACGAGGCCGTCGTAGATGGAGAGACGGGGCGAGTAGTAAAGAAAGGGGATTTGAATGGACTTGTAGATGCTCTTCGGGAGCTTATCGATGATCCCAAGCTGCGAAAAAGAATGGGTAAACAGGGGAGGGCGCGTTACGAAAAGAACTTCACCTTTCAAGTGATGTATCAGAAATATCTGAGTCTCTATCAGGCGGTTCTCGAGCCTCCACAAAATAAGTAGCTATCTTGTCGCGTTCCCGCCTCTGTGTCGCGCCCAGCGCAGTTTTGCAGGGAGGAGATACCATGCTGCTCTTGCTCCCACGCTGAGCCAGTCTTTCCAATTGCCACCGAGAATCCGGATTGCACGGATCTGCACGGGTGCAGTTTCGAGGACAAAAGATGGATTGTTATCGAACGATTGGGACTCGTGAAAGCGTTTGGAAGCCAGTAAGTAATCCAGTCGATGAAGCTTATGTCCGGCTTCCACAAATCGCACCCAAAGATCGTAATCAAACTTGCTTTGGCGTGATTCATCATAAGCTCCAAGATCCAGCAGCGGCTGCTTACGCATCAGAACCGAAGAATGGCAAATGGGGTTCCGCCTCATGATCGTTTGAGTTACATCAATCAAGAGTTGATTGGATGGAGTCGAAAACTCCATCGAAGGCCATTCCGGGGCACCGTCTCCATGGACGAAGACGATTCCAGTGCAAAGCAGTACCACATCCTCGTGTTCGTTCATGATTTGGCGTTGAAGCTCAAGTCGCTTGGGATGGCTGGGATCATCGACGTCGATGATCGCAATGAGCTCACCTTTCGAAGCATTGATCCCGAGATTCAGCGCACTACCTCTTCCAACGGCGCCGGCTTCAATAAGTCTGACCCTTGAATCACGAACCGCGATTTCGTTGATGAGATCCAGGCTATTGTCAGTAGATCCATCATCAACAACGATCAATTCCAAGTCCTCAAGAGTCTGCTCAAGGATGCTGCGAAACGTTTCCTCCAACGTCAACGCTCCATTCCGAACCGTGCAGATGACTGAAATTGATGGTGTATCCGTCGACGTCATTGAGGAAATGCGTGACCTTGGAAAGTCTCCCGCATTGTAATGAGCATCTTTACGGAAGTCATTGCTGGCGCAACCAAAGAATGCCTAAATATGCGATCGGTGACCGAGCGCAGTCTTCAATTGATTCCTCCCTTACAACGACGAGCTCGCGCCAGATTCTGGGCCGGTCGATATTCCTAACTGAACATCACTTCCCGACGATGTGCTCGTTGAAGAGCTTGAGGTGGAGTTCAATGAACCATTGCTATCACCATTGTCGGAAGCTTCCTGAATCGCGATTGTGGAGACCGCTGAATCGACCGCTGCCAATCCATACTCAGCCAGCTTTTGCCAGGGAGCTTTCGGAACCCAGATCACATCTCCGGGCTGAAGATGGAAATCGGCGGTCCCGCCCTTCAGGACTGATTGCAGATCGACCGGGGCAACATGCGGCGATGTGGTTGTTGCGCCTCGAATAACCAAAAGACCTTTGCGATAGGTGCTTGGAGCTGGGCCTCCCGCCGATGCAAGGGCTCTCACGAAGGTAAGCTCACTGGAGTAAGGGACGGCTTGTGGGCGGCGCACATTACCCAATACATAGACCTTTTCGTTCCCTTTCGTTGGGAGGTAGATGTAATCGTTGGGCCGGAGGTATACGTTGTGGCGCATATTGCCTTTCTCGATAAGTTCCTCGAAGTTTACCGGGATGATTTGTCCATTTCGAATCAGAACGCTGCGCCGCAAATCCGCCAGGTTTTGCGTGCGGCTGGCGACCTCGGAACTGCGAATGCCGCCGGCAAGGGAGACTGCATCGAGAACGGTTGTCGGCTTACCGATTTCATAGACTCCAGGAGTGACGACCTGGCCCATGACCGAGTAACTGGAGCTTCGAATTCTTACCGCATTGATATTAACAATCGGTAACGGGTAGACGTCTTTGAGGGCGCTGGCGAGTTCCCTTTCCAGTTGGGGGATCGTTTTTCCGATCGCATGGATTCCGGGAGCGATATCATAGTAAAGCTTGCCATCAGGCATCACCATGGTCGTCGTTTCCGTGTTGTTGACTTCGACAACCTCAATCTTCAGCATGTCGCCCGCACCAACCCGGTAGACGCCATTTTCGGGGACGAGATCGGAAGGGGAGATCCTATTCCTGGAATCCAGCTTCATGAAGGAAAGCTTGGCTTCCTCGGCGGTTCCTCCATAGCTGGCACGCAGTTGGTCAGTGCCTTCGTTGGAGAGCAGAGAGCAGCTTGTCACCACGAGAGGCGAAAGAAGGACCAGGCAACGAATGAGAACTCTGAAATTCATTGAAGTAGTGAGTAGATTGATCGGTGGAATGACGAGGTTGGTTTAGCTTCCAGCGGTAACCGCAATATTCCCGTCGTCTGCGAGCCACCCGGCGAACGAGCCATCAATATAGGCCAAGATCGCTGCGTCGAGAATCTTCGTGGCATAGGCCCAAGGGCGGTTGTGAACATAGACGATATCTCCGGGCAGGATTTCAATATCGTGGGACTTGCCATGCAATACCTTGTTCAGCGGCATCACGATTGTTTCCGGATCATCCATTTTCCCACGAATGATAAGCACGCGATCTCGCCATGCCTGACTGCTGAATCCTTCTGCTGCGGCGATCGCTCCAAGCGTCGTCATCCTGGATTCAATTGCTTTGACTCCCGGCGTATTGACGGAACCGAAGACATAAACTTCGTTCCGAAGTTTGGATGCAACGTAGATATAATCGCCGGGTTCAACATGAACGTTTTGCGTCATGTCTCCTGCGAGGTAGAGAGATTCCATATCGACCGGCATCCTGCTTCCGTCTCGAACAACAAATGAGCGGCGAAGATCGGCCAGTTGAACCGCGCCTTCACCACTTTTTCCGAGATTGAAACCACCAGCTTCAGCCAGTGCCTGCAAGAGTGTCACGGGGCGGTCGAGTGAGTAGGTGCCGTTTTTTCTGACTTCACCGAGTACGGTGTACTGCTTGCTCCCTAATTTGGAGGGAGTGATGATGACGCGAGCGTTTCGATGGTAGTCGGCAAGGATCGCGTTCAGTTGGTGCCGAAGTTCATCGATCGTCTTGCCTCTTACGTCGATTTGTTTGGCTTGGAGATAGCTGATTGTGCCGTCGGGAGCTACCGCAACTGCCAGTTTTTTAAGAGTTGGCTTACCATGAAGGCCAAAATTGAGTTCATCGCCCGGTCCAAGTTCGTAACGGTCTCTCCATGAGGAGCGGGAAGGAGCGACATAACTAGCTGGTGTGGCGATTCCTGAAACTTCAAAAAGTGGTTTCGGGGGGCTCGGCTCATTGACCTCGGGCTCATTGACCTCTGGCTCATTGACCTCGGGCTCAGTGACCTCGGGCTCAGTGACCTCGGGCTCAGTGACCTCGGGCTTGAATGAGGTATTGGAAATCGCAGCACGTAAGTAACTCTTTTGCTTTTCGACTTCATTGAAGTCGGATTCCGTTTTTTCAGACGGAACTTGCTTCGGACTTTCTTTCGATGGCTGGGGTGCGGCCGCTTCGACTGGAGTTGCCTTCAGCTTGGTTGGGCTGGCTGCAGATTCGTTCTCAACTTCTGGAGAATCGACCGAGTCTTTTGATGCTTCCGTTTCGACACTGCCTGTGATGGAGATTGGTTTGGCGACCACCCGCAATGAAATGGGTTTGGCGACGATGTATTTCTTGGGGGCGGATGTTCCGTTGTCGCTTGCAGCGGAGTCTTCCTCCGAGGCTGCAAAAACTGGCGCAACTGCAATGAAGCTGAAAAAGAAAAAGTGAGCGAAGGAGTTTGGCATCATATCCGGGTTTCGTGGATAAATATATTTTCGAAATATAAAATATATAAAAATTATAATCAATTAGTTTCTATGAATGTCTTGGTATCTTAAATACCTACGATCTTCTGCACCGATCTCTCCTCCACGAAACCGCTCAAAAGCATGAATTTGAGCGAGCAAAGTTCTGGTTCCTGCCCCAATCCGCTGGTTGCCGCATGCAGGTGAGGGTGCTAGGTTCCGCGCCCTTTGGAGCCATCCCCTGAATTTGCCTGAAATGAGCGAAACGCCGAAAAACTACAAATCGACTCTCAATCTTCCACAAACGGATTTCCCGATGCGTGGAGATTTGGTGAAACGAGAGCCCGAGCGCCTGAAATCTTGGGAGGAGTCCAATTTGTATCAGCAAATTGACGCACAGCGCAAAGATGAAAGCGCTCCGGTGTTTTTGCTTCATGATGGTCCTCCGTTTGCGAATGGGGATGTGCACATGGGGACGGCACTGAACAAGGTGCTCAAGGATTTGGTGGTGAAGAGCAAGACCATGGCGGGGTTTCGAACTCCCTACATTCCGGGATGGGATTGCCACGGTTTGCCGATTGAGTTCAAGGTCGTCAAAGAGGCCAAGGGACTAGAGCCAGCCCAGATCCGCACTCGAGCGGAAGAGTTTGCCCGAAAATACATCGATATCCAGAAAAGCAGTTTTCGCCGTTTGGGCGTTTTCGGAGATTGGGAGCATCCCTACCTAACGCTCAGCCCTGAGTATGAGGCGGATGTGATTCGGGTTTTTGCGAAGCTGGTGGAGAAGGGGTTGGTTTATCAATCCAAGAAGCCCGTTTCCTGGTCGTTTGGGGCAAAGACGGCGTTGGCCGAAGCGGAGGTGGAATACGAAGATGTGAAGGACACCGCGATCTTTGTGAAGTTCCCGGTTACGAAAGGCAAGCTTGCCGGGGAAACTTCATTGGTGATCTGGACGACCACTCCGTGGACACTTCCTGCGAACCTTGGAATCGCGCTGCATCCTCGGTTTGACTACGTCCGGGGACACTTCAGAAACGCGGATGGCCGCACCGAGAATCTCGTCATCGCAAAACCACTGCTTGGCCAGATTCTTGAGAAGACGGGTTTTGAGCTGGATCAGTCGCAGCCGAGTGAAGAGATCAAAGGTGCGGAATTCGAAGGCAGCGAGGCGCAACATCCCTTCCTGGATCGACAGTCCAAAGTCATCGCAGGAGATTTTGTTGAAGACACAACCGGAACGGGCGCGGTCCACATTGCGCCGGGACACGGTGCGATTGACTATGCGGCCGGTCAGCAGGCTGGCCTGGGGCTTCTTTCGCCGGTGGACGACGACGGCAAGTTTACGGAGGAAGTTGGGCTCGACCAGCTCGTTGGGAAGCATGTTCTCAAAGCGAACAACGAGATTGTCGAGTTGCTCGATGAATCGGGGCATCTGATCGGCCGCGAAGTTTATGAGCACAGCTATCCGCACTGTTGGAGATCCAAGACGCCAATCATTTTTCGCAGCGTTGAGCAGTTTTTCATCAAGATCGATGACCTTCGGGAATCTGCGCTCAAGGAAATCGACGAGGTGGAATGGTTGCCGCATTGGGGCCGAAATCGCATCTATGGAACGGTTGAGGCTCGCCCGGACTGGTGTATCAGCCGACAGAGAACGTGGGGGGTTCCACTTCCCGTCTTTCATTTGCCGGACGGCTCGGTGTTGATGGGGGCGGAGATTGCCCGCAAGGTTGCCGACATCGTTCAGGACAAGGGAACCAACGTCTGGTTTGAATGGGACGATGAGACGTGGGTGAAAGAGTTGGATCTTCCCACAGGAGCGAAGCGCGGAACCGATACTCTGGATGTCTGGATTGATTCGGGATCGAGCCATGTCGCCGTTCTCGATTCTCATCCGGAACTTTCGGCCCCGGCTGATTTGTATCTCGAGGCAACGGACCAGCACCGGGGCTGGTTTCAGAGTTCACTGATGCTCAGCGTTGCTTATCGGGGATCGGCTCCCTACAAAACAGTAATGACCCACGGGTTTGTCGTCGATCAGGATAAAAAGAAGCTCTCCAAGTCTGCCGACAAAGGTGGGAAACCGGTCGATGCGAAGTATTTTTACGACAAATACGGCGCGGATATTTTGCGGCTCTGGGTTTCGAGTGTGGATTGGCAAAATGAAGTTCCGTTTGGTGAAGATCTCTTCAAGCAAACTGCGGAACCCTATCGCCGCATTCGCAATAGCCTGCGGATTCTTCAGGCGAACCTGTTTGATTTTGATGCGAAGAAGGATGCGGTTTCGCCGGATCAAATGACGCTGATCGATCGCTGGATTCTTGAGCGTCTTCATCAGGTAACCACGCAATGTCTGGCCGCCTATAAAGAGTATGAGTTTCGAAAGGTGTTTGGCGAGCTGAACCAGTTTTGTGCCGTTGATCTGAGCGCGCTCTATATCGACGTGACCAAGGACCGGATGTATTGCGATCAGCCGGGGGCGACGCGACGCCGGGCAACCCAGACCGCGATGCATCAAATCTTCGAAACGTTCGCCAAGTTGGTTGCTCCGATTCTTGCCTACACGGCGGACGAGGCCTGGGAATTCGCTGGAAACCAGCGCTCGATTCACCTCGAAAGCTTCCCTGAACCCAACCCGGATTTCGCTGCGGAAGACGGGATCGAGGCCATTGGCCAGCTTCTTCGCATCCGCGATGCCGCACAGATGAAGATTGATGAGGCAATCAAGGCCGGAGCGTTCAAAAAGCGGGAACGCGCCGCGATCGTCGTGGAACTGGCGGAGTCTGACCCCGCCTACAAACTGCTTTCCGAGCAACGCGAAGACGCGCTTGAGTTTCTGATGCTCTCCGACTTCACACTCAAAGCAGGAAAGTCAGCGGAACCGGTTGTGACGGTCGCCGAGACCGAGCACAAAGAATGTCCGCGTTGTCGCCGGAGTCTGCCCCTGGCAAGTGAGGAGCTTTGTGAGCGATGTGACGAAGCCGTCAAAACGCTTTAGACTTTAGAGGCATCCGACGAATCTAGGAAGCCAGTCCATACTCTTTGCCCAGCCATTGCAACGCGTCTTCTCGTGTCGTGAGCTGGCCTTCGAGCTGGGCCGTTTGCAGAGCTTCGAGCACTTCGCCAATTCGTGGTCCTGCCTCGAGGCCCATTGCCATGAGGTCTTGGCCGGAAAGGAGTCGCGGCGGAATGAGCGGTTCGTTGCCAAATTCTTCGAGCTTTTGGCAGACAAACTGGTAGTTCTCCAGGTTGCCATTGCTCCCCAGGCTATCCACGCGATGCAGTTCCAGCTGTTGATCAAACGTGGGGGAGGCCATGAAGCGCTTGAGCGTTGAAACGCGCATTTTTTGCACGTCCTTGAACTTCATGTGGTTGGCGACCGCCTCAACGGTGGCATCAATCACCTCGTTGGAGAAACGGAAGCGCTTGAGAATCCGCGTCGTCATTTCGGCACCTTTTTCGGCATGGCCATTGAAGCGAATGCGACCGGCCGCCTCGTCGTAGGAATACGTCGCTGGCTTGGCGATGTCGTGAAACAGCACCGAAAGAATCAACGGAAGCGGTGCGTCGTCCTCCAGGAGGCCGAGCATCATGCGCGTGTGCACGAAAACGTCCCCTTCCGGATGGAACTCCGGCGGTTGTTGGCAACCCATCAGGTCCGCGACTTCGGGCAGAATTTCAGAGAGAAGTCCGGTGCCAACCAAGAGATCAAATCCGCGGATTCGGTTGGGATGTTCGAGAATCTGGATGAGTTCGTCGCGAATGCGTTCGACCGAAATTTGGCGAATGCTGTGAGCCGCGGTCTTGATGGCAGCCAACGTCATGGGCTCAATTTCGAAGTTGAGAACTTCGGCAAATCGGACCGCCCGCATTAATCGCAGATGGTCCTCCATAAAGCGTTCCGAAGGATCGCCGATGGCTCGAATAACCTGGCTCTGTAAATCCTCACAGCCACCAACGTAATCGATCAGTTCATTCGTCGTTGGATTGAAGAACAGGCCATTGATGGTGAAGTCACGACGCTGGGAGTCGCCTTCCGCATCGGAGTAGCGCACGTCCCGGGGATGCCGACCATCCAGGTAGATCCCGTCGGTTCGAAAGGTCGCAATTTCGAAGACGCCTTCCGGTTCTCGAACGAGGACGACTCCGAAGTGAGCCCCAACGTAGCCGGCTGAGTCAAAAAGCTGCCGAATCTGGCGGGGGCGCGCATTGGTTGCGATATCGTAGTCCTTTGGTGCGCGATGCAGCATCTTGTCCCGAACGCAGCCTCCGGCGAGGAACGCGGTGTGACCTTGTTGCTGAAGCTTGGCGACGATCCGATAGGCCGCTTGTCCCAGTTGTTCGGGCGTTGACGATCCTGTGGCACCCTTCCACGCACGTTCGTGGGGCTCGGGCGAGGACGCTCGTTCGCGGATTCCCCTGGCTAGCTCGAAAGCCGGGTCATCTGGGAATTTGTATTCGTCGGACATTCTCTGGTAATACTAACCCTAACTGAGACGCAAACACAACTTTTCCTATCTCGACATTTGGGTTCCAAAAATGCCACCATTCGCTCGGAATCGTGTTGAAACCGGCATTGCGCATCGCGGTTTGGAGAACCTCCAGATTCCGGCGAATTTCCGGGTCACTGCCGATGTAGGTGGAGCTGGCAGCGGGCGTGAAGGCATCAAACCCCGTGGGCATCCGCATTTCCACACCGTTGCGGTCAACGAGTGTGACATCCACGGCCAATCCCTGCGTATGGCGCGACCACGAAGTGGGGGAGGGTTTAACAACGTAGGTGCTGTCCGGCGCGGACTTCCAGAGCGCCATGTGGGCACGAGGCGGTCGATAGGCATCCCAGACTTTGAGGCCGTATCCCTGTCGGCGAAGCTCCTCCTGCGCCCGGGCCAGTCGGTGCGAAGAGTCAGCCGTCAGCAAGGCGGCCATGCTCGAAGGGTAGAGGCGCCTGTTGGTTACGTTGTGGCGCGTTGCATAGCGCAGATCGACCTTGATGCCTGGCGACACTTCCTGCACATCAAGGAGACCATGAAACTTGGCCTTTTTGGAAGTTCTGGCGCCAACTTTTGCCCCGCCATTGGTTTCAGGATCCTGCCATCCGCACTGAACGAGGAGCAGGGCAGCCAACACAAGTGGTGGAACGGCGGCGATGGATTGGTTCTGCATGGAGGAAAGAAGCGACGATGTGCGATTTCAGGTTCTTCATTTGCGTCAGGAGCCGCGCCGAATCAAGCCGCATTTTGGCACATGTTAGAGTCGGTTTCGTGCAGGAAACGCTCAACGTCCGCGCGGGTAGATTGGAGGGCTGATCCCGAGGACATACGGTTTGAAGTCGGTGGATTCAGCCTGATAGGGAGGCATCATTGGCCAGTAGGCTTCGGTAATTCCCGGCCCCGTTGCGATGGCAACCACGAATTGACCCCGCTTTACCTTGAGATCGGAGGCGGTCCACGTCGTGCTGAATTTCTTTCCGGCGGCTTTCCCCTCAGATTCGGAAATGCGGAATTTCCGCCGGGCCGTGCCATTGACGAAAAGGGTGAGTTCTTTTGCCTGAGTCCAATCCGGACCCCAAACCGTGGCCGTGATCTTTTCTCCGTCGTGGGAGATTTTGGCGAGCAGTCCGAAACTGACGTAGGTTTGTCCCTTTAATACCGCTTCAGCGGCGGCTTGAACATCAAGATTCGAGGGATCGCCGTCGGGAATCGGGAGATAGGTTCGGCCTTGGCCGGGAATCGCAAAATTGACGGTATGAGAGTCGCTCGTTCCGAAAGCCGCGATCTGATGGCCGGATCGAACCAGCGCCATCCAATCATGGGCAAGAAGCAACGGATCAACTTTGGTTGCACCAGAGTTCAAAACCTCCATCCCGTTGGCGCGCAACTGTCTTCCGTCGGTGAAACTGCCGCTGCGCAGACTCCAGTGCGACGGAGAAAACGGGGTGAAACCTCCGTGAAGGTCTCGCCCGTGGTTGAGCATGCAGACCTTGACGCCCGGCGTGTCGTAGATGTTCCGAAAGACTTCCTTCCACGGGCGCAGCTTGTGTTCTGCCGGAGTCGCGTCCTTTTCGATCGGCCAACTGTTGAAGTGCCCTTCCGATGTTGTGACCTCGCAGCCGATGACTGGAGTGAAGAACGAGGAAGCTCCGATTCGCTCGGCTTCCGGGGCATAGTCGATGTGTTGATTGTGCTCAGTCGAAATCGGGAGCTCAATGCCTTCGCCCGCAATCGAAATGAGGCGTTCGATCAGGCTACAGTCGCCGTGCCTGGCGAATTCGTAGGTATGCAGATGAGCGTCGCAGGCGACCATGCCCGGAGTCGGAACCTGCCGGTGGAGCGTGACTGGCTCGGAGGGAAGGCTCATTTGGCCTGCAGAAACTTTGATGGGCAGGTTCACCAATTCGTATTCAAACCCGCGTCCCACATGGATTCGGTAATCTCCGGGAACCAGGCGAACATTCAGCTTTCCGTCCAGGGCGTAAACGACCCCGGTCCGGACGGCCTGCCGCTCGTTCGACTTCGCGCTCAACAAGGCGAGTGTCCCTGATTCGGCCTTCACAATGGTGAAGCGACAGGGCAGGGGCTGTCCCGCTTCATCGACCACGCTCATCGCGTATCCGCTCGCACCGGCGCGGGTCTCAAGATCTTCAGATTGCAGCGCGAATTCACCAATGCGGATGTCGTCAGGAACGGACGAGGCCGTCGAGATCTCCAGGATGTTGTCCGAGGCTTGGAGAATGCCCGTGGGAATCTCCAGGACCTGCTCCATGTCGTTGTGATCCCGCGCAAGTTGTCCTATTTTCTGCCCATTGAGATTCACCTCCCACGCCTGCTTGGTTTCAGCCTGCCGAAAGGTGAGGAATTTCCACTTCTCCGGCGTTTTGAGCGAAAATGTGTGTTCGATCGAAACGGATTCCGGCAATTCGGCGAATGAATTCCACTCACGTTTTTTCTTATTTCGTACGTGATGGAACGATTCGTCGAGCGTGAGCGTTTCCGCGTTGAGGAACGCAGGCATCAACGCCATCAGCAAAAGGGTAAGGGACTTCATCTGCGAAAACGTATGCCAGTATCGACTTGGAAAAAAGTTAGGATCTCGTAATGTGGCATTGATTCGTGCCTTCTGACCGTGGCGTTTGCGAGACTATTCGTTGCTTCGTTGGTAAGTGTGGCTGGAATTTTAGGTTTTGAGCGCTAATTTACGTCCAACAAGCATGATCACCGTTACCGAAAACGCGATTTCGCAATTGCGCGAACTTTTGGCTCAAAAAGGCGTCTCTCCTGAAGAGAAAGGGCTGCGTTTGGGCGTTGAACGAGGGGGGTGCGCAGGCATGCAATACATCATGCAGGTCGGCGATCCGGAGGAGGCCGATGAGGTGGTCGAAGCGGGTGGCGTTCGTTTCATTATCGCGGCAGACAGTGTTGAGTTCTTGAAGGGAAGCGAAGTCGATTACGAGGATTCCCTGAACGACGCAGGTTTTAAGATCCAGAATCCGCTAGCGGCGAGGAGTTGCGGATGCGGGACGTCGTTTGAGATGAGCGGTGCCGGCACAGAGGGCCAGCCCATTGACGAATCCAGCTGTGGAACTTAAATTTATAACGTCATGGCGATGGATTTTTTCAGTAGCGACCGAAGCACTTTTTCCAGGCAAGTTCGCCTCGGCACGAGTGCGAAGGGGGATGACGATGGCTTGTTTCTTTGGTCGGTTCTGATTGTCGTCCTGACCGCATTAACGGCGTTTTCCTGGATTTTCTGCATGTATGTCTTCGGGCATCCGGAAAAAGCGTTCAGCTACAATCTTCTTACCAAACTGGAGAAAATTGAAGGCCTGAAAGATTACGCTCCTGCCGGGGCGCCGCGTGGCAAATTCAATACACCGCGTGATCTTTACAATCTTTACTACAGCCAGGACAGAGAAGGCTTGAGATCGATCAGCTCGGTTTTGCGGCGGGAATACGTCACCAACTACGTCGGCGTGGAGCGAGTGACCTACATTCGTGGGGATTACCGGATTTACGGGATTCGAGAACTCGGGCCCAAAGATGTGTTTCCGTCTGGATTGGCATTGCGGGGACAGTCCGAAGATTTTCCCAACGTCGTGATCGAATACGTGATTCCGGCCGCCTCGTTGCCCGAAGCGCACTTCGATCTCCAACTCAACCGGTTGCTGCAGGTTGGAACCTCTTCCACCTGTGCGGCGGTGATCAATATTTCGCGCGTTGACGATGATCGCATCTGTTTCACGGCAGTTCCGATCGTCTACGGGGCCATGCAAACTCCAGCGGGAACGGAAATTGCGATGGCACCTCCCAAGAAGTTAAATCTGTTTGGAAGGTTGCCGATCACGAAAGAGGAAGAGCCTGCGAAGAAAAAGGCGGCGACCGCATCGGCCGAAGAAGCTGAGTCGAAAACGGCGGGGTAGGGGCTGAAGACGGGCGTTGTTTTTCCGTCCAAATGAGACGCCCGATGAAGCTGAGTTTTTCGATTATCGCATTGATCCTGGGGCTGATCTCAAGTTCAGCCGCAACCGGGCTTTCGGAATCGATTCGTTCTGCGGTGGATCAGTTTGTAACTCGCGCCGAACTCGATCAGGAAACTCCCGGGATCGCGATTTTGGTGAGTAATTCCAGAAATGGAAAGATCGTTTACCAGCGGTATGTCGGGATGGCTGATCTCAAGGCCAAGACCTCGATTGGTCCGGACACTCCATTCCGGCTCGGCTCGGTTTCCAAACCCATCACGGCCGCCGCGATTCAACATTGCCAGGAACACGGCATTCTCCAAATCCAGGATTTTGCGCAACGCATTTTGCCGACGCTATCGCATGAGGGGCTCACGATTCATCACTTGCTGACCCACAGCGCGGGACTTCAGGAATACACCGGTTTCCAGTTTCTGCGATCCAAGTCGACCAATGCAGAAATCGTCAAGTATCTGGAGGGCAAGCGGTTGCTCTTTGAACCCGGGAGCGAGCGGCGCTACAGCAACTCGGGGTATGCGATGCTCGCTTCATCGATCGAGGCCGCCAGTGGAATGAGTTTCGCTGCCTATCTGCAGCAGCACTTCTTCGCCCCTCTCGCGATGGACAACACATCGGTGCCCGGGCTTGGTTGGAAGTCGGTTCCCGGGCGCGCCGTGGGTTACAACCGGATTTTGTGGCAGTATCTGGAAGACGATGAGGATTTTCTGAACGGGATCGTTGGTGACAAAGGCGTCTACTCTTCAGTTTCGGATCTCGACAAATGGATGACAGCGTATTTTGGCCATCAACTTGTTTCGCGTGAATCCGTCGAGCAGGCCCTGCAGCCGCAAGCGATTGATGCAGAGCCTTTTCGGTATGGGTATGGCTGGACGATTGAGCGAATCGCCGGTCAGAAACTGGCGTGGCACAACGGGTGCTGGGTTGGTTTCGACACCTTTGTTGGGCGCGTCGTTCCCAGGGAGACGAACATCCTCCTCCTCAGCAATGCCGGTCTCGACACGCGCGATCACGATGTCACCAAACTGGGGTTTGCGGTCGCTGCCCGGATTGCAGCTCAGCGGTCCAGACCTAAGTGATGTGCGCCCCTTGGGCTTCCACATAAACTGCGTAGATCGACGAACTTCCGGTCATGAACAGGCGATTGCGCTTTTGGCCGCCGAAACACACGTTGGAGCAGATTTCAGGGAGCTTGATCTGGCCGATTCTGGTGCCATCCGGCGCAAAAACGTGGACGCCGTCGTAGCCGTCGCCGACCCAGCCCGCACTCGCCCAAATATTGCCGTCCATATCTGCCCGAATGCCGTCAGCTCCACCAAACTTCCCTCCAAATTCCATGGAGGCGAAGTCTCTGCCATTGGCCAGCTTGGTTCCATCGACGATGTCCCAAACGCGGATTTTCTTCGCTTCACCGGGTTTTGGCGTTCCGGTGTCGGAGACGTAAAGCTGCTTGTAGTCGGGAGAAAAGCAGAGGCCGTTCGGCTTGTTGATCTCGTCGGTAACCTTGGTGATTTTTCCAGTGATGGCATCGATCCGGTAGACGGCTTCCTTCAAGTGGAGAGGTCCCTTGTTCCCCTCGTAATTCATCATGCTGCCATACCCGGGATCCGTGAACCAAATGCCATCGTCGTCAGGAAACACGACCACGTCGTTGGGGGCGTTGAAGGGCTTGCCCTCAAACTCGGAAGCCAGAACGGTCTCGCTTCCGTCATGCTCGTAGCGAACCACTTTGCGCGTGCCGTGCTGGCAGGAAATTTGGCGGCCCTGGAAGTCGAATGTATTGCCATTGCTGTTGCCCGAAGGATGCCGGAAAATACTGACGCGATCGTCATCCTGAATCCAGCGCAGCTGCACGTTGTTCGGAATGTCGCTCCAAAGCAGATATTTGCCGACTCCATTCCAGGCAGGACCTTCAGCCCATAGCATTTTGGAGCTGTGATAAATCCGCTGGATGGGGGTGTTGCCCAGCTTGTATTGGTTGAAGCGTTCGTCCAGTGCGACGATGTCGGGATCCGGGTAGCGAGTCGGGATGGTGCCGGTCCAGTCACGCGGAACGGCGGGTTCCTGCGCCATGGCCTGACCGGTCAACATGGCGCCGACAGCTGCGCCAGCCCGAGTGAGGAATTTGCGGCGATCCGCGGAAAAGGTTTCGTTGGAGAATGCTTCTTGGACTTCGGGATGTACGAGGGGCTTTTGCTGCATAAGCCCCACTTTCAGATTCTGAAAATCAGATATCAATTCCCAAAATCAGAAAGATTCAGTCGGCAAACTCCTTTTCCATGGCATCCAAGTAACCCGAAATCGGGTCGGTGCGTTTCCTGCGATCGAGTTTTTCGATGTCGATCAGAGCGCGCTCATAGCTTTCAAAGTCGTCACTTTCTTCTTCAATCTGCGTGGCGTCATACCAGTTCATGAAGTCGGTAACCTGAGTCATTTGGGACCGAATGTTCCTCCGGCGGATTTCAAGAAACTCCATTCGCTCGGCAACTTCCCGGGTTTTTCCCTCCAGGAGCAGGGCCATCGTCTTGTTGTACCCGGCGATGACAGGAATGTAGAGGGGAAAGGCGCGATTCTGGATATTGGCGAGTTGATCGCTGGTGACTTTTAACGCGTCGCCAAGCCTCGGATGATTGGCAAATTGCTCAAAGTCGCGCAGGGAACCCGAAGTGAAGTCCTTCCCGCTCGAATCGAAGCGACGTTTGATCTCGCGAAAACTCGGGATTCGACTTGAGAAGTTTTCGGCGCTCTTCTGTTCCGGGAGGTTGTCGAATCGAACTTGCAGCGCTTGCTCCAGTTGCTTTTCGGTTTCCGCGATATTGAGATACTCGAATACGGATTTTTGACTCATCGCGGCCATCTGCAGGGCCCACCATTTTTCAAGTCCGGTGTAATCCTGGCGCATTGCGGCAAAGTGCCGTTCCAAGAGTTCCGTTGAATCCGCTTTTTCAACCGCCAGATCCTGGAGGAAGACGCGAAATCGAACTTGGCCGTCACCTTGATCGAGCAATGCCTGGACGAGGGCGGCGGCGCATGCGCGATAGATCTTCCGGGTTACGCTGTTGTCGAGATCTTGAGGCGACGTCGTCAACACTTCCCGAACGGGGAGAATTTGATGAGACTCGATCAGCGAAGCGAAAATATCTGTCGGGACTTCGTGGCGATGGTAGGAGACAAGTTCTTCAATCCCGGCAAGAACCCAGGGTGGGATTTTGTCCTGGGTGATTTTACGATTGGGAGGATAGAACATCTGCTCGAGAATGAGCAGTCTGATCATGGCCTTCTCAAAATCTGCGGACTTGAAGTCTTCGTCCTGCAGAATATCCAATTGGAATCGGAATCCGTTCGGCTCAATGGGGAAGGCTCTTACCAACGTGCGCCGTTCGACTCGCTGGAGCGGTTTGGAATGAATTTCGACGACAACGGGATAATACCATCCTTTGGGGAGGCCGATGACTGCCGCGAAATCCTTGCGAGCCTTTTCGCAGTCTCTCGCGAATTGGCTGCGAATCTTGCCATCATCCCCGTAGATCAGAAACTGCCCCGAGCTACTGGTTGCCCGCTCGCGGGTCTGCCGTGGATCTTTGATCTGGGATATCTGAGCTTCTTCCGCCGTCGCCGCAGCGAAGGTCAACGCCAAGAAGCAGGTTATCCAACGGCAATGCATTACCACGTCAGTGTATCATGGAGGTGATGAAGGACCACGCGAAAAAAATCGCCCTCGTTCCACCTTTGACGCAGAAAGTCAGGGATTGATCAATGCTGAACGACCACGATGTCACCTACCTTGGTCTTGTAGTAGAGACTTTTTGCGGAGCTCCATGGCATCCGGATACACCCGTGTGATGCGGCGTAGCCCGGGCAATTCCCCTGGTGCATTCCGATTGCGCTTCCGCTCAGTCGCTGGAAATACGGCATGGGCGAACCATAAAGCGTGGAATGACGCAGGGTCGTCTTATCGCTGATGATAAAGGTTCCGGTTGGGGTGCGGTAGCCACGTTTTCCGGTCGAGCAAACGGTTGAAAACACCGACTTGCCGTTCACGTAAAAATTGAGTCGTTGGCGACTGAGATCGATCACGACCTTTCTCGACCAGTTCTTGTCATACTCTGGAGTACGGCCAAACAGCATTTGGGCCATTGGGATGTCATCTGCCCGGATCGCAAAATTGACGGGCCAGGCTTTGTAGCTTCGGGAGTTGATAGACTTGCTCGCTCCGTGATCCATCAGCATGCGCGCCATCTCATGCTGCCGGGATCCCGCTGCGACCATCAACGGGGTGAGGCCGCGATCATTGCGGAGGTAGTAGCTGAGGCTTCCGTGTTCCTTGAGAAGGGCGCGAAACTCTGTGGATGGGCGCGGAAGCCGTTCGTTGGGATCCGCTCCCAGATCGACGAAGGTCTCGGCGAGAATCGGTTTCTTATGGGCGATTGCCCATTCCAACATGGAGTGGCCGCCCGGCTTTTCGTCCGGCTCGAATTTGGCTCCATATTCAAGCAATAAGGAGGCGCCGGTGACGTCGCCGCTCATCGCTGTAAACCCGAGCGGACTGATGCCGGACGAGGCTGGATTGTTCACTTCCACATCCTCACCATTGGCGAGAAGGAAGCGGATCATGGCATGGTTGCGTTCCTGAAGCGGGTTCCACAAATGGCCGCTTGTTTCCGCGCCTTGGGAAAAGAGATAGCGAACTTGTTTCAGGTTGCTGGCTCCGATCGCTCGATCGATAGGGCTGACGCCCTCTGCATCCAGGCTGTTGATATCGGCGCCTGCTCCGAGAAGGGTCTCGGTAAGTAGTGGCTGGGCGGCATTGAGGCGCTCCCACCAGAGGGGCTGGTTGGTTTCCGCCGTGCGCTGGTTGGGGTCAGCTCCATAGGCGAGCAAAATGTTCATCCAGTCGATGTCCTGATCGCGAGCCGCTTCCTCGAGCATCGTCATCTTGCTGAGGCCGAGGATGGAAATGTCCCCGCCATGTTCCATGCAAAGATCGAAGGTTTCCGAATCGCGCCGCTGAAATGCGATCTCCAACATCGATGGGCTGGATTTCTGGCCGCGAAGATTTGGCTTGGCTCCCGCCTTCACCAACCGCTGGGCGAGATCAGGGCGATCCAGTTCCATTGCGGCAACCGCCACCCGGGCACCGCCGGGACTGAGGGAGTTGGGATCAGCGCCTCTCGCAATCAATTGATCCATGACGGAACGGTTCCCATAAAGGAGGGAAACGAAGAGCGGGGATCCAAGGTTCGATTCCCGAGTGACATCCGCACCTTTTTCGAGAAGCAGATGAAAGGTGTCCATTTCGCCCTGACGAATTGCCCACACCAATGCTGGTTCGCCGACTTCGATATCGACGTTTGGGTTCGCACCATTCTCATAGAGAAACCGTGTCATCTCGTGCTGCGATCTGGAGATCGAGATGGTCTCGGGCAAGCGGTTCTCTGGGTTTCGTTGATAAGTGGGGACCCCGAGCTCGATCAATCCGCGCAGTGTTTTGAGACGATTCTTCTCAACGCAGTAGAAGAGCGGCGTGATTCCTTCGGCGTTGGGTTCGTTGAGAGAAATGCCCGCGATCTGAAACCGTTCCAGCGAACGTTGATCGTTCAATTCGACGGCTCTGAACACCGATTGGGTATCCAGTTGATAACCGGCGCGTTCCAGCCGTGCGCGTGCCAGATTCTCGGGAGCGAGCAGATTTTTGAAAACGGCGCTTACTCCTGCCACCAGACAAAATGTGATAATGACGAAGGCGATGACCTGCGCCAAAATTTTATTGAAACGATCGAGCGAATCCCCGTGTGCAGCGCGATAGTAATTTCCCATGGTTCGTGCGGTTGTTTCTGGTTTTTTAGTCGCAAAAGTGATCGTTTTTCGCAACCTGATCCATCGAAAGCCGTAAGCGCCGCTAAATCAAGACAGATACCCTGCTTTATTCGATCATAGTTTTTACAACTATGGCTATTTTGCTAGCGGGGCGGAGATGGGGATGTTGATTACCCCACAACTTCCAAGTCTGATTCTGGAAGCGCTTTGAGAAAAGACTGCCCGTATCGTTTGGTTAGGACCCGGTTGTCGAGCAGCACCACCATTCCATGGTCTTTTTTGGAGCGAATCAAACGACCAACACCCTGCCGGAGTTTTAGAATCGCCTCAGGTACAGAGTATTCCATGAATGAATTCCCGCCACGCTCCTCAATTTGTTCGAGCCGGGCTTCGGTCAAAGGATGATCCGGAACGGCAAATGGAAGCCGCGTGATCATCACGTTGGACAGGGCTTCTCCCGGGACATCGACTCCCGTCCAAAAGCTGTCGGTCCCGAAAAGCACGGCCGATTGGGCATCTTTGAAGCGTTCCACAATCGAGGAGCGAGATCCGCTTTTTCCTTGAATCAGGAGGTCCCATCCTCGCTTGGTCACAAAATCTTCAACCTGGCCAGCCACCGTGTCCATCAGTCGATAGCTGGTGAAGAGGACGAAAGCCCTGCCTTCGCTTTCATCGAGAAAGTGTTTTACCCATTTCACCAACTGCTCCTCATAGGTTGGCGCCTTGGGATCGGGCATCGACTTGACCAGATACAGCTTCATCTGTTTCCGGTAGTCGAAGGGACTGCCAATTTGGATGGAGCGCGCTTCTTCAGCTCCGACCCGCTGCCGGAAATAGCCGAGGTTCTGGTCGCCGACACCGAGGGTTGCACTGGTTAGGACGCATCGTCGTCCCGATCGAAAGAAGATGTTTCGCAACCGCTCGGAGATATCAAGCGGTGCCGCATGCATGGAGACGTTGGTCGGGCGGCCATCATATCCGCCACTGCGTTCGACCCAGTAAACGTGCTCGTCCGCCGAAAGGTCGAGAAAGGAGGAAATTCCCAGCCGGGCGTCGCGAAGTTTTCCGGCGATGTCTCCCAATTCAAGTTTCGTCGTTTCGTTTTCGACGCGTTCAGAAAGGGCCTGAGACATCTGCTGCACATTGAGGAGATGCTTGGACAGCGAATCTTCCACCAGGGATTCTTCACGAACGCGAAATTCGCGAGCGGGGCCGCGAAACGTCGAGCTTTCTTCGACAGCGGTGAAGAAATCGTCGGTTTCGTCGAGCAATTCGGCGGTGGCGCGGACTCCATCAACTTCCTTGGCGACCTGAAACAAGCCTTTCCGGGAACGCGGATTGTAGAGTCGCTGAATCAAGAACTTGAGACCCGAATGACTCAAATTCATCCCGAGTTGTTTGGCCGCAACGTTTTCCAGCGTATGCGCTTCGTCGATTACGGCGAGATCTCGGGGAAAGAGCAAGCCGCCCTCGGTCTTCGTTAATCCCGAATCGAAGTCGTCCGACTCTTCGGCGACTTCGGAACTCCCCAGGAGCGTGAAAAGCAACGTGTGATTCACGACCACGATGTCCGCCTCTTGAACGTCACGCCGCATTTTCTGATAAAAACAGCGACTTCCACCGCACTTTTTAACGGTACAGATGTGAGGTTCGCTACAAATTTGCGCCCAGATGCGTGGACTGGGCGTGAAATCCAGATCCGCCTGGCTACCGTCTTCCGTGGTTTTGGACCAATCGTAGATGAGCTGTAATTCCGCGAAATCTCCCGTGTTGAAGAGGTCGCCAGCTGAGCGATAGGCCGCCTCCAGGCGGGAGGGGCAGACAAAGTTGGCTCGGCCCTTGTAAAGTACCGCGTTGAAGTCCTGACCGAGGACTTTTCGAACGATCTTGATGTCCTTGTGGATCAGTTGCTCCTGCAGATTGATGGTGTGGGTTGAGACCACGACTTTGCGTTTTTCCTGCAATCCGTAAGTCAAGGCAGGAAGGAGGTAGGCCAGGGATTTGCCGACACCGGTGCCTGCTTCGACGATGAGCGGTTTTGCCGCTGAAAGGGCTTCGGCAACGAGGGTGGCCATCTCCTGCTGCTCGGCCCGATATTCGAAGTCCTTGGACTCGGAAAGCTTGCCTGTTTCCGAAAACAAGGCATGCATTTCGTCAGCAAGCGATCCTGAGGGTGAATATTCCTGAAGTGAGATCATCAAAAAAGCGGCGTGCGCCTTAAGCCTTACAACACTCTAACATTGCGCTCAAATGGAAACGCAGCTTGACCGCCCAGCCACTTCCGCTAAAGATGGCGGGCTCCCAATGGGTCCATCGTGATTTCGACGTCTCCCCACCTTCATGGCATCTATTAAGCGACTCCTATTTTCGCCGGAAAACGCTTCCGCAAATGTAATGCGTATCATTACGTTAGTGATTGCGGTATTTCTAGGATTAATGGCTGACGGGACGCGTGATTCCTACATGGAAGATCAGCGGGCCCTCAATTTAATTGGTGCTGGCGATGAAACCGAATCGGTGGGATTTACCCCATTTTGGCTCTTGGCCTGCCACGCTGGAGCAACAATTCTGGCCGGATTGGGATTTTTGTCCGTCTTGGTGCTCGGGAAACGCAATTGGGGGCAAGTGTTGGCCCTCACATTGGTTTGTTTGGGCATTGCCTTGGCTTGGTTGCCTTCGGATTTGGTCTCGAATGTCAGTAATCTCGAATTGAGCAAAGTCGGAGAAGATCCCGCTCCGTGGACCTACTTCGTGAAGCTGGTGCTGATTGCGTTTCTGGTGCTGAGTCCGCCAATCCTGCTTTGGGCCTATTACGCGGGGCCGATTCTGGATCGCTATGTGATTCGAGGAGTTGTTTCGCCGTTGGCGTTGTCGTTTTTGGGATTGGTAGGGATCTGGGTCATCATGGACCTTACCGACAACGGGAAGGTCTTTTTCACGGAGGAAGGGTTCAGCCTTCTGGGGAGATATTACCTTGTTCAGTTGCCCCAAATTGTGCTGCTTGTGTTGCCGATCACCCTGCTGCTCTCCCTCCTGTTCTCGCTCGGCAAGATGTCGAAGTCGAATGAGCTTATTTCGATGCTGGGGGCTGGGTTGAGTATGGGCAGGGTCTTGAAGCCGCTTTTCGTGGCGGGGTTTTACTGCACGCTGCTTTGCATCGTGCTGAACTATGATTGGGCGCCTCGTGCGGAAGCCCACAAGGAGGGGATTTTGAACCGTCTCCAGGACGCCTTGAATGACAAAGAAAAGGGGCGCGAACGCAAGAAATCGGGAGAAGACGAATGGGCGGCACTCGCCTGGATGTATCGCAACTCCATGGATCAACGAACATGGTTTGTTGGCCGGGTTCCCGTAGATTTGGCCAATGCTCCCATGCGCTATGTCGCGGTTTGGGCTCAAGCTGACGACAATCGGGTGATGTATACGATTCGCGCTGATTCAGCCTATTGGAACCACCAAACGAAGGTTTGGACCTTTCGGAAAGCCCGAATCTGGGAATACGATATCCATGGCACTCCCAAAGTGAGCTTCTTCCCGATTTTGACGAAAGAAGATTGGAACGAAACCCCCTGGCATGTTGTGAGTTCGTCCTACAAGGCAGAATTTTTGGGAATTCCAGGTCTGACGAGCTATTTGCGAACCAACCGGGAACTGCCCCCGAACAAGCTGGCTCCGTATTGGACGCACTGGCACTACAGTTGGGCCGAGCCATTCCGCTGCTTTTTCATTGTGCTGATGGCAGCTCCTCTCGGGATTGTGCATTCGCGAAAAGGAATTCTGGGCGGAGTGACCGCTTCCATCCTGATTTTCTTTGCCCTGATCTTCTTCGATAGCGTCTTTCTGGCTTTGGCCGAGGGTGCGCGCCTGAAGTCTTGGGTGGGGGCCTGGGGGCCGAATATCGGACTCGGCGTGATCGGAGCCATACTGTTCTGGGCGCGGGCCAACAATAAGGAGCTTCCCAAGTTTAAGAATTTGTTTTCCAAGACTGCATGATCGTGTTTGGTCCGCCTTATGGCGATCATCCAGAACTGGAAAATTCGATCTCGCTCCAGCAAATGCACGGTCTCCGGGCGCGGTTTTGAAGATGGTGACTACTATTTCACCTGCATCTATGAGGATCCTGAGAGCGACGGATTTATCCGCGAAGATCTGTGTCAGGAAGTTTGGGAGGAGCGGCAAAAGGACGGTGAACCCTTTTCTTTTTGGCGTGCCAAATACGAAATGCCTCTACAGGAAGACGAAACCAGTTCACCGTCTGGAATTGAAAAGGGAAGTGCTGAGCAATTGTTGCAAAAAATGGTCGATGATGACGATCCGAGGATGGATAAAGCACGCTATATTCTCGCGGCGAAACTTGAGCGGGAAAAGCGTCTCAAACAGGTGGATACCCGGGACGTCGGTGACCGGCGGATGCTGATCTATGAGCATCGAAAAACCGGCGAAGTCTTGATCATTGCCGACCCGGAAATTCGTCTCGAAGAAGTTGAGCAAGTCCAGGAAGAGGTCGTCGCGATGCTGGATCAATTGGCTCAAGGAGATGTCGAGGATTCGACTGTCGAAGTAGACGGCACTTTGCCGTCCGAAGCCAAGGTCGACTGAATTTCAGCCTCCTCCTGCGGTAGCAATCCCCATTTGGCGGTTGCCTTGATGGCGTCTCTCGTATGGGTGAACAAAAGGAATTTTACGTCGCGCGTCTCCACATCGCGACCGATTCGCTCAATTTCCAGGGTCCGGGGAACGAGAACTGCGGTGACGTTGCGGATCAGGATTCCCTTGATGCGATGAGGGTGACGTTTGACGATTTCGTGATAGATTTCCGGATCCTTCTGGCCGCTGTCGCCGATGAGCAGGAATGGGCGGTCTGGAAACGACTCCAAGAGCTTTTCGATCGCATTAATTTTATGGGTGCGGTGATCGCTGATCGTGATGCGCCCCCCCTCCAAACCATGATCCTTCAGGAACAGGGGGCCACGAGGAATTTCGTTCACCTCAAGAAATTCGTCGAGAAAGTCGTAAAGGTTCCATGGGCTGGTTGAGACATAGAAGAACAGATTGTTCCGCTTGCCGTCATGGCCACGCTGGAGAGCGCGATACCAATCCGAAACTCCGACAAACATTTTTCGGGTGTGGGCGTTTCCAAATAAGGTCAGCAGAACCATTCGTGCGGCTCGGCTCGCCATGGTCAGCAACACCGTGTCGTCGATGTCGCTGATTACGACCAAGTCAGCCGTTGGAGCGGGCGGGAAGATTTTTTCGACCAGTTCCACGGGTTCTTCGGTCTTTGGCTCAATCGTCCGAATGTGAACATCCAGCTCATCAGCGGGATTGATCGGCAGCCGCTCAAAGAAAAACCCCTCGTGATTGCAGGTAATCCGTTTGGTCTGGCCCTGCCAGCTCACCTCGATTACGGCGTGAGGAATCTCCGCACTGAGGAACCGCTTGAGCATGTTTCCGAAATTACGCCATGCCCCGTGATCCTTGCCCCCAAGCTCGATGTCTTTTCCGACGAGAATTCGGCCCCGGACAAACGCCTCCGTGTCATTGCAGAAACCCGGGTAGGCCATGATTTGCAGTCGGTTGATTGCATACCGGTGACGCAACCGACTTTTTATTTGGTCGACAAGCAGCTCAATGACTTCCAAGATTGGACGCATGGGGCGGGCACCATGGGCGAAGGCTCATGGGGATGCAATGCTTGTCTTGCCGACTTTTCGACGCAATTTCACCCGGACTTCATCCTGAGTTCATGTGCCGGGGACAAGATCGTCATCATGATACGATCAATTGTCTACTTTCTCCTCGGCGTAGGGCTGGTCCTGACCCTGGCGGCAAGCGTCTGGGCTGCCCATTTTCTGAAGGCGCGAATCGGGAGTCAAGCGAGCCCGGCGGCACTCAAACTCAATCCCGACGAACTTCAAAAGTTCACGTCCTCCATTGACCATTCCCACGTTACCTTGCGCCGGGAAGGGGCGGAGAATCAGTATCCCTGACCGATGTATTCCTGGTGTTTGCTGATGGGATCGCTTTCCTTGGAAAAGCCTCCGCCAGAGATGAAACCAGCATTGTCGGAGCTTTGGCCGGTTGATCCGTCTTCTGAGTCAGGGGGGGCAGCACAACCGGCCAAGCCGATGGCAATGAGAGTGAGTAAGAGAGTTGGCTTCATGATAGTTTGATTATAAAGCTAGAGTTTCAAAGTCAAGAATCGGTTCTGCTACCAAGCTGGATTAATCTGGAATCGAGATGCGACTTCCAGCAATTCCGGGCGAACGGGCCATTGGTCAGGCAAGGGCGCTTCCAGTTCTGCGTAGCGTTCGCTCGCTCCTTTCAACGCCATGCAGCCGGTGTTGTCTCCAATTTGTTGGATCTCTGCAATTTCGGCGGCTGACAGCACCACTTCACCGGTAACTTTGGACAGTTCCACCAATTCCTCTTCCACCGATTTTGCACCCTCATGAGCTTCCTGAATCAAGGTTGGAACTACGGACTTCACTGCCGGTTGAGCGAGGTTCCACTGGCAGGCCAACTGCAGAAGGGTGAGGCCATGGCGTTCGCCGATGGCGCGAAACTTCTCAATCTTCTCGCTCGCGGCATCCACCCAGCCCGCGGGGCGATAGGCGCGGTGATCCCCGTCCTTGAACTGGTGTCCGGGGCGCATCACATCGTGAAACATTCCACCGTAGTCGACCACGCGGGTGATGACATCAATGCCTTGCCTTTCCGCAGTCGGCAGCACGTGGCATTGCGGCCAAGGCTCAAGGGGATTTAGAATCAGCATCGCCCAATCGATTCGGTCGCCAAATTTTTCGAAGCAGTCGATCAGGTCCAGAACGAAGCCGTTTGCCGGTCCCGGAGCAATCCCGATCATCTCTGTCAGTTTGGAACTCTTCAACGCGTCCATCGCATCCCATACCGCCGGGCTTGTGTAGCCAGTCGAATCAGGGTTGTGGAGCATTACCAAATCAAAGTAGTCCGTCTGGCAGCGCTCAAGGCTCTTTTCGGCGGCTTTTTTGAGATAGGCTTCATAGCCATCCTCGCCGCGGAGCTCAGGATCGGTGAACCGTGGGTAACCTTTTGAACCTTGGCGAACCCCGTCGTAAATATCGTGGCCGAGCATTGCTGCGATGCAGTAGCTGCTGCGATCGATTCCCTTCAGGGCGCGTCCGAGAAGTTCGTCTGCGCGGCCAACTCCATAGACATCCGATGTGGCGAAGGTGCGCACGCCAAGTTCCCAGCTCTGCTGCACCAGCTTTTCGATCCGCTCTTCTTCCAGTTGTTCCCCAAAATGCATGAAGCGTCCGCCGCTCCAAGTTCCAAAAGCTGTCGTGGTTAAATTCATGGGAGAAACTTGGCTTGGGCGGTTTGTAGGTCAACTTGGGATTTGGTGAGACAGGCTTGAAGCTGGAGAGCCTTCAGCTGTGCAGTATTTGGTTGCTTATTATTGGAAAACATTGATTTTATAGAAAATATGAAATCAGTTCTGCGTTTTTGTCCGAAAGACTCCGCGATCAGCATGGTTGAAGTGCTGGTAACTGTTGCCGTAATCGCGATCATCGCAGCGATTGCCATTCCCTCCTACTCGATTGTCGTCAACGGCACTTCGGCGTCCAAACTGGAGACCGATGTGCTCGAAATCAATCAAGCCATCAAAGTTTACCTTTCGAGCGGGGGTAGTCTCGATGGAGTCAATAGCCCTCAAGCGGTTCTCGATAAGCTGAAGACGGTGCGGTCGGGCAACAACGCAAAGGAATATGCTGGCCTGCGAGGCTCGATGATTGACAAACGTCTGGCGGCTCGTCTCCAAACTGCGGAGCAGGTTTCTTCGGATCAACGCCGGGCAATCTGGGATTTGGCGAAGAAGCAATTTGTGATCTCGACCTCGGGAGCAGGAGTTCACGACTTTTATTTGAACTCCAACTTGGCGACGGTGGATTTTGGTTCGGAGGAACGAACCGGTTCTGCCATTGCCTTGAATACGGGAGATGGCTGGATTTGGAACCACCAGGATTCTGATCCGTTGGGAGGTCCCAATCCAACGGAGGTTCCCTTGACGGCAAGTGGAAGTGGAGCTGCGTCTGGCGGTGGCAGCGGCGCAGGATCTGCTGCCAGCGGTTCGGGCGGAAGTGACGGCGAAGACGGATATGGAACGGGGAATGACCCTCCAGCCGAGTTGCAACCACCCATCTTTTCGCCGGCGGGAGGCCAGTTTCCTTACAGTTCGTTTGATCTTCAGGTCACCCTCGCGAATCCGAATCCACCGGAAGACAGCTGGATCATGGTTTCCATGAATGGAGGCACTTTCCAAACCTATACTGGTTCTGTTTCAGTTGGTCCCAACAGTTATGTTAGCGCCTATGTCGACGGGAATCCCGCCTTTTGGAATCGCAGTACGACTGCGATTGAATCCTATGCCGCTGGTGCGGATCAACTCCTGCCTCCGGAAATTGAGCTTAGTGCAACCACGTTTGATAGCGAGACGGAGACGATTGACGTCACCTTGGTGAATCCGAATCCAACCGGTTCATCTCAGCTTTTTTACACGGTGAAGATTCCTTCGGGAGATTTCCCGGCAGTCGAACTTTATACGGAGTATTCCGGTCCAATCACCCTCGCATCTTCCAGTTTTCCGGATGGATTTGATATTCAGGCGTTTGCCAAATCGGAAGACTCATTGCGCTGGACCGACAGCCCTTTTGCCAATGCCGCGACAACGGCGGATTTCTTTGATGTGCCGATCACCGATGAACGGCTTCTGTTCGTGGTTGATGCTTCGGGTTCGATGAACAATGAGTTTCTCGATTCCGGCTACTCACGTTATGAAACCGTCAAGCAGCACCTGATGGAGACGATTGGGAATTTGCCCAGCAATGTGGAATTTGGAGTCGCCATGTTTGATGCCGGATATCACTGGATGGGGTTTGGGGGTGAACTCAAACCGGCCACCAGCGTTAACAAACAGATGATGATCGACGCTCTGGAGCTCTTGAACAACGATCGTGGAACCAATTACGATGCTGGACTGAGTTTGCCGACGCAGTATTCGCCACTTCCCGACCAAGTGATTTTCCTTTCGGATGGACGCCCAAATCACGCGACTTCATGGCATGGTGAGTTGGAAACGCTCGTGAGTCTTGGGATCAAGGTCGATGCCATCGGTTTGGAGTTGGATGATTGGGCCACTGAAAACCTCCAGTTCATTGCCGACGAGACTGGCGGTTCCCTGACAACGATTGAGTAAGAATTGTGCTCTGATTGATGTGGAATTAGGCTTGCCGAGGTCGGTGAGTTTTGGGAATTTCAGGCATCTCTGAAGAAATGACATCTCTCGTGGAAGCTCCAGGCTCCTACACCCCCGAATTGGGTGAATACATGGCGTTTCAGCTTCAAAAGCTGGAGACTGCCCACAAGGCCGGTAAAGTTTCGGATGAGGAGTTCGTGAAGGAGCGGTTGCTGATTATTTCAAAGTATCCCGAAGTCAGTGGAGAGATCGCCAAAGAGCAAGCTGGGGCAAACGAGCTTTCAGCGGCCTCAAATCTGAAAGTGCATCAAGGCAAGCGCCAGCGGATCACGGTGATTCGCTATACGACGCTGTTCCTGCTGTTTGCCGGCTATGTTGCTGGTTTTTATCTGCTCGGATTAACGAACTCCCGCTACGCCGAGGTGATTCATTGGGAGCGGGCCCTGATTGCCGTGATTGGAGCGCTGGCTGTCGCCTTTATCGCCGGAACGGCTCATCACACATTGAATGAGTGGCACCGGGCAAAGGGACGCGGACACTTGGTATTTCTCGGGTTGATTGTTGTTTTTGCGTCCCTCAATCAGGGGATTTTCTTCAATCCCTGGGACCCGGCATTGGAGAAAATCGATCTTGAGTTTGAGAAGCCCACGTTTCTGTCCCACGTCGGAGTGATCGTCGTCACGCTCTCCACCCTGGTGCTGACCGGTTTCGCGGTGGCTGCCGGGTTTCTGTCCTCAGGATTTTCGACCTTGCCGAAAATTCTGGTCGGATTCTTTTCTTCTGGGCGTTGAGAAGGAGGATCACTTGCTTTCGGGGCTGATCGCCCGGATAGTTAGAGAAACCGCTTGGAAACCGAGATTTCTTAGACTTCCGAAATGGAATTTGATTGGCTAGACCTCCCATTTGACCTCAGTGAAATCACCGAGCGAGATATTGAAGAATCCTTCGAGGATCCCTTCTCGATTCGGTTGTTGCCGGAATTTGCTGACGATGCCCGTGACGCCCGTTATTTCTGCCTGGGGAAAACGCTCGGTAATCGCCCGATTTTCAGTGTGTTCTGGACCGACGGGAAACACTATCGGGTCATCTTTTCCCGGGAAATGACGGAAACGGAACTTAACTTCTACGAGCGTAAAAACGCGGAGATGCAGTAATGAAAGTTTTGGAACATTGGGAAGAAATTCCCGAATTTGACGAGGAAACCGACGAAGCTTCCTACTGGAGCGAGCACTCGCTCGACACCCGGCTCATGAACACGGCGGTGCACAAGCAAACAGTTCGTGAGTCGACGACGATTACGCTTCGCTTTGATCCGCGAATGCTCGCAAGGATCAAGCGGATTGCCCGTTCCCGCTACTTGAACTACCAGAGCATGATGAAGCAATGGTTGAGCGAGAGGCTGGAGCAGGAGTTGAAGGACTGATTGCTCCTAAAGATCGTCAATCAGCCGCTTCAGATCCTCGGCTGACCACTGGCCTGGAGCATTCGGATTGCGAAAGTAACCGTAATTTAGGCACGAACCCGCTTTTGCCAATACCAAGCGCGAGAGTTTGCCCAGAGGCCCCATCCCCATCGCGCTGACCGGGGCGGGACTCTGTTCGACGATTGCAGCGAGCTCGAACAGGTCTCCCATCTTGTCGAGGAAGAGAGCAAGCTTGGAGACGTCGACGCCCAAATCGCGTCCTTTTCGCAAGGTCTCCTGAATAACGGGAAGGGGAGGCGTCTTCTCAAAGTCATGAAACGAGCCCACCGCGATGATTCCGGATTTCCGGGCAGCCTGAACCAGGTTTCGAGCTGGTTCTGACGCTTGAAGCGTTTGAATTTCAACATCGATCAGTTTGGCGCAGGGCAGGAATCGCTGCAGCAGTTCCAAGCGCTGGGGCTCCGACAAATCGTTTACGCCGCCTTCATTCGGATTTCGGGCCGTGATCAGAATCGGTAATTCGCAGTTCTTGGCGATCTCTTCCGCGGCATCCAGATCCGCAAACAAATTGTCCAGACGAAACTCCAACACGTCGATGCCGGAGGGAAGCTGCCCGGTTGCCAAAATCTCCAGATCTTCGCTGGTCGTGATGGTTGCGACCACATTTCCTGATGGCTGGATTGAAAACATAATAAAAATTGTAAAAACAAGAATAGAGGATTTATTTAATATACCCGAAATACATCGGGAATTTTTCATGCTAGGTCGACGCCAGGAATTCAATCTGCAATTGCATCAGCTCTTGGACAGCTTGCTTCTTTTTTGTGCGTTTGCGATTAGCCATTCCATCCGCTGGCACGCGACGGGTTGGTTCGAAATTACCCAACCCATTCGGCCCTTCCACGAATTTCTCTGGGTCATCGCAATCGTGGTTCCTTTTACCCCGGTCGTGCTCGAGCTGCACGGTTTTTACAATCACCCGCTTCAGAAGAAACCATCCGATTCGCTTCGCCAGCTGATCCAGAGCGGAGTTTGGATGGGATTGGTGGTCGGCGGATGCATCATATTCTTCAAGTGGGTGGCTGACAGCCGAGCCGTGTTGCTTCTCTTCGCGTCCATTTCCGCCGCTCTGCTTCTCATGAAGGAGGCGTTGCTCAAAGCGTGGATGCGTCGGCAGGTTCAACTCGGGAATTTGCGGATTCGAGTGGTTTTGGCGGGATCAGATGGTGATGTTGATGCGGTCTGGAATCAACTTCCCGAAATCAGCCGCGATCAAATGGACGTGGTGGGCCGGGTGGATCTGGAGGAAAAACCCGCGGAGCGATTGGCCGAACTCTTCCGTGAACGAAACGTGGAACGGGTGATTCTTGCTGCGGAACACATGCGCTTCAAGCTGGTGGAGGAAGCGGTCCGAGCCTGCGAAACGGAAGGTGTCGAAGCCTGGCTTTCGACCGAGTTTCTTCGCACCGAGCACGCCAAACCCAGATTCGATGTGCTTGGTGGATTGCCGATGCTCGTTTTTCGAATGACTCCGGAAGACTATTGGGCCCTGCTCGCAAAGAATCTGCTGGATCGTGTTGTGGCCTTCGTCTTGTTGATCCTGACCTCTCCCGTTTGGCTCATCGCCGCTGTCGGCATTCGCCGGGCCTCTCCCGGACCCGTCATTTTCAAGCAGGAGCGGGGGGGCAGATACGGCAAGCCGTTTATGATGTACAAGTTTCGGACGATGTGCCTGGATGCGGAACTGCAGCAAAAAGCCATGAGCCAGCAGAACGAGCAGGATGGCCCGGCATTCAAGATGGAGGATGATCCGAGAGTCTTCTCGTTTGGGAAATTCCTCCGGAAAATGAGCATCGACGAGCTGCCTCAACTCATCAACATCCTAAAGGGCGAAATGAGTCTCGTCGGACCTCGCCCCCTGCCGATTTACGAAGTGGAGAAAATCGAAAAGTCAGCTCAGCGCCGCCGCCTCAGTGTCAAACCCGGTTTGACCTGCCTTTGGCAAGTTAGCGGGCGCAGTAAGATCACCAAATTTGATGACTGGGTCGCTTTGGACCTCAAATACATCGACAATTGGTCGCTCTGGATGGACCTGAGGATACTTTGGAAAACCATTCCCGTGGTTCTCAGGGGGAGTGGCGCTCAATAGTTGTAAACCCGTTTTCGCCAAGGGAAGAGCGTTCGAAGAGGACTGCGAGAGAGCGGAGTTGGAGGGCTCTTATTCAGATGCCGGGAAGTGGGGGCGCCATCACCATTGCCTCATGAAGGGAGTGCCGATTGGTGAACTGCGGAATTGATTGTTGGCGAGGTTTTTGGGTGACGTTAGCCGACCTCTCGGGCATGATAACGCTGATGGACTTTGTCTTTGCTTTCAAAAAAATCGTCTCCAGGCTTCTCTTCCCGTTGCCACTGGTGGGCTACTTTTTGCTGGCTGGTGTCTTGTTGATGTGGTTTGCACGGACTTGGCGCCGCCGCTTGGTGGGGAGGATTTGCCTAACCTTGGGAGTTGTCATGTTTTTCGTGTTTGGAACGGGACCATTTCCGGACATGATGTTGCATTCGTTGGAGAACGATTACCCGCCGTTTGGGCCCGAAGTCGCGGAGGCTCAATTCGTCGCGGGTTGGAAGCCTGCCTACGTCGTTGTGCTAGGTGGCGATCACACCGCGAACCCCAATCTTCCCGTGACTTCACGGCTTGGTCCCAAAACCACGGCGAGGCTTAATGAGGGGTTACGGATGCACCGGCTCTATCCGAATACCAAACTGATCGTGACCGGCGGTAAGACCAACAAAAATCAGCTCATCGCCATCGCGGATGATATGGCTGAGGTGGCGGAATCCTGGGGCGTTTCGCGCGAGTCCATGATTGTGGAGAACCAGTCTCGAGATACCAAGGACCATGTTGCGTTTCTGAAAGAGACGTTGGGCGAAGAGCCGTTTTTGTTAGTGACCTCGGCATCTCACATGCCACGAGCGGCGGGACTGTTCCGCAAGGCTGGACTACGCCCGGTTGCAGCTCCCGTGATGTTTGAGGCAAGTGGTGCGGGGTTTCGGCTTGGCCCCAAAAGCCTTCTCCCCAAGGCCTCGAAATTTGGGCGAAGTGAAGGGGCGTTTTACGAATACATGGGGCTGGCCTGGGCAAAGATGCGTGGGCAGATTTGAATTTACGAGGAGCGGTCCCATGCGTTGCCTTCGCCCCGCTCCACGATGCGTGTCAATCTGAGCTTATTTCTCTGGTTTGTTCCACTATTGCTTTCAACCGACGTCGTTACAGGGGCGAAGGAGGGGCGTTGAGGACGATTTCCGAACGGGAAGGAATTTGGTCAATCCGAATCAACTCACCAGTCTCATCGAGAAAGAAACTGAGGGGAACCGGGAACAGGCCGAGCTTTGCAGAGACGATCGTTCCTGCATACGTTTGATCGTAGTGCGCCTGGATATCCGGCCGAATGTTGTGCAGGATGGTTTCAAGCGACCTTGGGCTTGCCTGCGAAGCCAACGCAAACCACGTCCGCCAAGGTTCATTGCCAGTAGTCGTTGTTTTTGACCGCTCGGGCATCCGCATTCGAATGTGGTGAAACCGGGCGGGTTGGTCGAACACAGCTTCAAAATGTTCCTTCTCAAAATCCCGGGCCACATCGAACTTCACAGCGCGCAGGCCGAAATAGTCATCGAAAAAAAGCTTGGCCGCCAAGGGGAGGATTGAAAACTCAATTCCCGGACTGAAGGTTAGTTCATAGGATAAGCCATGGAGGTATCGAAAACCTGCCGGAGTATCCTTCGCCATATACTCAGTCTCAAAACGTGCCAACCCAAATGTTTGGCCATTTTTTTCAATTCGCAGTTCGGACGGTTTCGTTCGATCAAAGAATTTTTCGCTGAGCTGGTGGAGGTCGACCGATTGGCCATGACGGGGGCGCTGGAAGGTACGACTCCGGTGAAAATCTAAAGGTGCAGTGATTCCGACAAATTGAGAGAAGGTCTGAGTTGCCATGAGAGGATTGGGGGTTGCAATTTTGACGCAACGTCATTGCAACTCCTTCACTTCCCGAATGGCAAAAAGTCAGGCTCAGTCCTAACCTGTATTCTGGTCTGAGTAGACTCCGAAATCGTTGAACCAGAAGTGCTTGGCGATTCGATACATCCAGTGCTTCTCGGGGATCTCTTTGCCGGGCTGATGCTGGCTGCCCTTGGGGGACATGTTAGCGAGCTCGGCATGGGCTGTCTGTCGAATCGTGGTGTCCTTGGCACCGTGCTTTTTGGCCAGGTCGCTCACAATGTCAGGCCGCTCCAGCACAAGGCATCCTCGCGTCGTCTTTGCGGCGGTTTCCCGGAAATCCCGCATGAACTCGCTTTTTGTCAGCGCGTCATAAATTCCGTCGTGGTCGCGAACGCTCTCCGTTGCAAATTGGATGATCGGGCAGGGTTCAATCCCGCCGGTTGGTCCGATGTGGTGGCTGATGCCGGTTGCCATTGGGCATACCGCCCGACCCTCACCATCATAGTAAGCGTCGATGATTCCGATCGGAAGTTTGCATCGCATGTTCACGACAAATTCGCGAACGCGGCGAGCCTGCTCCTCACTCAGGGCCAGTTCCTCGTGAATTTGTGGACCGACGGGGCGGTAGGTGTGGTACCACGCATAGTGAACGCCCATATCGATCAAGCGGCGTAGCCAACTTTCGGTGACCAACTCATCGATGTTCGTTTGGCAGACGCTGGTCGCCACTCCGGTCATGATTTTCTCGTCGAGGCAATTCTGCAATCCTTTCAACGTTCGCTTGTAAACGTCGTTCTTTCCGCGGCGTTCGTTCGACACAATCTCGTTGCCTTCGATGCTAATCAGCGGGGTCGCGTTGGCGACTTTGCGCAAGAGGCGTGCATTCTTTGGCGTGATCAACTGGCCGTTGGTAAAGACCTGAAAGAAGCAATCCGGGTGTTGGGCGAGAAAGTCGAACAATTCTGGGTGCATGAATGGCTCGCCACCCAGGATTCCGAAGAAGCTGTTGCCGTGCTCTCTGGCGTCGTTCACGATTCGGTTCAACTCATCCAGGTTGATTTTGACCTGGGGTTTGTCGACATCGACCCAACAGCCCTGGCAGCGCAGGTTGCAGCTATTCAAAATCGAAATGTAGAGAAAGGGCGGGAAATGGATTCCCTCCTTAAGGCGTTTTTTGAAAAGTTGGATGGATCGAATCCCTTTCACTCCAAAATTCCAATTGAAGTTGCGAAGAATCTTGGGATCCACCGTGCGCAAAATGCGCGATGACATTTCGAGGAGCATGGAAAACCCTTCGCCCGGGAGAACTTCAACGTCAACAGCGCGTGCCTGCGACTCCGTTTCGTGGATTGCTACTGCGAACCACTCAGAAGACGTTCGATTTTTGGCAACAAATCGTCAATGAAAACGGGCTTGCTGGTGAATTCGTCGCAGCCGGATCTGAGCGCGTTTTCGCGATCACCGGGCTGACAGAACGCGGTAACGGCGATCACGGGAATCGATTTGGTCTCATCGGCCGCTTTCAGGGTTTCGACGACTTTCCAGCCATCCAGTTCGGGAAGGTTCAGGTCGAGAAGTACCAAATCGGGATTCCCGGTTTGAGCGACACGAAGGCCTTGCTGACCGTCCGTTTCGCAAAGCACTTCGTAACCCCGCTTCTCAAGCCGCCGTTTCAACATATCGAGGTTATCTGGATTGTCTTCGATTAGCAGGATACGGGCCATTGTTAAATGGTGTTAAAATGAAAATGCCGATTGAATTTGCCAGGAGTTATTTATTTCTGCTCGGGCATTTCAACCGGAATCGAAAAGCTGAAGACAGACCCATCATGTTCGGTACTGGTTGCCACAATCTCTCCTCCCAAAAGTTTGGTGAATCGCTGTGCGATTGTCAATCCTAAACCCGTTCCTCCGTATTTGCGAGTGGTTGAAACATCCGCTTGTCTGAAGGGCTCAAAGACCACCGCCAATTGATCGGGAGTCATCCCGATACCAGTATCTTCAACGCGGAACGCAATCCGTTCACTTTCTTCGCCGATTGCCGCAAGACGCTGCACCTGAAGCTTCACCGTTCCTTTTTCCGTAAATTTGATGGAATTGGAGAGAAGATTCAAAATTACCTGCTTAAGGCGCGTTGGATCGGTGTTGAGGGTGCCGATGTCTTCGGGATAATCCGCAATCAGACGATTTCCGTTCTTCTTCGCACCGGATTCCAACTGAGAGAGGATGTCGCGAATGAATGGGGCCAATTCAAAGACTTCTGCCTGAAACGGAATGCTCCCGGATTCAACCTTGGAGAGATCAAGAACTTCATTGATCAAGGTAAGAAGGTGATGCCCGGCGTCCTGAATTCGCCGCAGATCCCGAACATCACTCTCCCGGTTCTGTTCCGTCGCATCCTCTTCCAGCATTTCGCTATAACCAATTACCGCATTCAATGGCGTACGAAGCTCGTGACTCATGTTCGCGAGAAAGGTGCTTTTGGCTTGGTTCGCGCCCTCTGCGGCGTCTTTGGCGACGATCAGTTCGTGAGTCTGTGCCTCAATTTCCTGCTGAAGCTGACTGTGATAGTTGAGAACGCGACGCGCCATCACCGAGAAATCGTGAGCCAGCTTCTCAATTTCGTCACCGCTATTGATGCTTTCGAGCCGGGAAAGGTACGTTTCCGTTTCGGAAACCGGGTTGTTGGTGGCTGGATTCTGAACTTGTTCCTCCCGTTGGGCCGCCGCCGCCAAACCTCTCGCCGCAGTTTGGAGCATGTGGATGGGCCGGACGATTCGAGATTTGGCAAGACACGTACCAAAAAGAATAAAACCAAACGCGACCACAAACCCGGCCTGAACATAGCCATTCAAGTGATTTCGAATCGGCTTGAGCACTTCGTTCAACTCTTGATGAACGATGACAAACATGGGTTTCAGTCCGGGCATCTGCTGTTCCGCAGATTCAAAATCGGCAAAAACCGGGGCAATCCCTGCCAAATCGACGGTTCCCGCCGTTAAGGCGGCCACCCGACAGCGTTCCGGGTTGTTCAGAATTTCCCACATTTCAGTCACGTCGAGAGTCTGTGTAAAGGGCGAAAATTGATCCGATGTGAGGCGTTGCAAGACTTTGCCGTCGCCCATCACAATATCCCAATTCTCGTCTGAATTCGAAATCAGGCCCGATATCGAACGAATGAGGGAAGATGCATCGACAACTGCCTTTAAAACTCCAACCGGCTCCGTGGATGGAGATGGTCGCAATGGGATCGAAAAGTCCAGCGACAGAACGCTGCCGGCGCTTTCGTCCAGATTGATTCCTTCCGCCCAGGTCTTGTCCGGCGGCAGTTTCATCCCCTGGCGCCACCACTGCTCGTCTGCCTGCCAGTAATCCGTACTTTTATTCGATGCAGCAACCAGTCTGCCCATCGCGTCTGTTACCAAAATCTCGGCAACCAGAGGGTGACGCGCCTGGAATGCTTGAATCTTCCTTGCAATGGGGTTTTCCGAACCCAGTGCGCGAGCGACGAGGGGCGAGTCGAGCGGTAAATTCGGCCAATCTTCTTCGATCTGGGCCATTTGCCCGACAAACTCCGGATCATCGATCAATACACCAGGGGCGGCTGCAGACAACGATACGACTTCGGTTCCCAAATTAGAAAACGCAATCCAGTCGCTCAGCTGCCTGGCTTCAAGATCGATCTTGTTTCGAACATCTGCGGCCAAATATTCTGCTTTCGTGCGAAACAAATTCGCCTTTTGAACCTGAAATTGACGGGTGCCCAGGTGCCATATGAATAAGAGCCCAACCAAGCTCGGCAGCGCCACAGCAAGGACAAGGATGGCAACAAGTCTTGTCTTGATGCTGAATTTCATGGCCCTAAGCGGACACCATAACAAAAAAGCGCATTGACGTCAGCAAGGAATTCAGTGATCAAAATGCTCTAACAAGTTTGCGAAGAAATTTGCATCATTTTCTTTCGGCAATTCATTGACGTCGAGGTGGAAATACCTGTTGGATACAGAACCTCGTTTCGGGTTTTTCCTTCGTTAGTTGTCGCTCCCCCCTCACAGTTTCAATGGCCAGAATCGTTCATCTCTTCTCCACCCATCGTATGAAGTACGCTCTTCGATCGAAGTCGCTTCTTACCGGCTCACTATTGATCGCGTTGCGCTTGGCAACGGCAGCCGGTGATGGCACTTCGATAGATGTCGCCGCAGAGTTGATGCAGGGGCCGGGAGGGATGGCCGTCACTCCGGATGGCACCATGTTTATCAGTCTCCACCAGTTCTTCGAGACGCGGGAGCGGGTGGTGAAAGTAGACCGGCTTGGTGACGTCACCGCTTTTCCAAATGACGAAGTCAGCACGGGGCAGTCCAAGTCGGCTCTTCCGGTGCTGGATTCCGTCATGGGGGTTCGCGACGCGGAGGGCGGTATCATATGGATGCTCGACAATGGTCGTCGGGGAGAAAGTCTTCCGAAGCTGATTGGTTGGAACGTGGGCGGCGATCGGCTGCATCAGGTTCACTATCTGCCCGCACCCGCCACTCTCCCGACGTCGTTTCTCGTCGATTTCGCCGTCGATCCGTCGGAACCCTTTATCTACATTGCTGATCCGGCGTCTGGAACGGATGCCGCATTGATCGTTCTCGATCTGAGAAATGGTCTCGCCCGCCGGGTTTTGCAGAGCCACGACAGCGTGGTGCCGGAAAAGCAACTCATGATCGTCAACGGCAAGAAGTTGCAGGTAAAACGGCCTGATGGAACCGAGGCTGAGCCGCTTGCCGGGGTAAATCCCATTACGATCGATCGCCGAGGGCGATGGCTGTATTACGGACCGATGAAAGGTCGGCAGCTCTATCGAATCTCCACATCTCTGCTCCGCAATGAAGCCGCCACTCCGACGGAATTGGAAGAAGGGGTGGAACTCTACTCATCCAAGCCGGACTGTGACTCCATCGCGATCGACGCCAGAGACAACATTTATGTTGGCGATTTGTCCCTCAATGCGATCCGCATCATCCAGCCGAAAACCCGGCGTATGGAGACCTTCGTCAAGGACCCCAAACTCTGCTGGCCGGATGGACTCACCTTTGGCGGGGATGGGCGCCTCTACTTTTACTGCAACCAGTTGAGCCGTTCATCCGCGTTTAACCAGGGAGAAGATGTCACGAGTGCTCCGTTCGCAGTGTATCGGATCAAACCGCTTCACCAACCACTCCTCGTCAATCCCCTCCCAAAAAGGAATCCCCTGACCGGCATCACCGAGCAAATCAACGATCGGCTGGGCCGGGAATAAGCGACTTTGGCTCGTTTTCGAAATCAAGTAGGCGAGCATCAGGAAAATAGATTTTTCGTTGCGCTCGTGGGGAAGGTGAATAAGCTGCAGCCTTCGCTCCGATTATCTACTTCAGGCAACTGAGGTAGCCGGAATATGAGGGGAACACGCTTCTCCTTAGCTACCAGCGAAAAGCTCTCGTGGCGGAATTGGTAGACGCGCTAGATTCAGGTTCTAGTGAACGCAAGTTCGTGGAGGTTCGACTCCTCTCGAGAGCACTTCTTTTTTGGGGCGGCGCTGTAGTTTTTGCCGCCTTCACCATTCCCATGGAGGCTGACAGGATGGCATTTTGGAATGTTGAAAATGGTCGTGTTTTCCTACTGAGCCTCTGTAGCCTTCGGGGAGTTGCTCTTTGGTAGGCAAATAGATGTCACTATTTGCCACCCTGACGACAAGCAAATGGTAGATAGCCTCAATTTTGATTGCCAGAATTGTTGGTGCAATGTAAATACAAAGCAAACACACCATGAAAGGGAAATCAGACTATGTGATGCTTCCGCCAAAGGGTGGAAAGCCTAGCTTGTTGGCGAGGCTGCAGCCAAGGTTGCCCTTGATTGGACTGATTTTGCTGGTGGCTGTGGGGAGTTGGGTGGTTGGGAGAATGTCTGGCCCAAGTCAGAAGGAAGATGTGGTGCTGGTTTCTGACGAAGGGACGATTGTCGCGCCCTTATCGCTTTCAGAGACTAGGGAAGAAACTGCAGCCGTCTCGCCCGCAACGATTTCGAAACCCGACCAACGGATTGAGGCGACCGATCCTGCGACCGCAGTAGAAGAATCTGCGATGGAGGAGGCAATCGCGACTTCGGCGGGGGGGCTTGGAGGTTTTTCGATCGTCACCGAACCGACTGGCGCGAGCGTGAAGGTAAGGGATCTGGGGAACGAAGTGGTGGCGGAAGGGGCCGCCCCCCTAACGCTGACCGACTTGGAACAGGGATTTTATGAGGTGCTGATCAGTCGTTTGGGATACCAGACCGAGCGTTCAACGATTGAAGTGGTCGCAAACCGGATTCGTGAAATTGAAACGATCCGGCTTGCGCGAAGCCGGGGAACTCTTGAGATCAATACGACGCAACCCGCCAAGTTTGAATTGTTTGCGAAGACGGGAGACGACAGTTTTGAACTCATCATTAGTGGTGATGCGCCGGCAAAGGTCCCAAATCTTCCCGTCAGCATCTACCAGCTTTCGCTAACGCGAGACGGCTGGCCGACGGTGTCCCGCGATATCACGTTGGCGGCTGACATGGTGACCGAGGTGGAGCAGGACTTTCCCGAGGGAAGCCTGTTGCTGACTTCCGATCCAGAGGGCGCCGAGGTTTGGCTGAAAGGCCAGCATCAGGAGGTTTCGAGTTCAGCCGGATTAACTCCATTGCGGATCGAGAAGCTTCCGGTCGGTGCATACGAGGTTGTTTTGCGTCACGACGCAGGTTTGGATCAGCGCCATCTCCTTCGTGTCGTTCCGAACAAAACGGTCGAGAAGCACTCGAACTGGTCGCTCCAAACCGTGAGAATCACGAGTGATCCTCCCGGAGCGTCGGTGTTCAGCGGTTCGAAGCGGATCATTGGAGAAGACAATCCGGTAACGCCGCTCACGGCGAAGCTTCCAGAGGGAAATCACGCCATGTATGCCGTCAAACCGGGGCTCAAGGATGTGCATCTGACCTTTGATCTGGTGGGGGGAATGCCCATCGAGCCGCATTTTTCGTTTCAGTATGGATCCGTCCAGATTACGAGTGAGCCAGACCGGGCGCAGGTGACGTTGGATGGCAAAATGATCGGAGTCACGCCCCTTTTGGTGACCAATATCTCCCCGGGAAAGCACGTTTTCCAGCTGTGGAGGGAACGTTACGCGCCCAAGGAAATGAGTGGCTTGGTTCGGTCTGGCCATCGCCTGGATCTCAGCGCCGAGCTTCAGTATGACCCCGTTCCGACTCCCGGAAGCGATTTCACGAACGGAATGGGCCAACGGATGATTTGGATTGATGGACTGGAGTGTTGGGTTGAAGCAACGGAAACGCCTCAACGAGCTTTCGAGCTGGTCGCCCAGAATAATCCGAGTCAATTCACCGGGCCCGATTTGCCCGTCAACAATGTGACGTGGATCGAAGCCGTGAAGTTTTGCGACCAACTCACGATTGCGGAAAAAGGGGCCGGTTTTGTCCCCCAAGGCTATCATTATCAGCTCCCCATGGACCATCAGTGGACGTTTTTTGCGGAAGGGACTCCGCTAGAACAGGGCGTTACGAGTAAGCAGGGGCAGCTTCAATCCCTGGCGCCAATCGGCAGCCTGGAGCCCAATCGGCTGGGGTTGCATGATGTTCGAGGCAATGTCTGGGAATGGTGTCGCGATTGGTACACCCAGGATGTATTTAATCGGGAACAGCAGGAAAATGCGACGGCAAAGCCTGATCGCATTGGCACCCGTTTCAAAATTCTTCGAGGTGGAAGTTGGAATCGGGCACAAGATGCGAATCTCGCCCTGGGGTATCGCCTGTTGGCCGACCCGAATGCCCACCACAACTACGAGACCGGGTTCCGCGTCGTTCTCGAAAAAGAAGCTTTTGGGGATTGAACTGTCGTTTGCCTGAAAGAGAGGCCCGGCTAGAGTTCTTCCAATGTCTTCACTGTTCCGAATTGCTACGCTATTTTGCTGCGTTTTCGTTGTTTCATGCCGAGAAGATGAGCCTCCCGAGGTCGTAAGAACTTCCGAGGAAAAAGCAGTCCTCAATGCCCTTTTTGAGCCTCCGGTACGTGATCCATCGGTCGGGCACGAGTTTGTTGGAGCGAATTCCTGCCGCGAATGCCATGCCCAGGCCTATGATGATTGGTCAAAATCCCATCACCATGCCGCCATGCAGGAAGCGACCCCGGAAACCGTCCTGGCCGATTTTGACGACGCCACGTTTGAGCATTTTGGGAGGACCACCCGTTTTTTCCGGAAGGGGGACGAATTCTGGGTCAATACTGAGGACGGGGATGGCGAGCGAAAAGACTTTCAGGTCACTTACACGTTTGGCATTACGCCGTTGCAGCAATACCTCATCCCGTTTCCTGGAGGGCGATTGCAGGCGTTGAACATTTGTTGGGACACCCGCCCGAAGGGGGAGGGAGGGCAGCGATGGTATCACCTCTATCAGGACGAGGAGATTCCGCCGGATGACGTCCTTCATTGGACGAGGCGACACTTTAACTGGAACTACATGTGTGCGGATTGTCATTCGACGAATCTGGCGAAGAACTTCGACGTCGAGACGAATTCTTACGATACGAGTTGGTCGGAGATGAACGTTTCATGTGAAGCTTGTCACGGCCCGGCGTCCGAACATCTCAAATGGGCTAATGCGTTGAAGGAAGGAACCACACCAACAACGGGAATGGATGGGAATTTTGGCTTGTTGGTTGATCTGCGGAAGGATGGTGGAGTTTGGGCCATCGATCCGGAGTCCGGTCAGCCGAAACGGACCAAGCCGCTCGAAAACCAGAACCAGGTGGAGACCTGCGCGCCATGTCACGCGCACCGGCAACCATTGCAGGAAAAGCGTCTTTATGGCCAGACGTTATTGGACTCCTATATTCCGACCGTGCTAACGCCTTTGCACTACCATGGCGATGGCCAGATTGATGAGGAAGTCTACGTCTATGGATCCTTCGTTCAGAGCAAAATGTATCACAACAGTGTAAAATGCTCGGACTGCCATCATCCCCACACGATGCAGACCTATGCTCAGGATAACAGCCTCTGTAGTCGCTGCCATACTCCGGCGACGTACGATACACCTGCGCACCATTTCCATCAGGCCGGTTCGACTGGCGCGTCCTGTATTGAATGCCATATGCCTCCCAAGTATTATATGGGGGTTGATAAACGGCGTGATCACAGCATCCGAATTCCGCGTCCGGATTTAAGCAAGACCTACGGGACGCCAAATGCTTGTAATACCTGCCATACCGACAAAGACGCGGCTTGGGCGGCAAATGCCTTTCATGGTTGGTGGGGTAAGAAGGCGCGCCCGCATTTCAGTGAGCACCTGGTGAAAGGGCATCGTGATCCTCAAGTTTGGGAGAAGGAATTGGCCCGCTTGGCCAACAATCAGGAATTTCCGGCAATCGCACGAGCGAGCGCACTCGATCTCATGGTCGACAACCCGACGCAACTGACGCTCAAAACGATCGAGAGCCGGTTACAGGATAAGGATCCGATTGTTCGGCATCATGCCGTTTCCGGAATTGAATTTGCGGGGATGCAGCCACTGCGGAGAATTGAGTTGGGAGCTCCTCTGCTTCGCGATCCGATTCGTGCGGTTCGGGTTGAAGCTGGCAGAGCGTTGGCTGATATTGATCGCCGTCAGTTTCAATTGGAAGATCTGAAAGCGCTGGATTCAGCGGTTGATGAATACATTGAAGCGCAAATGGCGGTTGCCGATGTGCCGGAGGGACATATGTCGTTGGCTCTGCTCTATCAGAAGCAGAATAAGCCGGGCAAAGTTGAGGCTGCTTACAAGACTGCGATTCGAATTGATCCCTTGTACATCCCGGCTCGAATCAACCTGGCGGAACACTATTTCCAAACGGGTCGAACGGAAGAAGCCGCTCCGATTCTGCGGGAAGGCGTTGAGCGACAGCCGAAAGATGGGTTTGCGCATGAGGCGTTGGGCCGCTTTCTCGTTCGAGTTCAGCAATATGAGGAAGGCATGAACCATATTGCGACCGCCGCCGAATTGCTGCCGGATCGTGCTGATCTCCGCTACTTCCTGGGGGTCGGGCTCAATCAAACTTCCGGCTACAAGGAGGCTTTTCCTCAACTGAAGAAAGCGGTCGAACTGGATCCCAGCAATGTCGAGTATCTTACGGGCATTGTCCTCATCTGTTGGGATGCCGCTGACTTTGAGCAAGCTGCGTTTTATAATCAGCGACTGATGACGTTGCAGCCGGGCAATCGACAATATGCGAGCTGGCAGGAAGCTCTCCTGCAAGGCCGGCCTCGCCAGTGAGAAAGGGACAAAGAAAAGGGCCGATCTCAAGAAGAGATCGACCCTAGTCAACGATTCGAGTATTAGGTCAGCTATACTTTAGAAAGAAACACTGATGCTGGCACCGCCGTAGACATCGTCTTCTTCACCGGCATCCTCAAGACCTGAGTAAGGGAAGTTCCCAAGAATATAGGTCGAGAAGTCTGCAGACTCCGTGAGGTGGAAAGTCAATCCTGCCTGAACGTAGATGTGGTCGCCGGCGAGAACGTCAAAGTTGTAGTTGTCGTTAGCGTGGCTGATTCCAGTTCCCAAGTTCAGATCAAGGCAATTGGCAAGAGGGATGGTCTTGTCGAGATAATATCCGAAGTAGTGACCTTCAAAAGTAATGTCATAGACATAGTCGAAGGTGAAATCGAACAGGTTACCGATTGACTTGGTAAGGGCCAGATTCACTTCACCGGCGTCTCCGCCGTCTTCTGGGAAGTAGAACCAGGTTCCACCAAGAGCGGCATCAAGACCGAACATGGAGAAATAAGCGTAGGAGTAGACATCCAGCTCATCGTTAACAACGAAGGGACCATCAGTTGGGTTGATATACCAAGTTCCGATATTCCACGTAAGATTGTCGCTTACGTCATAGTTCAGATCAAGACCAGCCCATGGAGCGTGATCGCCGTAGCGACCGCCGCGGAACAGGTAGGAGGAGTCGTAACCCATGCTAAGGCTTCCGTAGAAAGGAACGGCGCACTCAGGATCAACGATGGGAGCTTTGTCGTATTCACCACCGAAGGCGGTGCTACCGAGGGCGAAACCGACCAAGGCGCTGGACAGACAGATGAAGGTTATTTTCATTACGAGTAGTGTATTAAGTTAGTTTTGTGGGCGTGCTCGTTAGACACGTGGCGTCGAACGATGCCATCTTGAATCTATTTCGCAAGCCCAAACAATTAGAAAAACTTAATTATTTGGAAAACTGTAATGAAAAGGCCGAAAGGGATGCCGGTTTGATAAAGGTGAAAGGTAGTTTGGGGGAGGGGCCTCATCCCTCATCGGAGAACGAAAGCTCGGAAAGAAATTGACGGTGCCGGAGGCTGTCGCAAGGGCTCCCTGAGCTTACCACTGCTCGTTGATCCGGCTGTCGTCCGTCAATGAAGTCTCGTAGAGGTAGTGCTCGCAAGGGATGAAAACACTCTTGGGAAGGTCCTCACCTTCAAGGTGTTTGATGAAGGCGTTGACCGTTCCCAAAGCCATCTTTCGAGGGAATTGCTGTGGGGTATCCACCAGTTTTTTCTCAAAGACACCCTGCTTGCCGGCAGGCGACGCATCAAACGCGACAATCTTGATGGAGTCGGCCCGCCCCGCCTTGGTCACGGCGGCATGAGCTCCCAGTGCAGAAGGGTCATTGATCGCGAAAATGCCGACAATGTCGGGATGAGCCTGAAGAATGTCGTTGGCGACGGCAAATCCGTCATTGCGATTGCCTCCGCCGCTGAGCTCGGTCACGATCTCAAGCTTGCTGTTGTTTTTGGCGAGGTGATCCTTGAATCCCTGGACTCGAAGGATGCAGCTGGAAACTTCCGGCAGTCCGAGGATCGCGATTTTCCCGGAATCATCCGTTGCTTGCATCATGCTGGCTCCGGCAAGTTGACCTCCCTGAAAATTATCGCTGCCGATATGATGGACAACCAGATCCTTGGCTGTGGGATCCTCCACTTGAATATCGAATGTGAAGACGGGAATTCCGACCTCGTGAAGGCCTTTCACGCCTTCTCCAACCGCCCGGGAATCGACGGGATTCAGGAAAACGGCATCGTATCCCTGTGCCGCGAAATCTTTCAGTTGGGAGTTTTGTTTGCCGGGTTCATTCGCTCCATCCAGGGCAACCACCTCATAACCATACTTCGCGGCTTCTTCCGTCATCACATTGGCGATCAGCTTGAAGAAGGGATTGGTCAGATCCATGCAGGTCACGCCGATCTTTCCCTTCATCTCCGGACCGGAGTCGTTGCAGGAGGAGAGGAACGAGACCGTGAAAATGGCGGCTAGGACTGAAAGGAGAATTTTCATGGGGGTGGGGGACTGAGGTTGGCACAGGAAAATCGGATTTCGCAAACCGACGGTCTTGCACTAGCGACATCTCAGGATTAGAGATTTGAGCAATGATCATCCAGCCCAAAATTCGAGGATTCATCTGCACGACGGCCCATCCTGAAGGATGTGCCGCCAATGTGCGCGAGCAGATTGACTACGTAAAATCCCAGCCTAAGCTGAAAAATCCGCCGAAAAACGTGCTCGTGATCGGAAGTTCGACCGGATATGGACTCGCCTCTCGAATCGTTCCTGCCTTTGGCGGGGGCGCCAAGACGATCGGCGTTTTCTTCGAAAAACCTGGCACGGAGAGAAAAACGGGAAGCGCGGGTTGGTACAATACCGCCGGTTTTGAGGAAGCCGCCAAAGAAGAGGGCCTGTATGCGCGCAGCTTCAACGGGGACGCCTTTTCCAACGAGATGAAGGAGCAGGTGTTGGCCGCGATTCGCGAAGATCTCGGAAAAGTCGACATGGTGGTCTACAGCCTGGCATCTCCCCGCCGGGTGGATCCGAGCGATGGCCAGGTTTACAAATCCTGCCTCAAGCCGATCGGCCAGACCTATACGCAGAAAACGCTCAATACCGATAAGGGCGAAGTGGAGCAGGTGTCGATCGAGCCGGCCACCGACGAGGATGTCGCAAACACCGTCAAAGTCATGGGTGGCGAAGACTGGGAACTCTGGATGGAAGCCCTCGCCGATGCCGATCTTCTTGCCGATGGAGTCAAAACCGTAGCCTATTCCTACATTGGGCCGGATCTCACCTACCCGATCTACACCAACGGAACGATCGGCAAAGCGAAGGAGCACCTGGAAGAATCCTGCGCGCGACTCAATCAGAAACTCGGCGAAGGAACCGCTTACGTTTCCGTCAACAAAGCGCTCGTCACCCAGGCGAGTTCAGCGATTCCGGTTGTTCCTCTCTACATTTCCCTCCTTTACAAGGACATGAAAGAGCGTGGAATTCACGAAGGTTGCATCGAGCAGATTGAACGTCTCTTTGCCGATCATTTGGCCAGCGGAGATGCGCCGAAGCTCGACGAGAAAGGACGGATTCGGATCGATGATTGGGAAATGCGCGACGACGTTCAGTCCGCCGTCGAGAAGCTCTGGAACGACGTCAACACCGAGAACCTCAACGAGATTTCCGACTTTGCCGGGTATCAATCGGAGTTTCTCCGCCTGTTCGGATTTGGGCTGAAAGGTGTCGATTACGACGCGGAGACAGATCCCATTCGAGCAACCACCGCAGGCGAGTAACGATCGCCTAGAGCAGTTTGCGTCCCACCAGTTCATTGAACCTGGCGGAGTCTTCAGCATAGAGATCGCGGAGGAAGGTCAATTCCTCCTTCGTGATTCGTGGGGAGTTTTCCATGCCCTCGATCACAATTCCCTCATCGGTTTTGACCTTTTTCATGGGATTGGTGTACTTCCCATGCTGAAGCGTTGGGGGCGCCTGATAGGAGGGGATTTCGAGAAATTCACCGATCCTTTCCAACACGGAAGCGGGGTCTTCCTTGATCTCGGAGAGCGAGGTGAAGAGGAAGTTCTCGATGGGAAAGTGCTGGAGCCAGTAACTGAGATGCTGGCCATAGAACCCAAGGTAAAGGATGCCGCCAAAGTTGCCGAGATCGGTCAGGGTTTTGCCGGGTTCAATTCGTCCCTGATTCACGTGATGAAAGAAGGCGGAAGCCGCTCTCTCCACCGGATCCTTCACCGTGACGATCAGTTTCACATTGGGACCCAGCCGTTTCTTGATGGACTTCGCCGGCGTAAAAAAGAACTGGCCGAGGTAGGGGAGATATTTCTCAGTTGCCTCCGTCGGAGGAGAAACCAGGTAGGACGGGGTTGCTTCGCCGAGCATGGAGTCTGGCGGCCCCTCAAAGGAGCGCAGATAATCCTCAAACTCTTCATCGGTAGGATCCTCGTATTTGATGAAAAAGTGCGTTTCCTTCAACGGATTCATCGAGATCTGAGGGCTCTGATTGAGTTGAAAGAACAACCAGGAGCTGCCGCATTTCTGGGCTCCGATGATCAGGAATTGGGGAGGGCGAAGGGAGCCGCTGGTTTGCATAAGGTGGGATGGGTGATGTCCCCATCGTGGTTCAACAATGCCCGGTGTCAACCTGTCGAGGACTCGCTCACGTTGATAAAAACAGATTTGCGAGTCCGCCTTCCTGCCGGGCGCGATCGAGCAGCACGGCTCCGATAATGACGGAGCCGAGCACCACCTTCTGCGTGTAGGCGTCAATCCCGAGCAGGTTCATGCCGTTTTGAATCACGGCGATGATGAACGCGCCGATCAGGGTGCCGATGATCCTTCCGGACCCGCCGGAGAGGCTGGTGCCGCCGACCACGACCGCGGCGATGACGTAGAGCTCATACATTTCGCCCATGGTAGGGGTTCCGGTATTGACCTGAGAGGCTTGGATGCATCCACCAATTCCGGCCATGATTCCGCTGACGACATAGACAAATGCGGTGACCCATTTGACGGGAACTCCGGAGAGGCGCGCGGCTTCGGCATTTCCGCCCACTGCGTAAATGTAGCGGCCCAACCGCGTGTGGGTCATGAAAATGTGGGCGGTTACGTAGAGGAAGATCAATACCAGAACCGTATTTGGCAGGCCCAGGGTTCGAGCCTGCCCCAGCCAGGGGAGGGTTTTGGGAACCTGATAGATCGAAAACCCACCGGTGACCTTAAAGGCCAGGCCACTGGCAATCATCATCACTCCCAGAGTGACGATAAACGGGGCAACCTTGAATCTCGCGATCAGGGCGCCCGTGCCGGCCCCGACCAATCCGCATGCCACGGTTCCGGCCGCGAAGCCCAGAAGCACGACCCCGGCCGATGCGTCGAGCCCGCCCAGTTTTTTCATGACCAGCGTGCTGATCACGGCCGAGAATGCGATCAAGCTGCCGACCGAAAGATCAATCCCGCCCGTGATGATGACGAACGTCATGCCAATGGCGATAACGGCGATCACCACAATGCGATCGACCACCGCGATGAGATTGCTGCCTTTGAGAAAACTGGATTGCCAGCCCTCGCTGGGAATGAGGATCCTGGCATCGGCGAATCGGGGGAAGTTCTCCGGGATTTGCTCCAGAACCCGCCACTTTGCGGCATCTCCACCAATGGCGATGGCGCCAAGATCCTGGTTCGCCGCCTGGATGCCTTCGACTGCGAGTTTGAGATCGCGTGGACTGCCAATCACGAGCTGAGTCTGGAGATTCCCTTTGCTCTCCATCTCCTTGGCAACTTTCCGGGCGAGAGCTTCCGAAGCCGAATTCGCCGCACCGGCAATGATCGCGATTTGATGAGCCTTGGAATGTCGCTCAAGCCCGGAGACGAGTTCTTTGACTGCGGCGGGTCCATTTCCCGATTCCCTGCGAATCGTCGCCAGACTGAAAAGGAGGCAAAGCGCCATCAGCACCAGAACCATGCCGTAGTCGTTGAGGAGTTTCTGCTTCATGAATGGATCGCGAGGCTGAGAATGTCGTGTTGAGTCGCGTTTGGCACATCGGTCACTTCACCCCGAATCTTGCCTTCGTGCATGACGAGGATGCGGTCACTCATGCCAAGGATTTCGGGAAGTTCGCTGCTGATGAGAATGATCGCTTTGCCCGCTTCGACCAGCGCGTTGATCAGGCGGTAAATTTCAAACTTCGCGCCGACGTCAATTCCGCGAGTCGGTTCGTCGAAAATGAGGACGTCTGCGTTGCGTTGCAGCCACTTCGCCAGAACGACCTTCTGTTGGTTGCCGCCGGACAGGTTCCCCGCCGATTGACCATGGCCGGAAATCTTGATTCGGAGCTTTTCGACGTAAGCTGTCAACGCTGCTGCTTCGGCTTTCCCATCGATGAACAGCCGGTTTTCAAATTCTTGAAGATTGGGCAGGCCAAAGTTTTCCCGCACGTTGTGGGAGAGCACGAGTCCCTGCCCCTTGCGGTCTTCGGTGAGCAGGCAGATCCGTTGCCGAATCGCATCGCGCGGCGATTTGACGGGGATCTCTTTTCCATCGAGAAAAATGCGTCCGGCATCGGGAGTGTCTGCTCCGAAAATGAGGCGTGCGGTTTCGGTTCGCCCCGCGCCGACCAGGCCGGCCAGTCCCAATACTTCCCCGGTTCGAACGGCAAAGCTGACATCTTGAACGGAAGGACGGCGGCTCAGGTTTTCGACCCGCAGCTTCTCGTTCCCGGGAGTTGAGCTTCGGGGCGGAAATTCCTTTTCGAGGCTGCGACCGACCATCAACTCGATGAGTTGGTTGCGGTCGATTTCCCCTGTCGTGCCGCCTCCGACCGTCGCACCATCGCGCAAAATCGTGACCCGGTCGGCAATTTGGTAAATCTCGTCGAGGCGATGGCTGATGTAGATCATTCCGATTCCGTCGCGGCGTAGCTCACCGATGATTTCCAACAGCCGGGTTACCTCCTGTTCGGTCAGCGCTGCGGAGGGTTCGTCCATCACCAGGATTTTCGCATCGACCAACAGGGCTTTGGCGATTTCAACCATCTGTTGCTGGGCAACGGTAAGGTCACGACAGCGCGTTTCCGGATCGATCTTGATTCCGATGCGGTGAAACAACGCCTTTGCTTGGGTGCGTTCCGCCTCTTCATCAATCAGTCCGAATCTTCCGATGATTTCGCGGCCGAGAAAGAGGTTCTCCCGAACCGTCATGTCCGGGATCAGATTGAATTCCTGGTAAATGATCGCGATTCCCGCTTCCTGAGAAATCGTTGGAGAGGAAAGGGTGATGGTTTTTCCCTTGAGCATAACCTCGCCAGAAGTGGGCAAATGCGCGCCGCCGAGCACTTTGATGAGCGTGCTCTTTCCTGCGCCATTCTCGCCGGAAAGCGCCAAAACCTCCCCCGCTTCCAAGGTCAGATCGACGTCTCGTAGTGCCTGAACTCCCGGGAAGCTTTTCGAAATTCCGCGCATCGCGAGCAGCGGAGTTGGCGAGTGGGCTGACACGGTGCCATTGAATCAAGAATCCCGGGATTTGGAAGCCCAATTCCTTCGGATCTCCCCCAGAAGCCCGCAGGCTTATTTGCCGATGCAATACAGGTGCTTGTCCCCACGAATGAAGAGGTGGTCGCCATAAACCGCCGGAGACGCATACGTTTCTTCGCCGAGGAAGCTTTGGCCGACGATTTCCAGGTTCGGCCCGGGTTTTACGACCGTCATCACTCCGGAATCGGAAAGAAAATAGGCGAGACCGTTTGCGGCGAGCATCGATGCACTGTGTTTGGGCGAGAGGCCGCTCGTGGAGATCAGGCGATCCTGCCAGAGTCGCTCACCGGATTCTGCGGCAAAGCAACTGGCAACGCCATTGTCTGCGACCACGAGAAAGTAGTCGCCGATTGCGACGGGGCTCGGGACATAACTCGCGCCCTTGGTCGTTCGCCAGACGATGGCGGAATCCGTGACGTTCCCGCTTCCATCGGGGCGAATCGCCATCATGTGGCGTTCTGGGAATCCGCAGGTCAGGAACAGATACTTGCCGTTGTAAACGAGCGAAGCGACGAACTGCTCGGTGGGACCGTCCATGACCCAGTGTTGCCTGCCGGTGTCCGGATCAAAACTGGCGACGGATTTGCTCCCGCTCAGGATCATCTGGTTGCGACCTCCGATTCGGCGGATGATCGGCGTGCAATAGCTCCGCGTCTTGTTGGGGCGGTCCGTCTTCCAAATCGTTTCCCCGGTCTTGCGATCGAGCGCCACGAGGTAGGCGTTGCCGTCGTGATCCCCGTTGATGATGACCTTGTCGTTCCAAAGTATCGGGCTGGAGCAGTATCCATGTTTGCTGGAGAAGACTCCCGGTCGCTTCGTCCAGATCTGGGTGCCCTCAAAGTCGTAAGCCGCGATGAACATGTTTTCCCCGTCGAGGAAGCTCACAAAAACGAGTTCGCCATCGGTGGAGGGAGTGCTGGAGGCCCGGCTGTTGAGGCGATGAATGCCTTCGAACGGCGACTTCAAAACCGTTTTTCGCCAGATCTCTTTTCCGCTCGTGCGATCCAGGCATTGAAGGATCCGCTCACTGGATTCCTCGATCCCGGTCACCACAAAAATGCGATCTTCCCAGATGATGGGGGAGGAATGGCCCTTGCCTGGAAGTTCGACCTTCCAACGCACATCGGACTCAACCGACCACTCGACCGGAAGATTTGGTGCGTTCGCCGATCCGTCACCGCGAGGGCCGCGCCAGCCGGGCCAATTCTCCGCACCGGAAGTTGTGAAAAGCGTGGCGAAAAAGGCGAGGGCGGTGGTGAAGGGCAAGTTGGGCATTTTCAAGCCCCATACACCCGCAGAGAGTCGGAAATCTATCAGACTCAGGTCGCCAGATAAAGCATCCAGAGTGCAACGCCGATCAGGATGCCGAGCAGCATGAGAAACTGGCGGAAGTGCTCGCGCTCGGAAGGGTTCACAGGCTTCCTGCGAAGCGGCGAGTTGCGTTGAGTTGGCTTCGCGGATCGCGAAACGACTTGTTCCAGGGCTTCAATACGGGCATTCAGTCGATGCTCCACCTGGTTCAACTCGTTGAGCTTCTTGCGCGAATTCATCGACTGAGTGCCGTGGCGATCAAGACGGCGGCAACGATGCCGAGAATGAGCAACGGCAGCCACGAGAGTAGACCTGAGCGAAGTGATTGAACGTAGTTGCCCGCCAGCTTGGATTTGGCGAGTGAGCTGCGTCCCTTGACACCCAGACTCGAAATTTTGGTCACCGCGGAACTGTAGTCGTCCAGTGCTTCATCCATGATGGATTGGGCGCGGCTCAACTCGAGATGGATCTCGTCATCATTCCAATTTTCCGGGTGAATTGTCTCGATCACCGCCAAGTGGCGCCGAAACGAATCGGCGGCCAAATTCATGGCGTCGGCCTGACGAACTGCTTGGGCCGCTCCTTCTTCATACTCGACGATGGAACGGGAGAGCCGGTCCATGAGGTCGCGGCGCTCCTCCTGAAACTTTGATCGACGCTCGTGGATTTGCTGCCACGCCTGCTTTTGCTGAATCACGTGGTCGCGCTGTTGGCGCAGGGTGTTCAGTTCGTGTTGGGCATGGTGAACCTTGCGTTCGAAGGACGTGGTGGAGTCTTGCTCCGCGTGGTAGCCGGTATCCCCCTGATAGAACCCTGAAGGTGCCGCGGCCGCATTGGCGTGGAAGGTGTGGATTTCAGGTTGGAACTGGGGCTGGGATTGAGTTTGAGGGTGACTGGGCAAAAAACAGTCGTCATGTTCTTCGTCGTCATCCGGACTCTGGCCGATGGATGGAGTGAAAGTCATAGGAGAAGCAGCAAAAAGGAAAAGGAACCGGTATGAATATTAACATCACTTGATATTTTATGAAAGATCCAAATTGCGAAAATTATGAAAAATTCCTTCTCGTAATGCTAGTGTGATGCTGCGGTTCTCGGATTCAACCGGGAGCGCCTTCCTTGCGGGCTTCAGGCGGGCCTGACTTCGGCCTGATTTTTCCGTGGGATCGAGCTTCCGCTCGACCTGGTCAGCGCGTGGTGGGATGCATCACGAAAAGCCCGTGTGTTGCCTGAAAAGCGTGATCCAGCTTCATCCGTTTGACCTCGTGCCCAGCGCCCCATGAGTCGGAGAAGAGCACATCTCCGCTTTCGGGGTTGTAACCGATGATCATTCGCATGTGACCACCGGTGGCTTGCAGGGAAATGGAAGGCTCCTCGGGAAAACGGCCCAATGTCAGCGCCCACAGGAGAGGAATGCCGTCGTCCACGTAACGCTGGATTGCCTTCTCAAAGTCGTTCGCTTCAAAGTCATTTTTCAGCCGCATATCGCGGTCCGGTTCGTAGAGTTTCCCGTTCGTCGCGAGCATTCCCAACGCTTTGAACCGCGTTTTGAAGCGATGGTCGATCTTTCCCAGCGCCTCGCTCATCGCAAGGGTGCTCGTTCCGCCTGAGGCGGTCGTTCCTGCAATCTGGGCCAGTTGATGCTGATCGCAGGGAATTCCGTAATACTCGAAGAGTCGCTGTGCCGACGCCACGACGCAGTATCCCTTTGGTCCCTGATCCACCATCGGAATGCCTGCGATGTAGATATCGCCGTCCGGATTTCGTGTCACATTTGCTGGCAAGTCACTCAACCGCACGGACGCGCCACTTCGGCTTTGCATCGCCGCCGCCATCGCTCCCTTGGCATCCCGTCGCATGATTCGCATGCGGAGAAATTCGGCCTGGCCGGTCATTGCCTCGGGATTGTGTTCAACCACGGCCATTCCGTGACTGGAAATGAACGTCCAACCTTCCGTCAGCAGTCCCTGGGTTGGGTTGGCCTTGCGTTGGAAGGGGCGGACTTCCAGGTTCTTGCCCAGCATCTGTCCGCAGAGCTTGAATCGACGCTGAAACTCCTCCAGATCAATTCCTTCAGGACCGGAATCACCCCGGTTGTAAACGGAAAACGTGACTCCGAGAAGCTTGCCATCGTCGAAATCGGCAACCGCCTCCTCCACCGGAACTTCTCCCCCGAACAGGCTCAAATCGACCGTCACGTTCGAATAGGGCTGACGGATGAAGTGAGCGCGGTCACGATTTTTGGTCAGCCACGTGAAATACACGTTTTCCTTCATGCTTTCCGGCTTCGAAAACGCCTCGTCGAGATCCTTCGGCGTCATCTCCCAGTTCTCGGGAATGTTGACCAGCGCATCCAGCGAGCATTCGAACTCGAAATCCCTCTGCCCGAATGCCGAGCCCAAAAGGGAAAAAAGGGCAAAAACCAGAAAACGACTCATGCTTGAAAGCTAACAAGTTTAAACCAGATGCGAAGCGAAAAATTTGTTCCGAAGCCAGCGTTGGTCGATCGCCCGGTGAAAATAAAATGCCGCTTGCCTAACCGGACAATAAAGTCCAGCCTCGATTCCTGTAGAAAACCACTGCCATGCTTATTTCCAATATTGAAACCATCCCCGGACAGCAAATCGTGGCCCACTTCGGGTTGGTCTCGGGAAACACCGTTCGAGCGAAGCACGTCGGGAGAGACATCGCCGCCGGGCTTAAGAACATCGTTGGCGGTGAGTTGAAAGGTTATACCGAACTCCTTGAAGACGCGCGGAAGCAGGCGGTCGAGCGCATGATCCAACAGGCTCAAACACTCGGAGCCAATGCCATCGTCAATGTGCGATTTTCGACGTCAGCGGTTACGCAGGGAGCTGCCGAACTCTACGTTTATGGGACCGCAGTTCAGGTCCAGTCTGCCGGCGGCGCTTCGGTTCCTGCAATTCCGGTTCCACCTGCAATGGGTTAATCCAGACCGACTCTTGCCATGGATGACTCAACTGCAGAGCTGATATTTATCTTGGTCGCCTACTCGTTTCCGGTCATCTTTGCGATCGGTGCGATGTTCATTGGCCGGTATCTGGAGCAACAGCATTTCCGCTCGATCCGCGATCGCGAGGCGGCGATGAATCATTATCCGGCGGTGCCGACCTCAACGTGGGATCCCGCGGCAACTGTTTTGGACTCACGTCTGGTCTCCTCTTCCGTGGTCGTTTCGCTTGATCACTTCAAACGCATCCTGGCGGGGTTTCGGAACATCTTTGGTGGGAATATCAGGTCCTACGAAAGCTTGCTCGATCGGGGCAAACGGGAGGCGATCCTGCGATTGAAGGAGCAGGCCCCGGATTGCCACATCATTGTCAATCTTCGCATTGTCACGTCCAATATCGCCTCGGTTCACGATCGGAAGAACGGGGTGGGCGGCGTTGAGGTTCTCGCGTTTGGAACGGCGATCAAATATGCCGTTTCCTACCAACCTCAATCTGCTGCGGCATGAAGTTCATCCAGAAGGACCTTGGGGATGCGGCAGAGGCGAGTAGTGGGGGCGGAGACCGGGGACTCGTCAAAGAGATCGGCACGTTGGCCGTGCTTGTGGCGCTTGCGCTTACGATCATCTATTTCCTCGTTGTCGGAATCACGGAAGTCGTGGTGTCCAAGGTTTCGCCGCAACGCGAACAGCAATTGTTTGGGGGCTCCGAAAATGGAATCGTGGCAGGCGCGAAGATTCCCGATTCGCAGAAAGAAAAATTCGCCCGTTGTGAGGCCGTTCTCGAAAAGCTGCAAAGTTACGAAGAGGTTCCTCAGATCGACTACACGTTGATCTATCTGGACGATCTATCTCCCAACGCGTTTGCTGTTCCGGGTGGCAGCATCGGAGTTACGCGTGGGTTGCTGAATTCTCTCGATGAAGAAATCGCCATCGCCTTTGTGCTCGCTCACGAGTTGGGACATTTTGCGCAGCGGGATCATCTGCGCGGGCTGGGGCGAAAGCTGGGATTCGGAATTGGGGTTCAACTGATTTTTGGAGCGGATCTCCAGTCGTTCACTCGGGGGCCAACCGATTTGGTGTTGGCAAAGTATTCCCGAGGTCAGGAGTCCGGCGCTGACGAATTCGGACTTCGCTGTGTGTTGTCAGTGTATGGTGAGACCGAGGGCGCGGAAGCTTTGTTTGAGGTTCTGGAAGAGAATGGCTCGATGCCGAATTGGGCTTACATGTTCTCGTCGCATCCAGATAACCAAAGCCGGATTCGCCGAATACTGGAGGCGAAAAAGACTCCTTAAGGCGCTGATCTGGTGCCGATGATAGAGCTGTTATCCCAGTTCAGGCGTTTTCTCCACGGACCAGTTCGGCGGTGATTTGGGCACTTCAACGTTGCCAAAGTAATATCGAACGCGGAGCAACGTCTAATGGTCTGTCAAAAGCCTCCAAAACGTCTTGCCAAATTTTAAAAGCTGGCAGATGAATCCCGTCCCTCCCGTAACTTTTTCGTAAATTTTCGTAATCAAACGCTGATTCCCGCCCATGAGCGATGTCGCCACCCCTCCAGCTCCGACGAAGCAGATCGTCGCGGGCAACACCGGTCTCAAGACCGAGCAAGTTGAAGATGCAGTAATCCGCTTTGCCGGCGATTCCCAGGATGGGATTCAAAGTATCGGCGGGATGCTCGCAAAACTGGCCGGTCGCAGCGACCGCGATGTCATGACCTACATGACCATTCCGGCAACGATTTCGGGTGGCGCGTCGATCTTCCAGGTTCGCCTTGCTTCCGGTGAAGTGCTCAGTTCCGGCGATCGCGCGGATTTCCTGGTCGCCTTTTATCAGCACAGCTTTGACAACCACATCGATTCGCTTCGTGAGGGTGGCATCTGTCTTTACGATTCCGATCATGTCGAGCCCAAGGAGAATGACCCCCGGTTCACGTTTGTCGGCGTTCCGCTTACCAGTGCGACGGTTGAGGCTATCGGAGGTTCCGCCAAAGATCGTGGCAAGAACATGTTCGCGCTGGGATTGATCTGCAGCATTTTCAATCTCGATCGCTCGAAGTTGCTCGAGATCATTCGCCGTCAGTTTGGTTCCAAGCATGAGTCCGTGCTTCGCAACGCTGAATTGGCCTTCGATGCCGGTTTTTCCTATCCGCTTGGCGACGTTCTCAAGTTGGCCTTCGACATGAAGGTTGGCCACTCGAAAGATGAACATCGGGTGGCAACGGACGGTAACACGGCGCTAACGCAAGGGCTGATCGCAGCTGGCGTTCGCTACGGTGCCGGTTACCCAATTACTCCCTGGTCTTCCATCATGGAAGGGTTGAGGGTGGAGCTGCCTCGTTATGGAGGAACCTTTATTCAGGCCGAGGATGAGTTGGCGGCAGTTTCGATGGCTTTGGGATTCGCCTATTCCGGGCACCTCGCCGTCACGGGAAGTTCCGGCCCCGGTCTCTCTCTCAAAATGGAAGCTTTGAGTTGGGGAACCATGGCTGAGTTGCCTCTGATTGTGATCAACGTGCAACGTGGCGGTCCGTCGACCGGCCTTCCGACCAGTGTAGAGCAAAGTGATTTGATGCAGGCGATCTACGGCAGCCATGGCGACACTCCGCGTGTGGTTTTGGCGCCGAAAGATGTTGAGGATTGCTTCTACATCGCGCTGGAAGCCGCTCGGATTGCGAAAAAATACAGCGTTCCCGTGATTGTGCTTTCGGACCAGGCTCTGGCATCCCGGATTGAAGCGTTTGAGCAACCCGACATTGCGAAATTGACGGTTGATCCCGTTTTGGATCTGACGCCGATTGAGGACGAATTCAAGCCGTATCCGCTGGATGGAGTGACAAAGCACGCGCCTCCAGGAAAGCGAATTGACGGTGGCAAATACCCGGTCGTTACCGGTTTGGAGCATGACGAGTGGGGCCATCCCACCGCGAAGCCCGAACTGCACGTGCAAATGGTTGCTCGACGCCGCAATAAATTGCGGGATTTGGAGAAGGAACTGTCTCCGCCTGAGGTCTACGGCGTGAACGATGGTGAAGTCCTGTTGGTCGGTTGGGGATCGACCTACGGTCCCGTCCGCGAGGCGGTTGATCGCTTGAGAAAGGATGATCACAAAGTCGGTGCAGTCCACCTTCGGCACCTGAATCCGATGGCTCCCGGTCTCGGTGATATTTTCGATCGCTTCAATCACATTTTCGTTGTCGAGATGAACGACGAGGGCCTTTACGGCCAGGGCCAGTTGGCGACGTTGTTGCGTTCGCGATTCTGCAATCCGAAGATTCAGAGCATCTGCAAGACAGATGGCCTGACCTTCAAGATTCGGGAGATCATCGACGGGATTGACGAGTATCTGGCGATCGAAGAAGTTTAGTAGTTACCTTATTTTTTCCTATTATCATGGCAACCATCGACATCAAAGAAGCTCCACCGTTCGAGGCTCCAAAGTTGACGAAAAAGGATTTAACGGCGGATCACCCAACCTGGTGTCCGGGCTGTGGCGACTTCGCTGTCCTTGCTTCCTTCTTCAAGATTGTGGAGAAACTCCAGATCCCCCATGAGAAAATCGCGACGATTGCCGGGATTGGGTGCTCGTCACGGTTTCCGTATTTCGTGAATGGTCACGGAGTTCACTTCATTCATGGCAGGGCTCTTCCGTTTGCGACCGGCGTTAGCCTTTCGCGTCCGGATCTCAACGTGTTCGTTTTTGGTGGGGACGGTGATGGATTTTCGATTGGTGGGAATCACCTTGAGCATTGCGCTCGGAAGAACGTCAACCTGACCTACGTCATCATGGACAACTTTGTCTATGGATTGACCAAGAAGCAGACTTCCCCGACTTCGCCGATTGGTTTCAAGTCGAAAACCGATCCAACGGGCGCGGTTGATCAACCGATCAACCCCATGAAGAAGCTGGTTTCCAGTGGCGCGTCCTTTGTGGCTCGCACCCATGCTGCTCAAGTGAAGCACATGATGGAGATGTTCGAGCGCGCGATCAAGCATCCCGGCTTTAGCGTCGTTGAGGTCCTTTCCGAGTGCGTTGTGTTCTACAAAGGTTCCTTTGATGAGGCGAATCCTCGCAAAGACGGGAAGTTTGAGTTGATCGAAGAGAAGAAGTGGGACGACAGCGAAGATGACTGGAAGCGCCATGACATCACCGATCAGAACAAAGCTTTCAAGTTGGCTGATGAACCTTGGCCGGGCAAGTTTGGCGTCTTTTACGAGGTTGAACGTCCGACAAAGAACGCTCTCGAGCAGCAGCTCACGGACAAGGCGCTGGATGCAACCGGCAACAAGTCCAGCGTTGAGCTGTTGACGAATCGCTTCGAGAAAATGCGTTAGAGCGTTTGAAGTGGAGGTGTTGCCAATGCCGCGAAGAGATTTGGCTTCCTGCAAGGCGTTGTGAGGGAGCGGAGCAAGTTCTGACCGAGAAGAATTCAACAAAGAAGAATGGTTTGCGACCGGGAGAATGGCTTCCTGACGGGATGGGGTCCAGCAGGCGCTGACTCAATTGGGATCGAATCTTCGAGAATCGACGAATGTGTTGCGGAGATCCAACGCCGAAGGGTGAAGAGCATTTTTGGGGCCCCCTATCTGGGGTTTGAGGAGGATACGTTGGATTTCCTTAGGCAAATTCCCTTTGTGGAGCGGATGTGGTTCAACGACGTCAAGGTTAGGGATATCGATGGACTCTACTCCGTGGCAAAGCTGAAGTTCTTTGGAGTGTTCCCCAAGAGGCCCGGTATCGACTTTTCAAAGCTCCCTGATCTTGAGGAATTGATCATTCACTTCAACAAGAGGGACATCGGAATCGATTCCCTGACAAACGTGAAGCGCTACCACGTTTGGCATTTCAACCCGAAGAAGGCAACCTTTGAGCGATTGTTGGTTCCTCCGTCGGTCCAGAAGATGATGGTCTGTTGGGCAAATCCTCACAGGCTTGATGGGCTTTCCTCGATGCCCAAGTTGAAACAGCTTGAGCTGGCCCGATGCCGAAATCTCACATCTGTGGGTGCGCTGCCTTCAATTGCGCCGAAACTCGAGGAATTCATGACGGAAGATTGTGGTCGCCTGGACGATGGAGAGCGCGTAGCTCGGTCTATGAGAACGCTAAAGCATTGTTTTATTGGGGACACGGAGATCGTTTCAAAGTATCGATAAACGCCATGGTAGAACACAAGAAGTCAGAACAAAACGCTGGTTCCGATCCGCTGATCGCGGACGGCACAGCGAAGACGCTCTGAGACCGATCACGAACGATGCAGGTGGCCAAAGATACCGCTGATCCTCTTCTTTTGGCCTAGCCGCACTCTTTCCTGATCCTCGTCATAGCCGTTGGCTACAGGTTCACTTCAACTACTTGAGATCGCAGTTTTCAATTTCCCAGGTCCCAGTTCCCCTTAGCCGAGGAATTTTGAGACGATCAGCGTCGCGTTGGTTCCTCCGAATCCAAACGAGTTGTTCAATGCGGAAGTGATCGGCATTTCCCTGGCTTCGTTGGGCACGTAGTCCAAGTCGCATTTGGGGTCGGGAGTTTCCAGATTGATCGTTGGCGGTGCGACCTGGTTTTTGATCGCGAGCACGCAGGTTGCCAGTTCGACTCCGCCAGCTGCTCCGAGGAGATGGCCCGTCATTGATTTGGTGGAACTGACCGCGAGACCATTTTGGGCGTAGTCGCCAAAGGTTTGTTTGATGGCCATGGTTTCGGCAATGTCGCCGTGAGGGGTCGAGGTGCCGTGGGCGTTGATGTATTCGACTTGGTTTGGATTCAGCTTTGCGCGAGCGAGGGCTCGTTCCATGCATTGGCTGGCTCCACGTCCCTCGGGATGTGGCATGGTCGGGTGAAAGGCATCGGCCGACGTTCCGTAGCCGACCAATTCGGCAAAAATGGTCGCGCCACGTTTCTTCGCGCTTTCCAATTCTTCGAGGATCACGACGCCGGCTCCTTCGCCCATGACAAAGCCATCACGGTCCAAATCGAAGGGGCGTGAGGCGCGTTCCGGTTCGTCGTTCCGCCGGCTGAGAGCCCGCATATTCCCGAAACCCGCAAAAGCCAGTCGCGTCACGGCGGACTCGGACCCACCAGCAATCATTACGTCGGCATCGCCGAATTTGATCGTTTTCCACGCTTCGCCCATCGCATGGCACCCCGTTGCACAGGCTGACGTGACACAGAAATTGGGACCGGTGATTCCAAAATCCATCGCGACCAGACCGCCCGCCGCATTTCCAATCATCATGGGAATCGCAAAGGCGGAAACTTTGCCGGGCCCCTTTTCATCCAGAACGTGTTGGCTGATTTCCGTGGTCCTCAAACCGCCAACGCCGGTCCCGAGAAAGACTCCAGCTTTGCCGGGGTCTGCCAAATTTTCGAGGTCGAGCCCCGATTCGGCGACGGCCATTTTGGAAGCCGCAACGGAATATTGAATGAAGCGATCCGCGCGTTTCGCATCGCGAGAATTGGCGAAATAGGGGCTGGCATCAAAATCGAGAAGTTCCGCTCCGATTTGGCAGCGCAAACCCGAAGTCTCGAATCCCTGAACGCGACGAATCCCACTTCGGCCGGTGACTAAATGATTCCAAAAGGTGGTAAGATCCCAGCCAAGAGACGTAACGACTCCAAGGCCGGTGATGACAACGCGGCGTTCCATGATGGGGCAGATGGTCGGATGACCCTGCCAATATGCAAACGACGATTACTCTGTTAGGCAATTTCCTTCGATCTAGGTTCCGTATCATCGCAGTCCCTGATGACAAACAAAAAGCTTGAAACCGAGGGGCTCGCGTTTGAAGGGATGCTCATGGTGATTCGAGAGATCCAGGATGTCGCAAGCGACTTAGAGATTCCCGCAGAGCATTTGGAATGCTATGGCAAGGATCGTGCGAAAATCGACCTGGATTTCGTGACTTCGCGTCCCGCCCGCGGAAAGCTCATCCTCGTCAGTGCGATTACGCCGACACCTGCGGGAGAAGGGAAAACCACGACTTCGATTGCGTTGGCTCAGGGAATGCGTCACCGCGGTCACAATGTTGCGTTGGCTCTGCGTGAACCTTCGATGGGGCCTGTTTTTGGACGGAAAGGTGGGGCAACTGGAGGCGGTTTGGCTTCATTGACGCCGTCGGAGAAGATCAATCTCCACTTCAACGGCGATTTTCACGCCATCACTACCGCCCATAATCTGATTGCTTCCACGCTGGACAATCAACTCCACTTTCGATCCACCACACTGGATCCTCGACGAGTGCTTTGGAAACGGGTGCTGGACGCGAATGATCGTTCGTTGCGCGCAATCAACCCCGGGCTTGGAGGACATGGTGTTCCTCGGGAATGCGGGTTCGACATCACTGCGGCCAGTGAAGTCATGGCGATTTTTTGTCTGGCCGAGTCGATGGAAGATTTGCGTGAACGGCTCAACCGAATTTTGCTCGGCTACGATGCGGAGTGGAACCCCGTGTTTGCTTCCAGCCTCAGGATCACCGGGGCCCTGCTTGCCATTTTGCACGATGCGCTGCGTCCGAATTTGGTGCAATCCTTGGAAGGAGTTCCGGCGGTTGTCCACGGTGGGCCCTTCGCGAACATTGCCCATGGTTGCAACTCGGTGCTTGCGACGCGGACGGCGCTTGGTGGATCGGATTACACGATCACCGAAGCGGGATTTGCCTTTGATCTTGGCGGGGAAAAGTTTTTCGACATCAAATGCCGCTCGGCAGGAATTTCGCCGGATGCAGTCGTTCTCGTTGCAACGATTCGTGCGCTCAAGATGCATGGCGGTGTCGCGCTGGCCGATTTAACCAATTCCGATCCCGATGCCGTTGATCGCGGCCTCGAGAATCTCGCGGCTCATCTGGAAGCGGCGGCCAAGTTCAAGCGTCCACTTGTGGTGGCGATCAATGCGTTCCCGGCCGACACGGACGAAGAGTTTGAACGGGTTCGCCGTTATTGCGATTCCCGATCGATTCCTTGTGCGGTTTCCAAGGGATTTGCAGATGGAGGTCCGGGGAGTGCTGATCTGGCAGATATCGTGGTTGAAGCCGCGAGGCAGGAGAGTCCCGCTTTGGAACCTCTCTATCCGGTGAGCGCCAGCGTTCCGGAGAAGATCGAAACGATTGCTCGCGAGATTTATGGAGCAAACGGGGTTGTTTTGGCTCCTGCTGCCCGGAAAAAGTTGAATCGATTTGAGAAGCTCGGGCTCGACAAGCTTCCCATTTGCATGGCCAAAACTCAGAACTCCATTTCCGATGATCCATCCGTTCTGGGGCGTCCCCGAAATTTCGACATCACGGTTCGCGATTTTGAAATTGCCAATGGCGCCGGGTTTCTCGTCGCACTGACGGGAGATATTCTTCGCATGCCGGCGTTACCCAGAGTTCCCGCGGCCGAAGGGATCGACATTGACGCGGATGGGAAGATCACCGGCTTGATGGCGCTGTAGAGTGGCCGTAGTTTCTGTTTTGGACGCGGGTCGCAAACTATTCCGATTCTTTCGACAGCATTCCCCGGCCCATAAAGGCTGCGATCCCAATTCCGACCACGAGCATCGCAACACCAGCACCGAGTGATGGCTTCTCTTCTGCCTGGATCATGATGGCTCCCTCAGCCAGATTCTCGAACAGGCCCCGGGCTTTGTCATCGCCGCTGTCGGAGTCGATACCAAATTCAACCAGCCCCATCACGTCTTTCTCTTCAAAGAGTTGTTCGCTCATCTCGGCGATCTTGAGAATCACCTCGCCTTCCGACATTTCCTCATTGTCTCCAATGGCTTGCAGCTTCTTGAACGTCTCAAAATACTCCGGTTCCTGGGTGTGATAAATCACGTGGATCTGCTCGTCCTCGGATTCCTTTGAAACAATTGGGATGTACAACTCCTTGGCTTCGCCGGTGATGGACTCCTGATAAACGCAGTTTAAGAAATCGATTCTGCCGTCGGTAACCTTAAGCCATTTGGCTGACGGCTTCTCTTGGATGAGTTCATCAATCGTTACTTCCGTCGGTTCTCGATTGGTGAAACCGACATAAGTCATCTGACCGCCACCCCAAAGTAAGGCAATCGCCAAAAAGATCCCAAAGCATCCTAAACGCATAGTGTCGAAAACCCTGAACGAACAGGTGGGGCGTCGTCAATAGTTTTTGCTCTTGCCGTCTTTTGTTGGAAAACTTCGCAGCTTGCATCCCTGTGGGTTTGTGAAACGCTGATCAATGACCCCCTTGATTGCGCTCCTAGTTCTTCTCTCTTCCGTGCTGGCAAGTCAGGCTGCGCCGGTCCCGGTGAAATTGGAAGAAGGGGAGGGAACGTGGCGATTGGTTCGAGCGGGAAAGCCCTATGAAATCAAAGGTGGAGGAGGAAGTTCCGCGTTGGAGTTGTTGAAGACGTGTGGGGCGAATTCGATCCGGACCTGGGGCGTGGACGCGAAAACCGGAGATCTCCTGGACGCCGCCCATGAGCAAGGTTTGACGGTGGCGGTTGGGATTTGGCTGGATCACCTGAATCACGGAGCCAACTACGAGGACGCGGCATTGCTCGAGCGCCAGAGAACTCAGGTTCGGGAAGCGGTGGAGAAGTTCAAAGATCATCCCGCCGTTTTGGTGTGGGGGCTCGGTAATGAGATGGAAGTCGGGGAGGGTGGTGATACCAATGTGGCTCTGTGGCGGCAAATCAACAGCCTGGCAAAGCTGGTGAAGGAGCTGGATCCCAACCATCCGACGATGACCGTGATCGCGGAGGTGGGGGGTAAAAAAGTGCCGTCGATTGAAGCTCACTGTCCGGATCTCGATTTGTTGGGAATCAACGCTTATGGAGGAGCTTCCAGCCTGATGAAGCGATACCGCGAACTGGGCGGGACGAAGCCGGTCGTGTTGACGGAGTTTGGGCCGCTGGGATTCTGGGAAGTTGGCCGGAATGGAATTGGAGCTGCGGATGAGATGAAGAGTGGCGAGAAGGCGAAATTTTACGGTTCCGCTTACCAGGGAATTGCATCGGACCCAATGGGGCTGGGCTCCTACGCATTTCTTTGGGGGAACAAGCAGGAGGCAACCGCGACGTGGTTTGGGATGCTCCTGGAATCTGGCGAACGAACTGCGGCGGTCGATACCATGGCGGAGCTTTGGGGGGCACCGGTCAAGAATCGCGTGCCGCAAATCGAAGCGCTCAAATGGGCCGGCGATGCCTCACTGAAACCGGGGGCGATCGTGAAGCCGACCCTTTCGGCAAGCGATCCCGAGGGCGATCCGCTGCGGATGAAATGGGTATTGATGGATGACGCGCTGGACTATGGATTCGGGGGCTATGCCCAGCAGCGCCCAAGGGAATATCCGGAAGCCTTGATTCGGGGGGATTTGAGCGGCGCCGAATTCCAAATGCCGTCCAACGGCGGATTTTACCGGCTCTACGCCTATGTCTATGACAATGCGGGGGGAGCGGCCGTGGCGAACTTGTCTCTCAAAGTGGACGCACCTCGCCGTCCCCCGGTTGCCGCGACGGCAAAGCTTCCGTTGACGGTCTTTGATGAGCCAACCGCTTCACCGATCTACTATCCCTCGGGCTACATGGGGGACGGCGGTTCGATTCAGATGCGGGAAGATTGCACGGATTCTCCAAAGGTGGGGGATCACTGCCTCGAGGTTCGATTCACCAAAGGCGATGGCTGGGGCGGCGTTGTCTGGCAGGATCCGCCCAACGACTGGGGCGATGCGCCTGGCGGCCTGAATTTGGCGGGAGCGAAGGAAATGACCTTTTGGGCGCGCGGGGCAAAGGGGGGAGAAAAGGTGAAGTTCTGCTTCGGATTGATCGGTGAAGACAAGCCTTTTCATGATTCTGCCAAACTGGAAATGGAGCTGAAATTGAAGACGGAATGGACGCGATACGGCTTCCTTCTCAGCGGACAGGATTTGAGCCGGATCAAGACTCCTTTTGCGTGGTCGCTCGCCGCGAATGGCGAACCGATGACCTTTTATCTGGATGAAATGGTGATCCGGTAAATGGATCGCGTGGCTGGTCAAAATGATGCGCAGCCATTGCCAACACAGGCGTAGGCATTTTCATCTTTAGGACGACGATTCGCCAATGAACCCCAACACGTGTCGAGTTCTCAGCGCAATTTGCTTTCAGTCGGGAATGATCTCGATTGTCTTGTCGATCGCAGTTTGGTGGTTCCTGAACGGCGACACTCCGGAACAACGAGCGCATGCCGAGCGATTTGGCATTTTCATCGGGCTTTGGGCTCCGACGTTATTGATCCTCTCCAATCGTTTTGACAGGTTTGCCGACAAGGCTCAATACGTTCCCGGCTATCTGCCTGAGAGTCAGAAAGACAATAGCGGGCTGGGCGATGAGAAAAACGGTTAGGGGTGGAATCCCGTGACTAGGTCAACGCGCCACCGCAGGAACTGCCGCTTCCGGCGGTGCATCCAAAACAATGGGAGCCGGTGCGAATCGGGATATCGGAGAAGGTCAGCGGATCAATATCCCAAACGTTGATTGGGCCGGGGTGACCGTTCTTCGTGTGCATCTTCAGCATTTGGTTGAAGTCGCAATCAAAGACTTCGCCCTCGTAGCTGACGTTGATCGTGTTCCGGCACATTAAGCCATCCACTGTTGATGGATTGAATGCGTCCTTCAAGACTTCCATGTATTCCTTGAGTTGGCCATTCCGCTTCAGATAGGCCGAGAATCTGGCAATCGGCATGTTGGCGATACAATAGAGGCGATTGAACTCAATTCCAAAATGCGCCTTCATCTCGCGGCGATAATCCGCTTCCAGCTGTTCCTGCTCCGGGGGCAGAAAGGCGCCGTTCGGATTGTAAACGAAGTTGAGCACCAGATTGGGATCTTTACCGTAACCCAGCTCGTTGAGAATTTGGAAGGCCTTGATGCTGGAATCAAAAACGCCGTCACCCCGTTGTTCGTTTACGTTGTCGGGTTGGTAACACGGCATCGACGCGATAATCTCGACCTGGTTTTCGGCCAGAAACTCCGCCACCCATTCATACCCTGGTTCGTTCACGATGGTCGCGTTCAGCCGATCCATCACCCGGCGTGGTTGGTCGAAATTTCGCACGGTGGTTACCAACCGCCGGAAATCGGGGACCATCTCCGGCGTTCCTCCGGTCATATCCAATGTCCCAATCTCCGTTTGGCCAAACCAATCCAATATCTTGTCGATGGTCTCGCCGGATACGATCTCCTTCCGCTTGGGGCCGGCGTTGACGTGACAATGCACGCAGGTCAGGTTGCAGAGTTTGCCAACGTTGAGTTGAAGGATCTCGGGCCGGTCGCGGTTCAGCGTGAGCTGGTTGTCCGTGAGTGCGCGATCAAAGTCGTTGAAAGTGGTGGCCATGTTTGCAGTTGGTCGAGAACCCGCCCCCTACCTTTCGCGAAAAAGGCCAAATGTGGGTTCGCCTGAATACTGCCCAAATCCACCGTGAAAGAAAGAAAAAAACCGGTGTTCCGAAGGGGGAAGAAAGGATGGACGCCTGATCCCCTTTACGTTATGATCGCCGCTCACTTCCCCTACCAACATGAACAAACAACTTTTTTTTGCGATTCCGATGCTCCTTTCTGTCGGGATTGCAACTTCAGCGGCGCAATCTCGGGATGACCTTCTTCGGGCATCGAGTCAAGCGCGACTCGAGTCACAAATGGGCCCGGGGACCGGTCCCGTATTTCAGCAGGATCTCCGCACCTATGAGCGTCGCCAGGAAGAAATGGCCTTGGAACGTTCGCGGAAGTTGAGAAGCATCATGAAGGATGCGACTTCGAGCTTTTCAAAGCCGGAGAGTGCAGATTCGCGGAGGAGAAAGTATCCCGCATCGACCGGAATTACCGATGGAACCTGGCAAACCCAACGTCTCCAGAAAATGCGCCAAGGCACGACTTACGAGCCGGTTCGTGAGCGAAGGGGGCTCCTGGAGAGCATTGGTGACGGATTGGATTCCGTGATGACCAATGAATCCTACATTGAGCGTCGCCGGGCCGGATTGATTGATGAAGACGCGGGGCCACTTCAGCGCCTGAGTAATGCCGCCGGAAACATGGGCGGAGAATCACGTGGGCTCGCCAGTAATGTAACGCAGGGGGTCGTCGGTGTTGCCGGCAAAATGCTTCCCGGCGGCGGTGAATCGAGAGCTCCGGATCAGACGTTGGCTCAGGCAAATTCTTCGCTCAATCAGTATCTCGTTCAACCATCGAATGCTCCGGCATCCAACCTGACGGAACCCGCCGTGGCAGAAGATTCTCCGGGGCGACTTTCAAGGCTGATGGATGGCGTTCGCCGTGGCAACGACAATCCGGCTGAAATGGCGGCTGGTATGGATCAATCGGTTCAGCGTAGTGCGGAAGAAGACGCCACCGTTGGTTCTCCATCCAAACAACGCAATTTCAGCCTCCCTTCATTGCCTTCGTTTGCTGGTCGTAGCCAGGACGATATGGAAGTTGGTCAGGTGGATCTGATCGATGAGTCCGGTAGTTCAAGCAATGGAATCAAGCGCTTTCGGGCTTCAGAAAAAGCTGAGGTTTCCAATGTGCCGCTGTCTTCCGACCCGTCCCAATATGTCGTTTCGGCCAATGGAACAGCGGAATTTCATCCCTTTGGCGATGCCCTCGCTTCAGGGCACACTCCAATTCCGAATGGACTGCTCCTCACGATGGACAAAGCAGGTGATGAGTGGAGCTCTGTTCGACTCCCCAACGGGAAGAAGGGATTGATGAAAACCAAGGATTTGCGCCGGGCTCGCGAAAACGAAGCTGGACGGTCTTCCTACGACGCCGGGTTTCGGACGCCGCCTTCTCTTACGGTTCCAAGCAGTAGTTCCGGCGGCATTCTATCCGGGCTGCGCGGCGGCGGAGACTCACAGACTCCCAGAAACCGCTATCAGGCACCCACGGATGTGGAATTGCCGAAATTGCCCCGCCGTCCCAACAACAGCGACCTTCCACTCGGCCACGGTCTGTTGCCCCCGGTGCCTGCTGATTGAGTTTTCAGAGAGATCGTCTATGATGAATGCGGTTCAGAAACGAACCGTCTCTAACATGACATGATCTCTTCCCGTTCATTGTTCACTGCGACGGTCCTGCTATCGATCGCATGTTCCTTCGGACTTTCCGCTCTGTGCGAGGCCAAACCTCCCAAAAAGCTGCCGAATGATTGCGGGCAGCTCCTTGTCAGCATTGCCGATAGTTGGGACAGTAATCGGGCCAAAATGTGGTGTTTCTACAAGACGAACGAAGGGTGGCAAACAACGCGGGCGGAACCGATCCCTGTGCTCTTTGGAAAGAATGGCATGGCTTGGGGGCGAGGTGTTTTGCCGGTTGAACCTGAAGGGAGAATGAAGCGGGAAGGTGATCGGCGCACCCCGGCTGGGCTCTTTGAGCTAGGAACGGTGTTTGGTTACGGGGCGACGATTCCGGGTGGTGGTGCCTACCCCTACAATCAGGTGGATCGTTGGGACGCGTGGATCGACGACCCGACCAACAAGTATTACAATCAACACTTTGAGGCGAGTCCTTCCAACAAGCCTTCGTGGTTCGAGTCGCAACGAATGCGCCTTGGAGACTATGCCTATCGCTATAAAATCGAGGTGCGTCACAATTCCGATCCGCCGGTGCCAGGATTTGGCAGCGCGATTTTTTTCCACGTTCGCCGCGGCGCAGACCGAACCACGCATGGCTGCACCACGATGACTGAGAGCAATCTGGTTCGGGTTATTCGTTGGCTCGAAGAGAATCAAAATCCTCATTACGTAGCCCTTCCAAAGTCCGAGTATCTCAAAGTGGAGTCCCTTTGGAACCTTCCGAAATTGCCGGAATAGAACCAGCGCCGAGGCGGGCACGCGACGTGCAGAGGGTAGAAAACTTTTAACTTCTTAAAAATCTGCTAATGTTAATCATGCAAAAGACTATCCTGCTCTTGCTTCTCGCAAGTTTCCTTGGTTGGGCACCAATTTCGTCGCTGGGAGCTGGGAAAGAATTGCCCCTGAGTGTTCGTTTCAAGGGCGAGAAGAAATTTGATCAAATTGTCGCGAAGGCGCGAGCGGAAGGATGGGCTAAACTTCCGATTGGAGAGCGGATGATCAAATTTGGAAGAGAGCTTCATGGGCTTCCCTACACGAGTTTTACCCTTGAAATCGACGATCACATTGAGGCTCCTTCGGTGAACCTGAACGGCCTCGATTGTTGGAGCTTCTTTGAAATCAGCTTGGGTTTCAGTCGAATGATTGTTGAGGAGAAAGACCGCTTTGAACCGGAGGATCTTCTCGATCAAATTCTCCTGACCCGCTATCGCGGAGGCGTTTGCACGGGGAATTATCTGCAGCGAATTCATTACCTCAGCGAGTGGTTCTTTGAAAACGAAGCTCGTGGCGTTGCTGATGACATCACCAGGGATTTCGAATACGCGATGCCCATGACGGAACGGAAGTGTCAGGAAATGACGATTCTCTGGAAGAGTTACCGCTATCTGAAAAACAACCCTGACCTGCGACCCACGATGGCGAAGTTAGAGGGGAAGGTAAGCCAGCTTCCCGTCTACTACATTCCGAAAAACAAGGTAAAGCTGATTGAGCCCAAACTACAGAATGGCGATATTCTGGGAATTGCGACGACGCACCAGGGCGGGTTTTGCTCGCATGTGGGACTTGCGATTCGAACCAATGACGGCGTCTTGCGCCTCATGCACGCCTCGTCTCAGAAGCAGTATCGCAGGGTGATCATTGATAAATCGATATCGGACTATCTGAATCAATTCAAGGGTCACGCAGGCGTGATCATCGCGAGGCCATGGGAAGTCGAAAAGACGATTGTTGATCCGGACATCTACAAAGCGAATCTGAAGAAGCTGACCGGCGGCCGTGGAATGATCTCGATGAAGTTCTAATCTAGAGCTCAGCCCTTCTTTGGTTTCTTCTTTTTCTTGTCGTCACCGCGTTTGGCCGACTGGATTGGATCGGCGAGTTTCGTTGCCGCGAGATGAGGTTCCAAAGCAGCCTTGAGTTTCGCGTGAACTGAACTGAGTTCTTCCGGGACGCCGTTTGCCGCCAAGTTGGTTTTTTCCAAAAGATCCGTCTGGGTATCGTAAAATTTGCCGGTTGCATAAAGCTTGTAGCGTTGATCCCGCACATGTTGAGTCGCCTTCGTTCGGTCTCCGTTCCGCTCATACCAGCAATAGATTGTTTCCCGAGCCGTGTAGTTTGAATCACCTTTGAAGAGAGGAATGAGGCTGTGCCCATCGAGGTTGCCTGGAATTTCAGCGCCCGCCGCATCAACCAGTGTGGGAAGGAGATCGCTGAAATCGACCAGCTCCTCTCGGACTTGATTGGCGCCCGTCGTTCCAGGCCAGCTCACGACAAAAGGAACGTGGGTGCCATTGTCTTTTGGGGTTCCCTTTCCTCCGGGATACTCCCCGTCGGCAAAGGTCGATTTCACGCCGGTATAAGTGCCATTGTCGCAGGTGAAGATTACCAGGGTGTTTTCGCGCAGTCCCAATTCGTCGAGTTTTGCGACGACCTTGCCGACCATGTTGTCGGTCAACGTCACCATGAGATCCCAGTATTTCTGATCCTTGTATCCACCCGGCTCATTCTTTTGGTTGCGCCACATCGTGGGGTCCCAATCCTCACTGCCGGGAGTTGGCAAAAACGGCCAGTGGGGCTCAATCATCGGATAGTAAACGAAGAACGGATCCTCCGAGCTTTTGTGCTCCGTCAGGAAATCGCAGATGTAGTCGGAAACCAGGTGAGGGCCGAATTCTCCATTCTTGAAATCCTTCTCCTCGCCATCGATTTCCAAACCAGGGTTGGGGTAACGACTTGGCCGTCGGGTCAGCTGCCAGAGACAATGGCGATCAAAACCGAAATTTTTGACGCCTTCGAATCCTCCCTGCAACTGCCACTTGCCAGCGATGCAGGTCTTGTATCCGGCGTCGCGAAGCAGATTGCCAAAGGTGGTGGCTTCGGGATCGAGGAGGCCGAATTTGATGTAGTTTTTGTTGTTGTAGATTCCCGTCATGATCTGAACGCGCGACGGAGTACAAATGGGTTGGGAATGGGCATTCTCGAATCGCATTCCGCTTGCAGCGAGCGCATCAATATGAGGCGTTTGATACATCCTGCTGCCATTTGCCGAGACGCATTCGTACCCCATGTCATCGGCCATGATGAGGATGATGTTGGGACGCTTTGCGGCGAATCCGAAACTAGCGATGGTCAACCAGCAGCAAAAAAGAGCGAGAGGTTTCATGTCCTAGCAGTAACTCGCCTGAACCGGGGCGCAAACCAGAACTCAGTGGGCAGTTCGATTTGGAGATGAACCTCGAAAGGCCTGAATCGCTCAACCCTTAACTTCTACCCACCGATTTCCGGATACTTCGGAATGGTTGGATTCATCAAATCCGAACTGAAGCGCCCTGCTTTGGGCGGCTGGGAATGATTGCTCGGGGTTTTGGGCAAATTGGGAGAAGGACGCCACGAGTTGGTGATGACGACGGTCGAACCACGGGCCGTGTAGCGATAGATGACCTCGGCAGCGACATGGGGAAGTCGAATGCATCCCGCGGATGCCGGATATCCGGGAAGATACCCGGCATGAACGCCGTAGGGAGTATTGTCGAGGCGCATCCAATAGGGCATTTCGACGTCGTAGAGGTTGGAGATCTTCCCATTGCGAACGCGTTCCGTCATTTGGAACGATCCTTTGGGGGTGACCTTCCCCGATCGGGCCGTGGAAATTTCCGTTTCGAGGCCGATCGCCCCACCAACCAGAAGAAATGCAGCTTGTCTGCCAATGTCGATTACGACTTCCGTATTGTGAGTACCCGCAATTTTCAGAACCTCCGGACACTTGTAGACGACGATGCGGTGGGTCTCGTTCGGGCTTTTCGAGTTGGCCCATTGCTTGGCTTTTCGTTTCCCCTCCGCCGTAAGGGCAAAGCGTTCACTCAAGGTTACGGCAGGTTTGATCTGCGCCTCGCTTTTCTTCCCAAACGCGAACGGATTCTTTTTGGGAGTGGAAGGGGCGGACGCTGGAACTTCGATGATTTCGAGATACACAACAGCCTTGGCGTCTGTCAAAGACAGCCCGGCGATATCAAGCAAAACCATGCTTAAGAAAATGGGGAGAAAGCGCATGTTTTGGGGAATGGTTGGTTGATTTTAACCTATGGGTCAAGCTTGAGGTTAAAAGTTTATAATTACTGTATTTTTAAGCAAATTTAACTGTTCACGCATATGATCTGTGCTTCATTTGCGGGAGATTTCAACCGTTGTAGAATGTTCTCCGTGATTCAGCTTGGCCGCCTACCTTTTCTCCTCCCGTTTTTGATCGTGCAAGTTGGGATTTTTCTTCTTGTGCCCGGTGTGTCGGAAGCTCATCAAATCAAGGCAGTCGCGGCAAAGGCGAGTTTTGAGCGTGATGGCTCCTACACGTTTGCGTTAAGCCTCGAGATTCAAGCTTCTGAAGATCCACTTCTGAATGACACGATCTCGCCTGAAGAAGCCGCGATGGACTATCTGAGAAACGCGGTGACGCTTCATTTCGATGAAGACGAACTGAAGGCGGAATTCAGTCCACTGGAACCGGTCGAACAGGACAACCCGCTCCCGGGGTTGGACATCGTCACCCAGCTCTACACTGAGACAAAGGGGCGCGTTCCCGAAAATGCGGAGAAGTTCATGGTGCGCCTCTCGGAGGAAACGGATGTCGCGTTGGTCATGGTCGTCATCATTGATGGCGAGATGCAGAAGCGGGCGCACACACTGTTTGCTGGCGAGTTCAGCCGGCCCATTGATCTGGGATTTGTTGGAAGCGAACCTGTTGATGGTGACCCGTTCCTGGACGTTGACGTCGCTGAATCGGAACCCACCATGGTTGATCACCTCTTGTCGGGAGCCAAATTGCTGTTCTCCAATGATGCGAAACGAGCGGTGTTGGCGGTGGCGATTTTTCTATTGGCCACGGGATTTTTTCGTGGGTTTTCCCAAGTTCTGGCTTTGGTGTTGGGGCTCGTGTTTGGTCAAATGCTGGCACTGGTCGGTCGCGTTCCTGATTGGGCCTACTTGGGGGAATTGGTATTGGGGGGCGCGATTATCCTGATGGCCTGGAGTAATATCGCTCAATCGAAAGTCACCTCGATTCGGTTCGCCTTGGTGGTGCTCGTCGGAATGCTTCTCGGTTTTTGTACCCAACCAGAGACTTCGGGATCGCTTCAGGAACTTCAGGGGTTTTTGCTCGGCGAGATTGCTGCGTTGTTTGCGGTATTTCTTGTTACCTGGATCGTTTTGGGAGCCTTCTGGAAGAAAAATTGGTACCGCAGTCTCCTGGTTGTTCCTGCCAGTTGGATTTTGCTGGGCATGGGGTTTTTCTGGACTGGGCTGACCCTTTGGGAAGCGGGACTGCTGACTTGGTGGGTCGAGACTCTGGGCTGATTTTCGCAGAAATTTCCTGAAGTTTCGCAAGTCAGGGCCCGTGTATGCGACTGCGAGGCCGCTTTCGAGAAAAGTGACCACTTTTCTCGAACATCGCTCCACTTCGCAGCGTCCACCACGACGTTGCCCCTTGCTCCAGATGAGGATTGTGGTAAATCTTTAGCAGCCTTAACAATTGTAGACACCCAAAGTATCGACCATGGCCCATTCCCTACTGCCTCAGACAGCACCTTGCTTCGTGACCCACAATATGGCTCTCGGAGGCGCTCAAACTGCAGTTTTACGCTATATCAAGGCTCTCCCCGAATGGGTTCGTGATCGCACCACTCTATACTGCCAAAGTGACGACATGCCGCTGCTCGACAAGGCGGTTGATGCCGGATTTGAATGTGGTGACATCACGAGAGAAGCTCCGGGAAATCCTTCGAGTTGGTTCCTCAGCTACGGCAACCTGACCGGTTTGGCGGAGCGACCCACTTCGTTGGTTCTTCACAGCTGGGACGAGGCCGGGTGGCGCTACTTCAGCAAGGCCTACAAGGAATACCGCGGATTGACCGTTGCCGGCGTTTCCCAAAAGGTTCTCGACCGCTACGAAGACTGGATGAAGGACAACGGCCACATCAGCGCCGGTATTCTCCCGCCTCCGGTCACGGAATTCACCCCGGCCAAGGGCGCCTACAATCATCGCGACCGCATCGTTGTCGCGTGGATGGGACGTCCGCTCGAGGACAAGGGCTTGATGTCGCTTCCCTATCTGTTGAAGGAAGATCCCCGCATCATCCTCCGAATCTGGACCGGCGCCGAGACCGCGGGTTTGGCCTACACCTTGAAGGTTCAGGGGGAGGCTATGGAGAATTTCATGGGGCTTGCGCAGAAGCTTGGAGTGGCCGATCGCATTGATCTCCGTCCGCTTGATTTTGATCCCTTCAACTACCGTCACCGGTTGGAAGGCTGCCATGTCCTGCTTGGAAACAGCAAGAAGGAAGGATTTCTCCTGACCGCAGCTGAGGCCTTGAGTTGCGGGGTGCCGGTTGTGGTGACGCGTTCATGCGGAATCGCTGACTACATCAAGCGCGGATACAACGGGTATCTCATCGACTGGAACGACAATCCCAAGGCTCTCGCCAAGGTTGCCTACGGCGCCATTCTCAAGGCGGCGAAGCTCGATCCCATGAACTGTTTGGCAAGTGTCGCAGATCTTTCGACAGCGGCCGGTTACTCGTCGGCACACAGCCTGGTTCTCGGGAAACTGACTCACACGAGCCTGCGCCATGAGAGTGCCCGCGTGACCGTTGGGGTTCGAATTCATCAGGGAGTCGATGAAGAACTCCTTGAGGATGCGATCAACAGTATCTGCTGCCAGACCTACCAGAACTTCAAGGTCATTCTACTCGTGGACGGTCCCTGGGCGATGGGCGAACGGCTTGCCAAGCGTTTCGGCCTCCCCCTCATCTGCACCGGGGTGACGGCGGATATTGAACATTGCAGTTGGTTGCATCGCCAGGCGGTTGCTCAGTGCGATACGGAATTTTACAAGCCGCTGGACTACGACGACCAGCTCGTGCCCGAATATTTGGAGCGCGCTGTTGCGACGATGGATCAGAAGAATCTCGACGTGTATGGATGCCTTTTGATGACCCTTGAGAACGGTGAAATCATGCCTCGGCTGCATTGGCCCAACAAAGGATTGGAGACCATGTTTACGGGGAATAGCGACGACAACATGCTGCCGCATTCATCGGTTCTGCTCCGCACCAAGATGGTGTTGCAGGCGGGCAACTATCAGGAGCGCGCCGTAGGACTTGGGGCTGATGATTATCATCTTTGGGATCGTCTCTACAAGGTTGGAGCGGAGTTCTATCGCGACGATGAGGTGCGCAACGTTGTCTACCGAATCCACGAGAAGAATTCCCTCAAGATTCGCCGCGAGCGTTACGGGCATTCCAACAAGCGAAAGATGGAAATGCTCAAGAAAAGCGGAGCCGCTGCTGCTGGTATTGCCTTGATGGCTCAGGGACAACTCGCTGCCGAGGAGAATCCGAAAAAGACCAGTGCCTCAGCGTTCGCCAGCGATAATCCTGCCGAAGTCCGGTTTGATCCACCGCACTCTTAAGTGTGGGGCCAAGCGAGGCTCTTGCGGACATTCTCCTCTTCGAACGTGATTTGCTGCGTCTGATCGAGTCCGGATAGGGTTGGAAGTTCGACAGGATTGGACTTGAGAATCGCAAGAGTGTTTGCCATTGCCAATTCTCGATTTTCCACCGTATCCATGGTTGCCCAGTATTGCGGTTTCAAACAGGGGATCACAAGTGGATCCCTGGTGATCATTTCCAAGTTGAATTGAACTGAGGGATGATGGGAAGAACACGTTTGGATCAGCGCGTCCAGGTCGAGCACTCCTGTTCCCAGCGGAACTTCACTGAGCAGAAAGCCTTCGTCTGTAGCCTTGCCCGCCATGTCCTTGAGATGGGTGGTCACGATCCATGGGGCCAGTGCTCCAGCGACTTCCAATGGATTTTCCAAGAGTGAAAGGTTGTTTCCAAAATCAAAATTCACCTGGATGAATTCGCTGTCAAAATGACGAAGGATGGAAAGAAACTCGTCGGTGCGCCAGTCTTTGTGATTCTCGACCGCAAGAATCAGCCCGAGTTTCCTCATGATGGGCTCGGCGAGAGTTAGCCGCTTCATCGAATTGGATCGAAATTCAGCCCAACGCTCGTGATTCGGGAAGGTTTCATAGCGTCTCCCCCCAAGGCAAACCGTGCGAAGGATCTTCGCGCCGGCTTCTTTCGCCCGCTTGGCTTCGTTTTCGAAGCGGGAAATGTCCGTTTCATCTTTCGGGAGGGCGATTTGGCCTTCCAGGATCAGTCCTGCTGATTCCCTTGCCGACCGCACTTTTCCCGCAAAATCCTCCTGCCAGCCCCGAACCCCGATCTGCAGGCACCCGATGCCGAGGGATTCGCAGTGCGCGATGACGTCCAGGGCGTTTTTCCAACCGGCGCCAGCGGGAGTCTTTCGGGCTCGCCAGCGAATTCCATAAGACGCGATCGAGATTCCCATGGGTTTCCCTAAAGCGGCAGAAAGTTGAGCCACGGACGCGGCGGATGCGGCTGAGAGTGCGAGAAATTGGCGACGATTCATGGGGCGGTTTCTTTTGGCGCAGGCAGCTCAGGTTTTGGAACTTCTCCTGAACTTCTGCGCATCCCGGGACCGGCGCATCTTGAAAACCTCCCTAAAACTCAACGCCTCCATGCCCCTGAGTCGCCCTGTGTATCGAAATCGATCGCGAGGGATTCTCCGATCGTGAACGCGGAGCCTCCCAAATCGAGTTCCAATCTAGCGCCGATATCAGAGCACTGGAATATGTCTCGCCGCCGCACGGCATTCTGCCCTGATTGGCTTCCTGAGCGATGCTGCTTTCAAGAAAACCGGGCAACGAATGCAGGTGACCGTATCCAATCCGGGAGCAAAACATGAAAGGGTTTTCACCCTTGCCCCAAAATTTTGGACGTCACAAACCTACACTGATCCTCCTTGGAAAGGAGGAGAAAGAACGCAGATTAACGCTTGGAGAACTGGAAACGCTTCCGCGCACCAGGTTGACCCGCCTTCTTACGCTCTTTGGCGCGGGGATCTCGGCGAAGCATTCCTTCTTCTTTCAGAGCACCGCGCAACTCAGGATCTGCTTTGATCAGGGCGCGAGCGATTCCGAGGCGAATGGCTCCGACTTGTCCATTTGGGCCACCGCCGTTGGCGTTGACCTTGAGATCGAACTTGTTGATCAGGTTGGCGATCTGAAACGGCTGCAAAAGGTTGTTTTGCAAGGCGACGGTTGGGAAATAGTCTTCGAAGCTACGTCCGTTGATGACGATTTCGCCTTTGCCTTCAGTCATTCGGACGCGGGCTACCGCCGTTTTGCGTCGTCCTGTTGCTTGGTATACTTCAGCCATGATTTTAAAAAGGGTTAAGCAGCAGCTTTCTTGGTTTTGAGATCGTAAACCGCCGGTTGCTGGGCTTCGTGCGGATGCTCTGAACCGGAATAAACTCTCAGCTTCTTAAAGATTGCTCGTCCCAAACGGTTGTGGGGCACCATTCCGCGAACGGCACGCTCCACGAGTCTTTCCGGATGGTTTTCGCGCACTTGACGAGGCGTTTCGGCTTTTTGACCACCGACGTATCCGCTGTAGCGGGTGTAAATTTTCTGGCTTTCCTTCTTCCCGGTCAACTTCACATCCTTGGCGTTGATCACGATGACGAAATCTCCCGTATCGCAGTGTGGGGTGAAGATGGGCTTGTTCTTTCCACGCAACAAACGCGCAGCTTGGACGGCCACGTCTCCAAGGACTTGATCCTTGGCGTCAATGATCCACCACTTGCGGTCTACTTCTTCCGCCTTGGCTGAAAATGTTTTCATCTCGATATTGGTGTCGATTACGACAAAACTCTCCCGGTCGAAGAGGGGTCGCGACCTTAATTGGCAGCTATCCCCCTGTCAAACGCAGATTCATCTGATTTGATGCTCTCCTGGGCGGAAAGTTCAAAGGACAGATCTTGATCCATCGTTTCAACTCATGTTAAGTCTACCCAAATCTTCTTCTCTTATGACGAAACCCCTTCAATCCATGTCATGGCGTCGGCTCGTTGCTGCATTGCAAATTACCTTCCTTTGCGCCTTTTCCAGCGCGACGATTGTCGCTCAATCAGAACCTTCTCCACTGACTGAATCCCAGATTCAGGCGATCAAAAAACAGTTGGAGGAGCTCAAAACGGCTGCCAGGACCAAGACGCTGAGCAAGAATTCCAGTGCGGAGCAGGTTTTTCGCTCTGCTTCCGGTAGTCCCAAAGCTGCGCTGGAATTGTATTTGCGCTGTCATCAGGAAATCAATTTCACCCGGATGAACAAGAGCGACAGTGATTTTCGGGAATGGAGAAATGCCAACGAGGAGCAGCATGAGTTTGAGCCCTTTCTCACGGCGCTTCAGCTCCAATTGGAGTATCTGGCGCTCGCAACCCGGTCGGCTCAAACCGAGGAAATTTCCACAGTGTTCACGCCGCTGACAAGTTTCATGGCGAAACTCTCGACGCTGAGTGAGCCACCTCACCCTGAGCTCAATCGGAATATTGCTTCCACCATTTTCGCGGAGGTTTATGAATTGGATGAGGCGTTGGCCCGGAACGCGGAACGGTGGGAGGGCAATCCCCTGAATATTGGTGGTGTGTATGAAAAGACGATTTTGCCTTATCTCCGCGAAAAAATGCCGGCGAGTTTGGACAATGCCTGGTCTTCTCGGATTAAACAGGAAGTTGCCATGGCGAAGCTCTTTATCGAGTTTGAGGATAAAATGGAGCGGTATCAGGAGCGAAACGAAGGAGAAGCCGGTGCCGTTCGTCGTCAGATCGGGCAAATGGCTGGCTTTGTTCGGGGGCGGGCCAAGGCTGCGTTGCAGTTTGAGAAGGAGCGGCTTCCTGAACTGAAGTGGGCTCAAGCGCGCGACCAATATGAATTCGGAAATCGGGCGTTGGCTGCAAAGTCAATGCTCGACATCATTCAAGCCAACATCGGGCATGATGAAGCCGAAGGCTGGATTTCCGAATTGGAAGGAATCGTTGGCGGTTCGAACACGGCGGAATCCTAATCGCTTCCATTCATGAAAATCCTCTTTTACGGGCTGCTGACAGTTGCCCTGGCTTCGTCGGCCGTGTCTCAGGAACGGCAGAAATTGTGGCCCGATGGAGCGCCGGGAGCCAAAGGGCTCGAGGCCATCGATCAACCCTTCATGGACGTCTATTTGCCGGACGCCCAAGATGCGAATGGCTGCGGCGTGGTGATCTTTCCTGGGGGAGGTTATGGTGGATTGGCCGCCGATCACGAGGGGCACCAGATTGCTCGCTACTTCAATGATTTTGGGGTTGCTGCGTTTGTGGTCTACTACCGGCTTGGAAGCAACGGCTATCATCATCCAACCCAAATCAACGATGCCCGCCGGGCAATCCGCTCCGTGAGGGCAAACGCGAAAGAGTTTGGTGTCGATCCTCAAAGAATTGGCTCGATGGGATTCTCGGCAGGCGGGCACCTCTGTTCCATGACCGGCACGATGTTTGATTCCGGCATGCCGAATGCGGTCGACCCGGTGGAACGTTCCAGTTCGCGTCCCGACTTCCTCGTGCTTTGTTATCCCGTCATCTCGCTGTCCACCGAATACGCTCATGGCGGAACTCGCCGCAACCTTTTCGGGGAAAACGTCGATCCGGAATCTTACCAGGTTCGCCTCGTTTCCACCGAACTGCAGATTAAGGCGGACACACCTCCGACGTTTCTCTTTCATACAGGGGAAGACCCGGTCGTCCCTGTGGAGAACAGCGTGCTTTTTTACCTAGGATTGCGAAAGCATGGGATCCCGGCGGAAATGCACATCTACCAAAAAGGGCCACATGGCGTTGGGCTGATGCCGGGCGATCCGATTCTGGAGACCTGGGGAGGGCATCTCCGGGGGTGGCTCAGCACCAATCAGTTTCTCGGGAAAGGGAAACGGGTTCCCGTTTCGGGAACGGTCATGCTCAATTCCACTCCGGTGAGTTGGGGATCCGTTTCCTTCTATCCGGAAGGCAAATGGTTGCCAATCACGACGCTTCGCGTTCGGAATGGGAAATTTCGTGCGACCGAGAAAGATGGGCCGATTGCAGGCCTGAGCCGGGTTGAATTCTACGGATCCATTTATGAGGCAACGAAAGACCCTCGGCACGGCACCGTTTCGGTATCTCACCCTTCGTTGGTCGAGATCTCTCCCGATGCCAAGCTGGAGTTCTCCTACACTGCACCTTCTGACGAATCATGAAGCCCACAATCCATGTTGGTGTCGTCTCCTTCTTGCTGGTGGTTTCAACATTCGCGGCGAGTCCAAGCCGGAAAGATATTGATCTGATCACCTCAAAGGTTGACGAGTTTTCGCTCGGCAAGAGCATTCCGGGAGTTCTCGAGCTCCAGGCGGCCAGTTCTCGGGAACTTCTCACGAATGAAGACGGCAAGGTTTTTGGCGCTATCGGGCTTACCGGAACGAAGGGACGGGTCGCCGCTTTCGCTCATGGTTCGTTTCTCAAGCCCGGAGCGTTGATGGATCAGGCCGGCGTAAAATTGCTCGTCGCGAACACGATTCGCTGGGCTGGAAGATCGACGAGACCAAGTGTCGGGCTTTCGCCCAGCCTTTCCCAATTGGAGCCGGTTTTGACCGAACTAGGAATGACGGTGAGGGAAGTCGAGCCCGAAGACCTGATCAACCAGGTTGATGTTTACTGCTTCATTGGCCACGAGGCCCTGTCCGAAAAAGGAGTTGAGAGTGTGCGTCGCTTCGCCCTCAAAGGAAGCGGGGTGATCATTGCGGCAACGCCGTGGCCTTTTGGGGACAAATTTCCTGATTTTGCCACGTTTCCGGGAAACCAGGTCGGCAGCCTCGCAGGCATTACCTTTCAATCCAGCGGCTACGCCAGCGTTCGCAATTCCATCGCATTTGGTCCTCCGCCGGTCGATAGCTCCGGAGTTCCTCTCCCAATCGCGGCTTCGAAAAAGCTGGCTCAGAATGGTGGGAAATCCGCAACGCCACAGCTCATCAAGGAACTCAAGAATGGCTACCGGCTGAAAGGGGAGGAGCTGGATGGCTTTCTTGAAGCGTTGGCTGAACTCGACAACGCGATCGGACCCATCGTTCCGACGAAAGAGAATCCCGTCATTCCGGGCCAGAACGAACTGATCGACACGGTCATCGAACTGATCGATCAATTGAACCAAACGCTTCCCGCTGAGAAAGTTCGCCCGATTGCTGCCGCGCAGGATTACCCTGGCGCAGTTCCGGAGGACGCTCCCCGCGTCACGCGAACCCTGGCTGTTGATTGCAACTACAAGGGCTGGCTCAGCGGACGGGGGGCTGGAGCCAACAATGCGAAGGAAATGCGGCCAACCGGTCTTTATGCGGTTCCCGGCGAGACTGTTCGGGTCACCGTTCCCGGGCGTATCGCCGGGAGCGGATTCGAGATTGTGATCGGTGCGTATCGAGGTGGTTTGAACAATCGGGACAAATGGCAACGCTGGCCTCGGCTTCAGCGCAGTGTGGAGATCAAAAGCAGAGAAACCACGGCGGCCAATGGCTTGGGTGGGCTCATCACCATTCGTGTCCCCCGCGGTGCCGAGTTTGGGGAACAGGAAATCCAGATCGAAGGAGCCATCGAGGCGCCGCTTTACGTTCATGGTCAAACCTCCGTGAGCGACTGGAAGTCCACGCTTCGCAAGCATCCGGCCCCCTGGGCTGAACTGGCGAGCGAACGGATGATTATCGCGCTTCCCTGCGAATATATTCGCAATCTCAACAACCCGGATGAAGTCATGGAAGTCTGGAACGCCTATATCGATACTGCGGCTGAACTGGTCGTTGTCGACCGCGACGACTACCGGGCCGAACGCATCGTTTTTGACCGGCAGACCGCTGCGGGTTCCATGCACAGTGGTTACCCGGTCGCGGCTCATCTCGGCAAAGGCGCGGAACAAGCTGTCGATGCCTCATCGCTCAAGCGTGACGGGAATTGGGGCTTCTTTCACGAATATGGGCACAATCATCAACACAATCTCTGGTCTCTTCCCGGCACCGGGGAAACCACCTGCAATCTCTGGAGCGTCTACATCTTCGAAGAGTATGTTGGGAAACATCGCGACAAAACGCATGGCGGTGTCAATCCCCTCAAGCGCCAGCAATTGCGGAATGCCTACTTCAATGGCGGTCGAAATTTTCAGGACGAATGGGCCGTGTGGACCGCGCTCGACTGCTACCTGTTGATTCAAGAGGAGTTTGGCTGGGAGCCCTTCAAAGCCGTGTTCGATGAATACAACAACCTTCCGCAAGATGAATGGCCCAAGTCGCAGCAGGAGAAGAATGACCAATGGGTCATCCGCCTTTCCAAAGCCTGCAACGCGAACCTGGCTCCCTACTATGCCGCCTGGAACCTTCCGATGAGCGAGTTCGTAAGCCAGAAAACCAGCCAGTTGCCGGCGTGGGATGACCATCCGGTAAAGCGCTACATCAAGTAGGTGTTTATTGGTGCGTGGATTACAGTTCCGGTTTGCTTGATCGTCGGCGTCGTGATGGGGCATTCCGGGGCGGAGGCCTCTGAACCGCTTGTAGCAGCACGCGAACTTCTTGATCCGGCGAACCGCGCCGAACCTCAACGCGTTTCCGCGCTCTCCAGGGGCGCAACGCTCAACGGTCGAGAACTCGCCGACTTTCTGACCGCCTTTCACGAGCTTCGGGGCGAACTGGGGCCCATCATTCCGACCAAGGAGTTTCCCATTCGTCCGGCGGAGCAGATTTTGCCGGCCGCCATCATCCGCCTTGAGGATCACTTCAACCAGATTCTTCCACCGGAACAACTCTGGCCCATCGACGCGGCCGGGGATTATCCCGGTTTGGTTCCCGAAGAGGCTCCGCGAATCACTCGAACCATCAAGATCGACGGAAACTACCGGGGTTGGCTTGGCGGGCGCGTTAGCGGACATTGGTTCATCGGGGAAAAACGTTCCACCGGCCTTTATGCGCCGCCGGGCAAAGTTGTCACCGTTTCTGTTCCTCCTGAGTTCGTCCGAAAGGGCGTCACGGTCAGCATCGGCGCCTACTGGGGAAACATCACGGACAAAGCGGAGTGGTGGCGCTACCCACGTCTTCTCCGGTCATTTGTCATGAGCCAACCGGAACGCCGTGTTGCCAACGGGCTGGGCGGTCTCATTACCATTGGGATTCCGCGAGATGCCAGACTTGGAAGTTTCGATGTTACCATCTCGGGCGCGGTCGCTGCGCCGCTCTACGTCCATGGCCAAACCACTCTCGATGAATGGAAAACGATGCTCCGCCACGCTCCAGCTCCGTGGGCGGAACTCGTTTCCGATCGCATGATTCTCGCCTTACCCAGCAACTATGTCCGCAATCTGGAAAACCCGGACGAAGTCATGACCCTGTGGAATCAGATCGTCGATACGTCCGCCGAACTGGTCAAGATCGACCGCTCCAACTATCGCGCGGAACGCATTGTCTTTGATCGCCAACTCCTCTCCGGATCCGCGCATTCCGGCTACCCGTTTGCTGCTCATGCCGGACCTGATGCCGCCCTGGCTGTGAACGCGACAGAACTGCGCAAACGCGGCAGCTACCGCTTTTTTCACGAACTCGGTCACAACCATCAACACAACTTCTGGCATCTGCCGGGAACGACCGAGGCGACCTGCAATCTCTGGGGAGCCTACCTTGCCGATGAACTCCTGCAGATTCCTCGCGACCAACTCCACCCGAATTTTCATCCCCTCCGCCGCCAGCAACTCCGCAATGCCTATTTCAGCGGAGTTCCTGACTTCGCCAAAAATTGGAACAGTTGGACTGCGCTTGATTCCTATCTCTGCATTCAGGACGCATTTGGCTGGAAGCCTTTCCAACGCATTTTTGACGAATACAATCGCCTTGAGGTCTGGGAGATGCCCGCTTCGAAACAGCGCCGCAACGATGAATGGGTTCGGCGCTTTTCCCAAGCCGTTGGGAAGAACCTTGCGCCCCATTACCAGACACTTGGGCTCCCGCTCAGTCCGGGCGTGGTCGATGAAGTTTCCCGATTGCCGGAGTGGAACGAAGATCCGCTGCGGAAATACCGCTGATCAAACAACTGCGGTTATTTGATCGCGCCCGGCAATTGCGCGAGATCCGTGATGACGAGATCTGGGTGCGTTTCGGCAACACGGGGATCATCTTCGCGGTTGCGGAGAGAGCGTTGATCGCCGGCGAAAAGTGCGGTTTTGAATCCGACCGTTTGAGCCGGCCAGATGTCTTTCAGCATGTCATTGCCGACGAAAAGGGCCCGCTTGGGATCCTGGCTTTTGGCGATCTCGGCGTAAAGCAGTGTGGAAGGCTTGCCTTCGCGCAGGTCGAACGAAAAAACCTGAAGCTCGGGATCGAAACCGAGTTCGTCCAGCGTTGCATTGCAAAACGCCTCGAAGAGGTGCGGCGTGTAAAACTGGGCGTTGGAGACGATGCCGAGTCGAAGTCCGCGTTCCCGCAATTGTCCCAGAGTTTCGACGAGGTTGGGCATGGGCCAAACCACATTGGTGCGGCATTCATACTCGATGGCGAGAGCTTCCACGCCGACGTCGTCGCCCGCCAGTTTGCGCCAGATCTCGCGAATTTCGACTTCCGGATGCTCGACATGGCTGGCCTCGCGATCTTCGCGGATGAGTTGGTAAAACCGCGTGCTTGCTCCCTCGGGCATGGTTGCTCCGACAGCTTCGAATGCTTCGCGCATCGCGTTCTCGCGGTTGGATTCGTCGATCAGGCCAATATCGCCCGATCCGGAAATGACGAGGGTCCCGTAAATGTCGAAGACGACAGCCTCGATTCCTTCCAGCGCATCAAGCTGTGGCGTCTCTTTGGTGGGAATGGGCTCAAGTGGAGAGGAAAGGCGGCGAAAGCGTTCGGCGTGGGTCATGCACGGAGGAGGTTGAAATTTTCTGGGGCGAGGAAGGCGTCGAGCACGGCGTCGGCATCATAGCTCGAGAGTTCGCCCAAGGGACTGGCGGCAATTTCGCGATAGATTTCGAGCAGTCGCGGGCCGTATTGCGAGAGACTGTAACTCTGCTCAATGAGCTCACGATTCTCGGCGATTCGATCCTCCTCCTCCAGAGCCAACGTGGGTGCGGAAATGGAATGGCGAAGGTTCGGTTCGGAAAGGCAGCGCTCCAGGGCCTGGCGTTGAAAGGATTCACTTAGCCGGCCAAAGTCCACTCGATGGGCTCGTACCGTGGTGGCCCAGGCTCGGTCGACGGCGTCTGCCGGAGGTTCGCGATTGTAGCTTTGGTAGGATTCGAACAGTCCGTCAGCGAGGGCCGCATGGAGGTCGGGTTCGTCGATCCATTTCATGGGGATTTCGAGTCGCTGATAGAGGTGATCCAGTTTGACTCCCTGTTTGACGAAATCGCGCGTGATCTTCGGAAGGTCGCGACCGACGACGGCTTTGTCGGCGAGCCACGGTTCGAGGAAGGCCAAGCCAAAACCTTCCGCGACGGACGTGGAAATCATGACATCTGCGCGGTGAATCAATTCCGGGTAGGAGAGGGGACCGTGGCGCCCGTAGGCGAGGTGAACGGGCAGTCGATGTTGCCGTGAAAACTTCGCCCATTCGTCGTGGATCTGCCGCCATTCCGGATTCTCGGGTTCCAGTGTCACCCCGAAAACGGCGTCGGGATTGAGCAAGCTCAGGAGCATGAGTTCGCCCAGATTTTTGCGTCGGATGCCGCGGACCGGGTAAAGGATGAAGCGCTTGCCAGGAAAGGGATCGGTTCGAGGCTGGCTGCAGGGAGGTGGCGTCACCGAATTGGGGAGCCAATGCAGGTGGCCAGCATCGATTCCGGCATTGCAGAGATGGAGGGAATCGCGCTGATTGAGCGTGGCGTAGTGAATTTGGGTGCCCCGGGGATAGAGTTGCTCGGCGCGGCTGTCTTCGCGACCGGCGTAGTAGGCGGTTTGGCGCTCGTAGTTGGCCGGGCGACCGTCTTCAGCAAAGTCGTGAACTTGAAGAAGGAGCTTTGCGCCATCGAGGAGGAGATGATGAACGGCTTCGGGAAACGCGACGTTTTTGGCGAGGCTATGATTGTGAATGTGCCACAGGTCAGGATCGGTTCCCAACGCATCGGTTACCGCGCTTTGCATCTCGCGAGCCAGGTGGCGGGCATCTTGTTCCGTCGCCGTGTTGCGGTAGCCCAGCCCCTCGATTACGCGGACGTTCGGCAGGCGGTCGCCGAGATAAGATTCGCCCGCGAGCACCACCGTTTCGACTCCGTGCCCCTCCAGGCTGGCGACGGCGTCTTCAATGACGCGGGTGACTCCGCCACGGCGCAAATGGTAGTGAACGATGGCGATCTTCACGCTTTCAGCATCTAATCGCGCCCAAACTTCTTCCGGTATTCTTCAATCTCGATCATCGGGGGGCGCTCTTCTTCGATGATCTCGTGCAGGACTTGCTCATACTTGTTTCCCTCGGCTTGGAATTGGCGGAAGACGTTGCGCATCTCCGGCAATTTATCGATCATGTCGTAAGCCTCCATTCGATTCAGGAAACTCTGGAGAATGCCGAAAGACATTTTGCCAAGGGCGCGAGTCGTTTGGTTGCGGTGGACGCGTTGATCGAGGTCGGTCTGACCGAACGCATTGAGTCCCCACCGCTTGTAAACGTCGATGATGTGCGACGTTTCGACGCCGTAACCAATGGGGAACGGAATTTCTTCCAGCACCTTGCGGCGGACGGCATATTCGCCGGAAAGCGGCTGAACCAATGCGGTTAGCTCAGGAAAGAAGAGGGAGAAGAGCGGGCGGACGAGAATCTCCGTAACGCGACCACCACCGGAGGGGCGGATGCCCTCACTGAACGCGAGCGGACGATCGTAAAACGCCTTCACGTAGTGCATGTCGTCGTTGCGAATCAGGGGCGCGACCAAGCCTGTGACGAAACGGGGATGGATGTTTTTGATGTCGGCATCGACATAGCAAATGATGTCCCCTTTCAGCTGATGAATGGCTTTCCAGAGGTTTTCGCCCTTGCCGCGTTTGAAGCCTTCGCTAGGCAGAATGTCGCCGGAAAAATAGACATCAGCGCCAAACGAAGCCGCAATCTCACAAGTCTTGTCGTTGGAGCCGGAATCGATCACCGCGATCTCATCAACGAGCGGGTAGCGGTCCATCAATTCGCTTTTGAAGATGATGATCTCTTTGCCGATGGTGGCTTCCTCATTGAGGGTCGGGATGCAGAGACTGATCTTCAGTTTCTTCTCCTCTTTTTCCTCCAGCAAGGGAAGGAGATCCCAGAAATTGCTGTGGTGAAACGTGTTCGTCTTCAGCCAGCGATTGATAGTTTTGCTCTCACTCATAGAACGGGCGAAATAGTGGGTTGAGGCTTATTGCAATGGTTAAGCTTCGGCGGCAAGCGATTGGTCCATGACTTGAAGGGTGGCAATGACTTGAGCCAGTCCCTTGAACAGTGGCTCGATCTGCACGGTTTCGTTCAACTCGTTGTAGTGTTCGGCATGGGTCAGACCGAGCGTGACACTGGGGATGTCGCGAACCAGAAGGGCGGAAAGCTCGCTCATGCTCGGCTGGACGGTGACGGGGATCTTCAGCGTATCCATGATCGCGCGAACAGAGGTAACCAGAGGGTGGTTGTAACCGAGGTTTCCTGGCGTGCGTTGCGCAATGATGGAGAGTTCGGCATTGCCCTGGTGATGGGCATTGACCTCGTCCAGAATTTGATTGATCTCCGTTTGGATCTTCTGGACGACATCCTCGCTTTCGCTGCGGACCTCAAAACGCAGGGTTGCCCGTTCCGGCGAACTGTTGTAGCCGCTGCCAGCCCGAACGGAGCCCAGAATGATCTGGGTTCTTGGCTTGTCCGGGCGCCCGATCGCGAGGATTCGATCGATAATCTGGTGGAGGCTCGTGATCGCGTTTGAGGCTCCCCACAACTTCCAGTCCTGGTTTTTGGGAACGGTTACGGTGATCTTGCCGCGAACCATGCCAAGGCAGGAGTGGCTGAGTCGACCGAGTTGCGCTCCCTCGATGCAGACTGCGCCGTGAACCGGTTTTTGAGTGTGGTCGAGAAAGAAACGTAGCCCTTCCAAGTCGCCCCGTCCCAAGCTGCGGACCGCGCCAAGCAAAATGAGGTTGGAGTCCAATTGAATTCCGAGACGTTCCAGAATGAGCGGCAACGATGCCATTGCCGCGACACCGAGACTGTTGTCGGCGAGTCCGATTCCTTGCAGCGTGTCGGTCAGGGCGGTGACGGCGTGATCGTCGCTGGTGTCCCACAACGTATCAGCGTGAGCTGCGAGAAGGATATTCTTCTTGTTGTTCTTCCCGGGCACAATCGCGGTCACATTGCCGACTTCGTCGACAGAGCTTTCGACTCCGCTTTCCGTGAAGCGGTCGCTCAAAAAGCTGATGCGCTTGTTCTCTCCGAACGTCGGTGAAGGGATCTCTCCGCAGAAGACCGCATTAGCCAATACGACGTCTCGAAGCTGGGGAAGGGCATCCAAGTGATTCTTCGCTGATGCAAGAATCTCTGGCACGTGGGGTGGCAAATCCATAGGGTCTACTGTTAGGCGGATTCCCGATTCGCCAACTGTTTTCCTGTGGGGATTTTGTGGGAAATACTGAGACTCGGATGGTTGACTGGGTCTGGTGGGTCTAAAAAAATCGGAAAAATGGGAGAGCAACTCCCTGCTTCAATGTGGGTTTCATGACCATGAAGTTCCGTTTCGCTCTCTTTGTCGCCAGTTCGGGAATGATCTGCTTTTCTTTCGCTCAAGCTGATGACCCGAGAGCAACGCGATTGGAGGCACTGTTCAAGAAGCACCCTGAAGCTGATGCGAATCAAGATGGAGAGCTGACAATGGATGAAGCGCGAGCGTTCCTTGCGGACCGCCGCTCGAAGTCGAATCCCAAGTCGGCGCCCGGGATGCCGAGTCGAGCGACCTCGCGAATTCCGGGCCAGGAGTTGGAAGCATTCTTCGAAGCCAAAAATCACGGAGAGCTTCCTTATCGTTGGATGGCGCCTCTCAAGCAGATAGCCGGTGAAAAGTATCCGCTGATTCTCGCGCTCCACGGAGCCGGAGGGAAGGGGGCTGACAACAAGAGCAACCTGGTCGGTTGGATGGCGCCCTTGGTTGACGAAGCATTGCGGAGTCAACATCCGGCTTTCGTCGCGGTTCCGCAGGCCGACGGAACCTGGGGCACGCGTGAGGATTTTCATGGACTTCTTGGCGCCAAAAAGGAGCCGAAGAATTTTCTGCCCCAGGCGTTGAGTCTCGTTGAGAAACTCGTGCAGGAGCACCCGATTGACCGGAATCGGATCTACGTTTTAGGCGCGTCGATGGGCGGCTATGGCAGTTGGGCCGCAATCCATCAGCGTCCGGATTTGTTCGCGGCTGCGATTCCGGTTTGTGGAGGGCATCCTCCCGAGCGCGTGGCGACGTTCCGCAAGGTGCCAATTTGGGCCTTTCACGGAGCGAATGATGACAAAGTGCCGGTTCGAACCAGCCAGGAGTTGTTCGCGGCGCTTCGTGAGGTTGGTGGGAATATGAAATACACCGAATTGGCGGGAGTAGGTCACGGGGCGGCGGCTTACGCGTTCGTCTTTGATGCCAACGATGTGGAAGCCGGTTGGCAAACGCAGCAGACGAATGATCGTTGTGATCCCACGCCCAAAATCTGGGATTGGCTCTTTGCTCAGCGGCGATCAAACTGATTGCAACGCGGTCAGGGAATCTCAGGCAGCGAAACCTGGCGGGGATGCTGAAGATAGGCGATCAGATCGCGAACCTGCTCGGGCCCAAACGCGAGGAGAAGACCTTCCGGCATCATCGAGACGGGAGAGGTTTCCCGCTTGGCGATGGCGCTGATTTCGAGCGTCGTTTCTTCGGTTGCCTGACGTAGCGTCAGGGTTCGATCGTTCTCGGAAGTGATGACTCCGGTTAGGACGCGTCCATCGGTCAACGTGATGATGGACATCTGGTAGTCGGCGCCAACCACCGCGCTGGGATCAAAGATGTTCTCGACCAAATAGTCGAGGTCGGCGCGTCCGGAGCCAGTCAAGTCGGGCCCAATTTTGCCACCTTCGCCATACATGATATGGCAGGCACCGCACACCGCTTGAAAGAGAACCCGGCCACGGCTCAAGTCGGAATCGGCGAGAAATTCGGGGCTCAGTTTGTCCTTCCATTCCGCGATTTGCTTTCGTTTCTCCTCCGAGGAATCGCGAAGCTTTCCCCAAACGGATTCCAGTTCACGGGTGAGTTTCTCATCGGCGAATGAGCGGATCTGGCGGGCTTGAAACGCGGTGAGGTCTGCTTTTGGAATTTTTCCAGCCTTCATCTCGGCGAGCAGGGCCGAGGCCCAGGCGGGACGTGAAACCAGCGTCGAGATGACGGCGGATCGCTCGGCGGGATAGAATCTGCGGTAGTTTTGGGCAAGCGAGTTCCCGATTTTGGGATCGTCATAGATGGCCAGTCCGCCGACCGCGACGGTGTTGATGATCCGCTGATTGAGCAGGGATTCGCAAATCTCGCGCAGATCGGGCGGGCGATTCTCGATCAAGGTTTGCAATGCTGCTTTTCGCATCGCCAGATCGGCCTTCTGATCGAGCGCGATTTTCCGGATCGCATCCAGCGCCCGGCCGTCCCCGAAAAGGACGCTCAATTCCTGAGTGAGTTGAGCCAGTTCCGCATTGCCCGGATCGACCGAAGCGGCAAAGGAATCCCAGGACTCCGGTTTCGTCGCTTGGCGGAGCCCCTGCATTCCATCGCTGATTCCCTGCAGAATTGCCGTTTGAATTTGCGGTTCTCGCGTTGTGTTTTGAGCGAGCAACGTGTTGAGCGAAGACGTCTGGTCTTCTTGCCCACCGGAAAGACTCCGCGCCAGCCAATTGAGGAGCGTCGGCCATTCGCTGGTTGCGGCCAACTGAACCAACGCGGCGGGGTTGGACTCGGCCAGTGGAATCAACCCATACCAAACCATTGACGGGAGATTGTGGTCTCCGGCGTCTTCATCGCGAGCGGCGAGGGCGCTTCCCAACTCCGCGCGTTGGTCGAGAGGAAGACGTTGCAACGCGCTGGCGAGCGCCAATCGGACGAGTCCGGACGAATCCGTCTTGGCGAGTTCGACGAACTTGTTGATGTCAGCCGTTGGAAGCGGTTTGGGCATATTTGCCATCCTCGGCCCCAATCCCGTATCCATCGGCTGGCTGTCCGTGAGTAGGCGGATGCTCCAAACGCGAAGGTGCTCGTCGTCTGCCGCAAGAAAACTCCGGAGCATTTCAGGCGAAGTTTCTCCCAGAGCGTGAAGCGTCCAAAGGGCTCGCAGGCGATGGGTAACCAGCGTGGTTTCCTTGGCGAGGGCGGCGCTGGAAAGCTGGGAGGTGATATCATCAACGTTCTGACCGGAGTTTTTTGCGGAAACCAGAATGCTGCGCAATTGGCGCTCAAACCAGGGGTTCGGATGATTGAGGAGCCGGTGAACCGGGGCAACTGCCGGTTCCCAGACACCGAGCGCGATCGCTTCACAAATCATCGCCAAATCGGCGATGCCGGCAGCTTGCGATTCGCCATAGCTTATCCGGTAAATGCGACCGCTCGTGCGATGAACGCCGGTGTGCTCGTGGCATTCACCGGTATCGCTCCAATCAAGAAGGTAGGCAGAGCCATCCGGGCCCTGTCGGATGTCGATTCCTCGAAACCACGAATCGCCCATCAGGAAAACGTCTTCTTCATGCCGCCCAAGGTAGCCACTGCCATGACGTTCGAGTCGCTCCACGTTGGTGCGAAAGCCATGCATGTTCAAGGTCATGAGCCGGCCGTGAAAGTGCTTCGGCCAGGCGTCGCCCTGATAGATCATCATTCCGATGTGGGCGTGTCCCCCGCCGTAGTCGTTCGCCTTGCCACCGCGAGAATCCGACCACTTGCCGGTGGTGTCGAAATGCCAGTGATCGGCATGCATGTCGAGTCGCTCGTAAACGCCGGGGTTCGGATCCTGGCCAAAACTCTCTTTGAAATGGGCGCCGTGAATTCCGTGCCACAAGTGGCCGTTGACGGTGTTGATGAAAAAGAGTTCGCCGTGCGCATCCCAGTCGTGACCCCAGGGATTCGTCGTTCCATGGGTCAGCACCTCCACGACCTTGCGCTCGGGATGAAATCTCCAGATTCCGCCTTTCATCGGAATTCGGTCGGCCTCGGGCGTTCCAGGGATCCCGAGCCTGCCGGGGCAGGAGTGTCCGCAGCGGCCATACAGCCACCCATCGGGCCCCCATCGCAATCCGTTCGCAAAATTGTGGTAGTTGCTTTCCGCGACGGTGAATCCATCCAAAACCACCTCGGGCTGACCATCGGGAACGTCGTCTTCATTCGCATCCGGGACGAAGAGCAATTGAGGTGGGCACATCAACCAAACGCCGCCACGACCAATTTCCACGCTGGTGAGATACTGGAGATTGTCGGCGAAAACGGTTCGGGAATCCGCCTCTCCATCTCCGTTGGAATCTTCGAGGATGAGGACCCGGTCGCGCAGGGCGAGATCAAACCGTTTTTCCCGTTCCGCATAGGTGTAGTTTTCCGCGACCCACATTCTGCCGCGCCAATCCCAGGCCATCGCAATCGGATTCTGCACCTCGGGCTCGGCGGCAAAGAGATCAGCCGTAAACCCGTCGGGAAGCTGAAATAGCTTGAGAGCTTCCTGCGGCGACGGCGGCTCCGCAGTTTGATCCGGCTCACTATTGTAGGGTTGGGGAAAGGTCTGGGCGAAAAGAACGGCCGGTCCAAGAAGCAGGGAAACGAGGAGAACCAATTGCGGGGTTTGAAGATTCATTGGCGAAACCATCTCGTGAATCGAAACCGGCTCAAGTGAAACCGGCGCATTTTGGGAGAATCAACGCACCCGATTTTCACGGTCAATTCACACGAGCTTCATAAAACCGTCACACGGAGGCTCCAGTCTCGGCGTCATGAAAACACGAACCGTGTGGATGATGTCGGTTGGCCTGATGTTTCAGGGAGGAATCGCTCAAGGCCAGGAATTGTCGCTCTTTGAATCGAAGCAGGCGCAGGTCACCCTCCCGTATTCCGAAGTGAAGGAGCTGTGGGAGGCGGCGAAGGCGCGTAGTGTCGAACCGGAGGAAGCCCAACCCCCGGTTCAGGCCGTGGTGCGATCGATGAAGGCGGACGTTGGGATTGGCGAAGAAACGATCCAGCTTTCGGTCACGTTCGAAGTCGAGAGTTTTGAGGATGGCTGGCATTCCATCCCGCTTCTCGGCGGATCCGCCCAATTGGTGAGTGTGGAACCGGCCGGCGCGAGCGTGGTCTGGAAAGACGATGGTTATGTTTTGCTCCGCGATGAAGCGGGTGAGAGCGCGGTGACGCTGGCGTTCTCCAAAACTCGGAAGGGTGGGCGACGAGAGCTGATTCTGGATCTCGTCCCGCGCAATGCGACGGTTCAGGTTTTAAGCGTTGTTGGTGTGCCGCGGGATCGCGGGTTGGAGCTCAATGGTTCTCCGCTGCCGGTGATGAACGGAACGGCGACCACCGCGCTTTCGCAGAATTTGGGTTCGCTGAAGTTGGGGCTGATCGCGGCGATGGAGGATTCCGCGAGACCCAAAGTCGCCGTCCCAAGTTCGTGGGATGTTTCCTCTCAAATCCTGACCCGCTACGATGACGGAGCTTTGCACTACGAGGCACGACTTTTTGCCCAGGACAGAACCGGGGCAGGCGATGAAATGGCCCTGCAACTACCGAAGAACGCTCGCAACGTTGCCGTTCAAAGCGACTCAATCGCCGCAACCCGGCCAACTCGGACTGGAGAAGGGGAATTGCGGTATCAGGTGAGTTGGGAAGACGCCGGAACGTTGGATCGCCAGATTCAATTGAGATTTGAGCTTCCCGTTTCGCCCCTCGCTGAAGTGTGGCCGCTTTTTGTCCCAAAGGCGGAGAATGGCGAATCGGCCCGCGCTCTATTTGTGATTCCGCTGGCGGAAGGGCTCGAAGTGGAGGGCGATGGCGTGGTCGCCTCCGCGCAAGCGCAGCGCATTTCCCCCTGGTTTCAGGAGCAGCTTGGAAATGCGGATTACGTGAGTCTACAATCCACCGACGATGCTGAAGTTCAGCCGCGTTGGCTTCCCCGGCGCTCAACTGCGCAAGCAACCATCGCGGAGGCGAACTTCGAAACGCAACTTGAGAGGAACGGGCAGACCTTGAACCGGGCGGCCTACACGATTGATCATGACAGTACCCTGGTCTGGCAAACTACCTTGCCGGAAGGATGCGAAGTGCTGAAATGCACCGTCAACAATCAGCCGACGACTCCCGTGGCGCGCGATGAACGGACGATTGAGCTAACCTTGACGCCCTGTGAATCCTGCCAAACGCAGGTCGCGCTGGACTATGCATATCGCGGCGAGCCCCTCTCGGAAATCGAGGGAAATCTGACTCTGGGTCTGCCGGAGACACCGCTCTTCATTCACCAACTCAGTTGGAATCTCAGGATTCCCGGGATCTTCGTCATCAGTGCGGTGGATGGAAACCTGGAGCCCGCGGCGAGTTCCACGGGCGCCAACTCCGTGACCCTTCTCAAGCAACTCTGTCAGGGCGACGCGCCGACGGTTGAAGTCTTCTACCGCCGGCCTGCCGCCAACGAATAAACAACGCACCCAAACTCCATCGACCAATGAAACTCATCCATCTTGTCGCGATCGGCGGAATCTTCGCCGCAACCAGCCTCGGTTGGCATCTTCTTCGTGAAACCGTTGCCTACCGAACCAACCAACAGGACGCCAAACTGTGTCTGAATGTGGAAGGAAACTGGGGGCCACCAATGGTTCAGAAACACCCGCGGATTTTCTATGCTTCGCCCACGAATCGAAAATCGATGCGGGAAATTCAGCCTGAAGCCAGCGACGTATCCGTGAACTTGGCTTATGATCGAAAGAAGAAAGGGCTGCTCTGGTATCGAACTTACGAGGTCGATTTCCTGGCGACGTATGAGGTTGCGAATCCCACTCCGATTCGGCAGACCGTTTACGTGGAGTTCGAGCTTCCCGCCAAGGGAACCAGCTACGATGACTTCAAGCTTCGGGTGGGCGAATCAGAGTCGACCCAACGAACTCCAAGAGAAGGGAAAATCACCGAGGCGGTTCATTTGGAAGCGGGGGCGAGCACTCCGGTCACAATCGCGTATCGCTCGCGCGGACTCGACTCGTGGCGCTATGTTTTTGGGGAGAATCCCCGAATTCGAAACTTCACCCTGGCGATGAAGACCGACTTTGAAGAGATCGATTTTCCTCACGGGACAGGATCGCCGAACCAACGCGAGTCCTCACCCGATGGAGGTTGGAATCTGGAATGGGTCTATCCGGATGTGATCGCAGCCAACGCGATCGGGATGAGCATGCCTTCGGTGCTCAATCCGGGCCCGACTGTTGAGCGCATCACCTTCTTCGCGCCGATTTCGCTGCTCTTCTTTTTTGCTGTGCTCGTCATTGTCGGGATGGCGACGAACAAGAATCTGCACCCGATGAACTACTTCTTCCTCGCCGCTGGATACTTCGCGTTCCAACTCCTGTTGGCCTATCTCGTCGATGTCGTTCCGCTCCACGTGTCGTTCGTCATTTCCTGTATCGTTTCGCTGCTGCTCGTCTGTTCCTACGTTTGGGCGGTTGCGGGAAGGCAATTCGCCTTCGTCACGGCGATGGCGCAAACCGCCTACATGGTGCTTTTCAGCTACAGTTTCTTTTTCGAAGGGCTCAGCGGGTTGACGATTACGATTGGAGCGATCGTGACCTTGGCTCTGCTCATGTGGATGACGGCGAAAGTTGATTGGCCCAAGTTGTTCGCCGACTCGGCAAAATCGCGAAGGCCTTCACCTCCGCCGATTCCGCAGGCCGGATGAGGACGAAAATCGGGCGCCGCCAGCTTCGGGACGGGGAATTTCTCGATCTGGAACTGGCGGCGCATCCCGCCAATCTCCTTTACGAAGCTGAAATACCGGGTATGATGTCCTAACGCATGAACCCATCTCATGATCTCCGCAGAAAAACAGAGCGCGCTCGAGGAGCGTATGGAGAGCCTGGGCATCTTGGAAGATGACTTGGCGGAAAAGTTCGTGCTTGGAACCGGAAGCGGTGGGCAAAAGATCAACAAAACGCACTCCTGCGTCTGGTTGAAACACGAGCCAAGCGGGCATGAAGTGAAATGCCAGAGTGGCCGTTCGCGAGCGATGAATCGCTATATCGCCCGGTCCCAGATCTGCGAGATTTTTGAGGAAGAACGCCGGCAACGGAAACTACGCCGCCAACGGACGGCGGCCCGGGCCAGGGTTCGGAATCGACGACCCAGCGCTGCATCTCGAGCCCGGATGACTGAGCAAAAGCGACGTCGCAGCAACACGAAGCGTTTGCGGCGCAAGCCTTCGCGGGACGATTGACACGTTGAAGAAATTTTAGAGAAGTTTGAATTCTCGAAATTATTAAAATTTTAATCGTCTTTTCGGCTTCAAACAGTAGATTTGGATCCCATGTCCGATTCCAAGGCCAATTTACTCGAAATTTTTCGCTCGGGAGAGTCCAAAACCGCGTTGGGAGACTCGACGGAAAGGGGAAAACATTCAGCTAAAAACCGGTTGAAAGCGCCTTTGGATTCACCTTCGACAGCCGGTTCCAAACGGAAGAAGTCTTCGCCGTTGGATGATGCCCGCCAATCGGTAACCGAGCTTCAACAGCGGTTTGCCTTTCTCGACGAATACACGGTGGGAGAGTCGTGTCTGATGCATCGAATGGGCGAAGGTGGAAGATCCTTTGTCGAACGGGCGTTGCAAGTTGCCGAAGCGAATGAGCGAATTTTGCCGCGTTCGTTTGATCTCGATTCGTTCCGCCGCGAGGTGGCGCTCCTGCGTGATTTGGGCGCCTTGGCGGATGAATTGAACGGCTTGGCACAAGCTGTCAGCTCTGGAGAAGGTGCGATTGGCAGTCAGGCGTTTGCAAAAGCTCTCGTTGTGCAGCAGGCGGCCAAAATGGGCAATGCTGATGAGGGACTGGGGGAAGTGCTCAACGAGTGGGCCGATTCAGAATCCTGAAAACTTCTGTTCGATAGCGGTCTGCAAGCGGAGAATTTTGGAAAAACGACAGGAGGATTGTCTTTTTCGGGTTGTGAGTATTCCACTTCGGGGCGAGTCTAAGCACTTGTGGAAGATCAAGGAATGAACCCCCCAGTTCCGAGTCGGCGCAACGGCGGTTTCAAACTGCTGCTAACGCTGGCGTGCACCGTCGTCATCATTGCCGGCCTTCGTGCGGCGCAGGATTTTCTGATCCCGATTCTGCTGGGATTGTTCCTTGCGATTTTGAGTATGCCGATCACGGCATGGTTTCGCGCACACCGGATTCCCGGGCCGCTCGCCGTACTCATGGCGGTTCTGATTCACGTTTCCCTCCTGACGCTGTTGGTCGTCGTGATTGCCAACATCATGCCGGATTTCGAGAAAAGTCTTTCCGAATACGACAAGGATTTTCAAGAAATCGTCATTGAGCGGGCAGAAGCGGTGCAGACGTGGATCAACAGTCATGTGGTGCCACTTCAAACTTGGTTTTCTTCGAAAGTCGGGACCGAAGGAGACGAGCTGGAAGGACCCGAGCTACCTCCTCAGGTGGTGTTTGATGTCAAATCTGCCGCCGAGCAGCTCGTCAGTGTCAATTCCCTCAAATCGCTCTTCAATTGGATCAACCAGGTGAACATCATCCAAAAAACGACTTCGTTGGTAACGATGACGTTTTTCGCCTTCATCCTCATGATTTTCATCTTGGGAGAGGCTGGGAAGTTTGCCGATAAGATTGAGAAAGTGGTGGAAGCCCGTGGTCCGAATTTCCGCCGTTTTCGAAACGCGGGACAGGAAGTTCAGCGTTATTTGGGAATCAAAACGCTCGCCAGTATTGCGACTGGATTGCTCGCGTGGGGCGTTTGCGCGATTTTCGGGGTTCAGTTCGCGGTCTTGTGGGGACTGGTCGCCTTTCTCTTCAACTACGTTCCTACCATTGGCTCCCTGGTCGCAGCGATTCCTCCGGTATTGGTTGCCTTGATTCAACCGGGAGGCGGAGGACTTCCCAGTATGGGAGTGGCGATCTGTTACCTCGCGATCAATGTGGGAATCGGAAACTTTATTGAGCCGACGTTACTGGGGCATCGTTTCGGGATTTCGACGGTTGTTGTCGTTCTTTCCGTCCTGTTCTGGGGCTGGGTTTGGGGGCCCGTGGGAATGTTCCTGGCGGTTCCTCTAACCATGATGATGAAGATGACTCTCGATGAAAGTGAGGACTTCAAATGGATCTCCGTGGTGATGAGCAAGAATAAGGAGGAGCAGCTGGAAGCGCTGATTGAGGAACAGGAGCATGCGGCGCAGTTGCCCCCGGGGGCGGAACCTGAAGAAGCCTAGGCGGAGCAAGGACTAAGCGCGGATTCGGCCGCCAATTTCGGTTGGCCGATCGCATTCTGACGACTCTGAGTCGGGACTGTCGTCATTCCCAACTTGCAACGGGGATAATTCTCGCCATGCTCGGCCCAAATTGACGCTAACTGTAGACTACGAAAAATGAGCCAAGGTACCCAGGAGTTGAATCCAGAAATTCTCGCGAAAGCCGCCACCATTGCCCGTGGGCTTTCCCTCGACGCTGTTGCTCAAGCAAAATCAGGACATCTTGGATTGCCACTTGGTGCGACGGAAGTTGGAGCGGTGCTTTTTGGGCATTCCATGCAATTCAATCCCGATGCTCCGAAATGGATCAATCGCGATCGCTTCGTGCTGAGTGCAGGACACGGCTCCATGTTCCTCTACAGCTGGCTTCACTTGTCGGGATATGATTTGCCTTTGCAGCAGGTGAAAGACTTTCGCCAGCTTCACTCTACGACTCCAGGCCACCCGGAATTTGACGAGACGCCCGGCGTCGAAGCAACCACGGGGCCACTCGGTCAGGGAATTGGAAACGCGGTTGGCTACGCATTGAGCGGAAAAATGGCCGGTCAGCGCTTCAATACCGCCGATCATCAGATTCTTGATTACCACGTGATTGCATTGGCCGGAGACGGTTGCCTTCAGGAAGGTGTCGCGAATGAGTCTGCAGCTTTTGCCGGGCATGTGGGGCTAGACAACCTCATTTTGATCTACGATTCAAACGACGTCACGCTCGATGCGATGGCGGCAGTCACGCAAAGTGAAAACGCCACCGCCAGATTTGAAGCGATGGGGTGGGACACCGTCACGATTGACGGACATGATCTTGTTGCGATCGAAAAAGCAGTCGCCGAGGCCAAAGCCAATGACAATGGACGGCCGAAGTTGATCGAAGTGAAAACCGAGATTGGGCGGGGCATTCCTCAGGTTGCCGGAACCGCGGCTGGTCACGGCGAAGGAGGTATCAAGTTCCAGGACGAAGCCCGCAAAGGGCTTGGGTTGCCCGAAGAGAAGTTCTACATTTCCGACGAGGTTAAGGCGTATTTCGCGGAGCGAAAAGCTGCGTTGCTTCAGGCTCACGCAGTTTGGGAAGCCAAATACGAAGCATGGAAAGCCGCAAATCCCGAGCTCTCCGAGACGTTGACCCAGGGAATTGCCAAGTTTGTGCCTTCCAATCTGCTCAACGAGATTCCGGAGTTTGGACCGGACGACAAAATGGCGACACGCGCCGCAGGTGGTGCCGTCATCCAGCCGATTGCCGAGTCGATGCCCCTTCTCGTCACGGGAAGTGCCGACCTCTACGGGTCGACCAAAAACTACATCAAGAGCAGCGGCGATCTCTCGCGCGAAGATTACACCCAGCGCAACATTTGGTACGGGATTCGCGAACACGCGATGGGAGCGATCATGAACGGACTTGCGTATGACGGGATTTTCCGCGCTTCCGGTGCGACGTTTGCCGTGTTTGCCGACTATTGCCGTCCGTCGATTCGTTTGGCCGCCTTGGCCAAATTGCCGGTCCTTTACATTTTCACGCACGATTCCGTGGGTGTTGGCGAAGACGGTCCAACCCACCAGCCCGTCGAAACCTGCAGCGGACTCCGGGTCATTCCGGGCTTGGATGTGATTCGTCCCGCCGATCCTGAAGAAACTGCCGGAGCGTTTGCCGCAGGATTGCAGCGGACCGATGGACCGACGATGCTTCTGCTGACGCGCCAGAATGTTCCCAATCAAAGCCAGATTCCCGTGATGGAGCGAAGGGAAGGCGTTTATCGTGGTGCTTACATTGCGAAAAAGGAGACCGCTCCTCTCGAAATGATCCTGATCGGAACGGGCAGCGAGCTTCAGCACGCGATCGATGCGGCGAAGGAACTCGGAGACGGCGTTCGGGTGGTTTCCATGCCCTGCATGGAGCGTTTTGACCGCCAGCCTGCCGAATACCGGGAGGAAGTGCTGCCGAAGAGTTGCACCAAGCGTATCGCGATCGAAGCCGGTGTTTCCGGGCTTTGGTGGAAATACGTTGGCTGCGAAGGCGAAGTCATCGCGATTGACCGGTTTGGCATCAGCGCTCCGGGCGACACCGTGATGGAAGAACTTGGCATGACGGCGGCGAATGTCGTTCGGGTAGCCGGCGAGATGGCTTAATCGCCTTCAGGCTTCTTTCCGTTGCCAGGTGAATCATCGTATTTCCCGAGAAATGCGGGGAAAGGGCTTGCCCGTACTCCAAACGCGTCGAGCCTGCTTTCATCCTGGCCGTGGCTTGTTTTGCAATTTCTGTGGTGCTGCGTTTTCTGTGGTTTCTCGGTTGAAGTGAGATAAGCGACACTAACCCGCCAGGCTTTAGAAAGAATAATACATGCAGTCCATTATTGGAATGAACTCAAAATCTGCTGAAGAGGCTTCTCTTTCAGCTCCGCTTTCCTTTGGGAAAGCACTTAGACGCCAGATGGCGCCCGTTCGCGGGAGGGGGAACTTTCCACGTTAATCGCGTGGCCCCCAATTGATGAAAATCAACGTGTTGGTTGAAGGCCAACGTCCCTTTGCCTCCAATTTGAGGTGAACTTCTTGGCTCCAGCGAGAATCCGAACATTGAGGATTTCTCATCTGTCTTCCTAGAATCCGGTCGTCATTGGCTGGAATTCTACGAGAGGGCGCTGGTTGCCAGGACGGGACCCCCTGACCTTAGTATTTCTGGGGAACGATCATTGTGTCAGGGACGGGGTGCCGGTCGTAGTCCTTGTGATGAACCCTTGATGGAAGCTCGATATCCTTCCGCTTGATTGCTTCGTACGGCAATTGGTTCAGGAAGTGGTCGATGCAATTGAGCCGCGCGCGCTTTTTGTTTCCGGCGGGCACCACCCACCATGGCGCATACTCAAAGTGGGTTTTGTTTAACATCACTTCTTTGGCCTTCGTGTAGTCCTCCCAGCGGCGACGTGATTCCAGATCCATCGGGCTGAGTTTCCAGCGTTTGAGCGGATCATGAATTCGGGCTCGGAAGCGATAAATCTGCTCCTCGTCCTGAATCGAGAACCAATATTTGAAGAGCCGAATTCCCGAGTCGACTAACATGCGTTCAAAGTCGGGTACGGTGCGAAAGAAGGAGTCGTATTCGGCATCGGTGCAGAAACCCATCACTTTTTCCACTCCGGCCCGGTTGTACCAGCTGCGGTCAAACAACACAATCTCACCCGCAGCTGGCAGGTGGGGGACATAGCGTTGAAAATACCACTGCGTTTTTTCGCGATCACTTGGGGCCGGTAGAGCGACGACGCGGCAGACTCGCGGGTTCATGCGTTGCGTAAACCTCGTGATTACACCGCCTTTTCCCGCCGCGTCCCGGCCTTCAAACAGGACGACGATTTTCTCTCCGGTGGCCACCACCCAATCCTGAAGCTTGACCAACTCAATCTGCAATTGATGCAGCTCGCGGAAATACATTCGTCGAAAAGCAGCCAGATCTCCTCCCGCCGCTTTGTCGGACTCGGAATCCTCAGCGCTATCGAAAAGCTCCAATTCCAGTTCCTCGTCGAGATGATCGATGTACTCGTCGCGAATTTGTTCGAACTGATTGCCAGTTGCTGTTAGATCGTGGTCGTTCATTGTTCTCCTAGAGCATTTGAAGTGAAGTGTTGGCCAATGCTGCAGGTAGCGAAAGATACCGCTGTCTTTCGACCTTCGGCAAAGCTGAAAACTTTCCGGTGTTTAGTCATTTTCATTGGCTACAGGTTCACTAAATCTGCATCGCCTAGTCTAGCGCTGGATGGCCGCAGGCGACTCGTAAATTGTGGCGGTTTCGTTACAGTTTGGAGCCTTCCCTTGCGGGAGCCTGTATTCATCGCTACCTGCTTGCCATGACGCACCGGATCAAACTGCTCATCGGCTTTGTCGGCACCGTTACCTTGACCGCTGCGTTCTTCTTTGGGTTTTCGTTGATTCAAACGCGGCGATTGGCTTTTCAGCAGATTCAATCCACAGTGCTTTCGATTGCAGTTGATGCGGCATCTTTGATTGATGGCGACCTTCACGAGACGCTTGGTGAAGGCGATGATGAATCTGAAGCCTATCGTGCCATTGAATTGAAGCTTCGGGCGTTGCGGGATCGTCACCGTCGCGATGATGTCTACGTCGCCTACATTTACACCTTTCGTCCAGTCGGGGAGCCTTCCGGGCCTTGGGAATACGTGATCGATTCAGATGAAAACGATGAGATCAAGCCCGTGATTGGCGAACGGTTTGAGTATGAAGAAGTAACTGGAGAATTGAATCCACTGGCGGAGTGGTTGGAAGTGGCTGCGGCCGAAGACGGCTTTCTGGAAGATGAATACGGGGTGTTCTTCTCCGCAGGCGCACCGGTCCTGAATTCGAACGGTGATGCAGTCGCGGTTGTTGGAGTCGATATCGAGGCCAGCGATGTGGTGGACCAAAACGTGGAATTGTTGAAGCAGGGCCTCTTGATCATGGGATGCACCATCGCGCTGGGAATCGTCGTTTCCCTGATAAATTCGGCAGCTGCAACCCGTCCACTTCAGATTGTGCGCGAAGGCGTTTTGAAAATTGCCGACGGCGATCTCGATACCCGAATTTCCGGGTTGGCCCCGGATGAATTTGGCCAGCTTGGGGATGCGGTCAATGCGATGGCGCGGTCGCTTCAGGAGCGGGAGATGCTAAAAGAGGCTTTTGCGCGTTACGTTTCCAGGGATGTGGCCGAACGGATCATCGAGTCCAATGAGCTTCCCCGCCTTGAGGGAACCCGTCAAAAAGTCACCATCCTGTTTACCGATATTCGGGACTTTACCGCCTGGGCGGAAGATGTCTCGCCTGAGGATGTCGTTTCCCAGCTGAACGAATACTTCACCAAAATGGTGGAGATCGTGTTCGCGAATAAGGGAGGGATCGACAAATTTATCGGGGATGGAATGATGGCGGTTTTTGGGGCGCCTCTCAACGATGACGAGCAGGAGTATCACGCAGTCAAAGCCATGATCGAGATGGAGGAGGCTGCCCGGGCGCTCGCTGCGAACTGGTTCGTGAAAGGACAACGAGCGCTTCAGATCGGAATGGCGGTCCACACCGGCACGGCGGTGGTTGGGAACATTGGGTCGGAGCAAAAAATGGACTACACCGCGATCGGCAGAACCGTGAACGTGGCGGCGCGGCTCGAAGCCAAGACCAAGGAGTTCAATACCTGTGGCTTGGTCAGTGCGGACACCTATCAAGCTGTCCGCGACCGTTTTGATTTCGAACAAATTGGCAGTATCCAGCTTCGAGGGGTGGCTCAGGAAATGGAGATCTATACGCTTCCGGAGCTGCGTCAGTCGATGGGCGCATTTGGGGCGTCGCCTTCCGTTTAGGCCCGATTCATCAATGAACCCGCTGCCCTGGTTGGGCGCCGGAATCCGGCTGAAGCAGGAAAACGTCCTTCCCGCCGGGGCCCGCCGCAATGACCATCCCTTCGCTTACGCCAAACTTCATCTTCCGGGGTGCCAGGTTTGCAGCCACGATGACGAGCTTGCCGACCAAGTCTTCGGGCTGATAAGCGGCCTTGATCCCGGCAAAAACGTTGCGAACCTCATCGCCTCCAAGGGAAACCTTGAGATTGAGTAGCTTGCGAGCTTCCGGAACCTCGTTTGCTTCGATGATTCGAGCGACGCGGAGATCCACTTTCACAAAGTCATCAATCGTCATCTCATCGGCCAGAGGTTCCGCTTTCAACCACTCGTCGGAGTCAGCAGTGCTCAAGGTCGAAGATGGAGACGCTTCGGCCTCTTGCTCGATTTTGCTCTCTTCGACCATGGCTTGAATCTTTACCGGATCGACCGGCTTCATCATGTGCTTGAATTTGGCAACCGGAGTTCCCTCAAGTGGCTTCTGTGCCTGCTCCCAGGACGTAATTGCCTCGCCAAGCAACTCGCCGGCTTTTTCGGCCAGGCTTGGGACGACCGGTGCGAGGAAAATGGCGAGTTGGCGGAAGAGGTTGAGCCCCACCGAGCAGACATCCTGAATTTGACCGGCCTTGTCCGGATCCTTCTTCAGTTCCCAGGGGGCATTCTGTTCAATGTAGGCGTTGGCTTGATCGGCCAACTCGAGAATCGATCGAATCGCCTTGTTGTAATCCCCGTTTTCATAGTGCTCGGCGATCGTCTTTGATCCATTGCTGAACGTTTGGAAAAGGCCCTGGTCGTCGGGATAGGTCTCTGAGAATCCCGTTGGTTTGAGGAACTTCGCGGTTCGGCTTGCCAGATTGACGACCTTCTTGAAAAGGCCATCCACGGTTGATGCGAATTCTTCCAGGTTGAGGTCGATGTCCTCGACCCGGCTCGAGAGTTTGGTCGCGTAGTAGTAGCGCAGATAGCTCGGGTCGAGATGCTCCAGATATTTGGACGCCTGGATGAAGGTGCCGCGAGATTTTGACATTTTCTCGCCGTCGACCGTGAGGAAGCCGTGGATGTGAACAAATTTGGGGAGACTGAAACCCGCCGTTTTGAGCATGGCCGGCCAAAACAGGGTGTGGAAATACTGAATGTCTTTCCCGATGAAATGATGAATCTCGACGTCATCGTTTTTCCACCAATCGTCGAGTTTCTCCCCGTTCGCGTTACACCACGCCTGCGTTGAGGCGATGTAGCCGATGGGAGCGTCAAACCAGACATACCAGTAGTTCCCGGGGCTGTCCGGAATCTCAAAGCCAAAATAGGGAGCCGGGCGTGAAATGTCCCAATCCTGGAGCGGCTCCGCCAAAAAGAAATTCTTCAGGTACTTGGCGCTCTCCTTCGGCATCACGCCGGACTGGGTCCATTCCGTGAGAAAATCGTGCAGCTGCTCGGTCTCGACAAACAGGTGGAGGGCCGACCGAACCTCCGGTTTCGTCCCTGAAAGCTGGCTGACTGGATCAATCAGGTCCTTGGGCGAATAGGTTTTTCCGCAATTTCCGCAGTTATCGCCGGGTTGGTTGGGCGAATGGCAATCCGGATTGGGGCAGGTTCCTCTCACCTGACGATCCGCCAGAAACGTCCCTTTCTCGGTGTCATAGAGTTGCTCGATCTCGCGCTCGTGAACCATCCCGGCCTCGCGGAGGGATTTCCAGATCTGCCCGCAAAGAACTTCATTTTCCGGGCTGTTCGTGCTGCCGTAGTGATCAAATTCGATACCGAATCCGCCGAAGTCACGCTGATGCGCCTCGCTCATTTCGGCGATCAAGGCCTCTTCACTGCGTCCTTCTTTCTGGGCACGGAGCATGATCGCGGTGCCGTGGGTGTCATCTGCACAAAAGTAGCGGCACTGGTTCCCCATCATTTTCTGAAACCGAACCCACATGTCGGTTTGCAAATATTCGACGAGATGGCCGATATGAATGTGGCCATTGGCATAAGGAAGGGCTGAAGTGACGAGAATTTTGCGCATGTCAGGTAAATCGTTAACTTCGGGTAGATTGCCCCTGCGTCAAGACTGACGACGGCTAGCCGGGGACAGGGGGGCAACGAAAAAGCGCCGCCCGGTTTCAGGCGACGCTTTCCGAAAATTCGAAAGTCAGAAAAGTGCGATTAGTTCGTATTGGAACTCGAGCGAACGTAGCCTGAACGGGAGCTGAACCCAACCTCTGGCGGAAACTCGCGCATTCCATGAACCGTGTCGTAGTCCAAACCCTTGTATGGCTTGCGATAGCTTTCCTTGTATTTTGGACTGCGGAAATTGACCACTTCGTAGAGTCCGTAACCGAAACGCATTCCGGCGCGATCAAATCCGTTGATGATTCCGTAGGTGAAAGCTTCTCCGGCACCCTCATTCTTCAGCGTGGTTTCGAACGATGCCGGGATCTCCATAAAACCGTAAAGAATGTTGGAAAGACCGCGACTCAGCTTGCGAACTGAAGTTTCGCGATCTGCGGGAGGAGACTGAATGTCGGCAAAGGCCGCCCCTGCGACCGAAACTGCCAAAAGAATAGCAAGCACTTTTTTCATCGAGGCCGAGACTAGGCAAAATCAGAATCCTTGGCAACCTTTTAAATAAAAATCGCTTTCGCAGGTAGGGAAGCTCTCTAAATTTGTCTTCACGAAAAAATGGACGCTGAGCTAGAACATCTTGTAAACGCTAAGAAACTGGACACCGAGACCGCAGAGAAAGTACAAGCACTCTCCCCGGGAGCTTTTTGTCAGCACAAAAGTTGGGGAGTCGGAAAGATCAAGAGCTGGGATTTGGTTGCTGATCGGTTACTGATCGATTTTGAGGAGAAGCCAAACCACGCAATGAAGCTGAAATTCGCGGCCAATGCCTTGGTTCCGCTTCCTGCTGATCACATCATGGCGCAACGGCTGGAAAGCACGAGTGAGTTGCAGGAACTTGCGGAAAAGGATCCTGTAGAACTCGTTCGTCGAACCTTGATCAGCCACAACAACACAATGTCCCTCGATGAATTGGACGCTGTTTTGAAGGGCGTGATTGTTCCCGACGGCAAATACAAGAACTGGTGGGACAAGGCGAAAAAGGAACTGCGGCAGGACCGGAGTTTCGTGGTTCCTTCGAAACGGAATCTCCCGTTGGAGTTGCGTGGTGCTGACGTTAGCCCTTCGGCGGCAATGATCGAAGACATCATTTCGAGCCCTGACCTCAAATCCAAGGCGAAGAACGTTGAAGCCATTTTGAAGGACGAAAAGGCGTTTGATAATCCCGTTGAGGAGCTCAATCCCGTTGTCGACGATCTTAATGCGTCGGCTCTGAAATGCGCGAAAATGATGCCCGGCCAAGCGTTGGAGCTGATTTTGGCTCGCGAGGAAGTCGAGGCGAAATTTGAGGGCGTTGATTCCGGAGAAGACAAACTCGAGTTGGCCGGCTTTTTGGTTGGCGAGCGGAATCAGCTTGGCGAAATCTTGCGGGGACTCGGTGTTGCGAGGCAGCGTCAGGTTCTGGAATCCTTTCCAGATGCTTTTGGTGAAGAATGGCCGGAAGTCGTCATGGAGATGCTCAGCACGGCCGGTTTGAGAGGCACGAGCGAGCTGACGAAATTTCTCGTCGAGAAAGGTAAGCAAACCGAACTGAACGACTTTCTGCGTTTGGGACTCCAGCAGCGGGCCCACAGTTCCGACCTTCTCGCCTGGATTTGTAAGGAGCGGACAGGAAAGGCTGCGGATGTTGTCGATGCGGATCTGCCTTCCGTTCTCATGGCCGCTCTGGAAAAAGACCACTTTGGTGAAGGCGTTCGCCGTTCCAACCGCCTGGCCGAGACCCTCCAGGGTGACCAGGATCTGATTCCGGACATGATCACCGGACTCGATATCAACGCGGTGAGGGGATTTGCTCGTCGATTGATGATGAGCCCGGCTTTCGATGAGTTGACGCGGAAATCGCTTCTGGCTCGAATCGTAAAAGTTCATCCTGAAATTCAGGACCTGATCACGGGAAGCAAGGACGCTCAGACTCAGAAGGACGAGCACCTGATCGTCTCGTTTGAAAGTCTGGAAGCGAAGCAGAAGGAATTCGATAATCTCTGCAATGTGCTTCAGCCGAAAAACCGTGAGGAAATCAAGGTCGCCCGTGAATATGGTGACTTGCGAGAGAACTTCGAATACAAGGCAGCCAAGCAGCAGGAAGCGGTTCTGCGCCGTCAGCGCGAAGAAATGGAGCGGGATATCAGCCGTGCACGAGGCACTGACTTTTCTGATGTCGATACTTCGTTTGTTTCCGTTGGAACCATCGTTGAAATCGAAGATGAAGAAGCGGGCAAAAAGGAAACCTACACCATCCTGGGTGCTTGGGATTCTGACCCGGACAACAACATCATCGCCTACACGACCGGTGCTGGACAGTCTTTGATCGGGAAATCCGTTGGAGATTCCGCAAGCCTCCCAACCGAAATTCCCGACCACACCCGCTCAGTCAAAATCGTTTCGATCAAGGCCTACGCCTCCTAAGCGTAGAGCTGGTCATTGAGCCTAACCCGGATTGCTCGGGGAAGGTGCGTCCAAGACTTGTCCGTAGATATCGCCGATCTTGAGCGCCTCTCCGTTCGGTGGCTCCAACGCGGCGTCAAAGGTGACGTAGTAACTTTGTGAAGGCTGGAGCGATCCGCCTTCCGGAGTTGGTGGAGTGACGATGATTTGCAGAGTGTAAGACTTTTTCGCGAAGGATGAATCTGGAATCACGATCTCCAGATCCCCATTGTGGCCGATAACTGACGTGCTGGATCCGACCATGAAGGAAAGGTCAAGAATGTTGATGGTCACGGAAGCTCCCGGTTGGCCGGAAAACGCGATGTAAAACGATCGACGCCGAACTTTGCCATCGACACTGATTTCCCGTACTTGAAAACCGGCGAATATATCGAGTCTGTAATCCACGAAGTCTGATCAGGTTCTGTCAGGCACTTTGCTCATAACGTCGGCGAGTATAGCGTCTTTTGCGATTGGCACCACCCAATGCTCAGGGCCGGATTTATCCAATCCGCGGGCTTATCCCACGAGAGCGAATTCGGTTCGAAAACTTCTAACGAACAATTGATGGACAATTACGGTTGAAGGAATTAAATGCGCGAAGAAGGCCAATTCCGCAGCCCTGACACGAAGTCGGCCGCGAAGCTTTCAGTTGATCCTGACGCAAATCCAAGTTTTTTAACCATACCACCTATCATGTTCGAAACCGAAATTATCAACGTAACTGGACGCCAGATTTTTGATTCTCGTGGAAACCCAACGGTCGAGGTTGACGTTGAGCTTGCCGGCGGAGCCGTCGGCCGAGCTGCCGTTCCAAGTGGCGCCAGCACGGGAGAACATGAAGCCGTGGAACTGCGCGATGGCGACAAGAGCCAATACATGGGCAAAGGCGTGAGCAAAGCAGTGGCGGCCGTGAACGAAAAAATTGCGTCAGAGTTGGTCGGGATGGATGCCACGGAGCAGACCACGATCGATCAGGCGATGATTGATTTGGATGGCACCAAGAACAAAGGGAACATGGGGGCGAACGCCGTTCTCGGCGTTTCATTGGCGGTGGCTCACGCTGCTGCCGAGCAAATGGGATTGCCTCTTTACAAATACATCGGTGGGCCGAATGCCAAGATTCTCCCCGTTCCGATGATGAATGTCATCAACGGTGGATCTCACTCGGACGCTCCCATCGATTTCCAGGAATTCATGATCATGCCAAAAGGCGCGCCAACCTTCAAAGAAGCGTTGCGCTACGGTGGCGAGATCTTCCACAACCTGGCGAAAGTGCTCCACGATCGTGGTCTCAGCACCTCGGTTGGTGACGAAGGTGGATTTGCTCCAAAGCTGGATTCCGCGCATGACGCTTTGGAATGCATCGCTCAAGCCACGGAAAAGGCCGGCTACAAGCTTGGTGAGGAAATCTTCATCGCCCTGGACGTCGCTTCTTCCGAGTTTTACAGCAAAGAGAAGGGCAAATACGTCTTCCACAAATCTGATGGCAGCGAGAAGTCCGGCGAAGAGTTGGTCGAATACTACGCAGAACTTCAGAAGAAGTTTCCGATCATCTCGATCGAAGACGGATGTGATGAGAACGATTGGGACAGTTGGAAGCTCCTGACCGACAAGATTGGGGCTCAAACCCAGTTGGTCGGTGATGACTTGTTTGTCACCAACGTGGATTTCCTGAAGAAGGGAATCGACCTCGGAGTCGCCAACTCGATTCTGGTGAAGGTGAATCAGATCGGAAGTCTCACCGAGACTCTCGACGCCGTCGAACTCGCTTCCGTCAATGGCTACACCAGCGTGATTAGTCACCGTTCGGGAGAAACTGAGGACGCAACCATTGCTGACATCGCAGTGGCAACCAACGCCGGTCAAATCAAGACCGGAAGCATGAGCCGCAGTGACCGGATGGCCAAATACAATCAGCTTCTTCGCATCGAAGAGCAGTTGGGTGATTCCGCAGTCTACGGCGGTCGCATGAAAGTGTAATTCCCGCATGAATCGCGAGCCCCGATCTGAAATGCACTCCACTTCGATCGGTGGACTCGACGTTTGGCAAAAGCTGAATCGAATTCTGGTGGCACTTGTGGCCTTGATCGCAAGTGCTGCCCTGATTGCGAAGTTTCTGCCCGAGATCCGGCGTCAAAGCCTCTTGAACGAGCAGATTGCTGAGCTTCAGAGTGAAGAGCAGTCGCTTCGTTCCAAGCGAGATGCTTTGAAGCAGGATTTTGAATGGCTCCGCGAAGAAGCTGCGTATCGCGAATCGGTCGCTCGTGATCGGTTGGATTTGCAGCGGAAAGGCGAAACCATCATTCGAATTCAGCGGTGATTGCCTCCTGACAAGCCATTGCTTGATGAGATCGAACTTTGAAGCCGAATTCGGATCCTTTGTGCTGGATTCGACAGGTGCTTCAGGAATGAAGATCGATCAGGTCATTCAGGAGCTCTGGAGTGGGTATGGCCAAATCCTGAGGATTGTTCTCGAGGGCGGTGATCGCCAAACGCTCGTCGCGAAGCACGTTGCGATGCCAAGCGAGAGAACGCATCCCCGCGGGTGGACTTCCGACCTTTCACATCAACGGAAGGTCCGTTCGTATCAGGTCGAAACGCATTGGTATCGATCCTGGGCGTCGCGTTGTGATGATTGCTGCCGGATTCCCCAGTTTCTCTCATTCGCAGATCATGAAGATTCGATTTGTCTGCTTCTCGAAGACATCGATGCCGCAGGCTATCCTTCGAGATTGACTACGATCGGGGAACCGGAAATCGAACGGTGTCTGGAATGGCTGGCTGAATTTCACGCCTTGTTTTTGGGGGAGGCGCCCGATGGTCTCTGGAAGACGGGAACGTATTGGCATCTAACAACTCGGCCGGACGAACTTGATGCTCTTGATGATCTCCCTTTGAAGGCTGCGGCGGAGGCAATTGATCAAAAGTTAAGCGGCGCAAGGTATCAAACCTTGGTTCATGGAGACGCCAAGCTTGCCAATTTCTGTTTCTCGAAGTCGGCGGATCGAGTCGCCGCGCTCGACTTCCAATATGTGGGAGGAGGATGCGGAATGAAAGACGTCGCCTATTTCCTGGGGAGTTGTCTCGATGAGGAAGCCTGTGAAGAGCGGATCCCCGCGCTTTTGGATCTCTATTTCGCCAAATTGAAGAAGGCGATCGATCCGCGAACCCCGGAAACCGACTCACAAGCTGTCATCGCCGAATGGCGTGACCTGTTCCCTTTTGCCTGGGTTGATTTTCACCGGTTTTTGAAAGGGTGGTGTCCCGGACATTGGAAGATCAACTCCTACAGTGAGCGACTTTCGCAGCAGGTTCTGGCTTCATTCTAAGGTGAGGTGAGCAAATGGTGAAGTTGCCTACAAACCCTTGAGCTGAACTTCAAGAGACTCGTATCCCACCGAACGCTGGTACTGAGCCTCCTTTTCCACATTTTCCTGTGCCGCGACCACTTCCACGGCGCTGACATGGAGGCAAAGCTTGGCGAGAAGCGTTCGCACAATGAGCCGGGCGTGAGCCGCTCCAAGGCAAAGGTGGGCGCCAGCGCCAAATGCCAGGTGAGGATTGGGTTTGCGATCCAAACGAATTTCGTTTGGCGCATCAAACGCGGTTTCGTCTTGGTTGGCCGAAGCCCAGCAGAGTGAGACACGACCTTGAGGCGGAACGGTGGATCCGTGCACATCGGTTTTTACCGGACAAACCCGACCGATGTGGGTGAGGGGAGAGATCACCCTGAAAAATTCTTCAGAAGCATTCACAACCCGCTTCGAATCTGCTCGAAGAAAATCGAGCGCTTCTGGATGACCTGCAATGTAAGCGAAGATGGATGAAATGGTATGGATGACTGTGTCTCGCCCACCTGCGAAGGTCAGATTGGCGAATCCCAACATTTCGTCTTTCGTGAGACGTTTGCCCTGGAATGTGGCTTTCGTCAGGGCGCTGAAGAAGTCTTCGCCCGGGTTTTGAATCGCTTGATCCAAGCGTTCATTGAGATAGCGGTCCAACGTTGCCCCTTTCAACTCACCGGATTCTCCATCGCGGAACACGTGAATGCCCCAACTGATCCAGGTTTCTGCTTCAGCTTCATCGACGTTCAAGAGATACGTCAGGGCGTGAGATTGCAGCGGCAAGGCAAAGTCGCGAACCACCTCAAGCGAATCCAATTCGAGGGACTCTCGCAGCATGCGGTCGATCAAGTTCTCGACCTTCGCAATGACCTTGGGATTTTTCGCTCGCTTGAAGAAGGGCTCGACGATTTTGCGATACTCGGTGTGTTCCGGAGGGTCGGTCTCGATGGGAAGTTGCCGCATTTTGCGAAAATCCTCCTCGGAAGGTATCGGAACCCGAAAGGGGGCATCCGAGCTGAACGTTTTCCAGTCTTTCGCCGCTTGCCTGACGTCTGCATGGCGAAGAATCATGGGCAGATCTTCGCCTTGAAACTCACAGCGCAGCGTTCCTGATGCTTTGCGTTTTTCTTCGAAGGGATCGTCGGGGGATTTCATGGTCAGACACTCGTGCTGATGCTCCCCCCATTGGGGTGGTAGCGGGAACAAATGTCAATGCTGGATAAAACTGCGTCCGGGGGCCGCGATTCATCCGGAACCTCAAGACTGCACCATCCCTGAAGGTTCGGTCGAATCGCCATGACGGCAGGGGGGCACGCTAACTCCAACTTTCCAAACCTCGCATCGTTCCTTTTCCGGTCGAAAAGGTGTCAACTTCCAATCCGAGGTGTTGAAGGTAGGAAACGTGGAGATTGCACAAGGGCGGCTGGTGCTCAGGGCCAAACGCAAGGTGCTGGCCATGTTGAAAGTGGCCCCCGGCAGCCACGATGGGAAGATTGGTGTTGTTGTGGCTGGAGGCATTCCCGAGATTGGAGCCCATCAAGATCGCGGTTTGATCGAGGAGCGTGTGTTCGCCTTCCCGGGTCTGATCCAAGCGCTCAAGGAACTCGCCGAAGAGTCGCATTTCCTCCAACTCAATGATGGAAAGCTGCTCAATCTTGCTTGGATCCTTGCCGTGGTGACTCAGGTTGTGCCAACCGTCATCCACCCCTTTGAGATTGACGACCTCGTTCCCGCCCGCGCCGGTCATCGTCACCAATCTGGTGGAGTCCGTCTGCAGCGCCAGATAGATGAGATCGAACATCGTCTTCATCCGGGCGGTGAACTCGGCACGGTCGTTGATGTCTGTGGGGGGCTTCTGGTCGACGATCGGCTTGGGACGTTTTGCCCATTCTTCAGCCTGAACCAGCCGTTGTTCCACTTCGCGGACGCTGGTGAAATACTGATCCAGGGTCTCATGATCCTCATGGCCCAGTTTTCGGGTTAGCGAACTGGTCTGGTCGCGGACGAGATCCATGATGCTCTGGCCATCCTTGATCCGTCGCATCTGGGCAGCCTTTTCAGCTTGATTGCCCTCGAGGAAGAGGCGCCCGAACACTTTGGACGGACGAGTTTCCGCCGGGATCAGAACGCCGGAACGGGTGTAGGAAATTCCGTTGTTGCTGGCCGACAGGGCCAGAAAGGGAAACCGCGTTTCGTGACCGATGCGCTCAGCGGCATACTGATCGAGCGAAATCGTATTGCGAAAACTCGGTTGGCCGGGATGAGCTGCACCAGTTAGGAAACTCTTTTCCGCAGCATGGCCGCCATCCACCATCGGGTGCCTCAATCCGGACATTACCGTGAATTTGTCTCGAACCGATTGCAGGGGCTTCAGGTAGGGCGTGACCTCATAGTCTTTTCCGGCGGTTTGAGGGAAGAGGTGGGGAGTGTGGATTCCGAGAGGAGCGCAAATGGCCAGCATCCTTCGAATGTCCGGGCTGGATGGAGCCGCTCCGAGGCTGGGCAGTCCGGGGAGAGCCATGGCAACTCCGGCGGAGCGAAGAAAAGTTCGGCGATTCATCATGATGGTGGGTTCTGGCTGAGGTTACGGGCGGAAAAAGAGTTCACTCTCGGCGACGGCATGGATCATGGATCGCAGACCAAAATCGTCCTTGCGAGTGGCGTCGACAACGGCATCCACAATCTTGCGGTCTGCATTTGTGAGCGGGCGCCCGGTTCCATAGACGAGCAGTTTTGAGGCGATCGCCTTGGCAACCACGTCGGGATTATCCAGAAGTTGTTGCTGAAACTCGGTGAAGTCCGCAAACTTCCGTCCATCGGGCCAGACGTCGCCCTTTTGAACGGTTTGACCGATTCGATAGCTGACATGCCTGACCTTTCCACCGTCCCCTCCCAGTGATCGATACCATTCCCGCTCTCCTCCAATCGCATTGAACTGTTCCAGCGCGAATCCCGGAGGATCAATCCGAGCATGGCAACGAGCGCAGGATTCGTCTTCGCGATGTTTCTCGAGCTGATCCCGAATGTTGATCGCGCCGCGAATATCGGGCTCAACTGCCGGAACGCCGGGTGGCGGTGGCAGCGCCGGTTGACCGAGCAAATTGTCGAGAACCCAGACCCCGCGCAAAATGGGTGAGGTGCTGGTTCCATTCGCGGTCACTTTGAGAACGCTGCCGTGTGTGAGAATTCCGCCGCGAATACTCTCCTTCGGCAACGGCACGATGCGAAACTCTTCGTGGCCGCGAATTCCGGGAATGCCGTAGTGCGTTGCCAGCCGTTGGTTGAGAACGGCGAAGTCCGAATCGATGAAATTCAGAACGCTGAGGTTCTCGGTTAACAAATGGCGAAAGAATCCCTTGGTCTCCGCGACCATGGAGCGTTGCAGCAACTCATCAAATTCGGGAAACAGCTTCTTGTCCGGTGTCGTGAATTCGATGTCCCGGAGGTCCAACCATTGACCGGTGAAGTTGTCGATCAGGCGTTCGCTCTTGGGATCGTTCAACATCCGTTCGATTTGAGCATGGCGGACGGTTGCGTCACTGAGCTTACCGGCGGCGGCCAGGCTCATCAGTTCCGCATCCGGAAGCGACGACCAGAGGAAGTAGGAAAGGCGGGACGCGATCTCGTAGTCATCCACCTTCGTTTCCCGGTTCAGGAGAAGGAAATGAGGCGAGCAGAACACGGCGGTGAAGCCTGCGCGGACAGAATCTTCAAAGGTGTTTCCTTGGTCGAGTTTGGCCAGCGCCAAATCGACAAACTGATCGGCCAATTCGTCAGGGACCGGACGCCGAAACGCGCGTGGAATCAGATCGCGAATGATTCGCTCAGCGTCCTCACGGGGTGCGGTTGATGCAACATGGTGGGATTTCACGCCCTTGCGGTGCCGAATATAAAACGAAGCACCCGCTTCCATCGAGAGCGTCTCCGACTCCCCGAAAAGCTGCTTCTGAGGTTCAGAGGGAAACGCCTGATCCAGTGGGCCATGCGTCTCCGCCCACAGAATCCCGACACCGGGCCGCTTTTCGTGCTTATCGCGGTAGGTTAGGTGTTCCGGGTAAATCCAGGGAAGAATGTGGAGGGCGTGAAGCTCGCCCATACGCGTCGTGAATTCAATGATGCGGGGCTTCTCCGGTGTTCCGGTCACGTCAAACATCCCCATGAATCGGCGCTTGCCGTCGCCAAACAACGGACCGGCAAATACCGCCACGGAAAGTGTGCGATGGTCATTCGGTTCGTGGGGAAAAACCGCAACGCGGCAGCGATAAACCCCTTCCTCAATCGGATGTGCGGGGTCAATTCGAGCAGGTGGCCAACCCGGTGTGAAATCCACGAACCCGCCCGCTTCCTCGATCACGCCGCCCTTCTTCTTTTTGACCGACTCGATGTTGTCCTTTATCTCCATCAGGTTGGCGCGGCGCGTCGCGGGAGGCAGAGGTTGAATCCGCCGAATCGTTCCCTCAAATGCCGCATCCGCCGCTTCGAGATAACGCTCCATCAGAATCGAAGAAATGCCCAAACCGTTGGCCACGTTGTCAAAACCCTGGACGCTGCCGTCTTCGGGAAGCAGTTCGGCCAGCGGCGTGTCAATCCCGAGCAGATCATGTAGCGTGTTTTCATATTCCACGCGATTCATGCGGCGAAGCCCCAACGTCGGCTCGACAATCTGGCCAAGTTCGTGGCTGATCCAATCGACCAGCGTGGTGGCAACTGCGGCATCGGGGCGAGGCTCTTTGCGGGGCGGCATCTCGCCGGTTTCGATGACGTCAGCGATCAAGGACCAATCTTCCGCCGTGTCAAAGTCGGGCGCACCCAGCGTATCGAGTCGAAAGTCGCCCTTCTGCTTCTCCGGCCCGTGGCATTTTACACAATGGGCTTCAAAAAACGCCGTGTGATCAGATGCAATTCCGGAGAGAGCGGTAAGGAAAAAGGCGAAGAACGTGGCGCGCATAGAGGTTGAAAACTCGATCCAAAATTGAAAATCTTGCGGCGCTCGCCGTCAAGGATATCCGGCCTAAAACGGGAACTCAAAGCCGACCCGTCCGGAGCCGTATTCGTGAATTCCCTCCTGGCCATCAAACTCCTCGGAGCGGAAAACCTGGATGTAGGAGGCAACGAGCCAGCGGTAGCGCAGCATGATTCCCACCTCTGAATGCCAAATGAAGTGCTCCTTGTCGACGGAGTGGCTTCCGTCGGCGAACACGTTGCCGTCCAAAAACGTGTTCCACGCAACGCCGCGCCCTTCCATTGAGCCAAACAACGCAACCTCCCAACTGGACTGCATTCCCGTCCGGCTCAGCGGCCCGGAGTAAGAGAGCCGGCGAGGCGTCGCCCCAAGCTTGTGGTTCAGCCCCAGCACGGCAGCGATTCCACCACCGCCGGAAACCTGGACCATCCCGGCCCGCAGGTTGTAGAACGGTTCGAGATCGAAGCTCACACGCTGCGCGGAATCCTCCAGCACGCGGAAACTCAGGCTTTGAAACAAATTCGCGTCGAAAACGATCTCGTTGTTGATCTGATTGTCCCAGCCCATTGGTTCCTGGCCGTTGATCAACTCATGGAAGCCGGATTGGATTTCATCGCCCAGCGCCCATGGGCCAACCACCCCCAAATTCAGTTCCAGACTCGTGTAATCCAACGCCCGTTTGATGAACCAGAACTTCTGATCGTCAGTCCATTCATTCACCGTCCCAAAACGCATTCCCGCATAAAGCCAACCGGCGTAAGGGCGGTCGTCTTCGATCAATTCAGTCACGGTGATGTCCCGCGGCGTGTACAGGTCCTGACCGAAAAATACGGTTCCGTAGATTTCCTCATGATCCTGAAACACGTTGACCAACGGCCCCAGAAAGGTCGATTCGCGGTCGATGGTCGAACCCAGGGTAAATTCAAAGCGCGTCCCGTTCGTGTAATGCTTGTCCGTCCCTCCCAGCGAGTCGTTTTCCCATAGAATCGAAGCCGAAGCGAGTCGCTTCGGAAGTGGCTCCGAGATTGGCGGAGCCTCTCCCGCATGGAGGCACCATGGCAGAAGCAATACGCTGAGGCTGAGGGATTGTAGAAGCCAATTCATCGGGTTAACAACATTGGGGGATTCGGCAAGGGTAAGGACCCGTTAGTCACTCTGTCGCGAGAAATCCAGTGACATTTTGCAATCGCGAAGTCGCCTTCAACGGGGTTGAATCTCCTCATCATGGCGAGACTACCCGAGCATCTCCGACCAATTTGGCCCCTTGTCATGGCGGTCGGCATCACCTGGCTGGTGTTGATCAGCTACGTCGTTTGGACGCACGGGCAATTGCCTAAACAGGTCGCGGTCCATTTTGGGGCGGGAGGCGAGCCGGACCGTTGGTCGAGCCCAAGGGAGTTGACCCTGGCGATATCAATGGTCGCAACTCTTGAATTTCTCACCTTCACCGGCATTGCCTGGTTTCTCCCCCGCATCTCGCAAACGCATTGGAACCTGCCGAACAAGAACTATTGGCTGGCTCCGGAACGTGCCGTCGGCACCACCACCCGGATTGGGCGCGACTTACTCGCGATGGCATTCGCAACTCTCCTCCTACTCGGCGCTGTCCATTGGGATGTGGTTCAGGCCAATCAAGTCCGTGCGAATCAGGAATTGGCGATTACCATCGGAGCTGTCGTTGTCTACATGTTCCTCCTGGCGGGGATCCTTGTAACGATGATCCTGCATTTCCGCCGAATCCCGTCTCCGCCTCTCGATGATTCAAGGCTTCGTCAGTGATTCCTAACGTAGTCGACGACGTAATCGGTATTCCCGTCCGCCGCCCATACCACGCGAAGGAAATCCGCCGGATGAATGTCGTGCTGGTTGAGGAACCCACGATCGCCTCCACAGCAATACATGATGTCCGGATCCAGTTCGCCGCGCAGTTTGCCTTCGGCTTTCCGGATGATGCGGGGCAACCAGCGAATGCCGCCGAGGTCTTCCCCCTTGCCGGGAAGCTCGTTCGGTTTGATTTCGTGATCGCTCAGTTTCCCGTCCATTATCGTGTGGAGATAGTCGCGCCGGGCAGCCGCGATCATCACGGCTGTGGTGGGGGAGGGATCATCACCATCAGCATAGTCCTCCACAAAATCGAAGAACTCGCGAGGCTTGTAACCGATCGACGTGAGAAACGCAGAGTCCTCATCGGAGTAATACCCGGTGTAGTCTGCGTCCCCGCCTTGGTAGCGGTCGAGGCAGCGATGGAAGAGATTCGAGAACGTGGTTTCCCAGCGGTAATTATTCATGAGGTCGAGTCCTAGGGTGAGTTTGTAAAATGAGGTGAGGCGAGCTGCGAGCGATTTTTTTGGCTGGAATTGATGGCTCGGGGCGGAGATGAGCTTCCTCACAAAGCCCCGAACAGCAATTCCAGCCGGAAAAAGCGCCGCATCTCAAAATTAGCGAAGCCATTTATACCCGAAATTAAATCAATTGCGCGTCCATCTCATTTTTCAATCGCACCCTAGAGTTTGGCCAGGCTGTCGTCGAGCGCCGCGAACAGCTCGTTCATCGTTGCTTCCGTTTCGTTCCCCATGTTGGAGATCCGGAAGGTCGGTCCCTTGATTTTTCCGTATCCACCATCAAGGGCGATGGAGTGATTCTCGCGCATCAGTTTTTGAAGCTTGGCCACGTCGATTTGTCGGTTGTTCGCCACACAAGTTAACGATTTTGAGCGAAATCCTTCCGGCGCGAAGAACTCGAACCCATTCGCCCGCACCCAATCGTGGGCCAGGTTGTTCAGCTTCTCGTGTCGCGCATAGCGATTCTCGATGCCCTCCGCCTCGATCTCGTTCACCTTCTGGCGCAGGCCAAAGATCGTGTGGATGCAGGGAGTGCTCGGCGTCATGTCCTTCTCCTGATTTTTCTGGAACTCGATGAAGTCGAAGTAGTAGCCACGATCCGGCAACGTCTTCGCCCGTTCGATCGCCCGCTCCGAAAGCGCGAACAACGCCAACCCGGGGGGCAACGCCAACGCCTTCTGGCTGCCGGTCAGCAGCACGTCGATTCCGAGTTCATCAAACGGGATCGGCACGACCGAGAACGACGACACCGAATCGACAATCAAAATGACATCGTCATACTTGCGCACGACTGCCGCGATCTCCTTGAGCGGATTCATCACCCCGGTCGACGTCTCATTGTGGATCAACGTCACCACATCAAATTCGCCCGTCGCCAGCTTCGCATCGACGTCTTCCGGGCGAATCTGCTCGCCCCATTCCACCTGCAGCGCCTCCGCCTCCTTGCCGCAACGCTTCGACACATCGAACCATTTGTCGGAAAACGCGCCGCCGCAGCAGTTCAGCACCTTCTTCTTCACCGTGTTGCGAACCGCGCCTTCCATGATTCCCCAAGCCGATGACGTGCTCAAATACACCGGCTGTTCCGTCATGAACAGTTTCTGCAACTTCGGCTGAATCTCGCCGTACAGCTCCTGAAATTCCTTGCCGCGATGCCCGATCATCGGCGTGCAAATGGCTTCGTAGGTCTCCGGCGAAATCTCGACCGGGCCGGGAATGAAAAGTTTTACGTGGGACATGGTGCAGAATTCCTATCGAGCCAACGGCGAATGTCGAAAGAAAAGTGAGTCATCCTCACTACGTCCTTCCCCGGTGCGGGGATTCGCACCTTACATCTTTCCCGCCGCCCACACGATTCCGCGCGTCAGCAGATCGATAAACACCGGATCGCGAAACGTGTCGTCGGAATGCCCGTAGGTCGTTCCAAACACCCGCGTGCCCTCATAATCGTTCACCCAGACGACGGGATGCGCCTTCCCGTCCTTCTCGCTGACCGAAGTCGCCAGCGTCGTCGCGCCCGGCCACAGCTTCTCGATGATGTAAAGCTCGTCGCTCGGCGTCACCCAATCGGTCTTGAACCCCACCATTGCCGGATGCTCTGGCTCCACGATCTTCACTGGATACTCCGACTTGTGATCGTGTCTGCGGCTCGTCACCCCCAAAAACTGGCGCCAATCATCAATCTCCGCCGCCCGATAGGTGTGCATCGCACAGTGAATCACCACCGCCGGCACGCCCGCCTTGTGCGCCTCCGTAATCTTGCGGATGTAGTCCGGATCCTTCGTATTCGCGAAACACTCATTGTGGATCACCACGTCATAGTCCTTGGCCCAATCCGGATCCTTGTAGAGGTCGATCATCGCCGACGTGCCCGTTCCGCCCTCATTCACCACCGCCCACTCGATTTCCGCCCTCTCGGAAGCGCCCTTCAACAGCGTCGTCGCCTGAAAGATGTAATTGTGGCAGCACCCGCCCGTAATCAGCAGCGCCTGGATCGGCTCACCGGCATACAGCTTTTTGTCATCCGCCTGAACGGAAGACAAAAACGCGACAGAAATGAGAACAGCAAAAAGGGGCTTCATCATCATGGGCAGAGGTTAGAAGGCACTCGCAATGGCGTCAAGCGAACTGGAGAGCGCTGCTGCACTGTCATCGCCGTTAATGAGGAACACTCCGCTTGTCGCCGAACCCCTCCTTCCCGGATCTACTTCCCAAAGAGGATGCAGATGGGACCGGGGACGTTGATGATGCTGCGTGTTTGGTAGGTGAGTTCGCCCGTCTCCTGGTCGATTTTGTGAACGGATACGGTGTTTGAATTCGCACCAGCGGCGAGAATCCATTGAGAGGTCGGGTCGATGTTGATGTTGCGGGGCCAGGCTCCGCGAATGGGCTCGACTTCCGTCACCGTCAGCTGCCCGGTGGCCGGATCGGCGCGATAGCAGGTAATGCTGTCGTTCCCGCGATTGGAGGACCAGACGAACTTGCCGTTCGGGTGAATCAGGATCTCAGCTGCCGAGTTAAAGCCTTCCTTCGCTTTGACCTCATCGGCCAGGGCGGGGGTGGTGGTGAGAGCCTTGGCGGTGCCGGTTGCGGCATCGTAAGCAAAGGTGGTGACGGAGAGGGTCAGCTCGTTGAGCAGGTAGATGAACTTTCCGTCTGCCGAAAAGCGCATGTGCCGGGGGCCGCCGCCGGGGATACTCGCGGCCAGACCGTGCTTGGTGATCGCGTTTTGGTCGGGGGCGACCTGGTAGATGTGGATGTTGTCGGTGCCGAGGTCCGGGGTGAAGCTGAACTTGCCGTCCGGCGAGAAGCCGCACCAGTGGGGGTGGGGCGAGTCCTGGCGCCGATCGACAACCCTGGAGCCGCCTTCGTGCTCATGAATCACGGCTTCGCCCAAGTTGCCCTCCGCATCGATTGGAAAGAACGCGACGGAACCGCCTCCGTATTGGGCGGTGAGCAGGAATTTTCCGGAGGGATGCACCGAGATATGCGCTCCGCCGCCATCGCCGATCGGGCTGTTGGTGAATTGCTCCAGTTTTCCCTCGGGTTTGACGTGAAAGCCGGCAACGCCGGGGCCGCCTTCCAGCCCTGCAACTGCGTAAATTTTGGTTCCATCGGGATGCCAGGCGAGGAATCCCGGTCCCTTGATTTCCGCGGCAAGTTCGGCGCCGGAAAGCTTGCCGTTTTCAGGATCGAAGGTGGCGTGATAAATGCCCTTGGACTCGCGGCTTCCGGTGCCAAAGAAAACGTCGATTGGGGCGGCGACAAGGGGGGACGTGGTGGCGAGGAGAAGCGTGAGGAGAAAAATGCGGGGTTTGATCATGCGGTAAGAGGGATTTGGGTAGGGACACAAGCTTGCCGTCGGCAGAATGCAAGTTCGCGTTCCCGGCGCGGTGTTTTTGCACGGAGCCTGATCTTTGATTGATTGAGTGAGTTCGGTGCACACATTTGCGAGAAATTCGGTTCTTCGTCGGTATCGAGCCACCACTGAGTGGGGCCGTTGTTATTGTTGCGCTAAGATCGTCCCTCACCCGATTTCGTGCTGGACAAAGACAAGCATTCTTTCAATTATCTGACGGCGTATTTCGGGCAGATTATCGTGATTCATGGAAACGCAATTAGATTTAAAAAATCGACAACGAAATGAACGAATGAAGGCGATGATCCCGCCGATTAGTGCGTTGTTAATGCCATTTTTGATATTGGGTGGTGGAATCTTGATCGCGGCCGCTTTCTTTGCCGCAGGTGCGAGATTTATCTTTGTGTGGCCTACGCTTATGTTTGTTGGAATCGGAATCTTGTCAGTCAATCGTTCGGTTGTAAGTCGCCGTTTAAAACGACTCGAAGAGAAACATCATGACGAGCGCGTGAAGTGGCAGGAGGCCAATCGGCCAACGCGCACGTGACTACTTTTCCCTAGAGCCTGATCTTTGATTGAGCCGGCTTGGGAAATCAGGTAGGAACGTGGCATGGACAAATTTCTTGAAGCCGCAATTGAGGAGGCGCGCAAGGGCCTCGACGAAGGGGGGATTCCCATCGGGAGTGTGTTGGTGCACGAGGGCGAAATCATTGGCCGGGGCCATAATCGCCGGATGCAGAACGGGAGCGTCGTGCTGCATGGGGAGATGGATGCGCTGGAGAATGCCGGGCGATTGCCGGCAAAGACCTACCGGGAGTCGACGATTTACACGACGTTGAGCCCGTGCCCGATGTGCTCGGGCGCGATTCTGCTCTATGGCATTCCCAGGGTGGTGATCGGCGAAAGCACGACGTTTCTGGGCGCGGAAGATTGGCTGGAGCAGAAGGGGGTGACCCTGGAGCGAAACGACAACGCGGAGTGCAAGGCGCTGATGCAAACCTTCATTACGGCCCACCCGGACGAGTGGAATGAAGATATCGGCGAAAGTTGACCGTCCAAGTTGCGTCTATGAAGTGATAGAATCCAACCCCTACCATGAGTTCCCATCCCCCTGCTACCACTGATGTCTTTGCTGATGCCATTAAGAACCTGGATCACGCCTTTCAATACACGAAACTCCACGAAGAAGGCCTGGAACGGCTGAAACATCCCAAGATGGTGATTGAGGTGTCCGTGCCGGTACGGATGGACGACGGATCCATGCGGGTTTTCAAGGGGTATCGCGTGCGGCACGATGATACGCGCGGCCCGGGCAAGGGGGGAATCCGCTACCATCCGGATGTGGACATCAGTGAGGTGAAGGCGCTGGCGTTTTGGATGACGTGCAAGTGTGCGGTGATGAATCTGCCGTATGGAGGGGCGAAGGGGGGCATTTGTGTGAACCCGAAGGAACTCTCCAACATGGAGCTGGAGCGGTTGAGCCGCGGGTTCATTCGGCGGATTGCGGATTTCATCGGGCCGGAGATCGACGTGCCCGCACCTGATGTTTATACGAATGCGATGATCATGGGGTGGATGATGGATGAATTTTCCAACCTGGTCGGGCGCCACACCCCGGCGGTGATCACCGGAAAGCCGATTGCGTTGGGAGGAAGTCAGGGGCGCAGCGAGGCGACGGGAAGGGGAGGCTACTATTGCCTGAAGGAAATGGAGGCGATTCATAGTTGGAATCCTCGCGAGGTAACGGTGGCGATTCAGGGATTCGGCAACGCGGGACAGGCGGTCGCGCGATTGCTGCACAACGACGGCTACAAGATCGTTGCGGTGAGCGACTCAAAAGGCGGGATCTACAGCGAGGAAGGGTTTCACGTTCAGAGTCTGATCAATGCGAAAAACAACCGTCGCACCCTGGATGCGGTCTATTGCAAGGAGGGCGTTTGCGAGATGCTGGACGCCGAGGAAATCAGCAATGCGGAATTGCTGGAGCTGGACGTGGATCTCCTGATCCCGGCCGCGCTGGAGAACGTGATTACCGCAAAAAACGCGGGCCGGGTGCGGGCAAAGAACATTTTGGAGTTGGCCAACGGGCCCATCACTTCCGAAGCCGGGGAGACCCTTCACAAAAACGGGACGTTTGTGATTCCCGACATCCTGGCAAACGCGGGCGGAGTGACGGTGAGCTACTTTGAGTGGGTACAGAACAAGGCGGGCTGGTATTGGACCGAGGAAGAGGTGAACGAGAAGCTGAAGGCGAAGATGCAGGACGAGTTTCGCGCGGTTTACCACCGGAGCCAGGAACACGGGATCGACATGCGAACGGCAGCCTACGCGCATGCGCTGGAGCGGATTGGCGATGCGTTTTCCGCCCAGGGAACGGTGGACTACTTCCGCTCGCCCAACTGATCGCAGACCGACGCCCAGATTTCGACCTCGCCGGGATGGCCGGTTTTCGCGAGTTGCGCTGAAATCACGGCAAAGGTCGGTTCCGCGATCCCTTCGTTCGCGATCTGTTCCTCATCGGCCGGATAGTCCGGAAAAATCAGTCGGCTCATCCACCAACAGGCCCAGGCTCTCCAAGTCCGGAGTTCCTTGCGGGGCTCGACCATGCGGGTGGCGAGATGTTGAAAGTGGCGACGCGGATTGCCGATGAATTGATCTTCCGTTCGTTCGACCATGACCCAGGCCATCGCCGGGTAGGGAAGTGGCCAGGATTCGAGGACGGGATCGTCACTCGCGAGGTCCGCGCCAAAAGCCCGGTTGATCTGCAACATCGCCTGGGCCGGGAGCCCCTGGAGCCAGAGCGATTGTCCGCAGGTCAACGCCGCCTCGTAGAATGCGGGGCCCCGGTTCTTGCCATGCCTGCGCATCGCGGCTGCGGTTTGCGGCTCGTCCGTTGGCGGGAGGAATGGGCAGGGCGAGAGGTCCGCCAGATGAATTGGCGTTCTCATAGGGTTCCGAAGTAGCGATCCCCGGCATCGCCCAACCCTGGAACGATGTAGCCTTTTTCATTCAAGCCACGGTCGACGACCGCGGTATAGATGGGCACGTCGGGATGAGCCTCGTGATACTTCTGGATTCCCTCCGGAGCGCTGACGAGGCAGACCAGGCGCAAACGCGATGCACCCTCCGCCTTGAGCTGGGACGTGGCCTCGATGCTGCTGTTCCCCGTCGCCAACATTGGATCGACCAGAAAGACATCGGCTTCGCTCAACGTCGGTGGGAGTTTGCAGTAATACGATTCGGGTTGAAGGGTTTCTTCATTTCTGGCCAAGCCAATGTGGCCGAAATAGGCTTCGGGAAGCAACTGCTGAAACGGCTCGACCATTCCCAAACCCGCGCGCAGTATCGAGACGACCACGACCGGGCGGGCCGGTTGATGGCCGGTCATGACCTCGAGCGGAGTTTCCACTTCCAGCTCCGTGAGCGGCAGGTCTTCAGTCACCCGATAGGCCATGAGGCGGCCAATGGTTCCCAGGTGATCGCGAAACTCGCCCGGCGTCGTCCCGACAGCTCGCAATTTGGCCATTCGCGTTTTGATCAACGGATGATCGATCACGTGAAGGTTGGGAATCTGGCTGAGGTCAATCATGAGAAGGCAGAATGAAGGTGGATTGGCCGGGGTGCAACCCGCTACACGGTGCGGCCGAATTTCTTCTCCAACTCCTCGAACGACATCTGAATGAGGGTGGGGCGGCCATGGGGGCAGCAATACGGCAGTTCACAGTCGAGCAAGTCCTCCAGGAGTTTGCTCACTTCGGGGGGACGCAGATCGTCGTTCGCCTTGACGGCGTAGCGGCAAACTGTCGTCGCGACCATGTCCTCGCCCAGCCGCATGGAACTCATGCGGCGACTCGCCTTCTTCAGTTCATCGATCACCTCGCTCATGTAGGTCGCGGGATCATCGGTTTTGAAGAAAGTGGGGAGGCTGTCGATCTTGAGCGTGTTCTTCCCAAATGGTTCCGCGCCGATCCCGAGCCGCTGAATCGCCTCGAGGTTTTGCTGAACGAGGTCGAAATCCCTGGGGGCGAGTTCGACCGTGAGCGGCATGAGCAGTTTTTGCGCAGGCACGCCTTCATTCGCCATTCGCCGGCGCATTTTCTCGAACAGGACGCGCTCGTGAGCCGCATGTTGATCCATCAACACGAGCCCTTCCGCGCTTTCCATCAGCACATAGAGCTTTTTCAGGACCCCGATGATGCGAAAGTCCTCTGCCTGAACGGTGGCTTGCGGTTCGGGCTCCGTCGCCGGAGGTTCGATGGGCGCAGGTTCCGCTTCCGGTGCTTCAGCCTGAGCCGCGGGCAACTCCGGTTGAGCCGCAGGAGCTTCCTGAGCGGAGTCTTTCGGGGGAGGAGGCGTCTGCAGCCAATCCCGCCGGAGCGCGGTTTGTTCGCGTTCCGGAATCAGGCTCGGTTGGGACGGCGGCTGGAACGCGGGAGATGTTGGGGGAGCGGCTTGTGGTGCCGCGATTTGGCGAACCTGCTGGCCGGGAATCGTGGATTGTTCCCGCGTCAAGGTCCGCGTTACCGCTTCGATCACCGCATCCCTCACCGCGTTGCCATCGCGAAAGCGGACTTCCTTCTTCGCGGGATGCACGTTCACGTCAACGGCGAACGGGCTCATCTCCAGGAACAGGAAGGTGATCGGATATTGGCCCTTCATCAGGGCGGTGTGGAATCCTTCGCGAAGCGCGTAATTCAGCATCGCGGCTTCGACCGGGCGTCCGTTGAGGAAGGAGAGTTGGAGGCTTCGATTGCTTCTCCCCATGCCGAATCCGCCAATGTAGCCGGTCACCCGGATGTCATCCGCCTCGTAGGGCTCGATCTTGAGCAAACGCTCGGCGATGTCGGTTCCGGCCAGGCCCTGGACGCGTTCGAGGAGCTGGCTACCCGGCGGTAGTTGGAACTGGGGGCGATCATTGCGGAGGAGGGTGAATCCGACTTCCGGATGCGCGATCGCCTGCACCTTGACGATCTGTTCGAGGTGGCTGTATTCGGTGTTTTCGGTTCGCAGGAACTTGCGGCGGGCCGGGATGTTGAAAAACAGGCTGCGGATATCAACCTGGGTTCCCGGCGCGTCTCCGCTATCCTTCACGTCGATCAGTTTTCCGCCATTCACGAAAATTTCCGTGCCAACGAGCGCGTCTTTCTCCCGGGAAGTCAGCCGAAATTTACTGACGCTCGCGATGCTGGGAATTGCTTCCCCTCGAAAACCGAGTGTGGCGATCCCATCGAGATCCTCGGTCGTGCGAATCTTGCTCGTGGCATGCCGTTCCAGGCACATCAACGCGTCATCCCGATTCATCCCAATGCCGTCGTCGACGACACGAATTTGGGTGCGCCCTCCGCCCTGAACGCGGATTTCGATTTTGCGCGCTTCGGCGTCGATCGAGTTTTCGACCAGTTCCTTGACCACGCTGGCAGGGCGCTCGACCACTTCACCAGCAGCGACTTGGCTGGCGAGAGCATCGGGCATGAGGCGGATTCGTCCCATCGTGACTCTGTTAGCGTCATTTCACCCGACACTCAAACGTCGAGCGCGGATTCCGCACAGGTTACTGAGCGCCGCCCAAAACGCGAAATCGGCTCAATGAGCGAATTTCCGCAGAAATGGTGCTCGCCACCAGTTTGTCTTGCTCGCGAAGAGGAGACTTTTTCTGCATGAATTCGATTTGCTCCTGAGCGCTGTTCAGCCACGCGATGGCATCCCGACGATTGCGGTTTTCGGCGAAAATCTGTCCGATTCGGAGTGAGGATTCTGCGATTCCGCTTTGCCAATCCACATTTTCAGGCTCTGCGGAAGCCAGTTTTTGGTGAAACTGACAACTGTCCTGGAAGCGGCGGAGCGCCAAATCGACGTTCCCGAGTTTGGTCGCCACATCTCCGATTCCGAAGAAACTCAGCGCCATTCCGGCATGGGTGGTCGGCAATTGGGGATGTCGCTGCGCCAAATAGTCGAAGGCTTGAAGCGCCGCTTCATAACTGGCCTTGGCATTGCTGAGGTTGCCGCGCTTCTGGTGCAGCGCCCCGAGTTGGTTGTGACAATCGCCGGCGAGACTCCACCAAATATCTTCCTGGGGGGCAAGATTGGCGCTTTCTGCGGCAATGCTCAGGCACCTGGCGTAGTGCTGCTCGGCCGCTTCAACGTCGTCAAGGGAGGCCGCCAAATCTCCGATCACTTTCGAAATTTCGGCGATTTTCGCCTGGATCTGCAGGTTCTCGGGTTCGACTGCGGCCACTTGTTCCGCCGTTGCCAGAGCAATGAGATACTCGTCTTTGGCGAGCGCGTTTTCCTGCAACGTCAGGCTGATGTTCGCGATTTGTTCTTCGTAGCCGAGCAGGTTCAAGAGCGAAGCGGCGTCCTGCGAGGACGACGTGCGGGCAAGTTCCGCGCTGCGAATCAGCATCGCCTTGGCTTGGGGGAAGTTGCCCTGGCGTTGATACGAAGTCCCGAGGGACTGGTAATCGGCTTGCAACTTGGCGCGCCATTCCTGGTTTTCCGGATCCAGATTTGCCAGCTTTTCCGTGTAGCTCATCGCATCGACCGTTGCTTTTTGGGCTCCGATCAAGTCGTTGCGTTGAATCTGGACTTCAGAGAGGCTCCGGCTCGCTGAGGCTGCCGCTTTGATCCACTCCAGATTTGCCGGATTCTGCTGGTAAATTCGCGCTGCGGTTTGGGTCAATTTTTGCAGACCGACTGCTGCCGCATCAAGGTTCTCCTCTTTCCGATGAAGTTCCGTCAAGGCGAGTTGGCCTTCGACATACTTTTTGGCAGAAGCCGGATCCGCCGGCTGAGCTGCCGCGATTTGACTCCGGAGATCGGACGCTGCCTCCAGGCTTCCAGCCGCCAAACCCGATTGACCCTGAACTTGTTGGGCTTGGGCCGTGGTTTCATAGGCGGTTGCGAGCAGGCTATGGGCCTCGATTGATTGGGGCGCGGCTTTGATCAGTTGGTGCGCGGTGTTGACTGCCTGCTGAGCGGTCGAGACTGCGGCCGGCGCGTCTGCATTCTGGAGCGAAAGATTGGCCTCGGTGATCTGCGCCCACGCCAGATGTTCCAACTCGCGTGCACCGGTCCAATGGAACGCTGCGGTTTGTTGAATCGCGAGTCCCTCTCGAACGTGCTTCAGGGCGAGCTCCGAATTTTCGACCAACTGGTAAAGTCGCCCGAGATGGAGATGATAGGCCGCCAGTTTTCGTTGGGCGGTTGGATCGTTTTGCGGTCCTGCCGTAGCGAGTTCCATGGCCTCACCCAGGCTCGCAATGGCACCTTCCAGATCTCCGGCGGCTTGCTGGGTTTCGGCGATGGCCGCTTTTTCGTCAGAATTTGGAATCGGAGAACTGGTCGGGGCCGTTCCATCGCTGGTCAGTTGGGCGGACGCTGAATCGGTGGTCTCCGTCGCGATCACGACATCAGCTCCGCCGCCTTTCTGATTGAGAATCTTTGCGAGATAATCCTGACCCGCGCTCAGGTTCTGACGCCATTTCACCTCTTCGGGCTCAAGTTCCGCAAGGCGTTCATCGATTGCGAGAGCCATGTTGAAAGCCTGTTCCGCTCCATCCAATTTGGACTGATCAAAGCGGATTTTTCCAATCTGATGGCGAAGATCACTCTGGCGAGAGAGCCAATTGACCTCGTTCTCATAGCCTGCACGATTTTGTTCGATCAGCGCCAGGCTGGATTCCAGAAAACTGAGCGACCGGTTCAGATCCTCCTGGTGGCGAGAAATGGTTGCCCGAGTTTCAAGGAGGGACGCCAATTGGGCTTGATTCTCAGGCTTGCGATCTTGTTCGGGAATGCTTTCCAAGCGGATTTGGCTGGACTTCGCCAATTGTTCGAGAACTTCCAAGGCTGGCAGATCGCCTCGTTGGAACCCGGACAGCGTTTCGATTTGCTCTCGCTCAAGTTTGGTTTTGGAAGCGTTGGAATGGGCGATTTTCGCGGCCAGCTCCTGCTCCATGGCGTTGATTTCGTTCTGAAGTTTTTCAGCGACCTGATTGGCGGCTTTCAGGGACTCTTTGGTGGCGGCGGAAGCGACACCTCCATTTCCTGACGAAGCTGAATCTGAATCAGATCCCGTGAACCCGATGATCGCCAGCGCGGCCAGAACGGCGGCGGCTGCCCCGAGCCCAAACAGTCCGGTTTTCAAGCGTTTTACCGCTGCGAGTTGGGACTCATTGATCACCTCCCTGGCCGGAAACCCCAGGATTCCGGCGGCGAGCGTTCGGATGGCCCGGTCGAGGCGCCCCTCATACTCATCCGCAAGTTTCCCTGCCTTTGCTCCAGGAATCCCCCGACGCAGCAGTTCCGTCATGTAGGCAACTTTATTGGTGTAGCCCTGTCCGGTGGTGACTTTTCGATGATCGGCTTCAGCCGCGACTCTCACGTCGGCGCAAATCGGTTCAACCGGTGCTCCCCAGTTGACCGTCCCGTCCTTCCGGGGCTTTCCGTAGCGAAGCTCTTCGGCGAGGCATTCATCCTTCTCGGAAATCCCAAATTCGGCCTTGGTCGGAATGTCGGCATGCGGTTCACCGGCGATCATCAGAACCACGATTCGGTCGGCTCGACCGATCTCTTTGAAAAAGCGGATCTCCTCCCGCATAAAATTGCAGTTTGCCGCCTCGGGACTGGCCACAACGACCAGTGTCTCAGAGGTTCGTAGCGCCTCAAGGCTTGCTTCGCTGAGTTCCTCACCCTGATGAGGTTCCGTCGCGCAATAGATCGGGAAAAGTGATTCCGGAGCGTCTTCTTCCCGGCTATTTCGTTGCCCGGCGAATTTGGGAGGCACGCGAAAACCCTCCAGGTTTTCCTGGAGCCAATTTCCCCAACGTCTCCCCTCGTGCCGGTTGTCTTCCCGGCGATAGGAGATGTAGGCTTGGTAGCGTCGTTTGGCCGGTGAAGTTCGAGTCGTGCTCATGCCTGACAGTTGGTGGAAAACTGCAAACAAGAGCAATAGCGTAAGAAATCCTAACTGTCAGCATTAAACTGTGAATTACTTGTGGATAAGCTGACGGTGGAAACGCCCGGAGAGGCGCCGGGAAAAAAGCTCACTCTGTTCTCAAAACATGGAGATTCTTGAAAACATAGCCAATTCCCGACCAGACGGTAAGAACCAGTGAGAGCGCCAACAGGAGGAAGCCTGCGATGGGTGGGCTTGTTGGCGCCCAGTCAAACAGCCAACGCATCCAGTGAAAAGCTGTTTCATCAGACGCAAGAAAGAGCAAAAAGTAGATGAGCGTCACGATTTGCCAGATCGTCTTCTGTTTCCCGAGTTTGTCGGCGGAAACAACTTTACCATCTCCTGCTGCGATCAACCTCAGACCAGTGACGAGAAACTCCCGGGTGAGAATGGCGACCACGAGCCAACCTGGAATCAGGCCAATTTCGGAAAGCAGCACAAAACCGGCACACATCAGAACCTTGTCGGCCAGGGGATCCATCAGCTTCCCGAAATTCGTGATCAGATTGTGTTTCCGAGCCAGATAGCCATCCAGAAAGTCGGTAAACGCAGCGACTGAAAAAAGGATGAGAGCGATGGAATATTGCCCGGCAAACTCAATGGACATCGCAACCGCAAAGATCGCGGTCAGGATGAGGCGAAGAACGGTAAGTTGGTTGGGTAGGTTCATTCGGAAAAGACCGGTTTTTTCCAGATCGGGACGGTCGTCTTGATTTGGCGGAGATACGCTTGGCTAATGGCATATCCTTCGGCGCTATGAGGCGTTTGGATGCGAATCACGATCGAAGCCTCGCCAGCTTTGACGAAGCCAATGCGATGATGGACCCAGACGCGGTGCTCACTTTCGCTGTTGGAGAGTTCCCGATAAATTTCCTCCAATTTCTGCTCCGCCATCTGTTGATAGCACGAATAGTCGATCCCGAGGATTTCCCGTCCGTTTTCCAGATGACGAACAACGCCCAGGAAGCGGAGATCGGCGCCGAAACGGCGATCACAAAAGATCGAGCTCTCAAAGACGTCAGTCGTCTGTTCGGAAATGGAGAGAAAGGGAGGCATTGAAGGGGAAGACTTCGCCTAATCACTCAACTACGGCCAGTTGCAAGAGTTCTCTCAGCCGTTCCGGCTCGGTAGCCGTTGTTTTGGCGACAAATCCGCGAATATGAGCAAAATGAACGTCTTCGCATTCCGTCAGTTGGGAGAAATCGAGCTGTTTGTTGCCATTGTAACGGGAAATTCCATAGCCTGAACCGCGTCGATCTGGGTAAATCATCGCCGCGACCGACTCGCTTTTTCCGGTTTCGTCAATGTAGCGTTGCAATCCAAGTGAGGAATCGTCGGGAACGGGTTCGGTTCTCGGCATGAACAGAACCTCGAACTCGGAGTTTTCGGTCGAGACGGTCCAGAATTCCGAGTTTTCGGCGATAAACTCCAAACGCTGTCTCAACAGGGTCAGGTAGCTCAACAGATCCTCGCCAATGTACCGCATGATGTGCCAAAGCGGCTGATCCTGAGTCAGTCGCGAGGTCAGCGCAAAACGACGGAGCAACGTCAAGTCGACCGGTGAATTGAGCTTGCTGAGAAGGTCGCGTTCGACGCCCAGCCACTCGGCGGTTTCTGACGGACCGCGTGAGTCAAACCACTCCGCAGGCTCCAGCCAATCGCAGAATTTCAGGGCATCTTCGTAGACGCCAAGATGCTGCAAAACGAGACTCAAGGCGCAGATGGGAGGATGATCCCGCGGAAACTGGTGGTGGTCAAAATTGCCCAATTCAGGATCGTGAGATCCTCCGACGTCGACCACCAGAATCCCAGAATCATCCAGATCCGACTGACTGGGTTCACGGCGTACGACGTCGACTTGATGCTGATGGATAAGCACACTGCACGCCATGAAGTCGTCTTTGTGAGCGCTTCCAGGGTGAGTCAGTATCTGCTTTACCGTCATCCGGTCTCTGTCCCACAAACTGGCGCATTCCTCCACGTTTTTCTTTTTACTTGTGTGAGGCTCAATTGGTCTTCAGCGTGCCGCATGAATGTAGAACGCGTCAAATATGTGATTTGGGCTGCCGATATGGATCGAGCTCTTCACTTTTATGAAAAAGTCCTCGGAGCGGAGGTCACCAAGCAGTCAGACGTGATCAGTGAAGTTGAACTTTGCGGCGCGATCATTGGAATTCACGGGGGAGGCGAGGGGAAACGAACGTGGACCGGGATGAGTTTTCAGGTTGCCGATGTGGTGGAGGGAGCGAGCGAAGTGGTTGCCGGAGGCGGAGAACTGAAGCGAAAACCAGAACCGGAGAACGGTGAACCTCCTCATCTCGCGATGTGTGTTGATCCGGAAGGGAACGAATTTATGCTGACGCGAAAGCGGTCCTGACTATAATCAGCATAAATACTGGATGAATTGTTTCGACCAGAAAAAGCATTGACCAATTGTGGCACGGGCGAGTAATCTCGCACCCGCGGATTGAAGCGAGTGGGGCTTGCCTTCGTCCACTTTTACCCAACCGACATGTTATCGCATGAAGAATCGGAGGCTTGGTCCGTCGCGATGGAGCTTCAGAATCAGCCCGACGCCGAAGAGCAACTCTCAAACGCCATTCAAACCGCCCAGCAAGATGGAAACACCGTCCTGGAAGGCGAGGCAAGAACCGCGCTTGGTATCTACTATCAGCACAAGGGACGGATGGATGAGGCTCGCCTTTTTCTTGAACATGCCATCAGTGTCATGGATGAAGGTTTGGCGGACTATGCCGTTGGCCGTCAACACCTGGATGCCCTGAATTCCGGTCTGGATTGCGGTTGCCACAACAATGGGGCCAAAGTGGCGAAGTTTATTGAGGAATACGTGCTTTCCCGGCTGCCGGAGGGAATGGTCAGCCATTTTGGAGTTACCGTGAAGAATGACGGCAAGGTGAATCTCGATCTTGAGGTCACGCGCGAGATCAGCAACGAGGAAGAGCAATTGGTGAACGACACGATTGACGAAGCCCTGCGGATTAGTTCGCCCGCCTAGTCTTGACGCAATTTGGCGAGGCGTCTGGCCGTAGACGCGCGGAGTTCAAAGTTCCGTGAATCGGATTCGAGGAATTCTACAAAAAGGCTGGTCGCTTTTTCCGGTTGGTTGTTTTGCTCAGCAAGCCGGCCTGCGAAATAGAGAAGTTCAAGTGCGCCTGGCGATTTGATGTCGCGAGCCTTTCCTTCGAGTCGTCCAATCGCGGCATCAAACCGACCCCGTTCGAGATCCAGGGAGGCCAGGCTCTGAACCATCGCGAGGTTGATTTCGGGGTGGTCAGGAAATTCCGCGAGCCCGCTTTCCAGAAACGCTTCGGCCTGGTCAAGGTGATCAGTCTCCACCAAGCCACGGGCAACCCGTTGGTAGCTCTTGATGGCTTCTGAAATTTCGAGATTGCCCGACCGAAAACGCTCCAACAGCGCCTCGTGAAAAAAGGTCGCATCATCCATCCGCCGCACTTGAACCATGAGCGCAACCAACTCCGGAACGAGAACAGACTGCCACCTGAGCTCGTTGTTGCGTGGTAAGGATCGGAAATAGCTCAAGCATGCTTCCTCATTGTTTTGGTGTTCCGCGATGGACCAAAGTCGAAGCAGGCTTTCGTGAAGATGGAACGGCTTCCCGGCAAAACCTTGTTCGATGCTTTGACGATAAAAGGCAGCGGCGTCGTCCCAGCGTCCAAGCCTGGTATGGCAAGACGCACGATTCATCAGGAAGAATGGATTTCCCGGATCCTTTTCGAGTGCTTGTTGGTAGTAGAGCAGCGCCTTGTCCGGGTATCCTTCGGTGGCCAAGACGTAGGCGCAATGAGCGAGGAGTTTGGGATTGGTTGCCTGTTTGCCCACCAGATCCGGAACTTCAGGAGCCTTCGTTTCCTGATTGCTCTTGCGGTAGAGATCCATCAATGCCCGCATTGCTTCTGCGTTGTAGGGGTTTGTCTGAATCAATGTCAGGGCACTTTCCGTGGCAAGGTCCGTCATTTGTTTGACTTGGTCGGCAGTGACTTCGGCGTTTGGTTGGGTATTCAGCTCAATGGCAAGGTGAACCGCCTTGGCGACCAAGCTGACTTGTGCCGGGTAGTCATCCGGATTCGATTGGCCATAGAGCCATCGGGATTTGATGGCCTGGATCCCAAGCCCATTTTGTTCCTCAAGTGCGGCCGCCAACAGGTAGAGAACCGGAGATGCCGCGCCGGTTTCCACCTTGGAATGAATTTGATCGATGAGTTTCTGCCTCGCCTCAACGGAGTGAAGATGGGAAACGGTCGAATCAATGCCGCGTTGCCGAACTTCCGCGGTTACCGTGCTGGCATACCGTGAGAACTGGGAAATCAGGAGGTCGAAATCCTGAGCGAAGGCGGCGAGTCGGAGGTGAACCAGATGGAAGGTGGCGAGAGCCTCGGCAGAAAGCTCGGACGGAGTGATGGAATCGAAGATGAGTCGAGCTTGCTCATGATTGAGTTTGTCCAAGGCCTGGAGGGCTGCCTGGCAACGCTGATCGGCAGATGGCTCGCGTTCCAGTTCCGCCAATAGTGTTGCCGCAAGTCGGGTAGACTCTTTGTTTCTTCCCAAGGCTTTGAGCAGTCGAATCTTGTGAATCGTCGTTGCAGTTGCAAGCCAAACCGGGCTACTGGGAGACGAAGAGAGAAAGGCTTCCGCTTTCTCGAGATTGCCTTCGTGATAGCAGATGATCGAAGCGGCAAGGGCTGAAAAAGACTCAAGCGCTATCGTCTCGAAAAGGGCGTTCCGTTCTTCCCAGTAGGTTTGGGATGTTTGCCACTGGAAAACTTGTTGGTCCATGTGAGCCAAAAAATCTTCCGGAACGAGTTCCAAGGTTTGATGGCCGATTGCGAAAGCCTGGAGAAAATGCCCCTTTCCGATGGCCAATGAATCCGAAAAATCGAGAAGCTTCTCTGCCCAAGTCCCAACATTCGGATGCCGTTCAGATTGGAGAATCGTTTGAATTAGGAGTTCAATGGACTCGCCTTTCTCCCCATGGCGGTGAAGGAATTCGGCCTTCGCCAGGATATCGGTTTTCTCGGGGGAAGATGCTCGAAGCCGTGTCAGGGCGTCTTCTTTCCGGTCAGCCTCGATCAAGACTTCTGTCTTTAGCTCGTCTGGGAACGTCTCGTCTGCTTGAACGGACTGGAGAAAGCGTTCGAGCTTTTCGCTTTCCGGGGCGAGGTAGAGAAACCGGCTGAGCGCGGGGAGGCCGATTTGAGGATTGGTGGACGCCAAATCGCGATACATGGACTCAGCTTCTGCGATCTCACCTTTTACGGTTAGCTCGTACGCCTTCTCGAGAATTTCAAGGTCTTGTGGGGCCGTCGAACCATCGGAAATTGAAGCGAAGGGCGCGGTGGTCAGAAAACCGAACAACGCCCAAAGAATGGGGAGGCGATGAACCGAGGTTCTGCGACTTTGGTGGCGGGACAAATTGGCTAACGTTTCACAAAACGAACCGCATCAGCGATCACAAATGCTCCGGGATCGGTCCAACAAGACAGTTGGACCTTCGTGGAAACGCCGGTTGCAAACTCGTAGGTCCCCAGCGAAACCCATTGGCCACCGCTGGTGCGTTGATTCACGTAGCGCGTTGCCGTGCCTCCATTGTGCCGGATAAAGAACGGTGCGGAGCGCGTTCGATTGGAGCCGATCGTCCAACGTGCGAACACTTCCCATTGTCCTGCGACCGGGAGACCCAGCGACCAGGATGCGGGATCACTAACGTATTCAGTAGGACGCGCATGGTAGTTGGAGCCAAGAAAGCCCGAGGTGTAGTCCCCCGTAAACCAATCCCGCGAAGGTGCGGAGAAGCCGGGATCGGTGTTGTCGACAATGACTTCCTGGATATCAAGATTGCCAACTCTTACGAACCGCACGGCATCCGCCATCACCACGACACTGGACGGATTGGAGGTCCCGACGGCTGATTGCTTGGCTGAAAGGACGACGCTCCCGTCTGTCCCGGACCGGAAGTTGAAGGTTCCAATCAGGTTCCATTGTTTTCCGTTGTCCCGTTGATCCAGGTTGACCGTGGTAGAGCCGGTAAGGTCAGTCACAACAAACGCAGCGCCTGGAGAGCGGTTTCCACCCTGAACCCACCACGCATAGACCTCGTATTGGCCATCCTGCAAAAGATTGGGACGAAACGTTGCCTTGTTGTCTGGCGATGGATTGTAAGCCGAGGCGTATCTCGAGTTGGCTTGCCAGAATCCTGGAGAGGTGGATGTGCTCCAATTCCCGGTTTCCGAATAGCCACTCATGTTTGTGTTGTCCACGATGACTTCCTCAGGAGAGGTTCCACCAGGAAGATACTCGTCCAAATCATAATGACGTTGGAGCGCGAACATCATGTGTTTGGCATACTTTCGGCATTCCTCGTCCGAGGAGCAGAACTCGTGATCGGTTGGCGAATCGATGAACCCCATCTCGGTCAGCACTGCGGGCATCGCGGTATTGCGAAGGACCGAGAATCCCGCGGTCTTATTCCCGCGATTCGTTAGTCCCCAGGCCTCAATTGCCTCTGATTGCACCAAGTTGCGAAGCCGGGCGCTCGAGCCCGAATCCGATAACGAAAACGTTTCCGTTCCGTTTGCCGATTGGTTGAAAGCATTCTGGTGGATGGAAAGAAACCGGTCTGCTCCCCAAAAATTGGCGTCCGCGGATCGGGCGCTCAGGCTGATAAACGTGTCCGTGCTTCGCGACAATCGGACATCCCAGTTACCCCCGCCGCTTTCATCGTCGGAGTCTTCCTGGAGGTAGTCGCGGAGTTCGAGGCTGGTAAATAAAACGCGATCGGCTTCCTTGGTGCCGTTTGACGAATTGACCGCGCCAGGATCCGTGCCGCCATGGCCCGGGTCGATGTAGATCTTGGTCTGCGCGTGGCTGGCGATCGTGGAAAGCAAAATGAGCCAGAGGACGCCGTGGCTCTTGTTCATCACTAACATGTGCAGGTATTTCATGGCAGAGTCTTTGACGGACCAAGCGAGGATTTTCGAGATGCGGATTGCCCTATTGGATTGTGCCAACGTAGATTGTTCCCTCCGCTTCAAAGGCGACGGTTTTGCCGTCGGGGCTGAGGGAAGGGGAGTTGATCATCAGGTCCGATGTTGCCGTCAGGTTAAAGAGCTTTTTGGTGCGCAACTCATATTGGTAGAGGTCGCTTTCCACGATTTCGTGTCCGTCATCCCGAGCATGAACATAGACGATGAAAGAACTGTCGGGAGCCCAGGTCACATCCTGGCCTTCGCCGAGGAAAACGGGTTCTCGAGACGCGCTCGCAGGAGCCAGATAGATGCCGGACTCCACCCCGACAAAACTGACCATTTTGTGTTTCGGGCAGAGTTGAGGCGCTATAAAGCGGTCGCTGTTGTCGCTTATCGCGACCGGGTTGGCCCCTTCCTCCACCTCGGTGAAGACCTTGTCGTTCTCGCAAAAGACTTGCTCGTGTTCGACTGCTTCGATCCGTGCCTGACTTCCATCGCGTTTCAGGATTCGCCGCTTATCGTTAGGTGCCGGGAGTGCAATCAGCCCATCCTTACTCCACTCAGCTTTGAAGGCATTGTCTTCACTGATACGCTTCGCTTGTCCGCCCTTGGTTGGAACCAGAAAGATTCCCTGATAGCCCGGACGAGTCAGCATCAGTTGAAGGCCGTCCGGTGAAAACCTTGGTCGCAAAAAACCACCTTCATCATCAGCTTTCACAACTTCCCGGATATCAACCAACTTTCGCGTCGTCGAATCTACGGGCGGCGTATCGACGGAAGCGCTTGCCACCGAGGGATCGCCTAGCCCCGGTTGAATCCCGGAGATGAAAAGCCCGACCGCGATCAACATCATACGGAATTGGATTTTCGAATTCATGGTAATTAGAATCATCAACCGCGAATCGCGATCAACAATCATTACTTCGAAAAAAAACAGGAGGTTTCAGGGAGGGCTAGTCGATCGGAACGACCTCAAAACCGTCTTTCGCGTCCTTGATCTGCCATCCCGCCTCCGCCAATTCGTCGCGCAGGGCGTCGGCAGCTGCCCAGTCTTTGGCCTGCTTGGCATCCCAACGTTTCTGAGCTTTTTCCTGAATTTCCGCCGGAACGTCGACGCTTTCTTCAACCGGCAAGGTAATGCCCAATCCGGCGAGGATCACGTGCAACGCTAGCCATGCATTTTTGGGAGCCGAATGCTTCTCTTTGAGGGCGGTAAAGGTTTTGCCAAGGCAATCCGGCGTGTTGAGATCACTGAGAAGGGCTTCCCATGCCGGTTGAAAGGCCCCAAGTTCAATCTCCTGGTCCAGCAGGGATTGATAGGTGGGAGGCTCGGTTTCTCCGGCCGCATTGCGAAGCTCCAACTCAGCGCGAGCGAGTCGATTGAGGGCTTGCTGCGCCGAATGAAGCGATTCGAAGGTTTCGTTGCCCAGCTTGTCTTTGGCCACGAAATTGAGAGGCTGCCGGTAGTGGGCGCTTGCCAACGCGTAGCGAAGTTCTGAAGCCGAGAACCCTGCTTCCTCCAAATCCGTGAGCGTGTAGAAGTTGCGAGCCGTCTTCGACATTTTTCCGCCGTTGACCGTCAGGTGGGTGGTATGAAACCAGTGGTGGCACATTTCCTTTCCTGTCGCGGCTTCGCTTTGCGCGATCTCGTTTTCGTGGTGGGGAAAGCAGAGGTCAATGCCGCCGGAGTGAAGGTCGAACGGAGCTCCCAGATACTCCAAACTCATCGCCGAGCATTCCAAGTGCCAGCCGGGGCGGCCCTGGCCCCAGGCACTGTCCCAATAGTTGTCGCCATCCTCCGGTTTGCGGGCTTTCCAAAGCGCAAAATCGGCAAGCGAGTCCTTTTCATACTCGTCCGAATCGTTGGCTGATTGCGAGCTGCCCAGCTGAATCTCTCGTTCGTCGAGGTGACTCAACTTCCCGTAGGCCGGAAAAGAATCGACTTTGTAGTAGATGGACTTGTCGCTGCCTTGATAGGCATGTCCGCTTTCCATCAACTGCGCGATCATGGTGATCTGATGGGGAATGTGATCCACGGCGCTGGGTTCAATGTGCGGCTCTAGCAAGTTGAGCTTCCGGCAGTCCTCGTGAAACCGCTCGGTCCAATGCTGCGTGAATTCGGTTAACGTTTTCCCTTCGGCCTGGGAGTCGCGAATGGTTTTGTCATCGACGTCCGTGATGTTGCGAACGTGTTTTGCCTTCATTCCGGAAAGCTCGATGACTCGCCGCAGAATGTCCTGAAGCACAAAGGTACGAAAGTTACCAATGTGAGCCGGTCCATAAACCGTTGGGCCGCAGCAATAAAACCGGAAGGTCTCTCCATCGGAGGGATTGAGTTCCAGTTCCTTGCGATGCAAGGTGTCGAATAGTCTCGGCCGGTCTGATTTCATGCGTGTCGCATTCATTCCGCGAAATCCAGTGCTTTCAACGGAATAAATTTCGTTTATCCTGAGGCTCTGATGAAAACCTCCCTCAAATTTCTTGTTCTCATTCCGGTTGTTCTGCTGGTCGGCTGCTCAACGACCACGGTCATCGAAAAGCGAATTTCGAAATATCCTGAGTTGTTTGCTCAACTCTCTGAGGACCATCAATTGTTGGTGAGGCAGGGCCGGGTGCAGGAAGGAATGAACCGGAATGCGGTATTTCTGGCCTGGGGACCTGCCGACAATATCACCCAAGGCAGCAAAGACGGGAAAGCCGTTGAAACCTGGCTTTATGGCGGGGGATACACGGACTACAACTCACCCCGGTTCAATGTTGGTTATGGGTATGGCGGCTATGGTCGCGGCGGTGGCCACTTTGGCTACGGCGTGAATTTTCCCATCGGGCCGAATACTCACTACCACGGTGACCCGAGCGCCCGGGCAGTTTTCACGAACGGAATAGTGAGCGAATGGCAGTCCGCGATGCGTTAGAGCAGGTTAACCGATCAAAATCCTAGTCGAACTCGATTCGCTCGGCCTTGGGAGGCTTGATTCGGACGGCGCGAGGCACTTCCTCAAGAATCGACGGCAACCCATCTTCCGTCGCCGGTGGTGGTCCAGGTTCTTCAACTCGAGGCAAGACGGCGTTACGATTTCGAAAGACAGGAGCCAACTCTTCTTCATTGGAAGGATTGGGCATCGTTCGCGGGTTCCCGGTAGCCCGCGATCCTTCCGGTTGCGCTTCGCCCGGGTAGGTGGGAATCCGGGGCTGGCTGATGGCCGGTGGTTGAGGTGGTGGAGGAGGAGGAATCGGCCCCATATCCGTGGATGGGGCTACGGTCGCAGAGTTCCGGAAAATCGGTGCCAATTCGCCATCGTCCTCACCTTCCTGATTCGGATCCATGTCAGCGGTTTGAACGGGATCTCCCTCCGCTGGCATTTCTCCCTCGCCGATGACTTCGGATCCTTCTTCCCCTTCTGCTGGCGGGGCAGGGGCAATAATTCGCGGCCGAATCGCGCCCTGTGGTGCGTTGTAGGGATCATTTCCAATTACGGTGGGAGACTGCATGAAAATCGGAGTCACATTGAGTCCGTAGCCATCGATTCGCCGTGGCCGAATCGCCCCATCCCGCATCCAACTGTCATTCGAATCGCCACCAGCGGTGGGAGGATTGAGCAAGGCCAGATTGATTCGCCCTCCGGCACTGTGGACCGCACAAGACCGGGTCAGCTTGTAGTTTGGATTAAGATACTCGATGTAGCTGTCCCGAATTTGCTCTTTGTCTCCGTCTTCGGTGTGATGATGGAAACAAAATGGCGTCGCGCGTTCCCCGGAGACGGAACAGATTTCGACCCGGCTCGCTTCTTTGGGGGCTTTGATCTCGCTTGCCGGAAAAATCTTGTTCGCCTCGTTCATGATCTCGGTCCAGATCGGCAAGGTCACCTGGTTGCTGAACGCGCCAGGATAGATCGGCTTTGCTTTGTCAAAACCGGCCCAAACCGCGCAGGTCACTTGATCGGTGTAACCGACGAACCAGGTGTCTTTGAAATCGAAGTGCGCGGTTCCCGTTTTGCCCGCTGCAGGAAAATCGTGGAGCCCATATTCCTCGTAAGCCCGTTTTCCAGTTCCAACTTTGAGCGACTCTTTCAGGGCGGAGTGGACTTGATAGGCGCTGTAAGGATCGAGTACGTCGATTACCGAACCATCACTCTTGTTTTCAAAAATTTTGGTTCCGTCAGGGCGCCGGATTTCGTCAATGATGAAGATCTCCTGCGGACGCGCGCCCTGATTCGCAAACACGGTGTAGCCGAGCGCGAGTTCCTTCATCGAAACCTCCGCATTCCCCAAAAACGTGGAATTGTACTTCTGGATCTCTCCTTTGAAGGTCATTCCGGCGTCTTTCGCGAATTCCACCACGTTGTCGACTCCAACCTGGATGCCAAACCGGACGGTCGCGGCATTCTTCCCCTGAATGAGGGCTTTGCGCGCGGTGATCCAGTTTTCGTAGTCGGGAACGGGAATCTGTTCGACTCCCCATTCGCCCAAAATCCCCGTCATTCCGCCAATCTGGACGAATCGGTTATCGAGAGGGCTGTCCTCGACCAATGTGCCGGGGTATTGGCGCCGCGAAAATCCCGATGCATAGACAAAGGGCGTGAATGCGGTTCCCGGTTTCCTCCGGGCGAGCATCGTGCGGTCGAAGGCGCTGTGAGAGAAATCCCGTCCGCCTACCAATGCGCGAATCGCGCCACTTTTCGTGTCAATCACCAGAGCGGAACCTTGAACGTATTCAGGTTTTGGGCGGTTGGCCGCCTTGTTCTCGTCCTCAAGGGCGTCCGCTTCCTTCTTTCGCCAGTCCGTGAGGATTTTATCGAATTCGGCATGGGTCTGCCCTTCGTAATTCGCGTGACGCTCGACCTTGAGCATGTTGTTCACGACGCTTTGCTGAACCACCTGCTGAAGGTCCGAATCGATGGTCGTATAAATTTCAAAACCGCCTTGAGAGGCGGATTCAAAACCGATTTGCTCAACGACCTGTTGGCGAATCTGTTCATACGCATACTCAAACGATCGTTTTCGTTCTTTTCGTCGACTGACCGTTTTGATCGGTTTCGCCTGATACTCGTCCGCTTCCTTTCGCGTCAGCATGTTTTCCGCAACCATCCGCTCAAACACATAGTCCCGCGCCTGTTTGGATCGGTCAGGATTGTTGAAGGGGGAAAGTCCGTTCGGACTCTTGATCAATCCGCAAAGCGTGGCGGCTTCTTCCAACGTGATTTCGCTGACCTCTTTCCCGAAATATCCTTTCGAGGCTGCATTGACGCCGTAAAATCCACTGCCGAAATAGATTCGGTTCAGATACATCTCCAGAATTTCGCCCTTGGAGAAATTCTTCTCAATCCGGTGAGCGAGAAAGGCTTCCACCAATTTTCGCTCGTAGGATTTTTCGCGAATTCCGTATGCGTTCCTGGCCAACTGCTGGGTAATCGTACTGGCACCCTGCTTTTTGCTGCCGGCCTTGGCGTTTCGAATCATCGCTCGAAGGATTCCCATGTAATCCACGCCGTCATGTTCGAAAAAGCGGGCATCCTCAATCGCCGTGAGGGCTTCGATCATGTGACGCGGGACCTTTTCCAGTTCGACGGGGTCACGGTTCAAGACGAATATCCGGCCCAGCTCGCGATTGTTGCGATCGTAGATGATACTCGCCTTCTCGAGTTTGTTGATTTCCGCGAAGTCGAACGAATAGGCCTTCTGTTTGTAGGGCTCGAGAAAGAGATAGGCGGAAACTGCTCCCGCAATGATCAGCAGGAGAAAAAGGACGACCAAGACCTGAAACCAGCGTCGCAGGTAGAAAGGAGGTCGGTAGTGGTATTCAAACATGGTGAGTGGAACTGGGCCTGGGCAGAACTACCCAGCTTCGAGTATGCATGGTTTTGCCAGGCTCGGCAAGTCCTGGCATATTGTCAGACGTAGGGCATCCTGATATTGTGGAAAAATTACGCGCCCAAATCGTTGAACTTATCAAAAAAAGCAATCGGGGGATTTCGTTCGGTAAATTTATGGAGTTGGCGCTCTATCATCCCCACCTGGGATACTACTCCGTGCCTCGAAGAATCGGGAAACAAGGTGACTTTTTTACCAGTGTCAGTGTGGGGCCCTGTTTTGGAATGCTGTTGGCCCGGCAAATTCGCCAGATCTGGGAGAATCTGGGGTGTCCGGCGGATTTCTCGATAGCAGAGCAGGGAGCTCACGATGGGCAGTTGGCGGACGATATCCTCTCGGCCCTTCAGGATTTGGGACTCGACCTGGACTACGCAATTATCGAGCCGAAACCGGCCTATCGGAAACTCCAGGCCGAGAGGTTGGGGGCGCGACTCCGGCAGCATCCGGTCAAATTGGAGGAGTTGAAAGCGAAACACGGCGTGTTGATAGGCAACGAGCTTCTCGATGCGTTTCCCGTCGATCGATATCGGTTTTCTGATGGGACGTGGCAGGAACTACGGGTGGTGGTGGATGATGCTGGGAACCTGGCAGAGTCGACCTTTGAACTCGAAGGGAATCCTCCGATTGCGTTTCCCGACGAGGTTGAAGACGGCTTTACCACCGAATTCTGTCCGGGCATCGAGCCGTGGGTTGCGGAGTTGGATCAAGCCTTTGAAACTGGTGTGGTCATTCTTCTCGATTATGGATTGTTGGCTGATGAGTTCTTTGACTCCGGTCGCAAAGACGGCACCCTGCGATGCTATCGCGAACACCAGAGCCCGGACTCGCCATTCGAAGCGATTGGAGAAACTGATCTGACGGCTCAGGTGAATTTCTCCCAGGTCATCGATTGTGCGGAACGCCAGGGGTTCAAGGCGCTTGGTCTCACCGATCAAAGTCGATTTCTCACCGGTGTTGCCGCCGATTGGCTTCGCGAGATTGACGGATCTCCGCCGACTTCCCTGGTTCGCCAATTCCAGACCCTCACCCATCCCGGAACGATGGGACAGGTTTTTCAAACCTTGGTTTTGGGGAAGAACGTGCCCAATCTGCGGCTGGACGGACTCACCTTCGCGCGCTGAGACTAATTCCCGGGTTCGTAGCGGCGCTCAATCGTCGGCAAGAGCCATCGACCCCACCAGCGGTTGAAGGGGTGGACCGCCTTTGTTGTTTCGCCTTCCGAATCCACCATCGGCAACTCGCGGTTTGCCCAGTCAAAAATTCCCCCGCGGAGATTCAACACGGAGGTGAATCCAAGCTTGGTGAGTTTTTCGCCCAGAATTTCGCTACGCCGGCCAATGGAGCAGTAGACCACGACTTGCCCATCGCGGGGCAACTCTGCGACGCGCTCTTCCTCGAAATCGTCAAACCCGATCCAGGTTGCGCCCTCCAGATGGCTCACGGTGAATTCTCCGATCTCCCGCGAATCCAGCAGAATCAAATCGGGATTGGAACGGCGTAAATCGAGCAATTCGGACGCCGTAATCTGCGGAATCGACCCATCCAGCGTCTTGTCCAGCATCGCCTCAAATCGGGCATTGGGCTCGGCTTGGGAGCAGGAAAGGAGTCCGAAAAACATCGCGGTCCAAAGCAGTCGCATTCATGAAATTAGAACGAAAGTCATGTTTCGCAAAGCCTTGAGTTGAGACGCTGCAATCTTGCGTTACAATCCGGACCGTTTTCGCGAGAATGCGTGGCCATTTGAGATCCAATCAAGTTCCGCCATTTGTTCTCCTGACCTCAAAGCCAAGGTGGCGAAATTGGTAGACGCGCTTGACTTAGGATCAAGTGGAGCAATCCGTGCAGGTTCGATTCCTGTCCTTGGTATTCTTATTTTGGTGGGTATAGAGGTTTCAGTTGTTCAAGCCGGGAATGATTGTATAGTTTCTGATCAAAGTTGCTCAAAACTTGCAGGCGCTGACCGGTTGAAAGTTGGGTCCAAGAAAAGACGGTAACTTGCAGTTAGTCACTGACACTCGTTATGAAAAAGGAACTCGCCCAATCCATTACCGCATCGCTTGTTGTTGATGATCCTGAAGTCTGGTTGGAAGCGCAGCTGGACGAGGTGCAACGAATTTCCCAAGAGGTTGAGGACGAGTATCGAACACGATTGCGGAATGCGAATCCCCTACGGCGCATGTATCTCCGCCGCCAGATGGAGCAAGTTGTGATGACCCGCGTTTCCGAGTTGCGGCTGCCGGTGAGCCTGTGCGGTTGATTTGTAAGGCGGTTTTCGCTTTCGATGCACGCCGCCCCGTGCAACGCTGATTGATGGTTAGTGAGAACCGATCAGCGTCGCGCATTGTGCGATCCACCTATGATGAGGATACTGTTCGTGAGGCAGCGGAGCAGTGTCGAAATGAGATTGGTGACCGGCCGAGCGTCGTATTCGCATTCATCAGTTCCGACTGGAGAAAGCACTTTCAAGACTTTGTCGAAGTCGTTCAGGTTTATGGCCATGCCGCTGAAATTGTCGGCTGCACCGCAGATGGTTTTATCGGCACCCAGGAAGAGGATGAGAACGTCTCGGGATGTTGCCTGGTTTTTCTCCATTTTCCCAACACCAATGTTCAGTTCCTGGAGCTATCTCCTGACGATATCGAAGACTTTGACTCCGGTGGAATCGAGCCCGGTGGTTTCTGGATTTCCCTCTGCAATCCGTTTCTGGCTCATGCGGAGCAATGGATGACTCGCTGGAACGCGATTTTCGATCAGACTCCGACGTTTGGAGGATTGGCAAGTGGGGGCGGAGATCCTGAGGACGTTTTTCTGTTCCACAATCGAGATGCGGCGTCTGCAGCCTGTATTGGCGTTCGATTCGAAGGCGGAATCCAGATTCGTGGAGTGGTGAGCCAGGGCTGCCGGCCGATCGGGAGTCCCTACACGATTACAGAAGTGGATGAAAACGTGATTGTGAGTATTGCGTCACGCCGCGCTTTTGACGTGTTGGAAGAAGCTTTCGAGAGTTTGAGCAGCGAAGACAAGGAAGTCGCCAAGGGGAACATTTTTGCGGGATTGGCGGTGAGTGAGTACCTGGAAGAGTTCAGCCGGGGCGATTTTTTGGTCCGGAACATTCTCGGTGGGGATCCGACGGCTGGAGTCATCATGCTGGGCGCGTTTCCGCGGGCAGGACAGACGATGCAATTTCAGATTCGAGACAAGGATTCAGCGGACGAGGATCTCAAGATACTGTGCGAAAAAACCGTGGAGAAACTCGGCGTTCCGATCGCCGGGTTGCTCTTTAGTTGCACGGGAAGAGGTTCGCGGATGTTTGGCATTCCCAATCACGATGCTGACGTGATCGCCGACGCGTTCGGGAAAGTCCCAATCGGGGGATTTTTCTGCAACGGAGAGATCGGTCCGATAGGCGACTCGAATTTTCTCCACGGATACACCGCTTCCGCCGCACTGTTTTACGACGCCTGAGAACGGGAGCTCGAGCCTGGCTGCTTGGTGCGCTTGGCGGCGATTCCGAGAATGGGATTGGCCGGTTCCACCAGTTCGAGTTCATCCAGAAAACGCTCTCGAAGCGCGTTGAAGGCTTCCCAAATGTCTTCGCGGGCGGACATGCGTTCTTCCAATGAAACGGGGCCGTTCCGCGGATCAATTGCCTCCATCGATCTTCGCATGTCGTGCAAGGGCTCAAACGGGTAGTAGCCGATTAACTTTTTGGTTTCGCCGACGTTGCGATACACCATTCGCATGTTGTCGATCGCCCGGCTGATGAGGCAGTAGGTGTCGAGGTAATCATCCAGCGATGGTGCTTCGCGCTGACAATAAACGGAAAGGGCGGCCTTGGTGTCGACGATCTCGCGCCATTCTTCGCGGAGAGAGTCGATGAAAACCTGGCGTTTCCGAAACGTGTTCGCGAGCAGAACCGAGGCGATCGTGAAAATCAGGATCGACATGTCGGTGATGTATCCGTAGAGCGATTCCGGAATTGGGATTTTCGGGCATTTTGCCATCGCCGCGAGCAGCAAGACAATCACCACGGCGAAGACGATTTGGCCGACGTAACGGCGGAGGCGTTTCTTGGTCATTTTGTGGGAATTTTCGGTTTATCCAAGCGCTTCACGATAAAATCCCTCGAGTTTGGCGATTTGAGCGTCGTGGGCAAAGTTTTCGCGAACATCTTCCGCCGCCGCTTTGGAAATGGTCGACCAACGCTCGGGATTCTTGGCGAGATCGATGAGAAAATCGCGAAGAGGTTCCCATTCGTTTTCGGCACAAAGCAAACCGGTGACACCATCTTTGACTGCTTCGGGGATTCCTCCGTGAAAGGTGGAAATCACCGGCAGTCCCGTCGCCATCGCCTCGACCATCGAATTCGGAATGCCCTCCTGATTTTGATCGCTCGTGAGTCGGCTGGGATGAATGAAAAAGTGGGCGCTTTGATACAACGCGGACAACTCCTCCACGCTCAAAAACCCGCAAAACTGGATCGATTCTCCCAAATCCAGACTCTTGGCCTGACTTTCCAGTTCTTCCTGGAGCGGGCCTTCTCCGGCAATGGTCAATTTGGCATTGGGGAATTCGTTTCGAAAGGCGTGAAATGCCTTGAGCGTTAGATCCAGCCCCTTTTTCTCGATCAATCGACATGCCTGCACCAGGTGCCAGGCTCCATTCTCCGGCTCGGGGCGATCCTGAAACGGAAAGCGATCCATCGGGATGCCGGTTCGATTGATTCGCACTTTTCCGGGATCGCATCCCAAATCGACGAGGCGCGATTTGAGGGATTCGCTTCGCGCCAGAACGAGCGGAAGTTCCGAAAGGAGATCCTTCAACCGGTCGATGTAGCCGGGTTGCCCTTCGCGAGTCTGGACATCCATGCCGTGAAACGAGACAATCGCCGGTTTGGGCCAACGCCGCATAAAGGGCAGCAGATGAACGCCGGTGTGGCCAAAGTAAACATGCATCAGATCGGCATCACGACGGTCGAGAATGTTGGCGATCGTCTGATATTCGCCCCGATAGACGATGGGCGGCTCGTGCTTGACGTATTTCTGCCAAAAGCGCCGGACGAAGTTGCTGCGGACTTTGGGTTGCACCTCGATCCCCGGAAACGGAAAGCGTTCCTCGCTCTTTCGTTCCTTACAAATCACAAACGTTTCGAATTCCTTCAACCCGGTCACCTGACGGTAAATGTGGAGCATTTCCGGTTTGAGGAAGGTTGTGCAATAACTGGCGACGACCGGTTTTGGCATAGCGCCCTTCTTTCAACGTTCATCGGCTCTCCTGCCAGCCAAAAATCTTCCCTTTGCAAAGTTCCTTCATCCGCCTAGAATGAAGATAGTCTAAAAACATGGCAAGAAACGGTCCGCTAGGGACGTTCTACCTACGACAGAGCACGAAAGCAGCCGCAAACCGGCCCGTGTTTGCAAATTACCAACCTCCAACTTTTTAAAAAGCTTATGATGCCTGGTCCAATGCAGATCGCGATTATTGTTTTCGTGATCATCCTACTCTTCGGAGCAAAGAAACTCCCACAACTCGCTCGTGGGGTCGGTGAAAGTCTCAACGAATTCCAAAAAGCCCGCAAGGAAATGGAAGAAGCGGAAGCTGAAGTCACTGCGAAAAGCGATGATGACGACAAGTCGTCCGCTGCCTGAGTTCGTTTTTTAAAACCTCGAATTACTCCAAGCTTATGATGGGACTACCTGGTGGTGGGGAGATGATCATCATCTTCGTGGCCGTTCTCCTTTTGTTCGGTGCCAAAAAATTGCCGGATTTGGCAAAGGGCATGGGAAAGGCGATGGGCGAATTCAAGAAAGCTCGCAACGAGTTCGAGCAGGAGATTCGCCGCGCGGAATACTCCGTGCAGGAAGAAACCCGAAAACTTGAGATGCGCTCTCCAGCCTCGGAGTTCGAACGAGAGCAGCATTCGGGTGATCACGCGAATGAGTCGGGTAAGGCCTGATGCTTCCCGCAGTCGCAACCAAACGATTTTACACAGGGTGGACAGCAATGTCCGCCCTGTTTTTTGGACTGGGATCTGCGATTGCCCAGTCCGGGGATGAGTCGGTTCCCGAGATTCGATTCATTGCCTACAACGTCGAAAACTACCTTCGCCAGGATCGCACGGTCAAGGGTGAGATCATCAAGGACGTGCCCAAACCGGACGAGGAGAAGCGGGCGGTTGTCGCGACGTTTGCCAAGCTGCGTCCTGCGATCATCGGCCTGTGTGAGATGGGCACGATGGAGGACGTCGCCGATCTTCAGGAGCGGCTGGGACGGGTCGGGTTGGAATATCCTCACGTTGAGTGGGTTGAAGGCGGGGATGAGGTTCGGCATCTGGTCCTGCTGAGCCAGTTCCCCATCGTCGCCCGCCAATCGGTTCGAGATCTGACCTACCAGATCGGCGAACGGGAGTTTGCGCTGAGCCGGGGGATTCTGGATGCGACGGTTCAGGTGAATCCGGATTACCAGCTTCGGCTCGTGGGTTGCCATTTGAAGAGCAAGCGACCGGTCCCGGATGCCGATCAGGCGTTGATGCGCCGGAATGAGGCGCATTTGCTCCGTCAACACGTCGAGGCGGTTTTTGACGAGGATCCTGACGTGAATTTGCTCGTTTACGGAGATTTCAACGACACGAGAAACGAAGTTCCCATCAAAGCCGTGCAAGGCCGGTTTGGGAGTGATCGCTACCTGACGGCGTTGCGTTTGGAGGACCGGTTTGGGATGAGCTGGACCCACCATTGGTCATTCGCCGAGATCTATTCCAAGATCGATTTTGTGATGGTGAGCCGCGGCCTGTATCGAGAGATCAACCAAGATCGATCGTTCATTTACCACTACTCGACTCAGGATGATTCCGAGGCGTGGGCCAAGGCGAGTGATCACCGTCCGCTCGTGACCGCGATTCGACCGGTTGACCTGAAGACGTCTTTTTGACAGGCTGCGGGGTCCGACCATGAAAATCCCCGCTTTTCTGATTCTTTGTCTTCTGCCCTGCACGGCTTGGTCCGAGGAACCGGCCGAGTTGATTTTTACCAACGGCAAGGTCGTTACGGTTGATGAAGCGTTCTCCGTGGCTGAGGCATTCGCGATTCGCGGAGACCGCATTGTTGCGGTTGGTTCCAATGTCGGGATCCAGAAATGGGCTGGCGATCAAACCCGCCAAACGGATTTGAAGGGAGCTACGGTTCTGCCGGGCTTGATCGATTCGCACACGCATTCCACGAGCGCGGCGATGTATGAGTTTGCGCATTCAGTCCCGGATTTCGAGACCATCGATGATGTGCTGACCTACATCGCAACTCGGGCGGAGAAGGCAGAGGACGGAGACTGGATCACGATGTCTCAGGTCTTCATCACCCGCCTCCGCGAACGCCGATTTCCGACCCGGGCTGAATTGGACGAAGTCGCGCCGAAAAATCCCGTTTACTTCCGAACCGGCCCAGATGCGGCGGTGAATTCGATGGCATTGTCGCGTTCGGGAATCGATCGCGACTTTGAAGTCCCGGAAGGTTCAAAAGCGAGGATCGAGCGGGATCCTGCGACTGGAGAATTGACCGGAATCATTCGTAGTGCGGGAGGATTGATCAAAGTCACCCACAAAAAAGTGGCTCCGAGCTTTGAGGACCGGTTGGCGCAATTGCGGAAGCTCATCGCGGACTACAATCGGGTCGGCATTACCGGGTTTTCCGATCGCAACACCAGTGACAGCGGAATTCGGGCTTATGAAGCGCTTTGGCGGGCGAACCAGCTCAACTGTCGCGTTTACCTCTATCGTGGAGTCGGGGCGGGAGGATCGATCGAGAGCATTCAGAAGCGCCTGGATCAGACCGCGAATCATCCGCTTCACGCTTATAACAATCAACTTTGGCTTCGAGGCGTGAAGATCTTTCTCGACGGAGGCATGCTGACTGGAAGCGCTTACATGCGCGAACCATGGGGCTTGAGCTCTTCCTACGGAATCGAAGATCCCGAGTATCGTGGAATGCGCTATGTCGACCCCGGTAAGCTCTACGAAATCGCGAAATACGCCTTGGAACGGGATCTGCAATTCACGGCTCATGCCGTTGGTGACGGCGCCGTTGAAACCTTGGTCAATGCCTACTCCCGAATTGCGGAAAACGATTTCCCGGTTCGCGAAATGCGCCCTTGCGTGACGCATTGCAACTTCATGAGCGAGGATGCGATCGCGAAAATGGCGGAACACGGAATTGTTGCGGATTTGCAGCCTGCATGGCTCTATCTCGATGGGAGCACCCTGGCCCATCACTTTGGCGAATCGCGCCTCACCTGGTTTCAACCATACCGTGAGTTGTTTGAGAAAGGAGTGGTTGTTGGCGGGGGATCCGATCACATGCAGAAGATTGGCAGTCTTCGCGCGGTGAATCCCTACAATCCGTTTCTCGGAATGTGGATCGCCTTGACGCGGCAACCGCGCTGGATGGATGAACCGCTTCATCCCCGCCAACGAATTTCCCGCGAACAGGCGATTCGGCTCTACACCATCAACAACGCCTTTCTCACGTTCGAGGAGAAGGAGAAAGGATCGTTGGAGGTTGGCAAACTGGCCGATTTCATCGTTCTCGACCGCGACATTCTCAACTGTCCGATGGAGGAGGTTCGGAAGATTGAAGTGAAGGAAACCTGGCTCGGTGGCACCCGGGTTCATCCGATGAATTGAGACGAGTGCGCAAGGAATTGCGCGAAGCTTCCGTGTCCAAGCTCAATGAAACCCCTATTTGCGCTTTGTTTGTTGGCTTGCTTCAGCTGGAATTGGGCTTCCGCCGAAGTGGTGATCTCAGAACTCGAAGACCGATTTCGCGTGGAGATCGATGGACAGCTTTTCACGGAATGGCGGCATCAGGATTGGAAGGCGCCGTATCTCTATCCTGTGATTGGTCCGGACGGAGAAAACATCACGCGGCATTTCCCGATGAAGGACGGGGTGGAAGGCGAGCAGAAAGATCACAAGCATCATCGCTCAATCCGGTTTTCCCATCGCAATGTGAACGGGATGAGTTTTTGGGCTCCCGATTCGAATCAGGGAGGGCATGACGTTGAGATCAGGCTCGAGAACGTTGAAAAGATGAAATCAGGCAAAACCGGTGAGCTGATTTTTTGGAATGATTGGATGGGGGATGGAAAGCTGGTGATGCGGGAAAAAGTCCGGCTCGTGTTTCATCCGCTGGAGAACCGGCAGGTGTTGATGGATTTCGATGTCGAGTTCCATGCCGTGGAAACGCCCGTCACCTTTCACGATGAGAAAGACGGAGGCTTGGGAGTTCGCGTGGCGAGTTCGATGGTGGTGGAACATCGGGCGACGAAGCAGGGGAAGGGGACAATCTTGAATAGCCACGGTGACAAGAATGCAGCTGCTTGGGGAAAACGAGCTGAATGGGCGGATTACTTTGGGCCCGGAGCCAGTGGAAAGACGGTTGGGATCGCCATGTTCGATCATCCCTCGAATCTCCGGTTCCCGACGCACTGGCATGCCCGAACCTACGGACTCATCACCGCCAACCGGTTTGGAACCGGCTATTTCGAGGCCAAGCAAGGGGCCAAACGTGGCGATGGTGACTACACCATCCCGGTCGGGGAAACGTTGTCTCTCCGCCATCGACTCTATTTTCATCATGGCGATCCCGAGTCTGCCAAGGTCGCGGAACAATATCGGCTCTACGCCTCGGAATCGTAACAGTGTGGGTTGCAATTGGGAGCGTTTGGCTTCAGGAATTCGCGTGAACGAAAAAATCCAGGAAGATATGCATCGTCTCGAAACGATGCTGAAGCGAGTCGTCGACAAGGACGCCAGGTTTCTGGAAAAACTGGTTCACACCGAGGATCTCCAAGTCCTCGACCTCGCCTGCGGCGCCTGTGATGAAGCGGAAACGCTGACCCAGTTTCTGGCGAGTCTGAAGGCTCCAGGCAGTGCCGGAAGTTTGAAGCTAACCGGGATGGACATCCGTGCGCGCGAAATCGCGGACGCGGCTGCCCGGTTTCGAAAAGAAGCCAACGGGAACAATCAGACATCGATCGATTACGAGTTTTTGAATGGCGATGCGAGGAAGCTCGATACACATCAGGAATTGCCCGGGAAATTTGATGTGATCTTTATGCGGCATCAAAACCTGTGGAATGGACAGAGGACCTGGGAGGAGATCTATCACAAGGCTCTCGAAAAGCTGTCGCCTGACGGCCGCCTCATCATCACGTCCTACTTCGACAAAGAGCACGAACAGGCTTTGGCTGCGATCGAGGGACAGGGCGGCGAGACCATCATTTCGGCTCGCAATGAGGTTTCCCGGAAGTTACAGACTCGCGGCAAGTCGGTCGACCGGCACGTAGCCGTGCTGAAACGCAAGGAAATCTGAGCGTGCTTCCCCAAGGGAACCATGCTTGGTTGCCGCGATGATAAACCCCAAGATTCGCACCTGTTTGCTTTGGATCGTGTTCCCTCTCTGCACGGGATTCGCGCAGGAAAATTCCCTTCCGAGTCATTACTCAACCAAACCCGCCAGTCGCGACGGAATTGGCAAGGTTTACATGGGGCGGGAGATTTCTCACGTGGTTGGGCATGGCGCCATTCGTTGGCTGGAACGGCCGGAGCGAGAACGCGAGGAACTTCCCGAGGAAGTGGTGAAGAACATGGATCTTCGGCCGACCGACGTGGTCGCGGACATTGGTGCGGGCAGTGGCTACTTTACGTTTCGCATCGCGCCGCACGTGCCGGAGGGGAAGGTGTTGGCGGTCGATATTCAGGAGGCAATGCTCAATTTTATTACGCTTCGGGCCGGGGCCAAGAATCTCGATCACGTGGTCGCACATCAGGGGGAAATCGAGGACACGAAATTGCCCGAGGGGGAAGTTGACGTCGTCCTCATGGTGGATGCCTACCACGAATTTTCGCATCCACGCGAGATGATGGAGTCGATTTTCAAAGGACTCAAACCGGGAGGCCGGGTCGTCCTGTTGGAGTATCGGGGCGAAGACCCGGAAGTGCCGATCAAACCGCTTCACAAAATGACGGAAGCCCAGTCGAAACGCGAAATGGAAGCAGTCGGGCTTGTTTGGAAAGAAACGAGGACATTTCTTCCGAGCCAACATTTCATGGTGTTCGAAAAACCAACGTCATGATCAGAGGTTTCGGCGATTCAAGGTTGCTTGCCATGGGGCACTTCATATAGCTTTGCCCATCTTCCACCAGAGTCCTACTCTCGTGCTGCGTGTTCGATGAAGTTACGTTGGAAAATCCAATTGGCGTTGTTCCTGATCGCCATGCTGCCATTCCTCATTGCCGGTTTGCTGGGATATGCCAAAGCCCGTCAGACACTTGAGGATCGGTTTCTGTTGCAATTGGATTCCGTCGCCTCAATTCAGGCCGCCAGGGTAACGGATATCCTCAACCAGAAGCTGGAAAAAGTCAGATTGTTGAGCGGTCGCCCACAGCTGCGTTCGGCATTGATGAACGGTGGCATCTCCAGAGGTGGAGGCGATGTGGAGGCGACCATTGCGCAGGTTATTCGAGCAGGAAACCTTGCTCACGGGTTGATCTCTGTTTCCGTCTACGATTCGAATGGCTCTTTAATCGCGTCTACCAAGGCTGCTCCGGAGACGCTGAAGGACATATCGCGGAAGGGGTATTTTGAGACGGCTCTCGACAACCCGGTGATTGGTGAATTCTATCCGGGGACGGATGGCGAGCTAACGACGATGGTAATCGGTCCCGTGGCATCGCAAGGTTCGGTGCTTGGCGTGGTTGCCGCTGAAATTGATGCAAGCGAACTCGTCGCGGTCGTCGCATCCAGGGAAGGGCTTGGCGAAACCGGTGAACTCATTTTGGCGCGGGCCGAGCCGGACGGAAGTGCGACCTTCTTGACTCCAACTCGTTTTGATCCCAAAGCCGCGTTCAGCCGAACCGTTCAAGAAACCGGCAATCCCATCATCGCGGCGTTGTCCAAATCCGGGGAGGCCAACAGCAACGTCGTCGATTATCGCGGAGAAAAAGTCCTGTCGGTGGCGCGATCCATTGAACTCGGCCGATTGGGCCTCGAGGCGAAAGTGGATCGAAGCGAAGCGCTTGGTCCGATTGTTCGATTGCGAAGGCTGACCGTGGTGATCGCCTGCCTAACCGTGGTGATGGTAGGCGGTGTATCCTGGTTTCTGGCGTCAACGATTCTGCGGCCGGTCGAAAGGCTGACCCGCTCAGCCCACATTATTGAGAGCGGCGATTACGATCACCGTGCGGTGGTGGATGGGAGGGATGAAATCGCGGATCTTGCCGATGCCTTTAACTTGATGGCCAAGCAGTTGACCGTCGCGAACCGCTCGCTGGAGGAAACGGTCGAGAAGCGCACCGCCCAATTGCAGAGCAGCAAGGAGCGCTTTGAGCTCGCGGTAAGCGGCTCCGCGGCCGGAATCTGGGATTGGGATATCAACAGCAACCACGTCTACTTTTCCGATCGTTTTAAGGAGTTGCTGGGGTATCAGCCCGATGAGTTTGAGGATTCCTTTGAAGCGTGGGAAAGCCGGCTGCATCCGGAGGAGAAAGGCGGCGTGCTCGAAGCCCTCCAGTCCCATGTCCAAAACGGGAACTCGAACGAGACCATGTTTGACCAAGAGTTTCGCCTTCGGCTTCGCGATGGCAATTACCGGTGGTTTCATACCCGTGGTCGAGCCGTTCGTGGGCTCGGGGAAGGTGCGCCAACCCGAATGGCGGGATCAATTACTGACGTTGATTCCCGCAAGCAATATGAAGCGCGTTTGGAGCATTCGGTGCGGGAGTTGGAACAGTTTGCCTATGTCGCCTCCCATGATTTGCGGGAACCGCTTCGGATGGTGGCGAGCTACGTAAAATTGCTGGAACGGCGCTACAAGGACAAGCTCGACGATTCCGCTCAAGACTTCATCAATTATGCCGTGGATGGCGCGAATCGCATGCAACGTCTCATCAATGACCTGCTTACCTATTCGCGGGTTGGCTCCAAGCAGCAGGATCTACAGCCAATTCATGCGGAACAGGTGATGAACGACGCTTTAAAGAATCTGCAGGAAGCGATTCGGGAATCCGGGGCCGAGGTTACCCACGATCCACTTCCGATGGTCTCGGCCGATCAAACGCAGTTCGTTCAACTGATGCAGAACCTGTTGGCGAACGCGATCAAATTCACACAGCCAGGGCAAACCCCGAAAGTTCACGTTTCGGCAAAACCACGAGACGGGAAATGGTGCTTTTCGGTTCGTGACAATGGAATCGGTATCAAGAAGGATTATAAGGAGCGCATCTTCAAAATCTTCCAACGCCTCAACTCCCGCGAGGAATACGAAGGGACCGGCATCGGGCTTGCCGTGGTGAACAAGATCGTCGAGCGGCATGGCGGCTCGATTTGGTTGGAATCGGAAGAAGGGAGCGGAACGACGTTCTACTTCACGATGCGAGGTGCCATGACGTCATAGGCCCAGCGTTTCCCGAACCGCGTTTCGCTTCAACTCCAGTTCCCGCCACTCGTTTTCGAACACGCTTTTCCGAACGACCCCAACTCCCGATGGCAGAAAAACGTCCTCGTCGTGCCAGCTGATGTTTCGAATCGCAACGACCGCATGGAAGGCTCCTTCGACCCAAACGCCAAATGGAGCGCCGAACCGGGGCGGAGCTTTCAGTTGGGCGCGATAGGTCTTCAGTTTCCCGAGTGCCACCTTGTTTCGGGGGAAAGAACCGAGTGCCGGGGTGGGATGCATCAACCGAATCAGGGAGTCAAGCTCCTGGGGTTGTTCCAAGTCCACGTGAATCGGCGAGTGAAAGTGGGCGATTGTCCCCAAGGTCAGTAGCTTGCGCGGCTCGCGATCCACAATGCCAAGTCCTCCCAGTTTCTGAATCAGATACTCGGCGACAAACTCGTGCTCGTTGATCTCCTTCTCATCCTTCTCGAATCGCGTCTCTTGCGAAGTTGGAGCGGTTCCGGCCAGTGCCATCGTCGTCAGTTGATGGCCGTGCAGGGCAAAGAGCAGTTCTGGAGAGGCCCCGATGCATCCCGACGCACCCAGCCGGAAACCGTAGCTGAAGTAGGGCGCCGGCAGGTGATCGACCGAATGAATCAGCGTTTCGAGGTTTCCCTTGAGGAGCCGACCACGTTCCGTCAGCACGGGAACGGACTTTTCCAGGAGCCCTGACCGGATATCCTGCATGATGTCCTCATACACGTTTTGGAACAGGCCGTTCTGCAACGTCTGCCACTCAATCTGGGGCTCGTCCTGGTTCGCGACCTCGTTCTTCACCGGCTCCAGATCAGGAGTCATTTCAAACCGGGCGGGAATCTTCCACGGCCTGGGATCGCTCAACTCGAAGTCATTCACGTAAAACGCCACGCCCGACTCGCAGGGCGTCGCGGATTCGGAAAAAGGGCCAAATCCGCAAACGAACTGCCCCGAATCAGTTTTGAGGAAAGCGTAATCGTTCACAAAAAGCACCGAGAGTAGATACGATTGTAGGGTTTCTCAAGGATCGGTTTTCTCCTCGCGAATTTCTACGAAACCCAAGTGGGACTCATGCGTCTACTCTCGCGGAAAACTTACGTTTGCTTCGAAAGTTGCCATTGCTAGCTTGCGTCCCCAGTAGAAAATTCATGGATAACCCGGAAGAGGATCAAAATGATCGAAGCATCGAATTGATGGTCAGGATTGGGAATGGGGACATGGTGGCATTTGAGCAATTGGTTGATATGCACCAACATGCGGTGGTTGGAACGGTCGCCAAGATGTTGGGGAATCCGAGTGACGCGGAAGACGTCGCTCAACAGGTTTTCGTGAGAATCTGGAAATCGGCTGCTCGCTACACGCCGCAGGCCAAGTTTACAACCTGGATGTATACGATTACCCGGAATCTGGTGTTCAACGAGGTGCGACGCCGACAGCGCAAGCCCTCTGTTTCGCTCGATGAACGGGAAGAGGAGCATCACCTTTCCAGTTCCGTCGATGAGGGAATGCGGCCGGACGAAGAAACCCTGCAGAAAGAATTGGAAGCGGCGGTGGATGCCGCGATTCAGGAGTTACCGGAAAAACAACGCTTGGCCGTGATTCTCCGTCGTTACGAGGATATGCCCTACGAGGACATTGGCGAAGTGCTGGGATTGTCCTTGAGCGCGGTCAAAAGCCTGATTTTCCGGGCTCGCGGGCAGTTGAAGGAGAATCTCCAGAAGTATCTGGATTCCTGATTGCCGGTCAGGGGCGAATCAGCTCAAACGTGCCCAGATTTTCCTTCTCAGAGCTGAAGGTCGCGTCGAAATCCGTTTCCGTGATTTCCGCAGCGTGCTGATAGGTGCCAAACGGTCCCAACTTCTTTTTGCCTCGGACGGTTGTGACGCCGCCTTTTTCCTCTCCCTCACAATCAATCTGAAACGTTCCCCTCATGCCGGGGCCCCAGGTTGCCCAATAGAGGAATTTGTAGGTATTCTCGCCGGTTTCATCGACGATGGCCTTGAGCTTTCCGGTATGTCCGTTTTTCTCGCTCAACCAACTTCCTTCCCACGCGCCGGCAATGGAGCCTGGCTCTGATGGATCATTGAGAGCCGCTTCCCACTGTTTGTGGAACCTGGGGCCGGCGCAGGAACTGAGCAACACAGCAAGAACGATACTGAGAAAAACGGGGCTGATTTTCATCGCGAAAGGTCCGATCTTCGTCCGCAGTTTTCAATCAGAAAACTGTTAGGATCTGATCCACCGATTCGACTTGAATTCATGGCGCGGAAGCTCACCCTCCTTTGCCAGCTTGACCGGAATTCGCAGCGAAAATGCGGTGTTGAGTTCGCCTGCCATTTTTTCAGCGAGCACAGGTCCGTCCGCTCCCGGAGCGGGTTCAATCACGAGAAGAAGCTCGGCCATCGAATCGCGGACGGTCTCGATCACCTGAAACTCGACCGCGTCATCAAACTGGCGAACAATTCTCTCGATTGCCGAAGGGTAAATATTGACTCCGCGGACGATGGTCATGTCATCGACCCGGCCCAGGATCCCGCCTTCGAGGCAGAGCTGACCGTTGATTCGTCTCTTGCAGACAAGATCACCCGTTCGATAGCGGACGAGAGGTTTCGCAATCCGGTTGAGAGTGGTCAGGATCAGCTCGCCCTGCTGGCCGTCCTCGACTTCACGTTGCGTTTCGGGATCAATCACTTCCGCGAAGAAGGCGTCTTCATGCACCATGAGGCTTTCCATCGCGCCAGCGACCTGGTAGCTCACCGGGCCAACTTCGGTCATGCCGTGATGATCCCAGACTTTGGCGCCAGGCCAGAGCTTCTCGATTTTTGCCCGAGTGGCAGGGATGGAACCTCCCGGTTCGCCCGCCACGAGAATTCGCCGGATCCGGATCGCATCGCGGAGTTCGCGAGGTTGTTCGGAAAGCACTTCTCCCAGTCGAATCGCATACGTCGGCGTGCAGCAGAGGACGTCCGCGCCATATCTCGCCATCGTCTGGATTCGGGCCTCACTGCTCAACCCGCCACCGGGAATGGAGAGATTTCCACGTCGCGTCGCCGCATCAAAGGCCGTCCAAAAACCCAGGAACGGGCCAAATGAAAACGCGAAAAAGATGGATTGGTCCGTTGTCACGCCGGAATGCTCGTAAACCTGATCCCAGACGTCGAGCAGGCTGCCCCAGCTTTCGGGGGTATCGAGGGAGGGAAGGGGGCCGGCCGTCGTCCCGCTACTTTGGCAGAATCGGGTGTATTGCCCGAGCGGGTAGGTCAAATTCGACCCAAAAGGTGGATGATCTCGGCAATCCTGCACGATCTCGTTCTTCGTGGTAAAGCCCACTTTTTGGCGAAAGTCCTCCAAATCCTCAATCGATCGGGGAAGCCGATCGCGATAAAAGGGGTTCGAGCTGAGTTCGTTGAGAAGGAATTGGAGTTTCTCCAGCAGTTCCATCGTTGAAGCTATCTTGAACCCGGTCCCGGGTCCACCGGCTTCTGATCTGCGGTTCAAGGTTTGAATCCCCAACAGATGCAGATAAACTCGACCCCATGCAGCTGTTCACCATTTCGATCTTTGCGCTGATGCTCGTTGGGATTTCGAGCGCAAGCCCGCTTCTTCACGTTCCCGAGCCGCGCGAAGGTCTGTTTCAGGATCCGGAGGAGTTTGCCAGGATCGGCAGCGATGCGGAGGTTTCCGTGGGGCCGCGAACGTTCTCCGAGCACTTCAATACCGTTCAGCAGCATTATTTGGCGATCGAAGGCAAGCATCCGCCGGTTTACTATTTTTTTTGCACGGTGTATTACACTCCGCGGGAATCGGGTTTCACTGCGGAACGAGGATTTGATGTCACTCCGGAAGGCCGAAGCAGTCTGGGAAGCCGGAAGTTCCCGAAATCCTTCATTCGCGCCACGATCATGGAAGGTTTCGGTCGGATGGAAACGCCGACGAGTCGCGGAAGCAACTACCTGAAATACGATGGGAGATGGGGCTACGGAACGCGCCCGCTGGGCAATCGCAACAATACGTTGATTGATCGCAAATCAGCGGCGGTTCATCGCAGCAGCCGGATTTTCAAAAAGGGGATTCCCCTGAAAGTGCTCGATCCTCAGATTTACAATTGCTTTGGAGGCAGCGAATTCGAGACGGCGGACACCGGGGGCGGTCTGTTTCAAAGCCAGATCGATCTGTATTGGGGCGAAGACGATCCCCTCGGACCCAACAACCTGTTTGAGCCGCTGAGTAGCAACGTGGCGGTCCGTTGGGTGGTGCCGGTAATCGTGGGGCGCTAACCTCGCGTATTGAGCATCCCGCGGTAGGCGCCCGGCCAGGAATCGGGAATCCGGATGGCGCCCAAAAATCGTTCGTAGTAGTCCTCGGCTTTGGTGGCGCCAATGATGCCGTAGGCGAAGCCTTCCTCACGCATCGCCTCGAGCGCCCGAATCGTGAGCGCGGTGCCAATTCCACGTCCGCGGGCAGAGTCCGCGACTCCGACCGGTCCAAAAAATCCCTGGAACGTTGTATTGAAGCAGGAAAATCCCAACAAATTGCCGTTCTCGATCGCGAATAGGCATCGGACGGGTTGCCCGGCGAACGCCGACGCAACCTCCTGCGCCCAACCCGGTGTGAAATGCTCCTCCACCCAAGTCATTGCCACACCCCTTTCCGGCGTCAGCGCACGACGGATTTCGCAGTTTTCCACCTCTGGCGCGGCGGGGAGATCGTAGAGTTTGACGAGTAAGTCGGTCATTGCAGGCTCGACTATCGGGTATCAATCAACGAGGATCGAGAAACTTTCTAAGACGGCCCTGTTTCATGCGTTTTCCCCCCGAAGAGCGATCGATGTCGACGTCAGCCCTCAATTTGGCGGTGGAAAGCTTTCCTCAGCCCTCAGCAGATGCCCAGCCGTCCAACCCGGACGTGTTGCGCGATGCCATGGCTGAGTATGAGAAGCCGCTTTTGGGATACGCCCACAGCCTGCTCTCCGATTGGGACCTGGCTCGCGATGTGGTTCAGGAAACCTTCGTCAAGCTGCATCGGGAGCTCAAATCGAATCAGCCCGAGAACCTGAAGGCATGGCTCTTCACCGTTTGTCGGAATCGCTCGCTGGATATTCTTCGCAAGAACAAGCGAATGACGGTGACCGATACCGAGATTTTGGAAACCTACCGCGACGATGCGCAACCCAATCCCTCCAAGCTGGTCGAACGCCAGGACTCCCATAGCCGAGCGTTGGAGTTCCTCGATCGCCTTCCCGCCAATCAGCGGGAAGTCATTCGCCTCAAGTTTCAGGCTGACCTCAGCTACAAGGAAATCAGCGAACTAACCAAGCTCACGGTCGGAAACGTGGGTTATTTGCTCCATCACGGTCTCAAAAGGCTGCGTGAATTGATGACCGAATCCTAACTTTCTCTCCATTGAACGATGAAACTCGATAGAAACGATCCTCGCCTGACTGCTTTCGCTCTCGAAGAGCTGAGTGGAGATGAGCGTGCCAATGTCGAACAGGAATTGGAACAGCTTCCCGATGGCGGTGAGGCGGTTTCGGAAATTCTGGAGACGGTCGGCGCTTTGCGCGTCGGATTTGCCGCGGAAGAAGCCGCGATGAGGGATCTCCCTTTTACCCCGAAAGTGATTCGGCCGACGTTTTGGCAGAGAAGCATTGTTCGCGCAGGAATGGTTGCGGCTGCCTGTGTCGCCGCTTGTGTTGCTGTGGTGTTTGTCTCAATCCGGAACTCCGAAAAGCAATTGGCAGCTGCGCCGAAACCCATTGAGGAAGAACTGGAGGAAGTGACGATAGGCGAATTTCGCATTACGATTCAGACTCAAGACCAACCAAAGGTCGTCGCCAAGAACACCGATTCGGTCGCGGTGCCGCGGGCTGGAATCGTGGAACCCAAAATCTCGCCGAAGGGCAAATTGGTCCCGACTCCGGTTTCGATTCCGGTGCCGAGCGTTCAGTTGGCTCATTTCATCGATCCACTTCCGGATCACCTGCGGAGTCTTCGGTTCATTGATCCGCTCGATCGAAAAATTGCTTCCTTCCCGATGGAAGTGGATGTGACGAGCTTTGACTTGGTGAAACGCGAATTGAAGGAAGGGCGTCTTCCTGATTCTGAAAACGTGCACATTGAGCAGTGGGTCAACGCGTTTGATTATGACTACCCGCTTCCGGAGTCCGGATCACAGCGCTTTCGGCTGGATCTTGAAGTTGCCGCCTGCCCTTGGCAGCCCCAGCACCGCCTGGTTCGGATTGGGGTGAAATCAGCCGTTTCAGCGGATGGCGGTCCTGTTGCGCTCAATCCCGCGATTGGTGTCGATTTTAATCCGCTTCGCGTTTCCGGCTACCGGTTCATCGGAGATCTCAAACCCGCTTCTGAACCGGATGGACCAGCTTTGGATCAGCTCACCAAATCCGGACACACCATGACGGCCCTCTACGAGATCGTTCTTGTGGAAGATGACCAGAGCAAAAATGGGGGTCCACAGATTCCGAAGGATGGCAATCGGATGGCGAGTTTGCCTCCCGGGAAGCTGTTTCCAATCGATCCTGAAATGCTGACCGTTGAACTGGTTTATCAGGAGCCAAAGGGGGGCAGTTCCCGCGTCTTGAGGACGGAACTGGTGGACGGTGGGGCGAAATTTTCCGAAGCCAGCGACGATTTTCGATTTGCCGCAGCTATCGCGACCCTTGGCGAGCAGCTTCAAACTGGCGAAGTTGCGTTCGATGAGGTGGCGAATCTTGCGGAAGCTGCGCTCGGCGATGACGAGAGCGGAAAGCGCCGTGAGTTTGTCGATTTGTTGCGGAAAGCGGGTGAAATGCAGTGAGCGGCATGCTACCTCGGCGTAGCCCCAATGAATCGATTTTTCGCCACCCTCGCCGTTGCTTGTTTCGCTTTCCCCTTCGCTTACGCGGAGGAGGAATCCAAAGCCGAAGATTCCCCGAAACCCGAAAAGGAAGCGCCGGGAAAAGGGACCAAACCCGAGCCGGTCACGAAGACCAATCAGGTGACGATCGATGGCGTCGTCGTCGAATACGAGGTTACGGCTGCCTCCATTTCCTTGCCCGACTCCAAAGATCCGGCAGCAGACCGGGCGGAAATTTTCTACACCTCCTACACCGTCGTTCCTGGGGACGAAGCGGAAGATCGTCCGATCGCCTTCTGCTTCAATGGGGGACCGGGTTCCTCTTCCGTTTGGCTTCATCTGGGCGGGCTCGGACCTCGTCGGGTCAAGCTGGATGAAGCTGGGACCGGAACGACATTGCCGGCGCCTCCGTATGGAGTCGTCGATAACGAGTTTTCGATTCTGGATGTGGTCGATCTCGTGTTTATCGATCCCGTCAGCACGGGGTTCAGCCGAGCGGAGGAAGAGGAGAAGAAAGGCAGTTTTCATGGTTTGGAAGGGGATATTGAGTCCGTCGGAGCCTTCATTCACCAGTATTGCTCCGAGCATGGGCGCTGGGATTCTCCCAAGTTCCTGATTGGGGAAAGTTACGGCGGAATCCGTGCCGCCGGATTGTCTGAGCATCTGCAGGGACGATATGGGATGTATTTGAACGGAATTGTTCTCGTTTCAGCATTGCTGGATTTTTCGACGATCCTTTTTCATCAGGGGAACGACCTGCCTTACCTCTTCTTCCTGCCGAGTTATGCGGCTACGGCCTCCTATCACGACGAGAACAACGCGACCTCCCCGAAGGAGGCTTACGAAGCCGCTCATCAGTTTGCCTTTGGCGATTACGCCGATGCCTTGTTGAAGGGAAATACCCTCGACAGCGAAACCCGAACGGCGATCGTCGATAAATTGGTTGAGTTCACGGGTTTGGACGCCGCTGAAATCGAAAGAGCCGATCTTCGGCCCGATGCCTTTTACTTTCGGAAGTTGCTGTTGCGGGAACAAGGGAAGTCCGTCGGTCGATTCGACGCTCGGGTGATCGGGATTGATCCTGACAAGGCCGGAAATTATCCGGACTACGACGCCTCGGGTGCGGCGGTCATGGGGCCCTTCTCGAGTGCCATGAATCACTATTTGCGCGATGAAATCGGGTTCAAGAGCGAAGCGGTTTATGAGTTTTTGACCGGCTCAGTTCATCCCTGGGATTACAAGCCGTTTACGAATCGCTATGTGAATGTCGGGAGCCGGTTGACGGATGCGATGACGAAGAATCCGCACCTCAAGGTCTTTGTCGCAGCCGGATATTACGATCTGGCAACCCCTCCGGCAGCGATTGAGTATTCGCTGAATCACCTTTCCATTGATCCCAGTCTGCGTGAAAACATTGAAACCTTTTACTACGACGGGGGTCACATGATGTACACGAATCTGGAAGCTCTGGCGAAGTTCAAAGCAGACTTGGCTGCCTTCTTGGAGTGACGGTTTCGCTCATTTTGAGGACCGAGGGAGATTCAGATTGTGCCTTTTTCCAGAATCAGCGATCCTAACCCCATGCGCATTGCCTCCAATTTGGCGCGTCAAGCTTGCTCAAGACTCATTCCGTTGTTCCTGATCGGACTCACCACAATATCGGTCGTTCGGGCTGATGATTGGGAGGTCGCGACCTATCGCGGACGGCCTTACTTATCGCTGGAAAGCATCCAGAAAAGCTACGGGTTTAAAACGGCCAAAACCCTGGAATCGACGTTTGAACTACGGGGATCAGGGGCGGTAATCAAGGGGGAGGTGGACGATAAAATGCTCCACATCAATGGTCTCACTTACGCGCTGAGCTATGCGCCGACCATGATCGAAAAACGACCGCACATCTCTGCGTTTGATGTGGCAAACCTGTTGGATTTGATTTTGCGTCCTACGGAGCACATTAAGCCTCAGCCCATCAAAACCGTTTACGTTGAGGCGGTTGAAGACAAATGGTCAACCCGGCCTGATGCCAATGACATTACTCTCGAGCTTCAACACGCGCTTGCCGGTTTCGGGGTAACTGTGGAACTTGTTCCGACCAACTCGGGAGTGATTTCAGCGGAGGCCAATTCGGGCGCGGGTATTCTGTGGCTTCGCTTCCAGGGCAACGGCAAACTTTCGCATTATGAGTATCGCTGCTCCGTCCTCGCGGCTCCGGGATCACCGGAACGCGCGATGATGGCCAACTCTGCGGAGGAAGTCCGTCACGTTTATCCGGGGAACCGGTTCGCGGCCGAAAGTCTCGCTTTGGCGACCCTGATTCAGAGTGGATTGGCATTTGGGCCGGGAGCAAAGAATGGAAATGCGATTGATGCCGGGATTCACCAAATGCCATCCCACCCATTTCAGAGTTCAACCGGGGCTGCCGTTCACGTTGAATGGGGCGAAGAGGTCGATCCCGTTCATCTGTTGAAGTCGGTTGCGGCGGGAATTCTGCGCTATTCCGGGTTTATCGACGGATTGATCGAGGGAGAGAATTAGGATCTCGTCGGGGGATCGGGCACGGATTTTTAAATTTTATCGGGCCGGGTAAAATTTTGCGTTACAAGGGAGACGATTTGCGCCAAACTCGCCAACCCGAACAAATATCCGTTTTATTCCCAACTTGCTCACGTCTTATCGTTGTTAAGTTTTTAAAATTCTTAATGGAACCTCGTTCTCAACTGCGATCGCTTTTCGTAATCGCCCTACTTACCGCAATGGCGTGGCCCGTGGCCGGCCAGGAGGTAAGTCCGGTGACCGAAGCGGCGCGCAAAGCGTCCATTCGTCGTCAGGAAGATCTTTCCAACGTTCAACGCCTGATGTTGGAAGGAGATCGCAGACTGGCTGATGAGGATCGTGCTGGTGCCTATGAGACCTATCGCCGGGCATTCCAAGAGGCTCCGGTTCATGCCGCCGGCCGGCAAATTCGGATGCTCGCCTTCAGTAAGTATCAGGAAGCTCTTCGACAATACGCGGACGAAATGGCGAGACAGGGGCGAATGAATGAAGCCCACGACCTTGTTCAGGAATTTTATCGGGACGCTCAACGGAGCATGGTTCCGCCCAGTGCGATCGATCGCAAAACCGCGCTCCTCTTTGAGGATTTGAAGGGAAGTGGAGTTTATGAACCCGCGCAAAGTCCCAAGAACCTGGAGCGGGTTGAGAGGGTTCAGGAGTTGTTCATTTTGGCAGATTCCGCAGCCCAACTGGGCCGCTATGATGAGGCGACGATGCACTACGCCGAGATTTTGAACTACGACCCCTACAACAAGGCGGCGCGGCGAGGGATGGAAAACGTGGACAAGTTGATCAACGCCTACAATCAGGCGGCCTATGATTCAACCCGTGCGACGATGCTGACGGACGTCAGCGCCATGTGGGAGAATCCCGTTCCGCGAATGGGGTTGAGTGCTCTTGCTGATACGTCGTTCCGGGAACTCAATCCGACTGAGGCGAATTCAATTCGGTCAAAGCTGACTTCGATTGTGCTTCCCGATGTGGAGTTTGTTGGGACGCCACTTCGCGACGCCCTCTTCTTCTTGTCCCAGCGCAGCAAGCAGATCGACCCAACCGGCGCAGGGGTTGATATCATCTTATCGAATGCTCAGGGTAACGCGAGTAACGCTCCAATAACCTTGCGGTTGAAGGATGTGCCGTTGGGAACGGTTCTCGACTACACAACCCAGTTGGCGCGGATGAAATATCGCGTGGATCAGTATGCGATCACGGTCGTTCCGCTGACCGCGCCAGATGACGAGCAGCTGATTACAAAACGCTATCGGGTTCCTCCTGATTTTATTTCAGGTGGCGCGCTTGGTGGTGGGGATGATCCATTTGGTGGTAATGCCGATCCCTTTGCTGATCTGGGTGGTGGCGGAGGAGGGGGCGGCGCCTTGCAACCCAAATTAACGGCCAAGGAGTTTCTCACCAACAACGGTATTCAGTTCGCTGAAGGCGGAACTGCCACGTTTTTCCCGGAAACGAGTACGCTGCTGGTTCGCAACACCCTCACTCAACTCGATCTCATCGAGACGTTGATTGATGCCTCTTACGGAAACGTTGCCCAGCTTTTGAAATTCGATGTCAAGGTTTTGGAGGTGACAGAGACACGATTGGCCGAGATTGGGTTCGATTGGTTGTTGGGGCAATTCAACGTTGGTGACTCCAACCGCGTCTTTGCCGGAGGAGGAACGGAGGGGAACGCATCCTCGGGAGGCACGACTTCGAACGATTTCCCCTTTAGCGCCCCCGGGGCAACGACTCCGGTTGGTGAGAATCCCCTTACCGCCGGCAACCGAAGCGGAGGGGCGCTCCCCAATACGCTGGACAATCTTTTGGCAAATGGATCGACCGCGAGTAACGCCTCTTCCACGGGGAAAGCGCCGGGAACACTTGCTTTGGCCGGTGTCTTTACGGATCCTCAATTTCAGGTCGTCCTACGGAGTCTCAATCAGGCAAGGGGAGTCGATATTGCGTCCAATATGTCCGTGTTAACCCGAGCCGGACAAATTGCATCGGCCAAGGCGGTCAGGGAATTCATCTACCCCACCGAATATGATCCTCCTGAGATTCCTGACGATGTCTTTGCTTCGGTCTCGATTGGTGGTATCGGCGGATCGGGTCAATCCCCTGTTCCGGTTACTCCGGCGACTCCCACCGCGTTCGAGATGCGTGAATTGGGTTCCATTGTTGAGGTGGAGGGGGCGATTGGGCCTGACGGAGAGACGATTTCGGTGACGCTCAATCCGGAGGTCATTGAGTTTCAAGGGTTCATCAATTATGGATCTCCCTATCAACAGGTCGGCATTGGTGGAGAAACGACCGTTGCAACGACCAATGAAATTCTGATGCCTATTTTCCGGACGCTTCGGAACACAACGTCGGTCGAAGTTTATGACGGACACACCATTGCGATTGGTGGATTGCGGCAAGAGCGCCGCGCGATGATTCAGGATCGTGTTCCGATTTTGGGAGATGTGCCGGTTCTTGGAAAATTGTTCTCATCCAATATTGAAGAGAATGAGAGACAAGCGGTGATTTTCTTTGTCACGGTTAGCGTTGTAGATCCTTCCGGGACCCCGATCAAAGAGGCGATCCAGGCATCTTTGTAAGGAACATTCATCGCATCAGCATCTTTTTACGTCTATCTTTTGACGATGCGAGAAACGCCGCTCAGAGGCCGCGAAATTTCGGCTGGGGAGAAGCCTCGAAAGACAGGTTTGATCTGGACTGGCGTTGTGCTGTTCCTTTTGCTCCTGGTCACGTGCACCGGCGCTTTGATTTTCTCGGCACGGAAGTGTGAAAGCCCGGAATTCAGGGCGGCGATTACGCGGCAGTTGAGCGAGCAATTGGAGGCTGATGTTTATATTTCGCCGCTCAATTCTCACAGCTTGGTTTTTCTGAACACGTCTGACGTCTGGATTGCTTCCAAAGCAGGAAAATGGGCCGTTCATCTGGAAAATCTGGCGTTGGAACTCGATTTACGCTCGTTGCTGAGCCCCACCTGGAAACTCAGAAGCAGCCAGGTCAGGAATTTGAATGTTTGGCTGGGCAATGCGCCACGGCAGGCGCGGGAAGAGGCGGCTGCATCCTATTTCAGCCCCGATGTATTGCAGAATATCGCGGAATCGAGAGTGATCCCGTTCACGATTTCCATTCCCTCGATTCGGGCCGCAAATCTCATGGTGGAGGGGCCATCGTATGGGAACAGGGCTCCCAGTTTTTCAGTCGATACCAAAGCAAAGGGGAGTTTTTCCGACGGGGTCTTGAATTGGGAGATTCAGAATGGGGAACTGAAGTTGGGTGGCGGCGAGCCATGGCATCTCGACGAATTGGTGGGGGCTGTTAGTGAGGTGGGATGGAAACTTGAGAACGGAAAAGTTTCCCGGAAAGATGGCTCGGAGATTCTGATTCGGCCCGTTGCAACCGATGGAGCAAGTCACGAGTTGACGGCTGAAGTGGAAGCACGCGGAATCAAACTTGGACTTCAGTCAGGAATCAAAACGACGACCAATCCGGTGAAACAGGTCGCAATTGATGCGAAGGGCAAATTTGTGGCGCGGTTTCCGGAGCTTCACCGATTTCGCTTCCTGGGGGGATTTCAGCTCACGGGACTTGAGATGAGCGACTGGCGCATGTTTAAGCTCATTTCCAGCCAGACCGGTGACGGGCGTCTGGCCAATCTCGAGTCGGATTGGGCCAATGGGGAAATCGAATGGACGCCAGGCTTGGTGCGATTGAATCAAATCGTCTTCGAAGAGACGGAATTGGTGCGAATGCAGGGGCGAGTATCGATTGTGGGGAGCGAGTTGGCTGGAGTCGTTGACTTGGCGCTCCCTGCTCCCGTGGTCGGTCGATTTCCGGGAGGAAAGCCGGGCGGGTTCAGTTATCCCGCTGCGGGCTGGAGTTGGGCGCAGATTCGGCTTACTGGAACGCTTGATGATTGGCGCGAAGATCTCACGCAACGTCTACTGGAAGAGATCGATCCCAACGTAGCTGTGGAGACGACGCTGACACCGGTGAACGCGGATGCGGCCAAGTGGGATGCGACCGAATTGTCGGAGAGTCAGGCGGATCTCTTGGAAAAAATCTTTCACAAGCTGCTCGACCATTAGCCTGGATCCTGGTGCTTATCCCTTGATGTCGTAGCACAGAATCTCATCCTGATCGCGAAGGTAAAGTTTGCCGTCCTGAATCACGGGATGCGGCCAGCTCTCCTTGTTGGAAGATGCGATCTTGAAGGTCCCCTTCAATTTCAGTTCGTTGGGATTGGCTTCAAAGAGTGCCATGGTGTGGTCTTGGTAGCGGAAGTAGAGATGGCCATCGGCGTAGACGATTGCGGCGGAACCGGATCCCGGACCCCGGTCAATCTCCCAAAGCGCTTCTCCGCTCTCGAGTTCGATACAGGCAGGAAAGCCGTTGTTGTGCCCGTGACCCAGATAGAGGTGCTCGCCAAGCAGGATCATTCCACCATGGTGATTTTGCAGCTCGCGGTTGCTCTTGTAGTATCTCTCGTTGGCAGAGACGCCGGAATTCCCGCGCTTGCGAAGCTCCAGAAGCGCGCTTCCTCCATCATTGTAACCCGTTGAGCCGAACACCAGGTCACCTGATACAATGGGCGTTGGCACGTTTGCCGTGCCATTGGCGATGCGATTGTAGTTCCAGAGCAAGCGACCGTCCTCCGCGGAGACGCCAACCAAGCCGCGACCAACCAACTGGACGTAGTGCTTGATACCTGCCCCATTCGAAATCACGATCGAACCATATCCCGCGCCCGCTTTTCCTGCCGGGCCAAGATCTCCGTCGGGAGCTCGCGTTTTCCAGATGGTCTCTCCCGTTCTCTTGTCCAGCGCGGCAAGCAACGCCTCGTCTCCTCCGGGCGAGCAAATCAAGCGATCCCCATCGACCAGGGGCGATTCGCTGTAGCCCCATCCCGACATCATCTGCCCACCAAAGTCGCGTTGAAAGTCTGTGGACCAAACCAGCGAGCCATCTTCCGTGTTGAGGCAGGCAAGTTCGCCCTTTTTGCTGAGGCCGAAGACAAGACCCGATTCCGGATCAACCGTCGGAGTGCAGTTTGGCTCGCCCGTTCCGATGGGCGTCGACCAGACTTCCGATCCATCTTCCAGCTTGCGACACAGTATCATCGTCTTGCCATCAATCTGGCCCATCGTGAAAAAGTGATCGCCTGAAATCACCAGGCTCGACATCCCGGAACCCAATCCCCGGTTTCTCCACAAAAGCGAGGGGCCGGAATCCTCCCACGCGCTCATGAGCCCGGATTCATCGGAAATCGCGTTTCGGTTGGGGCCTCTCCACTGATACCAATCACTGCTGGAGCCGGCAGAGGTTCCGGCCGGCTTCCATTGATTGAAGAATTCCTGGTCTGCAGGTGAGAACAAGGAAATTGCGGCGGTGAACGTTCGCCCATCCTTTCGTTGGATGGTCACTTTCCCGTCTTTCACTTCCAAGACCGTCGCGACGATTTTCTGCCCGCTGGAACTGGTGAATTCCCGAACCTCAGCTTGGGACCAAACGGAAAGGATGGCAAGAATACAGAGACCGGCTAGGAGAGGTTTTAGGCTGGAGATCATCCAAGAGTCCTATCTGAAAAAGTGCGGGCTGCCGACAATCTTTTGAAGAAAAATCGTTTCAGATGCCACTGGCAGAAACTGAAACTTGACTAGTTCAAGAGCGAGTATCTGGTTGCGAATCATGGATCCCAAAGAAGCCGAGTTACTAGCCGCGTTAAGGAATGGAGAGTTTGCCTTTGCCGACTTCGGTTGTGGCTCGGGAGGTTCGATCGATTTCTGTCAAAACCGGTTCAAACGTGGAAAAGGGCTTGGGTTTGATAAGAAACCCGTGAAAATCGAAGCCTGTAAGGAAGCGGGCTTTCCGATCGTCGGCCAGAATGTGCTCGAGCTCGATTTTCCGGATTCCTGCATTCAGTTTGCCTCGATGTTGGACTTCCTCGAGCACCTTCCGACGGAGGAGGATGCGGTCAAGATGTTGGAGGTCGCCAAACGAATGGCTAGTGACTTCATCTTCATCCGCCACCCCAGCTTCGAAGACACTGATTACCTGGCGCAGTTTGGCCTGAAAATCGATTGGTCGGACTGGAATGGGCATACGAATTTGATGACGGTTGCCGATTTTGAGCGCGTCTTTGCAGATCTGGGATTCACCGAGTATACCGTCGTCCCGAGGACTCAGCTGTTTGATTCCTCGCATCCTTGTATTGTCCCTCAATCGGCTCCGACGGATACGGTGCGCTATGATGAAGAGAAGTTGGGACCCAAGCCTTTGGTTTATTTCACCAAGCCGGTTTGGTCGCAGTTCGAAATTTTTGTGAAACTGAACAAGGATCTTTCGCAATCCGATTGGGCGGAGATTCTCAAGGATTCGATTACAAACGGATAGTTCCTGGCCGGAATTGTTTGTTTTTCGTGTTTTGACACTTCGATTCGGGAACGGTTATCGTCTCAGACGTAATCTCAAGACGTCTGATCATCATGAACGAACCCGATCCATCACCGGAGTCGCCGCAATTGTCCGGGCAGCTCAGGCAATCCTTTGAAAAGACCGCAGCAGCCGGTGGCACGATCAGCTTTGTCGCTGGTTTCATTTCCGATGTTCTTCAACCTCTGGCTCCGATTGCGAGCTACTTGTTGGTGGCGTCAGGAGTCGCTCTGGTCGTTCTGGGATTGGTGGCCGCCGTCGCGCGGGCGGCGAGAAACTGGGCGCTGCCGATGACGGTGTTTGCCCTGTTCATGGGATTGTTTTCGGGAGCGATGGTCGCTCTTCAGGCCGCGGGCGAAGGCGAGGAACGGGGAGTTGTTGCCGCGAATGTCCCCGCGATTGCTTCACTACAGGAGACTCTGGGATTAATTCAGCAGGACGTGGCGGAGATCAAGGAGACGACGGTCCGAATCGAAGACAAGACTGATCAGGTCCTCAAAAGTGTCGAAAACATCAGCTCGGCGTTTTCCGAACTCGCCAATCAAGGAGGGGTGATTTCGGATCCGAAGACGCCGGAGCAGTACTACCACAATGCCAGGCTCTATGAGTTGAAGGGAGATTACGGCAACGCGCGTCGAGCCTATTTGGCCTATTTTAATTTCAACCTGGAGTTTCTGGACCCGCATTTGCGTTTCCAGGATTTTCTCAAAGTCCAGGAGGGCCGAGCCGGTGCCCGCGAGAGCTATCAATATATCGCAAATCGATCAACGACGACGGGTCCCAAAGTCGCGGCGATTTTGTTGTGGGACCGGGAGAAGCGGATTCAGGATCTGGAGGCATTCCTGAATGAAAATCCGGACTATGCACCCGCCTACTATTTGATGAGTTTGGAGTTCTCTCGCGATCGGGTAGGAAATCAGAGTTTGGAAGACAAGCGGCGGGAGAAGGCGTTGCTGGAACAGTTTCAAGAATTGGATGCGAAAGGTCAACTCGCCAAACTGTTCGTTGATAAGGAGATGGTATCGAACTGGCGGGCAGATGCAGAGGCACGACTCAAGGCATTGGAGTCTTCCGCCATTCAGATGGAGGATCCTGTTGTCATGACATGGATGCACACCAATTCCGGGTGGATGGGGAATATCCAAATCGTTGAGCCGACTTTGGAGATCTTTTGGAAGAAACCCGGAGAAACCGAATTCCAATCAACGGGAATGTCTCAGGCCAGAAGTTATTCCACGGGGAAGTTTCAACCCAATATGACGATCTCCTTACCAAATAGTGCAGAGAAGTCGGAGTTTTCGATCAAGTATGTAAACGCTTCAGGAGTTGAAATGGGCCCATATCAAGTGGGGTTTGATCCGGTCATGGCTACCATGGAGCAGAGTAAACAGACGCTACGACTGACTCGTCAGGGCTGGGTTTCGTTCCGCGATTGGGATGACAAGACTCTGCTGTATTTCAGCCATCTGTTAACTCATCGGGGAGTGTTGACTGGCATTCGCTACGGGGTGGACAAGGAGACACCGGATCAGAGCTTCGATTTTCCTGCCTACGAGAAACCGGGAATGGCCGATATTTCGAGCGATGTGACGATTTATACCACGGTTCCTGACGCTACCAAATTCGTAACGGTTCAGCTGTCGTTCAAAGACGGAACCCAAAGCGAGATCGCGACCTTTGAACGAGAATAATCAGGCTCGGAAAAGGGCTCCCATCTTTTTCCCAAGCAGGAATCCCGCACCAACGATCGCGACCGTTAGGAAGGCCATTGCCCAAACGCCGAGTGCTGAAGCGATAAAAGGCCCGTTGCCCAATGATCCAAAGAGCGAATAGATCGCCGTTGTAATCGGGAAATGCGCCTGTTTTTGCGCCAGGATCAGCGAGTCGGAGACTTCCAGCATTGAGAAGGCAAAGGCCAGAATCGCGCCGGCAATGAGATTTGCAGCGATGAGTGGGACCGTAATTCTTCGCATCGTTGTTAGAGGCCCGGCCCCGAGGCTTGCGCTTGCCTCCTCAAGGCTCCTGCTGGTCTGTTGGAATCCGGCGACCGCAGATCGCACAATGTAGGGTAGCCTGCGAACTGCGTAGGCGATGACCAGCAACAAGAAGGGATTGCCGGGATCAAAGACATTGACCAAAAAGTGAAACGGCTTGCCCTCACGAGTCATCGCCAAATATCCGAACGCGAGCACCAATCCCGGAACGGCGAGTGGCAGCATTGAAAGGGCATCCAGGAACTGGCGACCAACCATCTTCGTTCGGACCACGACATAGGCGATGGATATGCCAATGATGAGATTGAGAATCGTCGCCAACCCGGCGTATTTGAGACTGTTTCCAATCGAAGGGACCGTGATGACATGGCCCAAGGCTTCTTCGTAGTGTTGGAGCGTGAAATTCTGGGGGAGAATGGAGGCATACCAGTCTGTTGAGGTTGAAACCAACAAAACTCCGAAATGGGGAACCGTTGCCGCGAGGACCACACCCAGAAAAAACGCAAAGACAAGCCAGCGGCTCCAGTTTTCGATTTCATGGCTATGGCGCCCTACAGAGGCTCTGCCCGAGGAGGATAGGTCCTGATTCCCCATCAGTTTCTTGCCGGTCAAGAAGATAACGGAAGTGATGAACAGTACGACGGCGACCAACGCATAGGGGAAGGGGCTGGCTCCCAGGTCTTTGATCCCGTCGAAGATCTGGACGGAAGTGATGCGAGTGAAGTCGAAAATCAACGGGACTCCCAACTCCGTGAACGCCCAGATAAAGGCGATCGTGCTTCCCGCGAACAACCCTGGTAGTGTTAAGGGAAGAGTGATGTAGAAAAAACGATGAATTGGAGAACTCCCCAAATTCTCGCTGGCTTCTTCCAACGCGGGATCAAGGTTGGCCAGAGCGGAGCTGACATTGAGATAAACGATCGGATAAAGATGAAGGGCATTCATCAGAATCATTCCCAGAAAACGGTGCCTTCCCAACCAATCCACCGGATTGTCTGGATCGACGAGACCGAACCAACTCAAAAAGATATTCAGAGAACCACTTTGCCCGAGAATCTGTTTCACGCCAATCGCGCCGACAAAGGGAGGCAAGACGAGAGGAACCAAGAGGAGTGGAAGGAGGATCGACTTGAATGGGAAATTGTATCGATCTGCAATGACAGCCAGAGGTAATGCAATGAGGATCGACCCGAGTGTGCTGAAAATGGCGACAATTGTCGCATTGAGCAATCCTTCCAGGTAATATTTATCCTGAAGGACATCTCTGACATAACTGAAGGTGAACTCACCATCGACGATGAAGGCTTCCTTCAGGGTTGTAGCAATTGGGTAGACAAAGAACAACGCGAAGAACACGAGCATTCCCGCGTAAGCGAGAAGGGAAATGTTGATCTGGCGAATCTGGCGCAAGACTTGGTTCATAGTTCCCTCCTTGCAATCTCAGCTGCGTCCTCATAGTTCTGGCGAAAGCCCTCGCGCAGATCTCTTCGTAGTTTTTGAATCGTCAGGGGATCACTGGAACTCATACGCTGACTGAGATCGCCTGTGACATTGGTATAACCAACCTGGCTGACGTCATAGAAGATCTTGGTCGCCCGGGGCGGGAAGCCGGTTTCGACAAGGACGTTCCACGCCTCCTGTAACTCTTCGTGGGTTTCAAGACACATTACCTGAATGATGAACTTGATGATGTTGAAATGGGGAGCGGTCCAATCTGCCTCATAGTAGAACTGCTTGGCGCGCTCGTAAGGCATAACCTCGGGATCGCTGGAGTATTTCAATTCATCTTCGGTGTAGGCATCCTTTCGAATTGGCAAACGGCGCAAGGCATGAACTTTGGGGCCGCCCGGAGCGTCGATTCGGTAATGCCACAGTCGTTGCCCTGCGGGCGACAAAACAAAGTGGATGAACTCAAGAGCCAGGTCAGGGTGGGGCGCCCCACGAAACATGCCGATGGGGTCCGCTCCAATCGATGTGCCGCCGATCGGGGCGACAAACACAGCTCTCGAGCTTCCATCATCTTTCCTGAGACGCTCGTTGGAGGTGCGGCCGTAGAAGTCGATGGTCATACCTGCCGCCGCATTTCCCTGGCTGACGTCATAGGGAATCTTGGTTGATTGATCGGTGAAATACCGGGCGTTGGCGGCGATGCGTTGAATCAGGTTGAGCCCTTCCGTCCAACCGGAGTCGAGCGCATCAAAAGTCGCTTTCTCCTGATCCGCAACTTTTGACGGATCGATGGACGAGACGGCTTTCGCGAGTTGTTGCTGAAGCAACATTTCGAAGGCGGTGTTGGCTGACCCGCTTTTTGTCGGATCAGCCAGGGCTACTGCACCAAAGAACTTGGGATCGCCAAGGTCGCTCCATTGATCCGGTACTTCCGCTTCAATCCGTTGGAGGAAATCCGTGTTATACAGGATTCCAAAGCTGGACAGGCAGTTTCCGACCCAGCGACGCTCCTTGTCATACATGATTTCGCCGCTTGTTGTGTAGGGGATGACGTCGTCGGTGAACCAAGATGGCTCTTGATCGAAAATACCGCTATCGACAAGGTGCCCTCGCGATGCGTGCCGCTTGAAATAATAGGGACCTCCACCAAAGAAAAGGTCGATTCCGATTCCGACTTCTGATTTGAGGAACTCCCGGCGGGCCTTCTCGAATTCGGTGTCGTCTCCCGCCGTGCCATCTGGAGTCGATTTGCTGACGGCTACATCGCCGGGACCAGAGCCTTTCGTCTTCCACTTGCGCTTCAGCTTGTTCCGCCAGTGATTCTCAAACGCAGCCCGATAGGAGCCATCAATAAACTTGGAAATATCTGACGTGCCACCGAGGTCTCTCCAATCGATTCGCACGCGTTCCCCGGTCTTTGCTTCAAGGTAGTCGCCGAACGCGGAAGCAAATTCACCGCGAATGGTGTCATTGTGCGGGCTGACAATCACCAAAACCTTCTCGCTCGCCTGCGTTTGCTCCGCTTCATCCGGGCGCATCCAGAATGGAATGGCGACGACCACGAACATCGCCGCAGAGACGATAACGGATCGAATCCAACCTGATTGAGCCAAAAAGCTCGCAACCCTGGGGCGGGGCTTAGCGCTGGAGGAGGACGACATCTTCGGGATAGACTACGGCATAAAAAACTTTGTCCGACGGACCTTCCAACTGGCGCGGATTCATTTCACTGACGTGAATTGGTTGAGTGAGACCCTCCGCGCTCAATTGATATTGGGCCATTTCTCCGAGATAAGTTCGGCCCGTAATATGCCCTTTGATGAAGTTTCCGCTCGGTGGTTGCTTGGTGAGGGTCAGACTTTCAGGGCGAATCGAGAGCGTGACGCGGTCATTGTATTTGGGCTTCCAGCGCTTGTGCGAGATGCGTCCCTGGATGTTGCCGATTTTGGTTTCAACGGTCCAGAAGCCCTGCCGGTTCAGTTGTTCAACCAGTCGACCTTGAATGAAATTGGCTTCTCCGATGAAGCTGGCCACCGCGCGCGAGACCGGATCGCGGTACACTTCCTGGGGAGTTCCAATCTGGGCAAAGTCGCCGTTTTCGAGAATGGCCATCCGGTCGGCAATGCTCAGCGCCTCTTTCTGATCGTGAGTGACATACACGGAGGTGACGCCGCTCTCCTTGCAAATGCGGCGAATCTCCGTTCTCATCTCGACCCGCAATTTGGCGTCGAGGTTCGAGAGCGGCTCGTCGAGCAGCAGGCAATCGGGCTCAACGATCAAGGCTCTCGCCAGCGCGACCCGCTGTTGTTGTCCTCCGGAGAGTTGGTTGATTCGCCGGGCGGCAAAATCTTCCATCTTGACGGTTCGGAGCGCCTTCTTGACGCGCTCTTCGATGATGCCCCGGGGCAATTTCTTCTGCTGAAGGCCGTAAGCGACGTTTTGACCGACCGTCATGTGAGGCCAAAGCGCATAGCTCTGGAAGACCATCGCGGTTTTGCGTTTGTGCGGAGGAAGCGTCGTGACGTCCTGATCATCGAAATAGAGCGACCCTTCGTCAGGGGTGTAGAATCCGGCGATTGACCTCAAAAGAGTCGTTTTGCCACATCCGCTCGGGCCGAGGAGGAAGAAGAGTTCACCCTTCTCAATCCGCAGATCAAGATTATCGAGCGCAATGACTTCTCCAAATCTTTTGGTGATATTGGTGAGGGTAATGGATACCATGCGAGAGTGACGATTTCGCGCCGTTAGAGTAGGGGAGAGTTGACTAGCGAATTGGGGTAGAAACGCCTATGAAAGGCAAGTCCAAAATGTTTAGAATTTCGAGAATCTACGTAAAGTTTAGATTCATGCCAGGAAGGTTCGCAGTAAGTTTTGGCATGGCCAAGTGACGATTTTGGTCACTTGAGCATTCAGCAGATCCTGTAACGTGATCAGCATCGGGCGTCTAGCAGGATACTGAGAAACCTGACAAGCAGGGATTTGCTGGAACGTCGCTCGTAAAGGAAATGTTTTCCAGAGCGACCAAACGAATCCATCGAACCTGAACTGATTCATGAAAAACACGACTCTGACATCGGCGAAAGTCTGCGAGCCAAACGGAGCGGGACCGGTCACGGTCAGTATTTCTCGCAAGATCAAGCCGGGGCTTGAAGGCGAGTATGAGCGCTGGCTCTCCGGCATTATCGAAGCCTCATCGACATTTGAGGGCTATCAAGGCACGAATGTGTTGCGCCCCAGTCCGGCAACCGATCAAGAATATGTGGTGATCTATCGATTCGACAATTTTTGCCATGGCAAGGCCTGGGAGCAGTCGGCTCTTCGTAAGCAGTGGCGAGATCAGTTGGAAGGACTGGTCGAAGGTGAAGAGAAGACGCGCCACACCACGGGGCTCGAATTTTGGTTCGATTTTCCGGAGATGGAGGCGAGCCAACCCGCTGCCCCCCACAAGATGATCATTGTTTTGACAGCAGTTCTCTACCTGATGTCGATACCGGTGAATCTTTGGGTTCTGCCAATGTTGGAGCCAATTCCCGTCCTGCTACGACCGTTGCTGATCATCGTTTTCCAGGTTGTCTTGCTGACTTACGTCGTCATGCCTCAAGTCACCAGGCTGTTGAAGCCTTGGCTTTTTCCCAATCAATCATCAGCCGCAGCAAAATGAGGGAAAAGCCGATTGCGGTCGAATTTCGCCGAGGGGCGTTGTTGTCCGAAATCGACTTGTGGCTGGATCCGCACGACCGGAAGGCAGAGGCATTCGTTTCCATGCTCACGCAGATCATGTTGCGCCTCATCAAACGGCGATTTGCTCGTCGACGACCAAGCGGTTTGTGGAGAAACGCTTTGGAAAACGTGGCCATCTTGTCGGCCACGATTTCGGAGTGCCATTTGAGTTCAAGAAGCACAGGGTCGAACTTTTTCCCGCGGGGCATATTCTTGGATCTTCCCAAATCCGCCTGGAGCGTGATGATGGAGCGTCACTGCTCTACACCGGAGATTTTAAATTGCGGCATGGATTTGCGTCGGAGGCGACCGAGGCGAGAACCGCGGATACGTTGATCATGGAGACGACTTACGGCATCCCGAAATACCGCCTGCCTCCCAACGATGAAGTGCTGGATGATTTGCTCCGATTTGTTCGGGAAGCGCTTGAGGACGGAGTGACGCCGATGCTGGGTGCCTACTCCTTGGGCAAGGCTCAGGAAGTGCTGATCGCGTTGGGGCAACTGGGGCCGGAGCTGCAGTTCTTGCTTCATGGCGCCGCCGTCAAGATGACGAAAATGTACGGCGAACTGGGCTACAATTTGCCTCCGTATCAGATGCTCGAAGCAGGGTCCCGTTTCGAAGGCCAGGTGGTCATCGCTCCTCCCAATGCGATTCGATCACAACAACTGAGGAAGGTGAAAAATCGGGCTACGGCCATGATCAGCGGTTGGGGAATCGATCCGAGTGCAAAGTTTCGCTATCAGGTCGACCGCGTTTTCCCACTCAGCGATCATGCCGACTATGATGATCTGCTTCGTTACGTCGAAATGGTTCAACCGAAGCGGATCCTCACTCTCCATGGCTATGCCGATGAGTTTTCGGCGGATCTGCGATCGCGAGGTTGGGAAGCGTGGTCGTTGACGGGAGAAAATCAGTTGGAGCTGTTTGGGGCGTCCCCAAATGCTTCCGGAAAGGAAGCAAGGCCGGTTGACGCGGCTGAGCCGTCCTCACGTGGTGAGAAAAGCGGGTTCATGCAGTTTGCGGAGCTTGGGGATGCGATCGCGGCCTCGACCGGCAAGCTGAAAAAAATCGAAATACTGGCGGACTTCCTGGCGAAACTCGAAACCGAATCATTACCCATCGCTGCGGTTTTCCTTTCCGGTAAGCCGTTTGGCCGGGCTGACCAATTGCGATCACTCAACGTTGGCTGGGCGATCACGAAACGAGCTCTGCTTGAGGCGACGAATCGGACGGAAGCGGAGTATCGTCAGATTGCCCAGGGCCAGGGGGATTCGGGAAGAGCCGCCTTTTTATTGCTCGAAGGCAAAACCCAGCCGCAGCAGGACGGTGCGACGCTGGTCCAGATTCGTGAACACTTGGAACACCTTGCGGGAGCGAGGGGACCTGTCGCGAAGTCGAAATTGCTCAGCGAACGGCTCTTGAGCCTTGATCCGTTGGAAGGGAAATATCTGGTGAAGTTGCTTTCGGGAGATCTCAGAATTGGCCTGAAGGAAGGCCTCATCGAAGAAGCCATTGCCTCCGCTTTTAAGGTCCCTGCTCCGGATGTGAGACGCGCCCACATGTTGACCGGCGATATTGGCCATACCGCGACGTTGGCCAAATTGAATCAATTGGATTCCGCGAAAGTGACGCCGTTTGTGCCGATCAAAGTCATGCTCGCGAGCCCGGAAGAAACGGCGGACGGAATTTGGAAGCGCCTCGGAGAACGCGGCCGGGTTTGGCTGGAGGACAAGTATGATGGAATTCGCGCGCAACTCCACAAACGCGGAAAGAAGGTGGAATTGTTTTCCCGCGACCTTCGCCCGCTTCACCTAGAGTTTCATGAATTGCTCGAGCCCGCTCGAAGTCTGGACGCCGACTTCATCCTGGATGGCGAAATCATTGCATTTGCGGAGGGGAAAAAGCTGACGTTTTTCGATCTTCAAAAGCGGTTGGGACGGCTCAACGACAGCGATCTCTTTCTGGGAGCAAGCGTGCCGGTTCGCTTCGTCGCGTTTGATCTGCTTTGGCTCAATGGCGAAGAACTTCTGGAGCGGCCATTGTGCGAGCGGCGGGAGTTCCTTGAATCGCTGGAGATGACGGGGCCATTTGAAGTTTGCGCGGTTCGGCAAGCCTGCTCTGAAACCGAAATCGAAGCGGAATTCAAAGCCGCGCGCCAGCGCGAGAACGAAGGTCTGATTGCAAAGGATCCGTCCAGCTCCTATTCCCCTGGCCGTCGTGGTCTTTCCTGGCTCAAGTTGAAGAAACCGATGGCGACTCTCGATTGTGTCGTCGTCAAAGTCGAGCAAGGGCATGGAAAGCGGAACCATGTTTTGAGCGATTACACGTTTGCGGTCCGCGACACGCAAACGGGTGAACTCGTTGTCATCGGGAAAGCTTACACCGGATTGAGCGATCGGGAGATCGAGGATCTGACCGAGCATTTTCAGGAACACACGCTTTCGAAATCACGGCGCAGCCAAACCGTGGAACCCAATGTGGTTCTGGAGATCGCGTTCGACTCAATCAATCCCAGCAAACGTCACAATTCCGGTCTCGCGATGCGATTTCCAAGGATCAAAGCGATTCGCCACGACAAAACGGTCGAAGACATCGACACGCTGCAATTCGCCCGGAAATTGGCCGGAATCTAATCCGAGGCTTTCAGGGGCCAGAGGCGATCCAAAATTGCGTCCTGTTGTGCGTGCATTGCTTCACGCAGATCAGGCGTCAGATCATCGTAACCGTGAAGGTGAAGCAAACCGTGAACGATATAGAGCAACAGTTCGCGCTCGACCGGCCATTTTCGGCTCATCGCCTCTCGCTGGGCGGTATCGGCGCTAATCAGTAGTTCCCCGTGTTGAAAGGTAATGACATCCGTCGCCGTTGGATCACCCATTTGCTCGTCGTGGATTCGGGCGATTTCCGCATCATCGAGAATCGAGATTTCGAGGTGCCCGAGGCTGGCCATCAAGCTTGGTTCCGAGCCTGATGGCGATCGAGACACTTCGCAAAAAGCACGAGGAATCGCCAAGCTGAGGACCTCGGTATCCAACTCGACATTGATTTGGCAGTTACTGAGTTCGAAGCCCGGACTCCAAGATTCCTCAGGCAACATTGCTTTTCGGCTTCGAACCTTCCGCGTCGTCTTTCTCGACCACTTTCAACTCCGGCTTGCCCTCGGCAGGTTGCTTGGCCCCATCGCCACTCGTCTTCTCATCGACACCCTCCTGCTTGTAGGACACGCGGGTATGCGACATGCCGGAAAGCGTTGAGAGAAAGCTGGCTTTGACCTGCGACAGATCGGCAAATGTCAGACCACATTCATCGAGTTGGCCTTCGCGAATCCGGTTTTTGGTGATCTCGTCGATCAATTGCTCAATCTTCGGAGGACTCGGCTTTGAGAGCGACCGTGAAGCACTTTCGATGCTGTCGGCGAGACTGATAATCGCGCTTTCGCGAGTTTGAGGTTTCGGCCCGGGATAGCGGAAATTTTTCTCCTCAACGGCCGGTAAATCGTCGGATTTCGCCTTTCCTTCCTCCTGTTTGGTCTTCTGCTCGCGCCGCAATTTGCGGGCCCGGTCATAAAAATACTGAACCAGTGAGGTTCCGTGGTGTTCGCGGATCACGCTGATGATTTCGTTGTTCAACCGGTGTTTCAACGCCAGATCGACCCCGTCTTTCACGTGAGCGATGATGATCAACGCGCTCATCGTCGGCGTCAGCTCATCATGAGGATTCTCGTCATTGTCGATGTTCTCGATGAAATACTGCGGTTTCGTCAGTTTTCCGATGTCGTGGAAGTAGGACGCAACCCGGCAAAGCATTCCATTGGCTCCAATCGTGTCGGCGGCGGCTTCGCTCAACCTGGCGACAACGAGACTGTGATGATAGGTGCCGGGTGCTTCGTAGGTCAGGCGACGGAGCAGGGGATGGTTGAGATCGGCCATTTCGAGCCAGGAAACATCCGTTGTGATCCGAAACAGGCTCTCCAGCATGGGCAATAACCCGCTGATCAGCATTGCCATCAACGTTCCGGCCAAAAGCGTCGTTCCACATTGAATGGCGATCGTCTTCCAATCCGTTTGGATCATCACTTCGCCAGTCGCGATGGCCAGAATCGTCGTCGCGATTCCGACGAACAGGCCCGCCCGAATCACTTTGCTTCGTCGGCGCACCTGGTGGGTCAGATAAACGGCCACGAATCCCGAAACGAGGCTCATCACCATGAAATTGAACGCCATATCCGCCGGAACCAGCATTGCGCCAAGAAGACTCGCGTAAATCGCGGTCAGCGTTCCGTGGTTCCGCCCGAGAAGAATCGACATCACCATCGGGGCGAAGGCGTAGGCCGGGAACAGATATTCAAAGGGAATTCGCGCGACTTCAGAGACTTTGGCGACTCCATCCAGTTGAGCGATTGCTTCCGTGGTTGCTCTTGCCGTTGCCTCCGCGGCCGTCCCTGCGGCAGCTCCCAGAGTGAAGGCGATTTTTAGGAGGAAAAGGTGGAAGAAAAGAACACCAATCGTGAGGAGAACCCGGTTATTCCTCAAGAAATTGCCGGTATGATTCACATAATAGTGAACGGCAAAACTCCCGATGATGACGACCACGACCAAGGCCATTCTCGTCACGTCGCTGGGATACAGTGCCTCAGGATCCCGCGCATAGCGGATAAACAGAACGGAAGCCAACGCGAAAAGCAGGAACAGAATTGCGCGTGGGCCTCCTCCATATTGAAGATTGTGAACGAATTCGTTCTCAATCACGGTGCGCCTCCTCTTCACATTGGAGAGACCGCGACGTTCAAGCTGCAGTCTGGATAAAAATTCAAGCATGATGGATCAGGATGGAATCAAGGAGAGGGCGCGGGCTCTGTTGAGAATGGGCGGGCTGCGGCGGATCAGGACTTGGCGGAGCCTGGTTGTTGGTCGGCTTCGTCTCGATATTTGCTGTATGCCCCGATGATTCGCTGCACGACGGGGTGCCTCGCGATATCCTTCTGTTGGAGCTGACAAAATTTGACACTTTCGGTGTTTTCGAGAGCCTCCATGGCCTCGTGGAGGCCGGATTTGGTGCCTCTTTTAAGATCAATCTGGGTTGGGTCTCCTGTAACCGTACATCTTGATCCGTTCCCGAGGCGTGTCAGAAACATAAACATCTGCTCGCAGGTCGTATTCTGCGCTTCATCCAAAATAATCGCCGCTTTATTGAGCGTTCGACCCCTCATGTAGGCAAGGGGGGCGATTTCGATCATGTCGCGTTCAATCCAACGTTCCACCTCGTAGGTTTCTGCAACATCGTGAATCGCATCGTAAAGCGGGCGCAAATACGGAAAAATCTTCTCTTTGAGGTCTCCCGGAAGGAATCCCAGCGCTTCGCCTGCTTCGACTGCGGGCCGCGTCAGAATGATTCGATCCACTTGTTTCTCCTTGAGAGCCTGGAGGGCGGCAGCTACCGCCAAATAGGTCTTGCCGGTTCCGGCGGGGCCAAGCCCAAACACAACTTCTTCGCTTTGAAGGGCTTGGATGTAGCGGAGCTGGCCCGCAGTTTTCGGGGAAACGGCCGGTTTGGAGGGCGTTCCGAGCAGTTTTACCTCCGCCAACTTGTCGAGAGGGATTTCATCATCCTGGCCTGCAACGGATCTTACGACGTAGCGAAACGCCTGGGGGCTGATTTCCAATCCCTTTCGCCTGGCGGCTTCCAAATTTTGGAAAATCTCCTGAGCTTGCTCCACAGCTTCTTGTTCCCCTTCGAATTGCAACCAGTTGTCACGGGTCGTAACTCGTACACCCACAGAACTTTGAAGCGATTTCAGGAGCGCCAGATCGTTGGCAAACAGCGATTGAAGAAAATGGGGGTTATCGAACTGGAGCTTTCGGGTTTCCATAATGGAGAAGCGATTCCTTAATGGTCTGACGGAAATGGGAATCGGACAACAAGCATAAAATTCGAGCCGACCTGACTCTGGTCGTGAAGCGGAGCTTACGTCATTCAGCCCAACGAATCAACCTTCTTGGCAGAGTCGGGCGTTGGCGATGGACCGATTGGGAGAACTCGATCCCGGAATTGAGCCATTTTCACGAGAAAATCCATCGATTCAGTCGAGATCGGATTCAATTCATCGAAACGCTCGCGACAATCGGATCGTGGTCACTGGCGATTTGGTTTCGGTCGAGAGCGACGGTATTGAGGTGAAGGATTTGGCATTTGGCGGATTTTGCGAGATCGGGACTCACCAGGATGTGGTCAAGGGTGCTGACGTTGCCCCGGTAGCGATACGTGAACTGCTCTTTCGGGGGCAGTGAATCGAGGACGTTATCAAGAAGTCCGCTTTCGGTGAGAACCCGGAGCGACTTGGACTTCGCGTAGTCGTTAAAATCGCCCATCATGATGACGGGATGATTTGGGGATTGGGACCTCATGGCTTCGACCGCATTGACGAGGGTGAGGCATTGCTGGATCCGTTGGGTCTCGGATTCGAAACGTGGACTCTTTTTCCAGACCGAGTCGTCACCGCGTTTGGATTTGAGATGCGTCGCCACTGCGAAAAAGGGGCGATTGGTGGCCAGAAACTCGAATTCGCAGCCCAGCGCCTTTCGGGTTCCTTCAAAGGCAAGGTGTTCTAGGACTGGTCGCGATTCGGATGGAATGCGAAATGGCTCGGCGATTGGCCGAATGCGGTCGGGCCGATACAGGAAGCCGACGCGTATATTCCCTCCGGGAATGCCTCCTTCACGGTGTCGATCGGGAGCGCGATCGAGGTAGCGATACTCGACCCCGGCATCTGCAAGGGCCTGCGTCAGCTTGGCGCCCAATTCCCGGGAGGTTGTTGTGCGATCGGCGATGGAATTTTCGATGCCGGAGTCGTCCTGGACTTCGGCAAGTGCGACGAGATCGGGGGAATGGAGGTCTCCAACGAGTTGTTGGGCGATTTTGCTGATTCGGCTCGTGTCTCGCGCCGAGAGATTCCAGAGATTGTAGGTGGCGATCATCATCCGGTCACTTTGAGCTCCCAATTCCAGTTTGGCGGTTTTGTGCTGTGCCTGAGCCCGGATTCGCAGGTCGGTCGTCGGCAGAATGATGGGTTGTCCGCGGGAAAGGTCGAGAACGCCCACGACGTCGTCCAAAAGCGTTCCGACCTCGGTGATCTTGGATGAGCCGACGTGGTCGATGAAAAGTCGCTCCGCGTTGAAGTCGAATTGATAACGGGAGTTCCAATTGCGATTTGGGTTCTCTGTTGCCGTCGCCGTGAGGGTGCCGATTGAATTGCGGTCATCGGTGGAAATGTCATCGGGGATGACAGCCACCAACGTTCGCCGGGACTCCCAGTCGTTGAACAGGTCGAGAACCCGCGGGTTCTGCACTTTTACGAGCAACGACTCATAGGGTTCATAGGCTTCCATCGCCTGGCTCGGGGAAAGTTGGGCCATTTGAGAGAGATCAAGCACGTGCGGTTCGGGAAGCTCGCCGGTTGGACCGGGCGTGACTTGTTCCTCCTGCAAAATGGTAATTTCCGTGTTCGTGAAAAACCCATCCTCGTGACTGTATTCCTTCACAAAACCTTCCACGGTAACCCACTGGCCGACTTCGATGTTGAGATCCAGTCGCTTCGGAAGGTAGCAATAGATGGCTTGGTCCTGATCCTGAAGGAAGAAGCGCTTCACGCCGTTTGAGCTGGCCTCTATGAAGGTCAGGATTCCCCGGGTTTGGATCCAGCGTTGTTCAAAGGGGGAAAATTCCCCGCCTCCCTGTACGATGGGGATGGAAGGCGTTAGGAGTGAGGGCGGCTCCTTATCGTTTTTGTGGAGTGCCAGGGCGAAAATACCTGCTGCCAGGAACCCTGCAGCGAACCAGAAAAGACGGATGGACATGGTTGGGAGTGAGGGGAGAAAACGGACAAACAAAAATCAGCGATCAAAGCGGAAGTTGGAACGGATGCTGCTACCAGCGTGGAACGATACCGTCACGGTTCTCTGGTTTTCAGCCAGGGAAGCTGGACCATCATATGCATCGTTTCCTCACACCGACACCCTTTTCGTGCCCACTTTCTGTCATCTCACGGTGGTTGAAAGGCGGTTTGACAGTGAGGTGAAATCTTGAACTAACAACGTCTACGCCCGGAGGTGAACTTACCTCAATTCAGACAACCCCATGCCTGCGCCTTCAGCTTGGTCGAGATGCTGGTCGTGCTGGGAGCCGTGTCGGCGCTCACGGGGATGGTTACGATTGGATTGCGTGGGTTTCAGCGGGAACAAGGCGCCGCAATCGTCGAGGTGAAAGGCTTTCTGGAATCCGCGCGGAGCCTCGCGGTTGCGCGGCGGACCGAGGTGTATGTCGCCTTCACCAACGGAGAACCGGAGGACGATGAACACAAGTTCAGCCGAATGGCGATGTTCATTCCGGATCCAAATCTCGACTTGTCGAGTCCGGAAATCGCGGTTCAGCAGCGGCACATCTTCGAGCGCAAAATCGTCCCGGTTTCGGAGTGGTTTAGACTTCCCGCCGGACAAACCTGGGCTTTCGGGAAAGACTTCGAGCAGCCGTTGCAGGGAGCGTTTCAAACGCTTTTGGATCTTGAATCGGAGGAGAACGCGTTGCTGCGCGAGTTCCCGTTTCGTCTTGAGAACGACACTCTGAAACTGCCGTTTCTCATGTTCGATGGTCAGGGGCGGGTCGGGATTCCTCCCATTTTTGCCCAGCAATACCTCAACGTCGGCATCGTATCTCGATTCTACGAGAACGGAGATCCCGTTGATCAGGGTCAACAAACTGGGACCACAGGCGACCAGTTTCCGAGAACGCGCTGTGTCGGCATCAATCCGCTAACGGGGCGGGCGCATATTCTGAACTACTAACCCAGATGATGACCAATTCCCCACGCTCAGCCGGTTTCACCCTCGTCGAAGTCATTTTGGCAATCGGGATCACCGCAACCGTGGCGTTACCACTGCTGGCGCTGGTCGGAATGAGTTACGAAACCAGCCTGAATTCTGAAATGCGGTTCGCTTCGTCTGGGATCGTTCGCGACATTGTGGCCGATCTACGGCAAAGCACCATTACCACCGGCCCCGTGATTGCGGTTGGAAAGGATGAGAACGGGAACCCGCTTTTTTGGGAGAACGCCGGGAGCCGAAACGCTACCTCCCTTGATGGGACTGAAGTTTATATCGGGTATGATGCCAGCGGTGGACCCGTCTGCGAAGTGGGGGAAGCGGACTATCAAAACCGGACGAACGAGATTCATGAAACGGTGGCCTTTGTCGCGAAAATTGTGTTTGAGGAAGTCCTGCCCCCGTCCGGTGAACTGGAAAGTCCGCGTCTGCTTCGTGCCTGTGTTTCGGTGAAAAAACCAGGGGCTGAAGAGACGTTCACCACCTTGCTCAACGCGACCAACCAGTTCAGCTGTCAGGATGGAAGTGATACCTAGCGCTTTCCATCGCGTCACCCGGCGAGCCGCCGGTTTTTCGCTTCTGGAGCTGATGGTCTCGATGGCGGTGCTGTCGGTCCTGGTGGTTTTTCTGGCGGAACTCTTTGCGACCACGGCTGGGAGTTGGGTGCAAAAAATCGGGAGCCAGGAAGCGGAGATGGAGGTTCAGATTGCACGCCAATGGCTAACCGAAGATCTCTCCGCCGCCTACACCAACCGGCCATTGCGAAGTTCCGGAACCAGTCATTTTGCGGGCACTTTTGAACAAGGCCGGTTTTTCCGGGATCGCCTGATTGTTCCCTTCGAAGTGGATCGCGAATCGGGATATGGCGCTTCAAAAGCAATCGTCAATGCCGCGCCGGAGTTTAGTTCGCTTTCCTTTGTGGCGCTTCGCCGCGATGCCGGATCCATTCTGCCGGAAACGTTCTCGCCGGAACGATTTGGAGCGTTGGGAAATCCGGCGTTGGAGAAAAATGCTTACGGAGAGACGGCGTTCTTTGCCGCTGCCGACACCTATCTGGTGGGATACTACGTCGCCTACACGCGGGATTCAGAACTTCCCGGCTCGAGCTCAAGCCTGAAACTCTATCGCCACAGTCGGCCGTGTGGGACTTCGAACGGACAAAGTCAGGCAAGCACCATTTTGCGCTATCAATCTAATGTTTTGAGCGAGGAACTGCTTCCTCTCGCGCAGTTTCGGAACGAAGAACTGCCCTTTCTGTTCGCATTTCGAACGAAGAACGCGCTCACGATCGAGCCCGAATCCGCGGTTGCGCCCTGGCCGAAATTTGCGGATCCCGAGGACCTGGTGGCAAAGCCGCCCTCCACGAATCTTCCCGACGGAGGTTTGAAGGCGTGGCACGATCCGGAGAATGCCGTTCACGACTTTCTTCGCGGCGATGAACCGGTCGCGACCAACGTGGTTCGCTTTGAGGCAAAAGCCTTCCGGCGAGTCGAGATTCTTGATGCCGACGGACAGGTCGATCATGTCGAACTCATGAACGCCAGGAGGCTCAATACCTATCTGAGTCTGGGGGGAGGCGACGAATGGCCGGCGTTAATCGTTCCCAGCTTTGTTGAGATCACACTCGCGGTGATCGGCCCGGAGGCTGCGGCACCTCTGGAAGAGCGAAGTGACTGGATCATGAGTTGGGGAGAGGACGATCTCCCGACGGGCAGCAATCCCGTCGCGAAGCGTTTGATTGAGCGCAGCCTTCGAACCGTCCGCTTCCGCGTTCCCATTCTTCATGCCTCATGAATCAGCAACTTTCCCCATCGCATCGAGGTGCGGCCATTGTCCTGACTTTGGTCTTTGTGGCCGGGATCGCAGCGCTTGCCGTTTCGCTGCTTTCCATTTCCAGCCAGCAGAATCGCAATTCGGGCTATCGAGCGCAATCCATTCGCGCAGAGCTGGCGACTGATGCCGCCTTCGCCGCAGCGAAGAATCTCCTCCTGAGCCAAACCGCCAACGACAGCTATCAGGTAACCAGTATTCTTGATGGTGATTGGAGCGGCGATCCGCCCAGCCGCTATTCGTTCATCATTCAACCAGGTGCGGATGAGATTCGTTACCTGCCGCTGTTTTCAACGAACGACTCCAGCGCGACCCAGACGAAGGGCTATCCATCGGATCTTCACGCCAACCCGATCGACAGTGACGGCAAGAGCGAACTCGCTCCGGTCATTCCGGCGTTTGGTCCGGATGCGCCGCGTCCTTTCGTGTTGTCTCCACTCACTCATCTTGATCCGGATACCGGTGAGTTGGTTCGCGAGAATGCGCGGCCACCGGTTCAATTCCTTGAAATCGACGCTCCGGAATCCAATCACACGCTTCAATTCGCCTACTGGATCGAGGATCTGCAAGGCTATCCCAATCTCGACAACATCGGGATTCCTTCCCAGTCGAAAGCAAATGGCCAGGCGCTGCGCTGGGGTGGTTATGAGGAAGGGGACGCAAGGCTTGGTGATCCGGCCCTGGCGCAGGACTTTGTTTATTCGCTGGAGGACTCTTCCCTCGATTCCTATGTGCTTGAGTTTCCCGGAGTGATTCCGGAGGCAACTTTCGCGGATGGGAGACGGCGGGCGGCACAGGTTGTGGCGAACCAAGTCGCGCCGGGATTGAGCCCGCGGGAATTGCACTTCTTCCCCTGGCAAACGGACCAGTTTGACGCGGAGGAACATCCCTACTGGCGAACGACTTATCTTCGGGCCAACCAGTCGGTGCTGCCTTCGATCGGAGCCAGTGTGATGTTGGCGCAGGTTCCGCAGGGATCGGAGGAACGGAACCGGTTTGGCATTGATCTGGAGGAGCGTTTTGTCTTGGGACTGCGGGGCTACCGCCATCAACCGGTGATTCCCTATGGTCATGGCTATCCCAATGAAGGGGAGCCTGCCATGAACCTGAATGGGCTGATCTATGAAGCGCAGTTGGCTGCGGCTGACGACGATCCGGATGGTGTCAACGATGCGGTGATCGAGTTGGCGGATCACTTCGAAGAGAGCCTGCCGAATTTTGTGGATCGCAATGGCGGTTTCCCCGAGCACTATTACCGGACGTTGATCGCAAGCATGATTGACTACGCGGATGAGGGAGTGGATCCCACGTTGGCGGATCCCGGGCAATTTGACGAAGCGGAGCGGTTTCGGGGAATCGACAACCATCCCTTGGTGAACGAATTTTTCGTCCATTTGGAGCTCAGCGAGAAGCCGGACGACAGCAGTGGGGGAGGGCCACTCACGTTTACCGCCCAAGCCTGGGTGGAGCTTTGGAATCCTACGAACCGGCCTTCCCAAGTTTCGGATCTGCAGCTTCGATTCAGTTTCGTCGAGCCGCTGAGTTTTCAGGAAGCGGATGGGACGGAGCACACGCTGGATGAAGTGAAGACGTTTCCGCAGTCCTTTACCGGCACGCTGGAACGCAATGAACTTCGCATTGTCGATTTTGGAGAGGTTGAGTGGTCGTTCAATGTCGACAAGACACCGGGCTTGCCCTGGGTCTTTACCGGTGCCGATGGTCCAGACGGAAAAGATGGACGCGGTCACTTCGAACTTCTGCTCGATGACAAAGTCATTGATAGGTCGGGTAGGGCGCCGGACAAAAAAACCGATACCGGCTTTCCGGATCATGGGCTGCATGTGTCTCGATTCACGGACGGCGTCCTCTTTGCCAAAGATTACAAGGGGAGCCGAAGTGATGGTCAGGTTCGCAAGGGAGACGCCATGATGTTTGCGACTGCGCCAGCCCTCAACGTGGGTGACAAGGCCAGCAACTATGGTGATGTCCGCATGAATTATTGGGTAAGCGATACCCAGGAGGCGATCTATTATGTGAACTGGGCATCGCCCGGGGTGCGCAATTTTCTGCGGAAGCTCTACAAGCGAAGTTCGAATGGGCGTGGCGCCCGCTTTGACATGGAGGCTCGTCCCAGTGAGTGGCCGGATGGCGGCTATGATTCTCCAACCTACAATGTGCCCTCGAGCACGAGCAATAGTGCTCTCAACGCCCTGCTTCGAACCAGTTCAAGTGACTCCGCCAAATTCGTCATGCCGGATAACCAGGATGATTACACTTCAAACGGGAGAACCATGCCCAACCTCAAGTCACTGGCTGACGAAGCGAACGAGGCGAACATTCCCGCCCCGTTCCGAGTGTCGAATCAGGGGCGCCTCTTTGCGTTGAGTGAACTCGGTCACATCTACGATCCCGTGATGTGGAAGCCTTACGGCAATGCTCGTCCCTACGACTATTATCCGCTGACATCCAACGAGAATGTTAGTCTGATCCACGATCTCACTTCCTCGGCGCAGGCCAGTGACGTCTGGGGCGGAGGCAACACGCTGCGAATCGGACGCCGGGAGCATCCCCGGTTTGATACCATGGGACAGCGCGCCGCCCAGCTGCTCGATATTTTCCATCTTGGAGTGCCGGGAACGAACTGCAAACTCGGAACCGGCAAGGACCTAACCGACTTCCAGGCCGACGACTCGCCCGAGACCTATGCCAGGTTCGATGCCGTGTGGCATCAACCGCCGCCGACAGCTCCCGATGCCTGGTCGGCCAGGGACAAATCCGAGCCCTACCTCAGCATCTATCCCAAAGATCTGCATGCATCCAGTCCCTTTGAGTGGGTTCACGGTCAACTCAACATCAATTCCGTTCCGACGTTGTTTGAGTTGGAGGCCTTCCTTCAGGGCGTTTTGTCTGGAGCCTTGATGAAGGACAACCCCGATTGGGTAGACCGGGAGAATGCCGAGGATGATGTCCGGTCGATCGATGCGTCGGCGGTGATGCGTGGCGAGAAGGTTGATTTTGAAACGACCGTTCACGGATTGAATCAAGACGCGGCCGCAACCGCCAAGTTTGATCGACGAGATCCCAACAGCGCGGAGGTCGAGCAAAAGACGATTCGGGAGATTGCAACGCGCCTCTACGACCGGCGGCCTTACTTTTCCCGCTCCGATCTCGTTTACGAAATTGCGGAGGCCGTCGCCGAATCGCGATTCACGGATTCGGAGCAGAAAGCCAGCGCGTTGCCGGAGCACCGTGATGATGCCCTCAGTGAAGAAGTCGCCGCTCGAATCCTGAATACCACCACCTTGGGCTCACGGCATTTCCGCATCTACACTCACGGCCGGGTCGTGAGTAAAACTCGCACCGCCGGTGACGGATTTGTCGTGTCCGAAGGCGGCAAGTTGCTCGCTCAGGATTCCAAAGTTTACGAAGTCTTTCTCGAGCCTGACCGCGATCCTGAGACTGGGGATCTTCGTTCCATCATTTTACGTATCCTTAACGTTCGTTCCTTGTGAAACTCCTCCGATTGATCCTTCCCTTGGTTGCGATGGCAACCTCCAGCCTGGCAGAGAAACCCACTCCCGACCAATATGGTTTTGCGAGGGTGGTCAGTGCGGTAGGGCTGGAGTCGCCAACCCGAATCACCATCGGGCCTGTGAAACTCCTTAAGGGCAACCCGGTTCCACCCGGGGGATCTTCCGGCGTTATCACCCTCTGGGCCGGCGATACCACCATCGAAGTCACGAATGAGGCATGCGACCCGCCGGTTTTGAAAGAGAAGATTACGATTCCTGGCGCGGCGACGGTGGGCGTTGTGGTTTATCATCAGTTCAAGGAGGTCGACGGAATGCTGGTTCCCGAACTGAAGTTTTCGAAGCTGTCAGAGTCCGAGGCGCGCCAGGAACCGCAGCTCTCCGTCGTTTCGCTCTCGGCGAAGCCTGAGGTGCCGGTCACGGTTGGCCGCGAAACCGTGATGCTCAATCGCCAACGTGCGAAAAAGTTCGACGCCAAGCTGAAACAAACGGTGACGATCACTTACAAGGGCGAAGCCATTGAGAATGTGGAGATGCGGCAGGGCGGGCACTACGTGGTGTTTTTATATGACGATCTTAGCAATGATGGACTCCGCGCCGTTGCCGTCCATTTCATGAAGTATGAAATCGACCCGTCGGAATGACGGGGGGGACTTCCGCGGTGATCTCCGCCGGGCTGACCTCAATCCTCTCCTTGCGGAAAGCGCAGCGAAAACACGTCGGCCTCGTTCATCACAAAGCGCAGTCGAACCGGTTTGCCAGCCAATGGGCTGACGCTCTGATTTTCCTTCCACGAAACCGTCTCCGAAATGGAGTCACCGCGGATAGCATCGCAGTCATCCAGGCTGAAGCCGGCGATGGGTTGACTGCTCTGAGCATCCTGGATTTCAATTCGGATCTTGCCAGCGCCCGCTGTCGAGTAGTTGATTTCCAGCTTGTCGCCGGAAAAAACAAATGGGTTGGTTAGGAACTCCCCTTCATCATAACCGGCATGCACGGAAATAAATCCGTCCAACCGCATCACATAATGAGCGCCGCCGTACATGAACAGACTCATCTCCTGAGGACTCGTTTGCACCACGTTCAGCGTGATATAATTGGCCCGGTTTCCCCACCCGCGCGGCCCTAACCCCGGGCGAATGAAGGCTTCTTTGAAATGCCGGTGGTATCGATCGCTGCTTGGACGCGCCGCCATGAATGCGATATCCGTGATCGCCCCGGCGGAAGCTTGAAATCGTGTCGGTAGGGCAATGTATAGATGAGGCGCCCGGAAATACGGCTGGGTGCCGCTGGTGTAGAGTTGCTCCTTGGGCTCGTTCGCCTCCATATTCACCGGCTCTGACCAATTCAGGAAATCCTTACTCGTGGATCGACGAATGGCTCGCCGTCCTTGATCGAACCACCGAAAGTAACAGACGTATTGCTGCTCTGCTTCCGACCAAAATGCGCCGTTCTGCGAATCAAAACTTCCCTGATCTTCCGCAATGACCGGCTCTTTCTGGAGCAACCGCCAGCGCAATCCGTCGGCGGAGGCAAACGCTTTCAATCCGCCTGGTCCGTATTTTTCCTGTAGATTGGCCCGTTCGTCCGGCGAACTCCAAGCGCCCCAGTTTTCCGGTGGGTAGCGACTGCCTCCCAATGCTTTGTAGCGCTCATTCTCCGGAACACCCGGGCGTGTATCGATGAATGGCGTGAAGTTGTGGGTGACCAGGAACGTGTCCTCGCTCATATCGATCACCACGTTCCCTTTCGGCATTTCCGGGACGTCATGAATGCCGAGATTCGGTTCGGTCCAGGTAATCCCGCCGTCCGTGCTTTCGGCATACAGCGTAACCTCACCTTCATGATATTTCCCCCAACCTTGCCGCCAATGAGCGCCGGGAACCTTATCGCCACGATAATAGAGCCGCAGTTTTCCATGGTCGTTCAACACCGTGGCATAGTGACCAAACGGTCGAGGCAACGTTCTCCGCAATCGGTGCGGCTCATGAAGCTTGAGCCGGGTTCCATTCAACTCACCAATCAGCAGGTCATCCACGAACAACTCGCGGCGCGTTCCGATATCGACCACGCCCAAGCGTTCCGCCTCCTTCGCAATCTGTCCGACCGCAGAAATCACTAACCAACCGGCAATTCCAAGAACAAACAGAGGGGTTTTCATGGCAAAAGTCTGGCACGGGTTCCAATCCGCCCAAAGTCTTTTCCTGAAATCGAGAGGTGCTTGGGACGACCTGGCATATGGACGGTGAGGAGTTGAAAGCCGTCATGTGCCGCTGAGTCGATAGGTCGCGATCCATGTTTACAGCGATGTGGATCACTCCATCCGGCGTTCCCGACCTTCTCATCAAAATGGTCAATGTAGGCAGTTTGTTGCTTCTGTGGGATTCGCAATTCGTTCTACAGTTGCTGAAAACTCCTCACGAGAAGTTATTAGCAACTGTCAATATCAAAAAAGGCCAAAATTTTTGTTTTTGGATTACCATGCCGGGGAAACCTGCCTAACATTAACTTTTAGCTATGGCTTCTAAACCGAAAATGATCCGTGTGAGCCCCGAGCAGGAAGCAGCTCTCGACCGCCTCTCCATCTTAAAGGGAGGCACCGCCCCCGCATCCCTCATTGCGGAGGCCGTCCACAGTTACCTCCTCCAACTCGACCGAATCTACCGCGAGCACGTTGCGGAGCAACTCAACCGTGCCGGTGGCTCGACCGAAGATCTTCGACTGCAGTCTGAGCTTCTAGATTCGCGAATCAACGAAGAGCCTGCGACCGATTTATAAAATAGCCAAACCGCGAAAGGTTTAGATTCAAAAACTCCGACTCCATCTGCGGCTTGATCACGCTCCAGTAATGGTCAAAAAGCGTCTATGCCATTGCTGAGCCCCGTCACTGGCTGACCATTTCGTAAAATAGATCGATGCGAACGTATGCCGGATTGCATTTTTCGGCCAAATTGAATCTAACCGTCAATAGACACCTCCAGCGGCAAACTGGCCCGCCTGTCAACGGCAGTCAAAATTCGTCATCTTCCCAATTAATGCGGCTATCACTTTTGGGCGCTTATTAGGAAATGGCCAAATGTGTCAATAAACTGCCACAATCTTGTGTCAGTTTGTGGCATTCTACAAGAATATCGGTTCCCGATAATTTTGGAAATGTAGGTTCGTTTTGGAAATTATAAATCCAAACCCCACCCAAAACCCCCAAACAAAAAAAGCGCTCAAACCGCATTCTAAATGCAATTTGAGCGCTTAAAGGAGGAGACGCGGGGGCCAGATTTGAACTGACGACCTTCAGGTTATGAGCCTGACGAGCTACCGGACTGCTCCACCCCGCATTAAATCATTCCGGGGCTCTCTATCCGCTGTTTGATGACGGTTTGCAAACGATTTCTGCATGGTGAAAATCAGTGGCAAATTCTTGGCTCCTGTTCTAGCAGCTTCGGTTATGCAAAAATGGTCGGCGCGAATCGTTGAGTCCTCGTCTTTCAAATCCTTCATCATTGGAGTTATTGTCCTTGCTGGATTTCTTGTCGGGTTGACGACTTATCCCGCTCTGGTTGAACGGTTTGGGAACATTATCGGGGCTCTCGATGCGGTGGTTCTGGCGATTTTCACGGTTGAGATTGTGCTCAAGATGATTGCGTTGCAGCCCCGGCCGCTCGATTTCTTCAAAGACGGCTGGAATGTGTTCGACTTTGTCATCGTGGCCGTCTGCTTTCTCCCGTTCGGCGGAAGCTATGTGGCGGTCCTGCGATTGTTTCGGTTGCTGCGGGTTCTGCGCTTGGTGACTGCGGTTCCGCGGCTTCAACTCCTGGTGACGGCGATGCTCAAGAGCTTGCCGTCGATGGGATACGTCAGTTTGCTGCTGCTGCTCCTATTCTACATTTACGCCGTGGTCGGCGTGATGCTGTTTCGAGAAAATGATCCGATCCACTTTGGGAATTTGTGGCTGTCCTTGCTTTCGTTGTTTCGAATCGTGACGCTCGAGGATTGGACGGACGTCATGTATTTGCAGATTTATGGCTCGGACAACTATCAAGGCTACAATCAGGATGCGCCCGGGCGGGTTTCGCAGGCGATGCCCCTGGTTGGGGCTGCCTACTTCGTCAGTTTTGTTTTGATCGGGACGATGGTGATGCTGAATTTGGTGATCGGCGTGATTATCAATGGGATGGACGAAGCGCAGCGGGAAATCGCGGACCGGAGTCTTCACGAACTGTTAACCCATGAGGATGAGGATGTTGCGGCTGCCGCGGCCCGGGAAACGCGGATCAACAAGCTCAGGAGGAAACTGGAGGAAATGGGTGAGGAATTAGAGCGGCTGAAATAGTCGTGATTTGTAGGGCGTAGTTTGCTCAATTTCCCTTGACGTTTGAACGTCTCACCCTACAACTTACCCACGAATGTCTAAGGTTTTTGCCACGCTCACTCTCTTTACCATCTTCGCCGTCCAGGCGTTTGCCGGTGATGTTGTGAGCAAAGAGGCAATCACAACGGCACCTCAGGACCCCGAATCGTTCGCTCCAGGTTTTGAATTTGGCGCTTATGCGGCGGGGGCATTGCCAAACGGTTCTGCTGGGGATGAACTGGGTGGAGGAATCAGCATGGCCTACTACTTTACCGAGAACATCGGGGTGGACATGAGTTACGCGGTTTTCCCTTACAGCAGTGAAGTTCACGCCGTTACTGCGGATTTGGCGCTCCGCGCTCCCGCAAACTGCATTTCCCCCTACGTTTTAATGGGTGGAGGATTAATTTCCGGCGGAACGACCGATGGACTCTACCGACTGGGTGGGGGATTGGATATCCGGTTTCAAAATCTCGGCAACATGGGCGTCTTCGCTGATGGCGTTTACAACTGGGTTGAAGGAGACAACAACTTCACCATTGCCCGTCTCGGAGTTCGAATTCCTTTTTAGAGCCAAATTTCGGTAGGGCATCAGTCCCGTTTTTCCTCTTTGTGAGAGCGCTTTTTCCAGAAAGCGCTTTTTTTGTGTCCAAAATTTGAGTGACGAGACCTACCCTTGGCGAGAATGGAAGAACCCCAGCCAGTGGAAGCCCTGACCGATGACGCCGTCGAGAGCTACTTGAAGTTGCTCGCCAAGACCGAGTCGTCGCTTTCCGCCTATGTTTATAGCTTGGTCAATCGGCGGGCTGACGCTGAGGATATTCTGCAGGAGTGCAAACTCGTCATGTGGAAACAGTTCGGGAAGTTTCAGGCCGGGACCAATTTTCTGGCCTGGGCGCGGAAGATCGCCCTCCACCAAATCCTGAACTATCGACGCTTTGAGAAGCGGCGGTCGAATTCGATCGTCAACCGGGAATTCATCGAGGCAATCGCCACGGAAATCGAGAGACGATCGGATGACCTGGAATCGAGGACGGAAGCGCTGCAGAGTTGTTTGAGAAAGCTGCCGTTGGTTCAACGGCAGGCCATCGTCTGGCGTTATTTTGAGGATGCGGAGATCGCAGAGATTGCCGAGAAGTCGAACCGGAGTGAGGGGGCGACTTACCGCATGTTGAGCCGGATTCGCCAGAATTTGAGCGAATGCATTGACCGAACCCTTGCTTCAAACCCGGCATGAATAGCGACGAACGAATCGACAAAGCGGTTGAAGGACTTCTCAGTGAGGAGGAATGGAGCCAGTTTCAGGCTGACATCCTTGCGGATGAGGATCTGCGGAAGACTTACGTTGATCGAATCTGGATGCACGGGCAACTCCGGGCCGAGGCGGACCTTCTTCCTGAATTATTGGAACAGCCTGAGCTGTCGGCCAACCCGGCCTTTTCAAATTGGAACCGAAGTGGGTGGGCTATCGCTGCGGGACTGGTTCTGGGGTTGTTCGGGATGGTTTTTGGTTTTCAGCGGAAGCATGATCGGCCCGTGGCGACTCTGATTGAGGCTGAGGGATGCCGTTGGGCGGGGTCCGAACTCCCTACGACGGAGGGCGCCGCGCTTAAACCGGGCAAACTGGCATTGGTGGAGGGAATGGCGACGGTGGCGTTTGCGAGTGGCGCCACGGTGACGATGGAGGCTCCGACGACGTTGGAAATTTTGTCGAAAATGCGGTGTCGGCTTCTCGAAGGGTCGCTCGTTGCCGATGTCCCGGAACCGGCTCATGGATTCACGATCGACACTTCGGCGTTGGAAGTGGTGGATCTGGGAACGAAATTTGGAGTGACGGCGAGCGCCTTTGGGGATTCCCATGTCATCGTCTTTGAAGGGGAGGTCGAAGTCGGGAAACCCGATGAGAAAGTCACTCTCCTAACGAAAGGGAAGTCCCTTCATCACGGTTCCAATCCGCCGTTGCCTGATCAGGAAATCACACGAGAGCATGTTCAAATGGATTTCGATGGCGATTGGCTGGCGGTCCCGACGTCGTTTGGCCGCGGAAAAGACAGTTTTGTCAGACGAACCTATGGGCAATCGTTTGGCGCTCATCCGCTCCTCATGGTGAAGCACACGGAATTGGAGGCGGGGAATGAGCGGCGCACGTTTCTGGCTTTTGACCTGGAGGGGATCTCAAAGCCGATCAGCCAAGCGGAATTGGTGCTCGATGTCGAAGCCAGCGGATTGGGGTTTTCTGCGTTGATTCCTGATTCGACCTTCGCGGTTTATGGAATCGCGAACGACGATCTCGATTCCTGGGACGAAGCGGAATTGAGCTGGGAAAATGCTCCGGTGCGGACCTCCGACTTTGAGTCTGCTTCGGCAACCGTGGAGAGGTTGGCGGAATTCACGATTCGAAGGGGCGCTTCTCCGAAATTACTCACCGTTTCTTCTCCCGAACTTGCTCAGTTTCTTCAAAAAGACAAAAATCGGATGGCAAGCTTGGTCATCATTCGGGAAACCGGTGAAAATGATCGCCAAGGGCTTGTTCATGCTTTTGCCTCCAAAGAGCATCCGAATGCCAGACCTCCGACTTTAAGATTAAAAACCCCATGAATCTGCGACTCTACCTAGCCTGCCTTTCACTGGGCGGAAGCCTGACTGCTTCTGCAGCATCCGACCGGGATGCCCTGAAATTTTTTGAAACGGAGGTTCGTCCTCTGCTTGCGGAAACCTGTTTCGATTGTCATTCCGCCGAAAAGCAGAAAGGCAATCTCCGCCTCGATCATCTGAGTTGGATTTTAAAAGGGGGAGACGCGGGACCCGCGATCGTTCCGCATCGGCCGGACGAATCCCTGTTGATTGAAGCAATTCGCCGGGAAGATCCCGATTTTGAGATGCCACCGAAGAAGGCTCTGACGTCCGAGCAGGTAGCGGTCTTGGAAAAGTGGGTTTCAGAAGGCGCGTACTGGCCGGATGATCCGCAAGCCGAAGTTGCGGAAGCGACGGATCAGCACGGTTTTACGGCAGAAGATCGCGAATGGTGGGCGATTCAGCCGGTTCAAGACCCGGACGTGCCGGAAGGCGGAGATGGATGGGCGCGGAATGAGATTGATCGGTTTGTGGCCCGCAGATTGGCGGACGCGAAGCTTGAACCTGCGGTTGAAGCCGATCGTGCGGAGCTGGTGAGGCGGGCGTATTTTGATCTTCACGGTTTGCCGCCCACACCGGAGCAGGTGGCTGCATTCATCAATGATGAACGTACGGATGCGTTTGAGCGGTTGATTGACGAGTTGTTGGCAAGCCCTCGATACGGTGAACGTTGGGCGCAGCATTGGTTGGACGTGGTTCGCTTTGCGGAAAGCGATGGCTATCGGGCGGATGGTTACCGTTCAGGCACGTGGAAGTATCGCGACTACGTGATTCGCTCGTTGAACGAGGATAAACCCTATGACGAATTCGTTCGTGACCAGCTCGCTGCTGATGAGTTTGCCCCTCATGATCCGGACCGGTTGATTGCGACCGCGTTTTTGCGCTTGGGAATTTACGAGTGGAACCAGCGCAATGCGAGAATGCAATGGGACATCATCATGACGGAAATGACGAATGTGACCGCCGAGGCATTCCTGGGAATTGGCATCGGCTGTGCGCAATGTCACGACCACAAGTTTGATCCGATTCTGCAGAAGGATCACTTTGCCCTACAGGCATTCCTCAATACCACCTGGTGGCCGGAAAACAGTCCCCTGGCAGGAGCGGAAGAGAAGGCGGAGTATGATCGGCAGAACGAAAAATGGGAAGCGGCAACGGCTGAGATTCGCAAGGAAATTAAAGCGCTGCAACAAAACAAACTGGACGGCAGTCTCAGCTTCACCGTGAAGCAATTTCCGGAGGATATTCAGAAAATTTACTACAAGCCATCCAATGAGCGAACGGCTTATGAAGAGCAGTTGGCTCAGCTGGTTCAGCGCCAGGTTGATCACAATTGGAATCGAATCAAATGGGAATCCGAATTCAAAAAGAAGGAAGACCGGCTGGAACAATACGAGAAGCTCAAAGCCGAGTTGGCGAAGTTTGATCATCTCAAACCCAAGGAATTTCCCAACGGATTTATCGCGACCGACATCAAACCGGAACCGGCCAAGACCTATCTGGCGAAGCGGTCGGGCAAGGAAGAAGTGGAACCCGCATTCCTGACCCTTCTTGGGCAACCCGCCCCGAAAATTGAGCCCACCGATACGACGACGGGACGGAGGAAGGCGCTCGCGGATTGGATCGCGAGTCCCAACAATCCACTTTCCACCCGCGTCATCGTCAATCGAATCTGGCAACGGCATTTTGGAACCGGGATCGTACCGACACCCAACGATTTTGGAACTCTCGGCGAAGAACCCAGCCATCCGGAACTCCTGGATTGGCTGACAAGCCGATTTCTGGATCAAGGCTGGAGATTCAAAGAACTCCATCGCACCATCATGACGAGCGCGACCTATCGCCAGACGGCGCGCCACGAGCCAACCAAGGAGGAAAGCCTGGTTGATCCAACCAATCGGCTCTTGTGGCGCTTTCCGCCCCGGCGACTCGACGCGGAACAAGTGCGCGATGCCATGCTGACGATCTCCGGCGAGCTCAAGAATCGAGAGGGAGGAGCGGGCACCGATGGGAATTCGCCAGTTCGGAGTATCTACGTGAAGAAGATGCGCAATTCGCCGGACAAGGTTCTCAATGGATTTGATGCGCCAATGGGCTTTGGTTCCACACCCAACCGCTCTCAAACCACGACACCAACCCAGAGTCTGCTCTTGGTAAACGGAGCATGGACGATGAAGCGGGCACAGGCCTTTGCGAAACGGGTTCTGAACGGTTCCAACACGCCGGGTGAGGCGGAGGTCAGGAAGGTATTTCGATCGGTGTATGGTCGCGAGGCCAGCAACGAGGAACTGCAACTGGGAGTGTCGTTTTTGAAGTCGCAAATCGGCGAAGTCGGCACCAAACCCGTTGCTCCACCGGCCAAGTATCCCGGTGAAACGGGGCAACGGCCAATCCGACAGGTGTTCAGCAATCTTGGTGATGATCTTGAACTCGGCTCAAAGGCCCTGTGGATTCAACCGGGAAGCCGATTCGAGAGGCTTCACTTGGCGAAAACCCAGCTTCAAAGCGACACGTTTACGGTCGAAACCATCGCCAACCTGGATCGCATTTATGATGATGCGAGTGTCAACACCTTGGTATCTCGATGGAATGGGAGTCATTCTTCGTCAGGCTGGTCCCTTGGAGTGACCAGTGCAAAATCCAAGTATCAGCCGCGCAATCTCATCCTCCAACTGATTGGGAAGAATGTGGCTGGAGGAATGGATTACGAAGTGGTTGCATCCGGATTGCGTTTCCCGCTGAACAAGCCGGTTTACGTTGCGGCAGCCATAACCGCGCAGGACATGGGGAACGTGGGCGGGACGGTGACCTTCTACATGAAGGATCTCTCTGACCCGAATGCGGAGATGCAAATTCGCGAAGTTCCGCATTCCATTGCCGAGCAGATTCAGACGCCCAGTAGTCCGATTTTGGTCGGGGGCAGGAATACCGGTGGGCATTTGTGGGATGGTCAGGTCGCGCGTTTGGCCTTTTCCTCCAGCCTTCTTCCTCCGGATGCCCTGCTCTTTCAGGGCTCGGTTGAAGATCGCTTTGCTGACTTTGACTTCTCAACTCCCAATGGCGAACAGCCAGCCCCGGGGGCTTTGTGGTTCCGATCCCCGTCGGCACCAAGCCGTAGCGGTAATCTTTCTCCCGCGGTCCTTGGCGCGATGACCGACTTTTGCCACGCGCTTCTTAATTCAAACGAGTTTCTTTACCTGCACTAACCCCTATCTCTCATGGCTTGTAACAACATCGATCACCCCAATTCACGAAGAGAATTTCTTGCCAAGGCGGGAGCTGGTTTCGGCTCGGTTGCCCTGTCGGCAATGCTGGGACAACCGCTCCATGCCAACACGGTTCCGAACCCCGTTGCGGAGAAAATTCCGCATGCGCTCGGCAAGGCCAAGCAGGTTATCTGGCTGTTTATGGAAGGAGGCCCGAGTCATCTGGACTTGTTTGATCCAAAGCCGCTGCTGAACAAACTGGCGGGGCAGAAGCTTCCCGATAGCTTTGAGAAACCGGTGACGGCAATGGGGGAGGTAAATTCGCCGCTTCTCCCTTCAAAAAGGGAATGGGCGCAACATGGTGAGAGCGGATTGTGGATCTCCGACTGGCTGCCAAAGCACTCGGAAATCGCGGACGAGCTTTGTGTGATCCGCTCCTGTGTTTCGGACGGAATCAATCATGCCGGTGGAGTCTGCCAGATGAACACGGGTTCAGTTTTTGGTGGGCGTCCGTCGCTGGGATCCTGGATTTCCTACGGATTGGGCACCGAAAATCAGAATTTGCCAGGATTTGTCGTGTTGAAGGACTCGAACGCGATGGTTGTGAATGGCGTGCGATGCTGGGGCTCGGGATTCATGCCTTCGATCCACCAGGGCGTATTGTTGGAATCAGGGAATCAGCCTATCGCGAATCTCAACAACCCGGCTGGGGTGAGTCAGTCGCGCCAGGCCAAAAAGCTGAATTTGCTGGATCAGCTGAATCAGAATCATTATCAGGGGCGCGAGTCCAATACTGATCTGGAAGCGAGAATCCGAAGCTATGAATTGGCATTCAAGATGCAGACGGAAGCTCCCGAAGCCGTCGATCTCGAATCCGAACCCGAGCACATCCAGAAACTCTATGGCTTGGATCAAAAGGAAACCGAGGTTTACGGGCGTCAATGTCTTTTCGCGCGGCGCTTGGTCGAGCGGGGAGTGCGCTTCATCCAGCTGTATCATGGTGCCGGAAGCAAGTGGGATAGCCATTCGGGCATGGAAAGAAATCACTCGCGACTTTGTAACAATGTCGACCAGCCAATCGTCGGCCTGATTACCGATTTGAAGCGTCGGGGCTTGCTCGACGAGACCCTCGTGATTTGGGGCGGTGAATTTGGCCGGACTCCCATGAGTGAAAAAGGCGATGGCCGCGATCACAATCCGACTGGGTTCACGATGTGGATGGCTGGTGGTGGCGTCAAAGGTGGCCAAACCATTGGCGCAACCGACGAATTGGGCCTGTTTGCCGTCGAAGACAAGCTTCACGTCCACGACATCCATTCCACCATCATGGGATTGATGGGGCTGGATCACACCGAGGTCGTTTACATGCACAAAGGTCGCCCGGAACGGGTGGATTTGAACGAGGGGCACGTTCATCGCCCGGTTTTTGGCTGAGTTCGCCTGCCTGACATCCTGCTTGCTACGGGGGCTTGCCTTTCGAGTTTGAACATGGCAACATCTGACCATGTTCGAAACCCCGCTGCGTTCGTTGATGTCGTTCATTAACATTCTGGTGGTCGCTTTGGTGGCAGGACTGGTGTTTAATGGGAACAACACCATCGCCTATACCTGGCAACCGATGGAGGACGACTACTCGATTGAGGAGTTGAATCAATTGCTCCATCCAGAGTTGATGGCGGACAAAACTGAGGCGGGCTCGACGGATTCCGTCGCCTCCTCATCCGGGAAGGTGGACGATCCCATCAATTACGTGTTTTGGCTCAACATCAGCGGGCTGAGAACCGATTATGTCGATAAAGCTTCGACGACGTTTTTTGATCAAGCCTCCAGTCGGGGATTTTACAGCAAGAAACTGATTCCGTCCTTTCCAACGCTGCGTTGGCCAAGCCTGGTTTCTCAGGCAACGGGAACCACCGCCGATGTTCATGGAATTGTGAATGATGCGATGCTGATTCCCGGCAGTAGCGAAGTGGTCCTGAATCCGACCGATCTCGAGTTGCTCAAAGCCGACCCCATCTGGACGACGGCAAAGCGCCAGGGAATCCGCGTGTTGGTTCACGATTGGCCATTTTCGCAGAATCAACCTTCTGAACACGCCGCTGACATTTCGCTGCCGGAATTTGATCCCTCCAAACAAGACGCTTCACGCCTGAAGGCTTTGCTGGATGCCTGGTCGGCAAACGCCGGAAGCGACAAAGACCGCATTCGACTTGTGATGGCCAGTTTGAATGGATTGGATGATGCGGCCCGCAAGCACGGTTGTCGAACTCCGAAAGTTTACTCCGCCTTCAGCAATCTGGATTCCGAGCTCAACGTTTTCTTTGATGAACTCAAAAAGAGTTGGCCCACGCTGGCTCGAAATGGTGACCGCCTGTTCGTCATTTTGAGCACGGATCATGGCATGGTCGACGTCACCAAGTTGGTGAATCTGTCCGAGTTAATCGCCGAAGACATGCGCCCGTATGCCAAGCTAGCCTTCAGCGATACGTTGGGGCAGGTCTGGGTGCAGAATCTCCCGGAAGGCGTTACGACGGAGAAGGCGCTCGACAAGATCGAAGAGGCGATGGGAGATCGGATCTACTGGGACATCTACCGCAAGGAGACGATTCCCGACGAATGGATGCTGGGAGAGGGGCCTCATATTGGGGATCTGGTGATTCAGTTGAAGTCAGGCTACGCGTTTACAGACCAGAGTGGATCGGAGGCGGTTTTTGCCCCGGACGAAGTTGGCGGACAAGTCGCGGCGAGTGGTCTTACGGTTCGAAGCTCCTCACGAATGCGGGGTTCAACCTGGATTTATGAATGGCCGGCGCGTCGTTTTGCCAAAGAAGGTGAGGAAGTCGATGCGACTCAGCTCCACGCAACCGTTTGCCGGATTTTGGGAATCGAGCCTTCCGCAAAGGCCAATCCCAACCCCATCGAAATCGAGATGGTTTCCGAGTGAGCTGGTTCGAGCCCCTGCTTGCTCTCTCAGGAGCCGCATGCTAGAATTTTTGCCATGAGTTCCACCATTGCTTCAGCTTCCGCCCTCGTCTCGGCCCTAGTAGCTGGTCTCGCCCTCGTTTTCGTCTGGGGAGGCACTGAATCGGTCTACTTCGATTGGGTAGCAATGGACGACGATCACACGACTGCTCAATTGGCGGAACTCCGCGATCCGATTGAATCGGCAGAGGCTTACAGCTATACCAACTACGGGGAATCGGGAGCCATGGCGTCTGCTCCTGTGAAGAATGGCGACAACTACGTGCTCTGGCTCAATGTCAGTGGATTCCGCGCCGACTATGTCGAGGATGCCGAAACTCCATTTTTTGATGAGGTTCGCCCCAGTTCCGGGACGTTGATTCCCACGTTTCCAACGGTGCATTATCCAAGCCTGATCTCTCAGGCGACCGGGGTGCTCCCGAGCGTTCACGGGGTGATAGGGGACACCATGCGGCACCCTGAAACCAAGGAGGTGAAGCGCTTTCCCACTGATTTGGTGCATTTGAAGGCTGAGCCCATCTGGAATACCGCGAAAAAACAGGGCATCTCCGTTTTGGTGCATGATTGGCCATTCTCCCAGGCGCAACCTGCGGAGAACGGAGCTGATGTTTTTCTGGCCGAGTATGACGAGTCGAAATCTGACGAAGATCGCCTCAACACCCTGCTTGATGCGTGGGGAAGCTACCAGGGCGAAAAGAAGATTCGTTTGGCGATGGCCAGCCTGATTGACCTGAAAAAGGCCGCTCGGGCCAATGGCCCAAAGGAACCAGACACGCTCGCTGCGGTAACGACCCTCGATTCGACCTTGAAAGCGTTTTTCGACAAGCTCAAGGCGAAGTGGCCTGAACTACGCAAAGATGAAGGGGACAAGCTTCACGTCGTCCTGACGACCGATCACGGATCCTCAAATTCGGACAAGTTGATCAACTACAGTGAGTTGATGGGCAAGCTGGCTCAGCAAGTTGACTACGCAGTCACGGATGGGATTGCGCATCTTTGGTTTAAGGAACTTCCTGCGGGAGCTGACCAGGCGGACTTTGAAGAAGGATACGACGATGAACTGAAGAAACGAATCTACTGGCGTTCCTATTCCAAGGGAGATTATCCCTCTACCTGGGGATTGGGGCAAGATGGCGGAAATATGTTCGGAGATCGTTTTTTGGTTCTGAAGCCAGGATATTCATTTACGACGGCCGTGGGAACCGAGCCTGTTTTTGATCCATCTGAAGCTGGTGGTCCCTATGCTTCCAGTGGATATGCGGTTTCCGATTCCTCCCGGATGAAGGGCCAAACCTTCATGTTCCGGCTCGATGGTGGCGGATACGGTTCATCGCTGGGAGAAATCAATGGGACTCAGCTTCACTCCACGATTTGTAAGTTGCTGAAGATTGAGCCTGCTGGCGGGGCTGATGCACAGGCTCTTGATGTCGACTGAACGAATTTAGCGGGAGGAAAATGGGCGACTTCTGCCCGTGGTCGGTCGTTGTCGTGGACAACTCATCCATGTTCAGGGAGTTGCGTTGAGAGGTCTCATTGTTGATGTAAAAAACTGCGAAACTGAATCGTTTTCGTTGATTTATTTAATACATGTTTTATATCTAGTTCTACGCAATAAACGGTGAGATGTGAATTGCGTTGTTTCATGGTTCTGGTGACCCGGCCACAATGTGGCCGGGTTTCTTTTTGCCCTGAAACCGGTGTCACCAGTGCCGTTACGGAGTCGTCGATTCCCCGCGACGGTATTGGAACGGGACCGAATCAACGATGGCGTGGATGAACGCCTGGAACTGAAATTCGCGTTCCGAGACCTGGTCGTGAATCTTGTTCAAAGCCGGTTGATCGTAGTATTCTACACCGCGTCCCAAGGCAAAGGTGAGAAGCTTTTCTGAGAGATTTTGAGCAAATGCTTCGCCCTTTTTCTCGGCCAGCAGCTGCTTCAAATCCTCTGCTCCCTTAAACTGCTCGCCGGTGTAGAGCTTCCCCGCCGGATCGATCGGTTGTCCTTCCTCCTGATCTCGCCACCGGCCGATTCCGTCATAATTCTCAAGGGCGAACCCAATCGGGTCCATTCGGGCATGGCAACTGGCGCAAAGGGGATCTTCGCGGTGCATTTCGAGTTGCTGGCGCATCGTCAATTTGGTTCCGGCCCGCTTCTTGGTCTCCTCCAAATCCGGAATCCCTTCCAGGGGAGGCGGAGGGGGCGTTCCAAGGAGATTTTCCAAAACCCAGTTTCCCCGGCTTACCGGAGAGGTTCGCGTGGGATTGGACGTAATCGTCAAGATGCTGGCGTGGCCTAGAACGCCGCCGCGTCTCGTGCGATCGCGGTCGCTCAACGAGACCCTTCGGAAATTGCCCCCTTTCACGCCGCCAATTCCATAGTGCCGGGCCAACTGCTCGTTGAGGAAGGTGAAATCTGCGTCCAGAAACTCCAGCACGCTTCGATTCTCGACCAAAATGGTGTGGAAGAAACGCTCCGTTTCATTCCGCATTGCGTCCCGAAGTTCTCCATTCCAACCTCCGTAGGTTTTGGGATCCGGCATCACGATATCCAGATTTCTCAGCTGTAGCCATTGGCCTGCAAAATTTCGGGTCAATGCCTGGATTTTGGGATCGGCGATCATGCGATCAATTTCCGAATCCAGATTCTCGCGAAGTTCCCCCGCATCTGCGAGATTCAACAACCGGTCGTCCGGGGTGGAGCTCCACAGGAAATAGGAGAGGCGTGATGCTAGGGCATGCTCATCGATTTGGTGGATTTTCTTCGGATCGTCTGGGCGTGCCTGAGATTCGGCGCGAAAAAGAAAATGGGGAGAAACCAGCGTCGCTTGAAGCGCCAACTTGATTCCCATTTCGAAGCTATCCCCTTCATTCTTCGCCAGGTCGACAAATTGAAGCAATCGCTCGACTTCCTCTTCGCGAACCGGTTTCCGCCAGGCTTTCCGCGCAAACTTGGAGATAATTCGGCGAGCCTGATCCTCTTCCGGGCCAGTGCCGGCCACGCTGAATAGGGCTTTTTGGGTGGCCGTTGGCGGAGGCGGCTTCGCGTTGAGCGGCCCAATCAATTCCGCGCGAAAAATATGGAGATTTCGATCTCTCCGCTGAGGATTCTTGTGGTCCGGGTCGTAAAAATCGTTGAGAAACGCCATTTCCAACCAGCGATCGCCCCGTTGAGCCTTGACGGGCATGTCGCAATACTGGGGCTGATCACGATTCGCTTTAACCTGAAATTCCCGGTCTTTGGCGCCCTGAAATTTGACCAGCATTCGAGGTAATTCATCGCCGGCATGGTCAGCCCCCACCAGAATGCGGAGGGAATATTCGCCATCGCGCGGAACCTTGAGCTTTGCCCCGACGGCTCCCACGCTGGAAAGGGCTCCCGTGCCGTTGGAGGCATGTCGGACTCCCCGAAAATCGTCTCCGGCTGTGACGACAATTCTTCCAGGTTCCGGCGGATGGGTTTGAATCATGCTGGAAAGGATTCGGTCCGCCGCGATCGCGTATTTCTCGAACAATCCTGGCGACATCGACAGAACGTCCCCCACGTTGTCGAAGCCGTATCCGGTGTCGTCGGGAGGGAGGTCTTCCGAGGGATCCAAATCCTGATTTTCGAGCAAATCGCGGATGGAATTGCGATATTCTTCGCGATTGAGACGCCGGATCGTGACTCTGCCCGGATCCGGATTGCGAGGATCGAGCTTGAAGATCTCTTTTTCGATCCACGTTGCCAAAATTTCCCGTTCAAAGTCCTCCATTTGCGGTTTCTCGCTCGGTGGCATGAGAAAGGCGTCGATATTGTGGTGGACGCCTTCCCACAACTCAAGCGCTGCCAGGAGGTCTTCGTGGCTATCGAACGCGTCCAGCTCGATCCCGCCCTTGCTCGAGCCGTCGCCGTGGCATTCATAACAGTGATCGATCAGGATCGGTTCAACATCATCCAAAAAGCTGACAGCTGGTGAACCGGTCCCGAGACTTGGCAACGAAAACTCGAATCGATGCATCGCACCCACTCCAAAAAGAGCGAGGACCATGAGGGTAGCAATGAACCGGAGCCAAATCATCTGCCGCTTAGATCAATCCTTCGAATCCGGCGTTCAATCCCTGTCGGGTCAAGCGAGTGCAAATCGCTTGCAAACCGAAAAATAACTCAACAACTTGGACCGACTATAGTCTCTATCATCATGAAATCCCTCTTCACCTCCCTTGTTACAATTTTTCTCGCTTTCAGTTTCAACGCGCTCGCAGACGAGAAGGGAGGTCATGACCACGATCACGATCATGAGCACGAAAAAATTACCGGGCCAAATGGGGGAAGGTTGTTTTTCAGCGTGGAGCCTCATCTTGAGTTTTTGGTATTGAAAGATCGAACCGTGAAAATTTCCGCATTCGACCATGATCATAAGGCGGCTTCCATCGACGGGTTTTCCGTGAAGCTGACAGGCGGAAGCAGAACCAGCCCAACGCGGCTTTCTTTTGAGAAATCCGGGGACGCCCTCGTTTCAAACAACACGTTGCCCGAAGGAACCAGTTTCCCAGTTGTCGTGCAGATCAAATCTGAAGGGAGCGGGAAGTCCGTGTTGGAAAAGTTTCAGCTCAATCTCGAAGATTGCCCGACCTGTGAATACAAGGAATATGCATGCTCTTGTGACCATGATCACGATCACGGCCATGACCACGATCACAAGCACGACGGAAAATCCTAGCCGATAGAGCACTGACTCAACCTCTTCCGACTCCCTGGATGCCAAAGGTTCGACTTTGGCGATTGTTACCAGTCAGCGCATTCGTTGCATCTTCGATACTGAATCCGGTTTGGGCTGAAACCGTTCGGTATTCGCAAGATATCCGGCCACTGCTTTCGAAGAACTGTCTGGAGTGCCATGGTCCGGATTCGCATGCGCGCAAGGCGGATTTGCGGCTGGATCTTGCGATAGATCAACACGTTGCGGAGGAGGTGTTGACGCGAATTTTCAGCACGGATCCAGACGAGGTCATGCCGCCTCCCCAATCGGCGAAAACGCTGAGCGCGGAAGAGCAGGGCCTTCTCAAAACGTGGATTGAAGAGGGGGCAACGTGGGAAGGACATTGGTCCTTTCAGCCGATTGCCCGGCCGGAAGTTCCCGAGACTGAAGCCTCGCGGCGTTGGGCGAAAAACCCGATCGATCATTTTGTTCACGCGCGGTTGGCTTCGAGGGGGCTGGAGCCAAATCCCGAGGCGAGTCTCCACGAATTCGCGCGGCGGGCTTCCCTCGATCTGGTCGGACTCCCGCCCACCTGGAGCCGCGTCGAAGACTACATTCTCGACCTTCGCGAAAACGCGCCGGAGCTCTATGTCGACGAGCTCCTGAAATCACCCCACGCGGCGGAGCATCAAACTCGTTTCTGGCTGGATGCGGCCCGCTATGGCGACACCCACGGGATGCATCTCGACAACTACCGGGAAATCTGGCCCTACCGCGACTGGGTGATTCAGGCGTTTCGGGACAATATGCCGTTCGATCGGTTCACGATCGAACAATTGGCCGGCGATTTGCTGCCGAATGCGACGCTCCAGCAAAAAATCGCCACGGGGTTCAATCGTTGCAACATTACGACGTCAGAAGGAGGTGCGATTCCCGAGGAAGTGAACGTTCGCTACATGATTGACCGGGTTGAAACGACGTCCACGGTTTTCCTTGGCCTGACCACCGGTTGCGCGGTCTGCCACGATCACAAGTTCGACCCGGTTTCCCAACGCGACTTCTATCAACTCGGAGCCTTTTTCAACAACACCACGCAACCTGCGATGGATGGGAATCAGAAGGATTCGCCTCCGGTGATCGTGCTGCCGAAAGACGAATTCAAGGAAGAATGGGCTGAGCTGCAAGTCATCCGTGACGAGGCTGCGAACCGCATGATGACCGATGAGGCGGTCGTGAAAACCTGGTGGGGAATGTCGGTTGGCGCTGTCGATCGGCCGATTCGATCGGCCAATCTGAGTTTATGGCTGCCGCTTCATGAGAGGGAGTCGGAATTGCCGAAAGGCGCGCAATGGGCCAAAGATCATCCGGCCGGTAAACGTGGAATGCGATTCGAGAAGGGAGCGAGCCTGGAGGCGGAATTGGTCGGGCCCTCCCGAACGGACGCTCCGCTTTCAATCAGCTTCTGGCTGCGAACCCCGGATCAGCTCGTCAATACGACGCTTTTTGATCAAACAACGAAGACTGAGGATGGCAAGCTCTTGGGATGGAAGATCACCACCAGCACGCAGGGTGCCTTGACCTTTCAGCTTCACGATGGAGCCGGAAAGTCGATCAAGGGGCTGCTTCCCGGCGAAGAAGCTCTCTCGCCGAGGGAATGGTCGCATGTCTGTGTGCGATATTCGGGAGGGCTCGCGAATTCGGCGGTGTCGATTCTGGTGAACGGCGCCTCCCGAAATCTGCGAAATTCAACGGAACTGACGATTGAACCGGCGCAGTTGAGTAATGTGCCATTGAAGGTCGCTCCGAGCCTGCCAACCGGCGGGATGAGCGACATCCGGATATACCGCCGTTGGCTCAATAACGAAGAGGTGATGCTGCTGGCCGATGAATTTGAGCTTCGCGAGTTGTTGGATCGAAGGATTGCATGGGCGGAGCTCGAAGAGGAACCGAAACAACTCGCAATGGCCTATCACAATCAGGTCATCGATCCCCAGTTTGGCGCTGCTGCCAGAAAAGTCGCGGAAACGCAGACGCGTCGCGACTTCATCTACGCACGATCGGTCACGAGCCTGGTTTCCGAAGAGCGTGCAAATCATCAACCCCGGGCCTGGGTTCTCCAACGAGGCGAATATGATCAGCGAGGCGAAGAAGTGGGGCCGGGTGTGCCTGCCGTGCTTCCCGGGATGAGCCAAGAATCTCCCAAAAATCGGCTGGGTTTGGCGAAGTGGCTGGTTCAGCCGGAAAATCCGCTCACTGCTCGCGTAACGGTGAATCGATTGTGGCAATCGATCTTTGGGACCGGACTGGTGGCGACGGCGGAAGACTTTGGCGCGACAGGTTCGCCTCCAACGCATCCGGAGCTCCTGGACTGGCTTGCGATGGAATTCGTCGAATCGGGGTGGAATGTGAATCACATCCTCAAGCTGCTCGTGACTTCCGCGACCTATCGTCAAAGCCCAAAGATAACTCCTGAGAAGCTGGCTGCCGACCCTGACAATCGCTATTTTTCGCGAGGCACACGGATCCGGCTCGATGCGGAGGTCATTCGCGATCAGGCTCTCGCGGTCAGCGGTCTGCTCGTTCCGACAATAGGCGGACCGAGCGTGAAACCCTACCAACCACCCGGAGTCTGGAAGCCCGTCGCTTTCGCGGGTAGCAACACGCGGGAGTTCAGGCAAGACACCGGGGACTCCCTCTATCGCCGCAGCCTCTACACGTTTTGGAAGAAAACGTCGCCCCCAACTTCGATGGCGGCATTTGATGCGCCCTCTCGGGAGAGCTGCGTCGTCCGCCGTGAGCGAACCAATACGCCGATGCAGGCACTGGTCCTGATGAACGATCCCCAGTTTGTCGAAGCTGCTCGCCACCTGGCGGTCAAGGCGATGCGAGTGGTTGATGACGACTTTTACCGGGCAGCCTGGATGATGCGGACCGTTTTTACGAGACCGGCGGATGCCCGCGATCTGGACGCATTGAAGGTCGCGGCGGCGAAATTTCGAGAGCACTTCAGGAATGCGCCGGAAGAGGCGAAAGCGCTTGTCGAAGTGGGCGACAGCGAAGTGACGGAAGACTTTGAGATCACCGAAATCGCAACCTGGACGATGATTGCGAACATCGTCATGAACCGTGATGACTTTCTCTGCAAATGAAGGCTTCTGATCCCATCGATTTCTGGATTCAGCAAGAGACGCGGCGTCAGTTTTTTGGAAAAACGGCGCAGGGGCTGGGACTTGCCGCGCTCGGGAGCTTGATGGCGCGCTCCGACGCGGCGTCTCCCACGCTTCATCATCCGGCGAGGGCGAAAAAGGTCATCTATCTCTTCATGGCAGGCGCGCCGTCGCAGCTGGATACCTTTGATCACAAGCCCAGGATGGCGGCGATGTTCGACCAGGACCTGCCGGAATCGGTCCGTCAGGGGCAGCGCCTGACCACGATGACGGCAGCGCAATCCCGTTTTCCCATCGCCCCTTCCAAATTCAAGTTTGCGCAGCACGGAAAATGCGGCCGCTGGGTCAGCGAACTCTTGCCCAAAACCGCATCCATGGCGGATGAACTCGCCTTCATCAATACGGTTTGGACGGAGGCGATCAACCACGATCCGGCGATCACCTACATCCAGACGGGGGCGCAGATTCCGGGAAAACCGAGCATGGGAGCCTGGATCAGCTACGGATTGGGATCGTTGAATCGCAATTTGCCGGAATTCGTGGTGTTGAACTGCGAGCCGCGTGGTCAGGCTCTCTACTCGCGACTCTGGGGGAGCGGATTTCTTCCCTCCAAACACGCGGGTGTCGCCTTTCGCGCTCAGGGAGATCCCGTTCTCTACCTCTCCAATCCCGGAATCAGCCGGAGTGCCCGTCGCATGATGCTGGATCAGGTTCAGAACATGAATCGCCGGATTTACGAAAGTCTGGGTGATTCTGAAACGCAGACTCGGATCGCGCAGTACGAGATGGCGTTCCGCATGCAGGCGAGCGTCCCGGAATTGATCGATTTGGATTCCGAACCGGCGCACATTCGCGAAATGTATGGCCCGGATGTGGAGAAACCCGGCACCTTTGCCCGCAATTGTCTGCTCGCGCGGCGGATGGTGGAGAAGGACGTTCGGTTTGTCCAGATTTTCCACCGGGGATGGGATCATCACAGCAGCCTTCCCAAGAACATTTTGCGCCAAACCAAAGAGCTCGATCAACCTGCCTGGGCTTTGGTTCAAGATCTGAAACAACGGGGACTTCTGGAGGATACGCTGGTGATTTGGGGCGGCGAATTCGGCCGAACGATTTACAGTCAGGGTACGCTGACCAAGGAAAACTACGGTCGAGACCACCATCCCCGCTGTTTCACACGTTGGTTCGCCGGTGGCGGAATCAAGCCGGGGGTGAGTCACGGCGTGACGGACGATTTCAGTTACAACGTGGTCGAAAACCCCGTCCACATTCACGACCTCAACGCGACGATTCTCCACCTGCTGGGAATCGACCACGAACGCTTCACTGTTTCCTATCAGGGCCTCGATCAGCGTTTGACGGGCGTCAAACCCGCCAAATTGGTGACTGAGATCCTGACCTAGGCGGAGAGCCGCGATCTATTCGGCGGGCTTGGCCTGACCGTCCTCCCAAATCAGGGATTTTGGATCCTTTCCATTCACGGAAACGATTCGAATCTCCTGAGGAGATGCCCAGCCAAGGCGTCCATCGGCCGTCGTGAAGCAGATCTGTTGCGCGATTTCCAAAACGATGATTCGCTCTCCGGTTTTGACGTTCTCGGCAATGATGACCATGGTAGGAATATGGAGTTGAATCCCGAATTTGTCGATCTCACAAATGAGCGCGCGGTCCTTTGCCTGAAAGGCGGCGACCGAGTGCGGTACCTGAATGGCCAAGTCACGAACGATGTTCGCCAGGCGAAAAGCGATTCCGCCCTCTACGCGCTGGTGACGACGGCCAAAGGCAAGATCGAGGCCGATGTCTTTATTTCGGCGATGCCTGACAAAGACGCCTTAATCATCGACGGACCGGTGGAGTTGCGTGAGGAACTGTTTGCGAGGCTGGACCGCTACATCATCGCCGATGACGCCGAATTGGAAGACATCACCGGCGATTGGCAGATCACTCATTTCCTGGGAGAACCTCCCTCGGATCCGGCAATGGATGGCTGGACTCGCCGTGTAAATCGATTCGGGGTGCCCGGCGTGGACGTCCTATCGCCGAGCCCGCTTCCTGTCTCAGGTTCGGAACTTGCGCGCGACCAACTGGAAGAACTGCGAATCGGCCATGGAATTCCCCGTTGGGGGCTTGAGTTGGGCCCGGATGTGCTCCCCCAGGAGGCGATACTCCAGGATCGCGCGATCGACTTTCACAAGGGCTGCTACATCGGTCAGGAAGTCATTTCCCGGATCAAAAGTTCCGGGAAGGTCAACCGCTATCTGATCGCGATGGTTGCTGACGAACCGGATTCCGAGATCGGCATTGGCTGGAGCTTGGAGGACGGCGACAAAAGCGTCGGAAAGATCACCAGTTCGGTCCATTCTCCAAAATTAGATCGAATGATTGCTCTGGGATTCGTCAAAAGGGGACACGAAGAGCCTGGAACAAAGCTGATGGCAAAGTCGGAGGAAAATAATCTTTCATCTTGGTTGGAAATCCGAGAAACTCCGCTTATCTGACTTCCTACTTCCCCTAACATCTCCCTGCAAACCATGATTCGTACCTTCCTCGCGATCGCTGGAATCCTAGCATTTGGATCGCAACTCACTCAGGCACAAGACACCGTGGCCGTCGATTTGGTGGTCAATAACCAGATCCGCAAAGTCGTGGTGCAGCTGGCCCCCGACGCAGCTCCTCAAACCTGTGAGAACTTCAAGAAGCTTGCTCGTTCCGGATTTTACAACGGCATGGCCGTTCATCGCGCCATTCCTTCCTACATTGTGCAAATGGGTGATCCCTTGACCAAGGACAACGCCCAGAAAGAAGCCTGGGGAACCGGTGGCCCTGATTACACCCTTCCCGCTGAAATCAAGCTCCCGCATATCCGCGGCGCCATCGCGATGGCACGCTTGCCCAACTCACGGAACCCGAATCGTGCGTCAAACGGAAGCCAATTTTACTTTGCGTTGGATGACCTTGATCACCTCAACGGCCAGTACACCGTATTTGGCCGGGTCGTCAGCGGAATCGAACACCTCGATTACATTGCCGAGCAAACGGTGGATACCAACGATGTCCCAATGAATCGGATCGAGATTTCCTCGGTGTCGATGGTCGGAGAAACTTCGCCGACGAGTGTTTTGGCTCCGGTGGCCGCAGCGGTTGGCAATGTGGGAGATGGCTCGGGCGCTGTCCGCGAGGCGCCCGGCAAGGTACTGAACGCCGCTGGTGAAGGAATGCGGGGCGCGGGTGAAGCCGTTGCCGGCGTCATTCCTGATCGAATTTCGATGCCGAAGATGCCAAGTTTTGGTCGGAAAAGTGAGGGTGACCTCGAGGATGCAGTCGGCTCAGACGAAGTGGTCACCGAGATTCCGGTGGAGGAGGTGGCGGTTGATGAGAGCTTCGATGAGAAGAAAAGAAGACTTCCAAACATTTCGATGCCGAACTTCTCCAATTCGATCCCCAAATTGCCGAGTTTTGGGCGATCAAAGGACGAGCCGGTTTCCCAGGATGAGGCTTCGGCCGCTCCACCGACGGAGGCTCCAGCCATCCGTGCCGCAATTATCTCTGATGTTCCCGCCGAAACCGGTTCCGTGGAGGAAGATCCTGAAACCGGGAAGAAAAAATTGTCTCTTCGTCCCAAAAAACAGGAGGAAAAAGAGGCCGGAGTGATGGGAAGAGCGATTAAACGCATTTGGTAGATTTCCCAATGCCAGGCGTGGTGTTAGTGATTGCGCCATGCTGACTACCCTTAGCATCCGCCAGCTTCGTTGCTTTGAATCGGCCACGTGTCCAATTGGGGCTGGCGCGACGATCTTTGTTGGCGACAACGCGCAGGGAAAGACTTCCGCGCTTGAGGCGGTTTGTTTGGTGATGCGTTTGCAATCGCCGCGCACATCTTCGGTCGCGGATTGCATCAAATTCGGCCATCGCGAATTCGCCGTTTCAGCCGAATTTCGCCAGCAGGATCTGCTCTTTGGATACAGCAAGACTCGCCGCAAAATGCGGGTCGATGGAGAGAATCAGGGCAAATCCGGCAACTTTCTTCGCCACACCGCCAAAGTGGTCTGGATGGCGAATGATGATCTGACTTTGGTGACGGGAGGAGCGGAATCCCGAAGGCGTTATCTCGATTTCATGGGGGCGCAACTGTTCCCTACCTATCGCGCCGCGATGCGGGCTTACGACCGCGCCCTGCGTTCGCGGAATTTCCTCCTCAAACGGGATGCCCAGCCCAATTGGCGGCAAATCGATGCCTATACCCAGATATTGGTGGAGCACGGTGCGGAACTCACCAAACGCCGGGATGAGATGGTGGCCTCCCTCGCGCCGATTGCGGCAGGCGTTCAGCGTGAGATCAGCGGGAAAGATGAGAAATTGGAGATCGTCTATCAATCGGCAAATGGAAATCGGCTTCGCGAGGCGTTGGATGAAGCCCGGTCGGAAGAGACTCGAAGGCGGTCCACCGCAGCGGGGCCGCATCGTGACGACCTGGTTTTGACCTTGAATGGAATGTCTGCGTCGCAGTTTGCCTCGGAAGGCCAGCAACGGACCGTCGCTTTGGCGCTCAAGTTAGCGCAGGCGCGGTTGTTTCAGGATCAATCTGAAGAGGCGCCTTTGCTCTTGTTGGATGACATTTTCGGCGAGTTGGATCCGGCTCGTCGCAATGCCCTGATGGCGAGCCTCCCGCCCGACGCCCAGAAGTTGATTACAACGACGCATCTCGACTGGCTGGACGACCACCTGCATCCCGATCTGCTCTATCGAGTGGAGAACGGGACGCTGGAGGTCATCTGAAAACCAGGCCGCGCGGGCTGCCTATTCGGTGCCGTATTTGATGCCTTTCGCTTCAGCCTGTTCGCGGATCATCTTCTTCACTTTGAGATCGAATCCGTCGCTCTTGCCTGCTGCCGCGAGCCGTTTCTTTTCTTCGGAGAGGAACTCTCCGCGTTGCTTCACCAATTCGGCCATTTGTTGCTGCAACTCTTGACGTTCCTTTTGCAATTTTTCGACATGAGCCGTGCGTTCTTCCTGAGTCATGGATTTCAGGTTGTCGGGCAATTTCTCTTCCTCGAGTTCTTCGAGAGTGACCTTCTTTTCCGCGATCAGCGCGATCAGGTCTTCGTCGCCGCTGATGACTTTGACCGCTCCGCCACCACCTCCGCTGATGTCGGCAAACGGATCCGCTGAGGGGGCAGCCTTGATGAGGTAGTCGGCTCGATCGGCCGCCGCCTCCTCTTTCGCGCTTGAAGCTGCGGCGACCTTGCTTCGTGCCGCGGCTAGAGCCCTGCGGTCGCCGTATCCAACGACCGTCGCATTCAACTTGCGATTGATTTCGGAAATCTCAGCATCGTAGGGAGACCGAATTGCGACGGTTCCTCCGCTCTGCAGGATAGCGGCGTATTCACCTTCTCCCTTTCCGGCAATTTCTTCCCAGACTTCTCGAGTTCCATTCATGTTTCCACACTGAATGGTATTGATGATGAGGTCCTGCTTCATCGCCAATTGGCAAATTTCTGGATACTTCATGTCGTCTTGATAGTCCATGTGCGGAGGGGCGTCTCCGACGAGGAAGACGATCTTGAGGACGTCCTTACTCTTGTTCCAACTCATCTTGGTGACGGACTCATGAAGCGCCTGGTTGACTGACTCGGGACCATCCCCCCCGCCTTGCGCCTTGAATTCCATCAGGTGCCCGTAGATGGCGTCAATGTCTTCGCTCAGATCATAAACCTTGGTGATATATGCGTCGCCTTTGTCGCGATAGCCAATCAGTCCAAAGCGAATCTCGGGAGCGGGTTTGGTGGAGACCATTTCATTGGCGATCGACCAGATTTTGTCTTTCGCCCCTTGAATCAGTCCGCCCATCGAGCCGGTCGTATCGAGAACGAAACAGACTTCGACTTTGGGACGTTCGAGTTTTTCGGCGGCTCCATAACTTGGAGCGAGCAGCGCGGCAACAGCCAACGCTGGGAGGAGGTATTTGGGTGTTTTCATCGGATTTGAATCAGTTCATCGTTCAGAACAAGATCGACCTGAGGCCCAACGGAGAGCCAATTGGTGAGATAGAGATTTTCGCTGAGAAGATCGAAGTATTCCTTCGATCCAAACTGGATCTCGCGCTTCTTGAGTTTGTTGACCAGCGCCTGAGCTTCGCTGTCGGTCCAGACTGCCTCTTTCTGATAGAACGTTTTTCCAGCAATGTTGCGGGTGGGCGTCGCACCTATCTTGTAGCCTTGAGCCTTCTCCGCTTCGAGGTTGGCTTCCGTGTTGCTGTAGGCCCCTTTTGCGTTCTTGAGTCGATCGTTCGATCTTGCGGCGGCGACCGCTGAACTGCCATCGGTTTTGGACTTCAAGGCGTCGTATTCCTCTGAGATATCAGCAAACGGATCATCGCGACCAACGCCGCCGCCGCTGCCTCCCATGGCTCTGCCTTCTCGAGCTTCGGCCGGTACGGGCAATTGCGTGCGCAAGGATTCCGGGACCGCGCGACGTGTTTCATCTTCGACAATCAGGAACGTGGTATAGGGGGTGACGATTCCGAATTTACGAGCCAATTCGACAACCTCCTCTTTCAACTCATCGCTTTCACCATGAAGACGGATTTGATCCAGGAGGTATCCGACTCGTCGCGTAGCCCAGAGGTTGGCGACAAAGCCGGTATCGCGGTCGGAGGCCCCAAATTGGACGGGAAGTTTGAAGGTTCGTTCTTTGCCTTGGATGGAGCCTTTCAGGACGACCTCCCCGCGTTTTTCTTCGGCACCAAAACGGCCCAAGACGACGAGTTGATCGCCATGAAAGAGGTCAGGGAGATCCTTGGGATAGCGATTGCGAACCCATTCCACTCCTTCCAATTTTACGGAGAGATTGGTGAGAACGGGGTCCGAGATCTTCGCATAAAAGGTAGAAACCTTGTGCTCAATATCTTCGTCTGGAAGAACGTATTGACTGACGGCGCGCGTCTCCTCGGTGACGAGGTCCAACAGATGCGTATTGATATTGGTGCCAATTCCGAAGCAGAAGATTCGAGGTTTTAGAGCGCTGTTCTTCATCGCGCCTCTGACGGAATTCAGAATGACTTCCTTCTTGGTCGCCCCAAGGGTTGGCTTTCCATCCGTCATGAAGATAATCTGGAGAGGACGGTTTTTGTCCGGCGACTTGGTGGCCGTCTCAATGGCCAGTGTCAGTGCTTCCTCGATGGCGGTTCCGCCGATCGCACGAACGGACTCGACGAACTTGGACGCTTTCTTCCGGTTTGCCTCCGTTGCTGTGACCAACTCCTCAAACACGGATTCTGCTTCGGTTGAGAATCGAATGATTTCAAAACGATCTTCGGGGTTGAGGCTGTTGATACAGAAATCCATCGCCTTTTGAGCCTGCTCCATTTTCTCACCTCGCATTGATCCCGATGAATCGAAGACGAAAACGACGTCTTTGGGAATCACCCTGGCGTTGTCGTTCCAATCTTCCGGGCTAAGCAACAGCATGAAATGGCCTGCCTCCTTTGCATTGTTTTCGTGATAAGTCAGGAAATCCATGGTCACCGGATCATTGCCTTCCGGTCGCAGCGAATAGTAGATCTGAAGGTCGCGATCGACGTCCATTTTGCTTTCTTCCAAGCCCAGAACGGCCCGGCGTTCCCCTTTGCGTGATATCTCAATCTCGTGTGATGGAGAATAGATCGTTTTCAGGTTCTTGCCTTCACTCGCTTCGATCTGAACTCGCAAGGAGAAATCGGGGATCGGCGTCTTACAATATTTCGCGACATTCAGCGGGTAGTTATACAGCACCAGGTTGCCATCCTTTTTCAGCAGTTCCGTATACTTGATCCTCAATTCTTTCTCGGAATGGGGTTCGATCGGAAAAATGCGCACCTTGAACAATCCCCGGGATGCATATTCAAACAGAGCGGGGTCCAACGCGCGACGTACGATGTCTTCGTAAATTTTTCTGGCTTTTGCCGCGTCGAGTAACTCTGCTTCGACCAATTCGCCATTCACCTCCATGGCGAATTCCGTGACCTGGGCATTTTTAGGGACAGGAAAAATGAAGGTTCCTTCAAGTCTTCGCGACGTGGGGTTTTTGAAGACTTGAAAAACTTCAGTCGTTGCAACCTGATCATCGATGGTGATCTCAACCTTCTGCTGTTTCAGATCCAACGGCATGTGCCGGTGAATCGGCCTTGGCGGTCGCGGACGTGGACGAGGTGGCAGGGGAGGGTGCGGAGGTTCTGGAATGATGATGGGATGATCAATCGCCCGATCAACAATGATGAGACCGTTGGCCGTCGCCTGGTGGAAGGGAAGAAAGGCGACACAAAGGAAGAGAATCAGGAATCTGGATTTCATCGGAACAACGTGGGGTTACAAGTTTAGACACACATCCCAACTTCTTATTAGGGAAAGCATGCCACGTTGTTACGGGGGAATGTGTCAGAAGATTGTAAAAACGTGGAAAGTCACTCCAGGCGATCCAGTTTCAACAAGACGAAATCCTTCTTCTCCCAATGAAAGTCCGCCAGTTCCCTGGTGCGAAACGGGCGAAGGTATTTCTCAACCTTTTTGAGTTTCAGATCTTCTTTCTTGATGGCGAGGTATCCGGGATTTTCCGGCATTTCAGAAATCCTGGCCGCTTCAACATAGGGATGGGAAACATAAACGAGAAAACGAAGATTCTCCGGATCATAAAACGCAAGAAGACGGTTAGGATCGTCGAGATGGCCAAGGAGTTCCGTCGCATGAGGACGGTGAAACGCGTGTTCGCGTTCGAGAGAAACCACGTGGGTGAAAGCAAGAAAGATCGCAGCGGCAAAGACGATACAGGTGTGGACGAGAGGCGGCCACATCGTGAATCGCTTGACGAGGAAGACGGAGAGCAAACAAATTCCAATCGCCCCCAGGGCCGGAACCAGGGGCGTTGATGGGCCAAAGAAGGGAACGATCCAGATTGCGGCCACCGCGACCACGGGCAGAGCGATCGCGAGCGCGGCGTTGCTTTTTCGCCACCAACGATCGAATTGCAGCCGGGGAGCGTCCTCAATTCGCCTCAGGAGATCGACCAGAATCACTGCGGCTACCGGGAAAACCGGCATCACGTAGCGAGCCTCACCTTTTGGGGCGAGCGAGATCATGACAAAGCCAAAAATCAGTCCGAATCGAGAACCCCACATCGCGATGTCCCAATCGTCGGTCGGACGGGGCGAGTTGCCCCGAAGTTGCAGCCATGCCCAAATGAGGGGGATGGTCCAGGGCAGGAAGTCTTTCGCCATTTCGACCGGTCGGATCAGCCATCCTCCGATATCGACATTGTGCAGGCCGAGTCGCGCCGCGAATTGCTGAATCCAGACACCCGAGGTCTCTTCTGCCGAGCCGACCTGCTGGTAGTTCAGATAGGCCCAGGGAGCGAAAACGCCAACCATCAGCACGATTCCGAGGAGATGAGCCGGGTGAAAGAGCTCTCGCAGCCGGCCTGCTTTCCAAACCGTGGCAATGACGACTGGATAGAAAAAGAGAAGATGCACCGGTCCTTTGGCGAGCAGTCCCAGCCCCAGAAAGAGCCAGGGGATCGTGTATGCCAGCCAACGGCGGCCATCCGTCCACCACCTGAGCCAAAGCACAAACGCGATGCCAATCTGGGCGACATACATCGCTTCAATCTCGGCCATTCGCCCCTTGTCAAGCACCCCAAAGCAGCTGAGAAAGAAGAGTGCGACCGTCGTCGCGCGCCAGATTCCAAATCGATCTTTGAGGGCGATCACGGCCGCGAAGGCGAACGCGAGTAACCAGAGAATCGACGGCCATCGGGCCGACCAGACGTTGTCTCCCGTCACGGCGAAAGCCGCGGCAATGCTCCAGTTGATCAGAGGAGGCTTGCGACTGTAAATTTCGCCTCCGACTCGCGGAACCACAAAGTCTCCGTTCTGGAGCATGGTGCGTGCGGGCAAAATGCGGCGTGGTTCCTCTCCTCGAATCTCGTGAGATCCAAGATAGGGAACATACATTGCGAACCACAAGACGGTCACCAGTGCAAGGGCATGCCAGAGTCTCATTCTCGGGGCGGTTCTAACCGAATACCCCAAAGCAGTCCAGTGGAAGAAGATTGAAAAACGGAGCCGACTTTGGAGTTGCTTTCCGTGATCGGAAGACTCGAATTGTCTTGCAGAATCCCTAATTGTCGGACAATCTAACAAGGAAGGCAACCTCCCTCTCTATGCCTGCTTCCTTCATTCCTTCCACCGTTGGCCTTTCTCGCGAAAATGCGGCTACTCAATCGCAGTTGGAGGAGCGTGTTCAGGCCCGGGCCCGAGAGATTTTTTCCGTCATTGAAGGGAAAAAGCCCTCCGTGTTTGATTCCACTCAATGGACGGGAAAGCTGATGTCCTGGGCAATGAGCAAGCCCGATTTCCGCGTCAGACTGCTTCGATTTGTGGATGCTTACCCAAGCGTGAGCAATCCGGGGCAGCTCCATCGGTTGATCCAGGAATATTTTGTCGCGGATGGCGGCGATATTCCCGCGTTCCTGAGATTCGGCGCTCAAACCAGCGGATTTCTGGGGCGGGCGGGCCATTCCGTCATGAACGTGGCGATTCGCAAGAATCTGGAAATGATGGCCCATCAATTCATCGTCGGTTCCGGGATCGAAGAGGCAATGCGAGGAGCCAAGAAGCTTCGCAAGGAGGAGTATGCCGTAATTCTCGATCTGTTGGGTGAGGCTGTCGTGACCGAGAAGGAGGCGGAGGAACATCTGCAGTCTTATTTGGCGGTGCTGGATCAATTTGCGGATCAGAAGCTGAATCCGATTCGCGCGAGCGAACAGGCGAGCCTCGATTGGGACTCGGCACCGATCGCCCAAATCTCGGTCAAGCCAAGCGCCCTCTATTCGTTGGTCGATCCCCTGGATTTCGAGGGATCTGTGAACGGAATTTTGGGGCGGTTGCGGAAGATCGTCGGGAAGGCGAATGAAACGGGGGCCGCGGTGTGTCTGGATATGGAGAGCTACCGCTTGAAGGACATCACGATTGAAGTTTTTCGTCGCCTGCGGAGTGAGAACCCCGGCTACCAGAATCTGGGAATCGTGTTGCAGGCCTATCTGCGCGAGACGGAAGCGGATTTACGCAACCTGCTTGCGTGGATGCGGGAAGAGAACCTGCCATCGGCGATTCGGCTCGTGAAAGGCGCCTATTGGGACTGCGAAACGGTGATCGCAGCCCAAAACGGATGGGCAAACCGCGTTTGGGAGCAGAAACCGCAAACCGATGCCAATTTCGAAAAGTGCAGCCGTATCCTGCTGGAGAACTCTGATATCTGCTATTTTGCCTGCGCCTCGCACAACATTCGGTCGATCGCTGTTGTTTTGGAAACTGCCAGGAAACTGAAGGTTGCTGCGGATTGCTTCGAGTTTCAGCTGCTCTATGGGATGGCTGAGCCGGTTCGCGACGCGATTCGCGATATTGCTGGCCGGGTGCGATTGTATGCCCCGTTTGGCGAGCTGATTCCGGGAATGGCTTACCTCGTGCGGAGAATTCTCGAAAACACCGCCAACCAAAGTTTCCTGCGGGCGACTTTTGGTGAGGAAACAGATATGGGTGCGCTGTTGAAAAATCCGGTTGATGAACTGCGCAAATCCCCGCCCAAAACCAGATCCTCCAGGGAATCGGAATTTCGAAACGTTTCGACCGTTGATTTCACCATTGCAGCGAATCGCACCAGAATGCAGGACGCGATCGCGGGAATCCGGGCATCGGGCTTGGGAGAAGAGCATTTTCTCGTGATCAATGGGGAAAAGGTTGAATCCGGGAATCTCGCGACATCGTTCAACCCGAACCTGCCTGATGAAGTTCTGGGCAGGTTTCATCTGGGACGAAAGGGGGATGCCAGCAACGCCATTGCGTCTGCCCAAGCGGCATTTCTCAGTTGGAAGAAAACGAGCCAGGCGGAGCGCAGTGCTATTCTGAACCGAGCTGCTGACCTTTGCGAAGAACGCAGGTTTGAACTCGCATCCTGGGCCATTCTGGAGGTTGGAAAACAATGGCAGGAGGCCAGTGGAGAGATCGAAGAAATGATCGACTTCTTTCGCTACTACGCCCGAGAAGCCGAGCGTCTGAGCTTGGCCAATTCGCTCCTGCAACTGCCCGGTGAGGCAAACTCGCTATCGAACGAAGGGCGGGGAGTAACTGCGGTAATTGCTCCTTGGAATTTTCCGTTTGCGATCAGCGCGGGCATGATTGCTGCGGCTCTCGTCACGGGAAACACGGTCGTCTTCAAACCCTCCGGTCTCTCTGCGATTACCGGCTCCATTCTAGTCGCGCTTCTTCATGACGCAGGATTGCCCGATGGAGTGCTGAATTTCGTGCCGGGCTCCGGGCGGGAAATTGGCGGCGAACTCAATATCCACCCCGATGTTGCAACCATTGCGTTTACGGGATCACGCCAAACGGGTTTGCGAATCATCGAGCGGGCGGCCGTGACGCATCCCGAACAACGCCACGTAAAACGGGTCATCGCGGAAATGGGCGGCAAGAATGCGATCATCGTTGATGACGACGCTGACCTGGACGAAGCCGTTCCTGCGGTGCTCCGGTCCGCCTTTGGGTTTCAGGGGCAAAAGTGTTCCGCTTGTTCTCGCGTGATCGTTCTCGATTCGGTTCACGACCGCTTTGTGAACCGGCTGGTTGATGCCGCCAAAGGTTGGAAACTCGGGCCCAGCGAGGATCCTCAGTATCACATGGGGGCGTTGATCAATGAATCGGCGTTGGCCAAATTTCAGAAATACGCTTCGATTGCAAAGGAAGAAGGAGATCTGGCTTTCGAATCTGAGTGTCGGGGACGTGGAAGCGTTGCGCCGATCATGATCTTCACGGGCATTAAGCCGGAACACCGGATTGCTCAGGAAGAAGTTTTTGGACCGCTACTCGTGGTGATGCGGGTTCGGGATTTTGACGAAGCGCTGGTCGCTGGGAACTCGACTGACTATGCGCTGACGGGCGGTGTTTTCAGTCGTACGCCCAGCCATCTGGAACGTGCGAGACGAGAGTTTGACGTCGGTAACCTCTACTTGAATCGGGGAATCACAGGGGCGCTGGTGGGGCGACAGGCATTTGGAGGCAGCGCCATGTCGGGCGTCGGTTCCAAAGCTGGTGGACCGGACTATTTGCTCCAGTTCATGAACCCGAAAGTAGTGACCGAGAACACGATGCGGCGAGGTTTTGCCCCAGACGCTCCCTAGCTGCTCCTTTAGAACAGGAGTTCGGCCAACGCCGCGTCATCCAAGTAGCTCGGATCAGAAACCGCGAGAAATTCGCTGACCATCGTAAGAACTTCCAATTCTTCAGTCAAGATATCGACTTCATCCCCGGAAACCACGCTTCGAGTGGATTCTTCCGTTGGTATCGACGCAATCCCAGTTTTTTCAGGGGTTTGCGGAATCGCCAGGATGGCAATCGTCAAAACGATCAAGGCGGCGAACGAGCCGACAAGAACCGGGCTTTTGAAGAAATCCAACCAAGAACCGCCGGCTTCGTTAGCCGTCGATTGTGATTTTCTGACTTCACGAAGGGTGTTTTGAACAAAGGCTCCCGATGCTTTCTTTGGCGGGGATTTGCCAAGCAGCGTCCAGAGTTCGTCATGTTCCTGAGGTTCCATTCGCCGGATTCAACTCTGTTTGGACAGGAAAGTTGCAAAAAAATCAGAGCTGCGTCATCTCGAGGAAACCCTCGAGTTGTCGAATCCGGGTTGGATGACGCATTTTTCGTAGGGCTTTGGCCTCAATTTGGCGAATTCGTTCGCGAGTTACCTCAAATTGCTTTCCGACCTCTTCCAAGGTGCGGCTGTAACCATCAATCAATCCAAAGCGTTGTTCCAATACTTGGCGTTCCCGCTCGGTCAGCGTGTCGAGGACTTCGCGAATCTTGTCCTTCAAGATGCTGAAGGCGGTGATGTCACTTGGGTCTTCGGCACTCTTATCCTCGATAAAGTCTCCAAAACTGGTTTCATCGCCGTCTCCAACCGGGGCCTGCAGGCTAATCGGCTGCTGCGCCATTTTGAGAACGGCGCGCACCCGCTCGACTGGTAAATGAATTTCGTCGGCAATTTCGTCCGCCGTTGGTTCACGTCCGTATTCCTGGACCAACTGCTTTTGCACCCGCATCAGCTTGTTGATGGTCTCGATCATATGGACCGGAATTCGAATGGTTCGGGCCTGATCGGCAATGGACCGGGTAATCGCCTGGCGAATCCACCAGGTTGCGTAGGTCGAAAACTTGTAGCCGCGCTTGTACTCGAATTTCTCGACCGCTTTCATCAACCCCATGTTCCCTTCCTGAATCAAATCGAGAAAGGACAACCCGCGGTTGGTGTACTTCTTTGCGATGGAAATGACCAGTCTCAGGTTCGCCTCGACCATCTCTTCCTTGGCTTGACGCGACTCTTCCAGCCACTTGTTCGCTTCTTCCAACGCGTTGGAAAACGCTTCTGGAGCCATCCACGTCAATTCGGCGAATTGCTCTTGATCCGAGTCATCGCCGACCTGTCCGAGGTATTGATCAGCCAGAGAGACAAATTCTTCGGTGACCTTCTGCTTGAAATGAAACTTCCCGTAAATTCGGTGTAGGCTGGATGCGGCCTTCTTGAGATCCTGTTCGAGCGCATCCTTTTTGGCTCCCTTCGACTTTGCGATTGAGGCGCGGAGCTTGCCAATCTGCGTCCGCAACTCTGTGATTTGATCGCAGAGTTTGGGGACTGCGCGAAGATATTTGTCGCGATTCTCGACCTTTTTATCGACGATAACCCGGTCAAAGCGTTCTTCGCCTTCCATAAGGCGTGCCGCCAAGTCAAGGTAGGCGTCTGGGGTAAAGCCAAACTGATGAATGATGCGTTGAACGCAGCTTTCGGCTTTCTCGATCCGCTTCGAGATCAAAACCTCTTCGTCACGGGTCAGCAATGGGACTTGACCCATCTGCTTCAGATACATTCGGACCGGATCGTCGAGCACGTCCAGTTTGGGGTCCGGTTTCGGGCGTTCATCCAGTTCATCCGCCTTGTCATCGCCCTTGTTTAGTTGATCGACCTCTGAAGAATCGATGATCGAAAATTCCATGCTTCGAAGACGATCAAGAATCTCTTCAATGGCCTCGGGCGAAACGACCGTGTCCGGAAGCGCCTCGTTGAGGTCGTCGTAGGTCAGATAGTCCTGTTCCTTGGCGAGTTTGATGAGATCCCGTAATCGTTCACGAATCTCTGGTGAATCGATATCAGAGGCAGGGGATGCAACTGGAGAAGGATCAGACTTTTTGCTGCGAGCCTTTGGGGCGGGCTTTGCATGCGCATTCGCGACCTGCGAGGCGTTGTCTGAGGAAATTTGTGGGGGAGCCTTTCGCGCCATGACAGCCAATTCGACCAAAAACAGAGACTGCGGATTCGACTTAATCCGAAGCAAGGGAATATCTTTCGAGCTCGGAAAGGGGTCAAGCGTTTCTTTTGCGAGTATAGTCTCTAGTGAGTCGCATTTTCGTAAGTCAGTTTTGCCATGATGATTATCTTGCCCAATCAGAATACCGAAGCGGCAGCATCGCCTCATCCCGGAACGTTTTGGATGGCGATTTTTAGCATCTCCTTGATTCTTTTGATGCTGGTTGCCGTTGGGCTCTTCATTTTGCGGCTTCGGTATCGGGCGCGGAATCCGCTGCCAGACCCCACGAGCTTGGGGGACATTCTTGAAACGGAAGAAGAGCAACGCGCTGACACCAACTCCTGGGAGAAAGAATCTGATTGGTGGAAGCGTGATTAACCGGTTTTTTGGGTTGCTCGAGTTACTGAAAACGTGGAATCTACGGCAAGATGTCTGGAATTCTCGCAAAAATTGGGCGTAACAGCATCGCAAGGGCTCAACAAGAATTCTATTTAAGCACCATGATGGTGGTTGGAATGACACGTGCCCTCAATCCCCGGACGTGGGTTTTTCCGGTGAGAGACCGCCTTGCCCGGCAAATTCTCTTTGCGGGTGTCGATGCAGTCCCGTTCACGATGATGGTTGCAGCAGTCGTTGGCGCGATGGTCTATGTGCAGTGTTTTTTTTGGCTGCAATACACCGATAAAATCGAGTTTTTGGGGAGAATGGTTGGCGCTCTGTTAATTCGGGAGGCCGCTCCGTTCCTGGCCACGTTTATTGTGATCGGGGCAAGTGCTTCAGCGGTGACCACAGAGCTCGCAACGATGAAAACAACCGGCCAGGTTGCTCTCCTCGAAGCGCAAGGTATCGACATTTTCAGTTATTTGGCGGTTCCAAGGATGGTAGGCTTGGCAATTTGTGTTTTCGGTCTTAGTTGCGTCTTTCTGGCGGTTGCCATTGTCGCAAGTGGTTTGGGATTCGTCTTCATCAATACAGAAGGGCAGGGGCCCATCCCATTCTTGCAAAGCGTCTTTGGATCCGTCTTTTTGAGGGACTGGTTTGCGCTTGGTATCAAGAGCATTTTGCCGGGCCTCTTCATGGGCGCCATTTGCTGTTACGAGGGGTTGCGCGTCAAGGGAGCCAGTACGGAAGTTCCTCAAGCCGTGAGTCGAGCCATCCTGCGGTCGATCAGCGCGACCGTCATCATCTCAGGGGCCGTTATGATCATTACCTACATCTGATGAAGAAGAATACGGACATTGTTTTGCGCTTCAGTGATGTTCGTTTGAATTATTTATCTGGAGAGGGGGAGAGCGGATTCAGTCTTGCACTCGGTGCCGGGGAACTCGCTCTCTTTTGTTCGGACTCCCAAAAGAAGACCCCGGAAATCGCGGATCTGGCCATGGGCCTCCGCCGGCCGTCATCCGGGACGATTGAGTTTCTCGGGGAAGATTGGACCAGAATGGGGGCACCGGATTTGTTGCGGAATCGCAGCCAAATCGGAAGGGTTTTTGCCCCTCGCGGCGGCTCAAATTGGCTTCACAACCTCGATATTGATGAAAACATCATGGTTGCGCAGTTCTTTCGGCCTGGCCAAACCCTTGCCACGGTTCACGAACGCGCCCAGGAAATGGGACAGCGATTCGGGTTTCAAGTGTTGCCGCATTCGAGGCCGTCAAACGCGTCTGCTGAAGAATTGACCAAAGCCCAATGGGTCAGAGCCTTTCTTCCGGATCCGCTCAAGCTGTTGATTCTGGAACGACCAGGATATCACCTCACATTAGAGCAAATGCGTCCCTTGATTCAGCAGATTCAGAGAGTCCGTGCCGATGGCACTCCTGTTTTGTGGATCGATTACCAGGGAGACACGTTTGAGCGCCTGGATGTTGAACCCACTTATCGGTTTGAAACGTGTCCCGAGGCCCTGAGTGGCGAATTCCGCTGAACATCAATGATACAAATGAACTTAGTATTCTAAGCAAGCTTATGGAGAAACCTTTTCGTTTTCGGTATGTCAGCGAGATAGCTGGCTTCTTTGTGCTGCTGGCCGCGGTTCTCTTGGTCGTCGGAATCGTACTCAGTGGGCAAGCTCAGGGCTGGTTTGAGCCAAGGCGTGTCATTCGCGTGGTGCTTGAAGGTGAAAGCACGAATGATGTGAAACCTGGCACGGACGTCAAAATCATGGGCAGCAGGGCTGGGACGGTGGAACGCATCGAGTTCAGAGAGAAAAGTCGTGCCGCTGATGGGACGATTACGACCAAAACGTTCGATCCGATGCTGGTTCAACCCATCAACGTCGAGATTGTTGCCGTGCTCAAGGTCAAGGGGGATTGGATCGCGTTCGTGGGATCTGACTCCATTGCCAATCTCAAGTATGATTGGGGTGGTTTCGGGGCTCCCTATTTTGACATCTCCAGGGGAACCAATGCGGTTGGAGCCTCGGACGAGCTGTATCTCCGACTGGAAAAGAAAGAGAATATCGAAGCGGCGGTCGAGCGAGCGGTAAACAATATTTCGATCACAACCGTAAAAGTTGGGGAACTGGCAGATTCCTTTAACAAGCAGGACGGCGATCTTAAGCAGGCGCTGGCTTCATTGCGCGAAATCGCGGATAAGGCCAGCATGGAGGAAAGTGTGATTGGCCTGCTGGTGAATGACAATGAGGCTGCGTTGAGGATGAAGGCGACCCTGGAGAACTTTGAAACCGCCTCAGCTGATGTGAGTAAGTCGGTCACGGCGATCAATGACCTGCTCAGCGGGATGAAAGATGGTGAAAGCGGGATCGCCGGAGCGCTCTTCAATGATGAAAATCTTGCGAATCAATTGAAGAGCACCATTACGCAAATCGAAAAAGCCACAATGGAAGTGAACGAATCGCTGTCTTCACTCCCTTCCATGCTCAATGCCACGGACAAAGCAGTCAATCAATTCACTGAAGTTGCCGTTGTCATGCAGAAGGCGATTGAAGAGTACGAACTTCTTGGCCAGGCATTGCAACAGCATTGGCTGGTTCGCAAGCAGGTGAAAAACATCAAGGAGGATGAGGTGAGTCCTCAGCAAACTTCAGCTTCAACGGCTAAATCAAGTGGAGGATCGGACTCGGGTTCGGCAAACGTCAAAGCGAAGACCTCGGAGAGCGGTGCGTCTCGACCAACATCATCCGGCCTGCGGCTTCCTTTCCGGAAGAAAAAGTAGGTTGAAGCTGTCGAAATATGAACACAAAAAAACCCCGTCCGGCGAACCGGACGAGGTTTGAAAATTTGGTTTAAATCAGCTTAGTATCAATTGTTTAGAACCATACCAGCCTCTGGATGGGCCCGTCTTCCTCTGGAAAACAGTTTTGATGGTCCTGAACGTTTAGCTTTTATGGATTGAGCCGGACGACTTGAATTAACAGGGGTGCTGCTAGGTTCTGCGCTTTCCGGCGCGGGTTGTGTTGAGTTTGTTCGGTTGTTGTTATTATTGATTGGGGTAGCTGATGCTATTTCTGTATTGTTACTAACTTCATTGGTAGTTGGTTCTTCAACTCGTTCACGTTCTCGAGTTCTGACGTGCGAGGTCTTCCGACGCGCCGCTGGTGGCGACGCAGCAGCAACAACCTCGGTATGTTGCCGCGGAACAGGCAACGGAGCCTGTGGCTGTGGTTGTGGGATTTCCCGATGTTGAGGTTGCGGCTGAACTTGATGTTCAGGCATGGCCGTCAGGGCCGCCAAACCGCGAGCCTGGACAGGCTGGTAGGAACCATTCGATGTAGAACTGGATCCGGAGCGCAAACTCCAAGCCAACAGCGCCAACGTGAATTCTGGGATGCAGAATACAATTGCCGCGCGGGAAATGAGCCATTGAGCAGGCTTTTCCTGTTTGTCGGCCATCTGCAGAAGCACATGTCGGCCTGTATCGTTCTGGGCTGCAATTGCAGCGGCAGAAACAACTTGAGCACGGAGGGGTGCAACAGCAGCGACCAGACCAGCAAGATCGGCGCGCTTAGCTTCAATCAGGGCCAATTGCCCCGGAATCAGGTGATCGTTGTCACCTTTTCCATCATTGTCCATGTCAGTAGCAACCTGCACCATTGCTTGAACTTCGGTGCGAGCTGCTGCAATCTCAGCCTCAGCGGCTTCGAGTTGCGTTTCATAGACGACTTTCTCAGCACGAGAGGCACTGAGATCCTGGTTTTGACGCTTGTTGAGAATCTCCCAAACGGAGACTCCGTCCAAGCCGGAGGCTAGCAGTGTCATTGCCACTGTAGCTACTAGGTAGAGCAGGTTACCCGTTGAGCGGAACTGAAACGCGCTAGCGCTTGCAAGTCCGGCAACAAGTACCGCTATCACAATTGCGAGATACCATGGGAACAGGCTACTCGCACCTATTGCGCTCAGAGTGCCGAGCGCTAGGAAGCCAACGGTCCATAAGAACCGGGGGCCTTGGTTTTGGTTTTGTGCGTGCATACGGGGTCTTATTTAATGAAGGTTAACTATCAATGCAACCATTTAATTCTGTATTATTGAAGATTTAGGGAAACTCAATGATTGGGGCGTCGGTGAGCGCGAAATGGCTCCATGCATTAACCGGAGCCCGATTTGGTGGTGCCTGACAGGCATCGTCATCGGGGGATCGACCTGGTTTGACCAAGGGGAATTCGAGTTAGTGGATGGGCTGTCAGGCGGATTTTGCGGGCCTGAAAGGCCATTGGTCGCGCAGATGAGGATCGTGTCAGAAAAGGGCCATGAATCCTATTGATAGGGTGTGGCCGGGGCCGTTTCCCTGGGCCTGTGGGCAGTGAGAATGACGGCGGTCAGGAAAGAGAGCGGTTTTACAGAAGGAACAAGTATCAGCGGACACCCGGCAGCCTGCATCATTGGTCTCCTGTAGCATTTTTGTTCGGTTTCCGGGCTTCCTCTGGTTGCCTGTAACGCCTTGCAGGTCGCCAAATCTCCTTGCGGCATTGGCGATATCCTCCGTTTGCTCTGCTCTAACTCGGCAGATTGGGCCGTTAGATGATGGAAACGCCTCCAAATGGAGAACCTTCCCTGAAGCCTTGTTAGGGATATGATGAGGATCGGCCCAAAGGATGGTGCTGATCATCCAAAGTTTGGCCAAGAACTTAGGGTTCGGAGTCTCATCGGCTGCCTCTTACTCCAGACCAACGGAGTTCAATAGAGGGATTACTGCCATTTCGTCTCGCGTTCCGACGCCCTTCCAAGCCTTGGAGACCGCTCCGAAAAGAGCGCCGTCCAACAAGGAAGGAGTAGTGGAAGAGGCGTTTAGTGGTTGAAAAGATATTCCTTGGAATTCAAGAGCGCCCAGAAAACGTCATTGAGAACCAGTTCTTGCTGCTTGGGATCATCGCCAATCGCCTTTACCTGCTCGGTGACGGCTTTCATCTCATCAGCAGTTGGTTTCCGGCTCACGCAGCGAATGTAGAGATCTTCAACAATCTGTTCAGGAGTGAGTTTCTTTTCCGTCATCAGTCGGCGAACGAGAGCCCCTCCGTCGATTTTGGAGGTGACCGTGCTGCCATTCATGAGGTGAAGCGCCTGTGACAGGCTCGGATCCATTCTGACTTCACAGGAACAAACGGTTTCGCGGGATGCCCGTCCAAAGGTTTGCAGGAAGTAATTGCTGGTATTTCCATCAGCAACCTGAACAGCCCTTGCCCCAAGAGGTAACCCCTTGAATTTGTTCTTGGTTTCCGTGACTTGAGTGATGGTGTCGAGGAGAACCTCAGCACGCATTCTGCGAACGCGGGCCTTCGAGAAATTGGTCAAATCGTCTTTGTTGGTTCCGTTCGCCTTCGTTGAAAGCTGATAGGTTCTGGAATTGCAGATATCTCTGACCACCTTGCGGAAATCATACTTGTATTCGACAAATTTGTTCCCAAGGGCGGTCAGCAACTCAGGATTTGAAGGAGGATTACTCACTCGGACATCGTCTACGGGATCTATGATTCCTGCGCCGAAAAAGTGAGACCAAACAATGTTGGCGATGTTGGTGCGGAAGTAAGGATTCTCTGGAGCCGTCATCCATTGCGCCATGAGCTCGCGGCGGTCTTTTCCTTTCAATTGATCATCGGTGAGGGCTGTGCCTCCCAAAAATTGAGGTTTCACCGAGCGATTGCCAACTGGGTGTTTTGCATCGCCGCTGCCACGATTGTAGATGATCTGTTCCCGAGGATCTTCGGTGCTCTTGCGGCCAATCTGGGTGAAGAAAGAGGCCCAACCGTAGTAGTCATCCATCGTCCATCGATCAAATGGGTGATTGTGACACTGAGCGCACTGAAGCCGGAACCCCATGAACACCTGAGCGACATTCTCCGCCACTTTCAGTTGGTCCCTCTCCGTGTTGTAATAGTTGGTTGGAGGGTTTTCGAAAGTTCCTCCCGTTGAGGCGAGAAGATCCTGGACGATTTCGTCCATCGGAACGTTGTCGGCAATCTTCTCTTGGAGCCAATTGAAATAGAGCAGGGCGGCTTTGTAGCTCAAGCCTTGGTTGACATTGCCGCTGGAGCGAATTTGAAGCAACTCAGCCCACTTCATCACCCACATTTCCGTAAATTCCTTCCGGTCGAGCAATTGATCGACGAGTTTTTCCCGTTTCTTGGGATCTTTGCTCGCCACGAAGGCGTCATAGTCATCGCGCTCAGGCAATTGGCCAAGGACGTCGATGAAAACCCGGCGAAGAAAGATGTCGTCTTCGCAGATCTCTGAGGGAACCATCCTCAGCTTGTGCAGCTTTTCGTGTACCAGTTCGTCGATGTAATTGTTCGACGGGATGGTTGGGCGTTTGTATTCCAGTCCTTCGGGAATGACGATGACTTGGCTTCCCACGGTAAACGTGTCGTAGCGAGCCATGACGAAAGCTTCTCCGCGTTTTCCTGCGGTGATCAGCCCATCCTTGCTGACGTCTGCCGTTGGCTGATTGTTGGTGATGAATACGGCGAGGTGCGTAACATCCCGGTCTGTTCCATCGGAATATTTGGCCCGAACGGTCAGTTGATGGTTCGTTCCGTCACCTTCCAAGAGTAGTTGATGAGGCATGACGTCGATATCAACGACTTCAGGGAGGTCGCCTTCGTCCTTGTTGGCTCCAGCAGCCAGCCAATCGACCATGGTTTTGTAGCTTTCGCTGCCTTTCTCAAAGAGTTTACCTCCGGTGTGGGGAACCGATTCAATGGATTTCTCGACAAGCAGGCTTTCCTCGGGAATCGCCAAATTGATCCGCCGACCGTTCATTTCTCGAGTAACGCGGTGATAATCGCCATCGGGATCATATCCGAACAACGACAGCATGAATCCGTCCTGACCGCGAGCTGAACCGTGACATTCGCCCGTGTTACAGTTTTCCCGCATGAAAACCGGCATGACATCGAGCTTGAAGCTGGTGGGTTTGCGCACCTCGGCCTCAGAGACTTTGAAGGGAACGCTAACTTCGATCCCTCCGACCTTGGCTTTCAACTCGGTTTCGCCATTGGCCTTGGGGTAGAAGGTGTGTTTGCGCTTCTCAGCCATTTCAGGCTTTCCAAGCACGAACTCGGTATTGGCGGTGACGTCGTAGGTCGTATCGTCCTCGTATTTTGCGACGACGACCAAACTCTGGCGATCTTTTCCCGTCTCAAGGGCAACCGCTTCGGGGTAGACTTTAACTTCTTTGATCTTTTTGCCGCGATCGGGAAGTGGCTGGGGCCCTTTGTAATCGTCCGGGTTCTTGGCGATCAATTGGGCATTTTCAGGCCAAGGAGCTCCGGCCTTGATCCAGTTTTCCAGAAGGGCGATTTCTTTCTCCGAGAGAGTTCCTCCTTCAGGAGGCATGACATCAACATCGTCTTCGGGAAGCGTGATGCGGTCGATGATGGAGCTTTCCTCAGGTTTTCCCGGAACAATTGCAGCGCCGGAATCTCCTCCCTTCATGATCCATTCATGAGTATCCATCCGGAGATCTCCCTTGATTTTGTCAGCTTGGTGACATTCGACGCACTGGAACTCCAGGATCGGAGCAATGTCGCGGTAGAAGTCAAAACCTGGATTTTCTGCGGCAAAAGCGGTGGCGGCAAAAAGCAGACTTAGGAGATGAAGTTTCTTCATAATGAAATCGTTAAACGCAAAGGGCAACAACGTAGCTCTACTTCAGAACAACGAGCGGAGCCTCTGTTCAAAAAATTATCGGACAAGGCTCCGTCACTAACACGCCACCGAGCGGTGACGTCTTGCGCCAATTTTTGACTGATTAGGCCATTTTAATCCGCCGTTGCGCGACTCATGGCCTTTCCCGATTTCAGGGGACGCGAAACTGGACCGTTTCACCAGGGCTGTTGGGGTCGGGAATCTCCACGGGAGTTCCTGAGCCGATACCGCGAACATCGATTTCACCGCGATAAGAATTGCCCCGTGGGAGGGTCACATAGCCATCTTTGCCGGGGATCGGAACCGCGAACGGAAGATTGGTTGGGACAAAGACGGTGGATTCTGACGAAGGCTCGGGGGCGGTTTCCTCAATGGCGTCAGCCGGGTTAAACGTGGCAGGAGAAAATGATGTCTCAAATTCTGGGGAAAAGTCGGCTCCGCTTTCTGCCGATGCCGGGGGAAGGGAGGTCCTTGAGGATGACCGGTTTTGAGGTTTCGAGGACGATAATGATGAGGATGCGGTGCGGCTGGGCTCGTTTACTTGGGATTCGGCTGCCCGTCGCGATTTTCTGGAGGACAGTTCTCTGGAGGGATCTGTCATCGCCCGGCGATGTTTGGCTTCGAGAGCCTGCATTCTGCGAACCGAGCGTGGAATCTTCTCACCGTCTGGGCCGATCAACCTGTTGGAGCTGGATCCAGAGGAGGCGTAAATGGAGTTGGCCTGGCGATTCCAAAACGGTGCAAGCGGCTCCCGGGCCTCCTCCGGCTGGGCGCGGTTTCTCGGAATTCGTGGAGCAGACGTGGTTTTACAACTGATCAACGCGGACCCGAGGAGAGAAATGATAAGAAGGAGGGAGAGGTGCTTGCGCATGGTTCGAGAGGGTTGTCTTTAATTTCAATAAATAAACGACTTTCCTGTCTTTGGTCAATGCTTGAAGTGCCAATCTTGCAGCACTTCCAAACTTCCCGCGTTTGTGCCCCCTCCGGCGTTGACAACTGGTCTACCAACCCGTTCGATTCGAACCTCCCAAACTCAGCCTATGAATTTTCGCCATCCTTGGTATCCCGTTATTGTCAGCCTCGAGCAAAGGTTTGGGCGCCTGGCGTTTCCCGGGCTGATCCGCGCGATCGCGATTTTTCAGTTCATCGTGGTGTTGATTTCCGCAATGCAACCGGACTACAAGTTGTTGCTTCTTTTTGACTGGCAGGAAATCAAGTCCGGACAGATTTGGCGGCTGTTCACCTTTGTCTTCATTCCTCGAACCAGCAGCATTTTGTGGGGCGTCGTCGCGATGCTGTTTCTTTGGTTTATCAATGACATTCTTGAAGAAGCCTGGGGAGCCTATCGCGTAACGATGTACGTTTTCGGTAGCATTCTCCTCTATTTGGTTTGCATCATCCTGATGCCGCCGGTGGTGCAGGGCTTCATTTCCTACTACGGTAGCAATTTTATTTACACGGCCATCTTTTTGGCGGCCGCGGCGCTCGTTCCGGACCATGAAATTCGGCTGATGTTTGTCATACCCATCAAAATGAAATGGATTGGTTGGGTCGTTTTGGCATTCGCCCTCTATTCGATTTTTAGTTTGGCCGGAGCGAACCTCGAAGGGTTTGCGATGATCGCGTTTGTTGCCGCAATGCTTCCCTACATGCTGGTTTTTCTTCCCAAGTTTGCTTTCGAGTTCAAACACCGGCAGAAAGCAAAGCTCAGGAAGGCAAGGTTCGAGTCCGCGCATTTGGGAGATGATGAGGCATTTCATCGCTGCGAAAAGTGTGGCAAGACCGAGTTGCAAGATCCGGACGCAGAATTTCGCATCGAGAACGATGATAAGGAATATTGCTTGGATTGCTTGAAGGATGGCGTCCAAAACAGCGCATGAAGAGATTCCCATTCCTAATTTTTTTGGTCATTGCCATCGTTGATGCTGATTCCAGAATGAATGCGGAAGGATTCGATCCCGGGATTCTGGAACAAATTGATCAAACGATCGCCGAGGCGATTCAGGAGGAGATGTTGCCGGGAGCTGTTCTCCATCTGGAGGCAAAAGGTCATACCTATCGGAAGGCTTACGGAAATCGAGCCCTGAAACCCCGGAAGGAAGCGAACACGGCCGATACGATCTATGATGTGGCGTCGCTGACCAAAGTGATGGCAACGGCCCCCTCGATCATGAAGCTTGTGGAGCGGGGGCAGTTGGCTCTCGACCAAACGGTGAATAGCGTTTTGGCGGACTTCGAGGGATTCGGCAAAAAGGGCATTACGATCCGTCAACTGCTGACTCACACCTCCGGCCTTCAATCGGGATTTCCGAAAGATGATCGACCTGGTAGTTATCGGAAAGCCCTCATCCGGATCTACGAAAGCGAGCCGAAAATCGAACCTGGAACGGCGACGATTTACAGTGATCTGAACTTCATCCTCTTGGGGGAGATTGTTCAGAAGGTGAGCGGCGAGTCTCTGGCCAGCTTCGCGCGCCGAGAAATCTGGGCACCGGCCCGGATGTGGGAAACGGGATTTCGTCCCGAAAAAAACCTCAGATCGCGCATCGCCCCGACGGAGAAACTGGGTTTGAGCATGTTGCGAGGTGAAGTCCACGATCCGACCTCGCGACTGATGGGCGGCGTCACCGGTCATGCGGGCGTTTTCAGCGACGTTGATGATGTCGCGCGGTTTGCCCGCATGATGCTGAATGGGGGAATTTTGGATGGCGTTCAAGTTCTGAAGGGAAAAACCGTCGCCGAGATGACCCGAATTCACTCTGGCGGGCGCGGTTTGGGCTTCGATTTGGATTCGTCGCTTGCGGAGCTGCCACGCGGCAAACATTTTGAGATTGGCAAGTCCTACGGTCACACCGGCTGGACTGGGACGGGAATGTGGGTCGATCCGAGCAGGGAGATGCTCGTCGTCCTGTTGGCGAACCGGAATCATCCCCGGGGGGGCGATGTGCGTCAATTGCGGTATGACGTCGCCACCCTGGCGGCGGAAGCGGGCGACAAATTGAAGTCGCGCATCCAGCCACGAGTGCTCCCGCGCAATGGGATTGACGTTTTGGTTCAGGACGATTTTCGGCCTTTGGCGGGCCAGAAAGTTGGATTGATCACCAACCACACCGGACTTAGCGCTGAGGGCGAAACCACGATTGACATTCTCCATGGCGCAAAACGTGTGGATCTAAAGGCGCTGTTCGGGCCGGAGCATGGAATTCGCGGAAAGCTCGATCAGCCGGAAATTTCGGATGGACTCGACGACAAAACCGGCCTGCCGATTTACAGCTTGTACGGAGAGAATCGGAAGCCCGGTGCGGAGCGGTTGGCTGGGCTCGATGCGCTGGTCTTCGACATTCAGGACATCGGATGCCGCTTCTACACCTACATTTCCACAATGGGCCTGGCGATGGAGGCGGCTGCTGAACAGGGGCTCAAGTTTGTGGTTCTGGATCGTGTCAATCCCATTGGCGGCAAGGTGGTGGATGGCCCTGTCGAAGTTGGCGTCCGGAAGTTTACCAGTCATCATCCCATCGCGATTCAGCACGGGATGACGGTCGGGGAACTAGCCCTCATGTTTCGCGAGGAACTGGGCTTGAATCTGGAGTTGACGATCGTTCCGGTTTCTCATTGGAATCGATCACTGCGATTCGACCAAACCGGCCTGACTTGGGTCAACCCAAGTCCCAATATGCGCAGCTTGGAGGCGGCGATTCTCTATCCCGGGATTGGTCTACCGGAGTTCACCCGGCTCAGCGTGGGGCGGGGAACAGCGACGCCTTTTGAGCATGTGGCGGCTCCCTACATCGATTCCGAAAAGTTCGTCGGCATGCTCAACCAGCGAAAGTTGCCGGGAGTTAAGTTTACGCCCACCCAATACACTCCGAGCTCAAGCATCTTTGCCGGGGAATTGTGCAAAGGTGCTGCCTTCGAGATTCTTGAGCGCGATACGATCCGCCCGATTGATATCGGTCTGAGTATCGCTTCGATCCTTCATGAGACTCACCCGGATTATGACTTGGAAAACCTTTCCAAACTCCTGGTCCATCCGGAAACGCTAGAGGCGGTTCGAGCTGGGAAATCCCTTTCGGAGATTCGGGCGCTTTGGGAGGGGGAACTTGCCAATTTCAAGGACCGGCGGGAGAAGTTCCTCCTGTATCGGTGACTTCTTGTTATCGCGCCTCGAACTTTCCGTAGATTTCGGCAGTCACCTCCGCGCCTTCGAACGCGCTGATGGTTGACCCCGTTCCAAAGCCTCCTGCCTGAGCCGGACCAAATTCGATTCGAAGGCGGTAACTGACTCCGTTGATGCTCCCCGAAAGGTTGAAGGATTGCTGGTCCAGGGAAACCTTGTCCGCACTGTCGTAGGGATCATCGGAGTTCGGCGTGCTGGTCAACGAAAGCGGAATATTGACGGTTTGCTGGGATTCAATCGGTTCGCTCAAGTCGAGCACCAGGCTCAGGGTGACAGAGTCAGCATCACTTTGGTTGAACGTGCTGCCGTTGAAGAAGCTCATTTCTCCCAGGGAAAACTGCTGGTCGAGTTCGGCTCCGAAGCTGTTGGCTTCAAAGGTCAACATGTTTGCGGTGCCGGCTTCCTGCTCCTCTCCTCCAATGAAGAGAGTCGTGTCACCATGCGTCAGCGTCGTTTCCGTCGTGCCGCCTGTCGTAATCTCATATTCCAAGTTTTGTCCACCCGTGGCGTTCGTCCAGGTTGGGCTCAAATTTCCGGTAAAACTCGAGACCAAGGGGCGATAGGTGCGACTCCGCGTCGAGCTGTCGGTATGGGTTGCGGTGTTCAGAGCGAAAGCTCGGGCCTCGACCCGCTGGTTGGCGTTAATCTGAAATCCCCCAGCATAGGTAGCCCAGGAACCTCCATCCACCTTGTATTTCAAATCTGATGTCGCGGGATCGTTGTAATCCGTAATCGTGATCGTGAGCGGAAAGTTCGTTTCCGGTTGTTTGGTTGTGGTTGGATAGATTTGCGGTCGGTAAAGTCTTTGCGGTGGGGGTGGGCCATCATCTCCGTCGCCGCCATCATCCGAATTGCCATCTCCTCCTGATCCAGAATCGCTGGATCCGTCCGTTGAGCCACTACTGCTGCCTTCGCTTCCGCTGCTGCCGGAGGAAGAACTGGAAGAGCCCGTTCCTGAACTGCCTCCGCCACTTGAAGCTGGAGGAAATGGCACGTTGGTTGGTTCGGGAGCCGCGGAAGCCTGGGTATCGTTGTAGGTCCAGATCCAGCCATCCTCCGGATTGATGTCGACCATCGAGGGATCCCGGTTCTCCGTTCCGTAGTCAACGCTTGCCAGTGAATCATCCAGCGTGAAATGCTTAACGCCAATGGGGCCAGAGCCTGCAATCTCAAAACGCTGATTTCCGGAGTTCCAAACCGCTCTGGGATTGGAGGCTGCAGCTTCGCTCGCGGTCTGCATCACGGCTTTGAGTCGTGCATCGGCCATCGATGAGGAAAGACCCGAGTAGCGTGAATCCGCTTCGGCGGTGCGGCTCGTTTTCAGTTTGTCGATGATTTGTTGTGGGGTTGAGACGCCAGTCAAGTTCCCGCCACTCGCCAGATACATTCTGATCGAAGTATTGATCTCAGTCACGTCGATCTCCAGCTTGGTTAACTGGGTGTTTTTCGTAACATTGCCTGCCACCACATAGGCAGATGCCGCGACGACTGCCATCACCGATAGGGTGATAAAAACCTCAACGAACGAGAAGGCGCGATCGATTGGGGGAGAGGGGCGTTTTGAAGACAGGTTTCCCCAAGCAAGGAATGAAACGTTCATAATGAGTGAGCATGAGCAGAATACGGCTTTTCCCAAAAATGCGCCAACTAAATTATGAAAAGTATGAAAAATAATAATAGAAATAGAGTTCCAGTCTTTCTTTCGTTATCCATTTTGGGATTCTTAAGGAAGAGGTGGACATAGGGTTCCGATCCTTCAGAGTGCCGGACTACCTCCTCCCATGAGTGGATTTCGAATCACTTTTCTTGGCACTGGCACCTCCGTTGGTGTGCCGATGGTGGGCTGTGCATGCTCTGTCTGCACGTCTTCCAATCCGCGAAATCAACGTTTACGCACTTCTATCCATATCGAGTTCTCGGATTTCCGCTTTGTGATTGATACTGGGCCGGATTTTCGGGCGCAGTGTCTTCGCGAAGGCATTATCGATCTCGAAGCCGCCTTATTTACCCATGCGCATAGCGATCACATCATGGGATTTGACGATCTGCGGCGATTTTGTCGCGGCGATGACGCGACGATTCCGATTTACGGAACTCCAGAGTGCCTCAACCAGATCAAAACGGCGTTCGGTTTCGCGTTTGATCGGGCCAATTGGTACGCGGTTTACGTCAAACCCATTGCCAACGAAGTGAACGGACCGTTTCAACTGGGGCCGGTTGAAGTTACTCCTTTGGAGGTTCAGCATGGCAAGGTGCGAACCATTGGTTACCGGTTCGACGGAGGCGGGAAAAGGTTTGCCTACGTTCCCGATTGTAAGTTCATCCATGAAGAGGTGCTGGAGTTGATGGGCGGTCTTGATTGCCTGATTCTGGACGCCACCAGTTATCGTGAGCTTCCAACCCATTACAGTGTCGACGAGGCCTTGAAGACCGTTGAGCGCCTGAACCCGGGAGAAGCCTGGCTGACTCATATGTGCCATGATATTGATCACGATGTCGATGACGCGAAACTACCCGGCGGAACGAACTTTGCCTACGATGGCTTGAAGCTTCACCTCGTCTAACCCGAAAGTACTTTGTTGAGATTCCAATTATCAGCTTTTGTGTCGATTCTCGGGGTTGCTCTGAGTTTGGGTTCTGAACCGCCAGAGGTTCGAGCGTCGATTTACTCCCAGTTTACCTTGATCGTCTGCAACAAGAACGCTCCGGGTTCGGTGGAGTTGGCGCGCTACTATGCCAAGGCGCGGGAGATTGCTTCGCGCAACGTGGTGATCCTGGACTGTCCAACAACCGAGGAGATTTCCCGCGACGATTTTAAGGAAAAGATTCACGATCCCCTTCGAGACGCGCTCTTGGCCGGCGGCTGGTGGATGCCGGTTCGAGATTCAGCCACTGGTAAGCAGAGCCTGCGTTCTGATATCAAGGTGCTGGCCCTGATGCACGGGCTTCCCGTCAAAATCCGGGATGACTCCCGATCCGTCGCTGCGGGGAAAACCTCGGCAGCAAGCGTCGATTCCGAGTTGTGTACCTTGGGGCAACCCGGATTGACAACCGAGGGCCCGCTTGCCAATCCCTACTACGATTGCGAGGTCCCCTTTCACTCTGCCAATTTGCCCATCATGCTGGTGGGGAGGGTTGATGGACCGAATGCGGAAATTTGCCGCCGGATGGTTGATGACGCCATTCGCGCAGAATCCAAGGGGCTCTGGGGGCAGGCTTACGTGGATATGGGGGGCGGTGATGCGAATTCCGAGGCTTGGCTGACGGAGGCGACGAGTCAACTTCGCCGCGTTGGAATTCCGGTAATGGCAGATCCCTATGAAGGCTCGTTGCCTGCATTTTATCCGATGGGTGATCCGATTCTTTATTTTGGAGCCGGTCTTGAAACCGTAAATGGTCCGTTTCTGGCGAAAGGGCGATTGCTGTTGCCTGGGGCGATTGCTTGTCATCTTCACCCGCGAAATGGGGCAACGCTCAGGTCATCAAAGGAAATGTGGGCTGGGCCGTTGCTTGCCAAAGGTGCTTCCGCAGTCCTTTGCAGTGCCTACGAGACGCCCAATGAACTGGCGCATCAGCTGGACATCTTCACGGATCGGCTAACGCGTGGTTTTTCCTTCATCGAAAGCGCCTGCATCGCGCAAAAGGGAGTTTCCTGGATGAATTTGGCGATTGGTGATCCGCTCTACACGCCGTTTCCCAGTTTGAGAAGCGGATTGGACGAGAGCCAATACCAAAGGGGAGGCGAATCGATGCCTTATCAGGTTCTGCGCATCGCCTATGCGCGATGGGGGAATGGCAATCCCTTCCCGGAGCGGACGCTTTTTTATAAGCTGGAGTTGGCAACCGCGAAAAGTCCCCGACCGGAATTGCTGGAGCACCTGGCATTGAGTGCGATTGAGACGGGGGACTACGATGAGGCGCGGATCCAGCTGAAGCGCGCAGGGGCTGCCTACGACGAACCGGTCGACAAGTTGCGCATCAGATTGCACGAAGGGGAGATGTATCGCCGTCAAAAAGACCGTCTCGATGCCTTCAAAGCCTTTCGAAATGCGTCGCGCGAGTTTTCAGAACTTCCGGAAAGTCAGGCCGCTGTCGAGTGGATGGAAGCCGTGAAAGGCGGCTAAAGCTGTGAGCATTACGGGTTGAATCCGCGGTTTCCCTGCCTAACGTAGCCGCCCGTTTAACCCAGTCTTTTACGTTGCAAGCATCCACTTCACGCAGTTTCACAGCCGGGGCCGAATTTCAGAATTTCACTGGTGTGCCCCACTTCGCGGGGCCAAACTGCGGTGCGCTCGGCTGTAGAACGCATGGAAAACATTCCGAAGTTGATCGAACATGAGTTCCAGTGAATTCACGCTTCGATCACTCTGTGGAGGCTGGCTACATCCATAATCTTTAGCCGTTGATCAAACATGAGCCTGTATCAAGAATACATCCAAGAAATTGAGGAACGAAAAACTCAGGGTTTACATCCCAAGCCAATTGATAGCGGTGAGCTGTTAGCCGAAATCATCACGCAGATTAAGGATCCTGATCATGAACACCGGAAGGATTCCCTTAATTTCTTGATTTACAATACGCTGCCGGGAACAACCAGCGCGGCTGGCGAGAAAGCTGAGTTTTTAAAGGAGGTCATTTTAGGGGAGACCGTCGTCGAGGAAATCACGCCAGCTTTTGCCTTCGAATTGTTGTCTCACATGAAAGGAGGCCCCTCGGTGAAGGTTCTTCTGGACCTAGCCTTGGGTGACGACCAGTCCATTGCGCAAGAAGCCGCAAAAGTGCTGAAGACGCAGGTTTTCCTTTATGAGGCAGATACCGACAGGCTCGAGGCTGCTTACCGGGAAGGGAATGAAATTGCCAAGGAAATCCTTGAGAGCTATGCCAAGGCTGAATTTTTCACCAAACTCCCGGATGTGCCGGAAGAAATTGAAGTCGTGACGTACATCGCGGCGGAGGGCGATATCTCAACCGATTTACTCTCTCCCGGCAACCAGGCTCATTCTCGGTCTGACCGGGAACTCCATGGGAAGTGCATGATCTCTGAGGATGCCCAGAAAGAAATACAAACCCTTCAAAAAATTCATCCTGGCAAGAGTGTCATGTTGATCGCTGAGAAGGGCACCATGGGGGTGGGATCATCCAGAATGTCAGGGGTGAACAATGTCGCTTTATGGACGGGAAAACAGGCGAGCCCCTATGTTCCATTTGTGAATATCTTTCCCATTGTTGCAGGGACCAATGGGATTTCCCCGATCTTTTTGACCACTGTCAGTGTGACCGGCGGAATCGGGATCGACCTGAAGAACTGGGTGAAGAAGTCGGATGCTGAAGGGAATCCGGTCCTGGATGAGAAGGGAGAAACCATCTTGGAACAGGTCTACTCTGTGGATACGGGAACCGTTCTCACCATTAATACGAAGGAGAAGAAATTGTATCAGGGAGATAAGGAGTTGGTTGATATATCTTCCGCCTTAACTCCCCAGAAAGTCGAATTCATCAAGGCCGGCGGGTCCTATGCCATTGTGTTTGGCAAAAAACTGCAGACTTTCGCGGCCCAAACCCTGGGAGTCAATTTGGAACCCGTCTTTGCTCCTTCCAAAGAGATCTCTCATGAAGGGCAAGGGCTCACCGCGGTAGAGAAGATTTTTAACAAGAACGTCGTCGGATCAACTGAAGGAGTGGTCCTCCACGCTGGCTCAGACGTTCGGGTGAAGGTCAACATTGTCGGATCGCAGGATACGACGGGTTTGATGACCTCCCAGGAGTTGGAGTCCATGGCTGCAACCATCATTTCTCCCACGGTGGACGGGGCTTACCAATCAGGATGCCATACCGCTTCGGTCTGGGATAAAAAGGCGCAGGCCAACATTCCCAAACTGATGAAGTTCATGAACAAATTTGGACTCATCACCGCACGGGACCCGGAAGGAGAATATCATGCGATGACCGATGTGATCCACAAGGTGCTGAACGATCTCACGGTTGATGAGTGGGCGATTATCATCGGCGGGGACTCACATACGAGGATGTCCAAGGGGGTGGCTTTCGGAGCGGACTCGGGAACGGTTGCTCTCGCCCTCGCAACGGGTGAAGCAACGATGCCAATACCTGAATCGGTAAAGGTCACGTTTAAAGGGGAGCTCAAGCCGTATATGGATTTCCGCGACGTGGTTCATGCCACCCAGTCTCAGATGTTGAAGAAATTTGGAGACAATGTCTTTCAGGGAAGAGTGATCGAGGTTCATATCGGAACTTTGCCGGCAGACCAAGCCTTCACCTTTACTGATTGGACGGCGGAAATGAAGGCCAAAGCGTCCATCTGCATATCTCAAGATGAGACCTTGATTGAATCATTGGAGATCGCCAAGAGCAGGATTCAAATCATGATCGACAAGGGGATGGATAATAAGAAGCAAGTGCTTCAGGGGTTGGTCGATCGAGCGAATCAGCGAATTTCCGAAATCAGGTCAGGTGAGAAGCCGGCCTTGACGCCAGATGCGAATGCGAAGTATTACGCGGAATTCGTTGTCGATCTGGATCAAATCGTTGAGCCGATGATCGCCGATCCCGATGTTTACAATGAAGATGTTTCGAAGCGTTACACCCACGATACGATTCGAGCCCTCTCCTATTATGAAGGGGTGAAAAAAGTAGATCTTGGCTTCGTTGGATCATGCATGGTTCACAAGGGCGATTTGAAGATCGTTTCCAAGATGCTCAAAAACCTGGAAGCCAAGCAAGGAAAAGTCGAGTTCCATGCCCCTCTGGTAGTTGCGGCGCCAACCTACAACATCATTGATGAACTCAAAGAGGAGGGCGATTGGGAGATGCTGGAAAAATATTCTGGGTTTGTCTTTGATGACAATGATCCCAAAAATGCGGCACGAAGAGAATACGATAACATGATGTATCTCGAAAGACCCGGCTGTAACCTATGCATGGGGAATCAGGAAAAAGCCGAAAAAGGCGACACGGTGATGGCAACCTCGACTCGTCTTTTTCAAGGCCGAGTCGTTGAGGATTCCGAGCGGAAGAAAGGAGAATCCTTACTCTCATCCACCCCGGTTGTCGTTCTTTCTGCAATCCTGGGGAGGATTCCCAGTTTTGAAGAATATAAGGCCGCAGTGGAAGGCATTGACTTAACCAAATTCGCCCCGCCTCTGGAGGCGCTGATTACCAGTAACTAAGCCCTGTGCTTCTGTCAGCCTACGCGGGCGGAAGTCCGTGACCTCAACACAATCGGTATTCATGGCCGAAGCATTTTTGCGGCTCCACACCTTGCGGGATTCGACCGTATCGGACCGTAAATCTTCTTGTTTGCCGGAACATCCCGCTGAAAATAGACGGCCTGCCGAATGAGCAAACCTGTTGAAATTATTCATGCGATCGAGTGGCCCACCGAACCGGTGACCAAGCTCAAAACGCGTACCGCCACCATCAAGGGGTGGTGCTTCGATAAAAATGGTGAAGCACTGCGGGGAATGCGGGCGCGGGTCGGAGAACGGGAGTTCAAGGTGAACCGGAAGAATGCGCGGTTTGCTGTTGGTCATATCTACAAGGATTGTCCGATGGCGGACTACAGTGGGTTTCGCGCGGATTTGGAGCTTCCGCCAGGAAGGAGCGAGGTTATCCTGGAATACAAAACCCAGGACAAGAAGTGGCACGAACTCGAGCGGCTTCAGTTTCAAACGCCGCTGGTGATGTGGCCATGGATCAAGCCGGAAGACTACAGCTACGACTCCTGGGTTCGGCAGTATGACACGTTGACGCCTGCGGATAAGGCTGGAATTCGCGCTCACATTGAGACCTTTGAGCGCAAGCCGCTCCTGAGTGTGGTCATGCCGGTTTACAATCCGCCGGAGCGGTATTTGCGCCTCTGTCTCGATTCCGTGGTGAACCAGCTCTACGGCGAATGGGAATTCTGCATTGCGGACGATAATTCGCCGAAGCCGCATGTGCGCAAGGTGTTGGAGGAATATGCGAAACGCGATTCCCGGATCAAAGTGAAGTTTCGCGAGGAGAACGGCCATATTTCGGCCGCCTCAAACAGTGCGATTGAACTGGTGACCGGGGAATTCATCGTGTTGCTCGATCATGACGACGAGCTGCCGCTTCATGCGCTTTACCTCGTGGCCAACGAGATACTTGAGCACCCGGAAGTCGACCTGATTTACTCGGATGAGGACAAGATCGATCTTCGGGGAGGACGCAGCGATCCCTACTTCAAGCCGGACTGGAATTACGATTTACTGACGTCGCAGAACTGCATTTCGCACCTCGGTTGCTATCGAACTTCCGTGATTCGCGAGATCGGTGGTTTTAATGTCGGGATGGAAGGAAGTCAGGATTGGGACCTGGCGCTGCGCGTGATCGAGAAAACGCAGAACGTTCGGCACATCCCGCATATCCTGTATCACTGGCGGATGATTGAGGGAAGTACGGCGTCGAAACTCGACGAGAAGCCCTACGCCCAGACCGCAGGGCTGAGCGCGGTTGAGAAACACCTGGAGCGAATTGGGCGGACGGAGGACAAAATCGAAGTGACCCAGGAGAACACGCACTGGCTCAATCGGCATCTGCCAGACCCCGCGCCTTCGGTCACGTTGATCATCCCCACGCGAAATCGGGTCGAGTTGTTGCGCCCCTGCATTGAGAGCATCACCAAACTGACGGATTACCCGAACTACCGCTTCCTTGTCGTCGACAATGAGTCCGATGATCCGGAGACCATTTCCTATCTCGCCGAACTGGAGAAACGCGATGATGCGGAAGTCCTGAAGGTGCCGGGACCCTTCAACTTTTCCAAGCTAAACAACGTTGCGGTTCAGCATTGTGATACGGAGTTCGTCGGGTTGATCAATAATGACATTGAGGCGAATCACGCCGAATGGCTGCATGTGATGGTGGCCCAGGCGGCTCGCCCGGAAATTGGTGCGGTCGGAGCAAAACTTCATTTCCGGGAAGGCCTGTTGCAGCACGCTGGAACGTTTTTGGGCTATCTGGATGCCGCCGGCCACTTTTTCCGTGGCCTGCCGTGGAGCTTTTATGGCCACGCAAATCGCGCAAACATGGTGCAGAGTTTGTCCGCCGTTACAGCGGCCTGCCTGGTCGTCAAACGGGAGAAGTATCTCGAAGTTGGAGGCTTGGATGAAGAGGCGTTTGCCGTGGCCTACAACGACGTGGATCTCTGCCTCAAGCTGAACCAGGCGGGCTACCGGACGCTCTACACGCCGTTTGCCCGGTTATTCCATCACGAGAGCGCAAGCCGGGGAGAATCCGAGCAAACTTCGGAGCGAAAAGCAAAAGTGAAGGAAGAGACGCGGGCGCTCCATCGCAAATGGGGGGAGTTCATTCGCCATGATCCCGCGTACAATCCCAATCTCACCTTGGAAAGTGAGGAGTGTGGATTGGCGTTTCCGCCACGACGCCCCGAGCCTTGGAAATCAGACTCGAACACCGAAGCGGTCTGAGCTACGCGGCTTACCAGCCGTAACGTCCGGTGCGCCGATAGAACCCGGGATACGCGGAACTTCCGCGATACAGGCTAGGCGAGTAGTAGCCGCTGCGGCTGTAGGTTCGTCCGTAGGAACGGCTGTAAGCGGTCGGATAGTAGTAGCCGCTTCGCCGATAGCTGCTGGGGGTGCGGTAGTAGCCGGAGCCGCCATATCGGTAGTAACGGTCTCGGGAGTTTCCAATCACCGAACCACCGACCGCACCAGCGAGGGCGCCGATAATTGCGCCTTCCCCGGCATTGCCGCTGGCAGATCCGATGAGTGCTCCTGCTCCTCCTCCCAATAACGCTCCGTGAACGGCTCCGCGATGGGAATGACTGTAGCTCGGATACTGATAACAACTACTGAGGAGAACTGCGGCCGCGGCGGCCAAGCTGAATTGCACAAGAGATCGGGCAGGGCTTTTCATCGGGGGAGGGGGTTGGTTCTTTAAAATCCATACCACTCACAAAATGTCCAATCCAGCAAAAAAACTGTGCCTTTCAACCGTTCTGGATGCGGGAATTGGCTTTCTCGATCGCAATTTCTCGAAGGCCGGTCTGGATAAAGCCGAGCACGATGATCCATGCGACAAGGCCGATTCCAGCGAATTTCAGGAGCCCCTGCCACGAGCTGTTCCAGGCCATGTGAAGCAGCACAGCGATGGTAAAGACGCGCAGAAAATTGGGATGGAAAAGGTGACCGAGACGGAAGCGGCGGTCGCGCTTCACCCGCCAGAGAGCTGCTCCGCAAATCGCCGTCCAGACAATGTGAGCCAGTGGAGAGAGGAGTCCCCTCAAAAACAGAACATCATAAACCTGGCGAATATCCTGACTCATGAGCAGAGCCTGAAGGGCATACCCAGCCGTTTCGAACGCGGCAAATCCCGTCCCGACCGCCGCGCCAAACAGGAGACCATTATGCGTATAGTCAAAACGGCGTTGCTTCACGACGACCAAAAGCGCGAGAACTTTGGCCGCTTCCTCCGCCAGGCCAACCACGGAGTGTCCCAGCCAATCATCCACCCTCGTTTTCTCGGAAAGTGAGAAGAGAAACAGCGAAACCATGATCGAGATGACGCCTCCTACCAGCATGAGTCGGAGCACTTGGTAGGCTGAAACGTTTCGGCGCACGTTGATTTCGAAAAACAGAATCAACATGGCCATGGGGACGGCAAACGAGCCAACCAGGATCAACCCCGGAATCAGATTTGGGTTCCCGGTGCGGGAGTAGCCTTGGGAAAAAAGCAAATAGAGGACAATTGCCCCGACAAAAACGCGGAAAAACACCCAGGGTTGCGGCCAACGGGTGCTGATGTCGCTCAGGGGGGGCGTTGTTGCTGGGCTTCCTACCGTGAAGTGATTGTCGATCGATTCTTCCGGGTGCTTGCGAAAAACTTCCGAGAAGAACGCCCGCACATCGAACCCACGAATGCGTTCGACGCCGGCCGCTTCCGTGATCTTTCGAACGACGCTTTGGCTCAGTCCCTCCTTCTCCTTGGTGCCCGGTGGTGGTGGCGTGTCAGGCACTCGAATGAACTCATGGCAATGAGGGCACTTTACGGGAGCACCGCGCAGATTGCGTGGCGCTTGCAATTGGCCGTCGCATTTTGTGCAGGTGAAAAGAATAGACACGATTTCTTAGATTGGGGTTCGCTAACGTTCCTTCATCACCAATTCAAAAACATCGTTCCACGCGTCGAGGTGATTCGGCCAGGTTTGTGCCGAAACGCGATTTCGGGCACGACTTCCAAGTGCCGTGCGGTCTTCGGCGGGAAGATTGAGGACCTGCGAAACATGTTGGAGAAGTTCGGCTGAATCCGTTGGGTTTTGCAACAACAAGCCCGTTTGCTCGTGCTCGACAAAATCCTTGGCACCGTCATTGGCGGAGACGATTGCCGGCAAACCCGATGCCATGGCCTGGAGAACGGTGTTGGCGCAGGCGTCATACAACGTCGGATGGACGAATGCCTCTGCGGCGCGATAAAAGTCCGGAAGATCATCGCGTTTTCCCAACCAGACGATCCGATCCTGGATTCCCTGTTTCCGGATCACGCCTTCGTAAAACGCATTGGACGGTGCGCCGGCGATCCAAAGATCGGCATCGACCTCCGGCCAGATCTCCAACAGGGCATCCAAGCCTTTTCGTCGATGGTTTAGGGATACGAAGAGAAACGCCGGTTTCTCCGAATCGCGATGGGCGAACAGTTGCTGGCGCAGTTGCTGTTTTGGGCGTTCGCCGGGCTGGAAGCGCTTCAAATCGACAGGGGTGTGGATCACGCTGATGCGGTCCGGCGACACGTTGTATTCCTGCCGAAGTTCCTCCGCCACTTTGGTGGCGTTGACCACAAAATGCCGGGTCTCGCCGCCGGTGTAGAGTCGGCGTTCCAAATCGAGTTCGACCCGATTCTTTGGCGAAAAACGTTTCAATGGCGCCAGCGATCGCGAGTAAACGGCGTGGCAACCGCCGCCAGCCCGGTGAATGTCTTGCTTCGTGGTTTGGCCAAATCCGAGAATGAGGTCGGAGTTGGTATCGGCGGCGATTCTGGCTCCCTCACGATCAAACTGAAGCAGTCGCAGGGTCCTGGAGATGGGAAGTCGGTCGACTTTGAGAATTCGCAGATTCTCCGCCGATGGCACCGGGTTGACCACGCGCGAAGTCACAAATGACAGGTCGTGACCCGCTTCAATCAGCGCAGGCACGAGACCGACGAGGTATTTCTCCAACCCGCCGCCACCGCCAAATTGATGATGAACCAGAGCCAGACGCATATCAGTTTTGGGGCATGGACTCGGGCTCGCAATTTCGCTCGTGCTCATAGGTGCGGCTGTAGCGAACGAAGGAGAGAAAGAACGTTGCCGTCGCAATCCACAAACCCGGAAACCCATCCAGAAAGCCCAACCGGATAAAGTAACCCCGGAAAAAACGCCATGCCGGCCGAGACAGATTGCGGGCCAGGGACCATTTGCGATTCTGGTCGATTTCGCGCTCCAGAAACGCGTCGCTGAAGACGATGATTTTTCGGACGTAGCTGTTCATCGTTGGGAATGAGTAGTGATTGAGGTCCCCGCTCATGCGTTTGACCGCTCCGGGAACTTCCGCCACCTCATGTTCGGGTGCTCCGCCGATCGTAACCCGGTCGCGTCGGAACAGGCGCAGCTTGCGATCGGGATACCAATCGCCGTGGAGAATCCAGCGTCCCAGAAACCAGGTTCGCCGCGCAAATTCAGCTCCGTCGTAAGATTCGTGGTCTCCGTCAAAAAACGCGATCAATTCGGGCCGGAGATCTGCCGACACCTCTTCGTCCGAATCGAGCAACAGCACCCAGGGCTTCGTGCAATAGCCAAGCGCGACGCGTTTTTGATCGCGAAACCCCAACCAATCCTGATGGTGCCACTGGGCATGATGGCGCTCGGCGATTGCCTGCGTTCCATCGGTCGAACCCGAATCGACGATGATGATTTCTTCTGCCAATCCTGAAATGCTCGAAAGGCAGCGTTCCAGATTCTTCTCCTCGTTCTTCGTGACGACGAACACGGACAAGGGGAGTCGTTTTGAGCTAGTTTGCGAGGGCGGCGTCTCCAACGGTATTGGCTTCGAAGAGGAAATTGTTAATGTAGGTTTCGGATCCGGGCTCGGCAGCCTGATGAATTGTGGAGTCGAACTCATCAATGCTTTGGAGACCGTTGGGCGAAATAAACCAGCCCGCGTATCCCAGCGAGCGCAAATACTCAAAAACTTCGCTTACCGGAGTTTTCCGGTGGCGTTCCTCGCATTCGAACAGAATCACAGGATGATCGTTTTTGAGGACGGATTCGGCACCACGAAAGACTTCCAGTTCATGGCCCTCCACATCGCATTTGATGAATCGAACGGGGCGGGCCTTGTGGTTTTCCAGGTAATCGTCCAGCCGGCAACACGTCACCGGAATCCCGGAATCCGATTCCGAACCCAGATGAGCGCCAGGGGAGGGGGAACCATTGGCATCATCCGGCAGGACGATCGTGCCTTTCCCCGCGGCATTGGAAAGTGCCAGATTCTCGACCGTGACGTTGCGCAACCCGACCGCCTGGGTCGCTTCCTTCACGTAGGCGGCCAATTTGGGTTGGGGCTCAAAGGAAATGACCGCTCCGGTAGGTCCGGTCGCCTTTGCCATCCAGTAGGTGTAAGCGCCTTTGTGAGTGCCGATATCGAGCGCCATATCGCCAGGCTTGAGCCGGGATCGAAGCGTGGAAATTTCGAACTTATCGAGTTTCACGCGATACTTCCAGGCCCGATACAGATATCGGAGTTGGTTCTTCATCACTTGCGGAATCGAAAAATCTTAACAAAGCCACCGATCGCGAAGTGCAAGGAATTCGTCGAATTAACTGGGGCCGGGAAAAAGTCCGGAAATCGCGAACTTCCTGCGGCATTGACCGGAATCCCTCTGCCGGATAAAATTCAGGGTATGCTCCGGCCACGAAAGAAATACACCGTCTACGATCTGCAACAGTGTAAGGGCAAGCGCTGCCTGACACATATTCACGTGAAGTCTCCGGAGGAGGCGGCGGCGGCTGAGGAAGCTGGGGTGGATTTGATGAGCTGCAGCTATGATTCGGTGGAGTCGCAGGCTCGATTTCCTCGCCTTGTTGCGGCTGCGCCCCATAGTTTTCTTTCGACCGCCACACCGCACGGACTGGCGACGGCGGAAGAATACATCAGGATCGCATTTCAAGCGCTCGAAGCCGGCGCAAGTTCGGTCTATTGCTCGGCCAGCCCCGAGATTATTGAAGCGATGGCGCGCGAACGAATTCCCGTGGTGGGGCATCTGGGGATGGTCCCTCGTCACGTAACCTGGACGGGGTATCGCGCGATCGGGAAAAATGCGGAGGAAGCCAAACGGCTCTATCAACAGATGAAGGAGTTGGAAAACGCGGGAGCTTACGCGGCGGAGTTGGAGGTCGTGCCTCATCAATTGGCATCCTTTTTGAGCCGTAAGACCAAGATGCTTTTGATGTCGTTGGGATCGGGGGCCGGGTGCGACACTCAATTTCTCTTCTCCGATGACATTCTGGGAGACTACGAGGACCGCCTCCCACGCCATGCCAGGGCTTATCGCAATTTTCTCGAGGAGAACCGACGATTGCAGAAGGAGCGGATTGCCGCTTTTGGCGAATACATCGCGGACGTGAAAGAGGGAAGGTTTCCTGAAAACACGAATCTGGTCGGGATGAAGGACGAGGTTTTGGATCAGGTGATCCAAGATATAGAAAGTGATTCGCCGTGAAAATTCCTCCGACCAGATGGTGGCATTCCGATCCCGGGACGAACCGGGTCGTCTGCGACCTCTGTCCGCGGGAATGCAAACTTCAGGAAGGGCAACGCGGGTTTTGCTTCGTACGGCAAAACGTCGGGGGCGAAATGAAATTGACGACCTATGGTCGCAGTACCGGATTCTGCATTGATCCGATCGAGAAGAAGCCGCTGAATCACTTTCTGCCCGGGACACCGGTTCTCAGCTTCGGAACTGCGGGGTGTAACCTTGGCTGCAAGTTCTGCCAGAATTGGGACATCTCAAAGTCGCGCGAGATCGAGATCCTGAGTCAGGAAGCCACTCCGGAAGCGATTTGCAAAGCCGCGATAGAGCACGGATGTCGCAGCATCGCCTTTACCTATAACGATCCGGTCATCTGGGCTGAATACGTGATTGATACGGCGAAGTTGGCCCGGGAAATGGGATTGAAAACCGTTGCCGTTACGGCGGGATATATCACTCCCGAAGCGCGTGGCGATTTCTACGAATACATCGATGCGGCAAACGTGGATCTAAAGGCCTTTACCAATGAGTTCTATCGGAGCCTGACCTTTGCCAGCATTCAGCCGGTTCTGGATACGCTCAAGTGGCTGAAAGCTGAAACGGACGTATGGGTCGAAGTCACGAACCTGGTTATACCGGGAGAGAATGATGGCGACGCCGAAATCCAGGAAATGTGTGACTGGATGCTTCAGAACGTTGGCGACGAAGTGCCAATGCATTTCACGGCGTTTCATCCTGACTTCAAGATGCGCGACAAGCCGCCCACGCCGCCGGAGACGATCAGTCGCGCCCGGGCGATCGCGATGAACGCCGGGATCAAATATGCCTACGTCGGCAATGTGTTGAATCTGGCGGAGCAAAGCACCTATTGTCCGGGCTGTGGTGAGATGCTGATTGAGAGAGATCACTACACTCTGGGGAGGTTCCGCATCGTCGATGGAAAATGCCAATCGTGTGGAACTGAAATTGCCGGTGTTTTTGAACCGGAACGTGGCAATTGGGGGAGAAAACGCCTGCCGATTTCGATTTCATCGGAGAAGGAGAACCGAGGAACCAATGGACAACCGGGGGGGGGCGGGCGCTGCTTCCCAAATGAATTCAGTGAAAACGGACTTCGAACCAGCTGAGGAAGACGCGATGCTGAAGGTTGCCCGCTCAGTGGTGGAGGCGGCGGTGCTGGGGCAGGAACCGGGCGAAACGTTGCCGCCGGAGTTGGCCGCCAAACCTGGGTTTGGGATGTTTGTCACCTTGCGGCGAGGAAAGATGTTACGCGCCTGCATCGGGAATTTTGGAGCGGCGAGGACGAAAACGGTCGGCGAACTCTTGCGCTACGCCGCATCGGAGACCGCGATGAACGACTCACGCTTTCCGTCCATTCATCCACGAGAACTGCCGTTCCTCACCGTTGAAATTTCGCCGATGTATGATCCGCATGACGTGAAAGAGTCGGGCGAGGACCGAGCCAACGCCGTGACGGTTGGGGAACACGGATTGAGCATTACAATGGGAGGCCAACGTGGTTTGCTTCTGCCGCAGGTTGCCACCGAAAACGGCTGGGATGAAGTGACGTTCCTTGGGCAGGTTTGCCGCAAAGCCGGTCTTGCCAAGGACGCGTGGAAAAACGCGAATGCAAAACTGATGACGTTTCGAGGTCGCCACTTCGTTTCAACGCCGGAACCGGCGGAACTGGACGTGGCAGAATTGAGCGCCTCGGAGCTGCAACGCCTGCTCGTGATCAGCGATGCTCTCTTGAGCAACACGTCAGGACAGTTTCGGTTGTCGCCTTTCCTTCTCCAATCATCGAAGAGTCCGGTTGGAATTGTGGTGGAGACGCTCAATGGGCTCCGGGCAACCGCCTTGATGCCAAGTGCCTCGATTCCTGATCTCTTGAAAACGGCTGCGGCCAACATCATTGAAGACGCGCGCCGCCAGGGAATCGAGATTCAACCGACTCAACGGATTCGCTTGCTCAGCCATGCCATCGCGCTTCAACCAAAGGACTACCCTTCGCGATTCGGAATGCTCGGCCGCAGTGCCTTGATTGCTCAACGGGGCGATCAGTTTGCCCTGCAACTTCCGCAGGAAGATATGGGGGATTCTTTGGCAAACGTCCTCAAATCAACCGGATTCACGCTTGCTCAATGGACGGCGTCCGAAGTGGAAATGCTCGCGTTCCAAATCCGGGAAATTCGAAGAGCCCCACACGAGGTTGGGTTTGCCAGCACCCCCGTTCCGCCGGGAGTTCGACCTGCTGCGGTTGCCGGGACTTTCTATCCGGGCAATGAAGTGGACATGAACAAGCAGTTGGACGCGTTCTTCGCCTCGAAGACTGAATCCGAGCCGGGCCCCTTTCGCGCAATCATGCTGCCTCACGCAGGATGGCCGTATTGCGGGGACATCATCGCCGAAACCCTGCAACGGGTGACGATCCCGAATCTGGTTGTCGTCATTGGCCCCAAACATCGTCAGGAAGGCGCGAATTGGTCCGTTAGCGCCGCCCAAAAATGGCAGATTCCCGGGGCCCGGATTCCGCTGGATGAGGAGGCGGCTGATTTTCTCTGTTCGAAGGTCAATTTGTTGCGGCGCGAGGACGAAGCCCATCGCAAGGAGCATGGTTGCGAGGTTCTGCTTCCCTTTCTGCATCGAAAAAATCCGGAGCTCCGAATCGTTCCCATCGCAATTGGGGCGGCGGATTTTGATTTGCTGGATGAACTTGGTGACGCGCTCCGTTTGTTGCGGGAGGAACGGGGAGGCGACTTGCTCTTCGTTATTTCGAGCGATTTGAACCATTTCGCGACCGAAGAGGAAAACCGAAGGCTCGATGAAATGGCGTTGGCGCAGCTTCGAGCCGTTGATCCCAAAGGGTTGTATGATGTGTGTTTGGAAAACCGGATCAGCATGTGTGGGATGAGACCGGCTGTGGCGGTGCTCAAGTCGCTTCTCAACGAAGAAGGCCAAACCTGCGGGGTGGAGATCACGCGCTATGACACCAGCGCCCGGGTTACCAAAGATACCTCCAGCGTTGTCGGGTATGCCGGAGCGTTGATTTCGTAGCCTGACCGCGATCGCAGGCGGAAAAAGGGAGATGAGCGAAGTTTTCCCTTTCGACCGGGCGATTTCTGCCATTTTGTTCGAACATGTTAACTTCCTTTGTAATGACGCTTCTCGGAGCGGACCGTGCTGGACTGGTCGAATCAGTCGCGGAAGTTGTCGCGAATCATGATGGGAATTGGGTCGAAAGCCGGATGGCCCACCTTGCCGGTCAGTTTGCCGGGATTGTTCGGGTGGAAGTGCCTGCCGCACGGGCCGCTGAACTGCGCAACGCGCTAAGTCAGTTGAGCGATGTGTCCGTCAACATGGAGGAAGATGCCGGGCTGGCCCAGATTCCGAAACAGGTGATTTCGCTGGAGCTCGTCGGGCCGGATCGACCGGGGATTCTTCGAGAGCTGACCCGGGCGTTGCGAGCCAACCAGATCAACGTGGAGGAATTGGAGACCGAGTGTGTCAGCGCGCCAATGTCGGGCGAACGACTCTTTCGGGCGCAGGCGAAATTGGGGATTCAGGAGTCGGCAACGCTGGAAAATCTCCGGACTGAGCTGGAAACGATTGCCAATGATCTCACCCTTGAAATTGACTTGATCGAAAGAAGCCCGATTGCTTGAAAATGCGAGCCAATCTTCTCCAGAACACGCGTTCGTATTTGTCCGGCCCGATGGATTTTGTGGGATCCCGGGTTGTGGAGAAGTACTTGGGTTGGCGTTCCATCCTCACCCCGCTCTTGAGGTTGCTCTCGGTCACCGTTCTCGATCCCTGGAACAAACCTCCGGTGCTGGGGCACGACGGAGATTACGGAAGGGAAGGGCTGCTCCCGGCGAAGGCCCAATATGAATTGGATTTCTGGACCAACCGTGAGACGCGAGCCCGGTTTGAACAGGATTTTTGGGAAACCGTGCATATTGATCTTCGGATGACGGATATCAGCGATTTTGTCGTCGCGTTTGTCCCAACCAATATCTACAGCGTCGGCACGGTTCACGAAATCATCACCGCACGGTTGCAACTGAAGCCCGTTCTCCTGGTGAGTCCGCCCGTGCAATATGACTTTTTTCCGGAACTCAAAAGCCTGACCGGAAAGCAAAAGGAGGCGTTGAAATTCTATGGACTGAAAGAGAACCCGAATGGTCTTCCCAGTCAGTGGTATGGAAACATCGTCGGCGGTCACAACATGTTCGATGGCTTTGGCTGGGAGAATCTGGATTTCAAGTCCGATAACTTTTACGACACGTTGATCGACAAGGTCATGGAGTCGGCCGCCGCGGGATTGGAGACCAATGCCGACAAGCTGAAATGGAATGAGATTCGCGAGTGGATCGCGAACTTTGCCCCGTTTAGTCAGCTTCATGGCGGGGTTCTCGATTTTGTCGATTTTCCCACCAAGAAAGAGGAAACGCTGCTCAAAAATGCGTTGGCGAAAAAGGCGGAACAAGAGCGTCAGTTTTTCTGGTATAACCACGCGTATCAGCCAAAGCGCTCCTTCCTCTACCACTTGTTGTCGATCGCCAGCGGTCACATTCCACCGAAAACCACGATCCTTTCCGAGATCGACGATGAGGGGAATGTCGCTTATCGAAAAGTTGAATCCGTTGACGACAATTGGCTGCTTCTGGCTGCCGAAAACCTCTAACCCCAATCTCAACTGATGCTCGCATTTCCCAATGTAACGGAGGACAGTTTTGTGCTCGATGGAAAGATCCTGGCCCAAGGATTTGAAAAGTCGCGCGATAGCCCGAGGAAGCGCATCATCCTTCCTCTTCATCGCACCCAGGATGCTCCGGTTCAGCGGATGTTGAACTTCTTTCAACCCGGAACCTACGTCCAGCCGCACGTTCATCCGCTCGAAGGACAAATCGAAACCGTTCATGTTCTTCGCGGCCGGATTGGCTTTGTCATTTTTGAGCCGGACGGGAAGGTGAAAAAGGTTCACGAGCTGCTCGGCGATGGAACCGGATTGATCGACATCCAGAACGGGGTTTGGCATGGAATGGTCTGCCTGGCTCCCAATTCCGTGATTCTGGAGGTGAAAAAGGGACCTTATGATCCGGCAAACGACAAAACGTTCGCGGAATGGGCGCCACCGGAAGGGGATTCCAACTGCGAAGCCTATCATCAATCCCTCAAGCAACTCTTCGCATGAGACTTATCGGAAAGCGAGTTTTGGTAACCGGCGGAACGAGGGGAATTGGCCGGGCCATCGTCAAGCGCCTGTTTATTGAAGGGGCGGACCGTGTGGTGGTCGCTGCCGAGGAGAGTGAACCCTTTGAGTGGGAGGAATTGAAGGACCTGGGTGCCGACTACCTCATCGCTGATTTGGGAACCACGGATGAACCGACCCAGACCGTTCGTGACGCAAAGGCGCTCATGGGCGGGATTGATGGCTTGGTGCATTGCGCCGGGGTTTATCCGGAAGGCAATCCGGGAACCAAGTCTGAGGTTCAATTGTGGGAGGAGACCATGAACATCAAGGCTCGGGCCGGCTATCTTCTTGCAACGGAGTTTGCCAAAGTCGCGGAAGATGGAGCTTCCTTGGTCGCCGTCACCTCCATCAATGCGGAACAGTCTGAACCCGATCACCTGGCGTATGATCCCGCCTGTGCCGCTCTCGGTGGAGTCGTCCGTGCTTTTGCCATTCAGTTTGCGCCGAGACTTCGTTTTAATGCGGTCGCTCCGGGATTGATTCGAACCCGGCTGACCGAAGGCGTCGTGCAATCAGCGGCGCTTCATCAGTTTGCTTGTGACAACATTCCCATGAGCCGCCTAGGAAGACCGGGCGAGTGTGCCGGCGCTGCCATCTTCTTGTTGAGCGATGATGCTGCCTATATTACGGGCGAGACCATCTTTGTCGATGGAGGAGTAAGGGCCAACCAAATGGCAAAGCCTGCGGTCGAAAGTGCCTAACGCAGCCTACAAGGGTTAGCCAAATCGACCACTGATGTAGTCTTCCGTCTGGGTCTTGCTCGGGCTGGTAAAGAGCTTGGTCGTGTTATCGTATTCGATCAGCTCGCCAAGATAGAAAAAGGCGGTCCGGTCTGAAACTCGCGTCGCCTGTTGCATGTTGTGGGTGACGATCACGATCGTGAAATCGGATTTGAGTTGGTTGATCAAATCCTCGACCTTGGCTGTTGCGATGGGGTCAAGTGCCGAACAAGGCTCATCCATCAGGATGATTTTGGGTTTCACCGCGATGGTGCGCGCAATACAAAGTCGCTGTTGTTGACCACCGGAAAGGCCCGTGGCGTTGTCTTGCAGACGGTCTTTGACCTCTTCCCACAGCGCCGCGCCTTCAAGGCTTTCCTGCACGATTTGATCCAATTCATCGGGTGCCGTGATTCCCGCAACACGCAACCCGTAGGCAATGTTATCGTAAATGCTTCTCGGGAACGGGTTGGATTTTTGGAAGACCATTCCCACCTGCTTGCGCAACTCAATGACGTCCACTTCCGGCGCGTAAATATCCTGATCCATGATATTGATCTGCCCTTTGGTCACGGAAGCGCCGGGAATCAGATCATTCATTCGGTTGAGACACCGCAAAAGGGTCGATTTTCCACAGCCGGAAGGTCCGATGAACGCGGTAACCTCGTTTCGATACATCGGAAAACTGATGTCTTTCAACGTGTCTTTCTTGCCGTCGTAGCTGAAGTTGACGTCCTTGATATCCACAATGGTTTCGACAGAGGTCGCAGCTGACGTTGAACTCTGAGCCTTTTGGGGGGACGTGGAGGTGGCGGCGGAAGGCGTTTGGGTTGCGTTTTCCATAAAACTAAGGAGTTGGGAAAAAGGTAAGTTAACTAAATTGAAATTGGAGGGAGGTCTACCACTTTAGAGCGTTTCTGGCCCGGACCCGGAGGTAGATGGAAAGAGCGGCCAGGATCATGACGGCAATCATGAAGACAAATACCGAACCATATTGCATCGGCTTCGTGTATTCCGACTGCGGAATCCGCGCGGCAACCGTGTAAATGTGGTAGGGGAGCGCTTGGACCGATTGGGTGAAAAATTCGGGAATCGCGGCAATTCCGCTGCTCAAATTTTGCCAGGGAAGTTGGTCCTTGTGCGCTGCGGCGGCGGTAAACATGATGGGAGCGGTTTCTCCGGCCACCCGGGTGATGCCAAGGACCGAGGCTGTCAGCATGCCCGGGAGGGCGTAGGGGAGGACTGCTTTGCGAATGGTTTCCCATTTGGTTGCTCCCAAGGCGAGAGACGCTTCCCGAAATCCCATCGGGACGGCTTTGAGAGACTCTTCGCAGGCCGTGATAATGACCGGAAGTGTCATCGCCGCCAACGTGAGGCCACCAGCCGTCATCGATGTGCCAAAGCCCTGTAAACTGAAAAATATCGAACTTCCCGGGAGTTGGAAGTAGAAGATGCTTCGGTCGGCGACTTCCGTCGTGAAAACGGGAAAGGCGTAACAGAAGAACCCCAGGCCGAAAAGCCCGTAGACGATCGATGGGACACCGGCCAAATTGAGCATCGCGAGTCGAACGAGCCGCATGAGCGGCCCCTTTGAACTGTATTCACTCAGGTAGATCGCGGATGCGATGCCTACGACCAGCGCGACCACAATACAGATCAAGACCAACAAAATCGTGCCAATCAGAGGCCCGAGAATTCCGCCGCCGGAGTAGGAGTAGCGATGTTCTTTGCGGACGACAGCATCAGGATTGTTTTCTCTGAATTCTCGAAACTCAGCGATGTCCTTTCGATGCGAGACTCCGTTTTCATCCTCAAAAGCGACCAGAGTGCCGGGCATTTTCGTGAAAAACTCTGCATCAAAGAGCGGAGCCCCTTTTTCTGAGAACCCGGGGAAGATGACCGGGAACCCCTTCTTCACGATGTCGGCGAAAATAATCGCGAAGAACACGACGATGAAGTAGGTGAAAAACATCACCAAGGCCTTCTTGGTCAGGTCCTTTTTGAACTGCTTGCGATCAGGGATCGTAAACGGGTGGGCGGATTCAGCGGTTTCGTTCATTGCAGAAGTGGAAATAGGATGATTAAGCGCGTTGGAACTTCTTAATGATTTCCTGGGCTGAGAAATTGATGATGAGTGAAATGGTAAAAAGGATCATTCCGATCATGAAAAGCGCGCCCCAGTGCTCGGACCCCTCATCAACCTCTCCCAGTTCCTGGGCAATAATTCCGGTCATCGTGTGAGTGGGCTGGGTAATCACTCCAATTCCGGCGCTCCAGTCTGGCATTGAGATCTTGTTTCCCGCCACGAGGAGCACAACCATGGTTTCACCGATGATCCGGCCAAATCCCAGGAGAATGGCGGCAACAACACCGGAAAGCGCCGATGGAAGAATGACCCCGAGAACGGTCTGCATCTTGCTGGCTCCCAACGCGAGCGACGCTTGAGAGTAGGCTTGCGGAACATTGTTGAGGGCATCCTCGGTCAGCGTGAAAATTGTGGGAATGGCCATGAACGAGAGAAGCAGTCCCGCGTTCAAGATGTTGAGGCGCTCCGACATTGGAAAGCCGGGAATCCAGGAAAACATATCCATCTGGCTCAACTCGCGAAGAAACGTTCCCAGAACCATGATTCCAAAGAACCCCAAAACAATGGAAGGGACCGCCTCGATAAACTCGATGGCGGGTTTCAAGACTTCCTGCTCTCTCTTGCTCGCCAGCTGATTGACATAGATCGCGGCGCCAACGGCGAAGGGCACGGCCACGATGATGGCGATCAAGGAAATGAGGAGTGAACCGGTAAAGAGGGGCAGCACACCGAAGAAATCATGCCAGGAACTGTTCGTGACCCAGTCCTTGCCGAAGAAGAAATCCTTGATCGACCCAATGAAGGAGTAGTTCTTCAAATGACTCCAGTTGCTGACTTTCTTTTCGTTCTTCTTTAGCTTGGCGATCAGGCTCTTGCTGACACGGTGGGCGGCTTTCAGGTTTTCCGTCGCGTTCGGAGAGTCACTTTTCTTGGGAATCCGAGTGAAGATTTCTTTGGTGTCGGCAATGAGCTTTGCTGCGATTGCCGAGTGTTCATCGACCGAATCGTAGAAAATCTGGTCCACGGCATCGAAATCCACTTCCGTAATCTCAATGGCGGCGGCCTTGGCGCGTTCCTGCTTTGCTTTCTCCAGATCTCCCTCAGCTTCAGCGATTTCGGCGTTCTTCGTCAGAATCTCAATGGTGATGGGCCCTGAGGTTGCCGCGTCGGCCTTTTCCCGAATCGCCAATGCTTCTCGGCGCAAAGAACTCCAGAGGCTGGTCAATTCCCTTCCCGCAGCACTGAACTCTTTCGAAAGATCGTAAAGCTCCTGATAATCTTCCTTCGCTTTCGCATTTTTCTCCTTCTTGGCCGCCTTCAGGTCCGCGATGAGTTGGGGCTCATCGTCCATCCCGGGTTGAATCTCCAGAGCGATCTCCTTGAGCTTGGTCAGTTGCTCACGAGTGATCCGGGTTTTGAAGCCGAGACCCCGGCGGTTGGTCCGCTGGTAGAGTTTTCTGGTCGCTTCCTTGAGTTCGGCTCGAAGTGTGGCGATGCGTTCGGGATCGTCTGGAGTGAGTTCCAAAGCGGCGACGAGCGCACGGTGCTCATCAGGGACTCCCGTCGCCGGAAGTCGGACCAGCGCCCCATATGCCTTGATTTGATCGTCTTCGTTGAATGCGGAAAGGTTGACCTCGCTGTAGTAGGCACGGGTCAGGGAGCCGGAAACCTCCCGATGCAGATCCCGCTCCTCGCGGATGTAGTCGACAAACTCCTGGCCGGTCTGGCGGTAGGTGACCAGCTCGTGGTGATTGACGGGAAAGAATCCTTGCGCCTCTTTCCAGAGGAAAATGCAGATCAGCACCAGGACGATGATCGCGATACTTGCCGCGCCGGCAAAGACCCATTGAATCAGGTCCTGAACGTCAAATACCCCGAACAAACGGAATCTTCGGCTACTGAAAATGTTGTCGGATTTTCTGCTCATGTTAGGAGGCGTGGCTGTGTTGCCAGAGGTTTAGGCGCTTTCGGCGGCGTAGACAAACGTGAAATGTCCTTCGTGAGTGACGATTTCGAAACATTGTTGCCAAATGGGGCAACAAAAAAGCGCCCGGAGTGGTGCTCCGGGCGCCAATTTCAGTTAAAATGATTAAATCAGTGGGTCAGAACGCAGGCTTCACTTCACTTGGTGAGCGATGAATCCGACTTTCTCAACGATTTTGGCGGCTTCGTCAGCGGACTTGGCCCACTTGAGGAATTCGCCGGCCTGTCCTTCGGGAGTGCCAACCGTGTAGTAGTAGAGCTTGCGCGCAAGTGGGTAAGTCAGGGCCATTTCAGGAGTGGCGGCAGTACCGTCTACGGAAACGGCTTTCACACCATCTGCGCCGGTGTAGGCAAGTCCGACGTAACCGATGCCGTTTGCATTCTTGCCGACTTCCTGAGCGATTTGCTCGTTTCCTGCCATTTTCTGGGTTTCGGCACCGTAGTCACGGCCAGCCATTCCCAGCTTCTGGAAAGACTTGTAGGTTCCGGAAGAGGTGTTGCGGGTGTAGACGGAAATCTCAGCGTCAGGGCCGCCAACTTCGCTCCAGTTTCTGATGTCGCCGGTGAAGATGCCTTCGACCTGCTCGAGCGTAAGCTCTTCAACGCCGTTGGCCTTGTTCACGATCACGCCGATCATGTCGACTCCGGCAATGTGCTCAACCAAACCTGGAAGTTCCGCCTTTTCCGTGTCTTTCACGTCACGGCTGGACATGCCGATTTGAGCGGTTCCGGACTTCAATGAGGTGAAGGCAGTGGAGGATCCTTCAGCCGCGATTTCGAAAGTCGCATCGTTTCCCGCCGCCTTATAGGCTTCCGCCAATTGGGGAACCATTTTCGCGCCCAGAGTATCGGAACCCTTGATCACGATTGTGTCCGCCAAAGCAACGCCGGAAGCCAGCGCAGCAGCGAGTGTGAGTAGTGTAGTTTTCTTCATCAGTATATCGTTAGGTGTGTTTATGAGTTAGTGCAGTATGTTGGCTGCGTGGGGTTGTTAGTCTGAGGTTCAAGGCGTCGCAATTCGGGTTAGGTTAAGAAATTGCCACCAAAAAAACACTTGTCCCGGTTCCCCAAAAAAAGACGCTCGGGAGTAGCTCCCGAGCGTCTCTGAAAAGTTGACGGATGGATGAGACAGAGAGGCAATTACTTGCCAAGAAGTTTCTTAATCAGGCTCTTCTTGTTGGCATAAGAAATGAACCCAACTTTCTCGACGATGGATGCCGCAGCGGGATCGGAAGTTGCCCATTTGAGGAACTCACCGGCTTCACCTTCAGGCATTCCAACCGTGTAGTAATAGAGATTGCGAGCGAGGTCGTATTTGGTTGCGTTCTCTGGAGTTGCCGCAATGCCTTCAACCGTGACTGGCTTTACGCCGTTAGCCTCGGTGTAAGCCAACCCAACATAGCCGACGCCGTTTGCATTCTTGCCAACTTCCTGTGCAATCTGCTCGTTTCCAGCCATTTTCTGGGTGTTGGAACCGTAGTCACGACCGCCCATTCCCAGCTTCTGGAACGTCTTGTAGGTTCCGGAGGAGGTGTTGCGGGTGTAAACGGAAATGTCAGCGTCGGGACCGCCCACTTCGCTCCAGTTGGTGATGTCGCCGGTGAAGATCCCTTCGATCTGCTCGAGGCTGAGGCCTTCCACGCCGTTGGCCTTGTTCACGATCACGCCGATCATGTCGATGCCTGCAATGTGTTCTTTCAAGCCGGGAAGTTCTGCCTTCTCCGAGTCTTTCACGTCGCGGCTGGACATTCCGATTTGAGCTTCACCTGCTTTGAGGGCTGAGAACGCAGTCGAAGAACCTTCGGCCGCGATCTCGAAGTTCGCATCTTTGCCGGACGCCTTATATGCTTCGGCGAGTTGGGGTACCATTTTCGCGCCGAGCGTGTCGGAGCCTTTGATGACAATAGTTTCGGCCTGGGCAACGGTGGCAAGTGCGCCGAGGGCGAGGAGAATAAGAGATTTCTTCATCGTGAAGGATTGTGTTAGTGAGATGTATAAGTTGATAAGACATCCAAACACGTCCGACAGAGGCCGTGATCCGCGTTTGAACGACGCGAATCAGTTAGCGAGTTGCCATCGCCCATCAAAATCTCCATCGTGACAATTTTGACACGATGTTGTGTTCTTCCCGAGCTTGCGGTGAGGAATCTAATTAGCCTTTTTCCGGGCGGCGGATCGGGTTGCTTTTTCGATCGCGGCGGCTTCCGCCTCGGAAGAAAATTCCGGGTTTGGCGCGGTCGGAATCGGCGCGGAAATGGAGGATTGCCATGCCTGGAGTTCCTTCAAGAGCTCCTGGGTTCTTTCCGGTTGTTGTATTGCAAGGTTCGTTGATTCCGAGAGGTCTTCTCTCAAGTTATAGAGCTCCAGGGCTCCATCTTCGAAATACTGATGCAACTTGAAATCGCCCCGCCGAATGATTGAGCAAGGTCTGCTTCGAAAGAGCAGATCCCGCTGTTCGCCGGTGGCTGCGTAGGATTGAAGGTAGGCTGGGAAATGCCAGTAAAGGGCCCGCTCCGGCAGTTCGGCCCCCTTGAATACGGACACGAGACTCTTCCCATCGGCCGGTTGGTTTTCCGGCATCGTCGCGCCCGCCATCTCGCAAAGGGTCGGGTAGAGATCGACGCCGATGATTGGCGTCTCATTGGTTTGTCCGGGTTCGACGACTCCGGGCCACTTCACAAAGAACGGAACGCGAATCCCGCCCTCGTAATAAGTGCCCTTGTAACCCTTGAGCGGATCCATGTCCGTGGCGGGCCCATAACCGCCGTTATCGCTGAAAAACAGAATCGCGGTTTTCTCGGTAAGCCCGAGCGTTTCCAGGTTTGTCACGATGTTCCCAATCGCATCATCGACCCCTTGAATCATCGTCGCCATTTTGGTGTTCTGGTGAAGTTGGCCCGGTTCCTTCGCTTCGTATTTCCCGAGAAGATCCTTCTTCGCCTGGATGGGGGTGTGGACGGAAAAGAGCGTCAAATAGAGCATCCAGGATTCGTCCTGGTTCTCTTTGATGAAGGCGTTGGCTTTGCCGGCGATGGTGTCGGTCACCCATTCATCCTTCGGCGCGTCTTGAAGGTTGGGGGCGTTGCCGTGAGGGGGATAATAGCCCTTGGGCGGCCCGCCGGAATGCGTTCCTCCCACGTTGGAATCAAAGCCGTAGGGAAGGGGATCGTCGCTCAGGTGCCATTTGCCCATCGTCGCCGTCTTGTAGCCCGCAGCTTGCAACTGATGAGCCCAGGTTTTGATGCCCGGATCGAGCGTGCTCGTCCCGGCAATGTGTTCCAACCGGCGATGAGCGGATTGTCCCCTGGGTTTCGTCCCGACGTTGAAAATTTGATGCCGCGGCGTGTATTGGCCGGAAAGCAGGCTGGCCCGCGCCGGAGCACAATTCGCCGCTGCAGAATACGCATTGGTGAAGACCATGCCCTCGGAGGCCAGCCGGTCCAGATTCGGTGTTTCGTAAAAATCGCTGCCTGCGTAGCTCGTATCTTTCCAGCCAAAATCGTCGAGGAAGATGAAAAGGATGTTCGGTCGTTCCGCTGCGTTGGAGGCCGACGTAAAAAGCAGGAAAAGAGCGAGCCACGAGAGGAGTTTCATAGCCTTCCATCCAATGCTTCGCCGGAGACTGCAAGCGCAAGATTCAGGGGGCCGGAGTTGACTTGCCAACCGGACCGACTGACGATGACCGTGATGAAAAACCTAGCATTGTATGCAATCGTGCTCGGGCTGACGTGCCTGGGTTCGCCCCGGTCAGCTCTGGCTGATCTGGCCGTTGGAGATGCCGCTCCAGACTTTGAATTGATCGGGAGCGATGGGGAAACCTACAAGCTTTCCGAGATGAAGGGAAAAGCCGTCGTCTTGGCTTGGTTTCCCAAAGCCTTTACCGTGGGATGAACGAAGGAATGCCAGTCGCTCCGTGAGGGCGGCGAAATGATTCGTCAATTCGACGTGGCCTACTTTACCGCCAGCGTCGATCCCGTTGAGAAGAACACCAAATTCGCGGAGTCGCTGAGTTTGGACTACCCAATTCTCAGTGATCCGGAAAAAGGAACCGCGGAAGCCTACGGCGTCGTGCATGAAGGCCGCGCAGTTCCCGAGCGCTGGACTTTTTACATCGATCCCGAAGGCCAGATCGCCTTCATCGACAAGAAGGTGAAAGCAACCAGCCACGGCGCCGATATCGCGGCAAAACTCGCCGAACTCGGCGTGGCCAAAGCGGTCGAGTAGGATCCGGAATTTCCAACGAAAGGCGGTTTGTGGCTTGCGCTGCAAACCGCCTTTTTTGTGGCGATTTTCGAAGGGGTTAGATCGTCATCGACGAAAACCCACCATCCACAATCATTTCGTGACCGGTGATGAAGCTGCCGGCTTTGCCGCAGAGCAACAGCGTGGCGCCGATCAATTCTTCCGCTTCGCCAAATCGGTTCATCGGTGTGTGGCCCATGATTTGGCCAACACGATCCGGTGTCAGAACCTTTTTGTTCTGTTCCGCAGGGAAAAAGCCGGGAACCAGCGTGTTGACGCGAACTCCCTGCTCGCCCCATTCGCGGGCGAGGTTCTTGCTGAGATTGTGCACGGCGGCTTTGCTCATCGAGTAGGTGAACACCCGCGAAAGCGGTCCCAAACCGGAAATCGAGCCGACGTTGACGATCGAGCCACCATTGGCCTGGCCCAGCATCTGTTTTCCGAAAATCTGACACGCACGGAAAACGGCGCCCAGATTGATGTCGAGAATTTCGTTGAATTGATCGTCCGGAATCTCCAGAAACGGGGTGGGCGAATTGATCCCCGCTCCATTGATGAGGATATCAACCGTTCCCAGGTTTTCGACCACCGATTGGCAAAGCTCATCCAGAGAATCGCGACTTGCGACGTCGGCTGCGAAGAAAAATGCGTTTCCGCCCGCGTCCTCAATTCGTTTCAGCCGCTCTTTTGCCTTTTCTTCGCTCCGACCGACCAAGACGACATCCGCTCCAGCAGATGCGAGCCCTTCGGCCATGGTTCCGCAAAGGGTCCCGGTTCCGCCGATCACCACTGCGCTCTTGCCCTTCAGGCCAAACAAATCATCTAGATAATCACTCATAGTCTTAATCTTCGTATTTTGTGAATTCGCTCACTGCCCAGTCATCGCCGGTTCCTCCGACTTCCTTCGCGATTGCCTGGAATTCGGCAATTTCCGCTGCGCTGAACAGCAGTCCGCCTGCTTTTTCGGTGCGTTGCAGACCGCGATACTCGGGTTCGCCCGGCAACATGCAGTTTTGGTTGCCGTGACCCAGGATGTCCTGAATCACTGCGGTCAGGTTTTCAGCCATTGACCGGCCTTTCGCGAAACTCTCGGAACTGATCGCATCGGGATGAATCACCTGAAAATAGAACGACGTCGTCGTTTTTTCCTCCGGGTCGGAAGTCTCCTTCCCGCGCAGGGTGGGCAGCGAACCTCCCGCCACGGCACCGAACAATTCGTTCAACAAGCCGAGCCCGTATCCCTTGTGACGCCCGAACGAAAGCAGGGCGCCCATTCCGCGGGCGGGATCGACGTCGTTGGGATCGAGCGTCGGATTGCCCTCGGCATCGACCGCACATCCGGGAGGAAGCTGCGCGCCTTCACGCTTCAATTGTTGAACCCGGCCCATCGCCACTTCGGACGTTGCCCAGTCGAGCACAATCGGGAAGCCGATCGCGTCCATGGTCGGGAATCCCCAAGTGTGCGGATTGGTGCCCAGGGTTGGGAATTTGCCGCCGAAGGGAGCCACTTCCGCCAGGGCAGAGGTGCAGTTGGTATAGGCGATGTAGCCTCGACGCGCGACATCGATCGCGTAGCCACCGCCCCAAAGGTAGTGTGTCGCGTTATCGACGGAAACGACCCCGACGCCAAATTCGTCGGCCATCTCGACACAACGATCGAACGCCTTGTAGGCGACCGCCTGTCCGATCTTGCGATTCGCGTTCCAGCTTTCGGTTGCCTTGAAGCGGCTTTTGCGAACTTCGATCTCTGCGCCGGGAACCCAGTTTCCGATTCCCGATCCCAATTCGTGATCCAGGTGCAGACCTTTCAGCGCATTGTGGGTCCGGTTTCCGTGACGGGTCGCTTCCGCGCACATCTTGGTCGCGTACTGCGCTTCCTCATGGGTGTAACCACGGCTCAAGTAAGCCTGCTCGACCAGCTGGCGGTGGGTTTCCTCTGGAACAACGTAAAAATCTTCGGCCATCCGTGATGAATAGCGGGGAGGAGGGGAAATGCAAAGAAAGGCGCGAAATTCTCCGCAAGATTCTCGCGCGGGGGAGGCGAAAACCCATTCAGGTCGCTCGCCATCGATCGGCTCTTGATTTGGCTTGGCGGCGGGGCATGCTTTCTGAATGCGAATTGTCGGTGTTTTTCAGATCTGTCTCGCGGCGATTCTGCTGGGGGAAGGGAAATCTGAGGAACTTACCAACGCGTTGGCGGTGAGGTCACTCACCTCCGAGGAGGCGGAATCCGGAATTGCCGTTGATTTGCAGGGAACGGTCATTTTTTCCGATTCTCCGTCCACCGTCTTCATTCAGGACGAAACGGCGGGGACGTTTTTCCGGTTGGGCGGCGCTCCGTCCCCCAAGCCCGGAGATTTGCTGAGAGTTCGGGGCTTGACGTTTCCGGGGCTCTACTTGACCGGGGTCGAACGGGCGAAGTTTGAGGTTCTCGATCATATCGGCCTCCCTGCGCCTCAGGTTGCGACGTTCGAAGACCTGCGTTCGGGACGCTATCACTATCAGCGCGTCAAGATTGAGGGAGTCGTGCGAACAGTTTCCTTGGACGATGAGGGAACCAGTTCGGTGAGAGTGGCGATGGGCAGCAGTGTTGTTGAAGTCAGGATCGATGCGCTTCCGGATCCGAAGCAGGACTTCGTCGATTGCAAAGTAGGAGTTTCCGGGTTGGCGGCCGGCCACATCAATGATCGGCGTCAGCTCGTTCATCCCTATCTCCGGTGCCATGATTGGTCGGAGATCGTGGTCATGAAGCGCCCCAGTAAGATTCCGCTGGTTTCGGCCGAACAGGTCTTGAACTTTGATGTTCATGGGCAGGAAGGGCACCGGGTTCGGTTTCGCGGTCAGGTTCTGGCGTCTTTTCCAGGAGGTGACGTGTTCTTGCGTGGGGAAACCTCGTCCATTCGAGTTCGCCTGGCATCGGTGGAGCAGGCCCTTCAAACTGGAGAGGTTTTGGAAGTGTTGGGCTTTCCTGAGATGTCGGAGTTCAGCGCCTCACTGACGGATGCAAAGGTTCTGAAGGTCGAGAAGGTGCCGGAGCAACCGCTCCCCGTGGAAACCAACCTCGAAGAATTGGCGAGTGGTGAGCTGGATGGTGACTTGATCGCGCTCACCGCGATTCTCGCCGATTGGTATCGCACCAAGGATGGCGTGGAACTCGTGGTGCAGGATTCGCCGCGCTCGGTCCGCGTCCTGGTGCCGGAAACGGAAAGTGGCTTTGTCGCGGGGTCGAAAGTCCGGGTCCAGGGGATCTGCAGCGTGACTTCCGCCCTTGGGACGGCGTATTCCACTCGACCCGAAGCGATGTTGATACGGTGTCGAAGCGGCAATGACGTCCGCATGATCGGAGCCCCGAGTTGGTGGACGCCGCGACGCCTGGCGACGATTCTCGCCGTCGTTTGCGTCGCGACCCTGGCCGCCGGCCTCTGGATTACCCTGTTGCGACGTCAGGTTCAGCAGCAGACCTCCGCGCTGCGGCAAAAAATCGAATCCGAGGCTGCGTTGGAAGAGCGCCAACGCATTGCGCGGGAATTTCACGACACCCTGGAGCAGGATTTGGCGGGGCTTTCCCTGCGGCTCGATGCGGCGGTGGCCAAAGAAGGGGACAACAAGGTGCGCGGATTTCTGAAAGGAGCCCGGAGCCTCGTTTCCCGCATTCAATCGGAAACGCGCAACCTGGTCTCAGACCTGCGTTCAGATGGCGAAAACGGAGACCAACTTGAGCAGGCTTTGCAGGAATTGGTGGAGGAACACAACATCGATCTCGAGCCGAGCGTGAAGCTGGAAATTGGGGAATTGCCGCATCTCCCGCCCCGAATCGTGCATCATCTCAAAATGATCACGCGGGAAGCCGTTACCAATGTGATCAAGCATGCGAAGGCCAAGTCCGTCACCATTTGGGTTTCGAGCGACGAGCCCGGAAACGGTCTGAAATTGGAGATTCGCGACGACGGCAAGGGCTTCGATGTCGAATCCGAAACGAAGGGGAAATCGGGCCATTTCGGCTGCATGGGCATTCGGGAACGCTGCCGAAAAGTGGGGGCGTCGGCTGAATGGGAAAGCCGAATGGGAGAAGGATCCGTCGCACGGATTCGGCTTCCTTTGCAAACTGGCGAAGTTGGGGATGAGTAACACGGTGAACCCCAACCCTCCCATTTCGATTCTCCTGGTCGACGATCATTTTGTGGTTCGAAGTGGACTCGCGGCCTCGCTGTCGCTCGAGGATGATCTGGAAGTCGCCGCCGAAGTCGAGCGCGGTGAAGATGCGCTCGCTGCCTATCGCGAGCTTTCGCCGACGGTCGTCGTCATGGATCTCCAACTCCCGGGAATCAATGGGGTGGAAGCGACCGCACGATTGCTGGAGGAGGATGAAAACGCCAAAATCCTGATCTTTTCCACCTTTGTCCGCGATGACGAAGTTCGTGCCGCGTTGGAAGCGGGAGCACTTGGATATGTGCAGAAATCGGCGGAACGCGAGGAGTTGCTGAGCGCGCTTCGCCAAATTGCAAAGGGGGACGGCTATATTCCCGATCCGCTGGCCGAGCGGTTGGCGGAAATTCAGCTGGGCCCCTCCATCACCGGCCGGGAACGGGAGATTCTCGCCTTGGTCGCTCAAGGCTGTGCCAACAAGGAAATCGCGGCACGGCTCGGAATTGCGGAGGACACGGTGAAGCGGCACATCAGCAACACGTTGCAGAAGCTTGGCGTCAGTGACCGGGCGGAGGCAACGGCTGAGGCGATTCGGCGGGGAATCGTGAACGTGGAAGACGGATACTAGATCGGTACTTGAACCGTGCTACTGCGGACATGGTGACGCCGAACTTCAGTTTTAAAGCGTCCATATTTTGGAAACAGTTCCATTAGCCGGAGCCCCAAGTTACGGTGCCTTTGCTCGCGCGTCTCCCCCCAAGCCGGAGGCTTCCCCAGCGATTAGCCGGAGCCCCAAGTTCCGGCGCCTTTGCTCGCGCGCCTCCCCCCAAGCCCCGGAGGCTTCCCCGGCCATTAGCCGGAGCCCCAAGTTACGGGACCTTTGCTCGCGCGTCTCCCACCAAGCCGGAGGCTTCCCCGGCCATTAGCCGGAGCCCAAAGTTACGGTGCCTTTGCTCGCGCGTCTCCCACCAAGCCGGAGGCTTCCCCAGCCATTAGCCGGTGGTCGAGCGCAGCGAACACCACCGGGCCCCGTCACCAACCAGAACCGCATCCCGGCAGGGATGCCAGCCATCTGCCAATCCACGATCGCCCATCAATCCAGATATTTCGGATCATAATCCACCTCCGCCGCCTCCAGGAATTCGATCAATTCCTCCCGAAACGTTTTCGTCCGATGCCGTTCCTCTTGGTTCGCGATGTAGTTCCTCACCCGTTTCCGGTCTGGCGGGCTCACCGTAAACGCCCCATACCCCTCCTGCCACGCGAACGACCCCAACCCGATTTCGTCGTGCACCCAAATCGACCCCGCCTTCTTCAATTCCCGCATGAAGTCGGCTAGGCAATGGGTCGATTTCAACCCCACCAGCAAATGAACGTGATCCGCAGTGCCATTCACGCCTTCGGATTGACCGCTCAAACCATTCACCGTTCCGCCCAGGTATTCGTGGAGGCGCGTTCGCCAGGATGTGTCGATGGCCGGTTCCCGGTTCTTCGTCGAGAACACGATGTGGTAATGAAGGCTGAGGTAGGTGGACGGCATGGTTGGTTGGGATAAAATGGTGATATGGCTGGCATCCCATCCGGGATGCATTCATGGCGGTGATCGTAACCGGTGGTGTCGCTGCGCTCAACCACCGGCTAATGGCTTCCGAAGCCTCCGGCTTTGGCCTCGGATTGGGCCTCGGATTGGGCCTCGGATTGGGCCTCGGATTGGGCCTCGGATTGGGCCTCG
>CAXBMO010000001.1:0-643523 GCA_963977015.1 uncultured bacterium | reverse complement strand
TGGATGCCGCTTGGATGCCGCTTGGATGCCGCTTGGATGCCGCTTGGATGCCGCTTGGATGCCGCTCTTTCCCGGCTTAATCCTCGTCAAACTCGTCCCGCGCCCGGTCTTCGAAGCGCATGAGTTCGGCGCGGAAGGTGAGCGGGACGTCGCCGGTGGCGCCGTTCCGCTGTTTGGCGATGATGAGGGTGGAGCGACCGGCCATGTCTTCGCGCTCTTCGTCACTTTCCGCATAGTAGGCGTCCCGCATGAGGAGCCCGACGACGTCGGCGTCCTGCTCGATGGAACCGGATTCACGAAGGTCACTGAGTTTGGGACGGTTGCTGCCGGCACGCGTTTCAGGTCCCCGGTTCAGCTGGGCGAGGACGATGACGGGGACGTTGAGCTCCTTGGCGATCGCTTTGACGCCGGAGGAGATTTCCGCGACTTCCTGTTGCCGGTTGTCCTGTGCGCGGCGGGATTCCGAGCGCATGAGCTGAAGGTAGTCGATCGCGATCAGCTCGATGTTGTGTTGTTTCTTGAGGCGACGCGCCTTGGCCCGCATGGCCATGATGCTGAGACTGGGCGTGTCGTCGATGTAAATCTTGGCTTCGGCGAGGCGGGAGGCGGCCTGGGTGAGGCGGGGGAAGTCGCGCTTCTCACTGAGGAAGCCGCTCCTCATCTTGTTCATGTCGATGGCGGCCTGCGAGCAGAGCAGACGTTGGACGAGAGAGAGGCTGCTCATCTCCAGACTGAAGACGGCGACAGCTTTTTTCTCCCGCAGGGCGACGTGCTCCACGATGTTCATGACGAACGAGGTCTTGCCCATCGAGGGACGGGCGGCGAGGACGAACATCTCCCCGCCGTGCAGGCCGTTGGACATTTTGTCGAGGTCGCTGAAACCCGTGGAGATGCCGGAGGTGCCGTCTTTGTTGTTAAATTGCTCCTCGATCAGGGCGATGGCCTCCATGACCTGATCGCGCATGTTTTTGATGGAGTCCTCTTTGTCGATGCCTTCGCGAATCGCGAGCACTTCCTGCTCAAACTCGTCGAGCAAGGCGGCGACGCTGGGGACTTCCTCATAGGCGCGGCCGATGTTCTCGTTGGCGCTTTTAATGATCTCGCGAAGAACGAATTTATCGCGAATGATGTCCGCATAGTAGCCGAAGTGGGCAGCGGAGGGAGCGAACGTGAGGATCTCGGCAAGCTCTGCCGGGCCGCCGACCTGATCGAGCATCTTTCGATCGCCAAGGAGCTGGGTGATGGCGACGATGTCGACCGGTTGTCCGTTATCGTGAAGTTCGACGATGGTCTCGAAGAGAATCTGGCGACCGGGGCTGTAAAACTGGTCCTTTTTCAGGCGCACCATGGCTTCGCCGACGCACTCGTTGGGCGCCTGAAGCATGGAGCTGAGAACACACTTCTCAGCCTCGGGACTATTGGGAATGACACGCTGAATCTCGGTCTGTCCCTCAGCCCCCTGCTGCCCCTGAAGGTTGGGAGCGCCACGCTGCCCCCCCTTGCCTTTGGATGGATAGTTGGTGGGTGAGGTGTTCCGATTGGATGGCATAGTGAGGAGGTATCTGTTAGGGAGGTGTTGACCTGCTAGGTTCACTTTTGGCGACATCCTGTAAACCTCGAATTCCAAATTCTTTTCCACAAGTTTTGCACATTGTGGGGTGAATTCTAAAATTTAGAGGAGGCCTCCAGCTCCGGCGATGTCACCCTCTTGGTCCTCTGAGCCTTATAGGTCCCATAGGACTTATTTTCCTCAGACCTCCGGGCACGTATCGCTGAACTGATAGGCGTCGTCCCAGATGTTGTCGATGATCTCCTTGGCCTCTTGGAGGCTGGGAACGTGGAGCTTGCCTTGGGCGTCCTCGACGAGAAGGGGCTTCTCTTCGCCTGCGTTGGTTTTGCCGACGACCTTTTTCAGTTTCTCGACCGGGTCGTCGATGTCGAAATCGATGATCGTGTCGAAGTTTTTGCCCATCCACCCCTCAACGATGCCGTCGAGCTGCTCGCGATTGAGCTGTTGGCCCTGCTTGCTTTGCACCAGCAGGTGATAGTAGAGCAGGAGCGCTTCCTTGCAGTCCTCCTCTTCCCCACTTTCCGTCATCCGATTGAAGACGGCACGGTTGTTCGCGATGCTGCGGAAAAAGAGGTGATCGGAGACTTCCTTGAGGAAGGCGATGCGCTTGGCCTTGAACTTGGTCCACTGCTTGAAGGCGAGCGTGAGCAGGGCGGCAAGACCGGCGAGCGCGGCGATGACCGTTTTGAGATTGTTCGGGTCGACGTCCTCGACTTCGGGCCGGTCGAGCTTGATGCCGAAAGCGAGGAGAATGAGGGCGACCAGGATGAGGAGGGAGAGGCCTTTTTTGGCGATGAAGACGATCATCCCGGCCAACGCGGGAATCGCGAGCTTGATCTTGTCGGCCATGTTCATCGAAACCCGGACGTTGGGAAAGAGGATCTCAAGATCGTCCTTGGGAACGTCTTTGTAGAGGTAGGAGTAGAATTTGCCGGGCTCGAACGGCAGTTGATCCTTTTTCAGGCGCTCCTTCTGAACCTTGGTGAGGTCTTTGTCCTCCTTGAACTTGATGAGGATAAGGACGCGGCGCCAGACTTCGACCGTGACGGTCTTTGGCACCATGTACCAGGTGGCGCGCTGGCCTTCGCGCATGTCCTGGCCCCGGACATGGCACTCGACCTGATCAAACACGTCGAGATCGACATCGGTATTGACGAGCAGCAGACTCTTCTTGTGGAAGCTGTCTTCGATCTCTTCCCGGGTCATCTGCCGGAAGTTGGCATTGGAGGCAAGCTCGCGAAAGGCATTGGCGACCCGCGCTTCGGCTTCATCCAGCTCGTCACTCGTGTGTTTCGTGCGCAGCTTCATCTCGGAATCGGGATCGAAGGGCGCGTAGTCCAGCTTGAGCTTCTCGTTCTCGATGTGCGAACGGAAGTGGGTGTAGGCCGCGAAAATGTCGCAAAAGTCGCAAAACTGCTGCTGTTCGGCCTGGCTGAGGCCTCCATCCCCGAGACACATGTGGACGAGTTCCTGGCGCAGATACGGGATAAAGGTATCCAGCTCAGAGGATTGGGTGGAATCGGTCGTGGTTGCCACAGTTCGGACTGTTGATCAAACTGGATGAAATGCAAACTGCCACCAATGTGGAAGTGCCTGAATCATTCGTCGGGTAAAAGGCGTGGCCTCTTCACCAGAATCCGGGAAATCGTTCGCAAGCCTTGATTTCGCGAAATTGTGGAGCTAACGACCATCATGAAACAACCCCTATTTCTGTCGCTCCTCTTCGTTGGATCTCTCGTTTCGAACCTGTTCGCCGACGAAGTCCGCCCACTCGATGATCTGGGCCAGTGGACCTACGATCCCGCGCTGTGGGAGATCAAAGACGGCGTTGCGACCGGAACCACGACGGAGGAGACCGGCCTGCCCTACAACAAGTTTTTGATCTGGAACGGCGGCGAGTTGGCCGACTTCGACCTGAGCGTGAAGCTGAAGGTTGAGGGCAACAACAATTCAGGCATTCAATATCGCTCAAAGCGCCGCGATGAATTGGGCGAATTCGTCGTGAGCGGGTATCAGTGCGACGCGCATCCCAGCAACGATTATTGCGCGATGATGTATGAGGAAAAAGGGCGCGGCATTGTCGCGACTCGCGGCCAGAAAGTGGTGATTACCCCCGAGGGCAAAAAGATGTTGGTGGGCAACGTCGGCAAAGCTGCGGAAGTGGATCTCAGCAAATGGAACACCTACGAGATTCAGGCGAAGGGCAATCACATCATTCACAAGCTGAACGGCATCGTGACGGCTGAAGTGATCGATCTGGAAGCCGGGAAACGCGCGCTTTCCGGAGTGTTGGCCTTTCAGGTGCATCGCGGGCCGAAAATGGAGGTGCAAATCAAGGACCTGGTGATCAAACACACTTCGGGTGGCAAGATTTTGGAACCTGGCGACGTCAGCATTCCGGCGAACGCGGAGCAGGTTCACGGACCAAAACCAAAGCCCGCCCCCAAAAAGCAGGGTTGAATGCAGCTCGGTTTCGTCAGCGCGCTGTTCCATGATCTGGGCCTCCACGAGGTTCTCGATTTTGCGGCGACAGAGAACTTTGACTGCGTTGAACTCGTTTGTTGGCCGCAGCACCAGGACGATCCGAGACTTCAGGGCGTTTGCCACGTCGATGTCGCCAACTTGAGCGATGACGACGCGGAACAGATTCGAAAGGCCGCCGCCGAGCGCGGTTTGCAAATCAGCGGGCTCGGCTACTACCCGAACCCGCTCCATCCCGATGAGCACGTGGCCGGTTTTGTGGTGGATCATCTGAAGAAGGTGATTTCAGCGGCGCCGCGTCTCGGGATCGACCGCGTCAACACCTTCATCGGCCGGGATTGGTGGAAGAGTGTGGACGATAATTGGCCGCGGATGCAGCAAACCTGGGGACCGATTCTGGAGCACGCCGAACGCGAAAACGTCCGCGTGGGGATCGAGAACTGCCCGATGCTGTTTCGCCAGGATCAATGGCCCGGCGGCGAGAACCTCGCGACCTGCCCGGCGGTTTGGCGTCGGCTTTTTGCCGAGTTTCCGAGCCCGAATCTGGGGTTGAACTTCGATCCCTCGCACCTGATCTGGCAGCACATCGACTACCTCGAACCCATAGCCGAGTTCGCCGACCGCATCTTCCACACCCACGCCAAAGACGCGCGGCTGGATCGCCGGGCCCTGAGCCAGCTCGGCCTCCAAGCCTTCCCCACGGAGTATCACACCGCGAAGCTTCCCGGATTGGGCGAGGTCGATTGGAGCGCCTTCATCAGCAAACTCCGCGACATCCGCTACGACGGTCCGGTTTGCGTCGAGGTCGAGGATCACTCGTTTGACGGCTCCCTCGAAAGCCGGAAAGACGCGCTCCGGCTCAGTGCCCGCTATCTGCGGCAATTCATCATTTGATCCCCTCTCCTTCTCATGACCCCCCTTCTGCCTCTTTTCCTCCTTCTTCTTGCCCTCAACGCCTCCGCGGAAACGATCGAACTCTTTCCCGACGGCGCGCCCGGCGAGGAGAACCAGACCATTGGCGAGGAAGCTTGGATGCCGCTTGATAAACCGGATGCCGATCCGGCGATTACGCGTCTCGGAAACGTCAGCCAGCCTCGGATCGACATCTTCCCGGCAGAAGGCGACGGCCTGAAGCCCGCCGTTTTGATTTGTCCCGGCGGCGGCTACTACATTCTGGCAATGAACCACGAAGGCACCATGGTCGCCGATTGGTTGAACGAACTTGGCTATACCGCGATTGTCCTGACCTATCGGGTTCCACGGCGGGAGGGACGCGAACCTCATGCAGCTCCGCTGGAGGACGCCCGGCGAGCCATGGAACTGATCCACGCGAATGCTGAAACGTGGGAGATTGATCGCGACCAGATTGGCGTTCTGGGGTTTTCCGCCGGCGGCAACCTGGCGGCGCATCTTGCCTACGGTGTCGAAACGAAAGATTTACCAGCTCACCTGCGACCCGACTTCGCGATTCTCGTCTACCCGGCGTTGCTCAAAAAGGACACCACCGACACCTTGAACCCGGCATTTGTCGTCACGGAGAACAGCCCCCCGTGCTTCCTCGTCCATGCCCACAACGATCGCGGAGGCGCCCACGTCAATGGGAGCGCCTTGTTTTACCTCGCCTTGAGTAAAAGGGAGGTTCCGGCCGAATTGCACATCTTCAGCGATGGCAAACACGGGTTCGGAATGCTTGAACGGGGCCAACCCATCCATTCGTGGCCGTCCCGTTGCGAAGAGTGGCTTGCGCATCTGCTCAATCACGAGTAAACCGATTCGCATCATGAGATTTAGCTACCTTACCACTTGTGCAATGATCGTTCTCGGAATGGTCACCGTTGCAACCGCTGACGATGAAAACCATAAGATCATCGGAAAAGTCATGAAAGAGGGCCTGAAGGGCGACGAAAGCCCCTTCGGCAAGATCAAAGCAGGTGCCGCCACCGCTGACGATTACGCCACGCTTTACGAGCTTTCCCGCACGCTTCGCGGCACGGAAGCCCCCGTTGGTGAGCAGGAAGGCTACGATGCCAAAGTGGAAGCCTTGATCACCGCGACTGGTGCCCTTGCCTATGCCGGCGAATCTCCCGAGCGCATCAGCGCCGTCAAGGAAGCTTCCAACTGCAAGTCCTGCCACAGCGAGCACAAGCCGGATTGATTCCTCTGAGAGAAGAAACCCGAATTTCAAGCGCTGTCGGCAAGAAGTCGGCAGCGCTTTTTTTGGGCCGGTTTATCCCACGAAAGAGTCGGAATTGAGTCCGATCAACTCTAAAACGAGTCGGCCGTTTGCCCTGCGAACCGGCCCTGATAGCGTTCCGTGCCATTCAACTGCTGGAAGACGAATTGGCAAATTGGGGTTCCGGGATAGACTGCGAGCGGCGCGGGACCGAAGTTGCTCATCTCGAGGACTTGTTGGCTGTCGATGCCCGGGCCCATGAACGGCGCGCTGATGTGGACCATGAGACCGAGGCGGGCGAAGCGGCTTCGCCCTTCCAGCCAGCCGCAGAGGCCAGGCCCGAGGCGCAGGCGTTCCTGAGTGATACCGAGGACGGTTTCGCCGGGCATGATGAGCATGTGGCTGCCTTCTTCCACTTCAACTTTCTCGGTGATGTCGCGGTAGTCGGTATCCTCGCGGACGTGATGGATTTGATGAACTTTGCGGTAGACCCGAAAGGTGCTCGACAACGTGAGATCAACTGAGGCGGGGCCAACGTGGTCGGCTTGAAACGGGGTTATGGAGATGTCTCCGGTTTCGATGGCGTTAAGAATGGCTTGAGCTCCGAGAATAGACATGACGATCGTGAAATTAGATTCGGCGACCGTGACTTTGGAAGCCGATGACAGGTGCTAACGATTCTCTTTCCCCCTCAAAAAGCGGGTCTAGATATAGCGCTCGCGCAAATGCTCCAGCAGATAATGTGCCTGCGGCTTCTCTCCAGTGGCATTTTTTATCAAATCCGGCGGTAAATGCCGCGTTCCCTGGCTGTGAATCTTCTCATTGAGCCATTCGCGGAGGCTGGAGAACTCCCCTTTTTCAAGGTCTTCGGCAATGGTGGAATCAATCATGGCGCGCCGAGCCAGCTGCGCCGCATTGATGTTGCCGAGACTGTAGGTTGGGAAATAGCCGATCAATCCAAAACTCCAGTGGACGTCCTGAAGACAGCCGTGAGCGTCATCCGGAACTTCCATCTCAAACAACTCCTCAAACATCTCGTTCCAAGCGCCGGGAAGATCGGATACCGGCAATTCCTTGTTCACAAGGGCGCGTTCGAGCCGGAATCGCAGCAGAACGTGGAGATCGTAGGTGACCTCGTCCGCCTCCACCCGAATGAACGATTTTTGGGCCCGGTTCACCGCCTGGGTCATTTTCTTGGGCGTCACTTTCTCCAGCTTGGGAAAGAGTTTCTTCACCGTGGGCAGCCATTTCTTCCAGAAGGCGGCACTGCGCCCGACATGATTCTCCCAAAGTCGCGACTGGGATTCGTGAATTCCGAGGGAAACCGCCCGGGCAATCGGAAGCGTCGCGTGTTCGCCACCGGGCAGGCCCTGCTCATAAATCCCGTGCCCGGCTTCGTGCAACACTCCGTAGAGCGAGCTTGTGAAGTCTTTTTCATCGTATCGCGTGGTGAGGCGGACGTCGCGCGGCCCCAACGTGGTGCAAAACGGATGAACCGCAGTGTCAATCCGCCCGGCGTTGAAGTCGAAACCAATATCTTCCGCGACCATGCGATTGAGCTCCTTCTGTTTCGCCTCGCTGTAGCGTCCGGCCAGCATGTCTTTCGGAATCCGGCTGCGCCCGGACGTGGCATCGGCCACCAGATCCACCAGATCCGGTTGCAGATCGTCGAACAGCTTGGAAATTTGACGCGTTTTTGCGCCACGCTCATACTTTTCGAGCAGCGCATCGTAGGGCTCGTCCTCGTATCCCCAACACTCGGCCTGCTCCAACCGCAACTTGAGGACCTTTTCCAGATGAGGCTGAAACTTGGAGAAATCGGACGCTTTTCGGGCATCCACCCAGGCTGCGTGCGCCAACGCGCAGGTTTCCTCGAATTCCTCGACCAGCTTCTTGGGCAATTTCGCCTCACGCTCGAAGTGATAGCGCCACTCGCGAATGTTGACGCCTTCTTCGCTCGTTCTCGGCAACGCCGCGTCCTCGCATTCGGTGATCCAGTCGTCCACTTTCTTCGATGTGACCAACTGATGCTGCTTGCCTCGCAAATAGGCGGCTTGCTTGGCACGAAATTCAACGCCCTCGTGAGGCATGTTCGTCTCCTGATCCCAACTGGCCAAGGCTGCGGTGCAATCCAGCAAGTAGGCCTCTTCAGACATCTTTGCGAGTTTCTTGTAGGCAGCAGGCACGTCTTCAGTCATGACTCTAACCAACGCAGGAAGAGCGCCTTTTCTACGAAAAAGTTGATCAGTTACCCTTGATCTCCTTCAACTTCCCCCCGTAGCGCCGCACAATGCGCTTCCATTCGCTCTCATCGTCGGATTTCATCTGGAAGCCGATGAAGTGAATGGGGACCTTGGTTCCAGCCGCATCCTGCCATTTTTGCAGTTCCCGTTTCAGCTCCGGATAGGGAACATTGACGAGGCCCCCGGTCGGTCGCCACTGGAAGCTTCCATCAGAAATCAGCCAAATCACGTCTGGCTGCATCGTAAAGGCCATCTCCAGAACACCGACCAATCCCCGCAGATTGGAGGTCACGCCCCGGGATGCCGCAGACATGGTTCCGGCGGTGACCCATTCGCTTTCGACCCATTTAGTGGCGTTCTCTTTGTTCGCAGAAGTCGCGACCACGAGTTGATCACTGTAATTTTTGTAGTTTCCAGTGAACTGAATCATCCCAAAACGGCTATCGAGGGGCAAACTCTTGATCAGCTTGATCGTTTCTTCCTGAATCTTCTCCAGCGGCACACCGGATTGCTCTGCCTTGTTGACGACGGATGACGAAACATCAAACAGCAGCATGATGCGATTTCCCTCCGCCTCTATTCCGAAGAAACTCATGCCGGAACCGCTGCCACCTCCTCCCAACAAGCCATTTCCCATCCCTCGGCCAATCCCGGAACTTCCCATCATACTGGAAACCTGATCGCTGATCAGTTCGCTCGGGTCGAGCGGCATCATCTGGTCCAGATCGACCATTGGCAGATCCGGCAGGGCGAACTCGGTTGGCCGGGTGCTGACGAGTTTTTCCGTAAACGTGGGTTTTGGGCGGCTCGCCTCGTGCTTGGCCACGTTCATTTTGTGTTCGGGCGTCTTGGGCGGAATCTTGATCTGTTTGGGCGGAACTTCAAAGACGGCTTCCGGCTCCTTGTAATACTTCATGAGCACAAAAACGGCCGCCACTGGAATCAGAGCGAGGTGAAAGAGAATCACCCCAATGAAGATCGAAACGACCAGCCCCAAACGCCGCTTCTTCTCCTTTGATTCGCTCGCGTTGCGTTTTCCGTGATCGGCGGATTGAAGTCGCATCCTAAAAGTCGTCGCCGCCTCCCCCGGCTGTCGCGGTATCAAACGTAATCCCCCGAATTTCGGCAATGGCGCACGCATTGAGCACGTCGACCACCCGCTGATGAGGCACGGTCGGCTCCGGAGCAACCGTCACCAACGCCTTGGCCTTGTTGGCTTCCGCGGATTCCTTGAATCGCGTCAACACGTTCACCAATTCCTGAAGCTTTGTATCTTCCGGAGTCCCGAGCGGCAGATCGTTGAGAATCACGGTTCCGTTCGCCTGAATGATGACCCGCTGTTCGTCAGGAATATCCAGGGCTTCAGACTGCTCCACCTTACCCGGCAAGCCAATATTGATGTCGCTCTCCTCCTTGATCGGCTTGGCTGAGACCATGAAGAAGACCAACAGAAGAAAGACCATGTCGATCATGGGTCCCATCTGCATCTCGACCTCTTCGGCCTGTCTCTTCCTTCTGCGTCGTCTTCTCGCCATGCCGTTAATCGTTTAACACGCCAAAAATCACATTGGTTGCTCCCGCCTCAGCGGCCATGTCCATGAACTCTCCGGTGACTTTCGCGGGCGTATCCTTGTCAGCTCGAAGGTAGATCCTGAGCGGGGGATGAACTTCGAAACGCTTCTTCAGGTAGACCATCATCTCATCCTTGCTCACTTTGCGATCCGCGATAAAGAAGTCGCCGTTTCCATCGATATTGATGACATCCCGGTTCGAGAGATCGTCCGGGGTGATGGAAGCCTTCGCTTCCGGGAGCCTGATGTCCTTCTTGACCTTTTGTTCGGTGAGGGTGGACGTGATCATGAAAAAGACCAACAACAAGAAGGTCATATCGATCATGGGAGTGATCTGAAAACTAACCGGTGTTTCTGTCTTTTTCCTTCGCGCCATCGTCTTATTCCGCAGTTGGTTCCACGCTTCCTTCCAACTGGATTTCCCCGGAAAGGACGTCGATCGCGAAGCTGAAGTTCTTTTGGATCTCGGTGGTGATGGACGAAAGGCGGTTCCGGAAAAAGAAGTAGAAGAACATCGCCGGAATTCCGACAATCAAGCCCCCGGCCGTCGTCAACATGGCCGTTCCAATTCCACCAGCCAACTCGGCAGGCTCCGACTTTCCGGCGGAAAGAGCGTCGAACGCCTGAATCATTCCCATGACCGTTCCGAAGAGTCCAACCATGGGCGCCAGGGTCGAAACCGTATTGAGATAGTTGATCCAGATCATCTGCTTGGTTTCCTCCTGTTCCAACGTGTCCTCGGCGGAGATCATCATGGAATCCTTGTTCGCCAGGTCGCGGTCGAAATTGACTTTGAGAAGCGCGTTCGAAACACACTTGCTAAAGCTACAGGGATTCTCGTTACATAAGGAATAGGCATTCTGGATATCCCGTTGGGCCATCGCGCGATTGGTACTTTCCACCAACCGTTTCGGAACCATTCTCCCCGGGTTGACCGCAATGAAGCAATAGACGGTCAAGGCGATGGTGATGACGGATCCCACCAGCAATACATGCATGACCGGCCCACCTGATTTGTAGTAATCAATCAGGGTCTTGGTCGTTTCGACTTCGGATTCCGTCACACGTTCCTGCGCTTGGGCAAGAATGGGAATCACAGCCAGCAACAACGTGGCGAGGATGAGTCTTGTTCGGTTTCGATTCATGGGGAAAGCTTGGCAAGGAGTTCGTCGGCGCGTTTGCGGTGTTTGGTATTGGGATAGAGTTTCACGACATCTTCGGCACACAACCTCGCGTTCGCGGTGTCTTTGGCATATTGATAGACCTCTGCCGCGGCGATCAATCCGCGAGCGGAGGCTTCTTCTTCCGAACCGTAAAACAGATAGGGGAAGAGAAACTGATCCAACGCCGCATTGAAGTGCCGATTCCGAACCGGCCGAACCTCGTCATCGACTTCCCAACGAGGGTTTTCCTCTTCGACGCTCTTGAGCTGATCAAATTCCGCTGTGGCCAAGACGTAATTTGCCTCGATCAACACTCTTGGGTTCTCTTCCGCCCCTTCGGCCATGCGACGAGCCTCGCTCATGGCTTCGTTGATCGATCCAAGGGCAATCATGGAACGCAGGCGACCTTGCTTGGCCCGGGGATGATTCTCGGTATTCCAGTCCTTTTCCTCGATCAACGCAAAGATTCCGAGCGCCCGTTCCTGAGTGAACTTGTTCGAAGTCTCCAAAAGCTTCTCCGCAAAGCTCAACCCTATCTCCCCGGCATTGGAACGTGGCTGCGACAGAAGCTTTTGCTTTTGCTCCCAAATTTTCTCGAGCGAGTCGACATCACTGGCCGTGTCTTCTCCCGGAATGGCGGAGAACTCTATATAATCAATATTGCGGTAGGCAATTCGCCCGGTCGAAGAACCGACTTCCCCACGAATTCTGAGCGTTGCATATTCATCGCTGAGGCTAAGAAGTTCCCCTTCAAGCGCGTTGCCGTTCTTCAACATAATCAGGTCTTCAGCCACGCCGTCATCGGACAAGGCGAGGCAAAGCGACAGAATGATAAAAGGAACCTTCATACGTCGTCGTTCGCTGGTGGGGTGACTTCTTCCGGTTCCGGAGGAAGGGTTGGTTCCAGAGTGTCGGCGCGCTTTTCGGCGGTGATCGCTTCCGGGAAATCGCGCAGATCCTCCCGTTGTGACAATTCCTGGTAAACCTGGAAGGCTTCCCGGGGTTGTTCCAAGCGCTCCAACGCTTCCCCTCTTCGCAAATACGCTTTCGCCACCAAATCCCGGTAACGTCCATAAACGACATAAAGCCGCTCATAATAGGCGATGGCTTTGCGATCCTGCTGGTCCCTGACCAACAAATCCCCCAGCCCCATCAGCGCTTGGGCCTTGTTCAAACTGGAAACGGATTTCTCCTCCAAAATTCCCTCCAGCGCGTTTCGGGCATTTCCCATGAGTCCTTCCTCCACCTGAATTTCTGCCTTCGCGAGGATGACGTCAGGGAGTTCGGTCGACGAGATCGCCTCTTTCTCAAACATCTCGAAATGAGAGATCGCGTCGGCGTTTCTTCCCTGGGCTTTCGCGATGTATCCGAGTCCCGCGTAGGCCCTCGCCTTGTGATAGGAATTGGGATGCCACTTGCGAAGATCGGTGTAGAGCTTTTCGGCGATGGCGAGGCTATCCGTCGCCAGGGCTGCGTCCGCACAATCGGCAATGATCTGTGGATTATGGATTTCCGGATCAATCAGTTCGCTGGCTCTCGTCAGTTGATGATTGGCAAGCAACTCGTTGTCCGGGCGGGTCAACTTGGACTCTGCCCAGGCGGCCCGAAGCTCGAGGGTTTTCTTCTTTTCCGCCCGAGCTTCATCCTGAAGCTGGCGAATCTCGGTCTTGAGCTTGGCGATCGCCTGGGGTCCCTCTCTCCGATAAACCTTGGGCAATCCATCAAACAATTCCGAAATGGAGTAGAGAGCGGGGTCGTCTCCATGTACGCGAATCGTCTCCCAATAGGCGGCCTTCGCCTCATCCAGCTTTTCCTCAGTCACATAGGTCCAGCCAATCCAATAGACAGCCTCCGGCATGCGCTTGCTCGTTGGAAACCGCGTCAGGAACTCCTGGTAATGGCCGCGCATTTTCTCAACCTCCTCAAGCAGCTTGTAGGCCTTCCCGACCTTGAACCATCCATCTTCGAAAAAGCGCGTCGAAGCCGGATTGATCGACTTGTAGGCCGCGATTCCCTCCTCGGCCAAACCTTCGCCAAGCAATGCATCGCCCATCAGAAGCTTCGCCTCATCGGCGTTCGGCGAGTCGTCTCCGTAGGATTCGAGATAGCTGCGAAACTGATCGATGGCGGTCACGTAATCGGCTTCACAAAACGTGCAGTAGGCGATTCGGAACGTTGCCTCGCTCTCATACTTCGCGTTCTCATAGGCATCGAGATAGGCCCGCATGTGTGCCTGGGTTTTCGCGTAATCCGTGGCAAAGCTGAAAGCCATCCCCTTCCAGTAGTCGGCATCCTGCTCCTGTGGGTGACCTTTGTGCTCAGCCAAAAAGCGATCAAAAATGGCGACCGCCGACTCATTCAAATCCATCTGCAAATTGAGGAATCCCTCCATGAAAAGCGCTTTCGGCTTCAACTCTGAATCGGGAAACAGCGTCACCACCTGGCCATAGGTGAAGCTGGCGTCATCGAGTTGCTGCATCTGAGCAAGCGCGTCAGCCTGCATGAAGAACACTTGCGGGAGATTCTGATTGTCGGGATCATCGCCAAACGTCAGTAGATAATCCTCAGCAGATTTGAGCGCGCGCGGCCAGCGTTGCAATTGCATCCAGCACTGAATCACGGCCATGGAGGCAGATTCCACGATCGGACTTGGCGGCATGGCCTGGAGCATGTCTTCCATGATCAGGGCCGCCTCGCGATATCGCTCCAACCCTTGAAAGCACATCGCAAGACGAAACCGAAGCGCGGCATCAAACTCGTTGATGTTTTCGAAGTTCGCGATCTCTCGCTCAACCCGCTTGATCATTCCATCGAGTTGGAAAGCCGCACTTTGGCGACGAGGATCGCTCTGAAGCACATCGCGACGCAATTTCAGTTCGATCAGGCGTGATTTCTGATGCTTGAGCAAACGTTCCTGCGTCCAGATTCGTTGGAGGCAGGCAATGGCATCGTGAAAGCGCCGGGCCTCCATCAACTTGGATCCCAGTTGAAGCGATAGCGTCTGGAACGAGACGAGCTGGCTGATGTCGCCCATGTTTGGGTAGGCGTCCTTCACCAGTTGAAGCGCTGCGTCAAAGTCCTCGGCCTGAAGTAGCGAATGCAAACGCATCACGATGGCCCGACCGGCAAACTCCCGAGCCGCCTCACTACTCTGTAATCTGGGAATCTGCGCCTCAAAGAACTCGCCCGCAGTCCGGTGATACCCCTGCAGAACATAGCACGTCCCGAACATCACGAGCGCCTCCGACCGCTTGTTTCCACTGAAGTCGGACTGCTTGTAGAACTTTCCAAACCATTCCTGGGCGGTTCGATGCTCGCCAACCTGCATGTAGTGAATTCCCAACCAGAAGGTGAGTTCTTCGAGAATGTCGCGGGGCAACTTTGGCAGGGCGATGGACGCCTCAATGAACGGAACAGCCTCAGGAAGCTTCCTGAGGCTGATTTTGCACAGGGCGATCAGCGGTTTGTTTTGCTCAATGATCTGGGCGACCTGAGGTTCCGCGCCAAAGTCGCGATCGAAAGCCTCAAAATACGCCTCGGCGTTGACGAAATCGCCCTGACGAAACGCCTCCCGCGCCTTGGCGAGCAATTCAGTCGACGTGAAGGCTCCCGGAGCAGGCAGATTGGACTGGGCGTTCCCAAATGGGGCGAGGAATCCCCCACCCGCGATCGCCAGGATCGCGATGATTCTTGCAAGTGGGTTGTAGTAGGAAAACCGCACAATTCACCTAGATTGCCCTAGCCTTTGGCGAAAGCCTAGCTCGAAACGTCACAAAAGCGTCATTCCAAAACGACGCGATGAAACTTCTTCTTTCCGAAACGAAGCAGAATCGCACCATCCTGAACATGCTCTGTCGTCACGACAAGTTCGATGGAGCCAACCGATTCACCGTTGATGTAAGCGCCGCCCTGCTGAACCAGTCTTCTTGCCTCTCCTTTTGACTTGGCGAGGCCCGTCTCTGCAAACAGATCGAGCACCGGAATTCCGGCCTCCAGTTTGGCTGCCGCGTAGGTCGAAGAAGGAACCGCAGTCGCGTCGGCGCCTTCCTTGGCTTTTTGAAACCCGCTTTGAGCTTCCCTGGCCTGGTCCTCCCCGTGAAGGAGCTTGGTAACCTCAAAGGCGAGAATTTCCTTGGCTTCGTTGATCTTCGCACCTTCCAACGAACCCAGTTTATCCACCTCATCCATCGGCAAAAAGGTGAAGTAAGCCAGGAAGCGCCGAACATCGCGGTCATCGCAATTTCGCCAATATTGGAAGAATTCGTAGGGCGAGGTGCGACCTGCATCGAGCCAAACCGCGCCTTTCGCCGTTTTCCCCATCTTCTCTCCCCGAGCGGTGGTCAAGAGCGGAAAGGTCAGTCCAAACCCCTCCCCTTGTTCCTTGCGGCGAATCAGATCCGTTCCCGCGAGGATGTTTCCCCATTGGTCATCTCCTCCAATTTGGAGCGTGCACCCCTGCTCGCGGAAGAGCCGCAGGAAATCGTAGGCTTGGAGAAGCTGGTAGTTGAACTCAATAAAACTGAGCCCTTCCTCACGCTCGAGCCGCGCGCGGTAGGATTCCGCGCGAAGCATTTCGTTGACGCGAAAATGACGCCCGATTTCGCGGAGAAACTCCACGTAGTTGAGGCTGAGCAACCAATCGGCGTTGTTCAGCATGACGCCATTCTCCCCTTCCACATCAATGTAACGCGAAAGCTGCTTGGAGATTCCCTCCGCGTTTTCCCGAATCTGCTCGAGCGACATCATCTTCCGCAGCTCGGTCTTTCCGCTGGGATCGCCGACCATCGTCGTTCCTCCCCCGAGAAGCGCAATCGCCTTGTGACCAGCCTTTTGCAGATGCGCCATCGCCATGATGGGGACGAGGCTGCCGCAATGGAGACTATCCGCCGTTGGATCGAACCCGGCGTAAAACGTCAGGCGTTCTTCATCCAGAATCTCGCTCAGTTTTGCCTCGTCCGTGCATTGCTTGACGAAGCCTCTATCCTTAAGTGTTTGAAAGACGTTGCTCACGAGGGAGTGAATTTCCCCTCACGAACAAGTCAAGGCTCCATTTGGATTTCACGCATAGGCAATTGCGGGCGCTTCGGCATCGATTCTGGCGCTGACTTGCCGGGCAACCCGGTTTGCCAGGCCAACGCTCGAATTCCAGGAAGTGATTCGAGGATAGACCTGGGAAGAGGTCGCAAGAAAGAGGCGAGACTCTCCATCCATGATGCTGGGCTTCAACGCATTGTAGTTGAGCGGGTAGGCCGGCTCGACAAACGGCGCTTTAAAGATGCGGACATCTGCAATGTCCGAATCCTTTAAGAAATCGGGATAAAGCGAAAGAAGCTGGTCTTTCCAACGAGCCGCGATTTGTTCTTCCGGTTCCTTGAAGAGGTCACAGTCTCGATCGCAGTATTTCATGACGTAGGCGACGTGATGGCCGCCATAGTGCTCCGTGCGGACCAACTCCGTCATCTCGACAATTCCGTCAAACTCAGTCCCGCTGCCCATGACTGGCGACCAGTAAAAATTGTCGAGCGGTCGTTTGAGAAAGAACATCCCATTGACGACGCCTTGGTAGTTCAAGTCTGGAATGTTGACTTTCTCCGCCAACCAAGATCCGCCAACCGCGCGCCGCAGGACCGGCAACGGCAAGGTGGAGACGCACCAATCACCTTCCATCAGCTCTCCGTCCTTCAGCTTCACTTGAACACTTCCGTCAAACTCGTCCACGCTTTCGACGGTTGCATTCAACCTGATTTCCACCTGCATCGACTTCAGCTTGGACTCGATCGCACCGATCAAGGCGTGCAAGCCACCTTCCAAATAGCCACGGCTCGCCTTGTTTTTCTCGCGGCCGAGTCGCTCCCAGATGTACAACGCCGGCATGTCGCCAGCGGCAGGACCAAATTTGCTGACAAAGAGTGGCTTGAGCAGCGTTGACCAAATCCGTTCCCCGTAAATGCCGGTCAACCAATCCTCGATCCTCATGTTGTCCAAATCCTTGCCTTCACCCAGTTTTCGGAGAAGCAGACTGACAATTCCAAACCGAATGCGGTCCACAAACGTGAGCGGGGTGAAGCCCAGCAAGTCCAGCGCACCATTGAAGGCATACCGTTTTCCACCAACGACAAATCCCATACGGGTTGCCTCCCAATACAACTTCTCATCAACTCCCACATCCCGGATCAACCGAAGCAGATCATCATCACTGGGCATGATGCAATGGTAGAACTTGTCGAGCATGCGACCGTTCCAATCGAAGTAGGTGCCCAGGCCGCCAAGCTGATTTGAGCTTTCGACCAGGACCACGTCGTGACCATCAGACGCCAGGCTATGCGCGGTCGACAGTCCACAAATTCCTCCACCGAGGACGATGACTTTTTCAGGACGCCAGGACATGAGCCATGTTGTTACGGGGGGCAGGAGTCACGGAATTGCGAACCGCCAAAACCAGGTATTGGCGCAACGTCCGGAAGAGTTTCAGCTTACTCGCGCTGAGCTTGCGATCATAACGAAGCAACATCGGAACTTCTCGCATTTCCGGCTCCCAGTGGCGCAACTTCAACAGCAACTCGACCATGCAGGCAAACCCATCCTCCTCAATCAGGCGTTCCCCCCAGTGACGCACCGCTTCCTTCAGCAAATCCGCCCGATACATGCGATAGCCACTCGTGAAGTCCTTGATTCCTTCCAATGGAAAAACCGTTCGGAATACGACGGACGCGCCACGACTCAGCAGGCGGCGAAATGGAGGCGCGGTATCGTCGCACCCACCTTCAACAAAGCGGGAGGCGATTGAAATGCTGGCGCCGTCGGCGAGTTGCCCGGCCATCCTGGGAATCAGATTGACGTCATGCGTGTCGTCCGCATCCATGGCAACGATCATGTCATTCCCTTTCGCCGCAGCGACGGTCTTTTGAACGCCGGTCAGCATGGCTTGACCCAACCCCATATTCTTTGGGTGCTGCTCAACAATGACCTCGAGCCCTGCGACGGGAAGCGCCGCAACTTCTGCGGTGCGGTCGGATGAACCGTCATCGATCACTCGAATCACGAGATTCAATTCGGGGTGCTCCTGATTGAGCGTTGCAAAACGCTTCAGCAAATTGGGAAGCGATTCTTCTTCGTTAAAGGCCGGAAGAATCACATGGACTCGGCCTGGGGTTTCGGGAGTTGCTGGTGACATGACGTGTTTAGGTTTCAGATTCGGAGATCTTAGAGAACGTGAGCAGTTTCGAGATTGTCGGAGGCAAACTTGTCGAAGACGCCCTCACGCTTGGCGTGCTCGCGCATGGTAATGGTTTCAAACCCATCTTTGACCATTTTCAAAAAGTGCGTCATCTGCTTCATCTTCCATTGGCTGATCTGGCCCATCGCCGGAAAGAACAGCAATTGGGGGGTGTCATCGCATCCCAGGAAGTCGGTCGGATGGAGCAGAAAGCTGGGAGGTGTCCGCGTCAGCTTGCACAACGTGAGGGCACTGCGAAGGTAAGCCCTGGCGGCAAGCGGGCTGAGGCAGGCCAGGTAGAGAAGGTAGGTCGCGTGAATCGGGGTCCGCAAACCCGGCATGGTCGTCACCGGGATCTCGAGCAGTTGTTTCTCCCCTTCCAGATTGAGTGGATGCGCTTTCAACGACCGGAATGCTTCGCTCCAGCCTCCATAAAGATGCTTCTGTTTGCGTTTTTCTTCTTTGCTCAGCCCCGACGTGGCAAAATGATACATTCTGGCAAGTGGCCCGATGAATGTCGGAAACGTGGAGGCGTCGTATAGATAGCCTCGCTCAGAAAGAATCTGCATGAGCGCGGGACAATGACTGAACCCGGGCGCACGAAACCCCACCGGACGAAACCCGGTTCGTTCTTCGATCCAATGCTCCGCCTTGGCGACTTCCTGCAAAAGTTCGTCATCCGGGAAGCCCGCAAGTTTGGGGTCGTGCGAAAATGAGTGATTCGCGACTTCGTGGCCGGAGTCACCGATGCGGCGCATCGCATCGCGGTTCTTCGCCAGTTCCGCATCTTTCCCGACAATGAAAAACGTGGCGTCGATCTCCAGTTTTTCGAGCAGTCCCAAAACCCTCGGAACGATGACGTCGAGATAGCTTGGATAATCCTCCCAACCAGCGTCACCATGGGTCTTTTGGTAACTCCATTGGTTGTCCAGATCGATGCTGAGGGAGGCGTACATGGTTAACTCGTTTTGTCGAAAATCCCCGGGTTCAGCCAATCGCCTGGCAAATGGCTTCCACAATCCGTTTGCGGCTGGCCCCGTCACCAAATGGGTTCACCAGTTCCGAGACCGACTCGGTCCAGTTTCCAGGAATCAAGGCCTCCTCCAGATGCCGCTGCAACGAAGCAGGATCTTCGCCAATCAACTTTGCAGCCCCACATTCCACCGCTTCGGGACGTTCCGTGTTTTCCCGCATGATCAACAACGGTTTCCCCAAACTTGGTGCTTCTTCCTGAATACCGCCGGAGTCACTCGCAATCAACCAGGCGTGCTGGAGCAAACGCACAAAATCCGGATAGGGTAGCGGCGGCGCCAGATGAACCGACTCCAGCCCTCCAAAATATTCGTCGGCCAATGCCTTGACGCTTGGGTTCGGGTGCACCGGGAAAATGAGACTGACCGAGGGATTCTTGAGCAGGAAATCGCGGACCACCGAGAAATAGCCCGCCAGATTGGATTCGAAATTCTCGCGTCGATGCGCCGTCATCACGATTCGTTTGGTTCCTTCCGTTGCCTCAAGCAACGCCTTGACCGCGGACGAGCACGTCTCCTGTGAGGTCATCTTCGACACCGAATCGACCACGGGATTACCGGTCAGATAGATGGAATCCGCGGCGACGCCCTCGTTCAGCAGCGTCTCTTTGTTGCGTTGGGTCGCCGCAAAGTGAGCCGTCGCGATTTGCCCAATCAGGGTGCGATTCATTTCTTCCGGAAAAGGCGACATTGGATCCCCCGAGCGAAGTCCGGCCTCAATATGGCCAACGGGAATCTTGCGATGAAATGCCGCCATGGCTCCGGCCAGCGCGCTGGCGGTATCTCCCTGAACCAGCACAAAATGGGGCTGCTCGGCTTCCAGAATGTCATCGAGCGCTCCGAGCATTCGTCCCAAAAGTGCATTCAGCGATTGATTTGGTCGCATCGCGTTCAGGTCGTGATCCACCCGAATCCGGAACTCGTTGAGAAACGGAGCCGCTAAATCCGTATGTTGGGACGTGCAAACGTTGACCGTCTTCACCCCCTCGCGCTGCTCCAACTCGTCCAACACCGGAGCAAACTTGATGATCTCCGGGCGCGTGCCGAACACGGAAAGCACGCGCTTGTGTTTTTGCTCGGTCGCTAACGGCATTCGCTCTGTGAATCCGGTATCTGAGACGGTTTTCGTCATGGAAGGTTGGTTGAGAGGCAAAAATAAAAATGTCGCGGCAATGAACTGCTAACGCCCGGATTTATTATGGAAATTATTATATTTCACATCTTTTTCAATGTTTTTCCGCATCGCGAAAACCCTTGCCTCGGGATTTCTCTCGAACTTGTCGAAGAATCCGAAGCTTGCGAGACAACGTAAGCGGTCCTAGCATCGCCACGACTTCTCATGAAACTCGCACAACCTTTCCTCATCTTAATCATCTCCTGCGGAATTGCTACTGCAGAAACCGATCAGGAAGAAACCTTCATTCCAAACTATGCGGCAGGCTCGGTGCATTGGCTTTGGACTGAAACCGCGGACTTTGACGGTCCGGGAGACGGAAGCCTAGGCGTCACCGAAGCTGGGATCAGCGCACCCTTCCCGATTGTGACTACCGAAGATTTACGGATCATTGGCGGCGTCCGTTACCGTTGGAACCAGCTCAAACTCGATGGTTTCGACCCCATTGGTGACGAGCTTGACCTTCATCGCGTGCAGATCCCCATCAACTTCTGGAAAACCGGGCAGAATGGTTGGAAATACTGGGTGAGACTCGAGCCGGGAATCAGCTCCGACTTCAAGAAAATTACCGGAGATGACTTCACTGTCAGTGCGCTCGGACTGGCCTCCTATCAGTGGAAGGAAGACGTTCGAATTGCCTTGGGCGGCTATTTTTCGCGGGATCTTGGCGAAGCTCGCCTCCTTCCTGCGGTTGGATTGATTTGGGAGCCCAATCAACATTGGGTGCTCAGCATCACCGCTCCCCGCCTCTACGCCAGCTACGCGCCCTTTGAAGGAACGCTGTTTACGGCGTTTGCCTACCCGAGCGGTGGCGGTTGGAACATTGAAGATCCCGCGACGGGTGAGGAACGCGATCTCGACTATCAGGCGGTTCAGATCGGCCTTGGCCTCGACCAGGCTCTTTTTGGAGCTTTATGGGCCTACATCGAAGGCGGGTATCAAGTCGCGCGGGAGTTGGAAATTGAAGGTGGCTCCCAAGTCGATTTGGAAAACAGCTGGTGGGCGGGAGCCGGCTTGCGCCTGCGCTTCTGAAGTCAGCGCAATCAGGGAGCCGTCAGCGACTTTCCATTGTCGCTCGGCGCGAGATTCACGAGGAACGGGACCGCAGTCCTCGCCCACTCTTTCGCGTTGGGATAATTCGCGGAACTTGGTCCGAAACAGCTCCGCAACAGTTCTGTGTCGATGATTCCGGGGTTCAGGGCAACGGTTCCAAGATTGACGGGAAGTTCCTGGGCCAGCGCTTGCGTCAGCCCTTCGATCGCCCATTTGCTCGCGCAATAGGGAGCCACTTCCGGAGAGGTTGAGCGGCCCCATCCGGAGCTGAAATTCACGATTACCCCCGCTTTTCCAGAATCAATCATGTAGGGAACGATGTGGCGAATCACGCTGACCGTCCCTTTCACATTGACCTCCATCACCTCGGTAAATTCGTCGTCGCTGATGTCCCAGAGTGGGCCACTTTCATTGATGACCCCAGCGTTGTTGAGCACCAGATTTGGAATTCCCACCGTATCGACCGTCTGTTCACAAAGCACTTCCACGCTGGTGTCTTCGGTCACATCAATCTGAAAAAAACGATGGGGCGATTCTCCAAATTCTTCCCTCATTTTTTTCAACTCGACTTCCGAGCGTCCACATCCGACCACCGTATCTCCCCGGGCAATGAAGGCTTCGGTCATGGCTCTCCCCAGCCCTCGGGTGCACCCCGTAATCAGAACCGTCTTCTTCTCAGTTGAGAATTGAATGATGTTATCACCTTCCACTGAAAGGAAGATGTCGCCTTGGGCGTCACAGTTCGCAAGTATTACGCGACCGAACTACAGGTTTTCGCGTAAACGACCAGACAAAACAGAACTTCTCTGCCATGAGTCCAATTATCGACACTGAAGCCATTATCACCGATCCCGCTAAACGAGCGTTCCCAGAGTTTAGCCTCACTCGATTGCTGGGAACCGTCTTTGAACCAACCGAAGGCTCCCGGGTCTGCGTGCTGATCGATCTGGAGGACCTTTCGCTGATGGAAAACTACGGTTTCCTGAATGTCGACGGTCATGAGGTGCAAAAAAAGGCCTTTGAGGAGTTCTATCTCGGCCTGAAAGACGGCGGCATGAAGGAACTTGGGATGACCGGTGGAGAAATGTTCGCCTTTCCCATGACCTACGGATCCAATCTGGATCTGAAGGATGAGTGCTACGACGCCAATGGTCTCAAATTAAGTCTGGATAACGACATCTACCCGGAATACGACATCATTCTTTGTGTTTCCACCTACTCGGCAACCGCGCCGTTGACCGCGAAGTGCAAAGAGTTCGGTTTTCGCGGAGCCACGCTCCATGGACTCAACGACATCATCCTCAATACCGGGCTTGCGGTCGACTACAATGAAGTAAGCGCCGACGCCGAAAAACTGCGGTTGGCGATGACGGAGGCCGATACGATCGAAATCGACTTCGGACTCGAAGACGGTTCCGTGTTGACCGCCGAACTCGAACTCGGAGGCCAGAAAGCGCAAAAGAGTCATGGTCTTTGCAAGGGGCTCTCCCCGGATGTCGCCAACCTCCCCGCCGGCGAAGTCTACTTTGTTCCGGTCAGCGCAAATGGCTATTTCCCGATGAAATATGCCGACGGCACGTTGGGAAAACTGGAGGTCGTGAATCGCAGCATCATCAACTCCACCTTGATTGAGGGTGATCAGGCGACGATTGACGCTCACAACCAGCGGTTGGCCGACGACCCGATGACCGGGACCCTCGGCGAATTGGGATTTGGAACCCAGGTTCTGCCCGTTTCCGGAGCCGATATCCAGGATGAGAAGGTTTTGGGAACCTGCCACCTTGCGACAGGTCGCGACGATCATCTGGGAGGAGACATCATCCCTGAAATGTTCAAGAAGCACGAAAACTCGACCCACGACGACATCCTTTTTGCTCCGCACAAGACCCCCAATTTCAACATCGCCCAAGTCCGCATGAAGCGCGGCGATCAGGAAGAAATTCTGATTGAAGACTTCCAGCCGAGCCAATATTTGCTCCGCGCTCTTGCCGGGAACTAGTGCATCATCCGAAAACTAACCGGCACACTAACTGTTTTGGATTAAGAAATAGATCCTTCGCTTCGCATGGAGTGGAGATCGCGGATCTTTTGCCCGATTTCTGCGTTGCTTCATCAGTCACGAAGCTAGTTAATCCGCTCATTGCAGCGCAATTCCTTTTACAGGCCGACTTACCACTTCATGGTGAGTCGGCCTTTTTTTGTCAAAGCCGCCCCAAATCCCATGAGACTCGACGGAAAAACGATTATCGTCACCGGCTCCACGACCGGCATCGGCAAGGCGATTGCGAAAGCCGCCATTGCCGAAGGAGCCAACGTTCTGATTCACGGATTGGAGCCGGATCTCGGCGAACAGGCCATTGAAGATCTCAATCCCGACCGCAGCCAGGTTTCCCTGTGCATTCTCGATCTCACCACGGACGGTGCCCCAAAACAATTGATCCAAACAGCAATCGACGAATTCGGAAAGTTCGATGCGCTCGTCAACAACGCGGCCTGGGTCGGAACGGGCAACATCAACGACACCGATGAAGCCAAGTTTGAAATGGCCATGGCGATCAATGCCAAGGCACCGTTTTTCCTGATCAAAGCGGCGATCCCGCAACTTGCCGCGCAAAAGGGCTCGGTTTTGAACATCGGCTCCGTCAACGCCAATTGTGGGGAGGCGGAGCTTCTCCCCTACTCCATGTCGAAGGGCGCCCTGCAAACCATGACGCGAAATCTCGGCGACACGCTGCATCGCGAACACGGCATTCGCGTCAATCAAATCAATCCGGGTTGGGTGCTGACCGAAAACGAACAAGCTCGAAAGCACGAACAGGGTATGGATGAAGACTGGCCGTCGGCGCTTCCCTCGATGTTCGCGCCGTCTTCCCGGATTTTCGCCCCCGAAGAGATCGCCGCCGCAGCCGTCTACTTTTTGAGCAACGAGAGTGGCCCCATCAGCGGTTCGATTCTCGAGATCGAGCAGTATCCCATGATTGGGCGCAATCCTCCGAAATGTTAGCCTTGATGTGAGGGGCCGGAGGCGAGAGACTCAAAACAAGATTGATTGATGGAACTGATCCTCTCCAACCCTATCGGCCTTTGGGCTCTCCTCGGAATCCCGATCGTTCTTCTCATCCATTTTCTGCAGCGGCAAAGCCAGGAAGTCACGATCTCAACGCTCTTCCTTCTTGAGCAAATGCAACGCGAAAGCGTGGAAGGTCGAAAGTTCGAGCGGATCCGGTCTTCCGTTCCGCTATGGCTTCAGTTGCTCATGGTCCTGCTTCTGACCTGGCTTCTGGTCCAGCCTCGCTGGTTGCGAAGTGATTCCGTCCAGCCGCTGGCGGTTGTTCTCGACAATTCCGCGTCGATGACCGCCTTTGAAACCGAAGCGCGGGAGCTGTTGATCTCAGAATTGGAGAAGCTTTCCGGTTCGGTCGCCCGCACCGAGTTCTACGTGATCGAATCGAGCCTTTCGGCAGGGAATCTATATCGCGGCACGAACCTGGACGAGCTGAAGGCGGCTTTGGATCAATGGAAACCGGTTCTCGGCGAGCATGAATTTGAGCCGTCACTGCGCGTCGCCAGAAATCTGGTCGGCCGGGACGGAATCGTGGTGTTGGTGACCGATCATGTCTCCAAACAACTCCCTTTCGACGCGACTCTGCTTGCCGTTGGAAGCCAAAAGCCCAACCTGGGATTTGCCGGTTTGACGGTCAAAGAGGAAGCAGGAACCTCAAAATGGACGGCGATTGTGAGAAATTACCACGATGCGCCCGTGGAGCGGCAGTGGTTTCTGGCAAGTGGCAATCAGCGCTCCGCCCCTCAAACCATCAAGCTTGCTCCGAGCGAAATTCGCGTGATCGAAGGGCCTTTTCCCTCCAATACGGAATTCTGCACCCTTCATCTCGAGCCGGACGCCTTCAGCGCAGATGACGTTTTGCCAATGGCCCAGCCAAAACCGCGAATGCTCAATCTCCGCTCAACCGTCGCACCGGTTCTTGCCGAACAGGCGGCTCAAGTTGCCGGATCGATCCAGACGGCAACGCTTTTGGAACCGGAAAGCGAGCAGGTGCCGGACATTACGTTGGCAAGCTACAATCCGATTTCGCCGCGGATGCCGACCGGAAACGCGGTGGTTTTCCTCGAACATCGCATCAAACAGAATCGTATTTTTGAAGGACGGCTCATCGCAGAAAACCATCCTCTCATCGAGCATTTGAATTGGGAGCCCCTCGTCGTCCGGCGTTCCCTGCAGATTCCACGGCGAGATGCTGACACGGTGCTTCTCTGGCAGGACACGACTCCATTGATCATGCTGCGGGAACAGGAGGGCTCGAAGCAACTGCTCTTCAATTTTGATCTCGCGGGTTCGAACGCTCTCAAACTGCCTGCCTTCATCGTGCTTGTTCATCGGTACGCAGAACAAATTCGGCAAACCAAACCGGTTCTGGAACGCAAAATCCTGGAAACCGGCCAGCCGCTCAATCTGACGATTTCAGGAGTGGAATCCACCGAACCACTCACCATTTCCTTTCGGTCCTGGGATGGCAGCAACAACTTCGAGAGAGAAGCCCCCCTGGAGGACGCGGCGCGGGAAACCGCCCCCATTTATCCCGGTTATCTCACGGTCAGTCGAGGTGATGAGAAGATTCTTGAGGCTTCAACCTTCTTCGCCGATACCCGGGAAGCGGACTTGAGCCAAGCCGCTACCGAGAATCGACTGGCTGAAGCTGGGAACTCGCTCGTCGAACGTCACACCGAACAAGACATGAACTGGACGCTCTGGGTCTTGCTGTTGTCGTTGGTGCTCATCGCCAGTTGGATCTGGATCGCGCGACGAAACTCTCAAATTTATGCGGGAACCGGCGAACTATCCGCCGCCTGAACTCCATCTTGGGGAGCAAAGGCTCGATCAAATGACCGTGCCCGCTGGAATCACCGAATTCTTCGGCACAACCACGATTCCGTCCCGAATGTAATACATCCCGTCCGGATGACTGTAGTGCGGGTCTTTTCCTTCCGGATTGATGGAAACGTCGTCTCCAATTCGTGCGTTCTTGTCGATGATCGCGCGATGAATCTTGGCGTTCTTCCCGATGCCGATCGGCGGATCATCGGTTTTCTTCTGCTCAAGACGGTCTTTCTCGAAATAATCAGCGCCCATCATAATGGTATCGGTGATCGTCGCATGACTCTCAATGATTGAGCGAACTCCAATCACCGAACGCTCAATTCTCGCATCCGTAATGATGCAGCCGTCCGAAATAATCGCTTCCTTCACGGTCGCAGAGTTAATTTTGCTGGCTGGAAGAAAACGTGGGCGAGTGTAGATCTGGCTCTTCGCATCAAAGAAGTCGTAGTCGGGAACGACTTTCACCAAATCAAGATTTGCTTCGAAAAACGATCGGATCGTTCCGATATCTTCCCAATATCCTTGAAAGGTGTGGCTTTTTACGTCGTATTTCTCAATGGCTGAGGGAATAATATGCTTGCCGAAGTCGACAAAGTCGTTATCAAGCGACTCCTCCAACACTTCCCTCCGAAACACATAAATACCCATTGAGGCCTGAAATTTCTCGGTATCCTCAGGCAGTCCGCAGGCCTTCAGCAAATCGACCGGCATCTTCAGCTTATCAAGAACTTCATCCTCTTTCGGTTTTTCAACAAAACTCGTGATTGTTCCATCCCCACCCGTTTCCAGAATTCCAAACCCTTTCGCATCTTCCCGGTCAACCGGCAGCGTCGCAATCGTGATGTCCGCTTTCCGGTCCAAGTGCTGATTCAACACCTCCCGAAAATCCATTCGGTAAAGCTGATCACCGCTCAAAATCACATAATGTTCGTACTGCGGATTCAGAAAATAGCGCATGTTCTGTCGAACCGCGTCGGCCGTCCCCTGATACCACTCGCTCCCCGAGGGAGTCTGCTGCGCGGCCAGAATCTCGACGAAGTTTTCCCGAAAATGGTCAAACCGGTACGCAGAGGTAATGTGACGGTGCAGCGAAGCACTGTTGAACTGCGTCAGCACATACATCTGGGACAGGCCGGAGTTAAGACAATTGCTGATGGGAATATCTACCAGCCGGTATTTGCCTCCAAGCGGCACGGCAGGCTTTGCTCGATCTTTGGTCAACGGGAAAAGGCGGCTCCCGGCCCCACCTCCCATAATGATGGCCAATGTGTGGTGAAGGGCATCATGCAACGCGAAACGATCCATAGTAATTACTATTATTTGTTAAAGTTATGGATAAACTTGAATTTTAAATCACTTTTCCTTTCGGTTTCGCGATGTTTCGCTGACCGGGGTTTTGAAACTGACTTCTAAAACAACTTACTCCTATGTGTGGAATTATTGGCTATGTTGGACGTGAAAACGCCGTCCCCGTCATGCTTGATGGATTGCGGCGCCTCGAATACCGCGGATACGACTCCGCAGGTATGGCTCTCATTAACGGGGGTGAAATCGAAATTCGCAAGTGTTCTGGTAGGATTGATAACTTAAAATCTCTGTTAGAGAAGAAATCGGTCCACGGCAAAACCGGAGTCAGTCATACGCGGTGGGCAACCCACGGTCCGCCAACGGATGAAAACGCGCACCCCCACCTCGATGGGAGCGGCCAATTGGCACTCGTTCACAACGGTGTTATCGAGAACTATCAAAGCTTGCGGGAAGAAATGGAAGCGGACGGACACACCTTCCTATCGCAGACAGATTCCGAGGTCTTGGCTCACTTGGTTGGTCGGAAATATGACGAGCAGACTTCCGGTGGCTCCAGGGAGAAATTGGTCAAAGCCATTCGCGCCGCACTTCGCGAGGTCAAGGGAACCTACGGCATCGCAGTCGTTCATACGGACGCACCAGATTTCATGGTCGGTGCTCGTCTCGGAAGCCCGCTCGTGGTTGGTTTGGGCAAGAGCGAAAACTTCATTGCAAGTGACGTCGCCGCCATCGTCGCCCACACCCGCGATGCGATTTACCTCAATGACTACGATTTGGTCGAAATGTCGCCGACCGACTTCCAAATCAGCTCAATCCACAGTGGTGAAATCAGCGATTTTGAAGTTCAACAGGTCGCCTTTCAAAAAGAGGAAGCGGAGAAAGGCGACTTTCCCCACTTCATGCTCAAAGAGATTTATGAGCAGCCGATCTCCATCGCCAACGCGTTCCGCGGTCGCCTTTATCGCGAGAACTCCACTGCGATGCTCGGAGGTTTGAACATGAGCCCGCGGGATCTCCGCAACGTGGATCGAATTGTCCTGTGTGGTTGTGGAACGGCCATGCACGCCGCCATGGTCGGTGAATACCTCATTGAGGGCCTCGCCCACATTCCAACCGAAGTCGAGATTGCGTCGGAGATGCGCTATCGCAACCTTCCGGTCGACAAAAACACGCTCTTCTTCGTCATCAGCCAGTCAGGGGAAACCATCGACACCCTGGCCGCGATGCGAGAAGCCCAGCGCAAGGGCCATCGCGTTCTTGGGATCGTCAACTCAATCGCCAGCACCATTGCCCGAGAATCCGACGGCGGCTCCTATCTCCATGCCGGCCCTGAAATTGGCGTTGCCGCGACCAAGTCCTTCACTTCGCAAGTCACGGTCATGACCCTTCTCGCCCTTTGGCTCGGCCGGATGCGCAACATGGATACGGTTGCCGGAAACCAAATCCTCGATGAGCTCGAGCAGATTCCCGACAAGGTCACCGAAATCCTCAAACAGAGTGACCGAATCAAGGAAATCGCGCTGAAATACAACGACGCGGAAGGAATGCTCTTCCTCGGGCGCCAAAGCAATTACCCAATTGCCATGGAAGGCGCGCTGAAGATGAAAGAGATCAGCTACATCTACGCCAGCGGCCACGCCAGCGCCGAGTTGAAGCACGGAATTATCGCCCTTGTGAAACCGGAGTTGCCCAGCGTCTTCATTGCTCCCGATGACCACATCTACGAGAAGAACATCTCCAACATCGAGGAAGTGAAAGCCCGGAAGGGCCCGGTCATCGCGATCGCCACCGAAGGAAATACGGAGATTTCCAAAGTCGCCGACGACGTCATCTACATTCCGAAGGTCTACGAACACCTCAGTCCGCTGCTCACGGTGATTCCGCTGCAACTGCTCAGCTACCACTTTGCCGTGGCTCGCGAATGCGATGTCGACAAGCCGAGAAACCTCGCCAAAAGCGTGACGGTTGAGTAGATGGCATCTTTCAGCGCAGTAAAACCAAAAACGGGTTGCGCATGGCGGCCCGTGCTCTAAACTAGCGCCCGCTTTACAAAATGCGCGGTTAGCTCAGTGGTAGAGCACCACCTTGACACGGTGGGGGTCACAGGTTCAAATCCTGTATCGCGCACCATTTTTCAAACTCTGGTCTACACCAAAGTTTGGGGCTCTCTCCGAATCGGCGCAAATCACTTTCGATTGACGTAAACGTAGTAGGCTCCGGTAATCGATTGCCGCTCCGCATCATCGAACCATGTGTAAAGCCGGGTTCGACCAGGAGCTAGCTGAACGGAAAATCTGGCGGCCTTGTCGTTCGGTCCAACCGCTTTCCGCCGCATTCGCGAAGTGCCGACCTTCATCCGCGCCATCGCAATCGGCAGAGCTTTCCCTGCTGGAAGCATGCCATCCGCAATCACCGTTTCAGGAGCTCCCGCGGCAAGCGGCAAATCAGCGTCACGCGGCCATCTGCGCAACTCGAACTCATATTCTCCCGCCTCGGCCACCTCAATCTCCCACCAACCGTTCTTCAAATCCGCCCGCCGAATCTGTTGTTGTTGATCGAAGAAGACATCAAGCCATTCACAAGCCGTCAACAGCACCGGATTTTCCGCAGCATGCCCAATCACAACCGGTTGCGGCTCGTTGGCAATCTCCCGCACATCGTCCCACCATTGATCGAGGTGCGCATTCAGCTTGAGCGCAATTTCCGGAAACTGATCGATGACGTTCTCTCGTTGAAACGGATCGCTATCCAAATCGTACAACCGATCCCCTTCCAACAGCCGCCATCGCTTCCACAAAACCGCGGCGCCCTCTCTTCGCATCAATGACGGACTATCCGGCGATGGAAACTCAAACCCAAAAGGCATCCTACTATAGTTGATGACCAACTTCCGATCCGCGGGCAGCTCCCCGCCTCCGGGAATCGTCCCTGCCAGGCTTATTCCATCCGTCTCGACATCCGAGCTTAGCCCGCACAGTTCGATCAGACTCGGAAACAGGTCCTGAACCTGTGCCAGTCCTCCAACATCGCGGGGCTTTACGCCGGGAGCCTTGACAAAACATGGCACGCGGTGTCCTCCCTCCCACAGCTCCATCTTTTTCCCCCACATTCCTGCATTGTAGTAGTCCGCTCCCTTGGTGCTTCCGTTGTCTGTCAAAAACACCACGATCGTATTCTCCGCCATCCCGCTCTGCGCCAGGAACTCGGTAAGCTTCCCCACATTGTCATCAATATGCTGAATCATTGCCAGAAAATCGATGATCGAGGCCCGTTTCTCCGGCTTCAACTTCCGGGTAAACGCTCCCGTAGCCTCCGCCTCGGTAAACCTCTGCCTCATCGCTTCGCGATACTCGCTGGGAAGCCAATACGGCGTATGCGGAGCATTTGTCGGTAGATAGATAAAAAACGGCTTCTCATCATTCTCGCCAATCCAATCCATGGCCTCCTGAAAAAACACATCCGTGCAATAGCCTTCATAATTGGTGAGAACGCCATTTCGTCGATACGTATCCTCAAAATAATCGTTGTCCCAAACATCTGGAACGGAATTGATATGGCTCGATGGAAACCACAAGGTTTCCTGAAACCCGCGATCCTCGGGACGATAGGGATACGTATCCCCAAGATGCCATTTCCCAAAAATCCCCGTACGATAACCATTCTCCGCAAAGACATCAGCCATCGTTGGCAGTTCCGCCCGCAACAACGTCCGGCCACTGCTAACATTGATCGCTCCATTGCGAGCCGCGTCGCGCCCGGTTAAGAGCTGCCCCCGCGTTGGCGTACACATCGGCGCCACATGAAAGTCCGTGAAGCGCACACTCTCCGAATGCAGCCGATCCAGATGAGGCGTTTTCAGGATCGGATTCCCATGACACGACAAATCACCGTATCCCTGATCATCCGTCATGATGATGATGACGTTCGGCGGTGTATCAGCAACAGCGCTGATCAATCCACCAATACAAAGACAACAAAGTGTGAATAGATAACTCTTCATCAGATTCGATCGTTATACAGTTGCCCGAAGATCACAGGTCTCATCCTTTGGGGTTTTCGGAACACAGTTGAACAAACGCTTCCCGCACCCGGGCAGTTTGTGCCGCATTCATGATCAAGAATCGATCCCGCCCGCTCCCCGGCTTTGCAGAGGGAACAAATCGGCTGAAGCCGTCATCCTCAATCCGAACCCGACCTCTTGGAGACAACGCAAAATACCCGCGATCAGGATAGACCGCCTGAAGCACCGCCGTCAGATCCCAGGTTGGCCGGTCATGCGGCTTCTCCGGCGCATAGACGAGATAGGATTCCTTAATCGGATGACGATCCACGTATTCATAATCCTCCATCACACTCCGCCAAGGATACGCCGCTGCGATTCCAATTTCGAATCCACTCCAGATAATTGAGGTTGGCCAACGTTCCGAGAACTGCTGCGCCGATGGAATGTCCTTCCAAACGTTGTATTCCTTGTATCCGTTATTATATCGAATGGTTTGAAACGCCCCGGCCATGATCGACAGAAGCTTCACCTTTTTCTTCACCAACTCCGTCCCTGTCAGGGGTGAATATTCATCGGGCACTGACTCGATCAGGCGCGCCAAATTCGTAAAGAATCCCACCTGCGCGATCGCCACCGATTGATCGGGTTGCTCCGCCAACGTCTTACGCAAGAGCTTCACCGCGTCCGGCGCATCATTGCCGTTCGTCAAATCATGCGGATAATCGTCCGCCTGCGGCAGGAACTTCCCAATCAATGGAGTCACTCCATTGCGAACGGTCCCGATCGGAATATCCGGCCGTCCATAAAACGTGTTGAGCACATCGATGTAAGCCGCCGACTTCGGATGATCCTTGGTCGATGTCACCGCCAACAATTCGCAAGCTCCGCGACGTTCCAGCGCATGAATCATCGCCAATGCCATGGCATCATCCACATCGTTGCCCATGTCCGTGTCAAAAATCAGCTTCACCGGCTCCTTCGCATTTGCGGTCACCAGTTTCTTCGGCGGTTGCGCCACAAATTGAACCAAGGCTTCCCGAACCCGAGCTGCCTGTACCGGCGACACGGTCAAATACTGGTCCCGCCTCTTCCCCATCGCCATTTTGGAAGTATTCGCAGGCCGGTCCCGGCTTCCCTGTGCCGGCATAAACTTGGTCACGCCCTCATCCGTCACCTCAACCCGCCCATGGGGTGACAATCCGAAATACTTACGGTCAGGAAAAACCGAGTAGAGGACACTCGTCAGATCCCAACACGGCCGGTCATGCTCGGGCCCACTGTGCAGGAGATAGGCTTCCCGGATCGGATGCTTCGCAATATAATTGAAATCGTTCGCAATACTCTCACGGGGATAGGTCACGGCTTTCCCGACCGCAAAACCACTCCAGATGACCGGAACCGTATCCGGCCATTCATCAGCCAACACCTGCATTGAAGGAATATGATTCTTCACATTCGCCTCCAAAAACCGATTGTTCGCCCCAATCGTCGAAAAGGCCCCGGCCATCACCGATAAGTGATCGACTTTCTGCTCGATGAGTTCACGACCGCCATCACGTTGCAACAGCTCGGCAACATTGGTTGCCAGTCCCACCTGAATCAACGCCACCGAGTTGTCCTCCGCGCTCTCCAACGTCTTGCGCAATAACTCCACGGCGTCTTCCGCTTGCACGGTCACGCCGATATCATGCGGGTAATCAAGATCGACCTCGTCGTGTCGCGTCACCAGTTTCAAATACTTGCTCTCCCGTTCCGGCGCATTGGGATTGACTCCAATCGGGATGTCAGGCCGCCCATAAAACGTATTCACCGCATCGATGAACGGAGCGGCCAGCTCATTCTTTTTGGAAACCGTGATCGCCAGGATCTCACAACGTTCCCAATCGGCCAGGGCGTGGAGCATGGCCAAGGCAAGAGCATCATCGACATCGCCCGTCATATCGGTATCAAAAATGACCGGAACCGGTTTCGGCGAATCCGCCTGGGCAGAAGCGCCACAGCAGAACAACAACATCAATAAACGAAGTATCTTCATAGAGGTTTAAGAGGGTTTAAGAGGGTTTAAGAAATTTCAGAATTGCCTCGCGGGTTGGGATCGCCACCTGGGCTCCCATCTGCGTCGTCGCCAGGGCGCCCGCCGCATTGGCAAACGCCACGGCCTCGGGAACGGATTTGCCTTCACCAATGGCAACCGCATACGCTCCTGCAAAACTATCTCCCGCTCCCACCGTATCGACCGGCGAAACCGGCTGTGTCGCCACATCCCCACGATCCTGCGCCGTAAAATAGCGCGTCGCGTCCGCCCCCCGCGTCACAATAAACGTCGCACCATGCATTTCGGGACCGAACCTGTCCGATTCGTGCTGATTCAGTATCAAATGATCGTAGTGAACGGAGTCAAAATCACTTCGCCAGGGCGATGGGTTGAGGATCACAAGCGTTTCATTCTCCTTCGCGATCTGGCTCGCGCGCGCCACCGCATCCAACGGACACTCAAACTGCATCAGCAATAGGTCCGCCCCGGCAATTCTCTCCGCCGACTCGTCCACCATCTCCGGGGTCAAACACCCGTTGGCCCCCGCATCCACCACGATCAAATTCTCCCCATTTCGATCCACCAAAATCACGGCGCTACCGGTCGGGACGTCTTTTTTCGTAAAAAGTCCCTCTCCCCCAATCCCCATCTCCACCATTCGCTCCCGATAACGCAATCCCGCATCGTCCCCGCCCAAAACACCAATCATTTCCACCTCTCCACCGGCACGTTTTGCCGCCACGGCCTGGTTCGCTCCCTTCCCACCAAAGTGAAGCTCCACGCCGTGACTGGAGACGGTTTCACCCGCGAGCGGAATCCGTTCCACCGCATAGTTGTGGTCCATGTTCAACGATCCCATCACCACAATCCTCGGTTTCATTCCGCCTCCTTTCTGAAGACGGCGGTCAACTTCGAAATCACATCCCCCCGCAGCACGTCCATCAACACCGCCAGGATAATCACAACTCCCGTGATCACATGTTTCACCCATTCATCGGCCCCCACTTGAGCCAACCCGGCATCGAGCGTTAATATAATAAGCACTCCGAGAAAACTATTCACGATCGATCCGCGTCCGCCCATCAAACTCGTGCCACCAATCACCACCGCCGCGATCGCAGACAATTCGAAACCGTTGCCTGAATCCGCATTCGCTCCCCCAAGACGCGCCGCAAAGAAGATCGCTGCCACTCCGGCGAGCAACCCCGTTATCACAAAAACCGAGATCTTCTTCCAAGTCGTGGAGAGTCCGGCCAGCCGAACCGCGTTTTCATTCGTGCCGATCGCCACCAGGTGCCGGCCATAGATCGTTTTCGACAACACAAACTGTCCCACCGCGACAAAGAAGAGCGCCACCACAAAGCTCACCGGAACGCCCAGGATCGGGATTGGCGAAACCAGGGGTTCCAGTTTCATCCCCACCGTGATGGTCTCGGAACGGCTTACCAACATCGCCATCCCAAACGCGACCTTTAACGTTCCGAGCGTTACAATAAATGACGGCACCTTGAACAACACGCTCACCGCTCCGTTGATCAATCCGAATACGCCGCCTGACAAAATCGCCGCCAATCCCGCGAAGAAGACCGGCCATCCGGCACGGGAAATGAGGATACAAAACAACGTCGCTGAAAACGCCAACACCGATCCCACGGAAAGATCGATCCCGGCCACAATCAGGATCAACGTCATCCCACAACAGACCAATACCAGCGGCGGCACCTGCCCCGCAATCGTCGACAACGTCCGCGCGCTCAGAAAGTTGTCGCTCAGACTGCCGAACAACAGAATCAGAATCAGCCAGATCACGAGCATCGGTCCGTATTCCGCCAACAATCGTTTTTGATTCATGCCGCCTCCCTTGTTTGATAACCCGCAAATGCAGCGGCCGTGATGGCTTCGCGCGACCACGAATCCGGTTTAAATTCTCCGGTGATTCGTCCGTTCGACATCACCACGATGCGATGACTGATCGACATCAACTCGGTCAGGTCACTCGAAACGACCACCAGCGTCTTCCCCGCTTCGGCCAATTCATCGAGCAGCGTGTAAATCGCCTCTTTCGCCGCCACGTCGATCCCGCGGGTGGGTTCATCAAACAAAAACACCTCACAATCACACAGCAGCCATCGCGCGATCACGATTTTCTGTTGGTTGCCCCCACTCAAATCGCCAACCGCCTGCTCCATTGTATCGCACTTGACGTCCAACTGTTTGCAGACCCGCTCAGCGTCTTCCAGATCCGCTTCGTCATCGACAAGAATTCGATTCGCCGAAGCCAGGATCGTATTCGCAGTCACCGAGAGCGGGAGCAACAGTCCGTCCATCTTCCGATCCTCCGGCACCAAGGCCAACCGTTTCCCGGTCACGACAACCTCGCCCCCGGTTCGAGGATCGGCTCCGAAAATCGCCCGCAAGGTCTCCGTCCGGCCCGCGCCAATCAATCCCGCGATCCCCAAAATCTCTCCGCGATGCGCGGCAAAGGTCACACCTTTCACCGCGTGACCCGCCCTCAAATTCGTCACCGAGATCCCAACCTCACCCCTCCCCTTCATCACCTTGGCCCTCTTTCGGGTCGCAATTTCATTCCCTGCCATCTCCCTGACCAACTGCGCAGTCTCGACCTCGTCCACCTGATGCGTCGCCACCCGAACGCCATCACGCATCACTGTTACCCGATCACAAATCTGCGCGATCTCATCCATCCGATGACTGATAAATAAAATCGCCACGCCCTGCTCGCGAAGTGCCCTGACATTGTCAAAAAGCAGTTCAATCTCCGGCCCCGTCAACGCCGCCGTCGGCTCATCCAGAATCAATACCGACGATTCCTGTTCCAGCGCCGAAGCGATCTCCATCAATTGCTGTTGTCCGACGCCAAGCCTCCCGGCCGGCAAATCCGGATCCAAATTTCCCAACCCCACCCGCGCCAACGCCCGCACCGCCTTCTCACGAAGCTCAGCCTCCGCAATCATCCCATACTTGTTGGGCAACGCCTTCAGGAACAAATTCTCCGCCACACTCAAAGTCGGAATCACGTTCAGCTCCTGCAGGACCATCACCACACCCGACGCATCACCGTCATGCCAATCGATCTCGCCCGAGTTCGCCGGAGTCAGCCCCGACAAGATTTTCGCCAAAGTCGACTTTCCCGCACCATTGCTGCCGACCAACGCATGAACCTCACCTGTCGCCAGTTCAAAATCGAAGTCACGCAGCACCGGCACCCCCGGGACATACGACTTCTGTAGGCCGCGAATGGTGATCGCCCGGCTCATTGTGGCTTCACGACCAGGTCCACCTTCGTCTTCTGATTTTCCGCCGTTCCTCCCGCCAAAATATCCAGCGCGGCTTGAATCCCAAACACGGCCAGGTCATCCGCATGTTGATCCGCCGTTGCCACCACTTCGCCGGACTCCACCAACGGTGTGATCGCAGAAATGTTATCAAACCCCGCCACCAACACCTTTCCGCTCACGCCCGCTGCCTTCACCGCAGTTACCGCGCCGAGCGCCATCGAATCATTCGCGCACAGCAGCGCCTTCACCTCCGGGTGCTCGCTCAAGATCGCCGACGCCACGGCATTCGCCTTCGCCATTTCCCAACTCCCGGATTGCGAACTGACAATCTTCATTCCGCCCGCTTTCATCGCATCCTCAAATCCCAACCGGCGCTGCACGGCATTAAACGCCGTGGGCACTCCTTCAATAATCGCCACGGCATCGCCCGGCTGCAGCTTCCCGGCAACCACGTCGCCCACCATTTTCGCGCCTTCCCGATTGTCCGGTCCCACGAATGGAATGGTGAGTTTCGCCCCTGCCAACACCTCCGCATCCAACTGATTGTCAATATTCACCACCGTCACCCCCGTATCCATTGCCCGTTTCAACGCCGGAGCCAAGGCTTTCGAATCGGCCGGAGCGATCACAATTGCATCCACTCCGCGCGACACCATTTGCTCCACCAGATTCACCTGTGCCGTCAAATCCGTCTCATTTCGAATGCCATTCACAATCAGCTCAAACTCCTCCGCATGATCGGCCTGGTAAGCTTCCGCCCCATCCGCCATCGTCTTGAAAAACTCATTTGCCAGGGACTTCATCACCAGGGCGACGGTGGGCTTTTCCGGCCCGGGATCATCTCCACAGGACATGAGAGTAAGACCGATAAAAACGGCAGAAAGCGATCGGAGAAAGGAGGGGTTCATGATGATTCTTCGCCGATGATAGCTTGCACAAACGTTTGCACAAGCCCATTTTTCCCCAACGCCCCCCATGAACGTCAGCGAACTGGCTCAACACCTTAACCTCTCCCCCACCACCGTTTCCCGCGCCCTCAGTGGCCAGGGCGAGAAGTACCGCGTCAGCGCCGCAACGGTCCAACGCGTCCGTCAAGCCGCCGAAAAATTTCACGTCAGTCCCGACCCACTCGGCACCAGTCTCCGCAGCGGCAAACTCGGCATGATCGGGTTGCTCGTGCCCGACATCACCAACTCCTTCTTCGCCCAACTCGCCCGCTGCATCGAACTCGAACTGCGCCAACACGGCATGACCGTCCAACTCTGCGACTCCAATGAGGACGCAGCCGTCGAAGCCAAGCTTCTCCAGCAAATGCTCGGCCGCCGCCTCAATGGCCTCATCATCGCCCCGGTCGGCCGCACCTCCGCCGAGTTCACCCGGGCCATCGAGTCCTCTCCCATGCCCATCATCATGCTCGACCGCATTGTGCCGCACCTCAACGTCCCGACGATCAGCCTCGACAATGTCGCCGCCGGTCGACTTGCGGCCGAGCATCTCATCAAAACCGGCCACCAACGGATCGGTTGCCTGCGCGGCGACCACGAATCCTTCACGGACCGCCAACGATTTCGCGGCGTCACCGAGGCCCTGGCCGATGCCGGATTCGAGATGAATTCCGACTGGATTTCCGGCAGCGGTTACACGCAGGCGGCAAGTTTGACAGGAGCAGGGGCGATCCTGGATTCAGATCCCCGGCCCGACGCGGTCATCGCGTTGAGCGGGCAGGGAATCCTGGGAATCCTGGAAGCCGCGCAGGAATTACGCGTCCGCATCCCCGAAGATGTCTCGATCATTGCCTTCGACGAACAACCCTGGTCATCGTTTGCAAATCCGCCCCTGACCACGGTTTCCCAACCCACCCAACAAATGGCGGTTGAAGCGGTCAATTCCCTGGTTGAGCCAACTTCCAGACCGTCACTCGTTTTGGGGGCCAACATCATCGAACGAAAGTCGGTTCAACTCCGGAAAGCTTTGGAGTAGTTACCAATTCCGCCGCCTTTTTCCGGTTGCGCAGCGCCGTGTGCGGGATGAGGGAACTGAGAATGAAACTTGGATTCATTGGCGTCGGAAAAATGGGTTCAGCACTGCTTGAGGGCGTGCTGAACGCCAAGGTGTGCACATCGGGAGAGGTGGTCGTTCACGATGCCTTTGAACCGGCGGCAACTGCGATTTCGAAGAAGCTTGGCGTCACCGCGGTCAGCTCCTGTGCCGAAGTTTTTGAACTGGCGGAGACCGTGGTCATTTGCGTCAAGCCGCAGGACGTTCAGGCTTCGCTCAAGGGCGCAGCCAACGTCAAAACCGGTCGATTGGTGGTATCGATCGCGGCCGGGATTGGTCTGCGCGATCTCGAAACCTGGGCGGCCAAGCCACAACGGGTCGTTCGGGTCATGCCCAATACTCCCGCGCTCATCGGCAAAGGAGCATCGGGCTTTGCCCTGGGATCGAATGCGACGGAGAGTGATGCCACGACCGTCCAGACGCTGCTTGAGAGTGTCGGAATTGCCGTTTCGGTCAAGGAATCGCAACTGGACGCCGTGACCGGACTCAGCGGGAGCGGCCCGGCTTACGTTTTCACGATCATTGAGGCGCTGGCCGACGGCGGCGTGCTTGAGGGATTGCCCAAACCTTTGGCGCTCCAACTCGCCGCTCAAACCCTGGCTGGAGCCGCGGAACTCGCCCTTCAGTCCGGAGAACATCCGGCAGTGCTTCGTGACAATGTCACCAGCCCGGGCGGAACAACCATCGCGGGACTTGCCGAATTGGAAAAAAATGGCATTCGTTCGGCACTCATCGAGGCCGTGCGCGAAGCAACACGACGTTCTCGCGAACTCGGGAAATAGAACACTTTTCAGAACACCCTGTACTGCCATGTCAGACGAACTACGCACCCAATTCGAGAAAGCCGGCCAAGGTCACGTTTTCCGCTTTTTTAATGATCTTTCGCCGGATAGCCAGGCACAACTTCTCCAGCAAGCCGCCGATATTGATTTGGCGGAAGTGGATGAGTTGGTTCAAACTCTGGTGCTGACGGAAAAAAGCGGCTCGCTCAATCTGGATGATGTCGAACCGGCCCCTTTCGTCCCGCTGCCGAAAAGTGCCGAAGAACAAGCCAAGTGGGGCGCGGCTTTTGCGAAAGGTGAAGAAGCGCTCAACGCGGGAAGGGTCGCGGCATTTACCGTCGCCGGCGGCCAAGGCACGCGGTTGGGTTTCGATGGCCCGAAAGGAACGTTTCCGGTGACGCCGGTGACCAAGAAAACGCTTTTCCAAGTGTTCGCCGAGAAGATTCTGGCTTCGTCCCGCCACTACGGGAAGCCGATTCCCTGGTTCATCATGACGTCGGTGATCAACCATGAGGCGACCGTGGCATTTTTCGAGAAACACGACTTTTTCGGGCTGGATCCCAAGGACGTGACCTTCTTTTCCCAGGGCTTGATGCCGGCGGTTGATCTGGAAGGAAAAATCATCCTCGAAGCCCCCGATTCCATCGCCTTGAGCCCGGACGGACATGGCGGATCGCTTCGCGCCTTGGTTCGCAACGGCTGTGTTCAAGCGATGAAGGATCGCGGCATCGACCTCGTGAGCTATTTCCAGGTCGACAATCCGCTCGTTCGTTGTGTGGATCCCGCTTTCATTGGATTTCATCTCCTGGGAGAATCCGAGCTTTCGAGCAAAGCCTGTCTCAAGGCCTATGCCGGTGAGAAAGTCGGCGTTTTCGTAAAACGGGGCGAGAATATCGAAGTGTTGGAATACAGCGACATGCCGGATTCCATGTCAGAAGCCACCGACGACAAGGGAACGCTGCTCTACCAGGCCGGCAGTATCGCGATCCACATTTTCAGCCGGGATTTGATCGAGAAGATTGGCGAGGGCAAAGACGCCTCGGTCCGCCTCCCCTTTCACCGCGCCGACAAGAAGGTTCCGACCATCGATGAAGCCGGTCAGCCGGTGAAACCCGAGACGCCCAACGGCGTGAAGTTCGAAACCTTTGTCTTTGATGCGCTTCCGTTCGCGAAGAATCCGGTCGTGATCCAGACCGCTCGCGAAGACGATTTCAGTCCCGTCAAAAACGGGGAAGGCAATGATTCGCCGGAAACATCGCGCCAGGATCAGCTCCGGCAGTTTGCCCGCTGGGTCACAGCTGCTGGGATTAAACTCGAAGTCGACGAAACGGGATTGCCGGCCTTCGATTTCGAGATCAGTCCGCTGTTCGCCGATTCAGAAGCCGCGTTTTTGGCTCGCAAAGACGAGGCCAAGATTGAGCCGGGCGCGACTCTCAGTTGATCGGCGCCTTTCCTCGTCAGACGCCCCGCTGTTCGCGCTGCCGTTCGACGGCATTGGCCATGCCGCGAGTCGATACTGCGGGGAAGCTTTTCGAGAATCCGCGCCGGGACGTTTGGCCTTTCCTTTTCAACCTACCACCGGTCCGCTCCTGGAACGCAGCCGCTCGCCGACTTCCTCCAGGCTATCCGGCATCCCCGCGGAAAACGTTTGGGCGTCATCGCGGGAGCGTTTCCCGCGCAAGGCGCGGCGCAACGCGTGCTCCAGGTTCTGCCAGAACAGGATCGGCTCGAAGAGGTTGCCAATGCGTTTCATGTAAAACGGGACACCGGCCCGTTCCTGCGGACGACGTGCCGGTCAATCGGCGGGAGTCTGCGCAGGAACGGGCCGATGTCCCGTTTTACGCGTTCAGCACCGTGGCATCCCGTTCCTACGCCGCTTCCAAAATCTCCATCACATCTTTCCCAAAGCGCTCCGCCATGTCCGCGCCCACTTTTTCAATCTCCCGCAAGGCCGTCGCATCCTTGGGCCGCTTCTCCGCAATCGCGACCAAGGTGGCGTTGTGAAAGATCGAAAACGGCGGGACGCCCTCTTTTTCGGCCAATTTCTTGCGCCAGTCCATGCCCAAACGTCAAGCGGCTTTCACCGCTGTTCGCGCTGCCGGTCGACCGCATTGGCCATGTCGTGCGCCCCGAACAGGGACGTTCCGGCGACCATGACGTTGGCACCGTGTTTCGCGGCAATGTGAACGGTTTCGCCGTCGATTCCTCCATCCACTTCAATGTGGAAGTCCAGACCTCTGGCGGTTCGCTCCGCAACGGCGGCATCGATTTTGGGCATGGTTTCCGCCTCCATGAAAACCTGACCGCCAAAGCCGGGAACGACGGTCATCACGAGAAGCAGATCAATCTGATCGAGAAACGGAACCACATCCGCGAAGTCCGTGGCGGGATTCAGAGCCAGTCCACAGGTGCAGCCAGCCTCGCGAATCTTCTTCAACGTATCCGCGACATCATGCTGCGCCTCGACATGAACCGTGATGTTGTTGGCGCCGGCTTTGACGAAGCGGGGAAAGTAGTGATCGGGGCGATCAATCATGAGATGCACGTCCAGCGGTAACTCGGTGCAATCCCGAACGTGCTTCACGAAGTTGGGGCCGAACGAAATGTTGTCGACGAAGTGGCCATCCATCACATCGAGATGAAGCCAGTCGCCACCCGCTTTTTCGGCGCGGACGACTTCTTCACGAACTCGGCTCCAGTCAGCAGCCAGTAAACTTGGGCAAATGACACGCTGGTCGAATGAGTTGCTCATAACTTGAAATAAGCAGCATTCTGCAATCCGTAAATCAATTGCCTGCCAAACTTCCCCATCAGCGCTCCAAAATTTTGCAGGAAAACCCGTTCGATTGCGGCGATGCTGCCCACCGCGCCCGATTTGGGCCGCTCGAAACTCCCCAACATCATGATTCGAACCGTTCTTTCCCTCATCGCCATTGTTGGAATCTCCTCCTGCATGACCAGTTGCCAAACCGTTGATAACGGTTGGTCGCAGAATGACTCCAAGCGCGCCAAACAGCAGAAACGCCTTCGCCAAATGCGCCAACAGATGATTCGTCGGGCACATCAACGCCGATCCCGCAGCGCTTTTTTAGATTTTCGTCAGGAAAACCCCAGCGAGTCTCAAACTTTTTTCCAATTTGAGACGGAACGAGCGTCTAAGCTCTCATGAAGAGTATTGTCGTCGGTTTGGGCCTCTGTGCCTTGGGTTCGAGTTTAACCGCTCAAACTGAAAATCCCCCCACCGCGAGAGACATCGTTAAAGATGACGCGGATTGGAAAATGCTGGAGCAGGGCGAAGTCGTTCTGCTCGTCGATGTGAATGAGAAGGTCAGCAAACAGGATCGTGGGAATCCGGCCTTTTATCCGACCGGAGCGATCCTGATCAACTCACCGGTCGAAAACGTTTGGAACCTGATCAATGACAAGGAAGCCGCTCCAGACTATGTCCAATCTCTGGTTCGCTGCCGAATTGTTGGCAAAGGCGCGGCCCACATGATGGTGGAGCAGGAAATGAAGATGAACGGACTCCCCGGCACCTTTACCTACATCGTGAAGCACGTGATGAGACCGTTCGAGCGAGTGGATTTTGAGCGGGTGAGCGGGGATTTGCGCGATATTCGAGGCTCGTGGCAGTTTGTTCCCGTGGAGGAAAACACGAAAACACTTTTGATTTACTCCCTCCACGTTGATCCCGGCAGATTCGTCCCCCAGGGCCTGGTTCGCAAAGGGATGGCGAAAAATCTGCCCAAGTGCCTGTTGGGCATCAAAACGCAGGTCGAGATGGCGCCCGAAAGTTAGGCTAGCCCTTGGTTTTCTCCGGCGACTTCGGGCCTTTGCGGGCGAAGTGAAACAGGAACTGCTGCGCCAGGCCTCCGTAGTCGCCAAAATGCTTGAGCGCCCATTTCTCCAACTCTTTCTTGGAGAGCGGCTTCCGACGCCGTGGAAAGTAGCGTTCCCGCAAAATGCGCTCGATCCAGACATCGACGGGAAACGCGCTGAGACGATCAAACCCGAAGAGCAAAGCGCAGTCCGCGATTTTGGGGCCGACGCCGTGCAATTGGCAGAGGAAGGCTTTCGCCTCTTCGTTTCCAAGCGTCCGGGCCGCTTCCAGATCGGTCGCTCCGCTGGCGATCGATTCGGCCGCGAGATGAAGGCTTTTCGCCCGGTAGCCCAATCCGCACGTTCTCAACTCCGCCTCCCCGGCATCGGAGAGTGCCTGCGGAGTTGGGTAGGCAAAGACCTCGTGGCCATCGATCGATTGACGAACACCAAACCGTCTTCGCAGCTCCAGGGAAATCTGCCGAATATGGGCCACCTGCTTGAGCGAAGAGGTGATGAACGTCGCCAGACACTCCCAGGCGGGTTGACGAAGAATCCGCAGGCCCGAGCAGAAGGACATCGCCTCCTGTAACGGCTCGTCATTCGCGGACAAGGAGGCGATCGCGTCATCATGCGTTGGATCGAGCCGCAGATAATGTTGAATCGCTTGTTTCTCCAGCGCACCTGAAGCGGTCAGGGTTTCGCCATCCTGCCGAAGGCTGACCGGAACATCGCCGATGCAGCCGACGAAGCTGCCATTCGCCGTTTCCAACCAGTGAAAGACCTGGCCGGAATCGAGCGTTTCAGCCAAATCAAAATTCCGGACTTTCATCCTCAAATTGGCGGGTGATCCCATCGCGGAATCTGGACTTGAGAAGGCAACCTGTCGAGTCGGCTAATTGGTTGCATCGGACAAAAGGTAGGGCGAAGGGAGCCAAGATGTCCCCAAGCGAGAGCCTAGCCGAAATCACGATCCAGCGGTGTCTGGAAATCGGGATTAGCGAATTTGTGGTTTGTGCGGGATCGCGAAACAGCCCGCTCGTTTTGGAAGTCTTGCGCCACGACGTTCAGGTTTGGTCGTTTTTCGAGGAACGGAGCGCGGCGTTTTTTGCCTTGGGACGTTGTCGCGATTCGGAAGCACCCGTTGCCGTCATCACGACTTCGGGAACGGCGGTTGCGGAGCTTCTCCCTGCTGTCATCGAGGCGACGTATCTTCGCGCCCCGCTCCTCTGCATTACGGGGGATCGCCCAAAGGCCTTTCGAAATTCCGGAGCGCCTCAGGCGATCGAACAAGCCGGCATCTTCTGCATGTATGCGCGGGACAGTTGGGATGTGCAGGACGATCGATTTGACCTGACGCGATGGGATGGATGGGGACCGGCACACCTCAATATCTGCTTCGATGATCCGCTCCTGACTTCCGGGGACGAGAAAAGCCCGGCCCCGGGGAAATCGCCAACTCCGAAACCGCTTGTCGAGCCGGCCTCAAAGTCCCGCCACACGAAATTCCCTTTCGCGCCCGATCTGGTGTTGTTGGGGGCGGTTCGCCGCAGGGACCGGCAGGCTGTCCGCGAATTTTTGGCGGAATTGGGATCTCCCATCCTCGCCGACGCGACCAGTTGCCTGCGGGAAGCTCCCGACTTGAACGCGCTCATGCTGCAATCCGGGGAATCCATCCTTTCCACCAGCCCGCCAAGCACGGTTTTACGGATCGGCGGAGTCCCCAGTTGCCGATTCTGGCGCGATTTGGAGAACCTGCCCGGCATTCAGGTCATCTCCGTTCTCAGCCGGGGTTTTACCGGATTGGCGCGAAAAAGCGTCATGTTTGAATCGCTTCGGTCGCTTTGCTTTGAGGGAACCCCATCCCCGAGGGAGATCCTCAAAACGGACCGGAAACGCATCGCCGGATTTGAATCACTCTTGAACGAGTTCCCCGAGAGCGAACCGAGCCTGATGCGAAGCCTGTCCGAGCGAATCCCCGCCAAATCGAGCCTTTTTCTGGGCAACAGCCTCCCGATTCGAGAATGGAACCTCGCGGCGACATTTGAGAACCGGCAATTCGGGGTCTGGGCGAATCGCGGCGCAAACGGCATCGACGGAAACGTGTCCACGTTTTTGGGGCTTACCGCCAATGCTGCCGAATCATGGGGAATTTTCGGCGATTTGACGACCCTCTATGACCTTGCCGCACCGTGGATTCTGCGGGAACTCCCCGCCAAAAAGCGGCGATTCGTGGTCATCAACAATGGCGGCGGGAAGATTTTTTCCCGGTTGCCGGTTCTCGGTGAATTGCCGGAATCCACAAAACGCATTACCGAAAACACGCACGAGATCCAATTGGAGCATTGGGCGAAAATGTGGGGACTGAGCCACCGGTCGATCGAATCGAATTCGTTTCCGGCTCGATTGCCCAAGGAAGTCGTTTTGGAGATTCACCCGGATTCGGCCCAGACCGAACAATTCTGGAAGGAATTCAAGCAACTCTAACCGACCATTCGCAATAGCAGTTGCGAATGGTCACGAAATGAACACAGTTCGGCGCAGCGTTGTCTGCCGTAAAACTATGCCAACCTACGAATACAAGTGCCACAAATGCGATAATGTGTTCGAGATCTTTCAATCGATGAAGGCTCGGAAACTCTCGAAATGCCCAGATAAAGAATGTGGCGGCAAAGTGGAGCGATTGCTGGGAACTGGCGCAGGGCTGATCTTCAAGGGATCGGGATTCTACGAAACGGATTACCGGAGCGAATCCTACAAGAAGGGAGCCAAGGAAGCCGAGTCTGCCAGCAAGCCGGCGAGTGATTCCTCGAAAAAAGACTCCTCTTCGAAGTCAAAAACTGATAAGCCGTCCAAGAAACCGAAGACGACCAGTTCGAAAGACTAAAGCGTTGGCTTGAATTGTGTCGCGATTTCTATAGTTCTAGAGGCGTTCAAAGAAACGCCCCCTCCTGAAGCATGGCAAAGAAGATCGCAGTAAAGAAAAAAGTCCGGAAGAAAAAGGTCGCCAAGTCGGCTCCTCCCGGAAGTGTAGCGGCAGCCGGGGAGCCGAAACCACCAAAACCTCCGGCCATGCCGGGCGAAGGCTTCGGAATCGGAGGCGTGATCATGTTTTTGATCACCGCAGCGCTTTTGGGGTTTGTCGTTTTTATCTTTTTACCGCGGGATCTGAGTCACGTTGGTGGATATCCCTACTCGGATTCGAAGGCACCCAACCCTCCCAAGAATCTCCTGAAAATCGCTGAGGATCAGCTGGTGAAGGATGAGGGTTCCGTTTCTTTCAGCGAAGAAGAGGTGAACACCTATCTCAATCAGCGCCTGAATGCGAAGCAGCGAGGAGCCTTCGGCTCATTCGTGAAGATGAACGGCGTTTATCTGGATTTTAAGAAGAACGAAGCGACGATCTTCGTGGAACGCAAGGTTTTCGGTCTTCCGTTCACCATTGCATCCAGTTGGGATTACTACCTTTCCGATGGGAAGTATGTGAGGGAATGCAAATCCAGCAGCGTCGGGCGGTTCTCCTTCAGTGGAGCGATGTTCCGTCCCATCATGGCCCCGTTCTTTCGAATCGCCCAGGCCTGCACCCGTGAGCAAGCCGTTCTTTCCGACGAGGACGTCACCCGGGTGAAAATCGATGAGGGAAACCTCACGATTGAATTTTAGGTCTGTTCTCGCGCCGGAAGGTTAATCCGTCTCGGAACGTGGACTTCGGGCGAAGAGTTGCTGTGCCGCATCCTTCGGAGAGACTTGGTTGTTGAGAACCGCGTGAAGCATCTCGGTGATGGGAGCCCGAATTCCGTTCTTCTGAGCGAATTGATAAACGCTCTCCGTATTCGGAACGCCTTCTGCAATCATGTTGGTTTGGCTCTGAATCTCTGCAAGGCTGCTGCCTTTGCCGAGCAATCTGCCAACCCGGGTATTCCGGCTATAATCGCTAAAGCAGGTCACCATCAGATCACCGACTCCGCTGAGTCCCATAAACGTTTCCGGGTTGGCCCCTTTGGCCACGCCCAGACGAACCATTTCCGCCAGACCACGGGTCACCAATGCCGCCTTCGCATTGTCGCCCAGCCCGAGCCCTTCCACGATTCCGCCGGCGATGGCCGCAATGTTCTTCACCGTACCGCCGAACTCGATTCCGACGACGTCGTTCGAAGTGTAGCTTCGGAGAAACGGTTGAGTGAGGAGCCCTTGCAGCTGCTTTGCAATCGCCTCATCCGCACACCCCACAACCAACGCCGTGGGCAGCTTTCGAGCGAGTTCCTCGGCGTGAGACGGGCCGGAAACCACCGCCGCGACATTCTCCGGGAAGATCTCGCGAAGCAGCTCCGTCATCCGCTTCCCACTGGATAGCTCGATCCCCTTGGTCGCGGAAAGCGTCACGCAATGGGGTGGAATTCCGTACTGAGCAGCATCCTCACAAACTTGCCGAAAGAATTTCGATGGGATCGCAACAATCAACAAATCGGCATCCTCACAACAGGCGAGATCGGTCGTCGCCTTGATCCGTTCGGGCAACTCGATGTCGGAAAGGTAGTTGTCATTGCGATGGTGCTCATTGATTCCGCGGACAACCTCTGGATCCCGTCCCCAGAGGGAAACGTTCAGCCCACGCTCGGCAACGACCGCGGCTAAGGCGGTTCCAAAACTGCCGGCTCCTAAAACGACTACATTCTTCATAGCATGGGTGACTTCTTTTTGACTGACTATTCTACGGGGATAGCCGATGGTATCGCAAACTTGCAGATGTGGGCCTTTTTCGCTCCTAATTAGTAGTTCTGCTAGCGAAAAAGCCAAACCTCCCTTAACTAAATAGCGAGACGCTGTAAGGCGTCTACTCATTCAGACGACCACGATTCTGCCTTCGGGAGGGTGCATGACAGCAGCCGACAAACAAACCGCTTTCGACAGCGATGCTTTGAAGACGCTGGTGGCGATCATTGGATCGCTGCTGGTGAATTTCGCCGTGTTGTATGCGATCGGCTGGTTTTTGCTCTGGCAGATCCAAACCCGCAAGAGCTCGGAAAAGGCCGAACCCAACGAAGTCGTCATCAAGTTGGAGGAACTGATTCCTGACGTTATTGAAGTTCCCAGCGAAGAAAAGGGACCAGCCCCCTATATTGACACCTACGCCAATCAGGAAAGCAGCGTCGCCCCGCTCAAGCCGCAGTTCGAAAGCGATCGCAATACCCTGGCGGCGACTGAAATGCTGCCCAGCGAAAAATCGGACCAGCTCACCCCGACACAGGATGGCAAGGAGGCTCCCATTCCCGTCATTGATTTGCAGGATCATCAATTTGTCGACGGGCCCGAAGGCGAAATTCCGGACTCGGCCGCCGCACCTGCGGGAATGCCCGCCCAACCATCGGATCAACTGAAGATCCCCCAGGAGGAGAGCAAAAATCCCAAATTGATGGCGGATCTGAAGCCCGCAAAAGCCGCCCCGGAGGAATCCGAGGTCATGGATCCCAATCAGACGGATTATCAGGAAAACTCCGCGGAATCCGAGACCAAAGATGCTCAGGTCACCGATCTGCAACCCGGAGAAGCAGGCGGAGCGGCAACGAACATGGAGATGGCCAAAGTCGACTTGGAGAAAACCAAGTCAGCGTTTTCGGACGAACTTCAAATTGTCGACGAAAATATGCCGATGACGGAGGATGTGGAAGATGCGATGCCGGAACGGAATCCTGAAATCGTGGATCCGGTCAATCCCATGCTCCAGGCGCCGGCACCAAGGCCCAATGCCCCCATCGTCCCAACCCCGATCGCCAAACCCGTGATCGCAGCAGTCCCCATCCAACCCGGAATGCAGCCAACCACGCAAACCAACGGAGACGCCGACTCGATCGCCTTCAGCCCGGAACGGATCAAAAACAAGATGTCGGGTTCGATCGACAATCTGGGCCGAACCGCAGCTGTCGATGCCGAAAAGACCCCGCTTGGGGAATACAAAAAGCGCGTCAGTATGGCGATTGAGCGCCGCTGGCATGCCCTTCGCGTGCAAAACGCGACCTTCGTCACCTTTGGAAGCCTAAAAATCAGCTTTCTCGTCGATCGCAACGGAAACGTTGCCCCTTCCCAGATCAATCTGGTTCATCAGGACGCAAATTCGCGCCTGACCGACTTTACGATGCAGGCTCTCATCGAGGCCGATATTCCTCCCATGCCCGAAGAAATCATCACCCTGCTAGGCGGCCAACCGCTCGAAGTAACCTACGACATCATCATCTACTAGCTCGGCCCCTTTCGAAAAAGGCAACTTTGAAGTGATTGAAATCGCACTCTGATCACTCCAAGGAATGGGAACTCCCCGCTACTCGATCCCCACTTTATGGAACGCATTTCTGTTTTTACGATTCTCGCCCAAGCTGAAGCCCCTCCTTCGCCAGCTGATCAACTCGGCGCCTTCGTCCAGGGTGGCGGGGTTTTCATGCTCTTCATTTTGCTCTGTTCGCTGGTCGCGACCGGATTGATCATCCATCGCTTTCTCTCGCTTCGCTGGCACAATGCCATCCCCAACGTGATGGACGTCCTCATCAACCAAGCCAAGGAAGGCAAACCTGAGGCGGTCAAAAGCTTGGAAAAAGAGGCCGAAAAACAGAGATCTCCGTTGGCTCGCACCGTTTCAGTGGCCTTCGGGCTCCGCGACCAGAATTCTGACTCGATCCGAAGCGGAGTGGAAGCCGCGGCGCGTGAAGAGATTGTGAAACTCCAGAACGGCCTTCCGGCAATGGAAGTCATTATCACCATCGCTCCCTTGCTGGGGCTGCTGGGAACCGTTTCCGGATTGATCAGTGTATTTGGCGTGTTTGGAGGCTCGCAGGCGTTGGAGGATCCCGATCCCGCCCTGATTGCCGCCGGAATCGCCGAAGCGCTCTACACCACCATTGGCGGACTGGCGGTTGCCGTGCCGGTCGTCATTGCCCATAGCTATTTCAACAAGAAGATCGAGCGAATGGCCGTGCGAATGGAAGTCCTGCTCGGTGCCGTGATCAACGGCCTTGCCCGATCCAAGGGAAAACCCGGCCCCCTTACCGATGTGCCAATTCCCTCCCCATTGATCCCGCCACCCAAACTCGGTTCCCACGCCAAACCGCCATCGGGTAAAAAGTGAACATTTACTCCAAACGCCGTTCGCTTCCCGCCGTGCCGATCATTTCCCTGATCGACATTCTGGCGATTTTGCTGATCTTCTTCATCGCAACGACGACCTTTAAGCAAAAGAAGACGATGCTGAATATCTCGCTCCCCAAAGCGAGTAAAATGTCGGGAGCAGCCGTCGTTGAACGCCGAATGACGATTTCCGTAACCGCGGAGGAAGAAATTTGGATTGAAGACGAACTCGTCGCCCTCGAAAACCTCGCACCTGCGCTGATTCAGCTCAAACAGAGTGAGCCCGACCTGAAATTGGAGCTCAAAGCGGACGAAGAACTGCCTCTCGGGCTGCTCGTGGGAGTTTGGGACGCATTTAACCAGGCAGGAATCGCAATCAAGGACGTACCAGCAAGGATTCTGTTGCACAAATAGCCAGGATCGCCAAATTCGGCTTTTTAGCCTAATGATTCGAGAAATTGTGCTTTTTGGAGATCCCGTTCTTCGGGAAAAGGGTGCCAGGATTGACGAGGTCACCGATAACATCCGTGCCCTTGCCGAGGATATGGTCGAGACGATGGAAGACGCGGAAGGGGTTGGACTCGCGGCACAACAAGTCGGTCTTCCCTTACAACTGGCGGTTGTCGATGTTTCTGAGGCAACCGACGCGGCAACCTTTGTGAAAGTGAATGGGGAAGAAACCGAGCTGACGAAAATCATGCCCCTGATCTTTATCAATCCGGTGATTCACGGCGGCCCTGAGCAGATTTCCGACACGGAAGGCTGCCTGTCGTTCCCCGAGATCCGCGCGGAAATCAAAAGACCAGGCACCATTCGCGCAACCTTGTCGACCCTTGAGGGGGAAACCCTTGAATTGGAAACCGACGGTCTCTTCGCGAGAGCCATTCAGCACGAAACCGACCACCTCAATGGCATCCTGTTTATCGACCGGATGAGCACCGCCAAGAGAATGTCGCTGAAAAAATCGCTGAAAGCTCTGAAACGGGAAAGCGAAGCGAATCTCAGGAAGCGAAAATCGTAGGCAGGATTTCGCGATTTTTTCCTGACAAAAGAATTTACCTTGTATTTACAAGGTATTCGAGATAGAAAATTCTCGGAATCATTCTCCCCGTAGAATTTTTCTCTTGTATTCACAATGTATTTCAAACAGAATGCATCGTAAATTCAGGAATCTCGTTCCTTGACCCACCAAAACCAACCATCTCTTGCCATGAAAAGCCCACACATTCCCGTGCCAGAGAAAACGACCAAAGAACGCGGAATCGCGCTCATCACAGTCCTCAGCATCCTCATGCTCATGGCTGTTCTCGTAATGGCGTTTTTCTCGATTTCTCAAAATGAACTGGCCGCCTCCACCAGCTACTCCCAGGGGCAGCAGGCTCAGGCATTGGGCCAAACCGCCACCAATTTGGTGATCCACCAGCTGCGCGCCGCAACAGAAAAGGTTGAAGTCGCCTGGGCCAGCCAACCGGGACTGATCCGAACGTGGACCGAAGCGGGCTTCAATGGAGCCTACAAATTGTATTCGGATGAGGACATGGTCGAGAAATCACTGGGCGATGTTCGAGAGGATGAAGTCGATCTTCGGAACTGGAATAATGCCAATAACAAGAACACCTACGTTGATCTCAACGAACCGGTGATTCGAGGAGACGAGGTTTATTATCCCATTGTGGATCCAAGAGCCTACCCGGAAGGCGCGAAAGCCCAGAATATTTCCCGTTCGAGCTGGAAGGCCCAAAACTGGAAAGACGGTTTTGAGGAGGATCCTGAGAAACGCCATGTTGAGGGATTCTATTTCGCCACCGACCAGGTCAAGCGGGCATCGAATACGACGGTCGGCGATCACGTGGTGGGCCTACCCATGCCGGTAAAGTGGATCTACCAGTTGGAAGATGGAACCATGGGAACGCTGGAGAACGAAAAGTTCGAACCCCTGCAGGTAAGTGGAAGTCAAGCCGGACAAGGGATTCCCTCGGCGAGCAACCCGATCGTTTCGCGGTTTGCCTTCTGGACGGACGACGAGACTGCGAAAATCAATATCAACACCGCAGCAGGCGGCCGTCCATGGGACGTACCGCGCGGTGGAGGATTGGCCGACCGGAACTATGGCCTCACTCAGCCAGTCCGGAACGAGTTTCAGCGTTACCCCTCCCACCCGGCCGTCACCTCGATCGCTCCGGTCTTGTTTCCCAACGGCCCTCGCTTCACGAACGATCCGGGCCTGCTGAAACAGTTGGCCACCCAGAACGAACTGATTTATCGAATCGCCCCTCGCGTGGTTGGTGGTCAAAACACCTCGATGAGTGGAGTTCGCGAAATTCGGGCCAGCGAATCGACGATCGACATGCCAGTCCCGGACCGTCACCGACTTTACGCGACCTTTGATGAACTCCTCTTCAAGGGATCAGATAAAACTGACGCTCAATCGATGGCTCTGCCCCGCACGGTCAATCAGTTTCCATGGGCCGCGGGGGACTCCCGGGGAATGGTCAGTTACCTGAACCGGTTGCGCTTTTTCCTGACGGCCAACAGTCGTGCCCCGGAGACCACGGTTTTCAACACCCCGCGGATCAGCATGTGGCCATCCTTTCATGGGGATCCGGAATTGGACCCTCCAGCACCGGGCGGCAAGGAAGGAACCTATCACTTCACGGAATTTGATAAACGCATCCGCTTCTGTGCTGAGGTGGGAATGTCAGAAAGTAATGACAGCATCAACTCCACTAGGGCACGCTATCACATCATGCGTGAGCGTTCGGATTCTCCGGATCACGACATCATCAATATCGCTCGGAATCAGGAACTCTATAAGTATTTCTCCTGGCTGACCTCACAGCCCATCCCGGGAGTCGGTGCCAGTTTTGAAGACAAGTATCCGTATGATCGCTATCAGATCATGACGCAGATGTTCGACTATATTCGATGCACCAATCTCTTCGATGACAATCTGGTCGATCCCATTACCCAGGATCAGAGTGGCTATACGCTTTGGGGTGACAATCCTCATGATCATCGTGCCTTCACCAACAACCGCCTTCTGGTGAACAACAGCAGCATGACGGATGGAGACGACAACCGGAAGCTCCATCCCGGTCATGGTCAGGTTGCACCATTGCGCATCAATCCAAAGAATCCCGATCAAGCAACCCCGGTATTCGATGACATCACGGATGCAGGCAATATCAATCCAGACACGTTTTCCCAGGGGTTCGGCAGATTCTATGCTCTGAATGAAGTGGGTCTGCAGTTTATTTGCTGCGCGGAAGGCACCAACGAATTGGGAGGTCGCAAGCTGGCCGCGATGGTCGAGCACGGGTGGCGAATCAATGCCCAGGGATTGGGCAACAGGGGATTCAAGCCATCCCACCAGCATTTCTGGTATGGCAATGTCTGCCCGCTCAGTGATCAGAATATTGATCCGGACCTTTCAAAGGCCAATGGAACCCAAAAGGGAGACGTTGCTAAAGTTTACAAGGACTATATCCCTTCAGACTACTTCACCAATTTCGACCCAGCCCAACAAGAGCAACGCGAAAAGGAATGGAGGATGCTGGTCGCAAAACAGAACTGGAACTATACCATCCCGATCGAGAGGCCGCTGAAATCTGATGAAAAGATCATCCAGCCGGCCTTGATCATGCAGCTTCATTGTCCGGCAAAGGGCTGGACGGGCATCAAGCCGGATTTCCGTTTGGAGGTAAGATTGGATCCCGACACATTCAAAATCAAGGCTAATGGAATTAGGGAATATCTGGACGGAGGCGGTAATCCTAAAAAGCATAACGGAAAGCTGTTCCCTCACCTTTCCAACACCTTTTACGAGCTGAAGTCTCCGGATGCGGACACCACCCATCATTATTGGGGATCCACCACCAACGGAGGGGTTTATAGCGCACGGGCTCTCTTCTCCAGCCAAAGCAGCAAGGGAGTCCGGCGCGCCCGCTATGCGACTTATCGCGCTGAAGATGATAACGCCGAAAACTATGATCCCGGTGAAGGCAAAGGCGAGCTCCTCTTCCCACTACCAGCCAAATGGGTCAATGGCGGCACGGAACAAGATCCCACCGACAAGATCGGTGACGAGGCTGCTGAAGCCTATCCCTTCATCGGCGGCCCCATCCGCGTCAAGAAAGATGAGGCGCTTGAGGTTGAGTGTGGCGACATCGAGATTCGCTTGTTTCTCGATGACGGATACAATTCCGACACCAAAAAGGACGTCGACCAGCCTGTTCAGGTGGCGATTGTGGAGATGGACGATATCGACCACCTGCCTGTTCCCAACTTGCACCCTGGCTTGGCCGGAGGTTTTGGCCGCAACCGAGTACCAATTCTTCAGCATACTCGCCAGGCACGCGATTTCTGGACGTTCCACAAGACCGGAGCCTTTCGGGATGACAACGATGCTAAACCCGTCTTTCAAGGTGATCCCAAACCTGTCAGGATTTCGGAGGACAATCCTGGAGTTGGTCGTCTCGCCTTCCTCCTTGGCGATGGCGCTGGCGGCACATTAATCCATCAAAACTACAAACTGCCGGCAGTGAACGACTCCGGGGACCCTTTGGCGGGTAGCGGCAACCAATCAGAGTCTTATGACTACAACGTCGATGTAACGCGCAGCTATGTCATCAGCCACGGTGATGCGCGCCTTTCCGCAGTAAGGCCACTTCTGACGACGAACAATGACATCGAGACCACCGATGATGAGATCGGGAACTTCCTGAATGAAATCGAAACCTTCACTGGGTATATCAAGCACCCGCTCTACGATGAAGAGGTTCGACACTTAACCAATGATGAAACTCGTCATTCGTTGTGGGTCTATGACAACGGGTCAAATCAAAATACGCCTGCCAATATTGGCGCGGACTTCGCTGGGTTCGGCGGCGGTGACAAAGCCCTTAGTGTCTATATTGCGCCCAATGGCAAAGAAGCGGCTGTCGCCAAGTCCTATGCGCCAGACACCTATAGACGCCGCTTTAATCCCTACGGGGATTGGGACAACGGAACGGCAACGCAAAGTGACGGATGCTGGATAAATAAGCCCGACGAAGGCAACTCCTTCGGCATTCGTCAGGAATTGGAGTTAACCGCCTATGAAAAGGAATATGGCGCCGTTGCCCGCAAACAGGTTCCCTACTTTAGCCGACCGAATCAGCATGAGCCTTCACGGCCGGGCCTGTTTTCGCCGAATCGAATCACAACTGGAGCGGTGATGTTTGGGTCGCTGCCAACCGGTGTTTACGGTGAGAAAAACGGTACCCGGTATGAGAGCAAACCCTGGCAAACGCTTCTCTTCCGGAAGCAGCAAGACGTGAATAACATGAACTTGTTCAAGGAAGGAACCGATTACATCAAGGAGCGGGAGATTCATCCCGGCAATCTCGATCCTGAAGATCACTTCTTCCTCGATTTCTTCTGGATGCCAATCGTTGAGCCGTGGTCCATCAGCGAGCCGCTCTCAACCGCTGGCAAGATTAATGTCAACTACGAGATTGCGCCGTTTACCCACATCAAACGAGCCTCCGGCCTTCACGGGGTGTTTGCCTCCGAAGAAATGCTGACCATTCCCAATGATCCCTATGCGGGTTCGTCAAAGGTCGGCTCAGGCTGGGGCAAAGGCTACAATTGGTGGGAAGATAAGGGAGGAGACCTCCGCTACAAGAGCTTGCGGAGCTGGATCAATACCGATGAAACCCTCAAGCAATTTGAGGAGCGTTTCGCGAATGACGAACACTTCATTAGTGCCTCGGAATTCACCAAGACTTACCTCGTGCCCGAGGCGATGGATGGACTCATCCTGAAGCTGGGGACTCTTGAAAAAATGGGGGATCTCTGGAATCCGAAGATGACGGACGGTATCAGCACGGTGGGTGACAACGCACGGGAGAAACCCTATGGAAATATCTACCCACGCCTGACCACGAAATCGAATACCTTTCAGGTGCATTTCCGGAGCCAGATCCTGAAGCAGTCCATCATGTCTCCTCAAAATCCGGGGCAGCGACGCAGCGACTCGGAATGGGCCTCCTTTGATGAAGCTACGGATAACATCGTCAGCGAGTATCGTGGATCCACGATTCTGGAACGTTACGTCGATCCCAACGACACACGGATTCCTGACTATGCCGTCAATCTTCAGGAAGGCAGTACTCCAGGCGATGTTCCCGGCATCGATCACTACTATCGTTTCCGGGTGGTGAGCCACCGGAGATTTGCTCCTTAACCCGAGGATCTTCCCATCCATTTGATCCAGAAGCCCCGGCCCGCAATTGGCCGGGGCTTTTGCGTTTCCAAATCCGATTTGCTTAAGAATTCTTAAGCTTTGCTTCTTTGTTTGGCTGAGGAATGTGCTAGGATTCCGCGTCGATCCCATGAATCCTGCTGAACTTCAATCGTCGCTCGAACCCACGCTTCGCCATCCCGTCGTGCTCCTTTTTGTGGTGGCGCTGGGAGCTTGTGTCGGTTCGTTCTTGAACGTGGTGATCCATCGCCTTCCCCGCAACATGAGGGTGGACGAACCAAAACGTTCGTTCTGCCCCGCGTGCGAAACCCAGATCCCCGGCTACCTCAACATTCCGATCGTGAGTTGGATCATGTTGAAAGGGAAATGCGCCAAGTGCGGGGCCCCCATTGCGGTGCGTTATGTTCTAGTGGAGGGGCTAACCGCGGTTCTGTTTCTCGCGGTCTGGCTCACCCTGCTGCCCTTTGGCTGGGGATGGCCGATTGTAACCTGGATTCTGGTTTCGCTGCTGATCTCGGCAACGTTCATCGATTTCGAGCACTACATCATTCCCGACAGCCTCAACTGGGGAGGAGCGGTGGTTGCACTGCTGCTGGCCGGATTGCTGCCCCTGCTTTCTTCATGGTTTCCCGGGTCGGGGATCGTAAACCAGGCTGTGGTGGATGATTCCAGCCTGCCCAATGCGATTTGGTATCGGGGGCTGATGTGGTCCGCGATTGGAGGAATCGTGGGATGGGGACTGTTGAAGGCGGTGGTTGAAGGCGGGAAGCTTGCCTTTGGCCGGAAGATTCATGAATTTGAGGAAGCGCTTCCCTGGAAGATTCATCAGCCGGACAAGGACGGGGAACCGCAGCTCGAGATCGGGACCGACGTCTACCCTTGGAGCGATCTTTTTTCCCGCCCAACCGACCGGTTGGTGATCGAGAGTTCCGATGTGAAGATTGATGGCACTCCCCAGAAAACGGATACGCTGGTCATGTTCTGGAATCGCGCAGAGTTTGGTGAGCAAAAGACGGATCTCGACAAGATGGAGTTGATCGAGGGAACCACTCGAAGAATTCAGCAACCGCGGGAAGCCATGGGGTTGGGCGACGTGAAATTCGTCATGATGATCGGAGCGTTTCTCGGTTGGCAGGCGACCGTCTTCACCCTGATTGCAGGTTCCGTGTTCGGCTCCTTTGGAGGAATCGGCCAAAAATTTATCGCCAACGAAAAATGGAACAAACCGATTCCCTTCGGCCCTTACCTCGCCCTGGGCGCGTTGGTCTTTTTGTTCTGGGGGCCTCAGATCCTCAACTGGTATCGGCAGTTTGCCGGACTGGGGTAAGGTTTCGAAATCCCAAAGACGTTTCCGGATTTCTTGCGCTTTGCCGGATTCTGGGCAGATGTTATGCCGTTTATGCCCAAAGTCCTCTACTGCCGATGCGCCTACGCTCAAGTCGTTCCCGATCACGTGAAGGACGAAGTGTTGAAAGGACTCTGCGAATCGGAGACAACCTTCGAGACCGTTTCCGATTTGTGCGAAATGGCGGCGCGGAAAGACCCTCGCCTGGGTGAACTCCTCAAAGATGGCCCGGTCAAGATTGCCGCCTGTTATCCGCGCGCGGTGAAGTGGCTGTTCCACAACGCGGGAGTCGATTTTCCAGACAGCGAGGATGAGGTAACCGTGCTGAACATGCGGGAGGATGCCGCCGAAAACATCCTGGACGAACTTATTGACGAATAGATCATGGTAAACAACGAAGCCAGCCCCCTCCAAGTTGTCCTTTACGAAGGCGAAGGCACCCCTCCAATCGACGACGATCTGAAGTTCGAAGTTTTCAGCGGGTTGCTGGATCGCGGCTACGCGGTGACACGAATTGGAACGGAGGGCAATTCTCCGAAGCCGGTGACCGACAGTCTGCTCGTCCTGGGAAATTTTGGCGATTCCGCGCCGGAAGTCGAGGATGCGAGCAACCAGGTGAGTGTCGAAACGCGAGACGTCACGGCGATGGATGCGGATGCCGTCTTCAACCTGGTTGATGAATTCAAGCAGGGGAAAGAGATGAATCAGCCTCCTTCGGCAGGCGGAAAAAGCTGGAAACCATGGTTTCCGGTGATCGACTACGACCGCTGCACCAACTGCATGCAGTGCCTCAGCTTCTGCCTCTTCGACGTTTACGGCGTGGATGACGATCAGAAGATCCAGGTGCAGAATCAGGACAACTGCAAAACGAACTGTCCCGCCTGCTCACGCGTCTGCCCCGAAGTTGCCATCATGTTCCCCAAATACGCGTCCGGCCCCATCAACGGAGCGCCGGTCAGTGACCAGGATGTGAACCGTGAGAAGATGAAGGTGGATATCTCGGCCCTGCTCGGTGGCGATATCTACACGAATTTGCGGGATCGCAGCGAAGCGGCCAAATCCAGGTTTTCCAAGGAGCGCAGTCCTGACAAAGCCCTGAATGAGCGGCAGAAGTGCCTCACCAAGCTTCAATCCGACGGAATCATCCCCGCCGAAGTGATGGCCGAAATCGACCTGGCATCCCTTCCCTCCCCTGAAGAGATTCAGCAAAAGGCGAAAGATGCCGCAGCGCGTGCCAAAGCCGCCCTCGACGCCCAAAAGTCTTAGCCGTGCCAATCTGTGGAAAGAAGCAGGGGGACTTTCAGGCTGAAACTTGCGCTCTTTCTCGGTCTCATTGGTGCGATCATCTGGGCTAGTCTTCGAATTATCGAGCGGGACTCGATTGTCAGTTGGGCGGATTGGGACATCCGAACCGATGGCAATCTGACAAAGGAGGAGATTCGGAAGGAAAGTGGAATTGCAGAGAGCGCAGAGTTCGCCAAAGCCGATCTCGGAGATCTGAAGCAGAAGCTGGAAGCATTACCCCAGATCCGCCAGGTCACCATTTCGGACACAGGTCGCCTCGAGATCGAGACGTTCAAGCCAGTCGCCCGAATGCGATCCGAAGCGGATCAAACCAAACTCTATTTGCTGGATGCGGGTGGATACCTGAAAGCCGCTTCCCCTGAAAAGGAAGCCGAACTCCCCTTCCCCTCGATTGTGGCGAAGGAGCGGATTCTTCCGCCGGGCAACATCACGGATTCTCCAAGCCTGTTTACCGCTCTGAACCTGTGCGTTGAATGGAAAAACTCCGATGAACCCATCACTGAAGTTCACGAACTGAACGACTTTTCGGTTGAGGCTCGCTTTGAGAGCGGAACGTCTGCTATTTTTGGCGTTCGCGATCTGTCACGCCAGATAAACGACCTCAATTTGATCTTTCAGCGGTCAAAATCGTCAAATCGCAAGATCGCCACTGTGAATTTGTTGATGAAACGCAACATTCCGATCACATTCCGTCCTGACAAATCCACTTCTCCGAACCCGGACATTGCTGAAGAGTCCACTTTTCGAAAAAAGATTCCTTAAAATTTTGAATATGTTGATAACTAAAAAAACTTTCGGATATTAACCATCATCGTCTCTGCTATGGCACGTACTAAAATTTATGTCGGCCTCGAAATCGGCACCTCCAAAATCTGCGTGGTGGTCGGAGAGGTGCGCCCAGACGGCGGAATCAAAATCCTGGGAGTTGGTCAGGCTCCGTCGCGGGGTGTCCGCAAAGGCGAGATCGTGGATATGGAATCAGCCTCGGCCTCGCTGCATGAGGCTCTCGTCAAGGCCGAGGAACGCAGCGACGTCGACATCAAGTCTGTTTATTTGGCAGTCACCGGCGCCCACGTCGCCTGCATGAATAATCGCGGAAGGACGGAGATTCCGGGCGGGCCCGCAGCGGTGACTGAAGAGGACTTGGATGAGGTGAAGCAAACGGCTCGCGAAATTGAGATCCCGCAAACCAACGCCCTGATCCACAGCATTGTCCGCCATTACTATGTGGATGGCAAAGAACCGGTCCTCAACCCGATTGGGATGCAGGGACAGGTTCTGGAAGCGGATTACCACATCATTCATGGAATTCGAAATCGAATCCAGAATACGATTCGCTGTGTCCGCGAAGTCCCGCTGGAGGTCGAGGAAATCGTTTTCTCGCCACTGGCGTCTGCTCAAGTGGTGGTGAGCCGCGCCCACAAGGATCAAGGCACGTTGCTGATTGATATTGGCGGAGGCACCACGGATTACGTTCTCTATCAGGATGGCTCGGTCGCCGCATCCGGATGCATTGGCCTCGGCGGCGATCACGTCACCAACGACATTTCTCTGGTTCTTGAACTGCCGCTTCAAATCAGCGAACGCCTGAAGACGAAACACGGTTCGGTCTATTTTGACAGCAAGACACAGGGTGAGATGATCACGATTGAACCGGACCGGGGCTACCCTGGCGGTCAGGTCGATCAGAACACGCTTAATCATGTGATTCATGCGCGAATGAAGGAAACGTTGCAGCTCGTTTATCGCCAACTTGAGCCGACCGGATTTCTTGGCCGAATCTCGAGCGGAATTTTTCTGACGGGTGGTTGCAGTCTCCTCGACGGGATCGCGGACCTCGCCCAAAACGTTTTTCAAATGCCGGTTCATCAGGCGGACTCCAATTCGCCAAGCGGGATGCGAACCGCATTCGAAAACCCACAATATGCCACTCCGATTGGCCTGATTCGTTATGCCCAGCTTCTGGATCAACAGACCCAAAGTCAGGCACAGCCAGCCAAGGCGGGCGGTTTATTTGGGGGATCGCGATAAAAACCAGAAAAGCAAAGAAGAAAACCTAGAAGCTTCTCGTCCAATTCCCGTATAGCCACAAACAGCGACCATGATTGAGTTTCATCGAGACAAAAATACCGATTCGACAGCGGGCCAGAACTTTCCGATCAAGGTTCTGGGAATTGGCGGAGCTGGATCCAATATTCTGGACCGAATTGCCTCGGAAGGTGTCGAGAATGAGCGACTGGTCATCCTCAACACGGATGTTCGGGCGCTGAACGGCTCGAAAGCGGGAGCGAAGATTCAATTGGGGAAAAACTTAACCCACGGATTGGGCTGTGGAGGCGATCCCGACATGGGACGCGACGCCGCCTTGGAAGCGGAAGCAGAAATTCGCGCTGCGGTTAAAGGCACCAGAATGATTTTCCTCTGCGCTGGTCTCGGCGGCGGAACCGGATCTGGCGCCACTCCGGTCATTGCCCGGATCGCGAAAGAAGAAGGCGCATTTGTCGTCGCCTCAGTCACGATTCCATTCCACTTCGAGGGACGTCGCCGGCTGCAGCAGGCCCAGGCCGCGCTGGAGGAACTCAAGACGTATACCGGCGCCCTCCTCACCTTTGAAAACGACCGGATGGGCGATTTGATCGTTCCGACCGACGGCGTGGACAAGGCCTTTTCCGCTTCCGACAAGACCATTTGCCAGTCCATCCGCGCAATCACGTCGTTGGTGGAGAAGCCCGGAATCATCCGCGTTGGAATGGCGGACGTTCTGGCCGTTCTCAATGGCCGGGATGCACGCGTCCTCTTTGGCTTTGGCCGTGCCGAGGGCTCAGACCGGGCAAACGCCGCGCTTCAGGAAGCCCTGGCCAACCCGCTTCTCGAGCGCGGAGAATTGCTCGCCAACGCTTCAAGCGTCCTCGTGCAAATCTCCGGAGGAGAATCCGTCACGCTGTCTGAAGTCGAGACCGTGATGAAGCAGATCAACGAGCAGTTGGACGACCAAACCAAGCTGCTGTTCGGCGTTTCAACGTCTCAGGATTTGGGCAACGACCTGTGTGTTTCGATCATCAGCTCCGTAGAGCGTGAAGATAAATCGGCATCCACCGAGGAGGCACTGGCTACAGCCAATCAGAACGCTCCGGTTGTGTCACCTCAGATTCGCCCATTGGATCCGCCATCGCGCCTGCTGACGCAACCTGACACCGCGGCGGTCCAGGCTCCCCTTCAACCGAAAATAGAACCGGCTCCGGCGCCTCAGATTCAAAAGCCAGCGGCTCAGATTCAGCCTATCCCGGCCCCGAAAGTCGGATTGCAATCGGCACCTCCTCAGGTCGCTCCACGGAAGGTTCCAAAATTCACCAAGGTTCACCCGATTTCACCCAAGGTTCAGACTCAGCCAACCCTCCCCGTTCAAACGCCTGCCGAAGCCAAGACGGGCTCCATCGTGGAAAAGGCCCCAGTCCCACCGGCACCGGCTCCCCCTGCAGAACCCGCACGTCAGCTCATCAATCCGGCATATCTTCAAGATGATGCCGACAGCATTCCGGCAATTCAACGTCAGGGAGGAGAGTTTGCTCCTGCTGCGATTCCGCCAAAGGCGCCAGCAGCCATCAATCCTCCAGCAGCGGCTCCCGCGGGCAAGAAAACGCCAAGCATCTTCAAGATCGCAGAGAATCAGGGGATTGAATCCGCCATTCCTCAACAGGCGGCCAAGCCCAAGGTCCGGATTGATTTCAATGAGGGCGATCCCGAAGTCGGCGATGGTCGCTCCGCAGCGGCAACTCCAACCATTACGTTGGAACAGCCGGCTCCATCCATCGCGGGCCGTTCGAGTTCGGAAACAGCTCCCGCAGCTGCCCGGAACCCGCAAACTCCCGTCAATCTCGATCCCCGGGTTCGCGGGCGTTTCGTCAAGGCTCAGCCTACGATCGTCAACGGGCAGGATTTGGACATCCCGACCTTTTTGCGCAAGCGGGCCTAGCTTCTAGCTTGGATCTTCCTTCACCCGATAACGGAGGGAACGCGGCTCTGGCAAGATGATCGCGTTGTGTTGATCCAATTTTGCTTTCGGTTCCTCGTCCGACTCTGCGTCAGATCCAGAACTAATCGCGATCGTCTTTTTCATCCGCTCGATCTGAACGTCACTCTGCTCAGGCTCTTCGTAAGAATCAATCCAAGGGTATTGATACGCCTCGTAGTCCTGCTCGGTCAGGGGAACTTGCGGAGGGCTCTTCCCGGCCACCGCGCGCCAGATCACCGAATTGCAGATCCGAACATAGCATTTCGCCGAATGATCGGTGTCCCAGGCATCGTGCCCCCACGGATCGGAATACACCTGAAGCCGCACCTTGCCGCCCGGCTCAACGCCGGGTTCCGCCTCATCCGGCGACACCGGATCCAAATTCTTACTTCCTGCACCAACTTGCCCGCCCCCTTTTCCGTAATGTGATGCGGAAAGCGGGTAGGCGAGCAAACGCAAGGCTCCAATGTCTGAATGCCCGCTCAACTGCACGTTTGCCGCGTGGTCGGACTCCAACGGCAGTGCCGTAAACTGACTCAACGCCTCTCCATCCAAGCGGTAACCGTCAACCCAAGGCTGGCTGGTTGTTACCACGTAGTCTTGATTTTTCGCATCCAGACCATCGCTCCACAATTCGCCATTCAGCGCATTGATTCCCTGCGTCCCGAGTTTCACGGCAAACGGGTAATTGCCTTCAAATCGAATCCAAAGCGCCTCCGCCTGATACAAGGGAACCAGCACTCCGCCGCGTTCGAGCCAAGTTGGGGGAACGCTCGATTTGAGATCATCCACCCGTTTCAGCGGAAATCGTCCCAAGTCTGGAGGGAGAGGATGTTGTTGCTCATCTTCCGGCAAGCGCAGGGTGCGAAGGAGATCAATGGCACAAAACGCCTCCTCATGAACCTGGGGAAAGGAGAGATGCAGCCGGTCATGTTTAAGTTCGATCATCGGACAAGGCGCTTGTGCTATTTGATGCCACAACGAGGCCAACTAAGCCAACAAATTGTCATTCTGGAACGATCTGAAGGAATGGATAAAGCGCATTTCGCAGTTGCTTAATTTTGGTAATACATAATTTTAACTTATTCTAACAAAATGCCCCGATGAGCCTCCATGACATCAAAACCCTCATTCTTTCTCATCATCCCATCATTGTGATGGAAACGATTGAGGAAGAACAAGCCGCCAAACTCGTTCGCGAGGCCAGCGAGCAACTGGGAATGGAAATGTTTGAGTGGACGGTTACATCCGGGCTTTGTCGAAGTGGAGACAACCGACCGTTGAACCATCAGTCAGGGGATCCGGTGAACGCGATCCAGCATGTGAAGGATCTGCATGTCGAAGGAGCCTTCCTGTTCAAGGACATCGGTGCGCACGTTGAGAATCCCGTTCTTTTGCGAACCATCCGGGACCTCTGCGATCAATTTCGCTTTTCTCGCTCTTGCCTCGTAATGACAGGTTCCAAGATCGACCTTCCTCACGAATTGGAGCACGAAGCCGTGTCCTACACCCTGCAACTCCCCGACGAAGAGGAGATTGGACAACTTTTCGACCACACGGTGAAATCGGCCTCGCTGCGCCAGCAAATTGATCTGGCAGTTTCGGATTCGGATCGCCAAAGCCTGATCCGCTCCTTGACCGGGATGACGCGAAATCAGGCCCGGCAATGCCTGATGCGGGCGATTTTCGAAGACCGCCGACTCGATGCTGCAGACATCGTGAATCTGCAGGAAATGAAGGCGGCCACCATTCGGGATGGTGGCCTTCTCGAATACTATCCTCCTCAGGAAAATGCCTTTCAGCTCGGTGGATTCGAGAATCTCCAATCCTGGCTAAATCGCGCCGCTCTCGGGTTTTCCGACCAAGCGCGGGAATGGAATCTCACGCCACCGCGCGGTGTCCTTCTCACCGGCGTTCAGGGGTGTGGGAAGTCGCTCGCCGCCAAAGTCATTGCCCGCCAATGGCAGATTCCCCTGTTGAAACTGGATGCGGGGCAACTCTTCGACAAATACATCGGCCAATCCGAGGCCAACTTCCGCAAAGCGGCACAGATGGCGGAATCCATGGCTCCCTGTGTGCTTTGGATCGATGAAATCGAGAAAGCCTTCGCGTCGGGCGGAGACGTCAGCACGGACGGTGGAACCTCCCAACGCCTGCTCGCCAGTTTCCTGACCTGGATGCAGGAAAAGAAGGAAAGCGTCTTTTTGGTCGCCACGGCCAACAACCTCCAGGGACTCCCTCCCGAGATGATCCGAAAGGGACGATTCGACGAAATCTTCTTTGTCGATTTGCCGACTCCGTCCGAGCGGCTTTCCATTTGGGATATCCACCTTCGATTGCGCAAACAATCGCCCGGGCAATTCGATCTGGGGCAATTGTCCCAATTAACGGAAGGATTCAGCGGTGCGGAAATCGAGCAAGCCGTCATCGCCTCCCTCTATCGCGCACTCGAAAAGCGGGTGCCGCTCCACCAGGAGCTGCTCGTTCGCGAAATCTACGAAACAGTCCCCCTTTCCATTTCCCGCGCGGAGGAAGTCAGTCGATTGCGCCGATATGCCAAAGAGCGCTTCGTTTCGGCCAGCAAGATCGGTTCCGATCCAAACACGATGCCAGCAGCGGCTTGAGAAGACGACGCACTAGTTGCAATTTGGTCGATCCCGCGGCTTTCTTGGCCGGATGAATCTGGAAGAGCATCTTCTCGACACGCTGCGGACCAAGGGGTCCAAAGCCGGCCTTACCGTGGGAGAAATTCGGAAAAAGTGCGGAATGGCCTGGCGGAAAGCGGCTGGGTCGCGAAAGCAGACGGAATGCACCGCCGGCGAGGTTCGGGATCTGGTTCACCAACTCTGGAAAAGCGGCAAAGTCGTCGTCGAACCGCCAACCGGGAAATCTCAGGCCGTCCGCGTCTGGCATCCGGAGTGCGCGAACCGGAAATTCGGTTTGGAGCCCGCATCTGCTTCCAACTTCAACCCCGGTCAGGCTCGGGAAGACTACAAGAAATTGGCTCGCGAGACGCGCAGTCCCTACGTATTTATCTCGGCCCTCGTCAAGCGAAGCAAGTGCCGGACCGAAGACCTTCACGACTATTTGGTGGAGCAGGAATCACGGGGGCAAGCCGTCCTCAGCACGGGCGATTGGTCCAGTGCGACGGAAGAAGAAAAGCAAGCGGCACTTGAAACTGGCGGCAGACGGTTTATCAAAGTCAGGCTACCATAACAAAGCCACCACTTTATGGATGATTGCGGAATGACGGAGGTTGCGTCTGGAATTCCGCCCTGCGCGATCGTTGCCCATGCCGTCAAAACTTAAGGACCTGCTATTTAACCCATTTGCCCGGCGCGTCGTTGATCGACCACGGAAGATCGAAATCACGATCGACGAGTTGAATGGGCGAGTCATCCGGGGACTCCAACGCGAATTTGCCGTTTTGACGGAAGGCGCGGTGCCACGGTCGCGCCCCACCTCTCCGCAAATTCAATTCATCGCGTCTCCCGATCCCGGCTACGGCAAATCCCACCTTTTGGGCCGCCTTTTCCAGGTTTTGGAGCGTCAGGCCACGCGAATCTACGTCACCCCGTTCACCGATCCATCCAACTCGTGGTCTTCGGTGCTTTCCCGCATCATTCAGGAAATGTCGCTGCCGGAAAATGGAAACGCCGCGCAATGCCTGCCCGGTGAGCCCTCCCAGCTCGACGCCTTTGCCCAGGGTATTCTGGGGCAGGCTTTCGCAGCTCTCGCCGGAACCAAACCGATGATCGCTCCGAAAAATCCCGCGATTCTCGAAGCGATTCGCGGCCGTCCGCTCGATACCTGGGATCTCGCCGATCCTGAAAACCACGCAGCAGCGTGGGTGCGCGGCCTGACCGGTCGAGAACTCGCCGAAGCTGGCGCCTTGCTTCCAAGTTTGAATTCGGAGCTCCAGCCGGGAAGTTCAGCCGCCGCCTGGCTCAAAGTGCTCTTTTTCTACGCCATCGATCGCGAAAACACGCTTCGGCGCGGTGCCTGTCTCGAATGGATGGAAGCCAAGGTCCATCGCAGTGACATCGCGGATTTGGGGCTCAGTCCCGCCGACGCACTCGATGACGACGCCGATCGATCCCGGCGCAACGAAGAAGCCCGGGCCCGCGTTCTCGACTTGTGCTCCCTCGCCGGTCTCTTCCGCCCCTTCGTGATCGCCTTCGACCAAACCGAGACCTACGGCCAAAAACCCGAGCTGGCCAACGCCTTCGGCAACCTGATGGCCGATCTCTTTCACGAGGCTCCCAACCAGATGACGATTGTCACGGCAAACCAGGACAAGTGGCAAAAAGACCTGGAGCCCTACATCGACAACGCTCATCAGGAACGACTCGGAATGCCGGTTTACCTCGAAGAAATCGATCGCCGCCAAGCCGAGATTCTCGCGCGCCGCCGACTCGCCGCCTGCGACGTTGCCCCCTCGGAGATCGAGCGTTTCATCGACGATTCCTGGTTGGAAACGGCCGTTCGCGCCGGTGGAAGTTCGGTCCGCCGCTTTCTCGAAGCCGCTTCGATGCGATTTTCCGATCTGATCGAGGAATCCGTTTCCTCGCCGGACCTGGACGAACTCTTCAAGATGGAGAAACTGGCGCTTTCCGGCCAGCGAGCCCGTCTGACCCAGTACCGAGCCGACCTTTATCGCTGGGCCTTGCGCGACGTCTTCAACGCGGCTGAGTCGGATCGAAAAGCCGAGGTTTTCAGCTCTCATCGCGACTATTTACAGATTGCCTGGCCGAGTGAGGACGGCCTCAAACTCCTCTTCGGATTTGAGGACCGCGACAATCACCGAACCTGGGAAGCCATCGCCCGCGAAGCCCAGCGCCAAATCCGGGCCCACGACGGAAAATGCAGAGTCATCCTGATCCGCTTGGACAATCAGCCGGTCATTCCGCATTCCAATTGGGCAGCGGCTCCGTTCATCGAAGACATCCAGGATGAAGGCTTGTTTTTTCATCAACTCAGCGAAGAGCGGCACGCCACCCTGCACGCGCTTTGGGATCTTTACAGCCGCAGCTGCCAGGGCGACATCGACGCAACGCCCAAAACGATTCTCCAGTTTGCCGCAAACGAACTTCGGGATTGGTGGGCGGAACTGCTCTCCCCCGCCCTCTCCAACGTTGCCACTCAACCGGATCCCCACACGCCCGATCCCTCGCTGGTTGAAGCCGTTCGCGAAATGATCCGTCAGCAGCGCTTTCTTGGCGAAGAGGCACTCCTCAACGCCCTGGAAGAATCCATGCCGGAACCTCCTGGAATTGATGACGTGCGCGAGATTTGCCAGGACTATCTCGCTGAGGTTCGCGTGCATGTTTCCCCCACGGCCGCAGCTTATGTTTGGCAATCCTAGTTGCAGGAACTGACGCTCAAACGTAACAGGAGCAACAAGCATGAATTCCGGAAAACTTATCCGTGGCCTTTTGATTGCTCTTCCCATGGGACTGGCCGTCATCGGAATTGCCAGCCTCACCTACACCACGATTTTCAAGCCTCAGGCGAAGGAACTTGAAGCATCCACCGCAAATCGAGGCCCAATGGTCAGCGTCTCGGGAATCCGCGAAGCCGATTTGCAGGACTATCTAGAAACGCTCACCGTCCGCATCGGCGAACGCCATTATGAAAAGCCTCAGATGCTTGAGGCCACGAAGTTTTACCTCGAATCCACGCTTGGAATCAGCAACTTCGGCTTTCAGGTCAAAGAACAGAACTTTGAAGTGGAAGGGCAGACCTTTACCAACGTCGAGGTCGAAATTCCGGGGACCAAATGGCCGGAACAGATCGTCGTCATTGGTGCCCACTACGATACCGTCAAGGGAACGCCCGGTGCTGATGACAACGCCAGCGGAGTCGCCGCAATGCTCGCGCTCGCCCAATCCTTCAGCGGCAAGCAGCAGGCACGAACCCTTCGTTTTGTGGCCTTTGTGAATGAAGAGCCTCCCTTTTTCGAGACAAACGACATGGGCAGTTATCGCTATGCCGAACGCTGCAAAAATGACGGCGATTTGATCGTTGCAATGTTGTCCCTCGAATCAATGGGCTACTTTTCTGACGCGCCAGATTCGCAGAAATACCCGCAGGCGATCTCGGATCAATATCCCAAGGTCGGCAACTTCATCGGGATCGTCGGCAACCTGAAAAGTCGCGAACTCGTCGACTTCTGTCACAACAGTTTCGTCAGCGCGGCAACCATCCCCACCGAAAAGGGCGCTTTTCCCGAAATGATCGAAGGCGTCGGTTGGTCGGACCACTGGGCCTTTTGGAAATTTGGTTACCCTGCCATCATGATCACCGACACCGCGCCGTTCCGGAATCCCAACTATCATAAGAGCACGGATACTCTGGAGACACTTGACCTGCCTAGGCTCACTCAATCCGTGATTGCGACTCGAAAAGCGATCGAGGATTTGGCCAATGTCGAAAAGCTCTCTTGGGTGACGAAAATGGACGATTGAATTTCAAACAAAGCGTCTCTACACTTATGGAGTGAACGACCTAACAGAACGCCTAAACTCCGCCGTAGCCTCCCAGGATTTGCTCGAATCAAGCCGGGATAACATTCTTGGTTTGCTCGAATCAGGCACCAACGAGCTTTACGATTCCACCATCAAGGAATTGCTCGATCAGGGTCAGTTTTCGGAGCTGAATGATCGATTTTTTAAGAAACTGGCGTTCGGCACCGGCGGAATGCGGGCACGAACCATCGGGCGGGTCGTCACCAGCGTCGAAAAGGGCACTCCAACCGCTCTCGAACGCCCGGAACACCCGGCGGTCGGCACCAATTGCCTCAACTACTACAACCTCAGCCGCGCGACTCAGGGCTTGGTCCGCTACATCAAGCATTGGGCTCAGGAAAAAGGCAAAGCCGGGAAGCCATCGCTCGCCATCGCTCACGACACCCGGCACTTCAGCCCCGAATTCGCCCAGTTTTGCGCCAAGGTCGCCGCAGAGAACGGTTGCGACGTCTATCTCTTTCCAGGGCCGCGCTCAACCCCTCAGCTCAGCTTTGCCGTCAGGCACCTCAACGCCAGCGCCGGCATCGTCTTAACCGCCAGTCACAACCCACCGCACGACAACGGATACAAAGTCTATTTCGACGATGGCGCACAGGTCGTTCAGCCACACGCCAACCGCATCATCGAAGAATTCAACAACACCCCAAGCGAAACCTATGACGCGCTCCCCGAGAGCGAGCAGGGAACCGTCACAACCTTGGGAGAGGACAATGATCAAATCTATATGGATCGGCTTGAATCGCTCCTGCTTCAGCCGGATCTCGTCGCCTCGCAAAACGATCTTAAAATCGTCTTCACCAATCTTCACGGAACGGGTGGCGTCATTAGTCCGCCAATGCTGCGCCGCCTCAATTTCCAGTGCGACACCGTCAAGGCCCAGGACGAGCAGGACGGCCGCTTTCCCACTGTCGATTCTCCCAACCCGGAAAACGCCCCCGCCCTCGCCATGGGGATCGCGCAGGCAAACGCCGATGGTGGAGACATCGTCCTCGCAACCGATCCCGATTGCGACCGCATGGGAGTCGCCGTTCGCAACACCAGCGGTGACCTTCAGCTTCTTACCGGTAATATGATTGGCTGCTTGATGGGATATTATCGCATCAAAACGTTTTTCGATTTGGGGATCCTCAACGATCAGAACAAAAGCCACGCCACCTGGGTTAAGACCTATGTCACCTCTCCTCTCCAGGACGCCATCGCCGCCGGATTTGGCATCAACTGCGTCAACACGCTGACCGGCTTCAAATATATTGGCGAGAAGCTGCGGAAGTATGAGGAACAAATCCCGGAGGACCTCCGCAAAAATTATCGCGATCTCCCGCTGGAAACCACCCGCGACCTTCGCCTCGAGCACTCCCAATTCTTCGTTTTTGGCGGAGAAGAAAGCTACGGCTATCTCGCCGATGATGGATTGAGAGATAAAGACGGCAATGGAGCCGTCGTCATGTTCGCCGAAGTCGCCGCCTACGCCAAATCCAAGGGCATCACCCTCGTCGAACTTCTCGACCAGATTTACCAGGAGTTTGGATACTATCTCGAACGCGCCGAATCCATCTATATGGAAGGAGCGGACGGAGCCGCCCAAATCCAAAAACTCGCCAACTCCTATCGCGACAACCCGCCCACCGAAGTCGACGGCTGCAAAGTCGCCCAGGTCCGCAACTTCTTCAGTGGCGACAACGTCGACGAAGAAGGCGACTCCATCCCCGCAGAGAAAATGGTCATCGTCGAGTTGGAAGACGGCCGTAAATTCGCGGTCCGCCCCAGCGGCACCGAGCCCAAGATCAAATACTACCTCTTCGGCAACCAGAAAGACGTCACCGACCTCCCAGCCGCCAAAAAATCCGCCTCCCAATCGCTCGACGCCATGTGGGCCTGGATCCAAACCAACATCGACCAACGCCTCGCCTAACAGGCTTGACTACCTACGCATCTCGCGGCGGGAATGCGAGAACCACCCGAAACGATGCATTTGTATCCGGGCTGGCTCCACCCGTGATGGATTCGGTTTACAAACTGGGCCGGAACGGTCCGGTCACCTCTTGTAGCAATTCAGTAATCTGGCCCAACGTGCAGGTCTCTACCGTGGTGATGAGTTCCTCGAAGACATTCCCGCCATTCTCCACGACTTGAGCCAGGCGTTGCAGAGCATGTCCGGCTTCCCCGGCGTGACGCTGTTTGAAGTCCCTCACCCGCGCGACTTGCCGCTCCTTTTTCTCATGCGGAATACGGACCAGTTCGATTTCGGGGGAGTCGGAGCCCGTGACACTGGCGTAGCGGTTCACGCCGATGATCGGTCGTGTCCCCTCCGAAATGGCGCGTTCGTAGCGTAGAGCCGCAGATTGAATCTGGCTGCGCTGGTAACGATGCTCCATCGCAGCGAGCACGCCGCCCAACCGGTCGATTTCGCGAAACTCGCTCAAAATTGCGGCTTCGACCCGGCTCTCGAGAATCTTCATCCCGGGCGATCCCGCCAACGTGTTCATCATGTGTTTGAACAGCCCGGATTCTTCCAGAAGGATCGATTGGCCGTGGGAAGCGAGGCGAACGTATTCCTCGCTCGGGGTGGTGAACGGTTCATCGGCGCTGTTGCTGTGGCTGGAGTTCGTGGCGTTGATGTAGGCGAGCATCAACTCCACCGCGGTGCGGGTCAGGTTGTTTTTGAACTCGGCGGCGACGAGGGAACGGCCGCTGGTTTGGGTGTGGAGTTTGAACTTCTGAGCTGACGCCTCCGCGCCGAAAACGTCGCGCATTCCGACGGCCCAGAGCTTCCGGCAAACCCGCGCCAGGACGAGGTATTCCACGTCGAGTCCACAATCCAGAAAGAAGGACAGTCTCGGGGCGAAGCGGTCGAGCTTCATGCCGCGCTCGCGAAACATCTCGACGTAGGCGAACCCGTTCGAAAGCGTGTAGGCGGCCTGCTGCACGGGCGTCGCGCCGGCTTCGGTCATGTGGTAGCCGCTGATGGAAATGGGATACCAGCGCGGCATGCGTTCCGCGGCGAATTCGACCATGTCGGTGAGAAACCGGAGGGAGGCGTCGACCGCAAAGAGGCTCTCGTTCTGGGCCTGGACTTCCTTGAGAATGTCGGCCTGGACCGTGCCACGCAGCTCTTCGATGACGCCCTCGCCGTGCCGTTTTTTGGCCATCGCGACGTACATTGCCAGGATCGTGGGAGCGGGGCCGTTGATGGTCATCGACACCGACAACCGCAGGTCATCGAGCGGAAACCCCGCGTAGAGCCGTTCCATGTCCTCGATCGTGTCGATGGCGACACCGCCCTCGCCGATTTTGCCAAAAACGTCTTCCTCATCGCTGTCGATGCCGTAGAGCGTGGGGCCGTCGAACGCGGTGCTGAGCCGCCGGCTCTCCTGATGTCCGGTGAGGTAATGAAATCGCTCGTTGGTGTCTTCGGCTAACCCGAGACCTGCGAATAAGCGGGTCGGCTCTTCCTCCTCCCCGCGATACATTTCCCGATAAATCGCGTTCACAAACGGAAATTCGCCCGGCAGCCCCTCGCCTTCCAGGTAACGCACAATCTCACCGGGTTCGTCGGTTTGCGGCAGGGCGAGCCGCGGCAACTTCAATCCGGTCGGCGTTTCGACTTCGGTGATCTCGCTGCAGATTGCGTCCCAACGGCGCTTCGTCTCTTCCGCAAATTCTTCGTCCTCGCGCGCCTGGCGGACGCGTTTTTCAACGTTCGAATTGAACGCTTCGACCGCCCGGTTGATTTGCGCCAGTACACTCATGCCCCCTCCTCCTTTTGTATGTTCAGCGTTTCGAACAACCGGTCCACACCGGGATCGCGATGCCGACTGGCCACGGTCGTGAAGACTTGATGCGGGCGTTCGCGCAAGCTCAGGCGGTCCTCCAGTTCCGCCAAGGCCGCGGGAGCCTCAGGGCGGTCGAACTTGTTGAGTACCACGATGTCGGCGACGTCGAGCATGGCGATTTTCTGAAGCTGGAGCCGGCTGCCGTAATCCGGATTGAGGACGAAGACGGCGGCATCAACCCAGCCTTCGCCAAACGGGATCGCTTCCTGGCCGATGCCGACCGTTTCGACGAAAATCGTGTCGAAGCCCCAATCCGGCTGGCAGAGAATCTGAAGGCAACGCTCTGTCATTGGCGCCAGGCCTCCGGCGCGACCGGCCGTGGCGAGGCTGCGAACAAAAATGCGGTCATCGTGCACGTGGATCATCCCGGCCCGGTCGCCGAGCAGCGCACCTTTGCCCACGATGCTGGGATCGTGCGACAAGATCGCCAGGCGGCCTTTCGGCTGGGTCGCCAACCAGCGCGCCAACAGCTCGTCGATCAACGTCGTCTTTCCGGCGCCGCCTGGTCCGGTGAATCCGAAGATGGCCGGACGCCGACTTCGCGGAGGCGGTTTGGGAACCTTCCCTGCAAACTCAGCGGCGGTGATCATTCGTCCCAGCGCCAGATCCGTCGAGGCATCGGTGAGGATTTCTCTCGTGGGTTGTTCCGAATAATGCGCCTTCACCCAACCCACCATTTCTTCCAACTTGGTTCCGGCGAAAAAAATGCGATCCACGCCAAATCCGGCCATCACCTCCGCGTCCTCCGGTGTGATCGTTCCGCCGCCACCCCCGAAGATTCCGATATGCCCGGCCCCCTCTTCCTTGAGAAGCTTGGCAACCACTTCGAAGAACTCGACGTGCCCGCCGTTGTAGCTTGAAATGCCAATGGCGCGCACGTCTTCCTGTACCGCCGCGCGCACGATTTCCCGCGCACGCCGGTGATAGCCGAGGTAAATGATCTCCAGCCCCCGGCGGCTAAATTCCAGATTAATCGTGGAAATCGCACTGTCATGCCCATCGCAAATCGGCACCGCGGTTAGGAGGCGAATGGGGGCTTGTTTGGGGGAGTTCGGCATTCGTTCTTTAGAATTCGACCGCCTTCCACTATACTTCCATTCATGAACTTGGCCCCAGCAGAGCCATATTTGTCGGCGACCTGATTGAAGATCCGGGCGAAAGAGCCGCCCAAACAAAGGCGCCGTTCCCACTTCCGCCCCCTCCCCCATTGATGAATTTGAGTGCTGATTCCAAGCCGCTGGCCGATCGTCTCGCCCAATACGCGGGCGACTTCCGCTTTGAGAACGTGGACGAGTCAGCGGTTCGCGAAGTGAAACGCCGGCTCATCGATTCTCTCGGATGCGCCATCGGCGCCCTCAACTCCGAACCCGCAAGCATCGCTCGCCAGACGGCCGGGGCATTCGTGACGCCGAATGGGGCGAGACTGTTTGGAACGAACTTGCGCGTGCCCCCGGATTGGGCAGCCTTCGCCAACGGCGTCTGTGTCCGCTACCTCGATTTCAACGACACCTACCTTTCCAAAGAACCGGCCCATCCCAGCGACAACATCGCGCCCCTCCTCGCCATCGCCGAATCCGCGGGTTCAACCGGCAAAGAACTGATCGCGGCGATCGCCTTGGCTTACGAAATTCAGTGCCGGCTCTGTGACGCTGCCTCACCCCGTTCGCGCGGCTGGGACCACGTCAGCTACGTTCCCTTTTCGGTCGCGTTGGGTGCATCCCGGTTGCTGAATCTGGATTGCGAACAAACCCGCCATGCCATCAACATTGCCGGAGTGGCAGCTGGCGCCCTCCGCCAATCCCGCGTCGGCGAACTCTCCCATTGGAAGGGCGCTACCGTCGGAGCCGCGGCCCGGCAGGGAGTTTTCGCCGCCTTGCTCGCCAAAAACGGCATGACCGGTCCCGGTCCGATTTTTGAAGGCGCGATGGGTTTTGAAAAGCTGGTCAGCGGTCCGCTCGAAAACTTCACTTTGGCGGGTGAGTCCTCAGATCTCATGATCTTGAAAACTTCAATCAAGGGCTGGCCGGCCGAATACCACTCCCAAAGCGCGATTGAAGCGGCGTTGAAGCTCCGCGACCGGATTCCAGGCATCGAAGCGGTCGAGTCCGTGACCGTTGAAAGCCATGATGCCGCGGTCGACATCATCGGAAGCGAGCCCGAAAAGTGGCGCCCCCAGAACCGCGAAACCGCCGATCACAGTCTGCCTTACATCGTCGCCGCCGCCCTCGCCGATGGCGAAATTACGGAGCGGCAGTTTGCGCCCGAACGCTTCACGGACGAGGGACTGCTTTCCCTGGTTGAGCGGGTCAAGGTGACACGCCACGCCGAATTGAGCGCAGCCTATCCCGGCGCCGTCGGCAACATCGTCCACGTCCGTTTGCGGGACGGAACCGACGTCACCGAGCGTGTTGATCATCCCCGCGGCCATGCCAAGAATCCGATGAGCGACGCCGAAGTGGAAGCCAAGTTCCTCGCCCTGACTGGTGAAAAGGCGAGCAAGTTGATGGAATTGGCGTGGAATCTGGACTCGCTGAAGTCGGTGGAAGCCCTTTCGGATTTCAAATTTGGTGGTTCGAATACTCAGCCCAAATGAAAACCGCCGCCTCCAGGCTCCGCGCCGCGATCGCCGAAGGCTGCGTCGCCATGCCCGGCGCCTGCAACGCCGCCACCGGCCGCCTGATCGAACGCGCCGGGTTTCCCGCCGTTTACGTGAGCGGGGCTGGTTTGGCCAACGCCACGGTCGGGGTTCCGGACATCGGGCTCCTCACCCTGACCGAAGTGGCGCAACTGGCCGGCTACATCGCAAAAGCCGTTTCGATTCCCGCAATCGCCGACGCCGACACGGGTTTCGGCGGCCCCGAAAACGCCGCCCGCACGGTCCGCGAATTCGAACGCGCGGGCCTTGCCGGCCTGCATCTCGAAGACCAGGAATTTCCGAAACGCTGTGGTCATCTCTCCGGCAAAAACGTCACGACCGTGGATGAGATGACCCAGAAACTCCGCGCAGCCGTCGCCGCCAGAACCGACCCGGACTTCCTCATCATCGCCCGCACCGACGCCCGTGCGGTCGAAGGATTTGCTCCCGCTGTTGAACGCGCCCACGCCTACCTCGAGGCCGGCGCCGACGCCATTTTCCCCGAAGCTCTGGCGTCCGCCGAAGAATTCGCCAGCTTCGCCCGCGAAGTGGACGCGCCGCTTCTCGCCAACATGACCGAGTTTGGTAAAGGGCCCCTCCTCACCGTGGATGAACTGGCCGAAATGGGCTACCGCATGGTCATCTTTCCACAAACGGCGTTTCGCGCTTCGATGCACGCGGCGGAGGCTTGCCTCGGTGACCTAAAACGCGACGGAACTCAATCTGCGTGGCTCGATCGAATGCAAACGAGAGACGAACTCTACGCGTTGCTGGGCTATGATCCCAAGGACCGTTAGTTGGTTGAATTCACCGGTGCGTGATCGCAGCTGGAATTGATGATTCGGAAGACGATGTGCGTCCAAAGGTTAGGGACTGTTTCCATCGGCAAAAACCAGGCGAGTCGATGGATGAGAAATGGATGGAGTATTTGAACGTTTCGAGTATGAAAACCACGACCAAACAAGAATACAGCCCCGGACTTGCCGGGGTTATTGCGGGCGAATCCGCCATCTGCTGGGTCGATCCCGATGCGGGACTTACCTATCGCGGCTACGACATTCATCAAATGGCCGAGAAGAGCACGTTTGAGGAAGTCGTCTGGCTGCTGTTTCACGGCGAATTACCGACGGACCAACAGTTGGCCTCGCTGCGGCTGGAAATGCAACGCGAACGCGAACTGCCGCCCCCGGTGATCGAAATGCTCCACCTGCTTCCCAAGAAGACGCATCCGATGGACGCCCTGCGAACCGGGATGTCGATGTTGAGCACCTTTGATGACGACCTGAGCGATTTGTCGGTAGAGGCCAATGTGCGGAAAGCGATTCGAATCATTGCTCGAGCCTCTACCCTCATTACCGACAGTTGGCGAATCTTGCAGGGTGAGGATTTGCTTCCGTCCCGCGATGATTTGCCCCACGCCGCCAACTTCCTTTACCGCTTGCAAGGCGTGGAGCCAGAGACGTGGAAAACGAAGATGCTGGATACCATTTTTGTTCTCTACGCGGATCACGACTTCAACGCTTCCACGTTCTCGGCGCGGGTTACGGCATCGACTCTCGCGGATATCTACGCCGCGATCACTTCCGCCATCGGCACCTTGAAAGGCCCTCTCCATGGAGGAGCCAACCAGGAGTCCATTCACATGCTGGAACAAATCCGGACGCCGGAAGACGCCGAATCCTGGCTTCAAGAAAAGCTGGCGAAAAAGGAGAAGATCATGGGTTTCGGGCACCGCGTATATAAGACCGGCGACAGCCGCGTGCCTATTATGCGCGAGTTGGCCCGCGATCTCGGAAAGCGATGCGGACAGACACACTGGGTACCGGTCTGCGAGGAGTTGGAGAAGGTGATGTGGCGCGAAAAACAACTCTGCGCGAACGTCGATCTCTATGCGGCGCCCGTGTTTCTGATGCTTGATCTTCCCGCCCAACTGAATACCCCGCTCTTTGCCTGTTCGCGCGTTAGTGGCTGGTGTGCCCACGTGATCGAGCAACAGAAAAACAATCGCCTGATTCGGCCCCGGTCGCTCTATACCGGACCGGCGAAACGCGATTACCCAATGGAGTAAGCACCTCAAAAGGCTCGACGAACGCAAGCCTCAGTCTTTATCCAAAAAGATCCAGCTGAGATTGACTTCCCGGCAGGGACCTTTCCTGATTGCGGTGAATGAAGGAGGGATGTTCCCGAGCCAGCCAAACTCGCCGCGATTGGTGTTTGGCGTTCTCAAGGCGTTGCTCGGCGACATGGTCTGCCGCTTCGTTGGTGGGAATCCCTTCTGCCCGGGCAATCTTGTAGATGTGCGACAAGACATCGTAGAGGCGCTTGACTCGGCAAACCGCCTCGTCGCGGTTGTAGCCTTCCAACTCCAACGAAACGTTGATGAGCCCCCCGGAATTAATGGCATAATCCGGCGCGTAGAGAATGCCCTTGTCCGCCAGCGCCTTTCCATGGCGCTTTGCTGCAAGTTGATTGTTGGCCGATCCCGCCACGATCGAGCAATTCAGCTTGTCAATGGTGTCGTCGTTGATCGCGCCGCCCATGGCACAGGGCGCAAGGACGTCGCAATCGACGAAAAGGATCTCTTCGGCGTTGGCTGGTTCGCAGTCGAATTCGTCGCAAAACTTCCTACATTTTTCCGTATCGAGATCCGCCGCAATCACCTCGGCATCTTGTTCGCGGAGCATCCGGGCCAGGTTTTGCCCCACATGCCCGATCCCCTGAATCGCAACGCGAATCCCTTTGAGCGTGTCTCGATTCAGCTGTTCCTTAACCGAGGCGCGGATGCCCTGCAAACAGCCGTAAGCCGTATAACGGCTGGGATCGCCGGAGCCGCCCAAGCGAGGCGAAACGCCCACCACGTAGCTGGTTTCTTCAAAGATGACGTCCATGTCAGCCATGCTGGTGCCAACGTCTTCCCCGGTGATGTAACGCCCGTTCAGGCTTTCGACAAATCGTCCGAAAGCGCGAAACATCGCCTTGGATTTGTCCCGCTTCGAATCCCCCCAAATCACGGCCTTCCCACCGCCCAGTGGCAGCCCGGCCAGCGCTGATTTGTAGCTCATGCCGCGGCTCAGACGCAGCGCATCGGTTAGCGCCTCCGCTTCCGAACCGTAGTTCCACATGCGGCATCCGCCCAGGCTGGGCCCCAGCGCCGTGTTGTGAATGGCGATGATCGCCCGTAGCCCGGACTCCAGATCCTTGCAGAAAACAATCTGTTCGTGTTCGGAGTCTTCCAGGATTTCAAAATCCTGCGGCGAGCCGCTATGGAGATGGGGGGAATTCATCATAACATCTCCTAAAATCAATATAGCTACGTTTTGCCGTAGGGACAAGTCAGGGACATGTCAGCCGTAGTAGCTTCGATAGTTAGAACGCTTCTCCAACGGGTTCTATTCACGTGAACGGTTCGTGACTACATGCCCAACGTGGGTCATACCTGCGGCTCGATGCTTCACGGTCGGAAGCTAATCCTCCCCTTCGCAGCCTCGGCGATTGCGAGTGTCTCGCTGGACGACTTGTTGGCCGCACTACTTGCCATTAGGGAACCGGTCCCATGCCCAGAATGGACTTGTCAGCAACTCAGATCCTTCAAGGGAGGCAGATTTCACCCAAGTTGGCAGCGACACCGGCATCGCATGTTGTAGTCGACTCGAAGAAGAGGCATTGTGAATGTAATCCTAATGCAGCGCTATAAAATTCTTCACCGCACCTACTACAATTTCTCGGGCCCCGTGCGGCTCGAGCCACACCAATTGCGCCTGCGCCCGAGAGAGGGCCATGAACTGCGAATCGAATCCTCAAACCTCGAAATCACCCCTGACGCTACGCTTCGTTGGCATCGGGACGTGGAAGACAACTCCGTTGCGACAGCGGTGTTTGAGACCACCGCCAGCCAACTCGCGATTGAGAGTGAAATCGTCATCCAGCAATTCAACCAAGCTCCACTCGACTTCCTGGTTGCCGATTATGCGACCGATTATCCATTTAACTACACCCCGGAAGACCGCGCGGTTCTCTCCCCCTACCTTGACGAAGCCGGGCCGAAGGACGGAGAGTCCTTGAAAGGTTGGGTCTCAAGTTTGTGGACTCCGGGCGAACCCATTCAAACCTACGCGTTGCTGCGACGCATCTGCGAGCAGATCCCGCAAACCTTCAGCTATCAAATTCGCGAGGAACCCGGCGTTCAAGCTCCGGATGAGACGCTGCGTCTGGAATCAGGCTCCTGCCGCGATTTCGCGTCCTTGTTCATGGCTGCCGCTCGACGCCTCGGTCTGGCGGCGCGCTTTGCCAGCGGCTACCTCAACGCTGAGCCTTCGTCGGCCAATTTCGGGGCGACCCATGCGTGGGCGGAAGTCTATCTGCCTGGGGCGGGCTGGAAAGGGTTCGACCCCACCAGCGGCGAGATCGTGGGAACCAATCACATCGCGGTGGCCGTAGCCAGGCTCCCGGAATCCGTGCCGCCAGTGGCCGGATCGTTTGTCGGGCCTGAGGGAGCCACCCTCGACGTCGGTGTCTGGGTCACCGCGTTAACGTAGCATCTAGGGGGCGTTTGAAACTGAGGTCGAGACGCGCTGCGATACTCGGCCACGACCGCCTTCCATTTGGCGATGGCCTCGCGTCGGGGTTCGTTAGTGCTCATGATCGTGTCCGTGGCCATGGGAGTAGTCATCCACGGAGCCGATGCTCTCTCCGACATTCTTTTTGAAGTAACCGAACCCGCCGGTGATAATGCGTCTCATGGGTTCACCGGTTTTGGGATGCTTGGTAAGGGCGTCCTCGGTCATACTTTGTTGAATCTCAAAACGCTCGGGCAACGCACCCTTTTCCTCTGGAATAGTCTCGTAGATGTAGGTCGCCATGACGGACGGTAGTCCGTCCGCACCGGATAGCGAGCGCGCATTCAAGCTCGATCCAGGACACGGTCGCCGACAGGCTTTACCAAGGACGGAAGGTGCTGATTCCATTTGCGTCCACTTCCCGGCGAGCGCCTGGCGAGGCAAGTTCTTCAGGGCGCTTCAACTTGTCACTGCAACGTTTCCACCGCACAATGAGAATGGTTCATGGGATTGTTCGCGTCGGCGCAGGGCGGATCGAAGTGAGCGGCGATCCATTCCGGGGTGACTTTTTCGAGTTGGTCAGGCGTCCAGACAGGCGACTTGTCTTTGTCGATAAGGGTGGAGCGGATTCCTTCGCGAAAGTCCGGGTGGACGACGCATTGCATGGAGACGCCGTATTCGATGCGGAAGACGTCAGCGAGGGAAAGACGAAGGGTGCGGCGGCGCAGTTCAAAGACGAGATGGGCCGTGGTGGGGCTTCCCGACAGAAAACCGTCGCGGGCCGTTTCCAGCCAGGGACTCCGGGTTTTGAGGCGCTTCAAGTTGTCCGCGAATTCGATCGGGTTGTTGCAGTCGCAGAGTTCCTGGATGGTATCGTAGTGTTTGCGAATGTTGGACTCGGTTCTTGCCGGTGCGGTTGTTTTTTGCAAGGTCGACAGGCAAGTGCTCGTCAGGTCGGCGTTGAGCTTGCCGTCGTTCGTCCATGGGACGGATGCCAGTGCGTCCAACATCACTACGTAGGCGGTGGAATCCAGGGAGTGGGTGGCCAGCCCGAGAAACCGAGCGTCGGTCGCGTTCATTTTACTTCCCGTGAGCCCGAGGAAAAGCCCACTGCGGCCGGGCGTCCTGCCAAGGAACCATGAGCCGCCGGCATCGGGATAAAGCCCGATGGAGATTTCCGGCATGGCGAGCAGTGAACGTTCCGTGACGATGCGGTGACTGCCGGCGCACATCAATCCGAGACCGGCGCCCATGACGATGCCGCTGCCCCAGGTGATGACGGGTTTGGGGTAAACGTGGATCAGATAGAAGAGTGAGTATTCTTCGGAAAAGAACTGTTGGGCGTAGCGGTTCTCCAGACTCGGGTCTTCGACCATGGAGTGATACATGTCGATACAATCGCCTCCCGCACAAAAGGCTTTCTCCCCAGCGCCGCGGATCACGACGCAGGCAATCTGATCGTCCCTGGCCCACGCTTCCAACTTCGGACTAAGACTGCGCACCAACTCCAGGCTGGTCGAATTGAGGCGATTTTCGATATTCAGAGTCGCGATCCCAATGGACTTGCCGCCCGTGGTATCGCGAACTTCATAGAGTACGGGATCATTCATCGGCCTTGTCAGCGAGCGGACATTCTCACGGCACCGTCCAGGCGGATGACTTCACCGTTGAGCATCGTGTTTTCCATGATGTGAATGGCGAGCGCCGCAAATTCTTCGGGACGTCCGAGACGGGGAGGAAAAGGGACCATGGCGGCGAGACTCTCCCGCACCTTGTCCGTCAGACCGGCCACCATTGCCGTGTCGAACATCCCCGGGGCGATCGCCATGACCCTGACACCATCCGACGCGAGATCGCGGGCGAGAGGCAGCGTCATCCCCGCGACTCCCGCCTTGGAGGCGGAGTAGGCGGCCTGGCCCATCTGACCTTCGAAGGCCGCAATCGATGCGGTGTTGATGATGACGCCTCGCTCTCCCTCCTCATCCGGTTCTCCCTGCACAAAACGAGCGGCAGCCAGACGGATCACGTTGAAGGTGCCAATCAGATTGACGTCGATGACCTTGGCGAATCTCTCCAGATCGTGCGGGCCGTCTTTGCCCACGACCTTGCCCGCTGCGAGAACCCCGGCGCAGTTGACCACGACGCGGAAGGTTCCGGGGAGCTGTGCGGTGACATCGAGGGTTGCATTCACGCTATCGGGATTCGTGACGTCGGTACGGGAGAATCGGGCGCGCTCGCCCAGTTGCGACGCGAGTTCCTTTCCCGCGGATTCATTGAGATCGGCGATCACGACCGAGCCTCCACGCTCGATGACGTTGCGGGCAACGCCAGCCCCAAGACCGGACGCTCCTCCGGTTACCAGGACGATGCTGTCTTTTAGTTTCATGGCGACGGGGAAAAGGGTTGTCACGAAATTGGACTACCGACACCCATGAGAAATTCGTTCACTGATTATGGCTTGGTTTTCGTCTAAAACTTTAAACATGAGCGATCTCAAACATCTTAGAGACATCTCCGAGGAAGATCGCAAGATGCTCGAAAACACCCAGATGGTGATGGGGCCGGAACCCGCCGAAATGGGTTTTGTGAAGAACCTGTTCTGGGGCAAAATCCGCGAAGATCTGATTTTTCCCTACCCCGAAGTTTCGCCAGAGGAGAAGCGGAAAGCCGACGATTTGCTGGCGAAACTGGATGACTATCTGAAAAACGAGCATCCCGCGATTCGGATTGACCGCGAGCAGGAAATTCCGCGCAGCGCGATTGACCGGCTCTTTGAACTTGGCGTCATGGGGATGACGATTCCCGAGGAATACGGTGGTTTGGGGTTGAGCATCACCAGCTACAACCGGGTTCTCGAGCGTCTCGGCCGGACCTGCGCCTCGACCTCCGTGGTCGTCTCCGCCCACCAGTCGATCGGCTGCAAGGCATTGATGCTGTTCGGGACGGCGGAGCAGAAAAAGAAGTGGCTTCCCATCATGGCCCGTTCGGCCCTCTCCGCCTTTTGTCTATCCGAGCCGAACGTGGGTTGCGACGCCGGCGGCCAGGAAACCCGCGCCGAACTCAGCGAGGACGGAACCCACTACATCCTCAACGGAGAGAAAAAGTGGTCAACCTCCGCCGCCTACAGCGCGTTGTTCACCGTGTTATGCAACCAGCAACTCGTGGATCCCAAAACGGGTCGGGTATCGAAGGCGGTCACGGCATTGATCTGCACCCCGGACATGGAGGGCGTGGATATTTTTGAGAAAAACCGTTCCAAGTGCGGCGTTCGCGGCACCTGGCAGGGCCGGATTCGTTTTACCAATGTCAGGGTCCCGAAAGAGAACCTGCTGCATAAAGAAGGGCAAGGCCTGAAAGTGGCGCTCACCTGTCTGAATTACGGAAGATGCACCCTCTCGTCGGGAATTCTCGGCTCCGCCAAGGGCGCGATGGAGCAGGCGGTGAAGTGGTCGCAGACGAGATACCAGTTCGAGCGCCCCTTGTCGGCCTTCGAGCTCGTTCAGGATCGGATCGCCAACATGGGCGCCATGTGCTACGCGATCGACGCGATGCTCTACATGACCACCGGCATGCTCGACCGCGATGAGAAAGACATCATGGTCGAAACCGCGGTCGCCAAGGTGTTTGCCTCGCACTATGGCTGGCAGGTGATTGACGACGCCCTGCAAATCATGGGAGGCGAAGGCTACATGACCGAAAACGAAGTCGAGCGCGCCTATCGCGACGCACGGCTTTACAAGATCGGCGAGGGAGCCAACGAGGTGATGCGAGTGTTCGTCTTCGGCTACGGAGGCAAGCAGCTTGCCGAGCAAATGCTGGCCATTCGTCAGGCTCTGTTTTGGGATGGAACCGAGACCGTCGGAGCGAACCTGTCCCGGATCATAAAAAACGCCCTCAACCCGCAGATTTCGCTCAAAGCCATGGGCCTCGGCGCGCAGATTTTCCTAGGAATCAAACCACCCAAGCCCCACATCAGCAACATCCATCCCTCGCTCCGAGAGCATGCCGACAAATGGTCCAAGATGGTCGCCGATCACAACCACCAATTCAAGCTCGCCAGCCAGCGGTTCAAGGATCAGATCCTGAAACGGCAGCTCGTCCAGGCCCGCCTCGGCGATGGCGCCATGTGGCTGCACGCCATGGCTTGCGTGCTGTCAAAGCTCGATTCCCAGCTCAACAGCAACGCATCCGGCAAGCTCTTCGAACGGGACAAGGCCTGCGCCCTCCATTTCCTCGACCTCGCCGAGCACGCCTACCACGAAAACGTCACTAGACTGAAAAACAACGCCGACAAGACCATGTCCGCCGCCGCCCAAGCCGTTCTGGATCACAACGACACCCTACCCAACAAGGACTTCTACATTCACGAAACATCCCCGGTCGCCAAGGGCGAGGGAAAACCGGTCGTGAAGGATGATATCCAGCAATTTCCGGGAGACCGGTAATTAGCGTCAGCGCAAAAATAGATGGGATCGCTTCGCAAGTTCAGTGGAGGACTCCCCCCTAAAACGAATGGCGCAAGTTTAACCAACTTAGCTCTCCACCGGGCTCGCCCCGGTGGGTGCGCGATCAACCACCAGATCCATCTCCCGAGACCAATCGCCACCACCGGTTTCATGCCGGTGGAGCGCTGACTCCTTCCAGGCGCACGATCTGGTTTTTGACGGTCAGCGCTCGACTGGCGCAAGGCCAGCCGGGGCGAGCATTTAGATTGAATTGGTCTGGTGGTTGGTCTCGGTTCCACGGGAATAAATCCCTGTGGAGACCTGGGTAAATTTTCCGATGAGCCCGCTTAACCTTGCGCCATTCCCTCTAAGACGAATACTTCCCAGCGTCGATCACATCCAGATTGGCGACTCGTTGGAACTCGTCCACGTTCAGAGTGGCCACGCCATGTTTATTTGACCAACTACCAGAACGGAGCCTCACAAATTTGCCCCCGTTCGAGCTCTGACTCCCGCCCAAGAGAATCATCGCTCGATCGGCACGAGGCCAGCCCGGGGCGGACGTAATCCGGTGCGATTCTGGTTGATGATCGCGGTTTCACGGAGACAAGCTCGCGTGGAGTCCGATGGCCGAAGCTCTGCGTTTAGTTAACGCGGTTCGGCCAGACGGCCCCGGCGAACCGTATTTCTTGCCGAAAGTTTTTCGGAAGAGACTCATTCCGTTCACGTCTAATTATCAACCGCTGGCATCCATTTAGCGTCGCGTAGCGACAGTTCATGTTAGGCGTGGGTTTTAACCCACGTTTGGTGTGATAGATGGATGACGTCGCGTCAGCGACCGTTCGCGTCGCTTGGGAATCGATTGGCCAAGACGCTTGACCGGTCGCTGACGCGACGAAGCCTTATTTCATGCCTTTCCGTGGGATTAATCCCACGGCTAACATCATCAGTCGCAGACGCGACGAATGCAGATTCACGCTTGATTGGTGGGATCTCGTCACGCGAGACCCATCCAACCGCTGGCGGTTGAAACCCCTGATATGACAGACGAAAAACATGACCTAAAAGCCCGATGCCGGGAGGTGCTGGAGCAGGAGCGTGTCCTCCGCCAGGGTGGCGGTGAAGCCGGCATTAAGCGGCAGGCTGCGCTGGGGCGGTTGACGGCGCGGCAACGCATCGAGCAATTGCTGGACGTGGACGCGGGTTGGTTGGAGATCGGTTTGTGGGCTGCCTGGGGCATGTATCAAGAATGGGGGGAGATAGCGGCCGCGGGCGTGGTGGCCGGGATCGGGGCGGTCGAGGGCCGGGACTGCATGATTATCGCCAACGATGCGACGGTGAAAGCGGGGGCGATGTTTCCGCAATCGGTCAAGAAGGCGCTGCGTGCCCAGCGGATCGCTTTTGAAAACAGTTTGCCGGTGATTTATCTGGTCGATTCGGCCGGGGTCTTCCTGCCGTTGCAGGATGAGGTGTTCCCTGACGAAGACGATTTTGGGCGGATTTTCCGGAATAATTCGGTGATGTCGGCGGCGGGCCTGCCTCAGTTTGCGGCGATCATGGGAAACTGTGTCGCCGGCGGAGCCTACCTTCCGGTGCTGTGCGACAAAATTCTCATGACTGAGGGAAGCGGTCTTTACCTCGCGGCCCCCTCGCTGGTCAAAGCTGCCATCGGCGAAGTGGTCGATGCGGAGACACTGGGTGGCGCGACGATGCATGCCGAGGTGAGCGGGACCGTCGATTTTCACGAACCGGATGATGAGGCGTGTCTCACCAGGCTTCGAAGGCTGGTGGCCATGTTGCCGGAAAATCCTGTTTGCCAACGCCGGGCTGCCGTCAAAAAGCCCGGGCGTCGCGTGGACGAAATCCTTGACGTGATGGGCGGGAACCGTCGCCAGGGATACGAGATGCACGACCTCCTCGAATGTGTCGTCGACGCCGATTCGTTCGAGGAATCCAAGGCTGATTATGGCAAAAGTCTGATCACGGCTTACGCACGCATCGGCGGGTATCCGGTAGGGATTGTCGCGAATCAGAAGACTCACACGAAGTCCAAAAAAGGCGTCCGGATCGGCGGCGTGATTTACGGCGACAGCGCGGATAAAGCGGCGCGGTTTGTGATGGACTGCAACCAGACTGGCATCCCGCTCATTTTCTTCCAGGATGTCACCGGCTTCATGGTAGGCAAGGACGCCGAAGCATCCGGCATCATCCGCAGTGGGGCCAAGCTCGTGAACGCGATGAGCAATTCGGTGGTGCCGAAAATCACCGTGGTCGTCGGTGGCTCGTTTGGGGCCGGGAACTACGCGCTCTGTGGCAAGGCTTACGATCCGCGTTTTCTCTTCGCCTGGCCCACTGCCGATTTTGCCGTGATGGGAGCCGGGCAGGCCTCCGAAACGCTGTTCGCCATTCTCAAACGTTCGAGCACCGCCGAAAACGACGACGAGTTGGAAGAACTCCGCGAGCGGGTTCGCCAACAATACCAAGAGCAGATGGACATCCGTTACGGCGCGGCGCGGGGATGGATCGACGCGATTATCCAGCCCCATGAAACGAGGGCGACGTTGATTCGTTCCCTCGAACTGGTGTCGCGACCGAAGACGGAAGGGAAATTTCATACCGGAGTTATCCAAGTCTAAAATAGGGTGAAAGTCTCAAATTCCAGGTTTTTCCAATCACGAAAGACAGGTTTGGGCACGCCCCCGGCCTTGCGCCGGGGGTTAGCACGTTCAACTACCAGAATGAATTGTGCCAAAAGCGCCCCGGCCCCGCTTGCCGGGGGCGAGCGATGTCCCCTTTTTCCACCCGGCGACGCCGGAGAAGGGGACATGGCACCACTGCGGCGAGCGCAGTGGTGGCGGATTGCCAGCGGTTTTGATCTGGTGACTGAACAGGGCCCCACCGAGACGAGCTCGGCGGTGGCCAACGCGAGGTTTCGGACTTTCACCCTAGACCAGTGATGAAAAAACAGATCAAAATCGGCAACGCGCAAGCCTTCTGGGGAGACCAACCCGGGGCTGCGGCGAGGCTGGTGGAGACCTGCCCGGATCTCGATTTCCTGACCCTCGACTACCTCGCCGAGGTGTCGCTTTCCATCATGGCGATCCAACGCGAGCGCGATCCGGACGCTGGTTACGCCCGGGATTTTCTGGAGGTGGTGCGCTCGCTGCTTCCGGTTTGGAATGCGGGCGGAACGGTCAAGGTCATCACCAATGCGGGTGGATTGAACCCGCCTGGATGTGCCCGGGAGATTCGCGCCATCCTCGACGAAGCAGGGCTGGCGAACCGGAATGTGGGCGTGGTGACCGGAGACGATGTTCTCGAGTTGCTGCGGTCCGGCGAACCGTCCAGCTTCAAAAACACGGAGACCGCTGAGCCCTTCGATTCGATACGCGATCGGCTGCGAACGGCCAATGCCTACATCGGCGCGACGCCGGTCGCCGAAGCTTTGCGAGCGGGCGCCGATATCGTGGTGACCGGGCGGGTCGCCGATCCCAGTCTCACCGTCGGCGCCGCGATCGCCGCGTTTGACTGGCAGACCGACGACTGGGACCGAATTGCCGCAGCCACCGTGGCGGGTCATTTGATCGAGTGCGGCACGCAGATGACGGGCGGCTGTTCCACGGACTGGATGGATGTTCCCGGTCAGGCCGACCTCGGTTTTCCCATCATTGAGATGGAGGCTGACGGCTCGTTCGTCGCCACGAAAGCGGAGTCCACTGGTGGACGGGTTAGCTTGCAAACCGTCAAGGAACAACTTCTCTACGAAATTGGTGATCCCGGCCGATATCTGAGCCCCGACGCGACTGTTTCCTTCCTCGGGCTCGATCTCGAGGAGCTGGGGAAAGATCGAATCAAGATCACTGGCGCTCGCGGAGGACCGCCGCCGGTTACCTACAAAGTCAGCGCCACCTGGCATGATGGCTTTCGGGCTGAAGGCATGCTCGTTATCGTGGGTAACAATGCGGTCGCGAAAGCGCGCCGCGCGGGTGAAGTGCTCATCGAGCGCATCGAGCGGAAAGGCTTCGTGCCGGATCGCACCGCGATGGAAGTGATCGGCTCCGGAGACGTTACCGGGGGCGCCATGGGGCGTCGGACGGACTTGGTGGAATGTGTCTTACGAGTGGCCGTGTTCTCCACCGACCGCGCGGTGGCTGACGCCTTCGCCAAAGAAGTGGCGCCTCTGGTGACCAGCGGTCCTCAAGGCGTGACCGGATATACGTCAGGCCGCCCGAAAGTGCGTCCCGTATTTGGATACTGGCCCTGCCTGATCGACAGGGAAAACGTGAAGCCCCGGATGGAAATTGTGTCATGAAGAGCGATCAGCAAAAGCCCGTCCAACTAGGTGACATCGCCTTTGCCCGCAGCGGCGACAAGGGGAGTTCGGCTAATGTGGCCGTGTTTGCCCGCGAACCGGAACACTATCCGATCCTCGTCGAAAAGCTGACCGAGGCCAGGGTCGCTGAATTTTTTAAGACGCTGGGACCCGGGAGGGTGACTCGATACGAGGTGCCCAACCTCCTGGCCCTCAATTTTGTGATTGATGGTGTGCTGGACGGCGGCGGCAGCCGTTCCCTGCGGGTTGATTCCCAGGGCAAGGCACTCGGACAGGCGATACTCGAACTTGAACTCTAAATGACTTCTGAAACCCCAACCATCCTCGTCGAGCGGATCGAGCCAACCGTGGTGCGAATCACGCTGAATCGCCCTGAGCAGCGCAATGCGCTGTCGATGCAGATGATGGATCAACTCCAGGCCGAGTTGGCCAAAATCGGCGGTGACGACAACCGCGTGCGTGCGGTCATTTTTCAGGGAGCAGGCAAGGTATTTTGCGCCGGTCTCGATCTCGCGGAAGCGATGTCGGATCAAAGCCATCGCTCCGCCCGCGCCGTCGCGGAAACCCTACAGGCGGTGGCTGATGCCACGGTGGTGACGATCGCCATCGTCCACGGTGCTGCCGTTGCCGGTGGTGCCGGGCTCATGTCCGCTTGTGATTTCGTCGTCGCGGAAGAGGGAACCAGAATCGGTTTTCCCGAAGTGAGACGAGGGCTGGTCGGAGCCTTGGTGACGACATTTCTTCGACGTCAGATTGGCGAGCGACACTTGCGCGAAATGTTGATCGGCGGGGGCCTCATCACGGCCGAGCGGGCGTTGGCAATGGGCCTGGTCAATCGCGTCGTTCCAACCGGGCGCGGGCAGGAATCCGCCGACGAATTCGTCCGGGAAATCCACCAAGGCGCTCCGAAAGCGATTTCGAGAACCAAGGAATTGTTGGCCTGCGGTTATGGCAGCATTCGCGAAGATCTCGATGCCGCTTTGGAATCGCATCTGGTGGCGCGCAATTCCGAGGAAGCCGTCGAGGGGATCGCCGCATTTCTCGAAAAACGAGAACCGCATTGGGCGAAGGAGAACCAACCAACCTGATTTTATATACTATGCCAATTATCGCCAAATTTAAGATAGAATACACCCGCTACCTCGATCCCGGTGGCGAGCCGGTGAGGGAATTCCCGGAACAGCTCCGCGATGCGAAAACATTGATCCCGCTCTACAAAGCGATGATCGAAAACCGGGCCTTCGACTCCAAAGCGATCGCGCTGCAACGCACCGGACAACTCGGCACCTATGCTTCTTCGCTGGGACAGGAGGCGATCGGAGTCGGAATCGGTGCAGCGATGCGCGAAGACGATATTCTGATTCCAAGCTATCGCGAGTACGGCGCCCAGTTCTGGCGCGGCGTGCAGATGCGCGAAATCTTACTTTACTGGAGTGGCGATGAACGCAGCGGGGACTACCAAAACCAAAAGCACGACCTGCCCATCTGCGTGACCATCGGTGCTCACGCCGGTCATGCCGTCGGAGTGGGCTACGCCCTGAAACTCGAAGGCGGAACCCGGGCCGCCGTCTGTACCCTGGGTGACGGCGCGACTTCGAAAGGCGATTTCTACGAAGGGATCAACGCTGCGGGAACGTGGCAACTTCCCGTGGTCTTTGTCGTCGCCAACAATCAATACGCCATCTCGATGCGCCGCGACCGGCAGAGCGGAGCTGAAACCCTGGCCCAGAAAGGCATCGCTGCCGGCATCCCCAGCGAGCAACTCGATGGGAATGACATCGTCGCCGTCTCCGCCGCGATGAATTCCGCGCTGGATCGCGCTCGCGAAGGCGAGGGACCCACCCTGCTCGAAATGATGACCTACCGGATGTCCGACCACACCACCGCGGACGATGCGAGCCGATACCGAAAAGAGGAAGAAGTCAGCCGCCATTGGAAGGAAGATCCCATCGCTAGGCTAAAAACCTACCTCGTGAAGTCCAAAGTGTGGAGCAAGGAGGACGAGGAATCCCTGCAAAAGGCGGCCACCGCGAAAGCCGCGGAGGAAGCCGAAGCCTATCTAGCCATGGATCCGCAACCGGCAGTGTCCATGTTCGATTCCCTCTATGAAGCCCTCCCCGGCGCCCTCGCCGAACAGCGTGAAGAAGTTCTCAATACCCCTTAATCTTTATGTCTGAAATCAATTTAGTCGAAGCGATCAACCTAGCCCTAAAGCATGAAATGGAGCACGACTCCAAAGTGGTCGTGTTAGGTGAGGACGTCGCGGTCAATGGCGGCGTTTTTCGCGCTACTCAGGGTCTCCTCGAGAAATTTGGCGAAGACAGGGTTGTCGATACTCCTCTTGCTGAGGTCCTGATCGGCTCCATGTCTTATGGCCTGGCAGTCTCCGGATACAAACCCGTTGCGGAAATCCAGTTTTCCGGGTTCATCTTTTCAACGATGGACACGGTCTACAACCACGCGTCCCGAATCCGGAACCGTTCCCGGGGGCGCATGTCGTGCCCCATGGTGCTCCGTTCACCTTCCGGAGGCGGGATTCACGCGCCCGAACATCATTCGGAAAGCCCCGAAGCCTTTTTTGCCCACATTCCTGGGATTCGCGTGGTTTATCCGTCCTCACCCCTGCGCGCCTACGGCTTGCTGCTCGCTGCGATCCGGGATTCCGATCCCGTCATCTTCCTTGAACCGACTCGCCTCTACCGGTTGTTCAAACAGGAGGTTCAGGACGACGGCGAAGCGATGCCGCTCGACGTGTGTTTCATCGACCGCGAAGGCACCGACATCACCCTGGTGAGCTGGGGAGCGATGATGCACGAGACCCGGCTCGCCGCCGACAAGTTGGCCGAAGAAGGGATCTCGGCGGAAGTCATCGACGTGGCCACGATCAAGCCTCTCGACATGAACACCATCCTCAAGTCCGTGGAGAAGACCGGGCGTTGTGTCATTATCCACGAGGCCCCTCGCTGCGCCGGTTTCGGAGCCGAAATCGCGGCCAATCTTGCCGAGCTCGGGTTGATGTCGCTCTTTGCGCCGGTCCGTCGCGTCACGGGTTATGATGTCGTGATGCCCCTGGCCAAACTGGAAAAAACCTACCTTCCCTCCGTGGAACGCATCCTAACAGCAGCCAAAGAAACCATCACTTACGAATGAAAAAATTCAAACTCCCCGATCTCGGCGAAGGCCTCCAGGAAGGCGAAATCGTTTCCTGGCACGTCAACGAAGGCGACCGCGTCACCGTGGACCAGACGCTCGTGTCCGTGGAGACCGACAAGGCCGTCGTCGAGCTGCCCTCTCCCTTTACCGGCACCATCGCGAAACTGTGCGCAGCGGCGGGCGACATCGTTCCGGTTGGCAATACCCTTGTGGAATTTGAAGCGGAGGATGCCGACGCCGTCACTGGCGACAAAGGCACGGTGGTCGGAGATGTCGAAGTGAGTGCGAATGTGGTCGAGGAAAAACCGGAAGCCGTGGGAAGCAAGTCCTCCGGGGTCAAAGCGACCCCCGCGGTGCGCGCCCTGGCGAAGCGTCACAAGATCGATCTCAGCGTGGTCACGCCAAGCGGCCCTAACGGAGTCATCACCAAGGGCGACATCGAGCGCGTCGCCAAGATTTTTGCCGAGGTCGGCCCCCTCGAACCGCTTCGCGGAGTCCGCCGGGTCATGGCCGCGAACATGGCGCGCGCCAACGCCGAAGTGGTGCCGGTAACCGTGATGGACGAGGCGGATATCAACGACTGGGCGCCCGACGCCGACATCACGGCCCGCCTGATCCGTGCCCTGGTCCAGGGCTGCCAAGCCGAACCCTCGCTCAACTCCTGGTATGACGCGGAGTCCGTCGGTCGCCGCCTGCTTTCCAGCGTGCACCTCGGAATCGCCGTCGACACCAGCGACGGACTCTTCGTCCCGGTCATTCGGGATGTGCAGGAAATGAGCCCCCAGCAAATTCGCGACGAAATCACCCGTCTACGGAAAGGGGTCAAAGACCGCAGCCTCGCGCCAGAGGAACTGCGCGGGCATACGATCACCTTGTCGAACTTCGGCATGATTGCCGGTCGCTTTGCCAACCCGATTGTGATGCCGCCGACGGTAGCCATTCTCGGAGCCGGCAAAATCCACGAAGCCGTGGTCGCCCACGAAGGAAAACCGGCCGTGCGTCGCCATCTCCCTCTCTCCTTGACCTTCGACCACCGCGCCATCATGGGCGGAGAAGCCTGTCGCTTTCTGGCCGCAGTAATCGCGGACCTCGCGAAAGTCGAATAGACTTCTCACCGGTGACGAGCTTGATCGGGCGGCTGTTGGAAAATGCTACTTGGTTCGAAACGCCTCGGTTTTCACAATCCCGCGAATCAGGCCGCTCAACGTGTGTCCGTTTTCGCTCATATCAGCGACCAATGCAGACAACGTCGCATCATCGGCCGGGTCCAAGCTTCGACCTAGCGCGTAAATCATGAGTTTCTCGGCCAGCCCTCGCTCGAACCGCGCGGATTGCTCGGCCAAGAGCGCTTTGAATTCCGAAAAACCGGCGTAGTCCTTTCCGTTAGGAAGAGCGCCTTCATTGATGATCGGCGGTGGATTGTGCGACCAGAAATGCTCGATCTCTCCGTCTTGGCGGTCGCGCCAGAGCCCGACGACGTTGAAATTCTCCATCGCCAACCCGTAAGGATCGATGGTTCGGTGGCAACCGGCGCAGGCCTCGATTTCCTGATGCTGAAGGAGGCGTTCGCGCACCGTGAGACGTTCGCCCTGAATGTTCGGCTCCACTTCTCCGGCATTGGGCGGCGGCGGATCCGGCGGATCGTTGAAGAGAACGCTGAGAATGTATTTGCCGCGTTCGACCGGCTTGGTGCGGGCGCCATCTGAGCCCCATTGGTGAAAACCACCCATGCCTAGAATGCCGCCACGAGGAGAGTTGGTTGGCAGCGAAACCCGGCGAAACTCTTCGCCTTCAACGCCATCAATCCCGTAGTAAGCCGCCAATTTTTCGTTCGCCATGATCCAATCGGAATCGAGAAAGTTGAGCACGCTTTCATCCCTGGCCAGGATCTCGCGGAAGAAGGAGCGAGCTTCTTCCTCAAAGTCTGCAGTCAGGCCGGCAAACCGGGGTGCGTAGTAACTGTGGCGGTAAATCGACTCGTCCGGCTTGAATTGTTCGAATTCATCGATCTTGAGCCATTGGGTCGCGAAATCATTGATCAATGCCTCCGCCTTGGGATCGGCTAGCATTCGCGTTACCTGAGCGTCGAGATTCGCCGGATTGGATAGTTCACCTTTCGCCGCCAGGTCGAACAATTCGCCGTCCGGCATCGAACTCCAAACGAAATAGCTCAATCGCGTGGCGAGTTCGAAATCGTTCAGATTTCGGCCATTCGAGGGTTCGGGTTCCGCCTTCGTGCTCGAACCGAAGATTCGGCTGAAAAATCCACGCGGTTTCTGCGGCGGAGTCACCGCGATCGAATCCGGCTCCATCAGAAACAGAAAATCAGGCGAGCATACCATTGCGGTAATGCCAGTTTTGAGTGCGTCGTGATAGGAATGGCCCAGCTCCATCTCTTGAGCCACGAGCTCCGTCCACGCTGCCAATTCGTCTTCCTGGACCGGCCGCCGAAATGCTCGCGGTAGCAGTTGCTGAAAGAGCGATCGCGCGTCGTCGATCGTGAGTTTGCCGGGATCCTCAAAGCCATTGGGATAAAGGTAACGCGTGCTGGCTGGCGGGAACGATTCGTTGAGCGGACCTTCGATCTCGAAATAATCGAGAAAGAGCCTCGGAACGCGCGTTTTGTCGTAGGCTTCCGGATTGGGGCGATCCGCGAATCCGCCTTCCGCTTCGCCTTGAGCCCGCAGACGGAATCCTTCTTTCGGATCTCCGCTCTGTACGAGTCGTTCCGCTTCCCGGCGCAATTGATCCGGGCGGCTATTGTAAAGTTGAAACTGGTTACCCGGAATGATGTGAACCTGCCATTCCATATTCTCCATGGGATCGATCGTGACCGTCCATTCGTAGATTTCCGGCGCATCGAGCGGTGCTTCGACCTCAATGCGTTTGCTCAACCCGCGTCCCCGCATCAACTCGACGTAAACGGGCTCTCCTTTTTCGCCGCGATCTGCTCCTGCGCGAACGCGAACCGTGTATTCGCCCAAAATCGGGACCTGCTGATCGTTGTAGGGATGCTTCGGCAAGTTTGCGGTTCGGGCTCCGCCTGAGTAGAGTAAAATTCCGTCTTCGAGGATATCGACCGCACGCGAATCAGCCAAGTAATTGATACCACCGGTGTTGGGAATCGTCTCGAACTCGTAGCGTTGGGCCAGATGTTCGACCCGGGGCGGACGAATCCTCACCGCGCGATCGGCGATTTGCCGCCCTGCCGCGAAATAGCTGTCCATGAGCGAGGGATCGAGCAGGAGCGCCTTGCTGACCTTGTCAAAACCCTCCAGCTTACCATCAGGGGGCAATAATTCCCGCGTTCCGTCCCCTTCAATTACGCGGATTTTGAGAAGATCGCGAACCGTGTTGACGTATTCCGTCCGGCTCAGCCTGCGCAACAAAACGCGGCCATCTGTGCTATTCGAACGCGCCTGCATCGCTCGAAGCTCGTTGGCGATCCAGTGCGAAACCGCGATCAACTGATCTCCATCCGGCCGAGGTTCGTCGTCAGGCGGCATTTCGCCGAGATTCAGATTATCGCGCACTTCGATCCAAGCTGCAGCGGTGCGTGAATCGCTGAAGTCATCGGTTAGGGTGTCGAGCCGAAGATCGGCCTTCTGTTTCTCCGCCCCGTGACACTTGTAACAGTGCTGTTTGAGGAAGGGGCGGATTTCGGCACTGAATTCCGTTGCTGAAATGATTGCCGGGAACAGGGCGAAAAAGAGAACGCGTTGCATCATGACCTTACAATAACTTCGAGGTTGGGACGCTTTGCTTTCATCGCGGCAATTCCGGCTTCGGTAATTGACAGTCCGACGGCGTGGATTTCGACTTTTCGGAGTTTTGGCGCTTCGGCGAGATCGAGCAGGCCTGTGTCCGTGATTGGCGGACCGCTATCGGAAGTCCCAATCACTTTTAATTCTTCCAGATTCGGCAGGTAGCCCAAATACCTCAGCCCTTCATCGGTAAGATCCTGGCTGTGAATCTCGACCCAGCGAAGGCCAACGAGGTTTTCAGCCAACGAGCTGAATCCGCGGCCGGTAATTCCGTGGCGAGGGCGCAACACCAACCGGTTTAGGCGATCCGGAGCCCAGAGATGCATAAGGCCCGCGTCTGTTACTTGTGCTTCGGCGGCGATGTCGAGCGTCTCATTGAGTGTCGCAATCGAGCCCAGGTGTCTCATGCCTTCGTCGGTCAGCGCGGGGCTCCCGATTCGCAATCCGCGCAATCGCGGCAAGTTGGTGAGGATCGCGGCGGTCAAATCCCCGGCACCCGAGTCTTCGAGTTCAACGGAAATCAGCGAAACCATCTTTTCGAGCGGCGCGAAGTCCGCGTCGGCTATCTCGCTCAAATTGGAAAGCCGGATGCGCTGCAGATTCGACAAGCTGGCCAATTCCGCCAAACCAGTGGCGCTGATGCGAGGATCGTAGATGCTAAGGCTCTCGAGAGTCGGAAACTTGCCGACTTCGCGAGCCCCGGCGTCGGTGAGAGCCTGCAGCGAGAGCGTTCGCAATGGAGCGCCGGTAAAGTGCGCCAATCCGGTTCCATCGGATTGGATGTATTGAAGCTGCAACTCTTCCAGATAGGGAAAATTGCGTCCTGCCAATGCACCTAGGCTGGAGGAGGTCAAATTGCGGTTCCCCAAGCCTAGCAGACGCAGATTCTCCAGAAATCCGAACGATGCCAGTTGATCCGCCGTCATCGTGGAGTTGTCATTAACGATGAATTCTTCCAAGTTTTTCAGTTGGCCGAAAGCATCATAGGCTTCAGCGGGAACGCCGAGACCTGGATTGTAAATCCTGACACTCCGCAAATCCGGAATTTTCGCGATCGCAGCCACGACTTGCGGATCGGCCTGTCCATGGGCGCTCCATTCAATGGCCGAAACCCGGCGAACGAAAGGCAGGTGCTCTGCGATCCCGTCCGGTGGCGGTTGATTGATTCGCAGTCGAATCGTAAGATCGTCGTTAAACGCTCTCCACCAATCGATCGTGTCGATAGCCTCGATCGCGGCGCGTGCTGCTTCATGTCGATCGTGTTGTTCCAAGGCTCGATCGACCAAGGGCCCTTCGGCCTCGCGAACCACTCTGAATCCGATATAACACGCCCCGTCGTTTTCTTCGAAATAGCTGCGAACCGACCGGCGACACAAAACAGGCGCTACGTACCAGGAGCCGCCCTTGATGACGCGCCAGTTGCCGAAATCGTTCCAGGGTTCGTCGAGATTCACCGGATCGATATCGCGCCCGTAGGGACGGCGATTATCACCTTTCGGGCGGTAACGGTTGAAGTAGGTATCGTGATAGAAATCCTGGCAGAGCTCCCACACGTTTCCGTGCATGTCGTGAAAGCCCCAGGCGTTGGGTAGGTAGCTTCCTACTTCCTTGGTAAACACGGCGCCGTCTTCCGGTCCCCCGACATACCACTGAAGCGAGGCGGTTTGGGCAAAGGCGTCTTCCAGCGTCGAATCCCCGTAGTTGGCGTGGCGGTTCAATTCTCCCAAGTGCCGGTCGCCAAAATCGAAGAACGTCGTGGAACCGGCTGCGCAGGCATACTCCCACTCCGCTTCGGTTGGGAGGCGATAGGTGGCACCTTCCTTCACACTCAGCCAGTCGCAATAGGCCTTGGCGTCGTTCCAGCTTACGCCAACGACTGGGTGATCGTCCGTTTGGTCGAATCCCGGATTTTTCCACGTAAACTCAGCCAACCGCTCGAACTTCCGGCCGTGATTTCGCCGGTCGGATGCAGCGTCGCCGAGCCAGCCGGTGATTCCATCGCCGGATTTTTCCGCGGTGGTAACATAACCGGTTTCCTCGACGAAACGCCGAAACTGCCCAACGGAGACTTCTCGCGCCGCCAGATAAAACGGTTTGGTGATGATGACAGGATGGGCCGGTTGCTCGTCCTGAGCCTGGATCCCGCCGATGTGATCTTCACCAAACCAGGATCCAATTTTTTCGCGGTAATGGACGTAACCCATGACGAAATGACCTTCGCGAACCAGCCTCATCTCGTTCCCTGCGGTGTCGGTCAGGCTTGGCTCTTGGGCTGTCAGGCATGCCGTCGCCCCAAACGTGATCGCGATTTTGAAAAGGCGCTTCATCATGCGTTCAAGCGAGAAGTTGGCGTACCACGCCCGTAGAATCCTGAAAGCCGTCATCGACCGGAACACTACCGCGATCCAGCATCGTTCGCCAGACGTTCGCGCAGGGTGTGTTGTCAGGAAGCTGGAGGTGGGTTTGGTGCTGGATTCCCAGACCGGAACCGCCGAACAACACCGTGGGCAGCCGATCCCGAGAATGGTCGATTCCCATTCCGCTGGTGAACGTCAGCATGGTTCGGTCGAGCAACGACTTTCCGTCTGGTTCCTGAATCGAATGTAAGCGTTCCAGCAGTCCGCGGAAGAATCCCATGTTGATTTCATCGACCTTTGCCAACTCATCCAGGTTTCGGGGATCGTTCCCGTGATGGGTGAGGGCGTGGAAGTTCTTCGATACCCCGTGGACGTCGAAAATCTCGCCGCCTTCGGACCTAACCATGAACGTGATGACTCGGGTAGAGTCGGTCTGGAATGCCAGCGCCATCAGGTCGTACATCAGCTTCATCCAGGTGGCGTACTCGAATCCCTGTGTGTAGCTGTGATAGGGGCGCGTGTAATCTCCCAGGCCGTCCAGCTTCACGTCCGGCTTGGGCTTCTCTGACCAATCAACGTTGCGTTGAAGCTGAGACTCGACTTCGCGAACGCTCGTCAGATACTCATCCAGTTTCTCCTTGTCGCCGCCACTGACGCGGGTTTCTAGCTTTTTCGCCTGCCCCATCACGAGATCGAGAATCGAACCTCGCCGCCGGAAAGCTTCATCGCGATCACGCTGTTGGCGCGCCGTTTCTACGCCGAAAAGCCGGTTGAAGACAACATGAGGATCGTTTTCAGCGGCTAACGGGATTCCTCGCTCGTTCCACGAAAGTGTCGCCAGACTTCCGCCATATCCCGTGCCGCGGCGAATCGAAAGCTGGAGCGAAGGAAAGCGCGTTTCGGCTCCGAGATGCTTTGCCGCGACCTGATCCGCCGAGATGGAGTTGACGATTCCCGACGGTGTCTTGCCGGGCGCACCGGTCAGGATCGTGTAATCGCCTTGGTGTCCGCCACCGTGTTCCAGCCAGGTTCCTGACAGCGCGGTAAATTGTGACCTGAAAGGCTCCAGCGGACGAAGAATCCGGCCCATTTGGGCATCGGGCCCCTCGCCATCGGGAAAGAACTGACGCATGTTCATTCCGATCCCGTAGGCCAGAAATGCCATGCGCGGGGGAATCGTGGCGGTTGCGCTTTGAGCCAGCGCCGATCCCGGCACCATCGCTTCAAAAAATGGCAGGGAAAGCGTTGTTCCAGCGGCGCGAAGCACCGTTCGGCGGGAGAGAGTTTGGTTTCGGGAAATCGTCGGGGCTTTCATCACGGCAATGAGTTCTTTCATCCTTATTCCACCCGAATCCGAAAATCTTTCGAGAAAAATTCGGAGTTCTTATTCAAATTGACCGATTTCGAAGTTGCAATTCGAAGTTCTGGGCGAATTGTCAGACAATTCAATCCGAATGAACCTCTGCCAGGCCAACACCTTCCTAGCCTCCAAGCTATCCGCCGATTCGGCGCATGGTCAGGGGATGGAATGGTTCATGGTGAAAGGCCGCAAGCCATACCGCCCCGGAGCAGGGTTTTTCGAGAATTAAGCCAGATTTTTTACACGATAGCTTTCCAATTTCTCACAAGCCCTGCTCCTCCTCGCGACGAGCAGGGCTTTTTCGTTCTATCTAAACAGCCATAGCACAAATCGCGCGGGGAATTACCGCATGACCACGCCAAAAACCACGTTTGTCCAGGAGATCAAAAGCCTGTCGCGACCCATCTGGATTCTATCCGGAGGTGTTTTCATCGACCGGTTCGGGATGTTTGTGGTTCCGTTCCTAGTCTTGTTCCTCACTTCGAACGGGGTCAATAAAGAGATTGCGGGGATCGCGATCGGGGCCTTCGGGCTCGGCAGTTTGGCCGGGGCTGGATTGGGCGGCTATTTGGCCGACCGGATCGGACGGAGGCGCACCATGGGCATCTCGATGTTTGGATCGGGCGCGTTCACGCTTTTGACCTATGCTTTCTCTCTCTACCTAACAAAAACGGGAGCGGTCTGGCCATTGTGCCTGGTGACGGCTTGCTATGGAACCGTTCGCGGATTCTACCACGCGGCGAGCAGCTCGTTGGTCGCCGATCTCGTGCCGAGCGAATCGCGTGTCGCCGCGTTCGCAGTGCTGCGATTTGCGATCAATTTCGGCTGGGCTCTAGGGATGACTGCCGCTGGGTTCCTCGCGGAAATCGGCTTCGTCTGGCTGTTCGTGATCGATGCCGCCACGTCGTGGATTTTCGGCATCGTCACGGTGACATGCCTGCCCGCCGGCGAGAAAACCGAGAAGGAGCAAAGCGGATGGATTCCGGCTTTTCGCAACATTGTGCACGATCGCCAATTCCTTGCTTTGTGCCTGAACACTCTGATTCTGGCCACGATTTACAACCAGTGGAACACTTCGTTTGCCGTGCTCATCCAGGATCGCGGGCATTCTGCGAAATTGTTCGGATTGATCATGGCGCTGAACGGAATTCTCATCGTTTTGTTCGAAATGCCGCTTAGCGCATTGGGACGGCGGTTCACCCCAGCGCTCATGATCGGCTTGGGAACCGCGGTCGCCGGACTCGGCTTCGGAATCAACGCCTGGATGACCACCGGTCTCGGTTTCGCCTTCGCGATGACCGTGTTCACGATTGGCGAAATGGTTTCGCTGCCGATTCAAGGCGCCTACGTTTCGGACCTGGCGCCGGAAAAAATGCGTGGCCGTTACAATGGGATGATGGGCGTGATGTGGTCCGGCGCGAATATCGTGGCTCCGACCTTCGGGCTGGCACTGCTCGGCGTCAGCGCAGAGGTGCTCTGTTTCACGGTCATGGGCCTTGGCGTTGCGGGGGCGCTCCTTCTGAACGTGCGGAAACCTGCGAAATTCCGCAGAAGCGCTCCTGTTCCCGCGGTTTCGTCGGGCAAGGAAATACGTTAGACTGGCGTTTGAATTCGGCCTCAATTAACGAGCCCGACGACCACCTCGCCGGTCCCAATGTCATCGACTCGCCATTCGTCGATCACCACTTTGAAATCCGGATCCGAGGAGCTGATAAACAATTGCCAGGCGATTTCTCCCGCTTCGGGAAAAGCGTCATCCTCCACGAACGTTTCGGTTGCCTGATCTTTCCAGGCGAACCATTTCAGGGGAATCGACAAGCGACGCCATTGGCCCTCGCCTTCCCACAACACCGCTTCGCCGAATTTGTAAAGTTGCAGCTCGCTCCTCGCCGGATTTGGCACATGCGTCAGCATGAAAACGTCGTAGGCGGCGGCTTGTTCCACTTTTAGCGTGAGATGCAGGTGGGTATTTGCGCCGATCCGGACATGGCCCGGCGCCCACGACGCGGGCGGGAGAAGTTGCCGGTATTCGCGGCCATCCTGACTTTTGGGAATCGTCCGGATCGCTCCTCGCGAGCCTTCCGGCAGGCCGGTGGTGACAAATTCGCCTTCCCAGCCAGGTGGGATACCATTTTCGAAATCGGCCGCCCAAATTGCTGGAGCCGGGGGAACATCGCGAGGGGGGCGCGAGCGGACAATCGTTTCGGATGGTTGCGGATCTTCAGTTTCCGGTTCGACAATCTGAACGTCGTCATTTTGGGAATAGAGAGAAAACAGCGCAAAAACCAGCAACGAAATTAGTACCAATGCCGCAGCGGCGAGCACGAATCGGCTTAGCTGAGGCGGAAACAATCGGACTTTGTTGGAGATTGTTGAACCACAGCAACCTAACTCGACTTCCTGATCTACCATCTGCATGTAAACGTGCCGGAGGGCCCCGTCTTCCTCCAGCAATTGCTGCAACTCGCCAAACTCCGCTTCCGAAACGGATTGATCCAATACCTTGGCAATCAGCTCCGAGCCTCGTTCGAACTGTTCGGGCCTTTTCATGATGGTTTTGGGAATTTGGTTTCCCATTCACTCGCATGGAGGGCGCGATTGACGCACTCGATCAGTTTTTTGCGAATCCGGTGCATCATGAGATAGAGCGAATTTGCCGATCGATTCTGTTCGCGAGCAATTTCGTCCAAGGTTCGTTCGCGGCTGTATCGTTGCACAATCAATTCCCGGGCCCGGCCATCCAGTTTTTCGAGGCACTGCGAGAGAATGGCCCGCTGTTCTTCCAGCACCGGTTCCGCGTGGTCCCGTTCTTCGGCCAAAGTCTCGATTAGCTCATCAGAAAAGAAGTATTTTCCCCGAATCGCCTGTCGTTTCCGGTGCCGCAACACTTCGAAGTAAGCGAATTTTTTCGCCCACGGCCAGAAAGGTAGTTCCGGATCATATTCTGAGGATTTTTTCCAGAGGGCCCGCGCCGTTTCCTGAACCACATCCTCCGCCTGCGCCCGATTTGGAATCAGCGTCATCACATAGCGCAGCAAGCTAAGATGCGTCTGCGAATACAGAACTGCGAAGTCTTCGCTGGAAAGGTGAGAGTTGTCCTTATCATCCATCAAGTCTTATCTTCCCATCGATCGAAAATCTTTCTCGATCTTCCTGGTAAAGCTGCGCAGCCAGCTTCTTTCGCGGGGGATGTTCGGAGTGCGCCGGGTCATGGCCACAACATGGCGCGAGCCAATGCCGAAGGGATGCCCGGCGCCGCCTCACCGCTCGCCTGATCCGCGCTCTGGTCCGGTTAGTTCAAAGTGACCGAGATCGGCTCGCTCCCCGTTTTGATTCCCTTTGAAACGACGGTGTCGGGAGCATCCACCCCGGCTTTGACGACAAACGTCTTTCCTTCCGGCGCGCCGGGGGTGAAGGACTTCCCGTTGACGCGGACCGTGTAGAGGATCTCGCCGCTGTCGGCATCGGCCAGCTGCACCACCGGATCCTCAACGTCGAAAGTCAGCTCACCGAGTTTTCCCCAAGACGGAGGATTGTAGTTGTCGAACTGCGAAATCGTCAGTGGCCAACCGGGATACTGCTCGGCGGAAGGATCGGTAATATCGACGTTGCGCGGCCAGCACTCCATCGTGATCTCGCGAGTCTCCTTGTTGAGCCGCACCAGTCCCCAGCCTGCGGCCCGGGTGTTGAGCAGGTTCCCCGCCGGCTTTTTCTCCGGGTTGGCCGCGGCATAGTTGGTCACCTTGTTGGCGAATCCATCGAGATGATCGCCAGTGTATGCGGGCGCCCCGTCCTCGCGGTTGGCACCGGGCTCGAGCGGTTCCCACCAACGAAGGTAGAGATTGGCGATGGACGGCACGCAGAACGACCAGATCGCGTCGCGATGCTCGTCGATGCCGTGGTGAAAGATCGTGGCGAGGTGCTGGTCTCCAGCATAGTGAAAGGCGAATCCCTTCCGCAGCGCAGCGAGCGCCCGGTTTCTGCCCGTCTGCGGCCAGCCGTTGGAATCCATGTCGGCGTGGAGCCGGCCATCGGCATTCCCGTGGATGTGAGCGCCGCCACAGAAAATCGTCGCGGAGAGCGCCATCTTCATCTCCGCATCGCTCCAGTCCTGAGTCCACTCATCGAGGAATGCCAGCTGGCGTTCGCCGAGGAGAATTGCTCCCTCGACATCAACGCTGGCGGGATCGTATTCGGGATTTCGGATATGGTCAGGACGCGGCCCCTGCTTGGGAACGCGACCGGCCGGACCGGTCTTGAACTTGCGATCCTCGAGGACGGCGAAGTCGATGCCGCCCCAGTTCAGATTGGTGAAATACACGCCAATCCCCTGCCCGATTTTCTCAGGATCAACCGGGTCGGGCAAATGGCTCGTTTGGGCGCGTTCGACCTCCTGCACGTATTCGCCGGGCTGAATGTAGCCGCCATCCGCAGCGCCCGGAAGCGTCGATACCTTGCCGCTCTCGCCCCACAAGTTGGGCTGACCGGCGTCGTGATCATCCGGCAGGCAAACCGTGGGACGATCCTTGATGATTTCGCCGAAATCCCGACCGAACTTCAACCACGCCGCGTAGTGCCGGTGATGATCGTAAACCTGGTCGCCGGAGAAAAACAGCACGTCGGCATCGACCCGCTTCACGTTGTCGATCAAATCCTGCCGGGAGATGTCGCCGCCGTGCGCCGGATGGATGGAGTTCCCAGTATAGCCCGCCACGACGATCTCCTCCTGGTCCACCGGGTTCTTGCGAATCGTTCCCTCGTAGAATGCTTCGGTCCCGTGAGCGACGCGATACTTGGAAGCCTGGGAATCATCCCAGTCATCGACCCGGAACGGCGCCGTCCAGCCTTTTTCGATCACTTCGGTTTTCGCGACTTCACTCCATTCGCCGTCCTTCTCGATTTCCAAACGAACCTCCCGCGGCGCACCGTCGGGGATCGGGTAGAGCTGGGCGGTCAGCTTCAGGGTCTGATCGTGCACGGTGTAGAGCGCAAAGCAAATCTGGTCTTTCGCCTCGACCTCGGGAATGGCGAGCACCGCGCGTCTCTTTTTCTTTGGGGTTTCCTTGGCGTTACCTTTGTCCGGTTGCTGGGCGTAAACGGTTCCGGCAGCGATGAGAGCCGCACAGCAGATCGAGAAAAATCGTGGGAGTTTCATGGGTTTTTCGAGGGGAATCTGTACTATCGCAGGGTTGCGAATCTGTCACTCAAAAGATTTAACCAGTCCCTTCCGGTTCGGACTTTCGCCAGACCAGAAACAAGTAGAGGGGGATCAGGTAATGGGGTGCCCGGAGCACGGCTTCGTGCAGGTATTGGTCGCTTCCCCAGTAATTCAGATCCAGCGACATACCCGCCACCGGTCGGGCGAGGGCCGTCAAAAGGCCCCACGTCGCGGCATAAAAAGCGCAAGGTCGACGCATGGCGGGAACGAGAATGCCGACACAGACCACGAGATCGAGAATCCCCGCGACCACGAGAAGCGTCTTCGCCGTTCCCGCATCGACGCCGAGAATCACCCGTGTCATCCCGGAAAAATTTGCCGGGGTCGGCCAAGGCCACCCCAGTGCGTAGGCGCCATGGCCCGCGAAGGTCAGGATCAGCGCGATCACCGCAAGAAGGATCGTAACCCGATGCCGCACACCGAAGACCAATCCCACGACCAGCAGGACTGGCATCAGGACCTGCCCGCCATGTTCGACCAACATCGGCAACTGGCGCTGAGCCGAGACGAACTTGGCGTAAGCGAGAATCGCGAGCAACCCCGCGCCACCCAAGAGACCGGCCATCTGCCAACGTGACGTGCGGCGAACCGTGAAAGAGAGAATGCAACTGAAGAGATAGAGCCAACCAATTCGTCCGCTCCATTGCTGCACGAGCCCGTCATTGGCTCCGGTGCCGACGAACTCCTCCCAACTGACGCCCCAGCGCTCGGCCAGCGAGAAGGTCGCTTCCTGCCATAGGAGAACGCCGTACGGTCCCTGCCAATAAAAATGCACCCAGGTCCAGCCCGCGAAGCATAGAAACGTTCCCAGCCGAAGGACGAGAAGCAACAGGCGATCGGTTTCCAGGGGGTTCCTAAACATGGGTGAACCGCATAGAATGCCGAAATCTCCCCAGACAACAAGACCGGAAACCGTTTCCGAGGAACAAACCCACCGTCTCCTACTTGGCTTCGGCAGGAGCGAAAGCCTGATAGTCGCGCCTCCACCGGGCCGTGAGATAGGCAACGAACGCGACGGAGGCCCACTGCGGCCTTCACGAATCAATAACAGCAACACAGCCTGCCTCTCATGCCCTTTCACCTCGACAACCTTTCCCGCCGCCGATTTTTCCAAGGCACCTCGGCCCTCCTGCTCACCCCTGCCGCTCGTGCGTCGAGTCCCGACGCCTCGGAAACCTGGGCGCTCCTGGCCGACACCCATATTGCCGCGGATGCGAAGCACGAGGCCCGTGGAGCGAACATGGCGGGCAACCTCGCCAAAGTTGTCGAGCAGGTCGTCGCGGAAAAGGACACGCTTTCCGGCGTGGTGATCGATGGCGATTGCGCCTACAACAACGGCCAACCGGGTGACTACGAGACCTTGTTTGGAATACTCGAGCCCCTTCGCGAGGCCGGGCTCCCCATTCACCTGACGCTCGGCAACCACGACGACCGCGACGTTCTCTCCAAAACGCTCACCCAGGTCAGCGACTCACCGGTAGATGGCAAGCACTGCACCATCATCGAAACTCCGGCCGTGAATCTCGTCCTGCTCGACTCGCTCCGATTCGTGAACAAGGTCGAAGGGGAAATCGGCGCCGAGCAAATTTCCTGGATCGCTGCGCACCTCGATCGCAATCCCGGCAAGCCGTCCCTCCTCGTCGGCCACCACTACCCCCAACCAGTGACCAAGAGTTCCGCGCCAGACGAGAAACCTCCCCGGATCACCGGACTGATCGACACCGAGGATCTGCTTCAAACCCTCGCACCACGAAAAGCCGCCAAGGCCTACGTCTACGGGCACAGCCACCGCTGGGAAACTTCAACCGGCAAGGACGGCATCCACCACGTCAATCTCCCGCCAACCGCCTACGTCTTTGACGACTCCCGTCCCAACGGCTGGGTCCGCGCGACCTTTTCAACGACCGGGGGACACTTCGAACTCGTCGCGCTCAACCCGGATCATCCCCAACACGGCGAGAAGCGTTCTCTGGAATGGCGTTGACGCGTTCTTCTCGACAAAGCGTTCCCCACTTTGCCTCGTCCCTTTCTCCCATTTTCTTTGCCTCTCATGAAATCCCTCCTGCTCTCCCTCACCCTGTGCCTGTCAGCCCTAACGAATGCGTTTGCTGCCAATGTCAATTTTGAAGAGATTTCCGTGATGTCGTTCAACATCCGCTATGGAACGGCGAAAGACGGGGACAACGCATGGCCGCATCGCCGTGATATCGTGATCGAGACGATTCAACAGCGTGCACCCGACCTGTTGGGGCTCCAGGAAGCGATCGACTTCCAGGTCGAATACCTGGCCGAGAAGCTGCCGGAATACGCGGTCTATTCCGTTTCGAGAACACCGGGCCCCGGCGGGGAAAGCTGCGCGATTTTTTTTCGTCGCGATCGGTTCGAGAACGTCGACGAGGGAACGTTCTGGTTGAGCGAGAAACCAGACGAAGTCGGTTCGATCAGTTGGGATTCCAGCCTCCCGCGAATCGCCAGCTGGGTGAAGTTGCGATCCAAGGCGAGCGGCAAACAGCTTCTTTACGCCAACACGCATTTCGATCACAAGGGCTCCGTCGCCCGCGCCGAATCGGCAAAGCTTATTCGCAGCCAACTGGCGACCATCGCCGGTGAGACTCCCGTCGTGATCACGGGAGACTTCAACTGCGGCGAAGGTAGCGCCCCTTACACCACGCTGACGGATCCGAACGAGGGCTATCAAGACACCTTCAGGACGGCGAACCCGAACCAAGATTTACCCAACGAAATCACCTTCACCGGCTTTGGACTGAGACCGGGCAACGCGCGCATCGACTGGGTCTTGTGCTCCGATCATTGGACCATCCTCAGCGCCGGCATCGACCGCTATCGGGGGAAGGACGGTCGATACCCCTCGGATCACGAACCGGTCTTCTGCATCCTGACTTCGCCCTTCTGAAGGGTTTTTTGCCCCTCCCGATTGCGACATGGTAAGTGGGGGCGTTTTCTATTGCACCGGCGTCAACTGCTGCCACTGGACGGAGGAACCGATGTTCGGGTCGACGTTGGGATTGTCGGTGTGGATATAGTTCCCCCAGCCATCTGACCAATGGTGATCGGCGTAACCGTGTTGGGAGGTGCCTGTGACGGTCGAGGAGTCGTGGAACGTCTCGCGATCGTGGATGGCGTCGATATATTTCTCATGGGACGACATGCCGCCGGATGAGGAGGACCCGCCGCCGTGGATACCGGCGATGAAGCTCTTGTGGGCGGTGGTGTCCATCGCTGCGCGGTGGCGCTCCATGATGTTGGCGCGGAAGGCTTCGTTGCGGGCGGCGAGAGCGCGACTCTGCGCCATGATCGCTTCGCGGGCGCGACGGTTGTCGATGAGGTTCTGGCGGAATTGCTGATCCAGCTGTTGCTTAACGTTTTGGTGTAGTTGGACCCAGGCGGGATTCGCGGTGCCGGAGCGGACCATGTAGGTGAACATGCTGCGGCTTTGGTCCATTTTTCCGGCCTCGGTGATGAATGCGTGGACGCTGGTGAGTCCCCAGGTGGTCTGGGTGGTGACTCCGGCCTCGCCGCGCATGGTGGCCGACCCGATGGCGTGGAGAGCGTAAATTTCTTCCTCCATCTGTTTGCCTTCCCAAGGGAATTCCGCACGCAGTCCGATGCCGGTGACATTGGGACCGGCCTGGCCGAGTATCGCGGGGAGGCCGGGAACAATTCGGACGCCGGTGATCCTGAATCCCGGAACGTTGGGTTGATAGATTTTGGTGACGGCTTCAACAAGGGCGGTCTTCGGCTCCATTGGCGCGACATTGAGCATGCCCATGTTCATCTGGCCGGGCCTGTTGAGGGCGGCGTCGCCGGTGAGCCAATAGCAGGTGAGCTCGGGAAAGAACTGCAACCGCTTCGTTTCCTGCGGATCAGTAAGCGCCGCTCCGGCGATGCATGGCACAACGTTGTTGTTGAAGTTCCACTGGACCTGGGATTCGAGGTTCCAACCGACAGGGCCACGGATGGCGAACACCGGCATCTGGGCTTGTTCGTCCTCTATGTAGTAAAGCTGCATCGGAGGATGAGCGGGATCGGCAGGTTGGTTGGTGTTCTGGGCTTTGACTCCGAAGGCGCCAACCGTAAGCAAAACGGCACACGTGAGGGACGTAGCATTCATGAATCCAGTATTGCAGCTTGAGAGGTGTTGAAAAGGTGAAAGAGGGATTAAAGAATGGCCCCTGGATTCCGCGTGAACTGTCCTTCCAGAAGTGTAGTGTCACGAAAAATCGCCCCTGTCTTTCCATGAAAAAAAGTCCCCTTCTTACGTTCATCGCCTTCATCTGCGGAGTCGCGAATTGCTTCGCCTCCATCACCGTTCAAGTCTCAACCGATCGAAAGGATGCCCTGTATCGTGAGAATGATGAGATCACCTTCACGATTACGGCGCGTGACGGTGAGAAACAACTCGATTGGGGCAAGATCCATTGGACATTGAGCCTCGATGGGCACGAAACGTTGGATCAAGGCGAGCGCAGTCTGGACGGCGAGAAGTATGTGGTCGTGAAAGGGAAACTGAATCAACCCGGCTTCCTCCTGGTAAAGGCAACTTTTGAGGGGCCGGACGAAAAGAAGGTCACGGCCTACGGGGGCGCAGGAGTCTCGCCAACCAAAATTCCGATGAGCCTACCCGTTCCCGAGGATTTCGATGAATTCTGGCTCGCGCAAAAAGCCCAGCTGGCGAAATCGCCGGCAACGTTCACGGCCGAACCGGTCGTGCTCCCGGACGCCGATCACGGGATCGAGGCGGTCGATATCAACATTCAATGCGAAACGGACGGTCCTCCGGTTTCGGGCTACTTTGCGAAACCACGAGATGCGGCGCCGAAATCGCTCCCCGCCGTTCTTTGGGTCCACGGAGCTGGCGTGAGGAGTTCAAGCTTGCCGACCGCGACCCATGGCGCACGGATGGGGTTTCTCTCAATGGATATCAATGCGCACGGCATTCCCAATGGCCAATCTGCTGAGTTCTACAAGGAATTGGCGGCTGGCGCGTTGAGAACTTATCGTCACGACGGTCGCGAGAGCCGGGACAGCATCTATTTCCGTGGGATGATTGTCAGGCTGATTCGCGCGATCGATTTCCTCACCTCACGGCCGGAATGGGACGGCACGGTCATGGCGGTGGTGGGCCACAGTCAAGGCGGACTTCAGGCACTGGCCGCAGGCGGCGTTGACGAACGGGTGACGTTCATCGCGTCCGGCGTTCCGGCGGGTTGCGACCACAGCGGGATGAAAGCGAACCGGATCAGCGGTTGGCCAAAGATCGTGCCCCTGCTTGAGAACGGCCAACCGGAGCCTGCGGCGCTCGAAGCGAGTCGATACATCGACGCCGTAAACTTCGCCACGCGCTGCAAGGCTGACGCGATTTTGAGCGTTGGCTTCATCGACCGCACCTGTCCTCCGACCAGTGTTTACGCCGCATTCAACGCGTTGCCCGGACCGAAGCGCATGATCAATGAACCGAAAATGGGGCATACTTCCGGCCCAATTCGGGAGCGTTTTCAGCAGGCATTGGAGGCGCATGTGGCGGAAAAGAAGGGCGCTGCCGTTCAACAATAGAAGCGATCAAACCAAGGCGCGAAGGTTTGCTCAGCTCTCCTCTCCGCCTCCATTGCTTCAATTCTTGCAGAGATCGACTCCAGCCCGCAGGGCGCTGGAAGCGACTCGCCATGGCTCCTGGCAACCGGGTTGCAGTGACCAAGCCTCTCACCATGGGCCAAGCTGATTGAAGATTTATCCCACGAGCGCGTCTACTTTTAGGATAACCGCGAGACCGGCGGCAGCGTCGTGGTCTCAGCGGTCTGTAATGTGGCGGGTTTGCCAGTCTGGCTGATCAAAGGAGTTTTGCCTTTTTCCATGAGGCGCCTTCGGGCATCGCTTCCCCATCAGGTGGGCACGAACTCAACCGCATTTCAAACCTCCTCAAACCCCAAAACAGCAATCACCATGAAAAACCAACAAACCCAGATCGCCTACGTCCTGGATCGTTCCGGATCCATGCAACACCTTGCCGAAAGCGCCATCGCCAGCTTCAATGAATTCGTCCGCGAACAAAAGGCGGAAGGAGATGACGCCAGCCTGACTCTCGTCTTGTTCGATGATCAATATGAAGTGCCTTACGAGAACCTTCCCATCAAAGAGGTGCCCGACCTGGATGCCAACACCTACACGGCGCGCGGTTCAACCGCTTTGCTGGATGCCGTGGGCCGCACCATCGATCAACTGCAAAAACAGCTCAAGGATCAACCGATTGGTCTGTCCCCGGCCAAAGTGGTCGTCGCCATTTTCACCGATGGTTACGAAAACAGCTCCATTGATTTCGACTGGAAAAAGATCTCCGCGAAAATTCGGGATTGCCGGGAGAATCACGATTGGGAGTTCCTTTTCCTGGGTGCCAATCAGGATGCCATCGCCACGGCCTCGCAAATGAGCATCGAAAGAAGTAGCACTTCACGCGTTCAATTCTCCGCTGCGGGAATTCAGAGTTGCTCCAAGTCCTATTCGCGCAAGATCCGCGCCATGCGAAGAATGCAGAAAGGCGAATGGGTCGAAGACCTCGACAAGCCGATGGATGAAATCGTGAAGGAAGAGGGCGGCAGTCCCGAAGACCAGGCTTAAGAGGGTTCGTGAGTCAGGCTCACGCACGTGGCCACCCCCGAAGCGCTCACGAACGGCAACGGACCATTGCTCTTCGCAGGGTGCCGTGCTTGCGCCGGGTTCGATAGACTATCCATTTTGGGAAAGCAAGGTGGGCAACTCGGCGATGGATTCGATCGTGGAGTCTGGCTGGATTCCGCTTTCGGCGACGTATTCCTCGCGATATTTCCCGGTCTTGACGAGAATTCCGGTCAATCCCGCCGCTTGGCCACCGCCGATGTCGGTTTCAATATCGTCGCCTAACATAGCCACCTTGTCTGCGGGCAATGCCAGCGAATCGAGCGCCAACCCAAAGAACTGGGCCGAAGGTTTGCCAATGATTCGCGCCTCATGACCCGAGGCGTATTCGAGCCCGGCAACGAAGGCTCCAATGTCGAGTGTCAGACCCGTTTCGTCCTGAAAGAAGCGGTTCTTGTGCATCGCAATCAGCTCAGCGCCAGCCAGGAGGTGCCGGAAGGCGTCGTTCATCAGTTCATAGCTCCATGCGGCACCGATGTCGCCCACGATCACGAAATCCGCCGGGGTTTGGTCCTGGGGAAAAGCCTCAAATTCCGGCCGAACCGAATCGCGAACCAAAAGATGAATCGTGGCAGGTTTGGCTTGGAATTGCAGAAAGAGCCTGGTGGCGGTTACCGCCGTGAAAACTTCCTCCGAAGCGATCTCGAACCCCAGCCGTTCGAGTTTCTCGATCACGGAGGCGGCAGTGCGAGTGGTGGTATTGGTGAGAAAGCGCATTTTGATCCCCGCGTCGCGAATCTGTGCCAGAGCTTCGTCCGCTCCAGGAATCGCCTGGTCGCCGACGTAGAGCACGCCGTCGAGGTCGATGAGGATGCCTTCGATATTCATGATGGAAGCCCTTCGTGCATGAAACGTACCAACAAGCCCAAAACTGTCCCGGAAGTCAAAAGTCGCTTTTGATCAAATCGTCGAGTTGCCTTTTCGCGAGTTTCACGAATGGAACGACATTTCAGAATCGCTGAACGGACTCAAATGTGAAATCATTGCCGGTGATCACGTGGGAGGATCGAAAACCGTAACCCTTCATTCAATTGAGCGACGAGAACAGAGATACCGAAGAGAGCGGGAAGCGGAAAATGCTGATCCTTGAATACGTTCAGATTCAATTCAGCGAGGAGTCGGACAAGGTGCGCCTTCAAGAAATTGAAGACGAGCTGAAGATGTCCGCTGTGGAAATCCTCAATGCGGCGGCGCCTCTGCTACTGGGGAGCGAAACGGATTAACCGGTTTCCGGGATTGGCTCTCACCGGGCTGAAATCCGGAGCGTTCATTTCAACCGCCTGTAGAAGAACGAAAGTCCATATACCGCGCTCGCCGAGACCACGATGAATGGTCCGGTCGGTTGATCGAGTTGGTAGCTCACGATCAATCCGCCCGCGTTGTAAATCATCGATAGCCCAATCGCGGTCAGCATGATTGCCCACATCCGCCGGGCAAATCGGCACGCGGTCGCGGCGGGAAGGATGATGAGCGCCAACGACAGGACAATGCCGGCGACCCGGACCAGCAGCACCATACAAATGCCGGTGAGGACGAGGAGAAGCAGGTAGTAAAACGCGGAGGAAACATCCCGCAGCCGAACAAATTCTTCGTCGAAGCAGACCGCGACGAGCTTGTGATAAAACAAACCGACCACAATTAACACGATGGCCCCCAGGACACAGGTGGCGATGACGTCACTTTTGGACGTGAGCAAGATGTTGCCGAAGATGTAGCTCTCCAGATTGACGCCCTTTCCGGGGGTGTGAAAGAGGAACAACAATCCGACGGCCATTCCCCCGGCCCAAATCGCGGAGATGATGGTATCCTCGCGTTCGCGAAATTTCAGACTAACCCAGCCGATCACGAGTGCCGAAATGATCGACGCGAAAATCGCACCAAGCATCGGAGTTAGCCAAGTGATGTCGTGGGCGCGATTGAAATAGATCGCGGCACCGATTCCACCCAGGATGCTGTGGGCGATCGCCGCAGCGATGTAACCGATCCGCCGGGTGACGACAAACGTCCCTACAACCCCAAAAATGGGGCTGGCAACGATTCCAGCCAGCAGGGCATAGCGAATTACGGGAACGTCCCGGATGGTTTCGAAAAACTCAGTCATGAGCGCAGGCGGAATGATCACCATGACGGTGCCGGGTCTGGCGGTCGTGTTCGACTCGGCGGCTTCCGCTGTAGATTTCGCGAATCGTGTCGCCACTGAGCGGCAGTGCGTGCCGGTGGATGCGGCGGTTGACACACAGAACGGAGTCGCCCAGTTCGGAGACGAGTTCCAGGTCGTGCGTTACCAGGAGGATGGTCATGCTTTGGCGCAAGGCGGCGAGCGTCTCGATAAATTGCTCCTCGACCGAAAGGTCAATGTTCGCAGTCGGTTCATCGAGGAGGAGCATTTCGGGCTCGCAGGCGAGGGCGCGGGCGATCATGACGCGTTGGCGTTCGCCGCCTGATAGTGAGGAAAAGGGGCGTTTTTCGAAACCGCCGAGGTGAACCGAGCTGAGTGCCTCTTCCGCCACCGCGCGGCATTTCTTCGAAAATAAGCCAACTCCAAGCCGGTCGAGCCGTCCCATCAACACGATGTCGAGCGTGGAAATGGGATAGTGCGGATCGTAACGCATCGCCTGCGGTACGTAGCCCAACTTTCGACGGCTGCGGCCCGCGGGATTGCCTAACACTTCAAGCGTGCCGCTCTCGGGCGTTTCGAGACCGAGCAAGAGTTTGAGCAAGGTCGACTTTCCGCCTCCGTTGGGGCCGATGATCGCAAGCGATTCGCCCTCGGCGACTTCGAATGAGACGTTGTCGAGCACCCTGGCTTTGCCATAACCAAACGAAAGGTTGCTGCAGGAGACGACGTTCATTCCCCGCGGCCCGTAATCGTTTTGGCGAGAGAACGCAAGTTGGCGATCACGTCTTTTTCCAAGGGATCGAGCGGGGCAACATTTCCGCCGATGGATTCGGCAAGCGCGGCGGCGCTGGTTTCGTCGAATTGCGGTTGTACGAATACGAGCTTCACGTCTTCGGCCTTGGCCTGCTTCGCAATGTCCGCCAACTGCTTGGGGGTCGGGCTGCGGTTGCCGAGCTCAATCGCAACCTGCTCCAAGCCGTAGTCGCGCGCAAAGTAGGCGAAGGCACCGTGATAAACGTAAAATTTCTGCCCCTTGTAACGGGCTAATTGAGCCGATAACTCTTCGTGAAGTGCCCCAAGTTCTTCCTTAAAACCGGCCAGATTGGCGTCGATCTCGGCGGCACCTTCTGCGGGGAGAACGGCCTTGAGTTCGGTGGCGATGCGTTCGGACTGAACCATCAGAGCCCGCGGCGAGAGCCAGACGTGCGGATCGTTCAACTCCTCGTGATCATGACCGTGATCGTCTTCCGTGGTCTCGGTTTGGTGACTGGGGTGATCGCAGTGGCCCTCCAGCAATTCGAGCCCGGCAAGCAGGTTCAATTCCTTGGGCCCGTCGGTGCCGTCACCGAGCGCAACGAAGTAATTCCCTTCAAATCCCAGTTCTCCGGAGCAAAGCAGGTTCGCCTTGGCCATGTCGGCCACTTGTCTCGGAGTGGGTGAGTAGGAGTGCGGATCGTCGCCCGGCCCGACGATGACGCGGAGATCGATGAGGTTGCCCGCGAGGCGCTCGAAGACGAATTCGTAGGGAGGAACCGGAACGTAGACAATGGGCTTGGTCAATTGCGTTGCGGGCGATTGAGTGTCAGCATCCGATTCCGAGCATCCGGAGTAGAGGAGAGCGGACAGGGCGAGTGGGATTAGCGCTTTCATTTCGACGTAGCGGGATCTGCAAAAAATTCCGCCGGAGGGCGAGCAATGGGAAGATTTGGCCTCTTCCGCTACGAGTTGGATTTGGCCCAAGTCAGGATCTTGTAGTGATCGGCGTTCTTCAGCGCGGTTTCGGCATCGCTCTTGGTGATTTCATGCGAACCGTCTGTGACGACTTCGAGTCGGTGATTGGATTTGCCTTTTTTCACGATGCGGATGGTCTTGACGCCTTCCATTTTCGCGAGCGACCGGGAAATGGTGCGCTTGCATCCGGTGCATTCAACGCCGCTAAGCAATCCCAAGTAAGTCACGCCTTCAGGCTCAGCGTGAACGGACGGTGGTAAGATTGTCAGCAGGAGGCCGAGGACGAAAAGGAGAGAAACGGATGGGAATGACTTCATGCGAATTAGTGTTTGTTGCAATATTTTTGCATTTTTAACGCAAACTGCTTGCACAATCAAGAGGAGAGTTATTAATGCAATCGAATTGCATTAATATTCCATCACACATGAAACGCTTACTTTTATTGATCGCCTCTCTCGCCCTGTCCATTTCAGGTTTACATGCCGAAGAGGAAGAGGTTTTCGAATACAATGCCCAATTCAACCCGATCACGGGCGAAGGCGCGAACCTGGCGGGCATCATTTCGCCGGAGATCTTCGTCGTCCCAACCGGAGGCGTTTTCGGAGACGGAATTGGTGCCGCTGACCTCGCGACGACGGAGCACGATCCGCAGAATGACTTTGGAATCCAAGTCCTCGAAGTCCACCTCGACATCAATTACAAAGATGTCATCACTGGCGCAGTTTACGGTGCGGGATTCCAGGGCAACGACGAATGGGAGGCCGCATTGGAGGAAGCCTACCTCCATTATCATCTCAACGATTGGCTCGCCGTGGGCGGTGGACAGTTTCTGAATCGCGTGGGGTTTCAGTCAGACAAACACGTGCATGGATGGGACTTCGTGAATCAAAATTTACTCAATAGCAGGATGTTGAATGAGGGCGAGTTGATCACCCAAGGTGCTGAAATGGTCCTGACCTTGCCAGATTGGCGCAGCGTGATCACGATTGGAGGCGGCGGCGTCCGGACGCATGCCCACGCCCATGAGGAGGGCGACGAACATGGCCACGAGGAAGAAGAGCACGACCACGAAATGGAAATCGGCCATCACGATGAGGACGATCATGACGAACACGAAGGCGAAGAACACCACCTCGAAGCCGACGATGCCAATTTCAGCGACTACGTCGTCAGTTTCGACTGGCGGATGGGGCTTCCCTTCGACGAAAGCGCGACGCTCCTGACCTCGTTCGCGACCGGCGAAAACGGGTTTGGCCGCCAAACCTGGGTTTACGGCGCGGGGTTGGAAAAGATTTGGGGTGCGCACGACCACGGCGATGGTCCGGAGTTCTGCGAGGGCGCCGTCATGCTGCGCAGTGAGTTCATGGGCCGGCACATTGGGATCGAAGATGAAGACGGCGAACGCTTCGACGCGAACGACTACGGTTTCTCCACCGGGCTGTTTTACGGCCTGGGCGAAACCACAACGCTTTCCATTCGGCACGATTGGGTGTCGGATCTGGACGAGCTCGAACTCGAAGACCGCCATCGAATCTCGCCCGCGCTCACGTTTTTCCTGGATAAGAATCAGCGGATCAAGACTCGGCTGCAGTATGATTACAACACCAGCGATTCCTTGGGTGAAGAGCACGCCGCTTGGTTGCAATTTCAGGTGATGTGGGGCGGCCACGGTGGCGCGCACCACCATCATTGAGCGCCACGGGGCGGAAAGCGGGGCCATCCCTGCTTTCCGCCCCCACTCCATCCCATCAAAAACGAATCGAAGCCGTCGTGATTCCTGGCTTGGGAACCGATTGATGAAGGGATAAAACGTTTCTTGGCTCCAGAGGAAGCCGGGGTAGAGTAGCGCTTCATGGAAACCGGATGGAATTGGCTCCTGATTTCAACGCTCTGCTTTCTAGGCGGCTTCGCCTATGTGGCCATCTCTTTGCGTACGGGCCGGTATCATCCCTCGCTCCTCAATCTCTGCATCATGGCGGCCGGATTCATCGCCCAATGCCTGTTTCTGGGCGAACGGGGCCAGGCCGTGGGCCGTTGTCCCATCACCAATCCCTTTGAGATCCTCGTTTTCGTCAGTTGGAGCGCGGTTTTGCTCTATTTCCTGCTGGGACGAACCTTTCGCCTGTCATTAATGGGCGCGTTTACCGCTCCCTTGGTCTCTTTTTTCCAACTCGTATCCCTCCCCTTCCTTCGGGAAGTCCCCGAACGCCGCCCTGCGGACGATTACTGGCTCGAAATGCACGCCTCGGTGTCGCTTCTCGCCTATGGGGCCTTTGCGCTCTCCTGCATTGCCGGCGTGATGTTCCTCGTCCAGGACGGATTGTTGAAGCGCGCCAAGCTTCAGGACTTGAGTTACAACCTGCCGCCGGTCACGAATCTTTCCAAAGCCATCACCCGCCTGGTCGGAATCGGGCTCGTTTTGTTAACTATCGGGATCGCCAGCGGTTTTGGGACCAAAACGCCCCCATCCGGCATCCACCTCGTTCTTTCGGTCTGTGTTTGGGCGGCTTACGCGGTTTTGATTGGGCTGCGTCTTACCCGTGGATTGTCTTCCCGGTTGTCCGCTCGCCTCACCGTGGGCGCGTTTGTTCTCCCCATCGTTACCCTCATGATGCTGGATCACTGATGAATCCAAACGATTGAACGAAAGCCTCTACGAACTCACCAAGAGTCACCCATGAATCTCATTTGCCTCGGAATCAGCCACCAAACCGCTCCCGTCGAAGTTCGGGAACGGATGGCGTTTTCTGAGAGTGATCTCCCCAATGCTTTGGGCGAAATCGCATCCACGAACGGAATTCGGGAAGTTGTTGTTCTCAGCACCTGCAACCGGGTCGAGACTTATGCGGTCGCCGACCACGCAGGACGTGGTTTGGACATTCTGGAGTCGTATCTGCGCAATCATTTTGGCTTGGATTCCGATCTGGAACTCCCGTTTTTCCGAAAATCCGACCGCGACAGCGCGCTTCACCTTTTTCGAGTTGCCAGTGGGCTCGAATCCATGGTGCTCGGGGAAACAGAGATTTTTGGCCAGATCAAGAAGGCCTACGCTTCCGCGCAAAGCGTCGGAACGACCTCCAGAACGCTCAACAAGCTCTTTCAACAGTCCTTTTCGGTCGGCAAATACATCCGAAATCACACTCAGATCCAACGCGGCTCCACTTCGGTCGGGTCAGTTGCGGTGGATTTGGCAGAAAAGGTGTTCGGAGAACTGAAGCGTTGCCACGTCATGCTGATTGGTGCCGGAGACATGAGCCGAACGGTCGCGCAAAGCCTCCTTTCCCGGGGAGCCAAGAGCGTGATCGTCTCGAACCGTTCCTTTGACCGGGCTGAGGAATTGGCCGGGGAGATCGGCGGAGAGGCGATCCGGTTTGATGACTGGGAGTCGAAAATCACGGAAACCGATATCGTGATCGCCTCGACTTCAGCGCCACATACCATCATGAAGCCGGATGCCGTCAGCGACGCCATGCGACTGCGCCGCGGAAGACCGCTCATCATCATCGACATCGCCGTTCCCCGGGATGTTGAACCTGAGGTCGCAGAACTGGCCGACGTTTACCTCTACCCGATCGATTCACTCTCGCAGATTGCCGGCCGGGCCCGGAAGCAGCGGGAAGCTCAAATTCGCCAGTGCGAAGAACTTTTGGCCAGCTACCTGGATGACAAGGGAATTCCCGCGCTGGAGGCTCCCCGCGAAAACTTCGGCGGCGCGGATCCCAGCCAGGCGGTTTGAAGCTTGGATTTGCCAGTTTGGCGACCCAACCCACGATTTTCGACTCATCTGTTCCTGAAAAAGGAAGGAAACTTCGTTCCCGCAGGAACCACGCTGCCCCCTGGTGTTTGCGACTGAAGATCCCGGGAATGCAATTCTGAGCCCGGTCGCCATTGCTGTCAGCGCGGAATCATTGAGACTTTCCGAACTTGCCTTCTTGGCTTCCTCCCGCAAAGATTCAAGAACCTATGTCCAGCTCCTCCACCGCTCCAATCCCAAAACGGAATCTCATCATCGTCGCTGCTCTCGCGGTCGTCGTGATTGCGGCAGCTTGGTTTGCCCGAAACCTTGAGGCCCCGCAGAAGGATACCAAGCAACGATTGGAACTCGCAAAAACCGCGGTGCTGTCCTACTACGAGGAAAAAGGAGAACTCCCACCAAATCTGGAAGCGGTGGTTGCAGCAGGCCATGCCGAGTCCATTCCCAGCGACCGCATCGGAACCCCGCTGGTTTATACGAAGATCGGAAACGGGGTCGTTGAGATCAAGACGCTCGGACCGGATGGAAAGGAAGGTGGATGGATGTTCAAACGCGACCACTCGATCCGCTTCGAGGTTCCCACTCCCTGAGCCGTTCATCGTGCCAACCCCGTTTGCCAATCCCAGACGAACCAAGAACCGGTCATGATGGGATTTCTTCTGTTGGTCGCGATCATTGCTTTGCTCATCGCCTTCTCGGCACTGCGGCGATTGGGACAACTGGAAGAACGAATCGCGCGACTCGAAACCCGGCGGCCGGAGGAACCGTCCCAGAAAGCCGCCTTCGACAAAGCGAGACATCCCCCAGCACCGGAAGCTGAAGCTCACCCGACGCCGCCACCGCTCCCTTCATCCGTCCATTCTCCCGGCCCTGAACCGGTGGAATCCAAGGCATCTCGTATCCCGCCCTCTCAGGCGGTGGCTCCAAAAGGGAAAGAGCCGATGGTTCGCGCCTCGACCCTTCGCAAACTCCATCTCCTGCCTCCCGAAGGGGAAGGAACCTCAGAAGTCCAGATTGCCTCGTGGTGGGCGACCAGAATTGGCATCGTTCTCGGCGTCATCGCCGCGGTCTTTTTTGGAGTCCATGTCAGTGAAAACACCCCTCCCCTCGTTCGTCTTCTCGGATTGGTATCGGTCGGAATCATCACGTTCCTCGTCGGATTAAAGTTAGAAAAGAGCGTCGCGGCGTTCGGCCAGGTTCTCGCTGCGGGAGGACTGGCGATCCTTTATGTGGCAGCTTTCGCGGCCTATTCCTTTGAGCCACTTCGTGTCATCGAATCACCAACATTGGGGTTAGGACTCCAGTTCCTCGGTGTCGCAATCATGGGATTCTTCGCGGTCTGGAAGCATTCCGAACCGGTCGCGTCTCTGGCCATGCTCCTGGGGTTTGTGAGCTGCTGGTTCAGTCATGCCCACGATCTCTATTCGTTCACGCTGGCCGGATTGCTCTTTTTTGCGGTGGTCGCGGCGTTGCTGTTCTTGCGCGCCCAATGGCTGTCGACGCTCACCATTGCGATGATCGGAAGCTACTCGGGTTATCTGCTCCTGGTTCTGACGCGTTGGAGTGAGATTCCGCCCAGCATCCTGGTTCCAGCATCGGGCTTGCTCAACCTGCTGGGCATCTTCCATGCCGCGTTCCATGTGACTCATCTCGTGCGCAGACCGCTGGTCGGGAACCAACGCGCAGCTGGCATTCTCACCAATAGCTCAGTCGCCACGCTGGTGGGATTCGTCGCCTTCCTGACGCTCTACCCAGATGCCCTCAAATGGTTCTATCTCATGATCGGCATCGTCGCCCTGACCCTGTCTGGGTTGGAATTCCTGAAGCCGCGTCTGGTCTATCTCGGCACGACGCTCTTCCTCAAAGCCATCACCGCGTTCACCCTTTTCGCGATCGTGGCATTTGAGGGACCGACGGAATGGTTCGCGGTTGCGCTTCAAGCTGGAATTCTCCTCTACACGCTTCATCGCACCCAATCCGTGTGGATTGAGCGAGCCCTGATTCTTCTCTGGCTTGCCGCCTGTGTCCTCGCCTTCCGAGACTGGAGTTTCGCGCGAGGATTCCATCTTGATCGACTTGCCGGGTTTGGCTTTGTTCTGATCCAGACCTCCACCCTGTCGCTCTATCAACGTTGGGCATCCGCTGGCGCGAAGCGTCGCCGTTGGATCTCGGTCTTGGCGGGATTGGCGGGAATTCAGCTTGGTTTGCTCTATGCAGGTCTTCACCAACTCCCTTGGGCGCTCCTCATTCTGATCGGCGTTGTCTCCTCGGTCGCCGTTCTTTCCATCGCCCTTCGCTCCTGGATTCCCTGCCTGATAAGCAGCGCAGGCCTCGTCGTCCTGGCGATCTACTTTTCCAAACTCGAACCAGGCACAGCCTTGGCGGCGCCTGGTTTGTTGTCGGGATTCTTGCTTCTTGCCGGCGGGGTTCTCGCCGCAGAATTCGTCCGCAGGAACTTGAGCCCGGACTCCATCGCGCCGGGAATTTATCGCTTCTGTGCCATCCTCTTCTCGACCTTCATCCTTGGATGCTTTCTCTCCGCGTGGGGAAGACTCGATCCCGGACCGATCGGCATGGCCCTCATTTCCTACGCGGGATGGGCTGCCATTGCAGGTTCACTGCTGGTCGCTCACCATTGGGGAGATCGCGATCGGGTTGAACTTCGCATCGCTGTTGCCCTGTGCCTTGGAATCGCGTTGGCACTCCCGGTGGCTCGTTTCGTTCCCGAATCAGTTCCCGCAATTCTCGACCTCGCATTCGCCATCGCAGGAATAATGGTTCTCCTCGCCGCGATTCGAACGCGTGACTTTGTTCCGACAGTTGCCAATGCGGTATTGCTGAGCACCTATCTGGGCTGGGTGATGGGCGGAGGAGGAACTGCAAACGTTCCTTCGTGGCATCTCCTGGTGTTCGCCCCAATTCAACTCAGCCTGGTCGCGCTCTGGCGTTGCGGACGATTCAAACCAGCCATCTGGGCCGCGATCCTGATTTCCATTCTTGGGTTCTTCAATCTCCTGCTGGCCCGAAACGTCCAATTCCTAACTCCCACGACCACCGGATTTTTCCACTACGTCATTTTTGGACTTGGCATCCTCGTCAGCGGATTGATCATCGCCTCGGCGTCCAAAACCCATTTCACCAACGAATCGACGCGTCGATTGGCGCATTGGGGCTACCCGATTTTCACGTCGTTGATCCTGCTGCCGACCTTTGCCTGGCCGGACACGGCCGCGTTCCCCATCGCGACCGCGCTGTGGGGCCTCACGGGAATCTCGATCTTTGTGGGAGGACTCGCCCTCCGCCGCCGCGCCTATCGCGCGGTTGGACTTTCCACCCTGCTGTTCTGCATCATCCGGGTCTTTGTTGTCGATCTGCAAGACACGTTTTATCGAATCATCGCCTTCGCTGCGATCGCGATCTTGCTGCTCGTGATTGGCTACCTTTACACGCGATTCCGCGAATTGATCGAGCAGGACGACGATCGCTAAGGTTGCTCCGGACCGGCGCTTCGCGAGCGGTCCGAAAACTTCCCTCCATACTGTTCGTCAATCTGATTCCGACGAGTCCACCATGATTCAGCGTCAAGAGGAACCAACTGTCCCGTCCTGTCGTCGAATCGCTGTCCCGTGCGAACTTCGACCGAGAGCTGAAGCCATTCAGGATCCTCCGCGTTGGCCTGGCCGGGAAGGGCAGGTGCCGGCCAGACTCGAAAGAAACCGTCCGCACATCCCGTCGCGATATGTCGACCATCCGGGCTGAACCCAGCCCAAACGACCTCAGCCGGATGCTCCAGCGGGGCAACCAATGGCTCGCCGGTCACAGCAGACCAGATGCCTACCGTTCGATCTCGACTCGCGGTGACTATACGCGCGCCATCATCACTGTAGGCAAACCAGGCGATTTCTTCATCGTGCTCGATCCTGGCACCGCTTTCGAGTTCAATCGTCTCAACGTCCTCAAAGTCGCGACCAGCTCGCGCAGGCGCCGCCAGCCAATCAACCTCCGGTTCCACGTTCACCTCGAGACGCGTTTCGAGACTCCAGACCCGTTTCCTGTTGTCGTTGTCCGTCGTGCGAAGGCAGTTCCCATCGCGACTCCAGCCGAGACTCTCGACGGAGACCGGATGCTCGAAGGCGGCCCGAATTCGGCCACTTGCCCAATTCCAGACGAAAACCATCCCGCCCGCGTCGGCAACGGCAACCTGAGTGCCATCCGGACTGTAGGCCGCAAAATTGATCATCCGTCCATGCTCCAAGAGAAGTGGATCCATACGGAGCCCGCTCAGTTCCCAAACCCGTGCGCTTCCGTCTTCACTTCCGGTTCCAATTCGTTGGCTGCCCGGATCAAATTCGACCGCAAAAATCGGTGCGGCGTGGTTCACCTCATCTCCCACCGCTTCGCCGGTTTTGGCGTCCCACACCTGCGCCCGGCCTTCCCATGATCCTGTGACCAGGAATCGACCGTCGGGACTGAATTCGACGGCATGGATCGCCCGGCTCCGGGAATCGAGTTCAAAAAGGAGGTTCCCGGATTGGAAGTCCCAAACTTGCGCCGGCATCTCGACACCAACCGTGGCCACCTGTTTTCCGTCGGGGGAAATCGCAATGCCATGGGGCCGATTCTCCAATTCGCGGTTGCCCAGATTTCGGCCCGACTGAACTTCCCAAAGCTTCAACTTCTGATCCAGCCCAACGGTCGCCGCCAACTGACCATCCGGCGTAAAACGGGCACAATGCACCTCGTGTTCGTGCGAAAAGGTGTGGAGCAAGTCGCCAGTCGCAACGTCCCAAAGTTTCGCGGTCGTGTCTTCGCTGGCCGTCAAAGCCAACTCTCCAGTCGGACTGAATTCAACCCATCGAATCGGCTCGGCATGAGTGAGCTTGCTCCCGATCTGGTCAAACGAGGCCGAAGCCACAATGACGGCCGAATTCCCCTTGGCCACGGCGATTTTCTCGCCGGAGCGATCGAAATCGAGCGCCATCACCGCGTTTTCATCCGCACCAACGGTCAAGATCCGCTCCTCCAACCGGCCACTTTCCGTGTCCCAAAAGCGTACCGAACCATCCTCGCTGCCGCAAGCGATCCTCTTTCCGTCTGGCGAAAACGCGACCGAACTGACGAAGCCATCGTGCAACAACGGAGGGCTGAAGGTGCTCGCTTTCGCCAGGAGATTGAGAGCTTCCGGAACCAGCGTCGGCTCTTCGCCAATCACCAGCCAACGATGACTCCCCTCTCCTCCCGGCAGCGGGATCTTCAAATTCGCAAGTCGCTTCCCCACCGCTTTCCCAAGCGGATTTCGCGCGGATTCGACATCGTAGGCACTCCAAAAACGCGAAGCCGCCTCAACCCGCCGCCCCTGCTCCAGCCGAGCGGTTCCCAGCGCCAATTGCGCCTGAGCCAAATGCTTGTCCGACTTGTCGCGCTGAAAGCTGGACTCAATCGCGAAATAAGCTGCGACGAGCGATAGAATCACAAACATGGCCAGGGTAAACCGCAGCGTCCGGATCCGCTTCTTGATCATCCGGGTTCCGGTGAACGACTTGCGCACCTGTTGCACGACGGCATCGCTTGGACCGCTCTCCCAGGCTCCCTCCGCTTCATCAATCCAGATGGTGTCTTCGAACGGGAAGCGCAGGTCTTTGCCTTTGCCCGCCGCCAATCGCCCTCCGAAATCGATCGGAATGACCCGGCGTTTCGTCTTGTGAAAGGTATCGAGTTCAAACTGAACCCACTTGGATTCAAAGGCCGCCGGCGTTGCCAGGAAGATGAGGCATTGCGTCTTCTTCAAGGCAAAAACGTCCTCGCTGGAAAGTTCATCGCCCGGTAGAAAATCGGACACATCCAGAAAACAATCCCAGTCATCCCCCAACGCCTTCTCCAGTTCCACCGCATACGGTTTCCCGTCGGCATGGGCGTAGGCGATGAAATAATCGTATCCAAAGATTTTCGCAGCAATTCGCCGCATCAATCCAGGCTTGGAGCGGACAGTGATAGGCTCACTCATGGTCGGAGACTAGGCATCGTGGCACGGTTAGGAAAGCGGAAATCTGTGACTGAATTGCCGGGGTTCCAAGCAGGCTGAAACGAAAAAGGGCCTGCTAAAGATTTAGCAGGCCCCGGATATTGGATGAAATATCCCGTAAACAACGAGTAAGAATCGTTTAGAAGGTTCCCTTGATGGAGATAGCAGCGTTGAATGGTCGACCAACCGTGACCTGATGGTTGCTATGCGAATTCGGGTAGTATTCCTTGTCGGTCAGGTTCTCGAAATTGACCTGCAAGAGGAGTCTCTCCGACAACTGATAGTAGATTGCCGCATCGAGACGCGTATAGCTTGGCAGCACAGCGGTGTTGCCGTTATCGATGAAGCTTTCATCCTGATAAACGGCACCGAGACCGAAGCCGAGGCGATCGTTGATTCGGAACCGGTTCCAGATGGAAGCCGAATGCTCCGGCAATTCGCGGGCTCGAAGTCCGGTTGGGCCACCGCTGTCGACTTGCTCACTGTCGAGGTAAGTGTAACCAGGAGCAATGTACCACCAATCGGTAACTTTACCGACCAATTGCGCTTCGAAACCGGAAGTCTCGGTGTCGATGATATCAAGGGTGCTGGAATCGCCGTCTGACACTTGAGGGGAACTCTCCTCGCCCTGGAAATAGGCGAGCGTGAGGCTCAAATCCGGTTTGATGTCCCACTTGATGCCATATTCCAGGTTGGAGTAGGTGTTAGGGTCAAGGGCGTTGTTATCGCCGTTGATGTTTGCGAATTGCTCGCCACTGCGCGGGAGGAACGATTCGCTATAGCTACTGTAGAGGGAGACTTCCTCCCAGGGCTTGACGATGACGCCGAGGCGTGGGGAGATTTCCTCGTCCGTCCGCGATCTGCGCTCACCGTTCGCGGCATTCAAAACGTCGATATCAAAGCGATCGTAGCGGGCGCCGACAACGAGATCCAGCATGCGGTGCAACGCAATTTCATCCTGAACGTAAGCGGAGACCGTTTCAACGCCCACGCGTGTATCGTCAGCCAGATCCGTGCTGAAGCTATTGGTTGCGCGCTGACCTGCCGTATTGATGGCGCTTCCTCCATTCAGGCGGAAGTTAGACGCGGTGAAGACTTCGGTGTCAGCCTGGCTCGTGTCCCAGAATGAGTTGAAACGGTTTTGGTCGGATGAGGTGTCAATGTATTCACCACCCACAATGACCTTGTGGCCAATATTGAAGGTGTCGAATTCGCCGATCAAATCTCCGGAAAAGACCAGGTTGCTACGTTTGGTGTGGTCAACGTAACCATCAATCGTGACTTCGTTCGCGGCCTGATTGTAGTCGGAAGCATAGAAGTTCTGAAAGCTCTTGTCGTAGTCACCATAAAACGCGGTCACGCGACCTTTCCAGGTGTCGGAGAAACGGTGGTTCAGATCGATGCGCGCCAAGTGCGATTCCAGCGAGGAAACGTTCTGATCTGGATCACCAAAGACCACGCCGTTGAGCGCGGAGACCGGGCGCCCGTTCGGGCCGGTGGGGATTCCGCGATCGATGAAGCGTTCGTGGTCATTCCACTCGTAGGAGATGTCGAGTCTGGTGTCGGGACCGAGGTCGAAAGCAACGGTTGGATTCACGCCAAATCGCTCGCCCTCAAAGAAGTCGCGATGGTTGTTGAGATACTCCGCAAAGGCGTTGACCCGAAACGCGGCCCAAGGTTCCGGGGTGACAATCGCCTTGCCGCCTTCGCCGATCGAACTCCCTTCCCGGTAGAGTGATTGGTTGTAGTCAAACTCGCCGAGTGCCGCTCCAAACGTGTCGCCGGAAATTTGGTAGGCGCCAAACTCTTCGCCAATGACGGGCTTCTTCATCACCCGGTTCAAAACCCCGCCGGTGCCGCCACGTCCAAAGTGGAGAGCGCTGGGACCGCGCAGGATCTCAACGCGCTCGACGTTGTAGAGCGGGCGGTAGTATTGAACATCATCGCGCACTCCATCGACGTAGAAATCAGCGGTTGAACGAACTCCGCGGAAGACGATCGCGTCGCGGTGTCCCTCACCCTGCGTGGTATTCACACCAGGAGTGTAGTCGATAATCTCGCCCAGGCTGGTGATCCCTTGTTCTTCAATCCGTTCGTCGGAAAAAACGGTCAAACTGCGCGGAATATCGAGAAGAGGCGTTCCCGTCTTGAGAGCGCTGACCTCATTGACGATATCGATCGGAGGAGCTGGCTCGGGCGGCAAAGTGGGCTCGACCACCGGGGGCGGCGTGGGCGCAGGTTGTGGAGTTCGAACGGGCGGAGGGCTGGATGCCCCCGTGACCGTGGTTGTATCGAGCTGATCCTGCGCCTGAACGGCGAAAGGAAGGGCAAAGGCTAGGGATAGCGCAGCTCGTTGGGCAATTTGAAGTAACTTTTTCATGAGCGTTTCACAGTGTTTCAGACCCAGAGGCTTCCGTTGATTGGCAAAGGAGGCATCCGGCCCGGGCACCGTTATTGATACTGGGTCTCAATTGCAAGGAAAAATGATACTGAGTCTCAATCGCAATCGTTTTTCCCCTGCAAAATGGGCCTTCCCACAGCTAATCCATCCCCAGAATAGCGCCGGATTGTCTTCACTGGCGCTAAATTGCCTTCGCGGGTCCGACTCAAAATTTGGTGTGAGCAGTGATTGACAGAACGAGCTGGGTAGAGAGGATGGGATGGACTTAACTGAGAATGAGTCTCAATGTCATTACTGATGGATCGCATGCTGAAAATCTACCAATCCCCCGGCTTACCGAGTTTCTTGGCCGTTCCCGTTCACTTCGCCGCTTGGTGCGTGCTGTTGTTGGCGGGCTTGGTCCAATGGTCGTCGGCCCAGGACGCGGAATCCACGGAGCCTCCGGTCACCGCGAAATCGCTGGAAGCCATTTCCGAGAAAATCTTTACCACGAAACGGTCGATCAGCGCGGAATCCACTCAATGGGAAGAGCAACGCGCCTTGTTCGCGGACCTGATCGAGATCCGCGAAAAGGAGATCGCCGAGATCGACACCTTTACCGCGAGTGCGAAAGAGCGGGTCGAGGACGTCAAACAACAACGCGAGGCCCTGAATCAGGAGGAGGCGGAGCGCAAAGCGTGGCGTGCAGATTTTCAGGGGCGGATCGAGGCACTTGAGGAGCAGTTGCGCCAAGCCCTGCCGAGACTTCCTCAGCCGGTTATGGACAAGGTCGAGCAGGCGAGCGGTCGTCTGAAATTGGCGGACGAACAGGCTCCACTTCAGGAACGTTTCCGCGACATTTTGGCGATTCTCTCGGCGGTGCAGGACTTTTCAAATCGCATCACGGTGGTGAAGGAGATTCGTGAATTCGACGGTCGCGAAGTGGAGATCGAGGTGATGTATCTCGGTCTTTCCCAGGCGTGGTTTGCGAATCGAAACGGTCAGGTTGCCGGGATTGGTTGGCCGTCAGGCGAAGGCTGGAAGTGGGAACAAAATCGCTCGCTGGGCTCCAAAATTCGCTCCGCCATCAACGTCCAGCGCAGGGAGGCGCCTGCCGAAATGGTGAGGCTGCCGTTTCGTCCCGTCAGTCCCTAACTAACGCGAACCCTGATCTTCCCCATTTTCTTCTCGAAATGAATTCTCAACCGATGCCCCGTCTCGTTCTTGCGATCTGCCTGGCCATCCCCATCCCGTCCGCTTTTTCTCAGGACCAAGCCGATCCTGACGATGCCGCCACGACCAAGTTGCGCGAGGCCGCTTCCGTCCTGCAAGGTCAGTTGGAAGCCGAACTCAGCAAGTTGCGCGAGGTTCGGGAGACCGTTGCCGCCGAGAAACCGGAACTGGCCCAACGGATGCAAACCACCGCGGCGCAACTTCGCGGAAAGCAACGGGAATACGACATCGCCCGCTCGACTCGCGAAGCCGTTACCCATGAATTTGAGAAGGCGGAAGAGCAACTCAAGCTTTGGCGCGATGAACGCGCCTACATGGAAGGGCTGCTGTTCGATTTTCGGAAAAACTATGAAGCGTCGGCTTCCCTGGCACGGGTCGAGGCGGAGCTCGAGCAGCTCAAACAGTCGGCTGCGCCGGCGGAGGAAGGGGGCACGGAGGCGCGAATCGATCTCGTGGAGCGTTCCATCGCACGCCTTGCTCAAACCGGCGGCCCGGAGATCATTCCCGGGAAAGCGCTCGATCCCGAGGGCCAACTGAGGGAGGGAACCTTTGTCCAAGCCGGACCGGTTGGTTGGTTTTTGTCGAGCGACCAATCGCTCGGCGGGCTCGTCGATTCCACCCGCGAACTCGTCCCGGAAGTTCTGCCGGGAACCGCCGCTCCTCGCGAAATCGCCAAACTCATTGCCGGAGAAAGTGGCGCGCCAACCTTTGATCCCACCCTGGGCACGGCAATCGCGCTGGAGGAGGTGGAGGAATCCCTTCTCGATCACGTGAAGAAAGGCGGCGTCTGGATTTATCCCATTCTCTTTCTCGCCCTGGTGGCGCTCATCGCTGCGGTGATCAAGTGGATTGCGATTCTGCGCATCCGCGACTTGCGGTCAGCGACCTTGCAGCAAGTGATCGATGCGGTGAACGCGAAGGAAGCCGAGAAAGCGCGGGAAGCCGTGGCCCGCCTCGCCCATCCGGCGGCCAAGATATTGCGCTGTGGAATTGATGAATCCGAGCTTCCGCGTCAAGCGCTCGAGGAAAAACTCTTCCAACGCTACAGCGAGCTGCTCCCGAAACTCCACAGCGGGCTCCCGTTCATCGCCATCGCGGCGGCAACGGCGCCCCTCCTCGGGTTGCTCGGCACGGTGACGGGGATGATTCACACCTTCCAGAAAATCACCGTCTACGGAACCGGCGACGCCAAACCGCTGGCGAGCGGCATTTCCGAAGCGCTCGTTACGACCGAGTTTGGGCTGATTGTCGCCATCCCGGCCCTGATCATACATGCCCTGCTTTCCCGGAAAACTTCCGGCATCCGCTCCACCATGGAGCTAACCAGCATCGCGTTTCTCAACGGAGTGAAACCCTCCGGAAAAACCGCTTAACGAAAATGGGAATCCTCCAATGTGGGCAGAACTGATCGCTGAATTCTTCAAACTCTCGCGCGAGGGCGGCTGGATATTTTGGGGCCTGATCGTGCTGGCGTTTTCGATCGCGGCCTGCCTTGTCTCGATCGGCACCACCATTTCCGGAAGGAACCACGAAATCGATCACGCCAGGATCAAACGCCGCATCGAATTTTGCTTTGTTCTCATCGGCGCCGCGCCCCTGATCGGCTTGTTGGGGACCGTCGCGGGAATGCTGAAAACCTTTTCCGGGCTGGCGCGATCCGGTAGCGGCTCGGCTCCGATTGACGCGATTTCGGGAGGGATTTCCGAAGCGCTCATCACCACCCAAACCGGCCTTATCATCGCGGTCCCCACCCTCATCCTCTGCACGGTGCTGAACCACCGTCATCGCAACCTCCGTTCCCGTCGCGCATGAGTCACTTTTCCCGATTTCAAAACCAGCCGCCGGAAAATGAAACCAGCGAGATCAACATTTCGCCCCTCATCGACGTGGTGTTCATCCTCTTGATTTTCTTCATCGTCACGACGGTTTTCGTCGAGGAAACGGGGATCGAAATCAACAAACCACGCGCCGCGAGCCAACAGGATCTGGAGAAAAACAGCATCCTCATCGGCATCAGCTCCAGCGGCACCGTCCACTACGGCGGTCGCGAAATCGGTGTTGCCGGGGTCCGTTCCGTCGTCGGTCGACTCATTCGCGACGGAGAGATGCCCATCATCATCCAAGCCGATCAACAAACCCCGACCGAAACCACGGTCCAAGTGATGGACGAAGCCAAACTTGCTGGCGCCCACCAGGTCTTTGTCTCCACCATTCGTGAGTGAATGATTCCCCCATCCTCAGCCTCAACCTTTACCTCCACCCGGGAACAAACCTCCCGCCGCTCCGGAAACGCCCTGCGGGAATCCCTGCGCTTCCTCGTGGCCGGATTCCTTACCATCGTGCTCATCGCGTTTCTCGTATTCACCCGATGGCTGGAAACGCGTCGCATCGAACCGGAAGTGACCATTCGCACCTTGCAGGGAACCTCCGCCGTCGATATCCCGGCTCCTCCGCCGCCACCGCCACCATCCGCGCCTCCGCCCCCACCGAAGGCGCCCCCACTTCCAAAGCTCGACATCCAGATTGACTCCCCGGCTCCCGCCATCAAGGCCACGATGGAGCTCGCCGTGCCGAAGCAGATGCTCACAGCCCAATTTCTACCCAATCGAGATCAGTCACGCGAACGGATGTCGTTTTTCCTGCGCGACCTCGACTCCCAGCCACGCCTTCTCAATCGACCTCAAGTCACCTTCCCCAGCTCCATGCGCAAACGGGGAATCAACAAAGGGCGCGTGACCCTGGAAATCGAAATCTCCCCAACCGGGGTTCCCACGGTTTTGCGGGTGATCGATTCCTCTCACCCGGAATTTGTCAGCATGGCCCGTTCCTTCGCGGCCCGCGCCCGTTTCACAGCTCCCAAGAAAGACGGACGCTCCGTCTCCGCCAAATTTCAATGGCCGCTTGAACTTCAATAGCCCGCTTCCCATCAGAATGATCCGACTTCTCTCATTGCTACGCATCATTGGCATCGCCGGGGTAATCCCCGTTTCCACGTCCCTTGCCGAACCGACTCTCGCGCCCCTCCCAATCTCTCCCCTGTGGAAATCCGAGGAATTTCAAAAGGTCCTCACGGGCAGCTATGGCATCGACTCCCGCATCGAACCGGTCATCACCGTTGACGAGGAGGAATACCTCAACGATGCCGCAGAACTCATGGCCAAGGGCGATCGCGATGCGGCCATCTCCTTGTTCGAAGGCGCCTCCATCACTCAGGAAAGCCCCGCGATGCTCTTCACCCTCGCCAACCTCCAATTTGAAGCGGGCGAAGCCGAATCCGCCGCTGAAACGTTCCGGAACGCCTTCGCTAGATTCCCGAATTTCCGCGACGCCCATCGCAACCTCGCCATCTCCCTCATCGAACTGGAAGAATACGAGGAGGCCCAAAAACACCTGATCCGCGCCGTCGAACTCGGCGCGAGCGACGGTCTCACGCTCGGAATGCTCGGCTATTGCCATGCGATCGACGAAAACTACCAATCCTCCCTCCAATCCTACCGGCTGGCCCAAATTTCCATGCCCAAAGAAGTGCAATGGAAGATGGGAGAAGCCGTCGCCCTCCAGCAAACCCACCAAACCGTCGCCGCCATCGCTCTCTATCGCGAAATTCTGAAGCAGAATCCCACCGATACCATGGTGTGGAAAAATCTCGCCTACGCCCTCCAGCAAAACGAAGACGAAACGGCGGCCATCAGTGCGTTTGAAATCCTCGAGGCGTTTGGCGCGGGCGGCCCCTCCGAGCGTTTGACACTGGGTCATCTCTATCTCGCTAACGATCTGTCATCAGCCGCGCTTCACGCCTATGCGAATGCCTTAAAAGAGCCCGAGAACCTCCCCTCGCTAACCAGTATCGTGTCTGCCCTTCGCTTTCTGGGCGACCGGGAACACTGGAACAAAGCCGAAAAGCTTCACGCCCTCATTTTGGCTGCCTACCCCAATGCCGACGACGCCGAACTCACCCGCATTGGAGCCCTGATCGCCTTCGAAAACGGCGACCAGGACGAGGCCATCGCCACGATTCGCGAACTGGTCGAGAACGACCCACTCGACGGCCAGGCCATCATCACACTGGGGAGATTTCACCAAACCCGGAAGGAACTCGTCGAAGCCGAAATGGTTCTCGAACAAGCCGCTCTGCTCCCGGAACACGCCGCCAACGCCTACCTCCAGCTCGGACGCATTTCGGTCGAGAAAGGCGAATACCAAGAAGCCGTCGAACGCATCGAGAAATCGCACGACCGGAATCCGCGGCCATCCGTGACAACCTATTTGGAGGCGGTGAGAAAGCTGGTTCGGGATTGAGGCAACAAGTCGGCTTGGCCGCTACCTACTCCCCTTCTTTCCCGGGCGCCCAGCCTTCCGGCGCGCTTTGATTCAGCTTCGCGATGACCTCGTCAGTCAGGTCGAGAATGTTTTTGGCGGAAGCGTAGGGGAACGTCGGGATCCCGCGGACACCGAAGGTGCGGTTCATCACGAAATCGACCGCGTTCTCCTCGGCGACGGAACGAATGGCGTCGTTGATCTCCGTCAGGAGCGCGACGTTGGCTTGATCCGCCTGCTGAATCAGGGCATTTCGCGCGGTCAACTGTTGTTGTTGGACCTTGGTTTGAAATTCGTTGATCTCCGCCGCGCGTTTTTGAGCCGCTTCGAGGGTTTCCTGCTTCTTGGCGTCGGACAAGGTTGGGTCCTGCAGTTGCTGTTGCGCCTCTTTCTGCGCGGTGAGCAATTCCTCAACCTTGGAGCGATTCTCGGTCAGGGTCTCCTCCAGCTTCTTCGTTTCTTCTTCGCGCTTTTCGGTGATGGCTTTCTGCTCCATCGCGGTGCGATAGTAGTGGCGCTGGATTTTGGGAAAATCGACCATTCCGGCCACGAGTTCAGCAGCGTTGGACTGAGCGATGAGGAGGAACGGAAGAAGGACGGCAAACGAACGAAACATGATAGTGATGGGCGTGTTTTTCTTTGAGATTGAGTCTCAATCTCTCTTGGGAGTTCGGCCTTGCAAGGAGAAATTGAGCTCTTGGAGTTTCTCAAAACCATCAGGTCGAGCACTGTCAGCAGTCGCATCCACAGGAATCGCATCCGCCGCAATCACACACTCCACAGCCGTCTCCGGCTGAACTTGTTCCGGAACCGCAGCCACAATCTCCGGGGCACCACAGACACGGGTCGCAACAACTTTCATACCAACGGGATTTCTGATCTGGAGAACGCTTTTTCCTTCTCTTTTTCTTCCTTTTGGATGCGGTCTCCGATGAAAACGAAGCCCTTGTCCCAACCCCGTGACCTGCCGCAGCCACTTTCGCTCCGACGCCATCAAATAGAATGGATTGCAGTAGACTCTCGTTCCGAAAGAAGGAAATCGCGCTGAAAGCTTGCTCAACCTGCTTCAACTCGGCTCCCAGCCAATCCCAGAGTTCGGCGATGGTCCGTCGCGACTCGATCAATGGATTGAAACGCCCCCGGCTTCGATCGGTCTCCTGATCTTTCACCGCGTCCAGCATGTAGATGATTCGCCCCAGGGACGCGCCCGCAGCTTCCAATTTGGGGTTTGATTCACTAGTTGCGGAATGCCCGAAAATTTTGCCAAACGCTACCGCGGTCGGCTCCGAACACGTTTCCCAATCCCTCGATGAATCCAACTCGACCGATTCCTGCCGACCCAACGCCTGATGCACGGTTTCGACCGGAAATCCGCCAGAAATCAGAATCGCTTCCGCCTTTCCGACCGAACGCTCCAGTGCCGCCATCAAGGTCCGGCTTACTCCGCGCCTCAGCCAGGTTTCGTCCATCGAATCGTCCCGAAGCTTGGTCCAAATCCCACAGATGGTAACAGCGGCTGCGTAGCGAGAATGAGGATCGCAGCTATAGAGATTCCTCTCTTTCGCCAATGGGTTACAGCAGGTAAGCGACTCGCGTCGAGGTTCTTCGGGTTCCAACGACGCACCCAAGAGCGACACAAACGTGCTGTCGCGATTGGTCAGGGAACGCGCCCAGTTACCATAGTCGCGCGCAAGCTGCGTCGATACCCCACAGAAATAAGCCCGATAGATGCTGTGATCCGCCGGGTTGCAGCGTTTACAGGGACTGTCGAGAAAACCGAACATTCGATGGTTGATTGTAAGTTTGGAGACTTCCTAAAACCAAAGAAGGGCAGCCTTGCGGGCTGCCCTTCCAGAGATTTGAACCATTGAGTTCCAGTTCCGTTCACCGTTAGGCGACAGGTCCCTCAACTCCACCGGTCAACGCCTCACCGTCGATATTCACCGGCTTGTAACCGCCACGGGCCTTAAACCACAAGAGGAGGCACAAGTAGACCGCAGCCATCGTCAGCGGAATGAACGCATCCGCGCGGAGTGTCTTGCGATCGCCGCGAATGTCGGCTTCAACCACGGTTTGCTGAGCAGCTGTCCGCTCTTCGGCTCCCTTGGCTTCGCCCAGTTTGGTTCCATCGAGTCCAGTTGCCTCGGGGAGAATTGGAAGCCATTTCGAAGGCTTGTCAGACTTGTATTCTTCGAACAAAGCAGCATCTGCCTTTTTCAATTCCTCACCGGCAAAACGGTCTTTGGCATAACCCAATCCCTCAGAACCAATGAGCCCTGCGCTCATCATTCCGATTCCACCCATGAGCGACATGGCAACAGCACCGGATCGTGGGAAACGGTCTCCCGTCACAGCCAACATGGTTGGCCAGAAGAACGTCTTGCCGACGCCGTAGATCGTGAGAGCGATGAACGCCATCGCGAATCCGGAGGCGGCTGCAGTGAGGTTCAAGCCAATGAAGGCCAGCACCGCACAGACGAAAAGAATGCCGACAGGCGACAGCTTGAGGCGGCTTTCGATGAAATGCGCACAGAATCGCAGGGCAAACATCACGAGCGACGTCCAGATGAAGAGCGCCTTGCCTTCACCCGGGCTCAGAATATTCCCGGTGATGTTCTGCATCCATTGGTCGGTTCCCAACTCAACGGCACCAACCAAGGCGTGCGTCACGAAGAGGACGAAAAGCAGAATCGCGCCAATCGAGAACTTGGTGATGACCCCGATCGCAATCAGGATCACGAAACCAATGCCGTATCCGGCGATATCAGGAAAGCCGAGTGTCTTGAGGCAGAACAAAGCCAGGAGATAAGCCACAACCGCTCCACCGAGGAGACCGACGTCCTTGAACATGTCTCCGTAGGCAACGCCTTTTTCGCTGGCCTCAGATTTCGGATACTTCTGGCCAAAGAACATCACACCATAAGCGATGGTGGGGATCAGGTAGAGTGCGAGTTGCATCTTCCAGCTCAGCCCCAAACCTTCGTCGAGGACCCAACCGACAGCGGCGCCAAGCACCAAACCTGCAGGCCAACTGGCGTGGAGGATGTTGAGATAGTGCGTCCGCTTGGTGGGAAAGAGCGTCGCAACCAAGGGGTTGGCAACGGCTTCCAAAGTTCCATTCGCCAATGCGAAGACGAACATGCCCCATTTCAGGAATGTGAAACCGGATTGGTGAGCTGCCGCAACTTCTTCAGGTGAAGCTCCATCGGGTGCGCCTGTCGCGAGAAAGGTGATGAAGGCGGATGCCACGTGAAACGCGAACGCCGCGATGACCAGCTTTCCGTAACCGATCTTGTCGACCACGACCCCCCCGATGATAATTCCAAAACAGAAGCCGGTGAAACCCGCGCCTCCAATTTGGCCGAGTTCCAAGCCGGTGAAGCCAAACTCGTCGGCCCAGTTGTCAAAAATTCCGCCGCGGATGGCAAAGCCGACCCCAGCGGCTAAAATCGCCGTAAATCCGGCCCAAAGTAGTCGACTGGCATTGTCCGTAATGCCGTCGGATTTCATCGTACTGATCATTCGTGAAGGTGGTTTTTCGTGTTGGATGCTAAAGAAGTTAGTTAGCTGGATTACCCGCGTGTGGGGAGGGATACACGGGCAAAAGTCGCCTTTCTTAACACACTCAACGTCGAGGACAAGTTCAAAACCTTGAGAGAACTTCAGAATTCGAAGATTGAGAGGCCCGAATAGGATTGCTCCTGACAAAAGCATTGATTTCAATTCCATTTTCGAAACAATGCGGGCTTCCAATCCCACAAACCTTCTGCGATGTCTCAAACCGAAGCACCTCTTCCCGACAAAAAGCTCTTTTGGGCCTGTTTTGTCGCCCTCGTTGCCACTTCCTTTGTTTTTTCCGTCCGCAGTATGGTCATTGGCGACTGGCAGACGGAGTTCAACCTGTCGGAAACACAAAAAGGCCAGATTTTGGGAGCCGGGCTTTGGCCATTCGCGATCACGATCGTCGTTTTCAGCCTCATCATCGATAAAATCGGCTACAAGACCGCCGCCTTTTTCGCCATTTTCTGCCAGATCGCTTCGACCATTATCATCATTTTCGCGAACGGCTATTGGGCGCTCTGGATTGGCAGTTTCGTGGTCGCCCTGGGGAATGGAACGGTTGAGGCCTACATCAATCCCGTCGTCGCCACGATGTATAAGAAGCAGAAAACGAAGTGGCTCAATATTCTCCATGCCGGGTGGCCGTTGGGATTGGTCATTGGCGGACTTGTCGCGATTTTCCTCAAGGACCAGACCTGGCAGCTCAAAATGGGGCTGCTCCTCGTTCCCGTCATCTTTTACACCATTCTCACGCTGCCGTGTAAATTCCCGGTCAACGAGCGGGTCGCCGCCGGTGTCCCCTACCGCGACATGCTCAAAGAAGTCGGCGTGCTGGGTTTCCTCATCATCGGCTACCTCCTCTTCAATGAGATTGGGCGCGTTTTTGATCTTCCCATGGCCGTGGTCTGGACACTCATTGCGGCAACCGTCATCGGCGTGGGCATCTACACGAAAAGCCCGGGTGCTCCCATCTTCCTCATCATGCTGGTGACGATCGGCCCACTTGCCACAACCGAGCTTGGCACCGATACCTGGATCACCGAGCTGATGGAGCCGGAAATGACGAAACTCGGCATCAACGCCGGTTGGGTTCTAATTTACACCTCCCTCATCATGACCGTGTTGCGATTCTGTGCGGGCCCCATCGTTCATCGGCTTTCCCCGCTTGGATTGCTCATGGCAAGCGCCGCGCTCGCCGTTTGCGGACTCATCTTTCTCTCCAAAGCGGTTGGAATCACCATCCTGCTGGCCGCCACGCTTTACGGATTTGGCAAAACCTTCCTCTGGCCCACGACGCTCGGCATCGTGGCCGAACGTTTCCCCAAAGGTGGCGCGCTTACCCTCAATGGCGTTTCGGCTGTAGGTGTCCTTTTCATGGGCATCATCGGCGCCCCGCTCATCGGCCTTGTCCAGGATCAGTCTGTGGATGCCGATCTGCTCGCGAAGCAGCCGGCGATTCACGCCAAAGTCGTCGGCGAGCCGGAGAAAGCGATTCTCGGGCTCGAAGCTCCCACGATTAATGGGGAAAAGTTGGCGGCGGCCACCGAGGAAGAACAGGCAGCCGTAACCGAGATTCAGGAAGCGCAAAAGAAGGCGACTCTTGCCAGAATCGCGATTCTTCCGGTTTTCATGTTGCTCTGTTACATCGGGCTCTTTTTCTACTTCAAATCCCGGGGCGGCTACAAACCGGTCGACCTGGAAAGCGGCGCGCACTAGGGAGCGTTTGAACATGAGGTCGAGACGCGCTGCGAGTGATTTTTTCGACTGGGAATGATGGCTCGGGGCGGCGATGAGCCTTCTCACAAAGCCCCGAACAGCATTTTCTGACGGAAAAAGCGCCGCATCTTAAAATCACGCGAAGCCAATCTTAAAAAAGAGGAACAACTTGCGCGTCCGTCATCATTTTCAATCGCTCCCTAACCCTGACAAGCCTACGCTTGGCAATTGCGAAGGACCGGGTTTGGCGCTAGATGCTGTGGCATGACCAGCCTTGAGGAGATCGCGAAAATCCTGCGCCAAATTGCTCTGCTTCTTGAGCTGAAAGGAGAAAATCCGTTCAAGGTGAGAGCCTATCGCACCGGGGCGGAAACGGTGGAGACCTTTAGTGGGGACTTCATCCAACTGGCGAAAGACAACGAACTGAAGCCCATCAAGGGAATCGGCGACGCCCTGGCGAAGAAGATCCATCAGTTGGTGACGGAGGGGAAAATGGAGTTCTGGGAGAACCTGCGAAGCGAGTTTCCTGACACCATTTTTGAGCTTTTCGAGGTGCAGGGATTGGGGCCGAAAAAGGCCAAGGCGCTCTACGAGGAGTTGGGAGTGGATTCGATCGAGAAACTGAAAGAGGTCTGCGAAAGTGGCGCGGCTTCCAAATTGAGTGGCTTCGGCGCGAAGAGCGTGCAGAAAATTCTCGAGGCGATCGCGTTTCGGGAGAGCTTTGCCGGGCGGTTTCGTCTGGGCGATGTCGCCGGTCATGTCGAGGCGATTCTGGAAGGGCTGAAGTCGCACCCGGCCACGAGCCGGGCGGAAGCTGCGGGGTCGATTCGGCGGGGGAAAGAGACCGTTCATGATCTGGATTTCATCGTCGCCACCAAGGAACCGCAGGCGCTGATGGACTTCTTCGTCGAACAGCCCTGGACGGCGGAAGTGTTGGTTCACGGCGCGACCAAATCGTCCATTCGGTTGGAGAACGGCGTCCAATGCGACCTGCGCGCGGTCTCCAATGAGGAATATCCGTGCGCGTTGGTTTATTTCACGGGCAGCAAAGAGCACAACATTCAATTGCGAAGCCGGGCGTTGAAGCGCGGATTGACACTGAATGAGTATCGGCTTGCTCCAACGGAAGGCAGTGACGCGAAGACGCCGAAAATTCAGGAAGAGAAAGACGTTTATCGCGCCCTGGGGCTGGACTGGATTGATCCGGCTTTGCGCGAGGCCACCGGCGAGGTGGAAGCGGCGGAGTCCGGAGACCTGCCCAAGCTGATTGAGCGGGAGAATCTGCGCGGCACGTTTCACAATCACACTACTGCGAGTGACGGGAAAAATTCGCTGGAGGAGATGGCGGAAGCGGCGCAAGAGCTTGGCCTGCAATACCTTGGCATCGCCGACCACAGCAAGTCGTCCTTTCAGGCAAACGGCTTGAACGAGGAACGACTGCGCGCGCAAATTGCGGAGATCCGCAAACTGAACGAGGGATTCGACGGCGACTTCAAGGTGTTTGCCGGCTCCGAAGTGGATATTTTGCGGAACGGCGGGCTCGACTTTGACGACGATTTGCTGAGCGAGTTGGATTACGTGGTCGCGAGCGTGCACAACGCGATGCAGTTGGAGGAATCGGAAATGACGAAGCGCCTGCTTTCGGCGATCGAGAATCCCCATGTGACCATGGTCGGCCACCTGACGGGCCGGCTCCTGCTGCAGCGCGATCCCTACGCCCTGAACATTCCCAAGATCATCGACGCCTGCGCCGCGAACCAAACGATCATCGAGCTGAACTGCAATCCCTGGCGCCTGGACATGGATTGGCGCTGGTGGAAGCTGGCGACGGAGAAAGGCGTAAAGTGCTCCATCAATCCGGATGCGCATCGCGCGGGAGACCTGCAGTATCTCCATTTCGGTATCCTTCAAGCCCGCAAAGGCTGGCTCACGCGAGACAATGTCATCAATTGCCTGCCGCTCGCAGAAGTCGAGAATGCATTGGTCGCCAAATCGGAATCCTAACAGCGACGCTTCCACCACGTTGCGGCGTTTGCCTATTGAGGAAGCAGCACTATGTTAGCGGATTATGGGTCCGGTCAGCATCACGTTGAGCGTGGATAAAGATTCCGCGGCAACAATTGTCGACCTTCTGGCACAATTTCCAGAGGGCAGCCGGGTTACGGTCCGCATCACCGAAGCTCCAGACGACCCGGAAGAGGTTCAACCACCTACCCTGCCCGAATACGAAGGCAAAGTCGCCAAACCACCGAGAGAACTTCCCACTCGCCCTTGGAAATCGCGCGAAGAAGCATTGCGGGACCTCAGCGTTGACTGAGGCACGGCGGTCAGACGAGTGATCCGTAACATTCTTGTCAAAAGCTTGCCTCAAGGGAAAAACAACGCTGTGTTAGAGGCACATGTCTTGGCTTCCCTTCATCTGGCTTCCTGTTGGCTACCTCATCGGGAGTACTCCATTCGGCTTTCTCGCAGGAAAGCTGAAAGGGGTGGATATCCGCAAACACGGCAGTGGAAACATTGGAGCAACCAATGCGCTGCGAGTCTTGGGAAAACCGATCGGGATCACGGTCTTCGTAATGGATTTTTTTAAAGGGGTATGGCCCGTTTTTCTGGCGAATTGGACCTGCGGCTCGGTCGAGCCGGAAGGAATCGTGCCGGTCTTGACGTGTTTGGCAACGATCCTGGGGCACAACTTTCCGGTTTGGCTTGGATTCAAAGGCGGCAAAGGCATTGCGACATCCGGAGGAGCGCTGTTACCGCTGATTCCCGTGACGATCCTGGTGGCGATCGCACTCTGGGGCATCACGTTTATTTCGACACGCTACGTTTCCCTGGGCTCCATCGTGGCGGCCCTCACCCTTCCAACTTCCATTTTTCTCCAGGGACTTTTTGGCAATTGGCAAATTCCGTTACTCGTCCTCACCGCATTCATTGGCGGGATGGCAATCTACCGCCACAAGTCGAACATCATCCGATTGCTGGCAGGAACAGAAGCGAAGTTTGATCGAAAAAAGAAGACGCGGGAAGCGACCTCGTGAATCGCGGCAGCGGCCGGCTACTGATTCAATCGAGCGTCCGCCAATCAATCGCCTCCGCCATCACATCGGCATTCAGTTCGACCATTTTCTTCTTCATGGCATCAAAGCGCTCGGGTTGCTCACCGGCGAGATCGTGCTCCTGCTCAGGATCTTTGGTGAGATCGAAAAGGCGAAAATTGGTAAAGCCTGTCTTCTTGATATCTCCGATGAACTCCTCCTTGAACATGTTTTGGCGGGGAAGATCGATTTCCGGGTCAGCGATGAGGCAATAGTCGCCATCGCGGATCACACAAACCGGGCGCGAGGGGTTGTAAAACCAATAGAGTGGCTTTGAACGTTCCAACTTCTCCCCGGCAAACAAAGGTAGAAGACTGATTCCATCAAGGGTCCGATCGGTTGGAGCATCCACTCCCGCAACCTGACAGAGCGTGGGAAGAATATCGACCAATCCCGCCGGGGCCGAGGAAACCTGGCCTGACTTGATTTTTCCAGGCCAACGAAAAATTCCGGGCTCCCGAATTCCGCCTTCCCAAAGCGAGGTTTTCCGGCCCTTCAGGGATCCATTGCTTCCTGCCATATAGCTTCCGTTGTCGCTGGTGAAGATAACCAACGTGTTGTCGGTAGCTCCGATCGACTCGAGATGTTCGAGCAATCGACCGACCGCAAGGTCCATGTTCTCGATGCAACCGTAGTAGTGCGGATTCTTTTTCCCTTTGTGCCGAGCCGCAAGTTCCTCCGGAGCGGCCACTTTCGCGTGAGGCTCGTGAAACCAGACGTTGAGGAAAAACGGTTTCTCCTTTTCGCGATGCTCGTCCAACCAACCGATTGCCTTGTCGACGACGATCTGGCAGGAGAAGCCTTCCACCTCACCAAGCGCGACGCCGTTGAGGACGAAGTTGTTGGGATTTTTGTGCGAAGGATTGGCGTTGTTCCCGGTGCCCATCCAGTAGTCGAAACCGTGATCGCCTGGATTTGGTCCCGGCCCGCTCCCTTTTACCAAGTCATAGCCCAGGTGCCATTTGCCAATGTGCGCGGTGGAATAACCGGCAGATTTCATCAGCTCCGCAATCGTCGTTTCCTCGACCCGAAGATGCATCTTCTGGGACATGTGAACCCAGCTGTAAATCCCGGCACGAACCGAAAATCGCCCCGTCAGCAACGCACCACGCGATGGCGAACAAACTCCGCACGCGGCGTAAAAGTCGGTGAAGCGCATTCCATCCGCCGCGAGTTGATCGAGATTTGGAGTCTGGGTATTTGGGCTGCCGTAACAACTCAAATCTCCCCAACCCAGATCATCAGCCAGCATGAGGACGATGTTGGGCTGTTCCGCGATCACCGCGGAAGAAGTCAGGGCCAGGAAAATCGCGAGGAAGACGGGTTTCATCCCGCAACCATGAGCGGGGCTTTCCCCGCGTCAACCGATCCTGGCCTGGGCGGCGAGAAACTCCGCCTTCAGAGCCTCATAATCCTTGGTGACGGGGAATTGGGGAAACTCATCAATCACGTTTTGCGGCGGACAGAACAAAATCCCGGCATCGGCTTCCGACAGCATGGTGGTATCGTTGTAGGAATCTCCGGCAGCGATCACCTTAAAGTTCAATCCGTGGAACGCTTGCACCGATTTCCGCTTCTGGTCTGGCTGACGAAGATGATAGTTCTTCACTTTGCCCGCGTCATCGATTTCGAGCTTGTGGCAGAAGAGGGTCGGAAAGTCGAGCTGGCGCATGAGAGGCGCCGCAAATTCATAAAACGTATCGGAGAGGATGATGACCTGAAACCGTTCCTTGAGCCAGTTCAGGAATTCGTAGGCCCCCGGAAGCGGCCCCATTCCGTCGATCACTTCCTGAATATCGCCAATGCCCAGGTTATGCTCATCCAAAATGTTGAGCCGCATGGTCATCAGTTCATCATAGTCAGGAATGTCGCGCGTGGTGGCCCGGAGCGCATCAATTCCCGTGCGTTCGGCAAAATTGATCCAGATTTCCGGGATGAGGACTCCTTCGAGGTCGAGGCAGGCGAGTTGCAAAATGGTAGGTAGCGATTTGGTTGAAGCGCTCACCCTATCCCGACCGGATTGCTTCTCAACGAAAAAGGCGACACTAACGAAGTAACTCGGCATCCCAGTCCTTCCAGACGGGATCATAGCCAAGTCCACGAACAAGGTCCGCGACTTCTTCCGGCGAACGTTCGTCCGCGATATCGAACTGTCCGGTCGCTTTCGAGCAATCCTTGGTTGCCTTGATCTCCGGCGACAATTCCTCGACGCGCCCCCGTTTGGTCAGATGCAGATTCTCGTTTCCAGCTCCGGTGTATCCCCCCGGCTCGGTATGGCTGCCGGCACTCACGTGAGTGATGCCGAGAGGGATGATCCCGTCCCGCAGGGAAGCCGGTTCCCGGGTCGAAAGCACAATCCCAACATCGGGAAGCAACAGACGAAAGGCGCAGATCAGTTGAACCAACTCGCGATCGGTAATGTGGGTCAGCGGCTCAAATTCTCCCGCGTGAGGCCGAAGCCGGGGCAGAGAGATCGTGAGTTGCGACTTCCAGCAGTGGCGCTGAAGGTGAAGAGTGTGCGCGGCCACGGCGAGCGCTTCGAAGCGCCAATCCGCCAATCCATACAACGCGCCGATCCCGAGTCGCCGGAAACCTGCTTCGTAGGCGCGCTCGGGCGTATCGAGTCGCCAATCAAAATTCTTCTTTGGTCCCGCGGTGTGAACCTGCGAGTAAATCCCGGTTTCGTAGGTCTCCTGATAGACAACGAGAGCTTCGGCACCGGCTTCGACCATTTTCTGATAGTCCGCCACCTCCATCGGGCCGACTTCGAGCGCAATCCCCGGGATTTCCTCACGCAACGCTTCGACACAGTCTGCAATGTAGTTGTTGGAAGCGAACTTGGGATGCTCCCCCGAAACGAGAAGGACATTGCGAAACCCCTGAGCTGCCAGCTGTCGCGCTTCCCTCACCACCTCATCGATTTCCAGCGTGACTCGCAGAATCGGATTATCGCGCGAAAACCCACAGTATTGGCAGTTGTTGACGCACTCGTTGGAGAGATAGAGCGGCGCAAAAAAACGAATCACCTTTCCAAAGCGTTGCCGAGTCAACGCCTGCGACCTTGCGGCAAGTGGCTCGAGCAATTGAGACGCGGCCGGTGAAATGAGACGCGCAAACGCCGTGAGCGATGACTGGGCCCCCTCCATGGCACGCGAAGCCTCCTCCAGCGAAGCCGAGAGAGAAAGCTCTTGGAGCCGCTGAAGCGGTAAATCATGAAATTCTTGAGAAAACGCCATCGTCAATCCGTTACGAACGATCAGTAGGCAGAAAACTCCCTTTCGCAATTTGTTCCCGCGCCTTCGAATCCACTGATTGCAATCGCAGCCGTTCTCGCAAGATTGCCGCAATGCCCGAGATCATCCCCGGATATCAAGAATTTCTCCAAATCCCGTTTCTGGGAGCCTCGGTCCAAATCTGGCTGGTTTTTCTGATCGTCGCGTTCGTTGCCCTTGCCTTTTTTCGCGAATGGGCGGCACCAGATGTGGTGGCGATTGGCGCACTCGGCGTCTCTTTCATCACGGTTCTGAACACTGAGCAGCTGCTCCAGGTTTTCAGCAACCAGGCCCCGATTACCATCGCCTGCATGTTCGTCTTGAGCGCCGCGCTGGAGCGCACCGGCGCGATTGACATCATGGGCGACTTTTTCGAGCGAATTGCCGGAAAATCCGAATTGCGGGTGATGTTTACCCTCATGCTCATCGCGGCAGTCCTTTCTGCGTTCGTCAACAACACGCCAGTCGTCGTCGTTTTTCTGCCGATCGTCACGAGCGTCGCCAAAAAGCTGGGTCTCAACGCCTCGCGCCTGCTCATTCCCCTCAGCTTCGCCTCCATTCTGGGGGGCACCTGCACGCTGACCGGCACCTCAACCAACCTCATCATTGCGGACCTCTACTCGCAGTATCAACCCGATGAGAAAGCGTTCGGCATGTTTGAAATGTCGAAAATCGGCATCATCTACGCACTGGTCGGATTCGTTTATCTGGGCACGCTGGGCCGAAAGCTGCTGCCAAAGCGCAAAACGCTGGAGGAAAGCCTCGAACCGCCCGAAAAACGCAGTTTTCTGACTCAATTCAGCGTCGAAGACGATTCTCCGCTCGTCGGAAAAACGCTTCCCGAGACGTTGCTCAACGAGATCCCGGAAACCGAGGTGTTGGAAGTTCGACGTCGCGGTCGAGTCCTTCAGGCTCCGTTGGACAAACTGAAAGTTCGATCCGGCGACCGTCTTCTCATCACGTTGCATGGAACAAGTTTCGAGGATCTCAAGGAAACCGAGGGAATCAGCTTCGGTGCGTATCGAAATCTCAACCTGAAGCAGTTGGAGACCCGGGAGTTGAAACTGATGGAGGGAATCGTCGGTCCGCAAAGCGAAATTGTTGGCCACACCTTGCGGGAGGCGAAGTTTCGCCAGAAATACGGCGTCCACATTTTGGCCGTGCATCGCATGGGACGCGATTTGGCCCGAAAGAAGGATCTTGGCGACGTGAAGCTGGAATTCGGCGACACGCTTCTGCTCGAAGGCCCGGTCGACGCCATCAATCAACTTCAACGGGGACGCAATTTCGTTTCCCTGAACGAGCCGAGAAGCCGCCCTCCCCGCCCGCAGAAGCTTTGGTTCGGAGTCAGCATGGTTCTTCTGTTTATCATTGGGGCCGCCGTTCATCCTCCAGCCATCCCGGCCTTCGCCCTCTTGGCTGCTCTCGGGATGATTCTGACCAAGTGCATTCCCGCCAAGGACGCGTATTCCTCGGTCCAGTGGAACATCGTTTTTCTCATTTTTGGGATGTTGGCGCTCGGAAAAGCCATGGAAGTGTCCGGAGCCGCCGGGTTTATGGCCAGTGGCGTGACCGGGATTTTCGGGACGGCCTCACCGGTTGTGATCTTGTCGATCATCTACCTGCTGAGCTCAATTTTAACTGAGATGATAAGCAATAACGCGGTGGCAGCCTTGCTCACACCGATCGTCATTGGGATCGCCGTGGAGCTTCAGGTCGATGCCCGTCCCCTTATCGTCGCGATGATGCTGGGGTGTAGCGCGAGCTTTGCAACACCCATTGGTTATCAGACCAATACGTACGTTTACGGGGCTGGCGGATACCGCTTCAGCGACTTCCCGAAAATTGGCGTTCCCCTCAATCTCACCCTTTGGTTGGTGGCCACATTTTTGGTGCCGTATTTTTGGAAGTTCTAATTTCGGAGATTTTCGTCTAATTTCCACAATCTCCAGCTTGCCTGAATAAAAACTTTCGGTTACTTTACTTTCATCGAAGTTTGATTTCTTGGTTTTATTAATTATGATACCAACGCAGACCAAGCTTCTCATAAATGAAACCAAGAAACCGCATCAAACAATTGTCCCAATCTCCCATGACCAATTCTCAATCAGCTCAGGATCGCACGCGAATGGTGGTCGATCTCATGTCCGTTCCTTCTGATTTGTCCATTAACGTCGTTAGAGCGCTGATGCTTTTGCGCGACCAGGATAAGACGATGGCAGAAATCAGCGATGCCCTCTCGATCACTCGCGCAGCAACAACCGGTCTCATGGATCGACTGGAAGATTGCGGTCTCGCCGTTCGCCGCACGGACCCCAATGATCGCCGCAAATGCTACGCGGTGGCAACGCCTCGGGGCAATGAAGTGACAAGGGACATCACGACGGTGTCTTAACGACACCGAGGGGGGCGCTCGAGGACACCCGTCCCGCTGATCACTTTTTTCACAAAATTCACGGTAAAGCTTCCCTTTTTCGGCGGGATCTCCTAGCCTGAGGAGATGCGTTCCCGGTTGAAACGTGTTGGTCTGGCGTTGATTTTCCTCGGTGTTTTCGTTTCGGTCGGCCTTACCCATCGAGCCAAAACCATCGACCCGGAGCTGTTCAGTTCCCCCACTGAGAGTCGAAAAACACGGGGATACAAGGATGGCTGGCTGGATCTTCTGGAGCCTACGAAGCAAAGACGGGAAAGCGGCCAATCAGCATTGGAGCCAATGCGGCTCCCGAAGGTGATACCGGGAATTTCCGACGAATTCGTTCTCGACTATTCTGCCGAAGCCAAAATCACCAAGACGAAACTCCCCAACCGCTGGGCGAAGGGGCTCTCGGGAAATGAGAAAATCGAATTGGTTGCGTTTGCCACCTGGTTCCCTACTCCCAGCGATGATTACCGGAATCCCGATTGGAAGATTGAGGGGAGTTTTCGCGACGCCAAGTCACTGGGCGCTCTCGATGAAGCAGCCCTGAATGAATTGGGGGTTCCCAACGAGTTCCGAACATTCCGGGCCCCGGAAGTCTACAAAACGCCCAAGATTCGCCTGCTGTTCCGGACCGCAGGAATCCAGCACCCGCGTTTTCTCAGCATAATGGGAGGAAGTCCGATCACAGGCGCGGAGGTAACCTACGAGATCAACAAAATTGACGATGGCCAGCCAAACTCGGAAAGCATGGGCGAGTGGACCTTTTTCGACATGGCGTTGCTGGCGTGGCATGACACCCCCATCCAATTTTACCTCAAGACGCTGACGGGAGAACCGCAACAAGCGATCCTTGAGAATCGCCCGGGCGCGGAAGTCGTTTTTGAAGATCGCCTTCGCATCCAATGGCTTGCTGAGGTGAATGGAGAAGTCGATGTGGAGACCTATCTCTACAACTTCAAGCCGCAAGACCCGGCCCCAAAACTCGAAAAGGAATTGGAACGACTCGAATCCAAGGGGCAGGCACTGCTGATCGAGGCGGACAAGGAACCGGGCTGGACTCCGTCAATTCTTGTCCGGGCGTCGAACATCAATTTTCTGGAGGACCATTGTGGCTGGAAGAATCCCGACGGCTCATTGAATTTCGGCTGGAACGGTGAAGGCTCGCAAAACGACATCATCCTGGCATCCCGCGCCAAACCCGCCGATCTGAACCAACCGATGGAGTTGGTTTTCATTCCGCAAATCACCGAATTGAGCTTCGAGATTTCCGGAATGCCGGATGCCCCCAATCCCTCAACCATTACCAACCTCTTTGATGTCGTGATGTCGCGACTCACGCTGGCTGACGAGATATCCACTTCCGAAGGTCACATTCTCGGCTTCATCGGGACAGCAACCCAACTTGCGTGGGATAATGAGAGTCGTTGGGGGGATCACCCGCCGAAGTCGCTTCCTCCGGATCACACGTTTGAGGGGAAAACGGCGAAAGAACTGCTGCACTGGTATCTGCGGTCCACCCCGGGCGCCACGCTGCGTTACGACGAGGCGGAAAAAGTTCTCTACATCAACGAGGACAAAACCACCTGGCTCGAACGAATCGAAGAGTGGTGGGACGAACATCGCCCCGGCTGGACTTACTGACCTAAAGTCGTCTCAACCCGTCTTCCGTCATGGGATTCGGAATCTCGGCATCAATTTGGTCGATCCTCGCCATCGTTTCGTCATCGAGAATGAGATCGGCGGCGGCAAGGGAGTCATCGAGATCCGAGAGTTTTGAAGCGCCAATGATCGTTGAAGCAACAAAGTCATGCTGCTTGCTCCAAGCCACGGAGAGCGTTGTTACGCTGATTCCCAAATCGTCCGCAATTTCCTGCAGTCGGCGAACCGTTTCCAGCGTTCGGGGATTCACGAACCGGTTGGCCATCGCCAATTGCCGAGCTTTTCCGTGTTCCAGATACCAGGTAAACCGCGCATCTGGCGGGTTCGTCTCTCCATTGTATTTCCCGGTCAGGACCCCACCTCCGAGCGGAGAATACGGCAACAGACTTATCCCTTCGCGCCGGCAAACCTGGGCCAACTCGCTCTCGCACCTCCGATTGATCAACGAGAAGTTATTCTGAACCGTCTCATAACGAATCGTTTCAAACTTGTCGGCCGCCCAGAGCGACTTCATTGCTCCCCAACTCGTCTCGTTGCTGGAACCTGCGACCCGGATTTTCCCTTCGTCTCTCAATTCGGTCAGGGAGCCGAGCACATCTTCATAGCGCGTTCCATGGTCCGGCCAGTGGGTTTGATAGAGATCGATGTAATCCGTTTGAAGACGCTTCAGGCTGTCTTCCACGGCCCGGCGAATTTGGTGACGATCGAGCGTGGTCATTCCATGCCGGACCGGAGGCTCAAACCAACCGTGCCCTGGCCCGGTGATTTTCGTCGCCAAAATGATCGCGTCCCGGTTCTTGGTTTTGAGCCATCGCCCAACGATTTCTTCGGTAATCCCGAACTTCTCTTTGGTCGGCGGAACCGGATACATCTCAGCGGCGTCAAAGAAGTCGATTCCCCGATCAAACGCGTGGTCCATGATCGCGAAGGAAGTCTTTTCATCGGCTTGCTCTCCAAACGTCATTGTGCCCATGCAGATATCGGTCACAACCAAAGCGCTAGTTCCAAGGCGGCGTTTTTGCATGTGGTGATGGTAGGCGGGAGACGGGCTTCGTCAAAGTCGGTCTCGCCGGAATGTTTCCACGCAAAAGTGGCGAAAGTTCTCGCCCTGGGAGGCGATGTGAGACTACGCTTGACCCCGTTTCATCGCTCGCTATGAAATGAATTGAGACCTTACCAAAACCAACCCTAAACACCTACGACCATGGCTGACCTCGACGGAACCAAAGACATCAAAGAGAAGGAATTTTACACCGATGTTCCTCAGGAAACTCCTGGGTTCTTCCTCAAAGGCTCTCACCAATACGATTGGGGTCTTCAAAATCGCCTTTCGAAGGTCTTCAATCCCAAGACCGGCCGAACCATCATGTTGGCCTTCGACCACGGCTACTTCATGGGACCAACCACCGGGTTGGAACGCGTGGACCAGGCCATTTTGCCGCTGGAACCTCACTGCGACTGCTTGATGCTGACCCGCGGAATCCAGCGCTCGATCATTCCCGCTTCAACCCAGAAAGCGATCGCCCTTCGTGCATCCGGCGGAACTTCCATGATCAGCCCGAGCGATGCCTGGGAAGGTGAATGGGACGGAAAACCGGTCAGGCTGGAGCGCCCCGGTTACGAGCCACTTTCCTACGAAGATACCGCCGTTGATATTGAAGACGCCCTGCGCCTTAACGCCTCGGTCCTGGCCGTCCAGGTTTTCATCGGCAGCGCTCACGAGCGCCGTTCGTTGCAAAACCTCACCAAAACAATCGACGCCGCCAACCGCTACGGAATCGCCGTCATGGGTGTTGTTGCCGTGGGACGGTCGATGGAGCGGACCGCGAAATATTTCCGCATGGCAACCCGCATCATGGCGGAGTTGGGTTGTCACGTTGTGAAGTGCTATCACACCGATGAAGACTTTGACACCATCACCAGTTGCTGCCCGGTTCCCATCGTGATTGCCGGTGGCAAAAAGCGTCCTGAACTGGATGCCCTGACGATGGCTTATGAAGCCTGCGAACAAGGGGCCTCCGGAGTCGATATGGGTCGCAACATCTTCCAATCCGACGCTCCTGTTCCGATGATGAAAGCCGTTCGCGGCGTGGTTCACGAAGGGATGAAACCAAAAGAAGCGTTTGCTCTCTACGAGGAACTGAAGCAATCCAGCTAACCCTCCAACCTCACAACTTACAAACACTCGGGCCATGTTTGGATTCGGTAAGAACAAAAAAAAGAGCCGAGGGCTTTTCAGCAAGCAGCAGATCAATTCCGACGAAGCGACGGCTGAATCCAAGCCCAGCACCAGCGATCTCGGAACTCAGGCGAGTGATCATCTGAAGAAAGCGGGTGAAGAACTCTCGGCCGCGGCATCCAGCGCAAAGGAAGCGGTCAGCGATGCGGTTCATCATGCAACGGATGCTGTCACCCACGCCAAAGACACGGCCGTCACCAAGTTGACCACGGCTGGCGACGCCATCTCAGAAGCCGCGAACCACGCCAAAGAGGCGTTGGTCGAAGCGGCTTCATCGACCAAAGAACTAGTCTCAGAAGCGGCCGCGGAGGTAAAACACGACCTCAGCGACGCGAAAAACTCGATTTCGGAAGCAGCTTCGTCTGTTGCCTCCACCGCAACCGGTCTCGGTTCGGAACTTAAAACCGACGTATCAATGGCTGCGACCGGCGTGGCTACCGCCATATCGGCAACTCCAAAATCTACTCAAGAAAAACCTATGTCTCACGCATCCCCTAAATTGCACAACGCCATGTGGCCCGGCTTGGTCGGGAAAGGAACCGACGAAGGCCAAGAGCCGCCCATCAGTTTGGAGCGCATGCTCGAGTTGACGGCCAATGCGGAAGTCGGCGGCAAGAAGTTCGACGGGATCGACTACTTCCTCTTCCATCCCCACACGGATCCCGATGCAAGTGAGGATGATCTGAAGAAAATCGCAGACCAAATCGCGGCAAAAGACCTGGTGGTTGGATCGCTCGTGGCTCCGATTTGGCCCGGAACGGTCGGTGACTCCGCCATGGGTGATGCCGAACAGCGCGGAAAGTTCATCACCGCAGTCGAGAAAGCCTGCCGCATCGCCAAAATCTTCAATGATCACGGTGTTCGCCAATACGGCGTCATTCGGATCGACTCTGCGGACAGCCCGGAAAACTGGTCGAAAGATCCCGAAGGAAACACCCGCAAAATCGCGGTGACCTTCCGCGAAGCCGCCAAAATTGCGGCTGACAACGGCGAGCGACTCGCTGCTGAGGGTGAAATCTGCTGGGCGGGAATGCACAGCTGGAAGGACATGCTCAATCTCCTCGAAGAAGTCGGAATGCCCGAGAGTCTCGGTTTCCAAGCGGACCTGGCACACACCTACCTCTACCTCATGGGCTACAATGCCCCGGAGCACGCACTCCTTCAGAAAGGTTATTCTGACGAAGAATTTTGGGCCGCCTACGAGAAAATGACTGCGGCGCTTCGCCCCTGGACGATCGATTTCCACGTTGCCCAGAATGACGGAGAGGTGCATGGATCCGGTTCTCACGACAAGACCGGCAAGCATTGCCCCGCAGATGATCCCAACGGCAAACTCGACATCGTGAAGTGTTCCAGTTACTGGCTGAGAGATGCTCCGGCACGCGGCATCAAGCACATCTGCTGGGATGGCTGCATGTTCCCGAATGCCACGCTCGAAACGCAGCAGACCTGGAACACCATTCTGGATTCGATGCTGAAGGTTCGAGACGAAGCCGGATGGTAACCCGCCGAAACAGGATGGCGCTGGAATCATGAAGATCGCCATCTTTTCCGACATTCACGACCAGCTCGGCAATCTGCAGATCGCCCTCGACCAAGCCAAGGAGCTTGGTGCGGAAGCATTGCTGTTTTTGGGAGATTTTTGCGCTCCATTCACGCTGAAACAGATCGCGGAAAACTTCCCGGGGCCGATTCATGCGGTCTTTGGAAACAATGACGGTGATCCATTTCTGCTATCGCAAATCGCGAACGGATTTGATCACGTCCAACTCCATGGGCAGTATGCTGAGCTCGAGCTGGGGAATCGCAAACTTGCGCTCAACCATTACCCTGAAATCGCGAAACGGATTGCCCAGTCAGGCGAGTTGGATGCCGTCTTCAGCGGTCACGATCATCTGAAGTATGTGCATCATTTCGGGGAAACAATCTGGGCAAATCCAGGCGAAATCATGGGGCGATTCGGCGACCCCAGTTTTGGAATGTATGACACGACCGAAGGCGAATTTCAGCACATCAACTTGAAGGCATAATCTTTCGCGGAATTTGTTCGCGGCTTTCCCGTTTTCTGTCAGGTTTTCGCACCGCAATCCGTGTCACTCTGGCTTTCAGGAATTTTCATCGGCGTAACCACTCTACTGGTCGCGCTCGCCGCCATCGTCTCCGGATTCGAGACCGCGGTCTTCCTCTTGCGGTCCAACCATGCCACGGGACTCGTGCGGGGAGATTCCCGGATGCAGGCACGATTGCGGCTGATTCTGCGGAACTCGGAACAGAGCCAGATTCGAATCTTGATTCTTTCCGCCTTCCTCAACCTCAGCCTGATTCTGATCTGCATCTACCTGATCAGCCACTGGGAGTTCCTTAAGCCGCATCCCCGCATAGCTGCGGCCAGCGCCTTGGCCGGAATCATCCTGCTTTGCGATCTGCTTCCCAAGCTTTTCGCAATGATGAACCCGATTGCCGCGTTCCGGCTTTTTGTCAGAACCTATTTTTTTCTTCGTCCGCTCATTTCTCCGATCGCTTCCGGATTTCAGAAGTCGGCGGAAAGAATTGAGAATCTCGTCATTCCGGCATCGCAGCGACCACAAACGTCCTACACGGAGGACGAATATGAGGCGTTGGTCGAGATTCACCGCGAAGAAGGAACCCTGAACGAGAGCGAAAGTGAGATCATCGCGGAAATCGTGAAACTGGGAAACAAGACGGCCAAGGATTGCATGACCGCGAGAGTCAACGCCTTTGCCCTACCTGCAGATTTGAAGAAGGAGGAGATTTTCGCCCAGTTGAAACAAGGTCACTACTGGAAGGTTCCACTCTACCGAAACACCGCGGACAAGATTACCGGGATTCTCGATGTGCGAGTCGCCCTTCAAAGTCGCGACGGCAGTCTCCAACGCGCCATTGAGCCTCCCGTTTTCGTCCCCGAAACGATGGAAGCACTCACCGTTTTTCAGGAGTATCTGCGGGAACCCCACAGCATTGTGGTCGTGTTGGATGAGTATGGTGGGACAGAAGGGGTCCTGACCCACGAAGACATCATTCAGGAATTTGTGAGTGATCCAACCACTGCGCTCAATGGTGAAGAAACAGACTTCGAGTTTCTTTCCTCGGATCGAGTCGTCGCCAGTGGTGCGGCTCGACTGGACGAAGTTAGCGATGCGTTGGGCGTTGACCTGACCGCCGACGGCCTGGACACGATCGGGGGATTGGTTTTTAACCGGCTTGGTCACCTGCCCCTTCCTGGTGAACGACTTGATCTGGGTTCGGTGAAGGTGGTGGTCCGCCAAGTCAAAGCCAAGCGCATCAAAGAACTTCTGATCGAACGAACGTAACGATGGTCTGGATCTTGATCACAATTCTGGTCGTGATTTCCTTCGTCTTTTCCGGCGTGGAAGCGGCTTTGCTTTCGATCACACGGGCGCGATTGCGGCACCACGCGGAACTGGGAAATGCCGCCGCCACCCGGCTCATCACCCTGCTTCAGGAACCACGGCGCATTCTGTTGATCACGTTGGTGATCAACAACGCGTGCAACATTTTCGCGTTTGGGCTCATCGCGCTTTCCCTCACCCGGATTTTCGATACGTGGGGCTTTCTCCTCGCGTTTTTGGTTTCCCTGCCACTTTACATTTTGTGGATCGAACTGATTCCGAAATCGATTTTCCGAAACTTCCCATTTCGCCTCCTTTCCCGAATGGTCGGAATCCTGGAAGCTTTGGATCTCCTTTTCCGGCCCATCGTTTGGGTGGCACAAGGAATCTTCGGCAGCAACGATTCGTCTGGCGACCAGCCTGAGAAACCGCCTTCATTGGATCAAAGTCGAGAAGCGTTTCGCGAGTTGACCACGTCGATTCAAAAGGAAGGAACGCTGGAAGAGGACGAAACGGAGTTGATCAAGCAGGTTCTCGACTTTGAAAATGTGACGGCCCGTGAAGTGATGCTGCCCTTGCGAAAAGTCACCGCCATCCCGCTGGAGATGCCTCTGGATTCGGTCATCCAATTGGCGAAAGACACGAATTTTGACCAGTTTCCGGTCATGTCCAGCAGCGGCGATCTGGTCGGACTGATTCGCGTCATTGAAGTTCTGCGCGATGATTCCAAACACAAGCGCGTCAGCGATTTCATCCGCCGCCTCATTCGCTCGTCCCCGGATGAAAAGGCCATTCGAGTCCTCGAACGGTTGCGGCGCGCTCGAGTCGAGATTTCAGCGGTCTACAGCCCCCGTGGTCGTCCCCTGGGAATCGTCAGTTCCCACGATATTGTGCAAGCCATGATGCTTCCTGACGAAAGCTGACAAAATTTCTTTGGATGTTGGGGCCGATCATCTGATAGATGTGTGCCATGAGTGAACCTGCGCCTCGCCCCTCTTTCTTCGCGACACTGTCGATCGAGCTCCTGAAGCTTGCCCCCATTTTGGCCGCCATTTGGATCTCCATTGAAGCGAACCAACTTTCCCGCTCGCAACTCACCAGCTCCGAAGAGTCGCTCCAGCGGACGTATGCTCCTCTGCTGATCCCGGAACAACCGCTCTTTCAGGAGGTTCTGGAGGGCGGAAAGATCTCTCACGTCGAATTCTTTGCCCGCGTCGTGAACCTCAGTCCGAATCCTGCCCACAACTTGACCGGGCAGGTCTTTGTCGGGGATTCACCAATGCTTGAAACGCCGGTTTCAGCTCCGGTTTTGGCCGGACTCCAAACGCAATTGCCTCAAGACATCCGACTGCGACGTGACTTCGCCATCACGGCACCGGTTCCCACGGACAAGGCCACCGCCATTTTTGACGGGGAGCCGCTCTTGAAACTCGTTCTCGAGCATGAGGACCTCTTCGGCAACCGGCTGCGAACCAGCACGAGATACGAAATGAAGAAGAGTGGACGATCCTCCAGTCTTCACCTCATCGAGACGAAGACTGAGAGAATCGAGGCGAGTTCTTCGGATTGATCCTCAGCTCCAGGCAATCAGGCCTGAACCCAGCGACCGTCGATTCGGCGCCATTGAGACTCGTTGGATCGCTCGTCCTGCAAGCTGGCAGGAAGCCGATGGGGCCGAACCGCGTCATAACTCTGCAACATGGCAAATCGCAGTAGGGATCCGGGAATGCCGACCGCGGTAAAGCCGGGATGACCGGTTGCGGGAAAGGGACCGCCGTGATTCATCGCTGCGGAGACCGCAACGCCAGTCGGCATTTTGTCGTTGAGCAGCCGACCGACTTTCTGGCGGAGAATCGGCTCCAGTTTCCGGTAGGCGGCGTCATCAACCTCACCCGTCTCGCTGTAAATGCTGCCGGTGAGATTGCCTTCCAGCGCCTTCAGAATTTCGGATGCCTGATCAAGGTCCTTGGCCGTAACAATCAGCGACGCGTTCCCAAACGCCTCCGTCTGCATGGTCTCCGGATCGGCCAGAAACTTGTCTCCACTGACGCGAAGCAGCGTGTTGGCCACCGAATACCGGCTGGAATCTCCCGGCGCATTGCCGACCAGCACTTCGGCCCCGTTCGCAACCAACACCCCGAGATTTCCACTCAACGATGACTCCACCGCTTTGGAAAGCAGCGTGCCAACCGGAGCGGCGCCAAATCGCTTGGCAACGTCTTGGACAAATTCGTCGGTTCCCTCCCCTTCAACCAGAAGGACCATCCCGGGATTGGTGCAAAACTGACCGGTTCCCATCAAGCAGCTCATCGTGAATTCCTCTGCCAGTGCATCCGCCCGCTCCGCGATTGCTCCCGGCAAAATCACCACGGGATTGACGCTCGAAAGCTCGAGGTAAATGGGCTTTCCGGCGCGGTCGGCGGCGGCCTTGAGCTTGAGACCGGCGCTCCGGCTTCCGGTGTAACCGGTCGCTCCAACGCGGGGATCACTCACCAATTTCTCGCCGTCGGCGTGGCCCGTCCGGTAAATCAGTTGCACCATCCCAGCTGGCATCCCGGTTGCCTGAGCAGCCTTGTGAGCCTCCTCCGCAAACAGTCGCGTCGTGCCGGGATGAGAAGAATTCGCCTTCGCAATCACCGGGTTTCCTGCGGCAATGGCGGCGGCAAAATCGCCTCCGGCCATGCTGTTGAACGCGAACGGAAAGTTGTTGGGACCAAACACACAAACCGGACCAATCGCCCGATAGACGGATCGAATCCCGGCCTGAGTATCGATGGTCGGCATCGCCCAGCTGCCCTCGCGAGCCGCCTCCGCGGCCTGACGAAGCTGATTGGTCGTTCTCGGCAATTCAACATCAGCCAAACGCGGCGAAACCGGCAATCCGGATTCCGAATTGGCCATTTCAACCAACTCGTCCTTTCGCGCCTCGATGTTGGAAGCGAACGCCTCAAGAAATGCAGCAATCTTGTCTGGCGCGGTGCCAAGCAACTCTTCAAATGCGGCCGCAGCGGAATCCAACGCCGCATCGCAATCCGCCCACGCGCTAACCGGGTATTCGTCAGGAAGCGGTGACTTCGTTGCGGGGTTTTCAGCGTGAAACGTGGAAGAAGAATGGGCAGCGCGCCATTCTCCGGCAATCAAAACGGGTTGACTCATGGTGGGTTCTTCGTTGAGGGATGTTCGGTTGGCAACCGGACTGCTACTTCTTTTTCGGGCGAGGCTTGGAGATCGGCTTGATCATCACAATTTCGGCATCGTTTTTAAGTTCTGGGCCCGGAGTCGATCTTCCATCATTGATCACCTTCTGCAACATGGCTTTCATCGCTTCGACCCGATCAGGATGATCCGGAGCGAGATTGTTCTCTTCACCGGGGTCTTTCGAGAGGTCAAACAGCTGAACCGGCGGAAACTCGGAAAAATCCACCCGGCCGGGACGCGGATCACTCCAACCGCCGGATCCGGGACACAGGCACAGCTTCCAATCCCCATCTCGAATCGCAAATTGGCCACCGATGGACTGCGAAACGATCGAGTTTCGAATTGGCCCGGTTGCCGTTCCTGTCAGCACGGGAAGAAAGGAGACGCTGTCTTCCGCGCCGGTTTCCGGCACTGTCGCTCCAACAATCTCTCCAGCGGTCGCCACAAAATCAAACTGGCCGACGAGCTGATCCGTTCGGGTTCCGGCCTCAACTTTCGCGGGCCAACGAACCAGAAACGGCACGCGATGGCCGCCTTCGTAGATATCGGCCTTATGCCCGCGATAAATGTAATTGTGATCGTGGCCGGCCGCTTCCAACTCGGAAAAATTCGCCTGGGGCGAGCACCCGTTGTCGGTGGTGAACAGAACCAACGTATTTTCCGCAATTCCATTTTTGTCGAGTGCGTTGAGCACTTCGCCAACCGTCCAATCGACCTGCATCGTGAAGTCCACGTAGTCATTGATCCCGCTTTTCCCTTTCCATTCCTTGGTTGGCACAATCGGCGTGTGCGGCGCATTCAACGGGAAATAGATGAAGAAGGGCTTTTCTGATTTGGCGTGATCGTCAATGAACTTGACGGTCTCTTCCGTAATCCGCGGCAACACATCCACGGCCTCAAAATTCACGCCGGCAGGACCTTTGCGATGAAAAGCTTTCTGCACCGTCGCCAATTCCGTGGGAACCCGATTTCGCACATACACGTAGGGCGGCATATCGAGCGATGCACTGATCCCAAAGAAGTAATCAAACCCGACGTCGTTCGGTCCATTCTTGATTTCCCTGGCATAGTCGACCCGGGCCCCATCCTTGAAGCCACCGGAAAAGTTGCCGCCATCGTCCGCCGTCCCCCCACCTTTCAAGGGCCAATCCCAACCCAAATGCCATTTTCCGATGCACGCCGTGTCGTAGTCGTGCTCCTTCAGCATCGAGGCAATCGTGAATCTTCCGGACGAAATCAGCGGCTTGGAAAAGCCTCCCAAAACTCCCTTTTGAAGGCGGGTCCGCCAATGATAACGGCCTGTCAGCACGGAATAACGCGTTGGGGTGCAAACCGCTGAGGAAGAGTGCCCATCGGTAAAGGTCATCCCTTCTTTCGCGATCCGGTCGATGTTTGGCGTGGGAATTTTCGATTCCGGATTCAGCGCGGAAACATCTCCAAATCCTTGATCGTCGGCGAGGATAAAGATCAGGTTCGGTTTGTCTTCCGCCTGGAGCAGGCTGGCAAAGGTGATGAGAGCAAAGGGGATGAGGGCTTTCATAGGGGCGAGGAGCGTGGCCCATTCCCGATCGATCGTCAATCAGGTCACTGCACAGGATTGATTTCAGCGGCTTTGCACACTAAATGGTCGGATGGCCGAACTGGCACCTGTCCTCGCAACCTGTAAAAACCTGAAACTCCGGTTCAGCACCCAAATTGTGCTGGATGACGCAGCCTTGACCCTCCATGCGGGGGACAAATTGGGAATCGTCGGCCGCAATGGATGTGGAAAATCCAGCTTTCTCAAAATTCTCGCCAAGGTCGATGCGCCGGATGACGGGGAAGTCGCCTGGCGCAATGGGCTCGTCGTCGGCTACCTGCCCCAGGATTTTGAGCTCGATAATGACCGCACCGTGATTGAGAACGTTCGCGATGGAGCCCGACACATCCTCGATCTCGTCGAGGAATTTGAGACGGGAAACGCGTCCGAAAGCCGCCTCGCCACCCTGCAGAACCAGATCGAAGCTCAAAACGGCTGGAGTCTGGAACCCCGGATTGAGACCGCGATGAAGGCGCTGAGCGTCGCCGGAGCGTCTCGAAAAGTGGGTGAGCTGTCGGGAGGAGAACGCCGCAGAGTCGCCCTGTGCCGGGCAATCGTCGGTGAGCCGGAACTGCTCATTCTCGACGAGCCGACCAACCATTTGGACGCCGAATCGATCGAGTGGCTGGAAGAGTTCATGAAGGCGTATCAAGGCGCCTGCGTTTTCGTGACTCACGACCGTTACTTTCTCGACCGCGTCACCAACCGGATGGCGGAATTGAGCGGTGGGCGCTTTTACACTCATGAAGGCGGCTATTCTGAGTATCTGGCCGGAAAAGCCGAACGTCAGGCCATTGATGCGAACACCGAAGCTCGGCGGCAAAGCTTTCTTCGCCGCGAATTGAAATGGGTTCGCGCTGGAGTTCAGGCGCGCCGAACCAAAGAGCAATCCCGGCTCGACCGCTTTTATGAAGCAGAAGGCCAGGATGCTCCCGAGGAAGAGTTGAATGCTCAGATCATCATCCCTCCCGCCCCCAAACTGGGAAACGTGGTCGTTAAACTGGAGAAGGTGGGAATCAACCTGGGCGGCAAGCAACTCTTCAGGGGATTGAATCTGGATTTTGAAGCGGGAACCTGCACGGGAGTGATCGGCCGAAACGGCTTGGGGAAAACCACTCTGATTCGGATCATGATGGGGTTGCTGGAGCCCGACGAAGGCCAGGTTACCATTGGCCAGAAAACCGAGTTCAACTATGCAGACCAGAACCGCATGGTGATTGATGGATCGCGAAGCATGATTGAGGAAGTCGGTGCCGGCTCGGATTTCGTCCAGTTCGGAAACCAAAAGCTTCACATCCGTAGTTATCTTTCACGCTTTCTGTTTAACGACGAAACCGTCCATGCTCGCATCGACACCTTGTCCGGCGGCGAACAGAACCGGGTCATGTTGGCGAAGATTCTTCACGCCGGGGGAAACTTCCTTATCCTGGATGAACCGACCAATGATCTGGATCTGGCGACGCTTCGCGTGCTTGAAGAAGCGATTCTATCCTTCACCGGCGTCGTTCTCGTCGTCAGCCACGATCGATACTTTCTGGATCGGGTCTCCGACCGGATCCTGGCCTTTGAGGGAGATGGTCAGGTTATACTGCAGGAAGGAAACTACAGCTACTATGCAGAGAAGCGGGGCGAACGCAGAAACAAGCTTCGGTCCACGGGAAAACAACCGGCGAAGAAGAAGACGTCGCGTGAGAAAAAGGACCGTCCCCGCAAACTGACCTGGAGCGAAAACAAGGAATTGGAAGGCATTGAGCCCGCCATTCTTGAAGCGGAGACGAGAATCGAGGAGATCGAGAATCTCTTTGCGGCTCCGGATTTCTATCAGAACCACGGCAGCGAAGCGGAAGCCATGACGGAAGAACGAGACACGCTTCAAAAAAAGCTGGAGGAACTCTTCTCGCGGTGGGAAGAACTCGAAAAAGTTCGAGTTGCGTCAGAGGCATAGAGCAAAAAAAAAGAGGCACCCGATTGGATGCCTCTTTTGATAAAGTGTAGAATCAGGAGTGCTGTTCTATGCGCTCATGATCTTATCGCGCTCAAGCTTGAGCCCCATCTTACGATAAAGCGTTGCAATACTTACGCCAAGCATGCTGGCCGTCTTCTCGCGGGAGCCTTCATTATACTTCAAGGTCTCACGAATAAAGACTTTCTCTTGTTTCTTGATGAAGTCCGAAAGTGAACTGCCAATCGGAAGTTGCAAAACCATCCGATCGTTCTCGTCATCGGTGATCTCCACTTTCTGGGTGATTTTCCCTGGCAGATCACTGGGACGAATGCGGTTATCCTCGGCAAAGGCGCATGCGCGCTCGATCGTATTCTGCAATTCGCTGACGTTGCCCGGCCACTGATATTTTTCCAACAACTCAGCCGCATATTTATCAACGTTCTTGGGCTTCGTATTGGTTGTCGTTGAATAACGATCGAGGAAATAATCGACGAGCAACGGAATATCCGTCTTCCGATTGCGCAGCGACGGCACGTTGATCGGAATCACGGAAACCTTGTAATAGAGATCCTCGCGGAACTTTCCGTTTTCGACAGCTTCTTCCAGCGAATCATTGGAAGACGCGATGAATCTTGTATCAAGGCTGTCTGGAAGCATTCCACTCAAGCGGCGGGAGGAAATGTCCTCCAAGTAAGACTCGAGTTGGGACTGCAAACGCATTGGCAGAAGATTGATTTCCTCGAGGAAAACCGTTCCTCCCTGGGCGCGGCGAAAGATCGTTTCTCCTCCACCACCGGGAGCACCAAACAGTTCCATCTCCAGCAGATCTTCAGGAAGCGCACTACAAGGCAGCGTCTTGAACGGCGCGGCATTGCGCTTGCTGTTGTTGTGAATGCTTCGAGCAACCATTTGCTTTCCGGATCCAAATTCACCTTCCAGCAGCACTGGACTGTCGTTGTCGGCAATCTTACTGACAATCTCGTGAATTTCAGTCATCCGGCTGCTTTCACCAATCAGCTTCGAAACCGGCACGGGAACATCCACATCGGTTCCGATTTCGATCGGTGCCGCGGCAGTGCCTCCGCTCTCCATGCTTACCGCCCGGTTGACCGTGCGCTGCAAATCATCCAGCTCGAATGGCTTTGTCAGGTAGTCGAACGCTCCCAACTTCATGGCTTCAACCGCAGTTTCAACCGTGCCGTAACCGGTCACCATGATAATGGCGATTCCCGGAAAGTCCTGATTACACCGCTGGATGATGTCCATCCCATTCATGTCCCCGATTCTGAGATCGACGATGAGTACTTCGGGCGGAGACTGTGCGATTGCTGCCATCCCTTCCCGACCGCTTTGGTAAGCGCCGGTATCGTGTCCCATGCGTTCGCAGAGCTTACGCATGACTTGAAGGATGCCTGGTTCGTCATCAATGATTATTACCTTGGCCATATTGTTGCGGGGATATGAGTTTTGAGTGGGTTAGACTACTAATTACCTGAGATAATACGGCCCCCCTAAACATTGCAACCGGAAATTTCGCATAAATGATAGTCCCCTGTGGGAATGTCAGGAATTGTGAAGCGCCTGATGCTCTTCCCGCACGACCTTTCGCGCGTCTGCGACTAACAGATTGCAAATTTCCGGGCAGTAGATCGGGATTTCCCGTTCCGCGCTCTCTCCCGGTTGGGCTCCGGCACCTTCTTTCCAGAGGATGCGGCGCAGGCAGGATTTTCGGCAGCGTTCCTGAATGATCTTCTCCTTTCCAGACTCTGAAATGGTTTGCGCAAAGCGGTACATCCCGGTTTGGCGCTGCAACGTTTCCATCATCGGCGTTACCCGAAGCTTCCCAAATTCCTCCTTCGTCCACATTCCGATCGCAGCCGGATAGAAAACATCGAGAGCCGCAAGGACGTCCCCGACGCTACCCAGCTTCATGAGCCATCCCGTTCTCAAATCTGAAGAAGACTTCAGCGGCCGGAATTCTCCGGCACTATTAAATTTGCAAATCTCGTGTGCGTCTTCCCAAATTTGATAGACAGAGAGCCCTTCAACCATCTGATCATCAACGTGTTTGAGGGTGTAACCTTCATCCTCAGGCGCAACGTTGATCTGACCGATCACTCCACCGCCAGCCTCTAACCACGATTCTAGTTTTTCAAGGTTCATGAATGGTCCTCACAATAAGATTCAACTTGATCAATGATGACATCAGCCATCGAGGAGTCGGTCCCGATGGCTCGACTGTAGTACAGATTCCGGTTTCGGAGCCGGATCGGGTTCTCGTGAAAAATCGTCGCCTGACTGGCCGCCGCCGGAAGCTCATCGGTGATTCCCAACAACACGGGAATGTCCTGGAAGCTGTGGAGCCCGTCGGCGATGAAGAAAGGCACGACCACCACATTTTCCGCGGTGGTGAGTTCATCCCATTTTGCGATGAAAGGGGCTTCCTCCATGTAGGCATCGAGAACCTCGCCATAGCCGTGATTCTGCTCGCGCAGGAGATTGGCCTGATCGCGAACGGCTTCGGTCGACTTCTTGTTCAACTTGGTGCCGTGCCCAACGATGATGAGCGCGGTTTCCTCTTTCGGCACATCCGGAGCGATTTCCTCCGCCCGCTTCAGCAACAGGCGCGACATGTTGGGGTGAATTCCCACCGGATCGCAGTAATGCCACGTTTTTCCGTGAACCTGGCTCGTTGCGCCTTCCAATTCGAACTCCCGGGGAATGACTTCCCGCGTGAAATACCCTTCGCTGATGAAATTCGGAACGACAAAGACCTCGTCGCTCTCGATCATGTAGTCGACCTGGCGAAATCCGGGCTCTTCTTTCCAAAACGCACAGTGGACTTCACCGAACCTGCCTCGTTTCCGGATTTCGGCAGCCTGTTGAAAGGTTGGCGTGCTGGAATCCGGATTTTCGGTGGAACCGTGACCAACGATGAGCAGCGCGCTATTGGGTTTGGAGATTGGCATTTTACTGGGTGAATTTGAAAGCAGCTTGGGCCGCTGTAAAATCAAACGGTCCGCAATCCACCTTGGGCGCATGAATTGGTGCTTGCATTGCCGCTTTTGAAACCGGTTCATTCCCTTCTTGGCGACACTTTTCCAACGTATGTTCGTGTGGCACGACGCCCGAACGCTTGATGGCCCCCAAAACATGGCCACCGACGAAGTTTTGCTGCGTTCCAAGCCAAAGGCTCCGGTTTTGCGGATCTACGGATGGGATCGTCCCACCATCTCGATCGGCTATTTCCAGTCGATTCCCGAATTGGAAGGCGCCGAGATCGTTCGCCGTTGGACGGGGGGCGGATTGGTCGATCACCGAAGCGATCTCACCTACAGCCTCATCATTCCCCGTTCGGAAGCGTTTGCCTCGGAACGCCCGCAGGTCTCCTACGCGGAAATCCACGCGGTCATTCGGGACGCATTGGTGGAACTTGGTTTTGCTGCGGAATTGGCGGAGGCCGAAAAATCGACCAGCAATGGAGGCTGCTTTGCCGGCGGTTGGGCCGAAGGCGATGTGATTTGCAGCGGGCGCAAGGTCGCCGGAGCCGCGCAGCGCCGCTGCCGATTTGGAGTGCTTCACCAGGGAAGCATTCATGCGAAGGGGCTCGATGATCCCTTTTGGAACCTCCTCGCCGCCAAGATGACGGTCAAGATGCTCCCCTTCACCCTCGATCCAGCCTTGGAGCCGGAAATGGAAGCGCTTGCGTCAGAACGCTACGCATCGCCGGATTGGCTCCACAAAAGACCCGTCGAATGAAACTTGAGGCCACCCCGTTCAATCCGTAGAATCCCCGCTTCATGCAAGGCTCGTTTCCCATCACCATTAACGACGCGATTTTTTCTGTGGAGGGAAACTCGTGCCAGGACACGCTGCTCGATTTTCTTCGGGAATCCGGGTTCCTCGATGTGATGGCGCCAAGGGGTTCGCAAAATGCCGGGCCCGATGTTCTTCTCGCGCTTGATCACTGTGCAGCCGGTCGCAATGCCTATCGAATGCTTCCCTCGGCGCTGACTCCACTGCCGATGTGCGCGGGCCGAAGATTCTGGACGCCGGACTTTCTGTTGAGCGCAACGCCAAAGCATCGGGCCCTGGAGTTGCTCGAAACGCACGCACCTGCGTTGCCCAATGCCGCGCAGCGGGCGGTGGCGATTGCGCTCTTTGAAGCTTGGTATCGCGAGAACCTCACATCTCCCGCATCGGTTCGGGAGGGCTACGAAGCGTTTAGCTTTCGGTACGGCGGCTTTCGAGGGCTCCACGCCGCTTCTGAAGAACTATTTGCCGAGGTCTCCGAAATTCGGTCGCGCGTCGCCCATGTTGCCGAAGGAACCGGAATTGGATCGATCCGTCGCCGAACTCAAGCCGCCGCGATCGATCCGTTTCAAGATCACTGGTCCCCTCGCCTTCTCGAAGTCGCCCCCACATTGCAGCCGATTAGTTATGTGGATGCAGATGGCCGGAGGTTTTATCGCGCCGCAACCATGACGGAAACGCTGCGCCTGCGTCACGAGTATCCGGATTCGGAGTTGCTACACAGCGGATTAAGTTGGCATCGGGAAGAATCGGTCGACCTCCAGCCGGCCTGCCTGATCACCACGGATGGGATCGCGGAGCTGCATCTGATCTTGTCTCACGGGAACGAGATTGAAGTCGGAGCCGAAAACACGCTTTCGCTTCTCCAGGAAGCCGTGGCGGGAGGTTTCCCCGAGATTGATGCCATGATCTCTCGCATCGAAGCCCGGCCCCATCGCAATCGGCTGACGATCGCCGAACATCTCCTTGAACGCGGCCGGGTGCCGACCGCCGCCCTCCCGCTGTTCACGGCTGACGCGAGGATTCGAATCGCAACCGGCGAGGGCGAGCGCGATTTGGATGTCGACACCTTCTACCGGACCCGTTTCGAATCCGGATTGCGTCCCAACGAGCTCCTCAAAAGCGTGATCGTTGCGAAACCGGAGAAAGCGCGCGGATTCGAGCAATGCTACATTTTTGGACCGGGATCAACGAACCAAAGCGTGATTGGCGGGGCCGGATTTCGCGTCGAATTGGATCGCAGCGATCGCGTTACCCTTGCGCGCATTGCATTGGCTGGATTCGACAAGAAACTGCCCTTCAAGCGCTGCCGCGCCGTCGAGGAAACGCTCATTGGAAAGAACTGGGACGAATCGACCATCGAAATCGTGGCGGATTTGATGATGGAAGACATTGACGCTCGAGCGGACATGCTCGCGACGGCGGAGAAACGCCGCCGCCTCGGCCCCAACGCGCTGCGCCGCTTTTTTGAGGATCACCGGGTGGAGCAGTTGAAAGCAAACGAGCTTCCCATCGCGCTTCCCGGAGCCTGATTGCCAATCAGCGGGCCATCTCCAGAATGGCATCCACCATTTGCAGGGTTTCTTCAATATTGTGCTGCGCATGGGGGGGCATCGGGGCTTCTCCCCAGACACCGGCGCCACCGGTCAGGATTTTCTCAGCAAGCTGCTCACGCGCGCCGGTCACCGATTTGTATTTTTGGGCGACATCCAGGTAGGTCGGGCCAATCGATTTCTGCTTCGTCATGTGACACGCGAGACAGGTCGTTTGGGCAATCAGGCTCGTCCCTGGGTGGGCGGGATCCAAACCCGTCATTCGGGGATCGGACTCCGGAATCTCCAGAATCAGCGGTTCCTCGGAATAGCTGATCCGTTTGAGTTTCCCATCATTGCCGTCGTACCATGAGCTCCCGTATTCCAGCAGCCACACGTCGCCGCCAATGCCCATTTCCATATCCACCGGATGCACGAAGAAATGCTTGGAAAGCCAGGGGTCGTTGGCGATCAGGTTCCCGTCTTCATCCACGAGCAACGCGCGCATCCACGCACTCGTCCAATCGTAAACGAGCAAGCGTCCATCCATGGTCTTCGGCAGCTTCGTTTTCGATTCCGGGAAGTCGTCATGGTAGTAAACCGGCCCGGCACAGGCGGATGCGCGAGGGTAAAACCAGAGCGGCTCCGTGGCGGGAGGCAACTGACCCAGGCCGGTCGAATTCGGCGAATCGTTCTTGGGGCGTTGGGCGACAAAGGTGGCCTTGGTTTGTTGCGACGCGAAGTCGTAGTCCGCATACGCCTTGTTGTCCGCCACGAAGTAGGGCCACCCAAAATTCCCCGGACCTGTCGCGCGGTTGATCTCGTCAAACCCGCGGGAACCCCGCTCTGAATCCACCCCAGCGTCCGGCCCCACTTCTCCCCAAAAGACATGTCCCGAACGCGAATCGATCGAGATCCGAAACGGATTCCGGCATCCCATCGCGTAAATTTCCGGACGCGTTTTGGGTTGGTTGGGCGAAAAAAGGTTCCCGCTTGGAATCGCGTATCCGCCTTCTGCGAGCGGCTTGATCCGCAAGATCTTTCCGCGAAGGTCGTTCGTGTTTCCTGCGGAACGTTGTGCGTCATACCAGTATCGATCCGGCATTTCATCAATCGGCGCATAACCACTCGACTTGAACGGACACGTATTGTCGCCCGTGGAAAGATAGAGATTCCCATCCGGCCCAAACGCGAGCGATCCTCCCTCGTGACAAACGTGGTTCTCGCGATCATGGGCAAATTCAAGAATGACGACCTCGTTGTAGAGCGCCGTGTCGGTCGCCTCGAACCGCGAAAGTCGCTGAAAGGGGTCATCTTTGTCCGAGTAAAAAAGGTAAATCCAGGAATTCCGCGCAAAGTCGGGATCGAGCGTCACTCCTAACAATCCGCTTTCCCGGGCAAAGCCGTCGTCTCGCAATGCGACATCCAACAACGCCAAGGTCTCGACCGAACCTGCTTCCGGATCGAACAGCTTCACCGCTCCGGTTCGCTCAACAATGAAAACCCGCCCATACGGATCGGGCGCGATTTCCATCGCATCGACCAGCCCATCCACCACCGTCTCCACATGAAAATGTTCATCGGCCGGGATTTCAGAATAGGCAAATGGCGGGAGCAGGACGGCAAGAACGAAAGCGGAAAGGGTTTTCATAGGCGTTTGGGAAGCATTGAACATAGCGAGTCGAATGCGATTGCAAGTTTCGCTCAGGAAAGGATGCGCCGCTGAAGCTTGAACGACGTCCCGTTTTGTGGCGTAATCTCAGGAATGTCGCTTCGCACTTTCGTTGCTGTTTTGGGTTTGCTGCCGTTTGGCCAGCTGGCAGCTGATGAGCCTGACGAGAACGTGGATCTCCTGATGCAAAGGGTCGAGTTGACCGCGTTGCACCATGTCGAAGCTCCCTCCAACCAGCAGATGGTGCTGAGACTGGCGCGGGCGATCTACCAAACGCGGAATCAGGCACCGCCGCTCGACCTGGCACGGCAGGTCTCCAGGATGAATCGCACGTCAGAGTTTCGGGCGCTCTTGCAGGAATGCCTGCAGGGAACCTCGGATTCGAATCGAGCCCGGCAATTTGCGTTGGAAGCGTTGCGAAGATCGCTGCCGGGGGAATGCATCGAAATTCCCGCAAAGGAATATCGCGTTCGCGAACAAATTGCCGCCAATCAGTATGTGGGAATCGGAATCGCGCTCGGCAAGTCTGACAACATTCCCACAGCGATGAAGGTTTTTCCCGGCGGACCGCTCGATCGCGTGGGCGGCCGCGACGGCGACCAGATTTGGACGATTGATGGCGATGACGTTCGCAACGCGAATCTGAGCACGGTGGTTGATCGCCTGCGGGGCCCTCGCGGAACCGAGGTTCGAGTCGGGTTGAAACATCCGGGCACCTCCGTGGTGGTCGAAAAAAAGCTAACGCGCGATGTGGTCCCCCTGCGGGCGCTTCGCGAAGCCGAGATTTTGGAGAGACGGATTGCCTATCTTGCCGTCGATCAATTCCAGGCCAGCCTCACACACGAGCTGCGGAGCCTCGAACCGGCGTTGCGGCAAAAAGGGGTCCAGGCGATCATTCTGGACCTTCGCAATCTACGGCCAGGTCGGGTCCACGACGTGATTCTGCTGGCGGACGCCCTGCTGCCGGGAGGGAAGATCGGCACCCTGAATGGTCGTGTGTTGGAGGCAAGCCCGGATGTGGTGCTGAAGGAGATGCCGATCGCGGTTCTGGTGGACCAAACCACGAGAGGAAGTCTGGAATGGCTCGCGGCCAGTCTTCAACAAGCGAATCTGGCCATTGTGGTTGGCGACATCACGCCGGGCGAACCGTGGGGATACACCGGGTTTGAGATCAAAGGCGAAAACGCGTTTCTGATGCTGCCGGATCAGCAACTCGGCCTCCCGTCAGGAGAACCGTTGGTGAATTTTGGGAGTCTGGATCGACTGCCGCCCCAGGTGCGCCGTCGATCGCGGGATCGTTGGGGAGTGGCTCCAGACATTTGGATTGGCAGTGAGATGATCGAAAAGGCGATGCGAACCGGCTTCAAGGCGAACCAGGTCGCCATCGAACAGGCGAAAGCAGCCCTGCTCGAACGCCTGGCCGCTTCTTCCCCATGAGATTGATCCTCGCAACAATCCTGCTCGCCACTGCCGGCTCGGCGATGGGCGAGAATTTGCGAATGCCCCTCGCGCTGGAATTGCTCGCAAACCGCGAAACTCTCGTCGTGGGCTGCAAGGATGGCTCAGTGGTTGCGATCGACACGAGGTCAGGGCGCATCCGTCAGATTGTCGAGACCGGCGGCTCGATCACGGATCTGGCGAAACTCAGTGATACCGGGTTTCTCGCGACGGACTTTGCGAATGGGGAATTGCTGCGATTCCAACTGGAGGGCGGAAATCTGGAGCTGACCGACCGGAAAAAGGTGAGCGAATTCCCCGTTTCAATCAGCCTCGATCCCTGGAAGAAACGCGCGTTCATCGCGGACAAATGGCAGCAACGGCTGATCAGCATCCAGATTAACCCAAGCCTGCAGGTCAGGGCGACACGGGAACTTTCCTTCATCCCGCGCGAGCAGATTCTGCTGGCCAATGGCGCTCACTTGCTGGTTGCAGATGCTCACGGAGAAAACCTTGCCTTGCTCGACGCGGAAACGCTCGAACTCCGTGCGGTTCACCGATTACCGGGCCACAACATTCGCGGGCTCGCGCTGAATCCGGAAGGCGACCACGTTTTCATCAGCCATCAGCGGCTCAACCCGTTGGCGAGAACCACGTTCGACGATCTGCATTGGGGCATGACGATGAACAACGTGGTTCGCAAAATTCCAGTCTCGGCGCTCCTGGATCCTGACACGAATTTGGCGCAGAGCAGCGAAATCTGGAATCTCGGGACGGTTGGCAATGGCGCCGGAGATCCTGACGAGCTCGCCTTTCGGCAAACTGGCGATCTCATCGTAACCGTGGCGGGAACCGGCCAGATTTTCTGGGGTGAATTTGGCGATTCCAATCCGAAACGCATCGAAACCGGAGCGCGTCCCACAGCTGTGGCGCTGGATGAGTTTGCGGAGCGCATTTACGTCGCCAACAGCCTCGACGACCTCATTTCCGTGCTCGATTTCGATCGCAAACAGCTCATCGCCACCATCAGCCTGGCCCGGCAGAACCTCATGATCTCGGCGGCCGACCGCGGGCAACGTCTTTTCTTCAACGCGCGACTTTCCCACGATGGCTGGATGAGTTGCCACAGTTGCCATACCAACGGACACACGAACGAGCAGCTTGCGGACACGTTTGGCGATCGCTCATTCGGAACGACAAAACGGGTTCCCTCCTTACTCGGCCGAGCTCAAACCGCTCCATTTGGATGGTTGGGCAACAAGCCGACCTTGGCGAAGCAGGTCGAAGTGACCCTGGAAACGACGATGCATCATCGGGGCGAGAGTTTTTCGCGCAATGAGGTTCAGGATTTGGTCGCGTTTCTGGAAACCCTGCCCAGCCCACCCCAATTCGGGGATTCGACCGCAGCAAATCACGGACGGGTTCTCTTTGCGGAACTGAACTGCGTGAAATGCCATGCCGGCAACACCCTAACCAGCATCGACGCCTTCGACGTTGGCGTTCGTGACGAAGACGGGAATGTCGAATTCAATCCGCCTTCCTTGCTCGGAATCCGATTCCAAAGCCGTTTTTTCCACGATGGGCGGTTTGATAGTCTGGAATCCGTGTTCACCGTCGGGCGGCATCAACTGGACCGGGAGTTGACCACGAACGAACTGAATCACCTCACCGAATTCCTTCGCAGTTTATGATTCGGTTAGATCGGAAACGTTAATAATTTGGGAATTAGTTGTGAAAACCGAAAATGTCTACTTTTCCAAACTTTTTCTGGACACTTTGCTAGGTTTTACCCTAGTATCCCGCACCTTGCGAACACTCGCATCTCCCTCCGTTTATGAAGTCACGCTCGTAAGCACTGAGGCCACGATTTAAACCGCACATATAGAAACCGAGAACTATGAAGGGCACTTTCCCCCCCCTGACCGTCATGCTAGTGGCGATTGGGTCCTATTTCCTCAACTCTGCATCCGCGATTACGTTGCAGGATGCCCTGACTTCGGGACTTCAAGATCTTCCGGTCGTTGATGCACAAGGTGCAAATGAGGACCACCCCTCCCAAATTACGGTAGCCTTGGAAGGTGGCCAAATGGGTGAGCAAGAGGTCCAACTTCGAAAGCTCTACCAGAAAGCAAAAGCTCTCCGAAGCCTGGAGAAGCGAGAGGCCGAAGCTCTGGCCATTTCCGAAACTTATCTCGACTTACTTCACCTCCATTACCGCCTTTCAGCAGCTCAGCGTCAGGTTGCGCTACACGAGGAGGCTCTGAAGGCGAATCAAAACACCGAGGAGCGGGCTCCGATTGAAGAGCGCCTCGAGCTGGCAAAAACAGATTTGAGACGGCAGATTGAGGAACTGGAGTCCCTGCGCCCGAAATTTCTCGCTTCCGTAGGGGTTGAACCCGGGCAACTGGAAATCCCGCCCGCCGTTGCGAGCCTGCAACAAGCCGTTATCCAAATTGATACCAACCGGAACCTTACCTACCAGGCTGCCCGGCAAGAGGCCGCAGCCCACGAGTTGGAGATTGAGATTGCCAAAGCACTTTGGGAACCACACTTGAATGTCGAGGCGCAAACGGAAACAGAGACCGAACTTCCTGGACCGGCTTCGACCGAGAATCTCCCGAGCGTCAGTGAAGCAATGGGCCGCGCCGAAGCGAGTCTCGCGCTGTCGTTGGAAGCTCGGACCGCCGCCGACGCGGTTGCATCGCAAGCGCTCGAGAATTACGGATTGGTCTCAGCACAACTGCAGCAACGGGCCGCCGCTTCCCATGAGCTTCAACAGCTTGCGCTCCAGGTCGAACATGATCATCGCGCCGGAAAACGCTCGATTCTGGAATTGCTCGAAGTCCGCAACGCCGAATTCCGCGCCGAAACGGATTTTGCAGCCGGCCACATTGACCAACGCCGTCACGCCTTTCGCCTTCTCGCCGCGACCGGAGATTTGATCTCGCACATTGGCATTAATGAGAAGCCGGTGACGACCACGCCAACAACGGTGATCGCGGCTACGCCTGTTCTTCAGGAATCCCAGCAGCAGGCGCCTGATTCCATCTTCCACTCCAAGCAGGCCCTGCGTTCGCAGCTCATGCAGGGCGAAATCGTCGCGATCGTGGAACCGGCTGGCGATGTTACGGAAATCATTTCCATTGGCGTTCCTTCGATTCGTTCGGCATCGCCGGGCACGACAGCCTCTGAAGATTCACCCTACCTGGGAGTTGGAACGGAGCGTCACGGTGTGCGCCGCCTGGGTTCGCAAATCGTTGCGATGGTTGAACCTACGGTCAACAGCGTGAGCAACCTTCCTCCTGGTGATCTCCTTCCCGTTTCACGGGATGTGACTCGTCGCAAACGCGAACCCGTCAAAGAAGAGGTGGAGAAACAACGCCCTCTCCAAAAGATGTTTAATCTCCTCAAGCGTGAGAAGTGGAGAAAGGGCTCTCAGCAGCCGGATTAAGTTTTACTCGCTGGAAATTTCTCTCCAGCGAATGGAACGATAAGCGGCTGAGGTGAGAAACGAGGCGATTCCCAAGGGAGCGCAGAGTTCAACGTCTCCCGCGCGCATTCCGATCTCAACGCCCTTGATGTCGACATCGACCAACATGCGGTCGCCGATCCAGCACTGAATCGCCTCATCTTCGACACGGACTTTAACGGTATACCATTTTTCGGTCTCGAAATATTCGACCGTCGCCGTTTCGTTCTCAGAGGCATCAAGACCATTCAGACTGGAGATTCCAACCACTCCGCCTCCCCAGCCGCCGCAAACGAGGGTGCAGCTTTGATCTTTGACCGGCATCGTCAACGCGAGAAAGAAGTCATCCCCCTGAATCTTCTTCGCGACCAACTCGATCTCGTAATTGACCTTTCCGGGCAGCTCCGCGTTCCAGGTGATTCCCGTCATCGGGTCTCCCGCATCCAGGTAGAGAATGCCATCTTCCACGGCCACAACGTCGGTTCCCAGACCAAAGTTGATCGGCTTCCAGTTTCCCAGCCCTTTGCCATCAAACAGCGAAACCCACCCCTCCGCATCGGGTTCGGGAAGGGCAACCGCTTCTTTTTGGTCAGTTTGGGCAAAAACGCCGGGCGCAAGCGCCAATAACGTTGCCACAGTCAAAATTCGGGAGTTTCTCATGGACGTAGAGCGTCCATCGGAACTGGCGGGAGGTCAAACAACTATGGGATCCCCAACCGTCGCCGCCATTGAATCTGGCGATCTGCTTTCCTTACCGTGACGGGAAAAATTTCAATGGCGTCTTCGTCTTCACCAAACCGAGCTTGTGAAAATACTCCCGAAGGTCTCGGCTCAGCGCAGTTCCCCCAGCTGAGTTCCCGGGTTCAAGAAACTTCTGATTTCCCGTTCTTCCCGGCAGATCCACTCCGTTCATCCAGGTCGCAAACTCGTCTGCGCGTCCTTCATCATTGAGAAAAACTCCCGCCATGTCCTTCCCTGTATCCCTGAACCAGGTTCCATTTTCCATTTGCCCGGGAAAGGCTGCCTGAGCCTCGGATTGCGCGCGAAGCATTCCCCCAACAATCTCCGGATGATGTTCCAGGAAATCGGCTCTCACCGCATACACGTCAGCCAGGGCTCTTGGAAACGCCTCGGTCGTAACGGTCGGAGTCAGCTGATTCTTCCCAATTTCATGAGTTAGCCCCAGCGCCGCGGTCAGCGATGCATCCTGTTTGAGCGCTTGAATCGGATCATGACACTTTCCATCCATCGCTGCCGCGGGATGGAACATCGCCTCCCGAACGAAGCGCAATTGATGCTGCGTTTCGTCAAAAATTCCCTTCCGGGCCAGCTGAGGAAGTAAATCGAGCTGGCGTCCCTTCCGCTGAACTACCCATGAATGTTTCCGCCCGTTTTGAGCCCGAACCACAACTCCATCTGCGCCGGCGGACCAGGAAACTAGCAAAAAAACGATTGGCTCCGCGTCTGCGCCAAACCGCTTGAGATAATCTGCAGCGAGGATGATTTGGCCGAGCGAACCTCGCAGAAAAGGACTGTGCCCCTCGACAAAATCAGCGATTTGCTGGTCAAAGTCATCCACCATCTGCAACTCTACTTCCACGCCCATCGCCTTGGCCAGAGCCGATCTTTTGCTCGCCAAAGTTCCTCCGTGAGCCTGAATCGTCACCGCATCGGCGGCCCAACTGACGATGGGCACGGGAAGCGGACCATTTTCAAAAGAAACCGAATCCAGTTTCAGTGAAGCGTGCAACTCAAAATCACCTGAAACAAAGGCTACATCGGCATGGGCGGACACCATGACGACCAACAGAGCCCCGAATACGTGGAAGATCGAATTCATTCAGGGACATTGGACGGTGGTCTTGAATCTCCTGTCAAAAATTCTGCACTCGCCCCCGGATGAAACCGGGCTTCTCCTCCAGCAACCTCAATCCTCGTTCGAATCGCTGACACGAGAACTTCCACGACTCAATTTCTGGAGAAATTTCTGAATCGCGATCTGCGAACGGACTTCTTTTTGGCCGGATTCCGGGCGCCGCATTTCATTGGTAAGATCCTTGTCCAGAATCCGGGATTTGACATTGTCCTGCCATTGCAGATCCAGATACTCTATCAATTGCCCTTTCAGTTCCTTGTCGTAAATGGGAACCAACGTCTCACAGCGACTGTCAAAGTTCCGGGGCAGGAAGTCCGCTGAGGAAAGAAAGACGCTCGGATCGCCCTGATTGTGAAATCTCAAAATGCGGGTGTGCTCCAAAAGTTGGTCGACAATTCCAATCGCTTCAATGTTTTCGCTATACTCGGGATCCTCTGTAATCAGCGAAAACATGGAGCGAACGATCATGCGCAATTTCACGCCCGCTTTTGACGCTTTGTAGAGCCGGCGGACAATCGGCACGTCGGAGAGGTTGTTGATCTTGATCCAAATTTCAGCTTCGTTTCCAGCTTTGGCTTGCTCGATCTCTGCGTCGATGAGCTGGTAGATTTTCTTCCGCAACGAAAAGGGTGCGCAGGAAAGATGCTTGAGCGTGGGCGCCTTGTAGGTGCGCTGAAAGAATTTGAAGATCTGGTCAACGTCATTGCCGATTTCCTGGTTCGAGGTCATCAGCATGTGGTCGGTGTAGAGAGTCGCCGTATCTTCGTTGAAATTACCGGTTCCGAGACAGCTGTAGTGCCGCGGCTGGCCGCTCTCAAGTCGCTCAACCAGGCAAAGCTTGGTATGCACTTTCAAGCCGGGAACGCCCAGCACAACCTGAACGCCCGCATCGCGATAGCGCTGCGCCCATCCGATATTGGCCTCTTCGTCAAACCGGGCCGTGGGCTCGACCATGATAAAGACTTCCTTCCCATTCTGAACCGCCGTGATCAACGCACGCGCGACACAGCTTTTCTTCGCCAGACGGTACTGCGTCAGCTTGATGCTCTTGACCAGCGGATCGATGCTGACTTCACGGAGGAGGTCAATGAAGTGATTGAAGGAATGATAGGGAAAATGCAGCAGCAGGTCTTGTTCGCGAAGAATCCGCAACATGCTGAATCGCTCCGTGGATTGGAGCTCCACCGGAACCAAGGGCTTGAGCTTTTTGGACTGAAGGCTTTTTCTCCCGAAATTGGGAAACTTCATCAGGTCCTTCCGATTGTGATAACGCGCCCCGGGATACTCATACCCTTCGTCGCTATTCAGTTCCAAGCCTCGCAAGACCAACCTCAAGAACCCACGAGGCATCGCTTCATCAAAGTTTACCCGAACGGGCCTTCCTCCCAGTCGGGACTTCAATCCTTCGCTGACTTGCTCGTAAAAGCTCTCCGTAAAATCGTTGTCGAACTCCCACTCCGCATCGCGCGTAAATTTGAGGGCGTAGGATTCAAATTGGTCAAACTGGGTCGATTCAAAAACCTTGTGCAGTCCGAAGCGAATCACATCGTCGACATACATGACTAGCTGATCCTGACCAAGCTTTGGAAGCACGTGAAAACGTGGCAATTCGTCGGGAATCTCAATCAACGCATGCTGGCCGCGCCCCACGCCGGACGACTTCGACATTCGAACCGCGAGATACATCGGCCGATCGCGAAGGTTGCTCAGTTCGGAAGTCGACTTGATCGTGATCGGCATCAAGCTCGGGAGAACTTCATGTTCGAGGAATTCGTCGAGATAGTCGCGAAGCTCTTCCGGGACCTCCTCGTCGGTAATCAGTTTGATGTGCTCTTTCTCCAGTTCCCCAAATACCTCAGCGTAGGTTTGGTTGAAAACTTCCGTTTCCCTTTTCAGGATCAGATTCACCTCGCGCAAGGTTTTCTTCGGATCGGGAATTCCCAATCCATCGTGAGGCACCCCGATATCAACCAGGCGGCGAAGCGTTGCCACGCGAACCCGAAAAAACTCGTCCAAGTTCGAAGAATAAATCCCGAGGAACTTCAATCGCTCTAACAAAGGCACATCCGGAGACTGCGCTTCCTGGAGAACTCGAGCGTTAAAGGATAACCAACTAACTTCTTTGCTTCGAAATGGAATATCGATCATGACAACCTAGCTTGCCTCTGCATTGGCTCGAGCATAGGCCGCAGCTCCAACAACAACAGCATCATCGCCGAGTTTTGCTTCGCGGACTTCGACTTCTTCGGCCAAGGCAGGACTGGCATAACGCTGGATCGCATTGCGTACCCCGTCGAGAAAAATTCCCGGCAACTTTTCAACCAACCCGCCTCCAAGAACAATCACGTCGGGCCCTAACAGGTCGACAACTCCGGCGATACTGATTCCCAGATAATGGGCCGCATTTTCCACAATTTCGCCAATGGCTTGGTCGCCGGCCTTGATGGCTTTCGCGATTGAGCCACTCTTGATCGTTTGGATGTCCGTTCCGCCATCTTCCAAAAGATGGGGAGCGTTTCCTCGATAGGCCTCCGCAGCAGCGGCGCTCGCGATTCCTAACCGGCTTGCAATGCTTTCGATATTCGGCGGTTCCCCAACTTTGCCGGTCAACCCGGCAGACAGGATCCTTAAATTCCCGATTTCCATGCAGGACGCATTTTTCCCCGTCAACAGCTTCCCGTTGATCACACAACCTCCGCCGATTCCGGTTCCCGGAAATACGGCAACCAGAGTGCTCGCACCTTTTCCGGCTCCATGAGCATACTCTCCATAGGCTCCCGCATCGACATCGTTGAGGACATGGACCGGCACCTTAAAGTGCGCCTTCAGCACCTTCCCAATCGGCGTTTCTTTCCATCCGAGATTGGGCGCATGGCGAAGAATCCCCTTGTGAGAATTCACGACTCCGGGACAAGCCATTCCGATTCCGGAAATCGCGCCCTTGTCCAGCTTGTGCTCATCCAACAATTCCGCGATCAGATCGATGATCCGCTCGAGACCTTGATCGGCACCAGCGTGCCCTTTTGTACTCTTGCGCAGCGAGCCAAGAACATTGAGTTTGCGGTCGAGCAGGCTCGCCATCATTTTGGTTCCGCCAAGGTCGAAACCGATCCAGTGGGTAGAAGGCATAATCGTATCTTTCGACCCTTCTTTACGAAATTGTCACACAAACCGCCAGCGAGAGTTTGTGACAATTCGCAGGCACTCAAGACAACCGGCCCTTTTCCCGTCCAAGTTTCGAGGCCCAACACTGAAAAGCCCGGCCCAAACAAGTTTCCGCTCCAATGGCGATTGTAAGGTACCTCGAATTTTCAGTCTCAAAGTAAGCAGCCCCTATCTCCCCATGAAATTTTTTACTCAACCAGTCTTGTTCGGGTCCGGTAAGAAACGAGTCCCGGAACCTCCCTCCCCTTCGAATCTCCCCGCCCCCGATAATCGTGCAGCTCTCGATGCCTATTCCGAAGCGGTGACCCAATCGGTCGAAATTTCCGGACCAGCCGTGGTCCACGTCGCAACCGGCAATGGCCATGCCCATGGCTCCGGTTTTCTCATGACTCCCGATGGCTTCCTCGTCACCAACAGTCATGTCGCCGGTGGAAATCGTGAATTTCGCATTACGCTGCAGAGTGGGGAGGAATTGCCCGGCTACCTCGTGGGTGACGATCCCTTCACCGACCTGGCGCTGCTGCAGATCAATACGCAATCCCCCCTGCCCCATCTCACGTTTGCCAATGAGAGTTCGCTTCGCGTGGGACAAATGGCGATTGCGATTGGAAGCCCCCTCGGGTTTCAACAAACGGTCACCGCAGGAGTGGTGAGCGCGTTGGGGCGAAGTTTGCGAAGCGAAACCGGCCGGCTGATTGAAGACGTCATTCAAACGGATGCCTCGCTCAATCCCGGAAACTCGGGCGGTCCACTGGTCAACAGCCGTGGCGAGGTCATCGGCGTGAACACCGCGGTGATTCGACCGGCCCAGGGAATCAGCTTTGCGATTGGCTGCAAAACCGCGCTTTATGTCGCCACCGAATTGATTACGAGCGGACGAATTGATCGCTGCTATCTGGGAGTCGCCGGACAAAATGTCAATCTGCTTCCTTCGGCTCAGCGCCGGTTCAAGCTAACGGAAAACACGGCCCTTCTCGTCGTTGAGGTCGAAAGCGGAAGCCCGGCCGACGAAGCCGGTTTGCGGGACGGTGATTTGATTGTCGGGTTCGCCGAATCGGCGATTCATGGCATTGACGATCTCCACCGAATGATGGGGAAGGAGCGCGCCAACCAACGTTGGCCGATTGAAGTCATCAGAAACGGCGAGAAGTTGACGCGACACGTCACCCCACGCCCACGATCCACATGACACCAACGGTCGAACTTCGTCTCGCGCGACTCCCGGGATTTCTCGGACGGATTGCGGCCCACTACTGGCTCGTCGACCGGACCAATCCCGAAACTCCGGTTCGATGGGAAATTTGGCAGGATCCGGATGTTCGTGGTGAATCGTGGGGCCATCTCCATAAAAATCTCAAGTCCCCCGCAGATGGAGTCGGGAATGGCGGTAGCTGGGTCGAGGTAACCTGGCACGATCGACCAGCTGATGAAATTCTCGGGGTGTTGCGCACGATCTCGGAAAGTTACCCGGCTCGCTTCCGCTACTGGTCGTGGCCCGGCCCCAACAGCAACACGTTTGTGCAGTGGGTGCTTCTGAAAGCCGGCACAAACCATCAACTGGGACCAATGGCTTTGGGCGCGACATTTGCCCACATGCTTTGACCTGACAGCGCTGCAATCCTAGTCCTAAGTAGGCAGGCCCAGCCATCACCGCCCCATTGGAACGACAACCTGGAAACCAGCCCATGAGCCAACCCGATTCCCCCTTTAGTCCGATCGAAGATGTCATTGCCGATATTGCAGCCGGCAAACTGGTGATCGTGGTGGACGATGAAGACCGGGAGAACGAAGGCGATTTGATTGCCGCAGCCGCTACCATCACCCCTGAGTTGGTCAACTTCATGGCGGTGCATGGGCGGGGCCTGATTTGCACACCGATTACGGAGGAACGTGCCGCCGAGCTTGATCTCGAGGCGATGGTTCGGAGAAATCGTGAGGCATATGGCACAAATTTCACCGTTTCGATTGATGCCGCCAAGGGAATCACCACGGGAATCAGCGCTCCCGACCGCGCGAAAACCATTGAGATTCTTGCGGATCCCAAGGCAAAACCGGCAGATTTGGTCCAGCCGGGACACATTTTTCCACTGCAGGCCAAACCTGGCGGAGTTCTGAGACGCGCGGGTCATACCGAAGCGGCGGTCGATCTCGCCACGTTGGCGGGCTTTCCACCAGCTGCCGTCATTTGCGAGATTCTGAATGAGGACGGAACAATGGCCCGGCTCCCGGAATTGGTGAAGTTTGCGAACCAACATCAATTGAAAGTCTGCACCATTGCCGAACTGATTAATTTCCGGCAGATGCGGGAGAAGTTGGTGGAGTTTCAGAAGAAAAAAACGATTCACACCGCACATGGCCCATTTGATCTCCACGTTTATCAAAGCACGATTTCCAAACGGTTTCACTTTGCCTTGGTTCGAGGAGACGTCGACAACCAGCACCCCACGCTGGTTCGAGTCCACCGAGAGGACGTGATCGAAGACGTCTTTGGCCCCGGTGATCCAAGTCACAAGAAGAGTCTTCTCGATCTTTCCCTCAAACGGATTGCCGAGGAAGGGAATGGCGTTCTCATCTACATGAAACGAGATTCCAGCGATCAATCAATTCTGGAACACCTCGAAGAAACCGACTCTCCCCAAAAGACTCCCATGGACCTTCGTGACTATGGAATTGGGGCGCAGATTCTCTCTGACCTGGGAGTTCGCGAACTTCGGCTCCTTTCTAACCACGCCCGTAAGATCGTTGGCCTGGATGGGCACGGTTTGAAGGTCGTCGAGATGGTGACGCTTTGCGATTAGCCCCGGCTCAATCGGCGTCTTCAGAGGGGCGAAGATTCCCCATCAATTTTGTTGTGATTTTTCAGAGCACGTTAGGTTCCTAACGTGGATCCGTTCTTCTCTAAAGCTTTTACCCTAACAGTATTACTTGCGTGCAATCTCGGTAATACCGCAATGGCTTTTGATATTCCGGGGCTCGACGATACGATCCTCAAGTTTGGAAATCTCAGCTTTGAGTTCGACAGCGAGCCCGAGACGACAGACAAAACGCTGCCCTCTGGAAACCGATTCATTCTATACACAACGCGCAAGTTCACAGACAACGGTCGTATCACGACCTACTTCCAGGTTTCCGAAGCTGGAGACATTGACGATACCGAGAAGCTTCTAACCAAAGAACGTCAGTTCGCAGACGCACTCAATCGCGAGGAAGAGTCTGCCATGACACTCACGGTGGGCGGTTATCCTGCGATAAGGCTCATCACAACAACCCAACCTGGCGGTGCCGAGCAGCGCACGGTGGTTCAAGCGCTCCTGGTCGGCGAACATATTGTGAAGATTCGGATTGTAGGCAGCAAACAGGATCTCACGGATGAAGCGATCCTGGCCTTTTGTAATCGCCTGAAGTTCAGTTAGCCCGGGACGCGCGGAATTTGAGCAGGCGGCAACGAACGGTTCCCCGCTACAAACAGGGCTGAATTTTGTCGCGCCTAAGGCGGCCATTTCGTGTAGCCTGCAACGTGCTACCATGAAATTCATCATCGCCCCCGTTTTTCTTGTCTTTGCGTTGGTTACCACGCAGACCTTCGGACAGACTTCTTCCGCAGAAACTCCCGATCCCGAGGCAGGAGTCCCGATGGCGGAAGAAACGCTCAACCAATCGGTTTTTGGCGAAGCGGTAAAACTGGAACGCTTGGTCACGTCAACCACGGGAATGGCCATTTCTCCATTGCTGGGGATGGGCGTTCTCGGATTGTGGGAATACCTGAAGACCGACGCCGAGTTTCGGGCGGATTTGCCGTGGTACACCAATCCGTGGGTTTGGGGCGTTGCTCTTGGAATTTTTGGACTCGGGATTTTCAAGAACACGTTCGGCGCTCTCGTTCCCGAACTGCTGACCAAGCCATTATCCGCGTTGAGCGTGTTGGAGAACAAACTGAGCGGCTTGGTTGTCGCCCTGGCAGTCATTCCCGCCTCGATCGCAGCCCAGATTCCCGAATCAGCCCCACTCATGGAATCCGGCCATGCCCCTCCCCTCGCCACGATGCCGCTGATCGCTCCCATCTTTCTCGCGTTGCCGCTCCTGCTCCTCATGTTCGGGGCCGTTTGGATGGCGTTTCATGCCCTGCGCTGCCTTTTGCTTCTCAGCCCCTCCACAATCATCACTTCGGGAATTTTGGCGCTCAAGGCCATGTTTTTGGCGGGATTCGCCGCGTTGTCGGTCCTTTCTCCCTGGCTTGGAATCGCGCTCTCACTGGTTATCGTGGTTTTCTGCATCGCGATCTCGGGGTGGGCTTTTCGCTGGAATGTGTTTGGGAGCATTTTCGCCTGGGACGTTCTGTTGAGCCGGTTTGATACGCCGCTGAAGGACGGAGAAGAGATTTCAGGATTTGCCCGGCCGGGACTTCCCGGAGTCAAACCACGCACCTACGGAACCGTCCGGCGGGAAGGCAATGAATTGGTATTTCGCTTCCAGCCTTGGCTGTGCCTCCCAAGCCGCGAAGTCCGGGTTTTGCTTTCCAACGTCCGTCTTGGCGTGCGCAAAGGCTTGGCATTTCCCGCCATCACAACACGAAAAGCCGGAGAAGAGACGTATCTTTCGCTGATCGAATTGCGACCTCGATTCAAAACCCACGAAGACCTGATTGCCAACAACCTCCAGGCGGAAGAGATTCTTCCCTCGCGCGTGGTTCAAGGAGCCAGAAACGCCCTCCGCTGGCTCCGGGAAGTCGTTGACAGCCCCATGAGCTCGCCCCGACAACTCCCCGGCTAATCGGATTGCATCATTTCCAGCCTTGTTGCGTCTCATCATCCATGAATCAACCTCTCTGTGTTCTGCGTTTACTGCTTCTCCTGATCCTCCCCACATCTGCATTCGCGTCCAAAGTTGCAGTTTCATCCCTGAAACCGTCCGATATTCAGGAATTTGATCGTCAACCCGCGCTGGTGCAAAGCGTCCTGCGTTACGCGCTCAGCCTTACCAGTCAGAACCTCGGTTATCAATACGGCTCAAATTCCCCTTCCAACGGGGGAATGGACTGCTCGGGAACAGTCCAACATATTTTGACGAAAAGCGGCTTTGCATCACCACGCCAAGCGAACACCATCTACCTCTGGGCAGACAAACACGGCACCCTGAACCGGGTGAAAGGGGCTTCCTCAGTGAACGACCCCCAGTTGAGGAAGTTGCAACCTGGCGACCTCCTCTTTTGGGAGGGAACCTACAATGTCGGGAAACGAAATCCCCCGACCTCTCACGTCATGCTCTTTCTGGGCCACAAGAAAGCCGACGGAAAACCCGTCATGGTTGGCGCAAGCAGCGGTCGTTACTATGCCGGCAAAGCCCGGCACGGAGTCAGCGTTTTCGATTTTAAAATGCCCCGAAAGGGAAGCACTTCAAAATTCGTGGGTTACGGAGCGATTCCTGGAATCGCCCCGAAACGCAAGTTTCGTCAGAGTGATTGAGTTGGTCAATCCGGAGGCCGATTCCGGAGAGACTCTAATCATAGGCCGATTCCCCATGGGAGGATTGATCAAGCCCCTTCTTCTCTTCGCTGTCGCTGACACGTAGTCCGCCGCACACCACCATGGTCACAAGGAGAATAATCATGGTGACGAATGCGGTGTAGACGATCGTAAATCCCGCCCCCATAAATTGAAGTCCCAATTGCTCGGCAAATCCCTTGTCGCCGAAGCCCCCCATGGATCCGAGACCGACCACCGCGACCATCAACGTTCCGACCAATCCGCCGACACCGTGCACTCCGACAACATCGAGTGAATCATCGTAACCAAGAGCGGCTTTCAGACGAACCGACGCCCACCAGCAGGAGATTCCGGAAACCGCACCAATCAGCAAAGCTCCCATTGGCCCGGCAACTCCGGAAGCGGGCGTAATCGCAGCCAATCCGGCGATGGCGCCTGTCGCGATGCCGAGAACGCTCGGTTTCTTGATCGTGAACCACTCGATCGCAGCCCAGACTATCGCTGCCGTTGCTGCCGAAATGTGGGTCACAAACAGCGTCATCGAAGCTTCGTCGCTTGCGCCGCCCTGACTCCCGCCATTGAATCCAAACCATCCCACCCAAAGCATTGCCGTCCCCATCATCGTCATTGGCAGATTGTGGGGCGGCTGTGGATTCTGACGCTTGCCAACCATGATGCAGGCGATCAACGCGGCCACCCCGGCTGATAGATGGACCACAATTCCACCCGCGAGATCCACAACCCCCGCCTTCTGAAACCATCCGCCGAACCAGGTGATGTGACAAATGGGAGCAAAAACGGTGAGGCCCCACAGCACGGAAAACAGGAGCATTGCCGAAAACTTCATTCGCTCAACAAACGTGCCGATAATCAGCGCCGGAGTGAAGATGAAGAAGGTCATCCGGAAAGCCGATTCCAGGATATCCTCTCTCCCGACACCCTGGTGAAAAACATGGCCTCGGCCAAAAAATCCGCCGCCAGATTCACCAACCGACAAACTGTAGCCGACGATCAGCCAGACAACGCTCATCACGCACGTCAGCGCGAAGCAATTCATCAACACGCTCAAGACGTTCTTGCGCTGCACCTGTCCACCGTAGTAAAGAGCAAGACCGGGAATCGTCATGAAAAGCACAAGAGCCGTGGCCGTGAGCATCCAGGCGGTATCACCTGCCGATAAGCTGGATGAGTCTTGAGCAAATGCGGAAGGAATTCCCAGCAGGAGGATAATGGCAGATACGGAAACTGTGGATTTCTTTCTCATGAATTGAAGCGTGGCGCGGCAGAATCGAATTCCAAATTGTGAAATCAATCCCAATTTGGAGCCTCGAGTGAAACAGGAGAACAGGCACTGAAAGTGCTTTCGAGCCAAAAGTGCCTAAATTATCATTTTTTACTGTTTTTATGGCTGGGTTTGTTTTACTTTAGGTTTCAATAATATCAATATTTCCCTCCTAACTCTACTTCGGTCATGAAACACAACGCCATCCGCACAGCTTTACAGGGACTCTTCCTCATTGCTTCCTCCTTCTTCACCATCACTCCTGCCAACGCTGACGAAATCTATGGACGCGCGTCCTACTATCGCACCGATCATCACGGGACAACGGCCTCGGGAGAGATTTATGACGGACGACTGTTCACTGCGGCTCATCCGGAATTGCCGTTCGGATCCATGGTTCGCGTCACGCACCTCAAAACCAATGATTCCGTTGTCGTTCGCGTGAACGACCGCAACCCATTCAATTCCGGACACGCGATCGACGTTTCCTATGCAGCAGCTGAGCGCCTTGGAATTCTCAACCTCCGCATCGCGGAAGTGAGCGTTGCCCCATTGGCGGCTACCCCTCAACTTCAATCCCAGGCCAAGCACGTTCCACTCCCGGAAAGCGCCCGCAAGACCGCAGCCCGTACATCGGCCAACACGATTCTGAAGAAACTGGTTCCCGTAACCAGCAAATCGGCGAAACCCGGTTCAGCAGTGTGGCAGGAACAGCAAAAGGAAGCAGCCACCACAACTCAAGAACTGGCCCCCGCCGAAGATGGATCCAGTGCAAACCGCCCACTTCTGAGGGTGCAATTTGGAGCTTTTTCTGACGCATCCAAGGCTCGCACCGTTCGCGAAGAACTGCGCCAAATGAACATCGACACCATGATCGTTCATTCAGACGAGCCCGGAAGTTATCCCCTTCGTCTGATGACCAGCGGTGTATTCTTTGAGCAAAGCGACGCCGTTCGCTGGCTGAAATACATCCAGTATCAAACTGGCCGCTATAGCGACGCATTTATCACTCGCTAAGTTCCCTCACGGCACTCGCCTCCCCATCTCTACGAATTCTCTGCTCGGAATCTCCTGCCTTGATTCCTTTCCCTCCTTCATGAAATCCAGCAACAATCAGCGTGTCGATTCCAGCACAAAACACCGCAAGGATATCTACCGCTCATCCCGAATCCTCCGTTCGCTCCTCAACGTTTCAAGCGAAGCCTTGGTTGCTGTTGATGAGGACGATGTGATCGCTTTTGCCAACGAGGCCGCCTGCAGACTCTGGGGCTACGACGATTCGGCAATGGATGGCCTTCACCTCCCTGAGCTTTTTTCGCCACAGTTCGAGTTCATCCAAACCGGCCAGCCATTTTCCGCAGAGTGCATGCTGATCAATGTCGAAGCACGTCACTGCAATGGCTCGTTTTTCTCGCCTCAACTCAAGATTCAGGAACTGCAGGACGATGGCCATGTGTTTCGGGTTTTCACCGCGCAGCCCAATAATCCGGAGGAGGACAACGAAGTCTTTCGCCAACGCAGCGCAGCCTTTGAATCGATGGAACGATTCGCCTCGGGATTGGCTCATGATCTCAACAATGTCCTGACCGGCGTGCTTGGAAACATTCACCTCGCGATGGAAGAAAGCGGCCGAAGAGGACGACTGCAACCCGCCCTGTTGGAAGCCGCCCACAATGCAAGCCTTCGTGCCAGGGAACTGACGAAAGAGCTACTGGAATTCGCCAATAGCCAGCAACCCGAGGCATGCGCGGTCAATTTGCAGCAGGTCGTTCGCGAAAACTGCCTGATTGCCCTCAGTGGAAGCCGGACCAAGTGCGAGTTCGATTTCGCCGAGGATCTGGAAGCTGCCTTCATTGATCCGGCTCAGTTGGGCCAGGTTATTCATCAATTGGTAACCTTCGCCGCCGATGCAACAGGCCACTCCGGAGAGATCCAATTTCATGCGGAGAACCGATTGGTGGAATCTCCTGAATCCGCTTTCGGAGGAGAGATCATCTACGGCAACTACATCGCTTTTTCGATGGAGATTCCGCTGCAACTCACCAACCGGGAGGTAGAACGGTTCTTTGAGCCCTACTCCCAAGCGTCACAGTTTTCGTCCGGCCTTTCCCTCGCCATTTCACGAAGCGTTATCAAACGCAATCACGGCATTCTCATTGCAGATGCTGAGGCGGACAAACTGAAAATCGAGATGCATTTGCCTGCTTCGGTCGACCTTCCACAAGAAACATTCACCCCGGTCACAAGTGGTGTTCTTGATACGAAAGGTGCGAAAGTCTTGGTCGTCGACGATCAACAGCTGGTTCGATTGGTGCTTCAGCGCAGCCTGGAAGGATTGGGGCACCGAGTCACGACGTGTGCCGATGGAGAAGAGGCTATTGAAGCCTACATCGATGCGATGGAGAATGGTGATCGTTTTGATGTAGCCTTTCTCGACGTTTACATTCCAGGCGGAATGGGCGGGGGAGAGACCTGCCGAAAGCTCTTGGAAATCGACCCCGATGCCGCCTGCGTCGTCATCAGTGGCAATACGACGGATGACTTGATGACCAACTACCAGGACTATGGATTCATCGATCATCTTTCCAAACCCTTCGACGTCGACACTCTTGGGCTCATCGTTGAAACCGTGGCGAAAGAATGCCGGGCTATCGAGTTTCGCACTGCGGAGGAAGATGAGGAGGATCCCATCGCGTTACCGTTCTCCGACAATATCGTCGAGATCGATTTTTCGTCTCCGGATCGCTACTAATCGAGATCAATCCGAATCCTGTCCCCGTGCTCCGGGTGTTTTTCGTCAAGGCTCCTGAATTCAAGGTTGAGTTCCGTTGGGCTTTGAACGGCCTGAGCCCAACCACAAGCCCGGTCTTCCTGAAACGTAAACCCCACCGCGGGTAAGTTGACAAGCCAAGTCCCTCCTGAGGTTTGCTCATGGAACCAGCTGTGAGTATGCCCAAAAACGTAAGCCTTAATTTGCGAATGAGCATCGAGAAACCGAAGCCAGTGACCGGTGTCCCGCAAACCAATCCCGGGAAAGGTATCGCAACGAACTGAATTTTCCGGATGATGGTGGCCAACAACAATAAAGGGCTTTTCTGGAGCCAAATCCAGCTCCCGCTCAATCCACGCACGCTGCCTTTTACCGACACCTCCCCTGACTTCATGGAGTCCCAGCTGCGTATCAAGAAAAAGCCAAATTGATTGCTCAACCTCCACCTTTGCCGTCAGCAACCCGGCAACCATCGTCTTCGGGTCCCCCAAAACCTGGCGGAGATTTTCTCGATGATCATGGTTTCCGGGCAAACACGTCGCCTGGACTCCGGAAGACCGAAAATCGTCCAAAAGCGTCGCCAATCCCTCGTAGTTTTCAGGGAGTCCCATTTTGTAGGCACAATCCCCTGCAATCACCATTCGATCGGGCGAAAATGCCTTGGCGGCCGCAACTGCCGAGTGCAGATTCCCGATCGGCCATTGGCCGTGTGCCCGTTGTTCAGGATTCGAGGCCAGATGAAGATCCGAAAACAGGGAAATTCTGGTCATTATGGCTATTTTTTAGGTTGATGGCAAAGCCCATCGAACGTGATAGTCTCAAGGCCTGCTTTACAGCAACCACCCGGCCGATTCACGAACAAACATGAGAATCCTCATCGTAATCTTGGCGCTCATTGCGGCCGTTGCCACGACGTTGGTTTCGAGCCGTCCGCACCTCGATCAAATGGAAACACGGCTTTCGAGGTCCGTTGCCATTGCCTTGACCGAGGATGAACGGTTCGGCCATGTTGAGGTTCAGTTTGATTATCTGAAGGGAACCTTGAGCGGAACGGCGCCGAGTGAAGAGGCAAAGGCCGATGCAGAGAAGACCGCGCGCCGAAATCGGTTGGCAGGCCGGATCGTCAACGAGATCCAAGTTCTCAAACGCGACCAAGAATCAACGCTGTTGGTAAACTTTGAGAAGGGCGAAGTCTCCTTAAGAGGCAGGCTTCCTTCCGAAGAGATTCGTAACGCACTGGTTGAGGCGGCAAGTAGCGTTGGCCACTTTTCATCGGACCTTTTTGTCAGTGATCGGGTCAAATTTGCCGATTGGCAGGAGGAACTCGTCGTCAGCCTTCCCAGTCTTTTGGAAAACGCATCGAGCCTTTTTCTCGAAATCACAGCTGCGGGAGTAGTCGCCGAAGGCGGGATTCGCGGAGAAGCCGCCAAAACGGCATTCATCCAACAAGCCAGACTGCTGCAGCCCGGAGCCATTTTTACCGAGAACCTCGAGGTTCTTCCTGATCTTCCGGCCCAGCTGATGGTTTCCCTTGACGGAAACACGGCAAAGGTTGGCGGATGGCTACCCAACGAATCTCTGAAAAATGAAATTGCCCAACAATTTGAGAAGACTGGATACGCCCCTGATTTTGAGAATCTGAATATCAGCAATCGGGTCATCACTCCGACGTGGAATTCGAAGCTAGCCGCGTTCTTGCCGGTTTTCACGAGTTCAGGAGTTTCAAGCTTTGAATTGGCCGACGCAAAACTCACGCTGATCGGCAAAATCAAAGGCGATGACGCCAAGGAGCATCTGCTTCTCAGCGCCAAACAGGTGACCTCCGACATCGTTGACCAGGTTGCGTTTGTCCCGGATCGGCCGGCGATGATCTTTGCCACGCTCGCCGAAGGCGTCCTGACCATTGAGGGCCAGCTGCCATTGCCGAAATCAGATGAACTGGTGATCGAAAGCAGTCCCCGACTTCAGAATGAGGTGGAACGGAATGCACGAGTGATTCCACAAGCCTGGAATGATGATGCGTTCCCCTTTATCGAAAAGTTTTTTGAAGGCGCCAAGTCCGGTGCGATCAGCATTCGCGAAGGTAACCTGCTTCTCAGCCGGGAAATCAAGGGCGAAGCGGCCAGAGATGCTCTCGTATCGGCCGCCAAAGCCCGCTTTCCAACCCTGAAGCTCGACAACCAAATTACCTTGCAGCCTGATCGCCCGGCTCAGCTTCTGGTGAAGTTGGAGAATCGAAAGTTGACGATTTCAGGCCAAATCGATGATCCCGGGCTGAAAGAACAACTGCTTGGGCTGGTGAGCGAGTCCACTATCGACGAAGTGCTCGCGAATGATCTGCAGGTCAACAATCGCGTTATTTCTCCGCCCTGGTCGAATTCAGTCCCCGGCTTCCTGGCAACCGCGATCGCGAATGTCGACTCTGCGGAAATTGAATTGAGCCCTGATGATCTGCGCCTGAAACGCTCGGTCATTGGCAAGACCGGAAACGCAACCCTTCTCTCCGCCGCAAACCAGTTTTGGCCAACCGCCAAAATTAAAAATCAGCTCACGATTCAACCCGACCAACCGGTATCGCTTCAGGCAACGCTCACGAATGGCAAGCTCATCTTCAAGGGCCAGGTTCATGACCAAACGACCAAGGAAATGCTCTTGAAGGCGGTTTCAGAAATCGAACCTCTTCCCGTCCTTACCGCAGATATGGGAGTCGACCCCATGATCGTTTCACCGCCTTGGATGGCCCAGGTCCCAGGTTTTCTGACCTCGTTTTTCGAAGACACCCAGCAAGCCGGCCTGAATCTCCAGAATGGGAATCTCGAATTGGTTCGAGAAGGTCTGAGCTCGGAACAAAAAGGTCAATTTGCGCTCGAAGGATCTTCTTTCTTGTCAAAAACGGGGAAGTTGATCGACAAGATGAAGTTGGCGCCTGACCAGCCATCGATCCTCACCGCAGTCTTGCAGGACGGGAAATTCCGACTCGTGGGAACCGTCCCCACGGAGTCACTCAAGGCGAAACTGGAAGCTGCTGCGAAATCAGCGGGAGGTGAAGTCTCCAGCACCATTCAAGTGAGTTCGGAGGTTGCTCCGCCCCGATGGGAAAAGAGTTTGCCGGGCTTTCTTACGGATTTTTTCAAGGACGCGAAAAACGCCGAGCTTGAAATCAACGGCAAAGGGTTGCGACTGAAGCGCCAGGTGCCTGACAACACCATCCGGGGCCAATTGTTGGCTCGCGCCAATCTCATGCTTCCCGAAGGCGCTGGACTCACCAACCAAATTGTCCTTCCACCAGACAAGCCAGCTAGCCTGCAGGTGCTACGGGACGGGGACAGCATCCGCTTCAAGGGATGGATTCCTGATGATTCGATCAAAACGAAGATCGCCAACACCGCCTCCAAGCTCGACATCAAACCGGAGAACATCGATATTTCACTCCGAACCAGCAGTCGAATCATACCTCCGGCCTGGGTGGACGAACTCGAAGGCTTGATCGTTGCGGCATTTCAAAAAACCAAGGACGCGGAACTGACGATTGATGAGGAGGGAATAACGATCCGGCGGGAGGTATCGTCTCCTGAAGACAAAGAAATCATTCTGGCCAACGCCAAATCCATTCTTCCAAAGGATGGAAAACTTGGAGACGAAATCACGGTCGTGATTCCGAAAATCGCCAAACTCAAGATTCTGCTCGCAGAAGGCACCATTCAACTTGAGGGGCTTGTTCCAAGCGAGGATATCAGCAATGCAATCGAATCCGCTGTCGCAACATTGGGCGATTTTGAAGTCACAAGCGAGATTGCTGTGGACACGGAATTGGAGGTCGCCGGATGGGAAAAGAACGCAGCGCCCTTTATCGCCAGCTTCTTCGAGGAAACGGAAGCCGCCAATGTCGAGCTGACTCCTAACATGCTCATCCTCCGCCGTGAAGTTCCCAGCGAACAGATTAAGGCTGATTTTCTGAATCAGGCCAAGGCCTTACTTCCGAAGGACGCAAAACTCATCGATCAAATCAAGGTGCAAGCGTCAGCATCCACTGTCCCCATGACTCCGAATCCTGACATGGAAGAATCTGAGCTGCAAATGCCAAAGCCAATTGTGGCAAAGCCCATCGTCGTCAAACCGATGGCGACCACCACAACCGACGGTATCGCTTCCGCAGCCTTGGTGGTGATCCTCGCAGATAATGTGGTTCAACTTTCAGGCGCGTTGCCAGACACATGGTCGCGGGACGCGATTCTCAAGGGCGCTCATCAGTCCGGGAAAGCAAAGGACAACTTGCTCATTCTTGAGAACCTGCCGAAAATCAAATGGCCACCCGCGATTGGGAAATTCCTCCCGGTCTTCACCCAAAAGGCGTCCGAAGCCAGACTCGAGGTCACAGGCAAGACCGTGCTGCTATTCGGAAAAACCAGGAATTCGACAACGAAGGAAGTCCTGTTGGCAACGCTCACCGCCACCTTGCCCGATGGTTTTGAAGTTCGGGATCACCTGCGTGTTGAAGAAGACGTCACGATTGCATTTTCAGAATCGATCCCATTTCGCAGCGGCAGCACCTGGGTGAGCCCGGAAGCAAAGGTCCAGATTGAAAGCGTGGCAACGCGAGCTCTCGAAGACAAGGAAGCCCATCGCATCCTCATCAAGGGATTCGCCAATTCTTCGGATGATCCTCAATCAAATACCAGCGTCAGCGAATTGCGCGCCTATGAAGTTCGGGACATTCTCATCGATCTGGGACTCGATGCCCACAGTCTGGAAGCGGTGGGAGCGGGAGATGGCGAAGGCAATCACGAAGGTAGACGAGTCGAAATCACTGTCGCGAAAAAGAAATGAAGCCTGAAGTCGATCCCTCACTCCCTTTTTGGATTCAATACGGCATCGTAGTTGTCGTCGTCTGTCTCCTCTTCTATTTTCTCGGACGGACAATTGGTAAGCTCATGTGGAAACGTTATGCGGATCGCGGCTTAAAATTGGCGAAGGAGAATGAGGAACTTCGGCAGGCAACGCTCAATTAGTCTGGCCCTTTTCATTGATGATTGCGTTCGCTTCCAATTTCTTCTTTCTCATTCAGAATTCACCATTGCTCTGGATTTGGGCATTTGTGTTCTGCTGCCTCGGCATTTGGCAGGCTCACGGCCAATGGGGTCCATGGAAAGGGCAAATTGATGAACTGGAGCGCGAAAACATCGACCTTAAAGCTTCTCAGGCCACCAAGTCGACTACAGCGAACGAAACCAATTCCACGATTCCCAGCCCGCCCACTCCTCAAACTCTCGCGGCAACTCCGGCCTCCTTTGATCGCTACAATCGAAGGCGCAAATTCGGCGAGGAGCCCACGTTTGGCTGCCGAGCTTGCGAGAAGCCCAGTGAAAACCAGCTTTGATTCCCCAAAAATTCCCCTTATGAAACCCGCCCAATATTCAGCAACCTGGATTCTTGCGCTTTGCCTGATCCCCACCCTCTTAATCGCCGATCAGTACGAGATCATTACGATCGCCGGAACGGGGAAGGCTGGATTTTCCGGTGATGGTGGCTCCGCGACTGAAGCTCAGATCAACAACCCCTTTGGCGTCATCGTTGGGCCGGATGACAATGTCTACTTCTGCGACACCGGAAACCACGCGATTCGAAAAATCGATCGCCAAACGGGAACCATTTCGACAGTTGCCGGAACCGGTGGACAAAGTGGTTATTGGGGAGACGGGGCGACCGCGCTTGACGCAAAACTGTTCGAACCTTACGAGCTGCGCTTCAATGACCGAGGGGATCTCTTCTTTGTCGAAATGAAGAATAACCTCGTTCGACAGGTGGATTCAGAAAGCGGGATCATTTCAACTCTCGCGGGAACCGGAAAAGCCGGTTTCAACAGCGATGATCCGACGCCCGGAGATCAAGCAACGTTTAATCGCCCACACAGCATCCAGTTCGGCCCGGATTTCAAGCAACTCTTCGTCTGCGACATTCAGAACCATCGGGTCAGAGTTATTGATCTGGTTAGTCAAAAAGTCAGCACGTTCTCAGGAAACGGGAATCGGAACGGCCCCGCTGACGGAGACGCGATCGAGGATCCATCAACGGCACTGAATGGCCCTCGAGCTCTTGACTTTGATTCGGATGGAAATTTGTGGCTCGCCCTGCGGGAAGGCAACAAGGTGGTTCGCTTCGACATGCGGGCCGGCAAAATTCACCACGTTGCAGGAACCGGAAAAAAGGGATTCACCGGCCACGGTGGTCCGGCAAAAGACGCAACCCTTTCGGGCCCAAAAGGTATCAGTGTTGGCCCCCAGGGAAATATCTATCTAGCCGACACGGAGAGCCACTCCATTCGCATGATTGACCTCGGCTCGACTCCACCAGTTCTGCGCTTGGTCGCAGGAACCGGTAAGCGCGGCGATGGAGCAGATGGAGATCCGCTGAAGTGTGAGATGGCTCGCCCCCACGGAGTGTTTGTCGATCCAAAGAACGGAGACATCTATGTTGGCGACAGCGAAGCCCACAAAATCCGGGTCATCCGCAAAATCGCAGATTAACCGGACTACTCGTCATCCTGAACCATGATGGAAGTCGCCTTTGCCAGAACGACTCGGAATCCACATTGATCGCTCTTTCGCTCTTTCGTCGTTGGCACCCGGGTTGCCGTCATCAAATTCTCCTTCGTGTAGTCAGCCCAACTTCCACCTCTCATTACCGTTGAATACTTGGTAGGCCGACTTCCGGCGTAGTTGTCATTCACGTACTCCCAAACGTTCCCGGCGATGTCGTGAAGTCCAAATTGATTGGCGTCAAACTGCCCCACCGGAGCGGTTTTCAAAAACCCGTCTTCGTAGCCTTCGACGATCCAACGCTGAGGCGATTTGGAAAGGCGTCGCACCGTCATGTCTTTGAAGTTCCCCGCATTAGGCTTCGGCGGCCAAGCAGTTCCCCACGGATAGACGTCTTTGATCATCCCATCTCGTGCTTCGGGGGTCCTTCCCCGTTCCCCCTCCAAACCAGCCATGCGGCTCCACTCTTCATCGGTGGGTAACCGGTAAACATGATCGGGTTGGATGAGTTCCAACTCTCTCTCAGCGGCAGTCAACCACTCACAGAATTTCCGTGCTTTGGCGATCTCAATATTGATCACGGGATGATCCGGCCCCTGCGGAGTGTAGGAGACGTCAAAATACCGGTCTTCCGTGCCTTCCGTCTTCCAAAACTCCTCGTAATCACTCCGCCGCGTTTCGTAGACCGCACACAGGAGATCGCCAACGGGCACGAATGGCATTCCCAACGTATTCGTCCATTTCTGCCCAAATTCGACTCCCGCATTTCGCGTAAGAATCGCCCGTAACTTCAGAGATTCCGTGTGACTGACCAAGCCGCGAACCGTAGCCCCTTTGTGACCGTCTTTTCGAATCTCAACCTCGATAGGTCCAACTTCCTGCTTGGGTATACGAACAGGCGTAGCGCCGATCTTTTTGCCCTCAAAATAGACTTCAGCTCCTTCAGGCTCGCTCTCAATGACCACGTTCCCAAACCTGGGTTTGCCGACAAATGCAACAAACGACGCCAGATCCGCAGACCCATCAAGAGGATCGAAAATCTCCACCATGTATCTCAGATTTTCGTCCAAATACCCCTTCTCTCGATCCTTTTCAGTGAGCCAATTGCAAAAGCTCTGGCGAGTTCCCGGAGTCGCAAAAACGAGTTGCTCATTTCCGACTTTAAACTGATCGCCTTTGATTCCGGCTTCTTTGACGAACCGGCTGAAATCCGCCATTTTTACAGGCCCCCGAGTCCGGTGCCCATTTTCCTGGCTGGCGGGAACCAATCGCATCCCGAGGCTGTTGGCCCAGACTTCTCCGGGTTTGGGAGGGTTCCAGTAAATCAAGTCGGCATCAACCGGCTCGGTTTGACCGGCTTCAACACGAGCCAAAAACTTGGCTTCCTTGTGGTTCTCCAAATCCAACCGAATTCGATAATCAGCGGCGGGCAAAGTCAGGCGAACCGGAGTCGCTCCTTGTTCCTCTCCATTGATGAAAACGATCGCGCTGGGTGGATTGCTGGTCACCAATAACACCCCCTCACGCACTGGTTTGCGAGACGCGGGTTCGGTCTCGGCCATCACGATGACATTCGCCTCCGGATCCGGTTTTACCTCTGGCTCTTTCACCTTCTCCACCGCAACTTCCTGTTCGATTTTCTTGGGCGGGAGTTCCGACTTTTCTGTTGAAACAGCCGGGGTTTCCCCAACGGAAATCGGTGTTTTCTCAATCGACACCACTTCGGTCCGGCCATTGTTTTCAGCCTCCCCATCTTCCGTGGGCGGTTCGTCGACGGTCAGTTTTGCCGGAGGTTCGGTAACGGTGTTGGCAAGAGGCTTCGCTTCCGGCGGCGGCTCACTAATGACGGGAGATAATGCTTCTTCTTGAGTCTTCAGCGGACTTTTCACGGATGCAAAAAGCTCTTTGCCCGCTGGCACTAGGAAATTTCCAAACATCATCGCAGCACCAACTCCAGCCGCAAAAACGGTGACCAAAGCGGCAACTCCGACTGCCCGCCAAGGGAAAAAGAATGTGGGCAATTTTCGGTCTTTTCCAACCGTATCCAGAGCTTCTTCCAACGCACGCGCATCCGGGTAACGTTGTTTCGGGCGCGGGGCACAAGTCCTGCAAATTACCGTGTTCAGTTCACGCCGCTCTTTGAGGTGTTCCTCGTTGGGGTCGATCACCGTTGGCAGTTCCGGAAAATCCATTCGATCCCTGCCGGTGTTCATCTCGTAGAGCACCATTCCGAGGCTGTAAAGATCCGCCTGAGCAGTTCCGGGGCCTTCAGGCGGGACATACCCTTCCGTTCCGACATAGGTGTCCTGCCCACTTGCCGCAACCAGTCCGGGATCGGCCAAGCGAGGGCGATTCCTTACGAAAATGATGTTGGATGGCTTCACGTCGCGGTGAGCCAACTTATGGGAATGGAGCTTCCCAAGCGCCTCGGCCAAACTCTGGCCAAGTTCCAGCGCTTCGACCAAACCAACCTTTCTCCCCTGCTTCAGCTTCTGGGAAAGGGTGGATGGCTCGTATTTTTCATAGTCAATATCACGGCCATTGTTCACATCATCAGCCAACTCCATCACGTAGTAGTAGAAGCCTTGGGCGTCATCACGACCGACGTGGAGAACATCGACCAAACCGGAGTGTTCCTGGGATACCTGCTCGTAGCGCTGGATTCCCTCAAACTCCCTTTCGAAAGCTTTATCGCTCTCAAAATTATCGCGCCGAACGATCTTTACCGCCCGCATCGTTCCCGTGACGCTTCTGGCAATAAAAACCTCGCCATAGCCTCCCCGTCCAATGGGGCGCAATAGCTCATAATCCGGAATTTCGGGGATCTCCGGAGTCTTAGAGGAGTGTCGTTTGGAGAGTCTCAATTTCGTGTTTCACCAGTTTTCCAACGCGATGTTTGGCAAGATAAACCTGAGTCAGGCTGACTTCGAGATGTTCCTGTACTTTCTCGGTCTCCCATTCTTTCACCACGTAACAATCAAAAATCTGATACTGCTTGGGAGACACCTTGGTCTTGACCCGTTGCAGAGCCGCCCGGGTTAGGTTTCGGTTCCACTCTGCGTCCCACACCCTTTCCACCTCGGGTCCGACGGGATCCGCAAATTGTTCCAGAAATCCGGGTTCATTTTCGTCATCGGGCAAGGTGACCACCAATTTTTGATGGCGTTGCCGCTTTCGGAACTGGTCCGCGATGCGCCAGCGCGTTACTCCGAGAAGCCAGTTTTTAAATGACCCCTTCTCTTTATCGTATCCTTTTTCCTCTCGATTCTGTTGTTTCGCGATCGTTAGAATCGTCTCCTGAACCACCTCGGAAGCTTCATCCGGACGCAATCCCGCCTTCACGGCAACGGAGTAAATCAATCGCCAGTAGGTTTGGTAAAATTCGTCCCAACTGCGCTTGTCTTCCCAATCTTTGAGTCGCTCAATCAGGCTTTGGCGCGTCTGGGCGTAGACTCGCTCCACTTCGGGCGAATCATCCGTTGTCATCTCGGACGCCATGGTTCGACAGAGATTAGCATTAATTGCTGCGGTTGTGAACTTTTTAGCCCGTTTGTTTAGTTTTTGAGCAAACTCTCAGTATTGCGACGCATCACCTCAACCACATCCCCCAACTTTACAACGCTCAGAATCCGCTCCAGATCCTCAGCGCCGACGTTGATACATCCTCCCGTCACCGACTTCCCGATTCTTGCCGGATCCTGAGTTCCGTGAATCGCATAGCTGTACCAACGAAACACCCCCTTGTAGGTATTGAACTGAAACGGTTGATCCCTACCACTGAGGTCTTCCAAACTGACAAACGCGGCCCCGTACTCCCCGCCTTCCCCATCACCATCGAAATCGATTTTGCTCATATTGGCAAAGAGATGGGATTTGAGATACTCAGCAGTTTTCCCTGATTGCTCGATCAAACGAGGCTCCATCTCAAAACGGTCAGCCGAAAGGATCGCGTTGATCCGAAACGTTCCATAGAGGGAGTATCCACCGCGAAAACGGGCCCCTTTGGGGTCGATCCCATGACGCCCAAATCCAACCTGAAACGGTTCGATCTCTTGCCCGGAGCCAAGAATCATACACCTGCTCAAACTTGGTTGATCAGCATCCAACACGATTCGCAGCCTCGGTTGCTCCCCCGAAGCGGAGTTCAAACTACCAATCAGAAATAGAAATCCTAAAAGCCGGAGCATAGCATCAACAGGAGAGTGATTAGACGATGTCGCAAATTCAGCAAAGCGCCTAATAATCGATCAATTTGATCATTTCACGAACAATAAACTCGACCACCCTTCCCAAATACTCCGTTGATCCGATGAATCCTCATTCTACGGCGTTGCATTTCCCCCGAATTGACAGGTTCTCTTGACTCAGGACCATCCTGTTTCCGCGACATTGGGGGCATTGCCGCCAATTTGGGCCGTTCTTTCCATTAAAAGGCACCAAAAAGACCAGAATACCCGTGATCCCTGATATTGATTTTTCGTTAAGTTAGCGTTAGGTCGAATCATGGCTCAAGAACTCAACATTACCGCATACCTCAAAACCCATTGTGGTTGGAGTGAAGGCGTCCGTGCTATCTTCCGGAAGTATGACCTCCAATACGAGGAGAAAGACATCATCCAGAATCCGGCTTTTCGATGGGAAATGGAGCAAAAAAGCGGCCAACCGCTTTCTCCCTGCGTTGAGGTCAATGGCACGATGCTGGCCGACGTGAGTGGCGAAGAAGTCGAAGCTTGGTTGACTGAGAAAAACTTGCTCACGAAAAGCGAGGATGCTCCCGATGCACCGATTGACTCGGCTTGCACCGACGAGCAACACGCCGCCATGGAAGCTGCAGCTTCGGGCAAAATCCGCTTTGTGGAATAACTTCACCCCCTTCCGTCATTTGGCGGAATTTCAGCCGTTATGGCCAGAAAACAGGCTTTAGGAAGAGGGCTCGACGCCCTGATTAAGGCTCCTCCCGCAGGCTCGCGGATGGGAGTCCCTACCGACGACGGCGAATCAGGGGAACGCGTTCAGTTCATCGAAGTCGAGGAAATCGTTGCCAGTCCGCTTCAACCGCGGAAGCGCTTCACGGATGCCGCGCTTCAGGAGCTGGCGGAATCGATCCGCGAGCACGGAGTCATCCAGCCGTTGATCCTCCGCCGGGTTGATGACGATTACGAGCTCATCGCCGGAGAACGGCGCTTCCGAGCCTGCCAACTTCTTGAGTTGGATCAGGTTCCCGCCATTGTTCGGGACGCGAGCGATGCCGATGTGCTGGAAATGGCGCTCATCGAGAATCTCCAGCGTGAGGATCTCAATCCGATTGAGGAAGCGGAAGCTTACCGCAGGCTGGCAAGGGAATTTGGATTGCGGCAAGAAGACATCGCCAAACGCGTTGGGAAAAGCCGCGCGGCGGTCGCCAACGCCATGCGCTTGCTCGATCTGGCGCCCGATGTGCAGCTTCTCGTCTCGCAAGGGACGATTTCGAACGGCCATGCCAAAGCTATTTTGGGCCTAAAGGAGCCCGAGGAGCAACAATTTCTCGCTGATGTCGTGGTTCAAAAACGGCTGACCGTCCGCGACACTGAGAAACTGGTGACCGAAAGGGCAAAAGGGGTTGCTTCCACAAAGACCACCAAGGCCGGAAGTGCCACGCCTCAAAAAGCAGGCAGCTCCATGGTTCCAAACTTTGTTCGCAACATCCAGGACCGATTGAGAGGACGGCTTGCAACCCGGGTTGCCATCAGCCACAGTTCCAAAAAAGGCGGCAAGATCGAGATCGACTACTACGACAACGAGGATTTAGGCCGAATCCTGGAACTGCTCGGCATCGAGCAGGATTAATGCGATTTTTCCCAATAGCGGGCATCCTTGGAGCGCTCTCCTTGGTCAGTTGCACTCCGGATGGCCCGAACTATCAGCCCGATCCCGCAAATCCACTCCACGCGGGCCTTTCTGGTGAAAAGGCCTATGCCCACGTCGAAGCAATGGTCGCCATGGGGCCGCGCCCGGCAGGAAGCCAAGCGCTGGAGAAGAACCGGGTTTACCTCGAAAACGAGCTCCGAGCCGCGGGTTGGGAACCGCAACGGCAGGATTTCGAGGCAGAAACTCCAATTGGCCCAATCCAATTCAGCAATATTCGGGCTCGATTTCCGGACTCCCAGGAATCTTCCCACCTTTGGGATCGTCGCGCCTACCTTCTCGTCGGCTCTCACTACGATACCAAGCGCTACACCAACATCCATTTCGTTGGCGCCAACGATGCAGGCTCCAGCACCGGGCTCTTGCTGGAAATGGCACGCGTCGCCGCTTCCGAACCTGAATTCGCCAAGCATCTTGAGCTGGTCTTTTTCGATGGCGAAGAAGCCTTCGTGAATTTCGACGAAAAGGATGGCCTCTACGGAAGCCGGCACTATGCCCGCAACTTGATTCGGCGCCTGGATCCCCAACTGCGCCCCGAATATGTCGTTGTTCTTGATATGGTAGGCGAAACAAAACTCTCCATTACCCTGCCTGCCGACACCCCGAAATTCCTCGCCAACACCCTACGAAGTGCTGCCGATGAACTGGGAACGAGACGCTATTTCGGAGTCTGGCCGACCAGCATCACCGATGATCACATTCCGTTTCGAGACGAGGGAATCGCCGCGATCGACATTATCGATTTCGACTTCAAGGCATGGCACACCGCCAAGGATACCCTGGATCATGTCAGCGCCCAAAGCTTGGAGATCGTCGGCCAAACTTCGATACGATTTCTTGAGAAACTCCTCACGGAACCACCCGAGAAGTAACGACTTCCAGTTGCAATCGGTGAGGTCCACGCGGAGAAATTGCCATGGGAAAACTCACTGATAAAGTAGCCGTAGTCACAGGCGGCGGACGAGGAATCGGGAAAGCCATTGCACATCGCTTTGCAGCCGAAGGAGCCAAAGTCGCGGTTGTAAGCCGGAGTGAATCTTCCTGCCAAAGCGCGGCGGATGAAATCAATCAGGCATTTCCGGACTCAGCGAAAGCTTTTGCGATTGACGTCGCTGATACCGAAGCAACGATTGCCGCCGGCAAACTCATTCTGGAAGCGTTTGGAAAGGTCGATATTCTGGTCAACAACGCCGGAGTGACACGAGATCAGCTTGCCCTGAGAATGACAGAGGAAGACTGGGACGTCGTTCTCGACACCAATCTCAAGGGAGCCTTCAATTGCGTGAAAGCCTTCCAACGTTCCTTGCTCAAAGCTGGCGGCGCGCGAATTATCAATATCAGTTCCGTCGTCGGATTGATGGGGAATCCCGGCCAAGCCAACTATGCAGCGAGCAAGGCCGGCCTCTTGGGATTGACCAAAGCTCTCGCCAAGGAATTCGCGGCACGCAAAGTGACCGTGAATGCGGTAGCCCCAGGTTTCATCGCCACCGATATGACGGCGGAACTCAACGATGCTCAGAAGGAAACCATCATCAAGAACGTCCCGCTTGGCGTCCTCGGAAGCCCGGATGATATCGCAAGCGCCACCCTCTTTCTCGCCAGCTCCGAAGCCAGCTATATAACAGGCCAGGTTTTGACGGTGGATGGCGGTATGGTGATGTAGACGGAGTCCGCTAACGCGGCTTTGTTTCCGCAGCCAACTGGTCGCGCAGCTTTCGCATCTGCCCCATCTTTTCGGGATTTGCATCCCGAAGATTCCTGGTCTCGTTCGGGTCAACATCGATGTCGAATAAGAACTCGCCGTCATCTGGAGTCTGGACGTATTTCCAATCGCCGGAGCGAACTGCCGACCAAGGCATTCGCGAAAGTTCTTCGTGAGCACCAAGTTCCCAGAAGAAGGTTCGATCCGTCCATTTTTCACCATTCCACAAGACCGGTGAGAGATCCTGTCCATCAACGGACTCCTCATCCAACAGATCTCCTGCGAGCCTGCAAAACGTCGGAAACAGATCAATCGACCAAACCAATGAGTCATTGGTTGTTCCGGCCGGAATTTTTCCAGGCCAGCGCATCATGCAGGGAACTTTAATCCCGCCCTCAAATAGGGTCGCTTTGTCTCCCCGCAGCGGAAGATTACTTCCCCCGTAAACTGGAGTTCCGCCATGATCCGTTAGGAAAATGACGAGCGTGTCTTCCTGCAGGCCATTCGACTCAAGTGCTGCCAACACCTTGCCGACACCATCGTCCAAAGACGTAACCATTGCCGCAAACTCACGCCGGATCTTGTCCTCGATGAATTCAACCCGCTTCAAATCCGCCGCTTTGGCCTGCATGATATTGACCGGCGCCTGATCTTTCGGACTATACCCTTTTCCAAAGTGTGGGGCGTTGTAGGCGAGGTAGAGAAAAAACGGATCTTCAGCATCTTTCTGTTCCCGAAGATAGTTCACCACTTCCTCCGTGATCAGATCCGTCGCATATCCGTTCTCACTCACATGCTGCTCCTGGTGATACCAGTCGGGAACGACTCCATACGTCATCGTAAAGAAATCGATGCAACCTCCGGTATGGCCGATGAATCGATCAAAACCATGCCGCGTCGGCAAGAGGCTTTTCTCGCCGTGACCGAGATGCCACTTCCCAATCAATGCGGTGGCATACCCAACATCTCTCAACCGCTCGGCAATCGTTGTTTCTTCAGGTTGGATGCCGGTCTGGCGATGTTCCTCCGCCATAAACATCAATGCGCTCAGCAACCCATGTTTCGAGCGACTGGGATTCAGACCTGTCAGGAGCCCAAATCGCGATGGCGTGCAGATCGCGGATGCAGAATACCAATTGGTGAATTTCACCCCCTCCTCGGCGAGGCGATCAATATTCGGTGTGGGAATCTCACTTCCGTAGCAACCGATGTCATTGACTCCCTGATCGTCCGAGAAAATCAAAACGATGTTTGGCCTCTCGGCGGAACGCGCGGGAGCCACCAGCAACGCCAGACAAAGAAGGAAAAGGGGTCTCATTCCTGATCGTGTCCTGAAACGGCGATCAGAGCAAGGAGATCAACTGCCAACGTCCAATCCTGGCACTCTCTCGATCACAAAGTTGGTCACGAGATACCAAAGATACAGATTGAGGGTGATCGCACATCCCACAAATACGAGGATCGCAGCAACTGCAGGAATGACCCTCCACCAGCTGGGCTCCCTCCCCTCTGCAAGGGCTTGGCGAAGGTTGTCATTGATGATGTCGCGGTTTCGCGAATTGCTGCGAAACATGACCGAAAAAATGTCTCCAATGATGGGAATGGTGCCGACACCAGCGTTCAAGATGATGTTGCCGACAATTTTCCAAAGCGCCTGAATCGGGAGGCCGCGTTTGACTGCCTCTATGAAGGCGAAGACGCCGGCGCAGGATGCCGCCAAGTCTCCCCCGGCAGGCAACAGCCCCAGAAGAGGATCAATGCCTATCTTGACATTCGTCCCCGGGATCGAAACGGCTTCGTCCATAATCCAAGCGATGAAGCGGGAAGTCTTTGAGACTTCCGCCCTCTTCTCGACCGGAACCTCGGAACCGGACTCGGGCTCGGAAACAACCAGACCTGATTCATCGTGTTCGATCGACGATTCAGGCTCCGCTTCGTCTGGCACGTTGGTGATCGACATCCGTCGCAATCGGCTAACACATCTATGCCGAAGACTTAATTTCCATCAGCATTTGAGCATTGTTGGGAAACTTCTCCATCAAGTTCAGCAGCCTTTCGATGGCCTCGGTCGGCTTATGCCCCGCAAGTCCTCTGCGTATTACATAGGACTTTTCGAGTTGATGCTTCGGAACCAACAACTCTTCACGTCGTGTTCCTGATGCATGAATGTTCACTGCCGGCCAAATATATTGCTCTGCGATTCTGCGGTCCAGCACGAGTTCCATGTTCCCGGTTCCCTTGAATTCCTGGAAGATGGCCTCATCCATGGCACTATTGGTCTGCACCAAGGCAGTTCCGATAATGGTCAAGGAGCCAGCTTCCCGAGTGTTTCGCGCAGCAGCAAACAAACGCCGGGGAATCTCCAACGCTCCGATGGCAAGTCCACCTCTGGAAATCCCCTTCCCTTTGCCACCCTTGGTCGCGTTGTTAAACGATCTCGCCAAACGCGTAATCGAATCCAGAAGCAAAAAGACATGCTCCCCGGCTTCCACCAGTCTCTTCGCTCTCTCAATTGCCAATTCAGCAATTCGTGTATGACTCTTGACGTCCTGATCATTACTGCTCGCCATCACTTCAGCGAAGGGCAGCGAACGCTTCAGTTCCGTAACCTCCTCTGGTCGCTCATCGATCAGCAACACGAAGATCTTCACATAATCATGATTGTGGTGAACCGACTCTGCCATTTTCTGGATCAGGGTGGTCTTTCCGGTTCGTGGTGGCGCCACGATCAACCCACGTTGCCCAAACCCTACCGGGGTCACCAAATCAACGACTCTCGTGGTCAGGTTCTCTTTGGCTGTCTCCAGGATTATCCGCTTGTTAGGATTAATCGCGGTTAGTTCCTCAAAGTAGGGCAGGTCAAGACACTGCTCTGGTTTCTTCCCACAAATCTCAAGCAACTCACTCAATTGAGGGCCTCGATTCCCCGTGCGTGACATGCACTTGACCCACATTCCATCTCTTAAACCATAACTTCGAACCAACTCGGGAGTCACAAAGATATCATCCGGTGCCTGCTGAAATCCCGTGCTCGCCTGTCGTAAGAACCCAAAACCTTTGGCAGAAATTTCCAGCAAACCTTCGCCTTTTTCAGGTGGTCCGGTTGGCACATCCTTTTTACGCTCTCTCTTCTTCCTCTTTCTTCTTTCCCGCCTGTGGGCATTTTCCGATTTCTGCTGACCATTCTGCGAATCCGAGCGCCCCCTTTCTCCCGACTCATTGCCTCCCGAGGATTGTTTACCCCGTCGCCCTTTCGACATCTTGGAGTTTCTCCGAGGGCGTCTTGGCGCGTTTGAAGAGCCACTGTCTTCTTGACTTGCTTCCATGGATTGTGGGTTGGCTTCCGCCGCAGGTTTCTGCGCAGATGCTTGGTTTTCGGTTTTAGCCTCAGGCTTTTCAGCAGGCTCGTCGTATGCCAAAGGAAGTTCGGCAGTTGTGGTATCCTTCATGGATAATGGGTTCTAAAATGTGCTTTCAACTGAAAGTGGGAAAGCAAAGCAAGGGCGCAACTTGCGCAAGGTTTGTCGTTAGTTTGCTAGAGCTTCTTCAAGAATTGCTTCAGGAATGTCAAAATTGGCAAATACGTTGAGAGTGTCGTCATACTCGTCCAGCGTCTCAAACAACCGCACAACTTTGCTGGCTTGAGAGGCATCGTCAATCGCCATCGAAACTTCCGGAACGTAGACGAGGTTTTGGGATTTCAAATCAATTCCTTCCTGGATAATTGCGGAAGCAACTTCATTAAGCGCGTCAGGGGCAGTTTGAACAATGTGATCTTCTTCATCGTTCGCAACCTCTTCAGCTCCCGCTTCCAAGCAGATTTCGAGTAGCTTGTCCTCTTCAATCGCACTGAGGTCAACGCGAATCTCGCCAAGTCTTCGAAACAGATGCGAAACGCTTCCGGTAGTTCCCATCGTTCCATTCGCCTTGTTAAAAATAGACCGTATGTCCGCCACGGATCGATTCTTGTTGTCTGTACTGACCTCAACAATCAAAGCAACACCGCTCGGGCCAAACCCTTCGTAGGTAACTTCTTCGATCGCATCGCCCCCTAACTCTCCAGTTCCCTTTTTGATGGCTCGCTCAATATTATCCTTGGGCATCGACACGCTCTTTGCTGCGTCGATCGCCGTTCGTAAACGCGGGTTCATCGAGGGATCTCCACCGCCATCGCGAGCCGCGATGGAAATCTCCTTGGAAAGCTTGCTGAAGGCTTTGCCTTTCTTGGCATCTTCGCGAGCTTTGATATGCTTGACCTTAGACCACTTGTTGTGACCTGCCATAATGTCGTTCTATTTTCCTGACGTCTGCAGGAAGTAATTCTGGTTTTGTTAGAGTCGTCAATTCGAGAACTCCCGGAGCTAACACCGTTGGGTGATAGAGTCCGCCTCATCGGACATCGCTAGCTTGCCATGGAGCTTAATCTGGGAAAGTTCTTTACCTTAGTTCGGCAAGGACCGCCGAGGCGGTTGCTACGGTTGCAGCATTGAAGAGCTTTTGTAGGCGAGATACGCAGGGGAAATCCTACGCTTCATTTACACAGGCCAGAAGCAAACGTGCAAGCCTTTTGTGTGGGTTTTCTTCAACATACTCCCAGTTTCGCCCTTCGCACTTGAAATTCTGGATCGAAATCTCCCGCTGAGATCTTCTCGCGGCTGGCGGCAGCGATGAAAATGCGCCATTTCACCTTGATTCCAAGGGGGACAAGCGCCAATAAGTTCCGTTTCGGGCTATCCCGATACCGAATGACGTAAACGACGATGGGAAAACAGTACAACAAAGAAATTAAACGCCGCCGGCGTAAGAATTACCTGAAGCGGGTAAGAGTGAGAGAAAAGAACAACCAGTCTCTCGCGAAAAAGATCACGAAACCCAAAGCTGACAAGCCGAAAGCCGCGCCTGCCGCGAGCCCCAAAGCTGATGCTGAAGAGGCGGTAGTGGCCACCACGGAGGAAGCTCCCAAGAAAAAGGCGGCCAAAAAGGCTTCTGCGAAAAAGAAGGCCGCAACCAAGAAGGTGGCCAAGAAAGCTGCTGCCACCAAGGAGGAGACTCCGGCAACGGAAACAGAGCCAAAGCCTGATTCGGAGAAAGCCGAAGGCTAACCCTCCCAGTTTCCTGGGCCAGAATGTCGACGCTGGGCACCAAGGAGAAAGTTTTGCTCGTGGATGGCAACAATGTCGTTCACGCGTGGAAGGACTTGGCTGACCTCCTCAGGGGCAATCGTAATTTGGCCCGTTTGGAGCTTTGTAAAAGACTGACGTCCTATCAGGACATTGCCGATTTCGCCCGGGTTGTGGTCGTTTTTGATGGCCGGGGCTCCAAAATTCAGGAAGAAAGCATTCCAAAGGGAATCCAGGTTTTCTACTCAGATTCCAAGCGAACCGCAGATGACGTCATCGAGCGTTTTGTTCACAAATATGCGACGATCTACTCGCTGATCGTCGCGACAGACGACGTCATGGAACAAGACGCGGTCATTGCCGCTGGAGCCGAAGCGATCTCCACGAACGCCTTGTTGCAATCCGTGAACCAAGCGGAGTCTCAGTTTCGTTCGCGCTGGCAACTTTAATCGGATATTCTCAGGCATGTCCCCATTGAAGCGAGCTCGTTCTTTCCTCCAGCTCGCTGTCGCCGCCGGACTCGTCGTGATTCGGACGCGGGAATTGAGAAGGCGCCTCATGTTTTGGCTCGCCCTGGTCGCAATGGGAATCGTCTTGATCGGCATGACCGTTCTGGATTCTGAACTCAGCGAATCGCTTCTTTTTCTCACTGCCTATTGGGGATTTTGCCTCATTCTCGTGATTTTGATGCTCCTTCTCGCCGCTTATGACATGCTCTCGGTTTCACAAGAACTTCGCGCATCGGATTCGAAAAATCTCGACAACAAGAATGGCGACTCTTGATGACAACCTCGTAATGGGCCTTGATGAACGATGCTGAAGACCCGGGAGCAAATGGAGACCGAAGAGCGTGGCTCTCTGGCTTCCTACGCCCAGTTGGCGTCTCAATCAGCCGGTAGAGTTCATCCTGAGCCACAGCATCCCTATCGAACTGTGTTTCAGCGCGATCGGGCGCGTATCATTCACTCGCGCGCATTTCGCCGATTGGAATACAAAACCCAGGTCTTTCTGAATGGAACCGGAGACCACCTTCGGACTCGCTTAACTCATACGATCGAGGTGGCTTCGATCAGTCGCACCCTGGCCTGCGCGTTGAGCCTGAATGAAGATTTGGCAGAGGCAATCGCGTTGTCCCATGATTTGGGCCACTCGCCGTTTGGACACTGTGGCGAAGAACGCCTCAATGAGCTGATGCGCAAATTTGGAGGTTTTGAGCACAACCTCCAGAGTCTCAGAATCGTCGAAAAACTGGAGCGAAAATACCCGGCTTTCGACGGCCTCAACCTTTCCTACGAGGTGTTGGAGGGACTGCGGAAACATGAAAACGGCTATTTGCGCCCACCTTTCCAGGGAAATCTCGAGGAACGGTTCCCCATGCCATCGCTGGAGGCCCAAATCGCCAATTTAAGCGATGAAATAACCTATTACAGCCATGATTTAGACGACGGACTGGACTATCAACTCATTGATGCTGAACAACTTGAAGACCTTGAGATCTGGTCAATCTGCGCCGATCGGGTCAAGAAATTGTTTCCGAATCTCAAAGGGAAGCGATTTGTCACCTACGTGATACGAAGTCTCATCGATTTTGAGGTAGCCGACGTTGTCGCGGAAACACAGCGCCAAATCGAGAACTCTGGAGTCAAAACCTGCGACGATGTGCGAAGGCACGAGAAAAAACTCGCTGCCTACAGCCCGGAATTACGTCGCGCGAATGCCCAGTTGAGAAAGTTTCTCTATCGAAACGTTTATCATCACGAGGCCGTGTCAGAAGCCAATCAACGGGGGTGCAATCTCCTCCAAACGATGTTCGAAGCTTGTCTCTCGAATCCTGAGCAAATGGGTGATTACGCCGAAGAACATGCGGGAGATCCAATTGAAAGAGTCGCCTGCGACTACCTTTCCGGAATGACCGACCGGTTCATTCAGCTGGAATTCGAACGCCTGCAAAAATAGAGGCCGCTTCCGGAAAGCCACCACGCAAAAAGCGGCGAGCCAGAATCTGACTCGCCGCTTCGGAATCTTAGATTGACGCGCCTAAGAGCATCCTATGATTTGGAATCTCCGGTGGGAGGAAGAGTCTCCTGAAAAGGAGACGCCCCCGGGGCTTTGAACGGAGAGTTCTCGGGATTTGCAGGGGCTGATTTCGTTGGTTCAGCCGAACTTGGCGGAACCGGGGCAAATGGTGATCCTCCGGTCGGAAGTGAAGTGGGTGCCGTGAACGGTGATGTCGGGCCAGCCGCTGCCGGTGCCTGCCCCTCCGCAGGAGCCGGAGTCGCTCCAGCGCTGATCGTGAACGGGCTGGGTGGAAGTTGTGGAAGCCCTGCTGCTGGCTGATCTTGAGAAGGAGCAGCTGGAATAGCTTGGGAGCTCGTCGTAGGAGCGCCAAATACGGGCAACTGTGGAATCGAAGATGTCGCTTCGGCAGTTGGCTGAGGCTCAGCCTTTTTGACGGGTGCAAAAGGACTTGGATTCGTCGGCTCAGGGCTCGGACTGGACGGCTCAGCCGGACTCTGCGGCGCCGGAGTCGTCATCGTAAACGGTGGAATTGGCATGCTTGGAGCGGGCTCAGGCTTCGAGGCCGACTTTGCCTGATCTGCAGGAACCAATGCTGATGGAGGAACGAACGGCTTCTCTTCGGTCTTACCGGTGAAGCTTGCCGTAAATGGGGATGTAGGGGCTGCTTTCTCCTCAACCTCGGTCGGCTTCTCAGTCTCTTCAGGCTTTTGCGAAGCAGGAGCAAACGGCAAAATCGATGGAGAGGCGGGCTTGGTCTCTTCGCTCTCGGTAGCCGTTTCAACGGTTTCCTTCTCGGCAACCTGGATGTCGGCCTCCTTCTCTGCAACCGGCTCGCACTTCTCTTCCTGAGGAGCTGCGACGGACTTCGCAGCTTCCTGAGTTTCCAATGCAGTCGCCTCGATCAACGCTTTCAGACCTTCGTAGAGATGCTTGCTTGCCGTCTGAAGGAGCTCCTGTTTTGACTTGATGGCGTTTTCGAAAGTCTCTTCCGATTTTTGCCCGGGTTTCGCGACACCGTTGATCCCTGGAGCCGGCGTTGGGGCAAATGGGGAGGCAGGTGCGCCTTGATTGGATGCAGGTGAAGCGTTGCTTTGCATGAGATTAGACAGGATGATAATTGCTGGATACAATTTCTGGCGTTTTTAATAATTATCAAAATATAATTACTAAATATTTAGATTTCCGAACTATATTCCTGCAAAGCCACCCATATTTCGCCCCTCAGCTCCCCCGATGACTCGAAAGCAATCGGGCCTCTACCCAGCCGCCCAATTCAGTTTTCAAGAGGCATAACCTGGAGTTGGAACGTTTCGGCTCCAGACGGGACAACTTGAAGATTTTTCGGGTTATTAATGAAGACTCTCCAATCCTGATCTCCCTTTATTTCCCTTAGATCGCCCGATAAAACCCCAGATCGAATCACGATTTTGACATTTCCGGAGAAGTCTGAAGGGACTTGAAGTTCGTTGACTTGCCGCAGCTCGGTAAACCATCCGCTGAGGCGCTGTTTGAGTTGAAAGTAGAGCTCGTCTTCCGATTTTTCTTCCTTGGTCACAATCTTGATCGCGCTTCCCGGTAGTCCGAATCCATTTCCGATGGACCGAATCCTCACGGTTCCATTCTCCACAACACTGATCTTGTGTTCATCTCCTTCCAAAACCAACGAAAGTTCTAATTTCTCTTCTCGACCTAGATTTTTTGGGGAAAACATTTCATCCCGGTGATACGGCGTCCCCAGTGCGACGAAAAGCAGTGCGCAAACACCAATCGAGCCAGCTCCAATGGCGACACTTGGAGGCAACTTGAGTTGCGCTCCCGATTTTGGCACGAAACGAACCGATCGATCCAAACCCAGCGCATAAAACAGTCCCAGGCTCGCCAAAAGGCAAAATCCCCCTGACCAGATAACGTCGCTGAGAAAATGCCCACCTTGAGCGATTCGAGCCATTCCGATCAGTCCGCCAAAGACCACGGCAAACCCCGATATTGCGAGAGCTGTTCGCCACCGTCTGAATAGCAATGCCAAGCCCAAAAAATAGAATCCCATGGAACAATGCCCACAAGGGAAGCTTTTCCCCGGGCTGCTCCCATCTGCAATCCAGACGCGCTCATGGGCATATGAACCGCCAAACACTTCGACATCTCGAGGTCGGGGACGCCCCCAATGATCCTTGAATCCGACATTGATCAGCAGGCCGGGCCCCACCGCCATGCACAGCACGAGGTAGGCGGCCGCCTTGCGCCAGGGGACAAACTTTTCAACCCTGAAACTGAGAACAAATACCAACAAAGCCGCCAAAACCACGATGATGGCGGGCAGCGTCCCAAAGTGGTAGAGAAATTGCCAAAAGGGAGCTTCGCCACTTGCCCAGCGCCCCTCGGGATCAAAAAATCGGCTTTGAACCTCCAAATCCAGTGGCCAAATCCAGAACGGAATCGTCAGCGCAAACAGGAAGCCCACGCACCCTACCAGGGTTGTTAGAATGGTGCGGACTCTTCCGGTCATCAGCCAATGATGGACCGTCGGCCGAGCTTGTCAAAACTCCGCTTCAAATTGCGCCATTCCAGCAGGGTCTCAAGAATCTAATCAGAGTGAAACTTGCCTCTCCGGCGACTATTGCGAAAGGCCGAACCCAAGACAATCAGGCTGACCAACACCGCCGCCATCTGAAAAGAGGAAGCAATCCCGGAATTCGCCTCTCTCGTGTCTGCCAATGCTTCGAACATCGGAGAAGTTGACAATGCATTGCTAACTGCAACGAATCCAAACACTAGCATTGAGACAATGACATATCTGCAGCTGGGAATCATGTTAGGACATTTTCGATTCAAGCTAATAAAAAAGGTCTACACGAAATCATTCTGTGAGGAAAGCGCAAATTTCCAAGAATCTGTATTATTTACCTCGCCAATCGCCACGGTTCGTCACCCTGACATTGACAGAAAAAGCCGCCTTCAAGGCGTTCCCAAATGAATCCTGGCTTTGTCGTAAGGCCGCTTGGATGGCCTCAAGACTTCAACTCGAACCCGGAACTCGGTTCGTGCTGAAACTGATCTTTTGTTCCAGAGGACCACTCGATATTCATCCTCATCCACGATTCGCGGTGCGCGTGGCCGAATAATGCGTGAACTCAAGACGTTGCCATCCAGCCCCACCATCTCGACGCGAAAGACGGCCTCGTCGAAGGGAGTATAGGGGTAAAAACTCGATGATGAGCGCGTTTTGAAGTACATCCAGTGAGGATAAACGGGCCGGGTGTGCCGAACTTTGAACTCAAAGGTTCCGGGCTGCCCAATGGGGAAGTGGGGCAGAATCACACTGTTGAACTGAGCAATTCCATCACCCGCAGGTGTCGTTTTGCATCCTCCCACCGATAGACAAATCGCAATCAGCATCAAACCGTGCGAACTCCAGAGTTTCATGTTTGGAATCTGCACCCCATTTCACGATTTCTGCAAAGACATTTCGATTCCAGAAATTCGTTTGCCAGCAGTTCCTTCACGAGTTTAACGGTAGGCCCTTTCAGGAGCCTTGGTCTGAGTAAATCCGGAAACCCCTGGCCCTGATAAATCCTCTCGCATGGAATGACGATTCAGCTTTATCGAATACTCGTGGCGTTGGTCTTGCTCCAGCCTTGGGGAGCGCACGCGTTCAATGCGGCGCGATGGCTCCAGGAGTTTTACCAAAACGACAATCTCGGCTCGTTTGAGACCGCATTGGAGCACTGGAAGAGTCGCGAAAACCTCGAAGATATTGATCGCCGCCAACCCATTGTCGGATTCCTCAGCTTTGTGTTCGAGAAGTATCCGGAGACGATCGAAATCGCGCTCAAAAATCCAGATTCGTTATCGCAAGCCGAGCTGGAGGCCTTTGGGAATGCACTCCATCGCGCAAATACTGAATCCGCGAAAGAAGCCCTCAAAACCATTCGCCAAGACCATCTCCTCACTCAGCCCAAACCCGCACCACTCCTGGAAATTGAGATCACCCAAGCTTTCGAAATGGACCTCTGTTGGGGCTACTTCTATGGCTCAGGGGATGTGAACGTCGTCACTCCAATTGTCAATGTCTTGGGCTACTCCCAATTTGAAGCGGCCAGGGACGCGTATCTTGATGCTCGAGAAAAAGAGGACGATGAACTCATCCAAAAATACCGGGAAGACGCGTTTCGCTATGCGATGTACGAAGCCGCTCGTTGGTCATTAGCCTTTAACGCCAAACGACATCCGAAAGTAAGGGACCACCTCGAACAACTGGCTCAAACCAGCCCTTTCGCCAATGACCTCAAGGCGATTCTCAGTGAACTCGACAACGTCAGTGACGCTCTTTAACTCTCAGGTTCAGGAACTCTGAATTTGATCGTTGCTCCAGATTTGTTCGGATCTGGAATTTCGACCGCTGTTCCGGGGGCGATTCCCGTCACGTCGATTTCGGCATTTGACCCGAGTCCGGGAGGCAACGTCACGACGTTGGGATCGCCAGGAACCGCAATCGCAAACGGAAGGGACTGAACATCGATCCCGGGAGCCTCAGTCTTTTCGGTCTCGGGTTTCGAATTCTCGGCGGGCGCCCACTGGTCAAATGAAGTCCCATCCGGTTGGTAACTCGCGGTTTCCTGCTTCGGTGGCTCAGGCATCGGAGGTGCTGGGACTGAAGAATACTGCGAGGGATTGGAAAAGGAGGGATACGTAACCTTGGCTCGATAACGTTCCGGCACCGGTTTGGGCGCAAATAAGGAGCAGCCGGACAATCCCAGAAACGGGAAAATCAGCATCAGGCAAGCGAGTCGAAGGAGCATGCCCCACATTAAGTTAAGAATTCTTAACTTCCAACCAAATTTAATTACTTCGAAGCGTCAATACCGCCAAATTCCCGAAACTTTGGCACAAACCGATTCCGAAATCGCTCTCTCACCGCATCCAATCCGTGTTTCTGGAACAAAACGCCCAATTCCGCCTCAACCAAAGTCGGATGGCCAAATGCCCGCAAAAACTCGTTCGAAGTCAGGCGCCGATGCGCTTCCCCATCCAATTTCCCCTGGGTTTCCAGGATCCATTCTCTCGCCACCAAGGCCAATGCGGCGTCTCCAATCCAAGCCAATTGGCGATCTTCGGGAGATTCTGTCGGTTCAAGAGCCATTGTTCCAAGTGGGCGCTACTTTCCCGGTGTCCCGCAAAATCACAATCGAGTTTTTTCCAAAACTCCCCCGATCTGTTCTAAATTCAGGACCAGAGACCTCATGTTACCGATCTACGAAATTGAAAACGAGCTGGTCGAGGCCCTCCGCAGCCAGTCTCAACGACCTCGATTGGTGCTGGAAGCGCCCACCGGCTCCGGCAAGTCCACCCAAGTTCCGCAGATTCTGCTCGATCGCGGAATCCTGGGGAATGGCGAAGTCGTCGTGCTTCAGCCACGCCGCGTCGCCGCCCGAATGCTGGCCCGCCGCGTCGCCGAAGAACGAAAGGGGAAAGTCGGAGATGAAGTCGGCTATCAAGTTCGTTTCGAGAACCACGTCAGTGCCCAAACCTGCATTCGCTACGTCACCGAAGGGGTAATTCTGCGCCAGATCCTCGGCGACCCGACTCTCCAGGGCGTTTCCGCGATTCTCTTTGATGAATTTCACGAGCGCCACTTCTTTGGAGACATCACCTTGGCCCGGGCAACCCAGATTCAACGCGAATCCCGGCCAGACCTCGCCATTTTGGTCACATCCGCCACGCTCGACGGCGAAGGAATCCAGTCCTATCTCGGCGATTGCCCCCGTCTCAGCTCGGAAGGGCGAACGTTTCCGGTTGAGATCAGCCATGCTCCGATGCGCGAACGCCAAAAAGGCCAAATCTGGGATCACATCGCCCGCACCTACTCGGCGTTTGCCAAAAACCGGACGACGCCGGGCGATTGCCTCATTTTTCTTCCCGGAGCCTACGAAATCCGCAAAACGATCGACGCGCTACAACGCCACACCAGCAACGTCGATATCCTGCCTCTTTTCGGAGATCTGAAACCCGCCGAGCAGGACCGCGCCATTCGGCCGGGTTCCCGCCCCAAAATCGTCGTCGCCACCAACGTCGCCGAAACTTCGCTCACTATCGACGGGGTAACGCTCGTGATCGACTCCGGCCTGGCCCGCATCGCGGATTACGACGTGCGCCGCGGCATCAACACGCTCACCATCCAGAAGATTTCCCAAGCCAGCGCCGACCAACGCTCCGGCAGAGCGGGCCGAACCGCGCCCGGCACCTGCATTCGCCTCTGGAGCGAGGAAGATCACGCCAAACGCCCAGCACAAACGCCTCCGGAAATCCACCGAATGGACCTGGCGGAAGTCATTTTGACCCTGCTCGTCTCCGGTGTCGAATCCATGGAAGACTTCGATTGGTTCGAGAAACCGGACGAAGCAGGACTCGACCGCGCCACCCAACTGTTGATCGACCTCGGTGCGCTCGACGCCGCTCGCCAGCTGACGAATCTGGGGCGATCCCTGGCCCGGTTTCCCGTCACTCCGCGCTACGCCCGCGCCCTCGTCGAGGGTCGCCGCCTCGGCTGCTTTGAGAATCTGTGCGACATCGTTGCCCTCACCCAGGGGAAGCCGATTTTTCCGCGCCGCAACTCCGGCCGCGAGGAATTCACCGAGCCGGACGACGATTCCGACTTTCTGCCCGCCCTGCGAGCCCTCGCCACCGCCCGCGACTTCGGTTTCGATCCCCGCCGTTGCGATTCCGCCGGAATCCAGGCCAACGCCGCCCGTGAAGTCGACCGACTCGCCAAACTCCTGCGCAAAGCCGAGCCCGCCGCGTCGCGAAAATCCCCTCCCCGTCCACCACTTCACCCGGATCAAGCCATCGCCGAATGCCTTTTGGCAGGATTCCCCGACCAAATCGCGAAACGCCTCAATCGCTCCAACCGCAGTTGCGAAGTGACCGGCGGACGGCGCGGCAAACTAAGCGATGAGAGCTGCGTCATGGATGCCGAACTCTTCATTGCCACGGAAATCACTGAAATCGAAGGACGCGAGATGAACGTCCTGCTCAATCTCAACACCGCCGTGAGCCGGGAACTGCTCGAGTCCCGCTTTTCGGACGCGGTCCAATCCGGACGAAGCGCCGAATGGAACCCCCGGGATCGAAAAGTCGACGCGCTCGACGTCATTCGCTACCGCGACCTCATCCTGGAGAGCAAACCCAGCAAAGATCCGCCCGAAGAGAAAGCCGCCGAAATCCTCGCCCGCGAAGTCATCGCCGGAAACCTCATCCTCAAAAAGTGGGACCGCCAGGTCGAGCAATGGATCGCCCGGCTCAGCACCCTGGCCCACGCCATGCCGGAGCTGGAACTGCCCACCTTCAGCGACGACGACAAACTCGCCGTCATCGAGCAAATCTGTCTCGGCGCCCTCAGCTACAAACAGATCAAAGACCGCGAAGTCTGGCCCGAACTGCGGCAATTTCTCGCCCCGCATCAACTGCCGATGCTCGATTCCATGGTCCCGACACGAATTGACCTCCCGAATGGCCGTCACGCCCGCATCCGTTATGAAATCGGCGCGAAACCCGTCCTTTCCGCCCGGCTCCAGCATCTTTACGACATCGCCGAAACGCCCAGTCTCGCCAATGGCCGCATCCCCCTGCGCATCGAAATCCTCGCTCCGAATCAGCGGCCCGTGCAAATCACCGAAGACCTGCCCGGATTCTGGGAGAACAGCTACGCAGCGGTGAAAAGCGACCTCAAAGGCCGCTACCCCAAGCACGAGTGGCGGTAACGGTCTCGCAACCGTTCAGCCCAACGCAGAAACGCCCCGGAGGTTTCCCTCCGAGGCGCCCTGATGAAGCAAACTTGTGTGTTTTTGGTATTACAACCTTTAGGCAAGCAGATCCAGGACCGGTTTGCCTTTGTGGGCAACGGTGAAGGGGCGCTTACTGGGGCTGTAAAGTACATGGTCGATCGGCAGGCCAAGCGAGTGGGCGATCGTGGCGTTGAAGTCCTCAATCTTGACCGGGTTTTCGATGACGTTTTCTCCGCCTTCATCGGTCTTTCCGTATTTCTGACCGCCTTTGATTCCGCCACCGGCGAGAACTGAGCTGAAGGCTTTGGGGTAGTGGTCGCGACCCGCATTCTGGTTGATGCGTGGGGTCCGGCCAAATTCGGTGGTGAGGACGACGACGGTTTCATCGAGCTTGCCGCGGCGATCGAGGTCGCTGAGGAGCGTCGACATGGCTTGGTCGAGGACCTGGCAGCGCTCGGGCGCGGAGATGAAGACGTTGTTGTGCATGTCCCATCCGCCGTAGCTGACCTCGACGGCGCGGACGTCGTGCTCGATGAGGCGGCGTGCGAGGAGACAGCCCTGACCAAAGGAGTTGTCGCCGTAGGCTTCGCGAATGTTGTCGTCCTCTTTCTTGAGGTCAAAGGCGGCGAGGTCGCGGCTGGTCATGATGCGGACGGCGTCGTCATACATCTGGGTGTAGGCGCGGACCTGCTTGACGTTGTATTGCTGGTGAAACTCGGCGTCGAACTTGCGAGCGAGATCAAGGCGATGATTGAAGGTGGCCTCGTCCATGCCACGGCGCTTGGAGTTCTTCAGGCCGGAATCGGGATCGTTGATCGCAAGCGGCTCGTATTCAGGCTCAAAAAAGCCGCCACCACCGTTGATCCGGCTGTTGCCACCGATGAAGACGGAACCCGGAAGATTGGGGTTGAGGCGGCCTTGAAACTTGAGCAGCCAGGCACCAATTCCGGGGTGACGAATCGTGGCGCGCTCTTCGTAGCTGGTGTGCATCAGGTAATTGCCCTGAGAGTGCGCGCCCGCGGTCGAGGTGAGCGAGTTTACGATGGCGAGTTTGTCGGCGTGATTGGCGAGCGAAGGGAGATACTCGGAAATCCGAACTCCATCAACGTTGGTGTTGATCGTCTTGGTCTGTCCCTGGTTTTCGTGACCGGGCTTGGTGTCAAACGTATCCAGATGCGTCATCCCTCCACCCATGTAGAGGTAGATGATGTGCTTGGCGCCTCCCACCCGAGGTTCCAACTCAAGCCCCGGCCCTTTCGCTGCAAAACCGCGCGTGGTGAGGCCCAAGGCACCAACGCCCAGGAAGGTTTTTGCGGTGCCTTCCATGAAGCGGCGCCGGGTGAATTCGTCGGAATGGGTGATCGAGGTCATTTTTGATGGAGTTGATGCTCTATGCGGTAATTCACGCGCACTCAGAATCGGCTCTATCACAGCTTTTCGACGTTTTCTTCGAAACCGCTCATTTGCCGCTCGACTTCCCGGATCGAATCGGTGAGCAGCGACTGGAAAATGAGGAAACTTTCATCCGCAACCACGTTCTCCCGCACCAGCGCGCTGACCGCCCGGTGACGACTGGCGAGCAATTGGTCCAGTATCTCCTCCAACTCGGTTTGCGAGGGACGCTGCTTGACGAGGCGATTCTGGATCTCGTCGAGTTCGAGGTAAAACTCGTCAATTCGATCTTTCTTCACCTGACTCATCCATTGGCGGCAACTGGCGACGATTCCCCCCAACGCGAGCATCACCGAAAGGATGAAGCCCATCGACTCGGCATATTGCTCCAGAAACGTGGGATCGCTCCGAAGGTAGCGCAAAACGCCGGGATGATAGGGGTAGCGATAGGACGTCCCAAAACTGCTATGAGAATCGGCCATCTCCGGAAATCCCATCTCGATGAGTTCGGGCCGAGCCTGGATGACGGCTTCGGTGATCTTCCGCGTTGCCTCTTCCGGCAGGTCCGCCCGGCAAACGAGCAGGGAGCGAACGCCGATCGTTCCCAACGGGTCGAGCGGTTCGAGCATCGAGGCGGAATTGTTGGCGTAACTTCCACGCGGAATCGTTGCCGGATGGACAAACGGGTAATGCAGTCGAAATCCATCGACGACACTGCCTTCCAATCCCGGTTCGCTGATTCCCATCAGCCTGACCTCTCCGGATGCGAGATACTTGCGGCAAACCGGTGTTCCCAACGCGGTGACCATGGCGCACACCTGGACGGTCCCTTCCGCAAGCTCGATCATCGCCTCCTCGATCGGTTCGTGAACCAATTCGACGTCCCCTTTCAAGCCGTAAAGTTCGAACAAGCTGTTGATCAGCTTGGAAGTCCCTCCCCGTTCCGGCCCCACCGCGACCCGCCTTCCTTTCAAGTCGGGCAGATTCCAAATATTGCTGTTCTTCGCGACAAAGAGATGAAGGACCTCCTCGTGAAGCGGGCTGAGAACCCGAAACTCACCATCGCCTGCGACGTCATTTTGCACTAGGCCCAACTGCGCCTCTCCGCGTGCGACGCGCTCCAAATTTTCGATCGAGCCGTCGCTCGACAACACGCGGACTTCCGTTTCCGGAAGCTGCCCGGCAATGTGAGTCGCCAAGACCTCGGCAATTCGCTCGTATCCCCCATCCTTGGAGCCGCTGCTGATCCAAATCGTTGGAAGGGTTTGATTGCCGCGAACACCGAACCAGTAGAACAGCATTCCCGCCATAATGATCAGAAACGTTCCCGCGATATAGAAATATTTGCGGTTTTGAATGACCCAGTCGGCTGACTTGGGCCGGTTGGACAGCCAACGTTGAAACAATGCGCTCAAGATGCCTCCTGCGTCGCATGGGTTTGCGCAAACCGCAACACTCCGAGCTCCTATTCCACCTCGAGTCGGTCGGCAATCGCTCTCCCGGCGAGCACTCCGGTCGTCCAAGCCGCCTGGAAATTGAATCCGCCGGTCACGCCGTCAATGTCGAGCACTTCGCCCGCCAAATAGAGACCGGGCTGAATCTTGCTCTCCATGGTTTTCAGATTCACGTCCTTGAGCCGAACCCCGCCGCAGGTTACGAATTCCTCCTTGTTGAGACTCTTTCCCGTCACCTGAAAACGAGCTTTCACCAAATTCTGAAGCAACGATTTCGCGTGCTCCTTTTGCAAGTTGGCCCACGTCGCGTTCTCGGGAACGCCCGATTGTTCAACCTGACGACTCCAGAGCCTTCGCGGCAGCGATTCAAAGGGTGAACGCGTCGCAATCTGTCGGCTCCCATGGTTACTGCGCTGGGTCCGGAAAACCGCGTCCGCCTGCTCAATGGTGACGTCACCCAGCCAATTTACCTCAATTTCGAAGCGATAATCGCGTTCCGCCATTTCCCGAGCACCCCAGGCGGAGAGCTTCAACACGGCGGGGCCACTCAACCCCCAATGCGTGATGAGCATGGGACCATTCGACTCCTGTTTCGTCCCCAAATCCCGGACACAGGCCATCGGGACGGACAATCCCTGCAGGTCGCTCAACCGGGGATCATCAATGTGAAAGGTGAACAAGGAAGGCGTCGCTGAAATCAAGGAGTGACCCAAATCCACCGCCGGCTTGGCCGCAGCCGCACTGCGCGTTCCACCCGTAGCGAGAAGCACCGCGGAAACCTCCAGTTTTCGGTCGTCGGAAGTCCACACCGTGAACCGATCGCCGTCCGTCTCGATCTTGCGAACCTCAACGCCGGTTTGCCATTGAATCCCGGATTCCCGTGCCGCCGAGGTCAGGCAATCGATAATGGTCTGCGACTTGTCGGTGGTGGGAAACATGCGCCCGTCGGCCTCGGTCTTGAGTTCAACTCCGCGATCCTCAAACCAACTGACGGTGTCTTCGGCCTGCCAGTGATGAAACGGACCGATCAAACTCCGCCCGCCGCGTGGATAGTTCGTCGTCAGCAACTTCGGATCGAAGCAGGCATGGGTCACATTGCAGCGTCCACCCCCGGAAATTTTCACCTTCGTCAGCACGTTGGGGCTCTTCTCCAGGATGAGAATTTCAGCAGGTTTCGCCAACGATTCGGCACACGCAATCGCGCCAAAAAATCCAGCCGCGCCACCGCCGATAACGAGAAGATCGGGCATGGGATTGAGAATCCCTTAAAAACGCGGAAGCGCAACTCTGGTCCTTGCGATTCCCTTGCATTTCCGCGAATCAGCCGACAGGCTTGCCCATGCAAGAGCGCCCCCTTCGCAGCAGCGTCATTGGCAGCTACCCCTTTCCCGGCTGGCTTGAGTTCGCCTCGCAGAACCTGGACCAGTTTGGAGCCGCGGATTTGGCCGAAATGCAGGACGACGCTGCGACGGTCGCGATTCAGGACCAGGTTCACAGCGGACTCGATGTGATTACCGATGGCGAGCAAACGCGTTTTGACTTCAATCTCAGCTTTTACGGATTTATCGACGGGATCGAGCTGGAACCGGACAGCCCACGAAAATTTGGCCCACCGGCTCACGATCAGCGCGGGAAGCATGAAATTTCAGGGACGTTGGCAGCTCCGCGGGGTCTCGGCGCGGTCGAGGAATTCGAGCGCCTCAAACGCCTCGCTCCAGCTGGCCCACGCTTGAAAATGAGCGTTCCAGGCCCCTTCACCATGAGCGGCCGACTCGTTCCGAATGCCGAGTATCCCGATCGCTATGCCGTCACCGAGGCGCTTCTGCCGCTGATCCGAGATGAACTGGAGGCCCTGGTAGAAGCTGGCTGCGAAGAAATCTGCGTCGATGAGCCATCCATGAGCTGCTACGGCTACAGGGAGGACACCAAGCGATTTGTCGACATCTTCAATCGCACGGTCGAGCCGGTCATTGGCAAAACGCGCCTCTGCACCCATCTTTGCTTCGGCAACTTCAAGGGGCACGCCGTGGGCTACCGCCGCTACGCCCCGTTGTTCCCGGATTTTCTCGACCTGAAAGTCGATGAATTGCATTTGGAGATGGCGAGTCGCGAATATGCGGAGTTGGAAGTGATCAGTCAGGTGGCGGAACGCATGGATGTCGCGGTCGGCATCATCGATGTAAAGAGCTACTTCATTGAATCTCCCGAGTTGATCGCGGATCGGGTGCGGGAATGCCTCCATCACGCCCCGGCGGATCGCCTCGTGTTTGCTCCCGATTGCGGATTGAGCCAAACGGCCCGTTGGGCGGCGAAAAAGAAGCTCCAAAACATGGTCGCCGGCATCGAAATTGTGAAGCGAGAGTTGGGGTTCGCGACTTAAGAATCGCACTCGACAGAACCAAGTTGATAGAATTAGAGTCTTTTTTCAAAGATTCTCCCCAATCGCTCGTTTTCCCCTCATCCATGAATACCGTCGAACAAGCTCTGTATAACGCTCTTCAACATTCACCTGAAGACTGGACCGTTCGTTTCGAGCTTCTTGACAAACTGAGCGCTGGCGAAGCCCATGCCGATGTCGTCCAAGTGATTGGAGAAGCGACGGTTGCGCCGGGAACCGAAGCTGAACTGCGGAAACTGACGGAATATGCCGTGAAAGCCGGTCAGCCAGCTGCCGCAGAACCCATTTTGTCCGCATTCGTCGCCCACAAGCCTTCCAGCGCGGTCGGGCACTATCTCACCGCCAAATTGATGGCGAAAACCGGAAACCTGAATAAGGCGCGGGAGCACTACAACACTGCGGTTGCCCTGAATGCGGAACTGGAGGATGACATTTTGGCAGCCAAGCTCGCTGATATGGAGCCAGCCGCACCTGCAGTCGTGGCTCCAACGGAACAACCTGCTGCCGCCGAGCCGGTCGAAATCGTCGAACCCGTGGCCATTGAGGAACCCGTGGCCGTTGAGGAGCCCGTTGCAATCGAGGAGCCCCCTCAGGAAGCCGCTCCCCCGGCAATTGCCGAAATCCAGGCCCCAACCATGGCCAGCCCGGCACCGATGACGCCTCCCCCCGGAAAAGCCGTCATCCCAGCGCGTCCGGTTGCCGAGGTTCCTGAACCGGAAGCTTCAAAACCGGTAGAATCTGCAATCACGATGATTCCGGCCGTTGAAGCGGACGTTGCGCCCCCAAAAAACCCTCTCAAGCCAGTCCCTGATCTTCGTGAAACGGCGGCACACATGGTCACTCCGGAAGCGTTCGATCCCCATGCACACCTTGTGGATCAGGGCGGCGAGGAAGTCGTTGAATTCGAGAATCATCTTCACCAAACCCGGCATTTGATGGTGGCTGAGGCAGGCGCAGTCGTCAAAGCGATGGAGAAGAACAATGACAAGAATCAGAAGATGTCTGCGGTGATGATCGCAGTCGTCGCTCACGTCGTTTTGGCCCTACTTTTCGGACTGGTCGCCATGAATTTGCCGCAGGAGCAGCCTCCGCAGATTGTCGCATCTGCCGCGCAAGTGCTCGATCAGGACACGATGCAGAAGCAGGAGCTTCAAAAGCAGGTCCAGCGCAAACCGGTTCAGTCCGCATCCAGTCAAATGGAAGTCGTCAGTGTTGCGGGAGCCTCAGCCGTGGCGATGCCGGATATTCAGACAGACCTCATCTCTTTCGATCCAATTGGAATGGGCGACGGGTTTGGCGCAAGCATGAGTTTCGACGCCGGCGAAGACGGAGGAATGGTCTCGTTTTTCGGTTCGAAGTCGACCTCCAAGAAGGTGGTCTTCGCCGTCGACTATTCCCTCTCCATGAAGTCCCAGGATAAGGACACGCTGATGCGCAAGGAACTCGCGAAGTCCGTGAACGCGCTCCCCGGAGGAATCGACTATCAGTTGATCTTCTTTCACGGCCCCGCGTGGTATCACGAACAAAGTTACATGAAGTCGAACAAGGAAAAATGGGACAATTTCGTCATCGAGGCTGAACGAGGAAACGACAAGTGGGTTTGGTACATGGGAGAGAACGAAGACAAGCGGGTTCCCAAAGGCGGAAAATTCAACGCACTCTTTCATCCGTCCTGGGGCCTCGATCCCAGGGAATTGCCAAAGGGTAAATACATGCCCTCTACCCGGAGCAACATCCGCAAGTCGCTCAAAATCATCGAGGAAACCAAACTTGGGGCCGGCACGGATTGGCGCTGGCCTCTCTACATGGCCATCAACATGGAGCCCGATACGATTTTCTTCATGACTGATGGAGCGTTCGGAATTTCCGGCAAAGAGAAAGTCGTGGACGACATCATCAAGTACGCCAAGTCCAAAGGACGGCCGAAGATCAACACCATCAACATGATGGTCTTGAACAGTGCGACGGAGGACTTGATGACAAAGATTGCCAAGGAGACCCGTGGTGAGTTCAGCCTGGTTTTGGCGGACCAAACCGTCGTTCGCGGCAAAGAGCTTGAGGATTACAAGAAGGGTAAGAAGAAATAGAGGCCGCAGCATGGCTCTCGTTGCCCGCCTTAAGGTCCCGGAAGACCAACCCAGCGAATGGGGGCAGCAGCAAATGACCGACACATTGCAGTTTGTTATTCTTCGACAGATTTTTTGTTTCGGCTTCACGGGTGCCCGTTCGCTAGTTTCATCGTGTTTGGCGATGGGTGTAATCCGCAACCTTCGCCAGAGGAGGCAACGCCTATCGATGTGCCTTGGAATGGCCTTGGCACTCCTGCCTTGCTCCATCGAGGCTGCCGAAATTCAGGTAAACTCCCCCGACGAGTTGCTGCGCGTGGCCAAAGCGGCAAAGCCGGGTGATGTTATCGTGGTTTCAGGAAATGACTGGAAGGATGTAGAAGCGAAACTCACGATTTCCGGCACGTCTGAACAGCCGATCATCATTCGCTCGGACTCTGCGTGGACGGGCCAATCGTCACTGCAGTTGGTTGGGGAACATGTGGTGTTGGATGGTTTTACCTTCCGGGACGGCAGCTTGAAGGAAGGACATGTGATGCAAGTGCACGGGGCACATTGCCGAGTGACACGATGCACATTCAAAAACTACAACCCGAAAAAGACGTCCATCCGGTTTCACTGGCTGAGCTTGTACGGCCATCATCACCGGGTGGATCATTGCCTTTTCGAAGGGCAGGACCATTCCGGGGTGACCTTGGTAGTATGGTTGCTGGGGGACGGCCAGGTTGGTAGCCACCGAATTGAACGGAACCATTTCAAAAACCGCGCGAAAGGAGACGGGAACGGGTTCGAGACGCTTCGCATCGGGACGAGCGAAACTTCCATGAAGAAGGGCAATTGCGTGGTGTCGGGGAATCTCTTCGAGAACTGCGATGGAGAGATCGAAATCATCTCCAACAAATCCTGCGATAACGTTTACGAGAAGAACACGTTCGTGGGGTGTGCCGGCACCCTGACGTTGAGACATGGGAACCGATGCGTGGTTCGCGAGAACCTTATCTTGGGCGATGGAGAGCGCCAATCCGGTGGGATCCGAATCGTTGGCGAGGGTCACAAGATCATCGGCAATCACATCGAGGGCGTCGGCAACCGGATCAATGGCGCGATCGCCTTGAGCGCCGGCGTTCCCAATGCGAAACTGAATCAGTACGCCCAAGTTCGCCATATTCTCATCGATCGCAATACTCTGATTGGAAACGCCGGAGAAGAAATTGTTCTAGGCCAAGGAATCGGAAGTCACGACCGGACGCTGATGCCGGTGGATGTGACGGTTACAAACACGAGACGGGAAGGAGAGTCGCTCATCCGTCGACTTGAACCACAGGATGTTGGGCCGAACGTCGACCTCCAATGACGGGGTCATATAGCGGTTTCATTGCCAGTGCCTGAGACACGGTATCGTCAGAGCCATCGAAGAACACCACTTTGGTTCCCTTCTGCGCTCTTGATCGGTCACAGAGCTTTCTCTGCTCCCTCACAACCAAGTCCATAAAAAAAGCCGACCCGGGAAATCCCGAGCCGGCTTTGGAAGTGGTTCGATTTGAGAAAACCGAAAGGGCCTACTCTTCTTCGGTCTCCGCACTTGGGCTCCACTCTTCGGGAGTCGCCAAGTTGAAGGCCTGCTCGAGGCCAACCAAGTCGGTGCTTGGCTTGAGGGCTTCGAATGCCTGAGTTTCCTTGACCAATTCGTCTTCGCTGTATTCGACAGCCTTGATGGAAAGACCAATGCGGCGCTCGATCTTGTCGACCTTGATGACACGCGCTTCGACTTCGTCTCCCACTTTGATCACGTCTTTGACCTTGGTCACGTGATCTTCGCTGAGTTGGCTGATGTGAACCAGTCCGTCGATGTCGTCCTGAAGCTCAACAAAAGCTCCGAAGCTCGCGATCTTGGCGACCGTTCCCTTGACCAGATCACCAACCTTGAAGCGGTTGTCGATGTTGCTCCAAGGATCGTTCTCAAGCTGCTTGATGCCGAGCGAGATGCGCTGGTTGGTCTTGTCGATGTCGATGACCTGGGCTTCCAACTCGTCGCCCTTCTTGAGGACTTCGCTTGGGTGATTGATCTTCCGCGTCCAACTGAGGTCGGAAACGTGGATCATGCCGTCAATGCCATCTTCAAGCTCCACAAAGGCACCGTAAGCGGTGAGGTTGCGAATCTTGCCTTTGATCGTGGTACCGATTGGGTAGCGATCGTCGATTTCGTCCCAAGGGTTGGTCTCGAGCTGGCGAACACCAAGGCTGATTTTTTGCTCTTCCTTGTTGATCGCGAGAACGCTCGCCTTGACTTCCTGTTCCAATTCCAAGACGTCGCTTGGGCGGGTGATCCGCTTGGTCCAGGACAGTTCGGAAACGTGGATAAGACCTTCGACGCCGGGCTCGATCTCCACGAACGCTCCGTAAGGAACCAACTTGGTGATGCGGCCTTTGACTTCGGCACCAACCGGGAAACGTCCTTCGATGTCTTCCCAAGGGTTGTCCTGAAGCTGCTTGAGGCCGAGCGAAACGCGCTCTTTCTCCTTGTCGACGTCCAGAATCTGAACAGCAACCGGTTGGCCAATCGCCAGCATTTCGCTGGGGTGATTGATGCGTCCCCAGCTCATGTCGGTGATGTGAAGCAAACCGTCCATCCCGGCCAAATCGACGAATGCGCCGAAATCGGTGATGTTCTTGACGATTCCTTCAACCTGATCGCCGATCTTGACGGTGTCGAGGAACTTGGCCCGCTGCTCGGCGCGCTCAGCTTCGATCACCTCACGGCGTGAGAGAACGATGTTCTTCCGGTCGTCGTTGACCTTGACGATCTTGAATTCGTAGACGTTGCCGACGTATTCGTTGAGATCCTTTGGAGGAATGATGTCGATTTGCGAACCTGGCAGGAACGCTTCGACACCGACATTGACCATGAGTCCGCCTTTGACGACGCTCTTGACCTTGCCGCGAACGAGTCCACCATCTTCGAAAACTTTGACGATCTTGTCCCAGTTTTGCTTGTGAGCGGCTTTTTCCTTGGAGAGGACGACCATGCCCTCATCATTTTCGAGGCGTTCGAGAAGAACTTCGATTTCGTCATTAACTTCAAATTCCTCGTCTTCGAACTCGGAAATGGGAATGACGCCCTCGGATTTGTAGCCGACGTCGACGAGGACGACCTGCTGTTTGATCTCAAGGATGGTTCCCTTGACGATCGAGTTTTCCCGGAAGGTGCGAAAGTTCTGACTGATCAGAGCACTCAACTCGGGATTTTTTGAAACGATGGCAGCTGCCATATATTTGGTTAGGGTTAGGGTTAGGTTGTTAGGTTGGTTCAGACTTCCGACGTTGCCCCGAATTCGAAAGGATCTGGTTCCGCATTCTCCGTTGGCACAAATCGGGGCTCCAGCATGGCCGGGATAAAAGCGGGGCGGAACTTAGATCGCAAATCGCAAATGCCAAGCATCAAATTCGAAAACTCGAATTTTCTGTTTGGAGGCGATTTTTCCCTAATAATCGCGATTGAGCAGATAATCGGCCAGGGCGCGCAGGGCCTCGGCTTTTTCCCCAAAGATTTCGAGGCAGGAATGGGCTTCTTTTGTCAATCGATCGGCCTCTTTTCGAGACTCCTTCAGGCCGAGCAACGCAGGAAAGGTGGATTTGTCCGAAGCTTCGTCTTTTCCGGCGCTTTTGCCGAGTTCCTCGCTCGTTTTGGTGACGTCCAGGATGTCGTCGATGACCTGAAACGCCAATCCCGCCGCTTCGCCAAATCGGGTCAACTGTTCGAGCTCTTCTTCGTTCGCCCCCGCACTCATCCCACCAAATCGAATGCTGGTCGTCAATAACGCGGCTGTTTTCGACAGGTGAACGAATTTCAGCTCGTCCAGGGTCAATTGCTTGGTTTCGCCCTCCAAATCCAGAACCTGACCACCGACCAGTTTCCGGCTTCCTCCGGTAACCGCCAGCTCGCGGGCAAACTCACTCCCCTGCCCCGCTGCGATCTCAAACGCTAGGGCTTGAAGCGCATCCCCCGCCAGAACCGCCATCCCCTCTCCGTAAACCTTGTGGCAGGTCGGATGGCCCCGCCGAAAATCATCGTCATCCATGCACGGCAAATCGTCGTGAATCAGGGTGTAGGTATGCAGGCATTCCACGGAAACCGCTCCCGGCATGGCATCCTCGACACTGCCATCGCAGGCTTCCGCAGCCGCCAGACAGAGGATCGGTCGCAATCGTTTTCCTCCCGCAAACATGCTGTGACGCATGGCGCGATGAATCGTCTCAGGGGGTTCCGTGGCTTCGGGCAAAGCCGCTTCGAGAGCGGATTCGACCAGGGAACGGCGTTGGGCTAAATAGGTTTCCAGATTCACGAGTTGAGGTAAGAGCCACGAACTGGCCGTATTGCAACCATTTTACTTCCTGCTTGAGTCCCGTTTCAGGGATTGCGCTGAGCCAACTTCTCCATGGCCTGCTTCAATCGCAGGTGCGTGTCGATCCTGGCGAAGAGCACCGGAAAATTGATCGGCTTGGAGACAAAATCGCTCGCTCCAGCCTCGAAGCAGCTGACGATGTCTTCATCTTCATCCTTGGCCGTCGCCATGATGACCGGCAATTGAACGGCGCTGTGTTTTTGCCGCAACTGGCGCAGCGCCTCGATCCCGTCGATGCCCGGCATGTGGATGTCGAGCACCACCAGATCGAACGAATCGTGTTCCATCACCTCCAGCGTCTCCTGGCCGCTGGCGACCGCAGTGACAGCGTATCCTTCTTCTTCGAGTTTACGGGAAATCGCCGTTCGGATGACACGTCCGTCGTCGGCGATGAGAATTTTGGCTGCTTTCATGTTTTCCAGATTAAGTTTTCAAGGGCTCCTTCCAGTCGCTCCATCGCCGGAGGGAATTGATCGACCAACGCCCGGCAATACTCCGGATTGGAGTCGACTTGCGATTCGATTTCCCGGGCGATCGAAATGATTTCCGTATATCCCAAAGTGGAGGCAGTCCCGCGAATGGTTTGGGCGGTTTCCATGGCGCTCGTTCCCTGTCCTTCGCCGAGTTCACGGCGAAGCTGATCGAGCAATCCGTTGGTCTCGCCGCGGAATTCGGCAAACAATTGCGACGCCACTTCCGGATTGTTGCTGGCGACTTCGCGAAGCTGTTTTTCGTCCACGGGTGGTTTCAGGTTCCAGGCTTCGAGCGCGGCCTTCGCGTCGGCGGGGCGATCGTCCATGTTGCGGGCGAAGAGAGTTTCGATCCAAGCGACTACCGACTCCGGAACATCGGGCCGATAGTCATGCAATGGCGTGACCTGATGATAGAGATGGGCCGCCATCACCTTGGCCGCCTGTGTCCCGTTGAACGGGTACTGCCCGGTCAATGCGTAATAAAAGATGGCTCCCATCGAATACAGATCCGTGCGCCCATCGAGGGGGAGGCGCTCGAATTGCTCCGGCGCCATGAAGAAGATCGAGCCCAGAATCGAATCGCTGTGGTCGATGGTTTGCTCTGACGGTGCCTTTGCGAATTTGGCCAACCCGAAGTCGAGAATCTTAACCTGAAATTTTCCGCTCGGAAGCCAGACGAGCATGATGTTGGCGGGCTTCAAATCCCGGTGCAACAGATTGACGGATTGAGCGGCAATCAATCCTTCGAGCGCCTGAGCCACAAAGTCTTCGAACTGATCGAGTGGCAACGCCGCCCGCGCGATGATGTCATCGAGCGTTTCGCCATCGAGAAGCTCCATCACGACATACGGCCCGTCCTCGTCTTTGCCCACGTCGTGCACGGTTACGATGTTGGGATGATTCAGCGTTGAAAGGATCTTCGCTTCCTCAATCAATCCATCGGTCAGCCCATCGATTTCGCCCTCGGCATCCACCAACACCCGCTTGATGGCAACCTCCCGGCCCAATTCGGTGTCGGTCGCGCGATACACGACGCCGAGCCCTCCCCGCCCGATTTCGCCGTGAATCTGATACCGTTCATCGCCACCGGCCTTCAGTTCCCCCCTGAACTCGGTCAACGCCTTGCCCAGATCCCCCATTTCGCGCTCCATTCGCGGGAAAAGATCTCGGGCGGCCTCCATATCGCCTCCGCGAGCCGCGGCGTTGAGCCGGGATCCGACTTCGAAAGCGCGATCCGCACAAAACGTCCCCACCAAGCCCTTCAGCGCGTGTGTCGCCTCGTGAAGTTTGTCGCCATCAGCTCCAACCAGCGCGGTTTCCAATCGCTCCATGATCATCTGCGATTCCTGCCTGAACTCCACAATCAGGGTTCGCATCAAATCCTCTCCCCCCATCGTTTCGCGAAAGGTTTTGGCATCAAAAACCTCGAGATGGTCGAGATTTTTCTCCGCAGGTTCCCGAACCGCCGGTTTCTTGACTTTCCGAACCGTTTTCAGCCTGCCGATGGCTTCGTAAAGTTCCGCCGGCCGGACGGGTTTGGCGACGTAATCATCCATCCCCGCTTCGAGGCATTTTTCGCGATCGCCTTTCATCGCATTCGCGGTCATTGCGATGATGGGAATGTGCCGTCCGCCAGGATCGTCCTTTTCCTGCTGGCGAATCACGGCGGTGGCTTCATAGCCGTTCATCACCGGCATTTGCACGTCCATGAGGATGGCGTCAAACTGTGCAACGTTGAGCGCCTCGATCGCTTCGCGGCCATTCTCCACGACTGTTGCGGTGTGACCGTGTTTCTTGAGCAGTTGGGTTGCCACGGCTTGGTTGACCCGGCCATCTTCGGCCACCAGAAAGTGAAGCGAGGCTTCATCGCTGACGACGGTGGATTTCGCAATTTCAACGGTATCCGGTCCCCGGGTTGCCGGCCCCAGTGCTTCCATGATGGCGTCGAGCAAGTCGGATTGCTTGGCAGGTTTGGTGAGAGCTCGTGAAATGCGCAGCTCATCCAGGATTTCCCGACCGGGCGGTTTGGCCGCGGAAGTCAGCATGATGATGGTCACTTCATCGCCCTCCGGCAGCTCCCGCAGATTGCGTGCAAACTCGAGCCCGTCCATTTCCGGCATCATGAAATCGAGCAAAACGAGCTGAATCGCATCGTCGCTGCCGGAAACTTTTGCGAAGGAATCCAGGCCCTCCCTCCCGCTGGAAGTCGAAACCGGCTTCAATTCCCAGTTCCGAAGAATTTCCTCGAGGATCAGCCGGTTGGTGTCGTTGTCGTCAACAATGAGCACCGGCAAATCCAGAAGTGATTTGGTGATTTCTCGCAAATCCAGACTCTCCGCCGCCTCCGGTGGTGCTTCCTGACTGATCCTGAAATGGCCGGTGAACTGAAAATCGCTGCCCTTGCCTTCCTCGCTTTCCACCCAGATTTTCCCGCCCATTTTTTCCGCAATCCGGCGCGAAATGGCCAATCCCAGCCCCGTTCCGCCAAATTTCCGGGTTGTGGAAGCGTCCGCCTGCTCGAAGGACTCAAAAATGTGATCCTGCTTCTCTATCGGAATCCCCAATCCGGTGTCACGCACGGAAAAGTGAAGCTCCACCGCATCTTCCGTCTTCGCCGCCAGTTTCACGCGAACCACGATCTCGCCTCTTTCGGTAAACTTGATCGCATTGCCGACGAGATTCACGATAACCTGCCGCAATCGCGCGACATCGCCCAACAGCCAGCGGGGCACCTCCTGCGGAATGTGGTAAGCCAACTCGACGCCCTTTTGCCCGGCACGAAGCGAAAGCGTCTGAAGGGTGTCGCCAAGCGATTCGCCGAGATCGAACGGCGCCTCTTCCAACTCCAATTTGCCGGCCTCAATCTTGGAAAAATCCAGGATGTCGTTGAGCAAATCGAGCAGGGTTTCGGCCGATTGTTTGGCGAGCAACTGATACTGGCGCTGCTCGGGCGTTTGGTCGGTATCGAGCAACAATTCGGTCATCCCGAGCACCCCATTCATCGGCGTCCGGATCTCGTGACTCATGTTGGCGAGAAACTCGCTCTTGGCGCGGTTCGCCTGTTCTGCCGCCAGTTTCGCCTCTTCGTAGGAGGCCGTTTTCTGGCGAACCTCTTTCTCCATTTCGTCAGTGTGGAGAATCACCTTGCCCGCGAGCGGCCGGAGCAGAATCAACATCCCGGCCGTGCCTCCGGCGATGAGCGAAGCCAGAATCAATCCCACCTGAAGCATCTGGCCTCGCACGTAGGCAAACAGTTCCTGCTGATCCATTTTCACCAGGACAGACCACGGCGCATGGGTCAACGGTTCGTAAGCGACCAGATCTTCGTGGCCTTCGGCGTTGTCTCGCGACAGAACACCCGTCGCGCCGTTTCCGGCCAGCGCGATGGCTTCGCGAACCGGCGAGGAATCGGATTTCCCATCTCGAAACGGAAAGAACGCCTCCGGCCCCGATTCCCGTGCCGCGCCCAAAATCATTTCGCCGGTTTCGCCCAGGCCGGAGTAATCCTGCACGATGCGCCGCAATTCGCCTGCGGTGAAGAGCACGACATCCGTGCCGACACGCTTCGCCTCCCGATCGGTAATCGGCGCCCCAACGACCAACCGCGGCTCGTCGCCCGAAAAAATCACCCCACGGAGAACCGGTTCCCTGGCATCCGGGGCGGGAATCACCCACAAATCCGGCGGAATCGTCTCCCCCACCCCCACGAATTGCTTTCCCTGATCATCGAGACGCAAAATGCCGATGACGTCGAGAGACCGGCTCAAGGCATCCGTCAGAATCGGCTGAACAAAGGCGCCGGCTTCCTCCAGAGGCACCTCTCCGGCGTTGAATCGTTCGAGCATTTGCCGCGCTTTCGTCCGGCTCGTGATCTGGGCCGCGATACTTTTCTTTCGCGCCAACACCTGATCCACGGTTTGTCGGCGATTGCTCGCCGCGAAGATCAGCTGGTTCTTCTTCTCGATTTTGAGCTGCTCGTAAAACGGACGAATTCCAACCAGAGAGACGATCAGCCCGATGCACAAAAACCCGAACGACGAACACAAAACAATACGCCGGGATAACTGCCGCGCCAACTTCGTCTCAGAACCCCTCATAGGGTTTAGTTAAGCGGACGGAGACTATCGGCTCAAGACTCGAATCCGATTTCTCCGGAACGTTTTTCAGCCTACCGATGCCCCAATTGCAACCTTTTTGCTCGACCTGAACCCGAATCACGTTAACTAGGCCAGATGAAAAATCGCAAAGGCATCATCCTCGCCGGCGGCGCGGGAACACGGCTTTATCCGCTGACGCAGGTGGCCTGCAAGCAACTGCTTCCCATCTACGACAAGCCGATGATCTACTATCCGCTGGCAACGCTGATGCTCGGTGGACTGAAGGACATTCTCATTATCTCCACGCCCAAGGACACCCCGCAGTTCGAGGATTTGCTGGGTGATGGCGCCAGTTTGGGACTGAACATTGAATACAAGATTCAACCCGAGCCCAAGGGCATCGCGCAGGCATTTTTGGTCGGCGAAGATTTCATCGACGGTTCAGGCGCGGTTCTCATTTTGGGAGACAACATTTTTTACGGCAAACTCGACTTCTTCCGACGCGCGCTCGCTCGCGAGAAAGGAGCCTGTGTCTTCGGATATCACGTCCGCGACCCGGAACGTTTTGGAGTCGTCGACTTCGACAAGAACGGAAAAGTGCTCAGCATCGAGGAGAAGCCCGAGAAACCGAAGAGCAACTACGCGGTGCCGGGATTGTATGTCTACGATGAGCAAATCGTCGACACCGCCAAAAGCCTGAAGCCATCCGCCCGCGGCGAATTGGAGATCACGGACTTGAACGTGGAATACCTGAAACGCGACGAGTTGAACGTCGAATTGCTCGGCCGCGGCATCGCCTGGCTCGACACCGGCACGCCGCAAAGCATGCTCGAAGCCAGCAACTACATTTCGACCATCGAGCGCCAGCAAAACTACAAAGTCGCCTGCATCGAGGAAATCGCCTTCAACCAGGGCTTCATCGACGCACCGCAATTCGAGAAGGTCATCGCCGATACCCGCAGCCCGGACTATCGGGCGTATTTGGAGATGGTCGCGGCAGAGAAGAAGTGACAATTGAAGAGTCGCTCAAGCGCGTTTTCGGGCACAACGAATTTCGGCCCGGCCAACGCGAGATCGTTGACATTCTGATTGCTGGTCGTCCCGCCCTGGCGGTGTTCCCGACCGGTGGCGGCAAGAGTCTCTGTTATCAGCTTCCGGCGATTCACCTGGACGGGCTTACGCTGGTGGTTTCGCCACTGATCGCTTTGATGCGGGATCAGGTGGAAGCGTTGTTGCGTTGCGAGGTTTCGGCGGCGCGGCTCGATTCGAGTTTGGAGCAGAGTGAGGTCGCGGAGATCTATCAGAAGATGGCGAGCGGGGAGCTAAAGCTTCTTTACGTCGCGCCGGAACGCCTCGCGAATGAGGGGTTTCTCCAGAAGTTGCGCGAAACGCGGATTTCGCTGATCGCGGTGGATGAAGCCCACTGCATTTCCGAATGGGGCCACAACTTCCGCCCCGATTATCTCAAGCTCGGGATTCTAACGAAAGAGCTGGGTGTGGAACGAGTCCTGGCCCTGACCGCGACGGCGACGCCGAAAGTGAGCGAAGACATTCGGCGCAGTTTCGGCATTGCGGAGGAAGACCACATTCAAACCGGCTTTCGCCGCCCGAACCTCCAATTCCAGGTAACTCCCTGCCCGGCGGAGGAACGCGACGATCTGCTCGTGAGCCGACTGCGGGATCGCCCGTCCGGAGCGACGATCGTCTACGTGACGCTTCAGGAAACGGCGGAACGGGTCGCCGGTTTTCTTGCGCGGGCTGACTTGAATGCGAAGGCCTATCACGCGGGTCTTCCCGATGATTATCGCGAAGAAGTTCAGGACGCGTTCATGTCTGGCGAGGTCGAGATTGTCGTTGCGACGATCGCGTTTGGGATGGGGATCGACAAATCCGACATCCGCTACGTCTATCACTACAACCTGCCCAAATCGCTGGAAAATTACGTTCAGGAAACGGGTCGCGCGGGTCGCGACGGGAAGGATTCGACCTGTGAGATCCTGGCCTGCGCCGATGATCGCATCGTGTTGGAAAATTTCGTTTACGGCGATACCCCAACGCCGCAAGCGCTGCGTCATTTGGTCGAACACGTCCTGCTTCAAGGTGACGAATTCAGCATCAGTCGTTATGATCTCTCCGTCACCAATGACATTCGTCCGCTCGTCATCGCCACCGCCCTGACCAATCTGGAACTCGCCGGGGTGATCACGTCAACCGGGCCGTTCTATGCCAACTACCGATTCCATTTCGTGGAATCGATGGAGCGCATTCTTGCCGGTCACAATGCGAAGCGGCAGGCGTTTCTGCGCAAGCTGTTTGAGGTGGCAACCGGCCAACGCAAGTGGAAGACGATTGAGGTGGATTCCGCGTCGGCCAGCATTGGAGAATCGCCCGACCGGATTCGCCAGGCGCTGAATTATCTGGCGGAATTGGGTGAGATTGTGCTCCAGCCAAGTGGCTTGCGGAACGGCTATCGCCTCACCCCGGATCATCCGGAGAACGTCACGCAAATCACGGCGAATCTCGTTGAGCTCTTTGCGCAGCGTGAAGCCGGTGAAATTTCACGACTCGATCTGGTTCTCGAACTCTGTCAAACGCGCCACTGTCTAACGCAACAACTCGTCACCTACTTTGGAGAAGAAATGCCGGAGCCTTGCGGCAATTGCGGGAGCTGCAACGCCGGACTCAGCGACGAACGACAGGAACTGCCCTGTTCGATCACCGACGAAGTGACCCTGGAGCATGTTGAGCTGATTCGCGAAGTGATCGCCGAGAAGAAAGCCGCGTTGCGTCATCCCCGCCAACTCGCCCGGTTTTTCTGCGGAATCACGAGCCCGGCAGGCCGGCGGGAGCGGCTGAGCCGACACGATCACTTCGGTGCGCTTCAGCATTTGCCGTTCCTCGCCGTGCTGACCCAGGTCGAATCGATGGTGTGAGGATCAGCCCGCGACTTTGGCCGATTTTGGATGTATGGTCGGGAACATGTCAGACGTCATCATCGGAAGCCTCAACACACTCCAAGCGGTCAAGACGCATTCGTCCGGCATCCTTCTGGACGGGGGCGAGTTAGGCGAGATTCTGCTGCCGAATCGCTATGTTCCGGCGGAGTTTGAGCCGGGCGAGGAGATCGAAGTGTTCATCTCCAACGATTCGGAGGATCGTCTCGTCGCGACCACGGAGAAGCCCTTTGCGATGGCCGATGAGTTTGCGCTCTTGGAAGTCGTGGCGGCTTCGAGAGTCGGCGCGTTTCTGGATTGGGGGATGCCCAAGGATCTCCTGCTTCCGTTTGGCGAGCAAGCCCGCCGCCTCAAGGTTGGGGACAAAGAATTGGTCTACATTTACGTCGATGAAGTCACGAACCGGCTCGTCGCCTCCGCGAAGCTGGGCAAGTTTATTGGAAAAACCGCGCCCGATTATCTGCAACCGGGAAACCGGGTTTCGCTGATTTTGGCCGAACGAACGGACATCGGTTTCAAGACGATTGTGAACGACAGTTTCTGGGGAATGATCCATACCACGGAAAGCAAGGGGATCCCGCGACGCGGAGAACGCTGCAACGGTTTTGTCGCCCGGATTCGGGAGGATGGTTTGATTGATGTGACCCTGCATCCGCCCGGCTATGCGAGAGTTACCGACGCCACCGAGCAATTGGCGGAGCAGCTGGCCAGGATCGACGGCGGATTTCTGGCCTTGCACGACAAGAGCCCGCCAGAAGCGATTCGGGACCAGTTGGGGATGAGCAAAAAGGTCTTCAAACAAGCGATTGGTGCGCTCTACCGCGATGGCCGAGTGAAGCTCTCCGAAGGCGGAATTCAGTGGCTCGGTAAAAAGGACTGACCCATGCCCGCGAAGAAGAACAAAGTCGATCCGGACCAATTGGAGGGCGCAGCGCTGCTGAAAGAAGCGTGTCGACGAATCCGGTTGGCGCGCAGTCGCTGGAAGGATCACAACAACCGGGCCTGTCGGGCAGAGCGCGAAAAAGCGATCGAGCTGTATGAGCGCCTCGACAAAACCCAGCGCGAAAAAGTCCCTCAAGAACTTCGGGTTTGGCTGCGCTATCGCAGCGAAAAATACTTCGGTCCTCACCGCACCGCTCCGAAAAAGAAGGGCTGAATGCCCCTGTTTCTTCTTGGTTCAACCTTGGCGGGTCGATAAGCTGAGGCATGACTGTCGACCGTCAAAAATTCCTCCATTGGGTCCAAATCGAACATGGGTCAAGGGTTTGCCAAACGGTGGAGTCCCTCCTCGAGCGCCTTCCCGCGAGCCAGTTCCCTGATTTGAGCGCGGTCTTGCGCCAGGCATTGATCCTGGTTCATCCCCACGACTTCGAGTTTCGTCCCGCATCGGATACCCTGCCCTACGGCTTTTGCTCTGACTAGGCTCCGACGATGAACGAAGTTAGCGAAGCCGAGTTTTTTAGCCAGGTCGGCGACTATGGCTATCGGGAGATCACCGAATTAGCGGATTGGTTGCTGACGACCGATGACGACGAAACCCGCGATATCGATCTCGCCTGCCGCTATGCTTCGTCGATCATCACCCGCAACGAAGCCCAGGTTTTTGGGCTTTCCGAGCCTCGTTTTGCGCTTCGACTCTATTTGGAGGACGAAGCCGGGATCAGCTTCGTCAACCTGAGACGCATCGAACGGATGCGCGCCGCAAATCCGCATTGGGGAAGGCGGCTCCGTTGGCTCAAGACGACGGGAAAAGATCCGATCAAAGCGCTCCCCACGCCCAAAGACCGTCCTCGCGAATTGCTGAAGGAAGCGTCCCGAATTGCGGATGGGCTTTTGCAACCGCCTCGCCGGTTGGAAAAAGAGCGTGGGAACTGGAGGATTCTTCAGGCGGATCTCGGGCGCGAGTATGGGGAAACGGCGGAACCCGGACAACTCAGAGGAACGCCCTACGTCAAGCACATCCCCCTGGCCGGAGGCGGACTCTGCGCCCAAGCGGTTTGCTTCATGGCGACGGCTCTGCTGCACGAGTTCGCGAGCGGTTTGCACGGACTTCTGGAAGTGACTGCGTTGGCTCAGAATGAGAAGATTCGGGAAAGTGAGGCGGCGGGGAATGACGTTTACGAAATGCAGCTTTCCGGCCTGGACTACGGCGGGATGACCCGCTACTTCCGGGAGGTTGGTCTCCGGGCGATCAAGCAAGTTCCCAAAACCATGGGCTACGCAAATCCCCCGGCCAATTGGACCAGTCGCAACGACGCGTTCACTGCGGCCGCGCAGGCTTATCTCCGGTCGGGAATGCCAATGGTGCTGACGGTCGACGTGGGTCGGTTAGGCGCCCCGGCCAAGCCCGAGAAACAGTTGCGGGGCGGAATGGCACTTCCAGTTGCCGATCCCGTTTTTGAGGCGAACGGCTATCATCATTCCGATTTCGAGAAGATTCATCGGCGCACGTTTCAGCATCGCCGTGATCATGCCGTGTTGATGGTTGGCTGCCGCGAAGATCCCGGAGCAACCACCTTCCTCATCAACGACCCCGCGTCCCTCCCCTTTCTTCGCGCAACGACCCAACAGTTGGCCGAGTCCGGTTATTATCTCAGTAAGTGGGATGAGGAATCTCAATTACGGAAACCGGATTTCCGGGAGTTGCGGAGTTTGTACAGCTTGCCGGTTACGCCGGAGGCCGTGAAACTGCCGTTGCTCTGGTGGTTGCCGGAAAGCGAAGTCGATGCGGAAGACGCCGACTTTGAAACGGTCGAGCATTGGCGCGACGGCCTCTTCGCGATCGTTCCGTTTTTGCAGAGCGGAGCCGTCACGATGGAGCGCAAAACCATTCCCTATGTTGCCCCAGCGGCGCGCTATCGCGACTTTCGTCTCGCCCAGTTGAAGGACCTGGTTCCGCTTTGCGCATCCTTTCTTCAAGGCGAGGCTGATTTGCCGGACATCGCCTGGATTCGCGCAGAACTGATGACTCGTTTTGGCTGGGATGAAAATCATTGGGCCTGGATTCAGTTCGTGAACGAACCTCGCTCAATCTGGGTTTTTGACGCTGAGCAGACGCTCCCGGATGACGACGCCGAGAAGACGGCTGACGCGCAACGCGGTTTTCTGAGGATCGGAGTTTGGCGCGAAACGGATGGAAGTTGGGAGGACGTTCTCGCGCCCCAACCCGCCGTTCTTCCGGCTCAAACCAGAGTCGTTCAGCAGCCCAAGGTCGATCGTCCTGACGCACCGACGTTTCGATACACCGGCCTTACGTCGTGTTCCTTGCTGGGCTTGGATCAGGCTCTCGAGGCATGGGAAGGAAATACCGAGAAAATCGAACTCTTCGCCTTTTCACAGAACGACATCCGAAATCTGGCCAAGGATCGCAGGGGACGGATTCCCCTGGATTGGATGGCGGCAAATGCGGACCGGCCAAAAGCGATCGCCGAAATGGGCGAATGCATTCTGGAACGTTGTCAGTCTGCCGGCGTTCAGGTTTCATCGCTGGCGACTTACCTGCCGGAACTCGCGAACCACGATCCCGATCACGCCGCCAAACCGTTGGCGGCGCTGCGCTTCCTGATTCGTCTGAGCGACGTGCTGCGCGGCGGCGAGCTCGATCCCGAGACCATCCAGATTTCGGCGGGCAGCCGGATTCAGGGTGTCTGGCCGGGACGTTCCGAGAAGCCCGGAGCCGGCGGTCAGGTCTTTGTCGCGAACGTCATGAATCGCACCACGTTGGGAACCACGCTCCTCAATCGAATCAGCCAGTTGTTTGAAGACATCGGCACGACTTCGCCGGTGCGGCTCGCCATCGATCTCGAAACCGGCCCCCTCCAGTTGCTCAACGACTGGAACGCCTTGGCCTGGTTTGCAAAGCAACTCGAAGCCCCTCAATTCGCCAAGACGCTCTCCAATCGGGTCGGCTTCAATCTCGATGTCGCGCACTGGGCCTTTCTCGCCGGAATTCGGCCGGAAAAGATCAAGAGCGAATCCGGAAGCCTGATTCGTTCGCGAATTGCGCACGCCAGAATTTCGGATTGTGGAAAAGGCCGGCTTTCGCCCTTGGTTCCCGGCACGCTCCACCAACTTTCCGAGTTCGACCGTTGGCTTGAGTTGCTGGAGAAACTCAACTTCGAGGAGCGCCACAACGGGCTGAGCTTTTCCGGTTATGTCGCGATCGACCTGACGGCGACCAAGTCCAAAAAGACGGTTCTGGATGCGGCCAAGCTCCTGTCTGAATCGTGATTATTGGCGGAGCGCTTGGAGGTCTTTCCGGAGTTCCTCCGCGATCACCTGTTGTTCCTTGAGCAACTCATCCACGACTTCGGGATGCTCCCTGGCAACGTTCTTCGTTTCACCGATGTCGTTGCCGAGATTTGCGAGAAAGAGTTTCCGGTCCTCATCCGCGAGCGGAGTCACCTGATCCTTGGGATGGGAAATCAGCTTCCAATCCCCTTTCCGATACGCCCAGTGCGAAACGTCCCTTCCCTGCTTGTCCATGCGATCGCCAAACGTCCAGTAAAAGCCTTCATGCGGGCTCTCGGTTCCTGATTCGATCACCTTCGCAATCGACTTTCCGTCGAGCTTTTGAGCGTCCGCCTTCATCGATCCGCCACACCATTCGAGCAAGGTCGGATACCAATCGCACCCGGTCACAAATTGCTCCCGCACCTCGCCTTTCGGAAGTCGTGAGGGCCAGCGCACGATCGAGGGGACGCGCAAGCCGCCTTCGAAGAAACTGCCTTTGTGACCACGATACGGGCCGGGGTCTCCGCCGCTTCCAAACGTCCGTTCCTCCACCGAATGCCCGTGATCAGACTGAAAGATGACAATCGTGTCATCGGCCAATCCCTGAGCCTCGAGATGATCCAAAACATTCCCGATCAGCTCATCCATACTCGAAACAAACGCGGCGTATTTGTCTCGGGGAGATTCGAGACCTTTCGCGGCATAGTGCTTTCGCCATTTGTCGTATCCCTGGAGCGGGTAATGCGGCCAGTTGATCGCCCAATAAATGAAAAACGGCTTCTCCGCTTGGTGATCAATCGCCGCCTTGGTTTCCTCGACCATGCGATGCCCAAAATTCTGTCCATCCTCCCAAATTTCGACGCCATCGCGCCAGAGATCGTGACGATTGGGCCCGTTCCAATAAAAAAAGTGGGAATAGTTATCGATGCAACCGCCCATGTGCCCCCAACTCGAGTCAAACCCCTGGGCATTCGGCATCGTCAGTTCGTCATAGCCGAGGTGCCATTTCCCAACGTGATGGGTTCGGTACCCCGCATCGCGAAACATCTCCGCCATGGTGTAGTTCGCAGGCGGCAACCCGGCATTTCCATGATGCGAGGAAACGTTTCCCGGCACACCGGCGCGCATCGGCATGCTTCCCGTCAGAAGCCCGGTTCGGGACGCGGAGCAAATCGCCGAAGGCGCGAGCATCTGTGTGAAACGAACGCCCTCCGCCGCCAACTGATCGATCACCGGCGTTTCCAAATCGGGTGATCCATAGCACCCGGCATCGACCGCCCCCTGGTCATCGGTGTAAATGAGGAGCACGTTGGGTTGGTCAGCAAATCCCACGGTGCTGAGTAAAAAAGAAAGGCAAAGAAGTCGTTGAATCGAAGGCATGTTCTGGGTTTACACACTGGGATTACCAACCTTGACTTTCAAGACTCGAACAACCCCATGAAGTATTCTCTCGCACTCCCCATTTTCTTTCTCGTTCTTCTATCAGCGGCCTTTGGCGATAATCCCGACTCCAAGTTCCCAAAATCGGCCGAAGTTCACCCGGATCGCACCGTCACGTTTCGCTTTGTCGCACCAAAAGCAACGGCTCTCGAAGTCCTTGGCGAAATCGTCGACGGAAAGCTCAGTTTAACGAAAAATGCCAATGGGATTTGGGAAGGAACAGTGGGACCGGTTCCGCCGGGCATCCATGAATACTCCTTTTCGGTGGATGGAACGAACGTGCTGGATCCCCACAACCGCTGGGTCAAAGGCTGGCGGCGTTCGTCCAATCTGGTGGAAGTTCCGGGCGAATCCCCCCTGCTGTGGGAAGCCCAGGCCGTGCCGCATGGCGAAGTTCATCAACTGCTCGATCACTCGAAAATGCTTGAGACCGAACGAGCAACCTACGTTTACACGCCACCGGGTTACGCCGAATCGGACGAGACGTTTCCGGTGCTCTTCCTGCTGCACGGCTCCGGCGACGATGCATCGGCGTGGACGAATGTCGGTCGCGCTCACCTCATCGCCGACAACCTCATTGCCCAGGGCAAGGTGAAACCCATGGTCATCGTGATGCCCCACGGCCATGCGAATCAGCCCGGAGTCGATCCCTTTCTCATTGCGAACAAAGACGAATGGAGCCGCCAGAATTTCGAAGCCGTTTCGACCGACTTTTTTGACCGCCTGTTGCCATTGATACAAGCGCGTTACCGGATTCGGACGGACGCCGAAGGTCGTGCCGTCGCGGGATTATCGATGGGTGGAGGCCAGGCCCTTCGATTCGGCCTCAATCACCCGGATCAATTCGCCTGGGTGGCGGGTTTCAGTTCCGGAATTGCGGGCGATGCGGAAAAAGTGCAGGAACACTTCGGCGCCATGCCCGAAAACGCCGCGTTCAAGCTGGTTTGGCAGGGGTGTGGCAAGGATGATTTCCTCTTCGATCGCAACGTCTACTTTCACGAGTGGATGACGGAAAAGGAGATCCCTCACGTCTGGAAAGTGACCGAAGGCGGGCATTCCTGGCCGGTTTGGCGGGACTACCTCATCCAGTTGCTTCCGCTCTTGTTCGAAGGACGGGATTAGTAGCCGACGGTTCTCCACACATTCTGCAGGAAGGCGGCCGAAACGGGAAGCACCTCGTCTGCAGGACCGGAAAGATAGCGGCATTCGACCTCGATGATCCCGTCGTATCCGTTCTCCTTCAACACGCCAAACCCCTCATAAAAGTCGAGCGATCCGGGACCAGGCTCCACTCGGGTGTTCTCGGCAACGTGGATGTGGCGAATTTGGGAAAGCGCTTTTTCCAGTGCGTCTGCGGGATACAACTCCTCCAATTGCATGTGAAAAAAGTCGGCCGTGATCCCGAGATGCGAATGATTGCAGCGTTCCGAGATCGCGGCAGCCTCGATCACGGAATTCATGGTATCCGATTCGTACTTGTTCACCGGCTCCAGAAGAACCGCCACGTCACGCTGTTTGGCTTGGTCGGCGATTTCAGGGAGTTGCTCCAGCAGCAACGCCTCGATTTGCCCGGGATCCTGAATTCGGTCCGGATTGTCCTGAATCAGGCAGGGCGGCATATTGAAGAGTTTTGCCCCAAACTCGGCGCAGAGATCGAAGAGACGAAGCAGCGAGTCCCTGCATTTCGCCCGCTGATCCGCGGTTGGGCTGATGAGCGAGTGCTCGAAGCCGAGGGAAAGACTCGCGATGGGAAGCGGGATATCGTCAACGCATTCCCGCAATCCCGTGAGCCAGCGATCGGTAAAGCGCCCCGGAAGAGCGATGGCGTGAAATCCATATTCTGCCGCCTTTTGAATTTGTTCCGCAACGGATTTTCCGGGCAACACTTCCAGCCGAATGGACAGTTTGGGGCAAAGAGGAGACATTCCACGGAGACTGCCCGCGAAGTTCCACCGGGTCAACTGCGCGGATTGCGTAGGGGAGGAACCACGACTAGACTGGCGCATGGAACCGCAAGCTGAAATCGACAACCTCGCTGCCGAAATCTATCGGGACAAGGTGTTGCGGGCTCGGGAACAGGATCCCTGCGAGAAGTTTCTCGACGGTTTCCGGTTGTTTGAATCTGCGCTGGCTTTCACGGAGGCAGGAGTGGCTTCGGAATTAGGGACTCAAGACCCAAATGCCATTCAATTGGCGGTTCAAGCGCGGTTTGACCGAGTGCGAATGGTTCGGGAAAGGGGAATTTACGAACCTATGGAGTCGAAGTGACCATCGAGCAATCAGCGGTGGACATGACGGAGGCGCTTCGCAAAGCGAAAGTACCACACATGATCGTTGGAGGGCTTTCGAGTAATTTTTACGGCATCCCGCGCAACACCAAAGATGTGGATATCGTGATCGAGTTGCGCCACTCAAAACAGCTTGCAGAAGTGGCCTCGCATCTACCTGATTGCTTCAAATTCGACAGTCAAGTGACGTTCGAAACCATAACAGGCAGCGTTCGCCACATTGTAAAAATCGTTGGCACCCCTTTTGTCATCGAGCTCTTTGAACTGGCCACTGATGATTTTCAAAAAAGTCGATTCGAGCGTCGGAAAGAGATCTTTGTTCCACAGCTCAATGCCAGTGTATCCATTCCCACCGCTGAAGACGTCGTCATTCAAAAACTGCGCTGGGCGCGGCCCAAGGATTTGGAGGATGCTCGCGATGTGATGGCGGTGCAGGGGGAGGCATTGAATCGGGAGTATATTGCGGATTGGTGTCGCAAGTTGGGAATCCTTGAACGCTATGAGACGCTCGTTGCTTCCGTTCCGGACATTTAGAAGGAGGGAACCAATGTCCAAAACTTCAGGTCTTTGGTGAATTTTGAGCGACAATCCCCTTGCTGCCTCTAAGTCTGCGAACCTATGGCCACTGAACATTCCTCCATCTCCGAAGCTGTCCTCGATTCCTCCATTCCCATCGAAAAACCCGGCGACGAGACCGAAGCCGGGAATTACTTCGTCGCAAATTACCCGCCCTTCAGCTTTTGGGAGCAGGATCAGGTCCCCATTATCAACCAAACGCTCGACGGTCCCGTGGGCGATACCGATCTCGGTCTTTATTTTCACATTCCCTTTTGCCGAAAGCGCTGCCATTTCTGCTATTTCCGGGTCTATACCGATCGCAATGCGGCCGAAATCAACGGCTACCTCCAGGCTGGTCTGAAAGAGTTTCGAACCTATGCGGAGAAGCCGTATCTGGCAGGTCGAAAGCCCAAGTTTGTCTATTTTGGCGGTGGAACTCCGAGCTATCTCTCCGTCAACCAGTTGAAAGAGCTGACGGACGGGATGAAGGCGTGTTTCCCTTGGGAGGAGACCGAAGAAGTCGCGTTTGAGGCCGAACCGGGAACGCTGACCGAGAAAAAGCTCGAAGCGCTGCGCGAAATCGGAATCACGCGTTTGAGCTTGGGCGCCGAAAACTTCAACGACCACATTTTAGAGCTCAACGGACGGGCCCACCGTTCTCCCGAGCTTCACCGCGCGCTCAAGTTTGCCCAGTCGCTCGATTTCGACCAAATCAACATCGATCTGATCGCCGGGATGGTCGATGAAACGGAGGACAACTGGAAAAACTGCATCGAGCAATCCATCAAATACGGTCCGGAATGCGTCACGATTTACCAGATGGAGGTTCCCTACAACACGACGCTCTACAAGGAGATGAAGTCGGCCGGGAAGCTCACCGCCCCCGTGGCGGATTGGGCGACGAAACGCCGTTGGGTCAGCTACGCATTCGATGAATTTGAGAAAGCCGGATACACCGTCACCAGCGCGACCACGGTGGTCAAAAATCCGGACAAAACCAAGTTCGTCTATCGGGACAAACTTTGGGAAGGTGCGGATTTGCTCAGTGCGGGCGTCGCCTCCTTCGGTCATCTCGGCGGAGTCCATTACCAGAACAATCACGACATCGGGCCCTACATGATGGCGCTCGATGACGGGAAGCTGCCGATTTACCGGGCCTACCAGACGAATGCGGAAGAGCGCGTCTTGCGCGAGTTCATCCTCCGCCTCAAACTCGGCAAGGTCACGGCCTCCTATTACATTGATAAATACGGCGTTGATCCCCGTGATCGCTTTGAAAAGCCACTCAACTACATCGTTGAGGAAGGATTTGGCGAAATCGACGGTGACGAGATCCGACTCAATCGAGAGGGTCTGCTTCAGATCGATCGCCTGCTCCACGAATTCTTTTTGCCCCAACATCGCAATGCCCGCTATGCCTGAGATCCGCGAAGCAGCGTCGGTAGACGGAGCGTTGGCCCTGCATTGGCTGATGCCGCTTCATTACTTTTACGAGCGTCGCAATCTGGACCTCCCTCCACTCGACTTCGTCGATGGAGAGGATATGCCGGAGATCGATCGCGAGTTGCTGGTTCACGAGCGTGACATGACTCCAACTCTGGAGCACTATCACGGTTCCGAACTGCGACTCGAAGTGCTCGATAAAGAGCAGAGCGAAGACTACCTGCTGCGCGTGGTGATTTTGCGAAGGCGCGACAACCTGATGCCGGTCGAATGTGGCGCGATTGCGATTCACCTCAATATGTTCGATTCCCCCGCTCGCGAATTGATCGAAGAAGGCCGCATCCCGCTCGGCGGCGTGCTTCAACAGCAAAACGTGCCGCATTTTGGTCGCCCTCGCGGATTTTTCCGGGTCCAGGCCGACGAAATCATGGCTCATGCCCTGGGCGAAGATGTTGGAACAACGCTCTACGGTCGCTGCAACGAACTGAGTTTTGCCGACGGCATGGCGTTTGCCGACATTGTCGAAGCTCTTCCCAAATTGGACTGATCCGCCCTCTCCACCGACCCGTAATCTCCCAAAAATGCCCGAAACCCACGACTCCATCATCATTGGCGCCGGCCCCGCTGGCTCGACCGCCGCAGCCCTGCTTGCCGAGAAAGGGCGAGACGTTCTCCTCATCGAGAAAGAGACGTTTCCCCGCTACCACGTCGGTGAATCCCTCATGCCGTTTTGTTGGTACACCCTCCAACGGCTCGGTTTGGAAAAGAAGATGGACGAAATCGGCTTCGTGCAGAAGCACAGTGTGCAGTTCGTGACGCCCGATGGCCGCCAGTCACGCCCCTTCTACTTTTTTCAGCACAAGGAGCATCCGTCATCGACGACCTGGCAGGTTGAGCGCTCGGAATTCGACAACATGATCTACCGCACCGCCAAGGAGAACGGGGCAAAGACCTTGGAGGGCACCAAGGTCAAAGACGTGATCAAAGACGACAACGGCACTGTGGTAGGAGTGATTGCGATCCATCCCGACGGCACGGAGAAGGAGCATTTTGGCAAAATGACCGTTGATGCAACCGGCCGTGACGCCCTGATCAGCCGGAAGCAGAAATGGCGCAAGCGCGATCCCAAACTCGATAAAATCGCGCTCTGGACCTATTACGAAGGAGCGATGCGCGACCCGGGCCTCGATGAAGGCACGACCACCGTCGCCTACATTCCTGAACGCGGCTGGTTCTGGTACATCCCTCTTCGCGACAATCGCGTGTCGATCGGAATTGTCGCCAATCGCGATTACCTCTATCGCGACGGCCTCAAGGATCCGGAAGCGATCATGGACCGCGAGATTCTTGAAAACGTCTGGATTCAGGAACACCTCGCTCCCGGCAAAAAGGAGGGCAACTACCGCACGACCGGCGAGTTCAGTTACCGGTCCGAGTTTTGCGCTGGAGATGGTTTCCTCCTCGCCGGGGACGCCTTTGCCTTTCTCGACCCCGTTTTTTCCAGCGGTGTTTTCCTCGCGATGAAGACAGGCGAATTGGCGGCTGACGCCATCGATGCCGCGCTCGATACGGGTGACTTTTCCGCTTCTCAGTTTCACGCCTATGGAGCGGAGACTTGTGCTGCAATCGAGCGGATGCGGGCCCTGGTTTATGCGTTTTACGACGAGAACTTCTCCTTTGGCAAGCTCATCAAGGCGAACCCGGATTTGCGTCCCGAACTCACGGATTGCCTGATTGGCGATCTGTTTGAGGATAAGTTTGGTCCCCTGTTCAAGGCGGTGGCGGAAATTGCCGATTTACCGGGCCATCTCGAATACGGAATGAAGACGCATTCCAAGGCGATCGCTATGGCTTAGACAGTTACAGAAGTTGGTGACGGAAACATCACCTTAGCATTGACACCTGTTCAGTCTCACAGCAGAATAATGAGGCGATGTCTATGCAGGTTGGAATTCGGGTTTACGATTCAATTTCCCCCACTCCCGGAAATTTTACGGGGGGACTCTCAATTCGTGGCATGGACTCGCAACACCCCCTGTTGCCATGATCCGTTCTTCAATTCTCCGAATTCTCTGTGTCGAGGATAATCACTCGGACTATCATCTAGTTGGGCAACATTTGCGCGACAGCGGCGCTCCCGCCTACGACCTCCATCAGGCGGTTTCCGTCGACTCTGCAATTGCAAAACTTTCCTCACCGACGGAACCCGACTTCGACATTATTCTCCTCGATCTCGCGCTGCCCGATTCGCAGGGAATCGCCTCCCTGACTCAAATCCAACAAGCAGCCCCTGGCGTCGCCATTACAGTGTTGACCGGGCTGGAGGAAAACGGGCTCGGCATTCGCCTCATCAAAGCCGGTGCCCAGGATTTCCTGCCCAAGAACGAACTGCGCCCCGAATTGCTCCTCCGTACGATCACGCATGCGGTAGAGCGGAAACGCAGCCAAGGCGAGTTACGGTCGGTGAATTCAAAACTGGCGTCAGCCAATCAACGGCTCTCTGACGCGGAGAGACACCTGATCCAATCGGAGAAACTCGAATCGCTGGGCCGATTGGCAGCAGGCGTCGCCCACGAAGTGAAAAACCCCCTCGCGATTCTCCAGATGGGGGTCGATTTTTTTCAGCGTCGCTGTGATAGCGAAGACAAGACCGCGATGTCGATGCTGGATTCGATGAAGGACGCGATTGACCGCGCCAACACGATCGTGATTGGAATGGTGGATTTGTCCCGTCCGGCGGAAACCGAATTTGCGAACGAGGATCTCAATGAACTCGTTCGAAAGTCACTCGAAATGGTGCGTCACGAGTTCATCAGCAACAACGTGGAGCTAAAGATCGAATTGCTCGAAAATCTCCCGACGGTTGCAATCGATCGGAACCGGATTGAGCAGGTCTTGATCAATCTAGCGACCAACGCAGCCCAAGCGATGGGTGAACTGGAAGGCCCCGCCGGTAAGCTGAGGGTTCGGACGATGCTGGGGGAAGTCGAGCACTCGCCCCACCTGGAAGGATCGCGCCACTTTGAGAGGTTGCGTCAGAAAGACGAGATCGTGGTCGTGGAGTTTCGCGACACCGGCCCGGGAATTCCGCCAGACAAAGTCAATCAAGTCTACGAACCATTCTTTACCACCAAGCCGACCGGAAAAGGCACCGGACTCGGGCTCTCCGTCGTGAAGAGCATCATGCAGCAGCATAAAGGGAGGATTCAGATGGAGAATGTGGAAAACCCCAGAGGCCTGCGTGTTCGCCTCATCTTTAAAGTGACATCTCAAGATCATCTAGCAAAGGTCACCTAACCCCCCAACTCTAAAACTATGACTAAGAAACGCATTCTCATCGTCGATGACGATGCTGCCCTAACCATGGCAGTACGCCTCAACCTTGAGGACACTGAAAAGTATGAAGTCATGGTCGAAAACCAATCGATCCATGCACTTAAAACGGCACGAGAGTTTCTCCCTCACCTGATTATCCTCGATGTCATTATGCCGGGAAAAGACGGCGGTGATGTTCTCGCTGAATTGAAAGCCGATCGCGCCCTGAAATCCGTTCCGGTGATCATGCTGACCGCCCTGGTTTCGAAGTCGGACACCGGCTCCGGACAAGTCGTTGAGAGCGACAAGGAAGTCATGCTGGCCAAGCCGGTCGATCTTGATGTCTTGATTCAATGCATTGAAGAGCGGCTCTCCGGCCAGCTTTAGGGAGCGTTTGAAAGTGATGACGGGACGCGCAAGTTGTTCCTCATTTTTAATCGCGCCCTCATGGTCAGGTCAGTCCTTTCCAGCGTCTCAACGCCCATTCGCCCGAAAAAAGCAGAATCACGAGGAGAAAAACCCAGGGCTGGTGCCAGAGCGGGCGCGCCCAGGTTTCAGTGAGGGGAACTTCCATTTCCGGCAGCGTTTTCACAAATCCATCGAGTTCTGACTTCGCCAGCACGCGCCCGCCTGACTTCTCCGCGAGTTCCGTGAGAAAGGCTCGATTCGCCTGGAGGTGCGCAAATTCTTCAGCGGCGGGATTCCAGGCCCAACCCGCCTCCGCGTTTCCGAGCCGGACACCTTCCGCATCATCGACGATCGCCTTGACGTGATAGGCCCCAGCCTTGGCGCATACGAACTCGGCGACGAACAACCCTGGTTCCTCCAGGCTCGGCTCGGCAAAGAGCTTTTTGGGCTCGGCCTTTTCGGCATCGGGATCGCCTTCCCCAAATGCGACATTGGTGATCTGGAGTTCCACCGTTGCATTCTCTTCCGGACGAAACTCTCCGTTGCGAATCCGAACTTCGATTTTTCGTTTCGCAATCCCTCCCGCGTCTTCCCATTCCGTCTTCACCTCAATGAATTCGGGAACATCGACCACCAGCCAACGGACGAGTTGCCGCCACCATTTGTCCATATCCTCGTGCAGCGACTCATCGGTCATTCCCCATCGCCAGAGATCGGCGATCGTCATCACGGCAACTCTTCCTTCGCCAAACCGGTGCGCGACCAAGGCAGGATACTCGCGCTTGTTTTCATCGATCGCGGTCAGGACCGGGCTGGCTCCGGGCTTGATCGCTTTCAACTCATTGAGCGCCTGAAAAACCGGCATGTGCGCAAACCGGATTTCCTCCTCTTCCTCGGTCAATCGCAAGCGCGCCCAAGGCTCAAGCCATCCTTCCCGGGTCAACTTGAGCGTCGCGTTTCCGGAAACCTGGGTTCTCGAGATTTGATCGAGATAAACCGGCAGCATTTGCCCAATCGGCTTGAGATTGTAGTCGCCCCACTGCAACGACTCCTGACCGCCGAGCATGAAGAGCGATCCGCCACGTAGCGAAACGAACTTCTCGACGAGCAATTGTTGATCTTCCGTGAAGAAGTCCGCCTCCAAATCATCGATCACGATGCAATCGTAGTTGCTGAACAGCTCTTCGCGCTCTTTGGGAAATCCATTACGCAGTTCCGCCCGATCCTTGGTATCCAGGCGAATCAAGACGGGTTGATCATAGGACTTCTCTTCTTCGGTGCGATTGCTTTGAAAGCCCCGGAAAAGCGGATTGGTCGACTCCCCTTTTCGACCGCGCCATTCGAATTTCGGTTCCCGTTTCGCAACGCGAATCAAGCCGACCAGGTCCAGCTCATCGTCAGGCTCGAGCGCTCGTCGCAGGAACTTGTATTCCCAATTGGGGCGGCCTGTCAGATAGAGAATTCGGTATGGGCCTTCGCCGCGATCGATCGCCACGAATTGGGTATTGTTTCGCAATGTGGTTTCACTGACCTTGGAAGATTTACCGGCCGAATCGGCAGTATTGAGTTTCGGATTTCCAGCATTCGCAGCATCCTGAACCGCGACCTTGTAGAACGAAATCCCGGGTTTGGCCGGACGAAACCGTCCCCGAAACGGATGGCTTTCTTCTTCACTCGCGACGGTGTGAGTCTCACGAAGCATCTCTTTGCCTTCCCGATCAGAAATCGTCAGCGCGATCGACGTCCCCTTCATCCCGAACACCCTTGCGGTTGCAGCGACTGACACCGGGGCATCCTCAAAGGCACTTTGGGTCACGCCCACGGAACCGATCGCGGCGTCTCGAAGCGCCTTTTCACTTTCGACCACTACCGGGAAGATCGGCACGTCCAGATCGAGCGATTCCAGATTTTCCGCGTCGGTTGCATTGCCATCCGAAAACAGAAGGATTCCGGCGAGGGGGCGTTTAGCATAGCGCAGGCCCAAACTTTCGATGGCATGAACGAGGTCCGACCGCTGTCCCATGAGGTCCACATCCTCGAATCCCGTTGCTTTGCGGAGTCGGGTGTCGAAGGAGAAAGACTCCAGGCGAAAAAGTTCGTCCAACCGGCCAATCCACGAAGTTGGCTCGGCTGCCGCAATCTGAAGTTCCCGGACGAGTTCTTCCCCATCGTGAATTTGCATTCCTTCGCCGTTATCAACCACCAGCAGAAAATCGTTGGAACCAGGTTTGGCGGTTTGTCCCGTCCACATCGGCTCCAACAACATGAACAACAAGAGCGTGACCGCGAGGAACTTGATCGAGGCACACGCCCATTTGACTCCCGTCGACAACTGCTGGTTGCGATACCCCAGCCACAACAGAAAAAGCAGACCAACCGCCCCCGCAACGAGTCCCCATCGCCAACCATCGGCGATTTCCGGGAAGTAGAGGGTATTGGCAAGAATCATCGATTTGGCTCGCCGAACTGTGGCAGGAAAAAGAATCGGAAACAAGCCAGATGCTGGATTGTTGATCTCCAAGGCGATCGCTATCTCATCAACCTTTCCCTTGCGCCACCTACCAATCTCCCTATCGGTCCGAAGATCGGCTCAAAAACGCCGACAGCCTACCTTGATGGATTCCAATCGCTCTACCCTTAAGATCCTTAGTGGCTCTTCCCACATAAAACTCTGCGATGGGGTCTGCGAACATCTGGGAATTCAACGCACGGACGCCTTAGTTACGACGTTCCCTGATGGCGAGACCTTCGTGAAGATTAACGAGAACATCCGCGGAATGGATGTCTTCATCTTTCAGGCGACGTCGCCGCCGACCAACCATCACCTGATGGAACTCTTCATCATGGTGGATGCAGCCCGGCGAGCAAGTGCCGAGCGTATCACTGCCGTCATCCCGTTTTTCGGTTATGCGCGCCAGGATCGGAAAGACCAGCCCCGGGTTCCAATTACCGCAAAGCTGGTCGCGAATCTGCTGGTTGCATCCGGAGTCAGCCGCGTATTGACGATGGATCTTCACGCTGGCCAGATTCAGGGTTTCTTCGACATTCCCGTCGATCATCTGTATGCGATGCCGACCTTGGTGAAGCATTTCAAGAAAATGGGGATTGGCTCGAACAATTCGGTCATCGTTTCCCCGGATGTCGGGAACATGAAGATGACGCAGGCCTACGCTCGTGCGCTGGAAGTTCCGATGGCAATTGTCGGGAAGCGCCGTGTCAGCGCGACGGAAGTGGAAGCCGTCGATTTGATCGGGGACGTGAAGGGGCTCGACGCGCTCATCATTGATGATCTCACGGAATCGTTCGGCACGATTGATGAAGCCGCCAAGTTGCTGATGCAAAACGGCGCCAAGTCCGTTCGCGCGGCCGTTTCCCACGCAGTTCTCAACGATCTTGGACGCCAGCGGCTGGAGAATTCCGAGGTCTCCGAACTGATTTGCACGGACAGTACACCGTTCGCATTGGGCGAGAAAGTCACGGTCGTCAGCGTCGCCGGATTGCTGGGCGAAGGCATCGGTCGAATTCATGATCGACGCTCAGTGAGTTCTCTTTTTGACATTTGAAAATTCGACGCTTAGTATGCGCGCCCTTCGTCCCGATGGAATTCCCTAAAGGACGAAATTTCAGCCTCCCAAGGCCCTATTTTTACAGCGAACTATCATGGCTCAGAAGTTTCAACTCCAGACTGAAATGCGCGAACAGACCGGCACCGGCGTCGCCAAAAAACTACGTCGTCAGGGAATCGTCCCCGGCGTAATTTACGGAGGGGGCCAGCGCACCTATCCCGTTCAAGTCCAAGAGAAGGAAATCACTGATCTCCTGCATAGCGCCGAGAGTGAGAACGTTCTCGTCGACCTCGTTGTTGAGGGAGCGAAAGAGAAAAACAAGTTGGTTCTGATTCAAGCGGTTCAGCACCACGTTCTTTCCGGAGCTGTCACTCACGTCGATTTTCAAGCCGTTCGGGAAGACGAAGAAATTCGCGCGCTGCTTCCACTTCACCTCCACGGCGAGCCAGCTGGGGTGAAAATGGGTGGATTGCTCGAGCATCAGATTCACTCCCTGGAGGTAAACTGCCTTCCCAAGAATTTGCCTGAGAGACTTGATTTCAATGTCGAACATCTCAAGCTGGGCCAAGCTCTCCACGTTGGAGATGTGCAGTTCCCTGAAGGCGTTACGCCAACGGTTGGAAGCCAGGTCGTCATCGCACTGGTGACTGAGACGCGGACCGCGAAAGCTGAAGCTGCAGGTGGCGGCGGAAGCGAGGCTGAAGCAGCCGCAGAAGCAGGTGAGTAACTCTGACGAGTCGTCGAAAATTCGACTCGTTGCTGGCTTGGGCAACCCAGGTCGAAAGTATCTGGAGACGCGGCACAACGTGGGATTCATGCTGCTTGATCGCATGGCGAATCAACTTGGTGAATCCTGGGCCGAAGAGAAGAAGTGGAGCACCCAGATTTTCAGGTCTGGCGACGTCTTCTTTCTCAAGCCTCAAACGTTCATGAACGAAAGCGGCAAAGCCGTCGCAGCCGTTTCCAAATTTTATCAGTTATCCCCGGATCAAGTCATCGTGGTGTCTGATGATGTTGATTTGCCCTTGGGCAGCCTCCGGTTTCGCGCAGATGGATCCGCCGGAGGTCACAATGGAATCAAGTCAATCATCAGCCATCTGGGAACCCAGGCGTTCCCCCGGCTCAAGGTCGGAATTGGACGTAGCGAGGGCGCGAAAAAGATGATTGGCCACGTTCTGGGAAAGTTCGAAACCTGCGAGCAGGAAATCCTGGAAAAAACGCTGCAAGAAGCTCAGAGCGCCCTAGAATGTGCGCTCGATCGCGGTCTCGATACCGCAATGAATCAGTTTAACCGCAAACCCAAATCCAAGAAAAAACAACGAACCAAACCGAAGGAAGAAGCTGAGGAATCTAGCTCTGCTGAAACCACTTCCCCGGAACCTAACTGCGATGAGTGACGAAAAGAAAAAATACGAAGCCGTAATCGTGCTGAACATCCAAGGCGAAGATGGCATCGAGAAACTGGTCAAGACCGTCGAAAAAGAGATGGAAGGCGAAGGCGCTAAAATGGACCGCATCGACCAGCTCGGAAAAAAGGAATTTGCCTATAACGCCCGCAAGCAAGCGAGTGGTTACTACGTAAACTACTACTTTGAAGCTGCTCCGACGACGATTTCCAAGATCAAAACCAAGCTCGACCTGAACACGGACATCTACCTGCAGCACTACCAGGTTGCAAGCTAGGTAGATTGTATCCTAGAAAGCCCCGGTGATGCCGGTCCAGACTCGATGGCGATCAAAGTCTCGATCATCTTGATCGGACATCGCTGAAGTGAAGGTATAGCCGGCGGCCAGGAACAAGTTGGCGCCCACTTGATAGCGACCGGTGATTGCGGCGAGCACGGCGTCTTCGTGCAACTCTGATTCACCCTCAAACTCACTGCGTAGAACCTCGACTCCGGTCGTCACCGTGGTTTTCGGAGACAACTCCAAGACCATCTCGACACCGGAACGAAAACTTTGCCGTGTCTGGAACCCAAGCAGCGCCAATTCGCGATCATCGAGTCCAAATCGATTAAAGATTCGGAGCTGAACGGCTGAATTTCGAAGAAAAATCAGGTTCGACTCCACAAACGGGAGCGATTGCCGGCCAATCAGCGGGTTCTGATAGCTCCGCATTTCCGCACCAACACCCAGATTCCCCCAGAGATGAGGCGTAAATTGGTGATCAACGCCCAAAAGGACGAGGTGGCTGCGATAATCCCGATCCGCTGAATCGTAGTTCGTAAGCGAATATCGGTAGGAGTTTGAAACGGCTGATTTTGAGCCAATCTGCTTTGTCACCATCGCACCAATGATGTGGGAAAAGCGGTCTTCACTGTTCGCGAGAGGCTCTTCTTCAAAAGCGATATTGCCGATCCCGTAGGAAAGGCTCCCGCTGACGGAATCTGAAGCCTGAAGCGCTATCGCAACCCGATTGTAGAGGTGTCGATATTGCCCAACTCGACGGGCGGTCGCAACCCCGCCCAACAAATCGGCTTCGTGATCGAGCTCGAACTGAAACTGGTTCGAAACAGAAACCCGGTCTGACACCGCGTATTGGGCAAACAGCCGAGATGAAGCTTCGTAGTAGGTTCCGTCCAGGTTGGGTTGCCCATCAAAAAAATGCGTCACTCCGCCGCTGATTTCACTCTCTACCTGAATCGAGCGCCCTTCCCAATTTCGCGAAACACCCATTCTTCCCGTCACGGAGGCGGAACCATCGCCGTCCGCGCTCGTCGTTGGATTACTGTCGTAGCCCGATTGAACTTCGACTTTCAAATTGGGCTGAGACGTTGATTCCGGAGCCATCACTGCGCTTCCAGCTTCCGCGAATTCCGTCAACCGTTGATCCAAAAGGGCTCCGAAACTGGGTTTCGACTTCGGAAGAGGCGCCTCCTCATCAATCTGGTCGGTTTCCGGCTCAAAACTGCTGACCTCGACGAATGGAGTTCGTTCGCTCTCGGATTTCTGAGGAACCAATGCATCGGCCGCACTTTTCCTAATGACCGTTTCCTGATCACCAGCAACCTCAATCGAGACTGCCACAATTTTCTCTGCCTCCTCAGGAGCCAACTCGACGGCCCCCTGAACCACTCGTTGGATCACGTCCGGGTAGTCTTTGAGTAATTCCAACGCACCTCGAACAGCCCCGGGCGCAGTGCTTGGGTCCTCAATGATGAAGTCTTCGACCAAGATACCGACGTCACTTGGCTCCGCGTCTCCCCGGGCGATCAACTGGAGGATTGCCGCAGCGACTTTCGATTCAACGTCATCGTTTTGAGCCGGTTCGGCAAATGCACAAAGCTGGAAAAGTGCCGCAACAATGATCAGTAGACGCAGCAAGCCATCTTTGGGAAATCCGTTCAACAACACTCTGGGGGCGCGGGGTGAAAATGGAGCGGGTAGACGGAATCGAACCGACATAACCAGCTTGGAAGGCTGGGGCTTTACCGTTAAGCTATACCCGCATGCGCCCAGATGTAGACTGGAAACAAGTGGTGATCAATTAAGAAATCCTCATTTTTGGGGTCTCTTAACCACCCCCGTTTCGCGCTTATGAGCGTGAGCAGGGCGAAGATTATCGCGCAAGTCTTGGTTTCGTCAAGTCACACGATTGAGCTTTCTGTTTTCCCGTTTGCCAGGGTCCAACTTTCTCCCTAATCTCGCGTGGCTCTCGTCTCTCATGGTTGCCTTCGTCTCTCGTCAATTCCGATCGGCACTGTCCAAAGATCCGTTGTTCTTTGCGGCGCTTGCTGCGGTTTTGGGGATCAGCCTGGCCCATCAATTCCCTCTCCTGGCCTGGGCTTGGTGGATACCGGCACTGGCAGGAATTGCCGCAGTAGTCTGGCGGCCAAAGCTTTTGCCGCTGCTGCTCGTCGTCATTCTCCTCGGTTTTGGGGGGCTCCACCGAATTCAGCAGCTCGATACCAGCCACGTGGAATCGATCTGGAGCGGACGTGAACCACACGATTCCATCCCCGTCTCGGTCCTGGGAACCGTGGTCGAACAACCGATTCAGGCGAGGACGAGTGATCGGGCGCTCCTCACGATTCGCTTGAATGAGTTAAGCCGGGGCGGGACGCAGTTTTTCACCCGGGATCGCATTCGCATTTGGGCGTCAGATTCGTTTCGCCAAGGCGATATCGTGAAAGCGGACGGGTTGTTGACCCAAATTGCGAGCCCTCGGAATCCCGGCGAGTTTTCACGAAAGGACTATGCCCGAAACACAAACGGAGTGGTTGCCGAGCTCCGGCTCTCCAGCCATCACCGAATTGAGGTGATTGGGCAGTCTCCATGGCATCGCATTTTTCACCAGGCACTGATGGCTCGACGCTGGGTTGGAAACGCCATCACCAAGGGGCTTCCCGAAAATCTCCCTCAAGCGGGAATTCTCAAGGCAATGGTTCTGGGGGCGCGAAATGAAGCCAGCCCAGAGGCGGAGGAACCATTTCGGCTCAGTGGATCGCTGCACATATTTGCGGTTAGCGGATTGCATGTCGGCATCTTCGGAATGGTGATTTGGATGCTTTTACAGGCGATCAAAGTGCCGCGACGCTTCGCGATCGCCGTGATCATTGTCTGCGTTCTCGGTTATGCCTTTATCACCGGCCTTCGTCCATCGGCAATTCGTGCGGCGTTGATGACGACGATCTTTCTGGCGGGATTCTGGTTTCGCCGAAAGCCCCGCCTGCTCAACAGCCTCGGGTTTGCCGCACTATTGCTCTTCCTCTTCGATACGAGACAGCTGTTTGCGGTTGGCTTTCAACTGTCCTTCTGCGTGCTGGTTTCGATTGGGTTGATCGGCCCCTTTCTCCGCGAGCAGCTTCACCGAATCATCGATCCGGATCCGTTTATTCCGACAACGCTGATTGGGCCGTGGCACTGGTTGGGAATCAACTCAGGGCGCCGCGTCGCCGATATTTTCTCCATCTCCGCGTCGGCCTGGCTGGGCTCGCTTCCCTTCATTTGGTGGTATTTCGGGCTGATCACTCCTGTTGCCTTGCTCGCCAATTGTTTCCTCGTCCCGATCGCCTGGTTTGTGATCTGTTTCGCGACGGTGAGCATGGTGGGAATCGCCACCAACCTCGTCTTTGTCTCAACATGGCTGAACCAGTTCAATGCCTGGCTCGTGCTTCTCCTGCAGCAGACCGCCGTATTTTTCGCCCAACTTCCCGCAGCTCATTTTCAGGTGACGCCGCTGGCCGACTTGATTCCACAAAAACAGACCGAGACTGGAATGATCGTGTTCGACCTCGGGCGAAGCTGCGCGCCACAAGCAATCCACGTGCGCGATTCCAACTCAGGAAATCACCTGACCTGGTTGATCGATTGCGGCTCGGAATCCGGTTTCCAAACGATCATTCAACCCTGGCTCCGCCAACAGGGAATCGGGCGCCTCGATGGCTTCATCGTTTCTCACGGTGATACCGCACACACCGGAGCCGCACCGATGCTCATCGACGAATATGCGCCCTATCAACTGGTGACGTCCCAGCTTCCCAGCATGTCGCAAGCCTATCGAAACCTGGAAAAGGTCAAAGCGCGCCAGGATATCTCCTCCATCCAGATTGCCGGAGGAACGGGAATTCAGATCAGCGATGAAGCAAAAATCGATGTGCTCTATCCGCCGAGCCATCACGTCGATCTTTCCGTGGCCGATGATGAATGCCTCGTCCTGATGATTGAGTGGTCCGGATTCCGGATTTTGTCGATGAGCGATAGCGGTTTTGTGACCGAAAAGTGGCTGCTGGAGAATGTCGGGGATTTGAAGGCGGACGTCCTGTTGAAGTCGCACCACGTTGCCGACTTCTCAGGACTGGAGGAATTTCTGATTGCCGTGGATCCCCAGGCGATCATTTCGACAAACGATGGCTTCCCGGAGAATCAGGCGATCTCCTCAGCGTGGCGGAAGATGGTCGCGAAACGCTCCATCGAACTGTTCGATCAGCGCGAAACGGGAGCCGTTTTGATCCATCAGGAAGACGAGGACCTGGTGTTGCGCGGCTACGTCAACGGTCAGGAATTGCGACTCATTCCGAACAATTGAGCCCTACTTGCGTGCCAATTTTACGCTTGAGCGGAGCTTGAAAGAAATCTTACATTTTCGAAATATTATAAAAACCATAATATTTTAATTTCTTTATGCTCATCGTTTGTTAAATTGCTCGCCGTGAAACTACAAACAATCATTCTGTTCATTCTCGTCATGGTGGGCCTCTCCAGTTGCGTCACCGTTTCCCCTCCAACCGAAACCAAGTTTCTCTCTTCTTACCAAGGCTTCGACAAGCCATCTGCGATGCAGGGCAAACTCGTTTACGAAGGTGATTTGGAGAAGATGAGCCGCTACGACAAAGTTTACGTGGCCAACGTTCCGGTCCACGGCACAACCGTTGAGCACGACAGCATTTTCACCAAAATGCAGGGCGCAAGCCACAGCGAAGCAAAGATGCTGGCCGACACCTTCGAGCAAACACTCAAAGAAGAATTGAGCTCCAGCTTTACGGTGGTGAGCCGGCCGGAGCACGGAAGCCTGACGGTGCGAGCATCCGTGGTCGAGATGAAACCGAACACGCCGGTTTTGTTCGCGACCGGATTCGCGCCAGTCTCCCTGGCCACCGGAGAAGCCATCAAGGCGATCAAGGGAAGCTACCCCGGAGCCGGTTCCGTCGCCATTCAAGCCGAGGTTGTGGATTCGGTTACCAAAGAGCGTTATTTTGCAGTCATTGACAAGGATCGCACCGGCAAGAACGAGGTCATTGGAGGCCTGAGCCGCTGGGGACGGGCCAAGACCGCGTTCCGCAAATGGAGCCGCCAATTTCGGGATAAAATGGAATCTGGGGAATTAACCTCCGCAACCTAACCCCTTGCGAATTCGCCAGCCACTGACCTTCCCGTTTCCAACAGCAGTGGCCCCCCTTTAATCCTCAAAAGCCCTCCACAAAGCCGTCATCGCATGAAGAATGTGATGGCGGCCTTTTCTTTTTGGGGTTTCCCCCCGGCACGTTCTGCAAATTCTCATTGGCCCAGTGTCGTCCAACGCTAAACTAACGCTGCTTCATGGCCACTTTTCGATTTCTCACCATCTTTCTGCTCGTTGCCATGCCTCGCGCGCTCGTCAACGCGCACCCCGCGCATGCCGAAGAGGTGAGCCATCCGTTCATTGCTGGGTTTGAGAGATTTTTCACGGAGAACGACGATCCCGATTATTTGCGGCAAGGTGGCGAGCTGTTGCTCAGCGAATTGAACTGTGTGGGCTGCCACCAACCCCCTGCGAATTTACGGAATCGGCTTCCGGGCTCTCCCGGACCGGATTTGCAGCAAATTGCGACTCGAATCAGCGATCCAGCCGCTCTCCAGGTGCTGATTCGCAATCCCCGCTACTTGAAACGGGGAACGCGAATGCCCAGCCTTTTCGCGGCGAGTGATCGCGATCCGGAAGAACTCGATGCGCTGTTTCACTTTCTGCTCTCGCAAACCAGGAACGAGAACCAGCCGCTGCTTCTCGGGATCCCAGATCGCGGCAAGAACCTCTATCACACGATTGGCTGCGTGGGCTGTCACGCGCCCGACGTCGACTATCGCGCTCCTTCCCTCGCGGAAGATACCATTCAGGAACCTCCCGCATTACCTTCCCTGCCGATCCGGCTTGCGGCCTATTGGTCGGTCGATTTCCTAACCCGCTATCTCATGAACCCGGCAGCGTTTCACCCGTCTACGCGGATGCCCGATTTTGGTTTGAACGAGCAGGACGCCGCAGATTTGGCCGCCTACCTTCAAGCTGGTCCCGAGGTTACTGATCCGAATGCTCGTCACCCGGCAATCGACGCCGCTCTGGCGGAAACCGGACGTGCCCTGTTTACCACGAAAGGCTGCGCGGCGTGTCACGATCTCGGACTACCGAATTTGGCGAGCGCGCCGCCGCTGGCCACGTTGAGGGCCGAAGATGTGGGTTGTCTCGCTGAACTTCCGACCGAGGGCGGGGTTCCCTATTTCTATCTGGGTGTCGCCCAACGCAAGTCCATCAAACTGGCATTGAAAAATCTGGACGAAACACCTGCACCAGAGCTAACGAGGGAATTAATGCGCTGGGATTGCTTTGCCTGCCATACCCAGGATGGAAGAGGCGGCCCCGAAACCTCCCGGGAGCCTTATTTTGGCGCGGGAAATCCCTACGCTCTCGACCGCGAAGATTTTCTGCCGCCATCGTTGGACGACCTCGGCTCCCGCCGCAGCCGAGGGGAGTTGGAAGCGATTTTTTCCGGCAACGCGGAACGACGACATCCCCAGGTTCAATCCCGAATGATCCGGGTTGATCCGGAATTGAGTCCGATTCTCATCGATCTCCTGCTCGGTCAGTCCCGGTGATAGGGCTCGCCGCGTTTGATGGTGTAGCAGCGATAAAGACCTTCCAGCACCACGAGCAGGGCCAATTCATGCTGCATGACGAGCCCGCTCAAACTCCAGACGCAATCCGCGGATTCGCGAAGCTCCCGGGAATGCCCTTCCGCACCGCCGATGATCAAGCTGACCGTTTTGGTTCCGTCCATCTCCCATCCGTCAATCCTGCGAACCCATTCCTTGGTCGAGATCAAATCTCCGCGCTCATCAAACACGATTCGAAGACTGCCCTGGCTGGATTTGAGGAGTTGCTCGCTGTTCGACTCCCTGCCAGCTTCGCGAATTTGATTCCAGTCAATCTTTGTGTAGCGCTGGATTCGCTTGAGATAGTCTTGAGAACCCGATTTGGCATAATCGAGCGAAGGTTTTCCTACGGTGCAGAGATTCCAGCGCATGGTGTATTCAGAGTTTGGGAAAAATCAGATTCCAACGAAATAAAAGGGGCAGCCAAAACGTGACTAATATTGTAACAATGCTCGACAAGATGTCTCCCCATGACTCATCTTGGCAGAACATCCAAACCTCAAAATTAATCGAATGAAGAAAGTTCTCTCAATCATCGCAGTCATCAGCCTCGGTGCAGGTTCCGTTTTCGCCGGATGCGGCAAGAAAGTCGACAACGTAGGCACGTTCACCTACAACGCCGAGACCAAAACCTTGTCTGGCGGTGACCTCAAGAAACCAATCAAGATTCTCCCAACCACCAAAGTGACCAACGCTGATGGTGAAGAAGCCACCATCGAAGATATCGCAGGTGGAAAAGTGAAAGTCGTGAGCGAGCACAACAAGGCTGATTCAGTCGCTGCGGTGAAAGCAACGAGCTAGTCAGACGCTCCTCGTCTTAACCGACAATTTTTGAAAAAGCCCGAGGGTTCAATCCCTTGGGCTTTTTTGCGTTTGGGGATCGGAAATTTCGCATACGGTGCAGCATGTCAGACTCCAGCAAATCAGACAACGGGGGCTTTACTCGATTGGTGATCGGAATTGTCGCCGGGATGCTCCTCTCCGGAGCCTACATCAAATTCAACTGGGTGCTGCCGGCGTGGATGCAGTTTCCCGGCCTGATTCAGGGCCTCGGGCCAAGAACCGTTGCCTTCACCACCATCGAAGATCCGGACGCGGATCTCGCCACCAAACAGCGCGCCATCGAGGAACTCCTTCGCCACGACCCCATTTTTTTTCAGGAGCTGGATCGCGATATGGGAAACGCGATCACGAATGCGGTGATTGATCGCGAAGCGAGAGAGCGGCTCATTCTCTTCAAGTCAAAACACTCAACCATGCGGAAAAAGCTGGAAGAGTTTCCCAACCTTCGAGACGTCGCAATGAAACAGCACCGGGCAGAGACAATGGACGAATTAATGGTTCAAATCGGATTGAAGGAGCTCCGCGAGGACAGATTCCTCCACGCCTACCTCACCGAACGCTTTGCACAGGAATCAGACGGGCCGGAGTTGCTGGAGAAGGCCCTCGCCTTGCCTCCTCAGGACGTATTTTTTCTCCACTGAGACGCCAACCGTTAAATCGCCTCTTCTTCCGCCAGCTTCTTCTCGAGATCGCCCCAATAGTCTTCACCCACGATGTAGCCGACGCAATTCGAGGTCCCGCAACGACAGGGATGATCTTCGTAGTTCTCCAAATCAAATCCGTAGTTGAAGCACAGCTCTTCCCCCGGCTCGATGTCTTTGATTGACCAGATCCAGATTTCGCCCTCTTCCTCATCGATGTAGGCTTCACAATTCGGCTCGCAACTGTGATTGATGAGACGCGCGATGTTCGCTTCCGAGTCACCATCGATGTCCCACTCATCGTCCAGCGTAAAGATGTAGACCCCGGCCCCGCCAGTTTCTTTCGCCTTTTCCATTTGGGCCAACCCACGACGATTACTCTCATCCTTGTCGATTTTTTCGCCGACGTATTGCAGAATTTTGGTTTCGTCAGGGATGGTGCGTCGTGCAAAAACCCCTCGATTGTGAATCGACGATTCCATTACCTCACACCACTTGGTGCGGGTATGATTTTCAGGGGCTTTTTTTTGCTTGAACTTTCGTTTTCCCATAGCTACGCGCCAAGCATAGCCACCTACCAGGAAGCTGCAACCCTCGCAAATTGCCCGCCGGGTTTGGAATCCCAACCTCCTGAGTTGTAGATTATTCCAGTGAGTTCTTTTGGGTTTTTCGGCGCAAACCCCGGCTTTTTGAGGCGAATCGTCAGACTACCGTCGGGATTTCGCGTCGTCGGCTGCGGCATGTCCGAATGAACCTGTTCATCAAAACAGTAGAAATAGATTTCTGCAGTTTCGGGAAGTGGCTCACCTCCCGAATTGGTGAATTTCAGGAGAATTTCGTTGTCCTTTCCTTCCGCGACTGATGCGCTCCATCCCTCCAACTCCCGGGGAAATTCAGCCCGCGTTTGTTCGAAGCGATCCCGCGTTTCGGGGTTCCAGTCCGGTTGCTCCGAGGAATTAACGGGCAAACTCAGCTTAAACTCGCCAAACCCCGGATGACACGTCGTCGCGCAAGCCATCCAGCTCCCCTTCGCCAAAAAGTGAAGTTCGGCATCCGGTTCCAACGTCTTCGGCGGCGTGATCTCGACCATCAACAAGACTTCGCGTTCGTAGCCCCAGGCCGTCAACGACGCCATTTTGGTTCGTTCCGGTGCCGGCCACCGAATCTCGCTCGCTTCAAAGCCTTCGGGCAGCGTCCAGTCCAGCGAAGTCGGAACCCCGACAATTCCCGGTTGGCGCCAGTAGGTATGCCAGCCCGGCGCGTGCCAGATCTTCAGCCCGACCGAAAATGGTTTCCCCGGTTGAACCGAGCGCACCTCACTAACCATCTCCATCTCGATCAATCCACCTTGCGTATTGATTCCGGCACCGGCCAGAAGCGGGAAAACCAGACTGAAAATCGCTAACATTGTGATGACCCTCATTGGCGTATCAAACCTCAGATCCGCTGTCGGCGCAACTTTGGCGAGAAAAAGCGGGATCCCCCAATCCACAACCGCAACGCGATTTATGTTATTATTATTGACATTCATATTTGATAATTTATCTATTGTTACAGATAAACAACTTTTCCCAATGAAACATGTAGTCACATCCCTCGCCGCGTTTGCTACAGTTGCCTTCCTCGCCAGCTGCCAATCCAGCCGTAACGCGGACACCTACCCGCAAGCCTCCGATAGCAACGACGCGTATAACGCCCCTTACGGCGATGACGGCGCGAATCCCTATGGCGAAGGTGAATACTTTTCCCCTTACAACCCTCCGCCTGGCCCTTACCCCCAGAATTCGGACTACGTGGAAGTCGTCTCTGTAACTCCGGATCCATATGCCGGCACTGATCCTGTTGAAATCGTGTCTTCGGAAATGCCAAAACCCCCTGCGCCCCCTACCCCTCCCTCCTACGCATCTACCCCAACAGCTCGATACAAGGTCATTTCCGGGGACACGCTTTTCAGCATCAGCCGCCGCCATGGCACTTCGGTTGACGCCCTCAAGCAAGCGAATTCCCTGGATTCAAACCTCATTCGCCCCGGCGATGTTCTTGCGATTCCCTGATCGCAAAACGCACCGACAAAGCCCCGCGTCCCACGCTTACCGCTTGCACGAATCTGCAGGCTTTGCTAAAGACCCGCAATGAAGATCGGATTCAACCTGCTGCTGTGGACGGGACACGTCGAAGAAAAAGACTTTCCCATTCTGGAAAAACTCAAGGCCGCTGGCTATGACGGAGTCGAATTTCCGATTTTCGACACCAGCGATCCCGAACACTACAAAAAGATCGGCCAAGCCTGTGACGACAATGGTTTGGAACGTTGTTCCGTCACCATTTGCCCGACGGACGAGCAGAGCCTGATCAGCACCAATCCAACGCATCGCCAGCAGGGAATCGATCACCTCAAGAAGGTCGTCGAATGTGGCCACAACGCGGGAATCGACAATATTTGCGGCCCCTACTATCAGGAGCTTTGTAACTTCACCGGGAAAGGCGCAACGGAAGAAGAATTGGAATGGGGAGCTGAAGGACACCGCCAAATGGCTGACGCCGCGCAAGGCGCCAACATTCGCCTCACCGTAGAAGCACTCAACCGTTTCGAGTGCCACTTCCTCAACACGATGGAACAGGCAAATGCCTACGTGAAGCGGGTCAACCACCCCAACTTCTTCACGATGTATGACACCTTTCACGCCAACATTGAGGAGAAGAATCCTCTTGGCGTGATCCTGCCCAATCTGGATGTCATTAAGCACGTTCACATCTCTGCCAACGATCGTGGAACTCCCGGCAAGGATCACACCCCGATCCGCCAGACGATCCAGACGTTCGCACGCAACGGCTACGACAACTGGTATGTGATCGAGGCGTTTGGCGATTTCCTTCCCGATCTGGCCGCCGCGACTCGCGTCTGGCGTCCGCTTTTCGAAAGCCCGGAAGAGGTTTACACCTTCGGCCTCGAATACATCAAGGATTCCCTCGCAGGAGCATAAGGCTTCAATCCTCCTCTGCCATCTCCCCAACACTTGGGCAGGTGCAGATCAGATTCCGATCTCCGTAGACGTTGTCAATCCGGCTGACGGGGGGCCAGTATTTCGACTCCCGCAACCCGTCCGCCGGAAAAGCAGCCAGTTCCCGCGAATACGCGCGATTCCACGAATTGGAAAGCAACACGTCCGCCGTATGCGGCGCGTGTTTTAAGGGGTTGTCTTCCGGATTCGAATTCCCGGATTCAATCGCGGCGATCTCTCCGCGAATCGCAATCATCGCTTCGCAAAACCGGTCGAGTTCCGCTCGGGACTCGCTCTCGGTTGGCTCAATCATCAGCGTCCCCGTCACCGGCCAGCTCATGGTCGGCGCGTGGAAGCCATAGTCCATCAGCCGTTTGGCGACGTCCTCAACCTCGACTCCCACCCTGGTCTTGAACGGGCGCAGATCGAGAATGCACTCGTGCGCCACAAGCCCATTCTGCCCACGATAGAGCACCGGGAAATGATCCTGAAGCCGGTGCGCAATGTAGTTGGCATTGAGGATCGCCAGCTTGGTTGCCGTCGTTAACCCTTCGGCTCCCATCATTGCGATGTACATCCAGGAGATTGTCAGGATCGAGGCGCTGCCAAACGGTGCGGCGCTCACCGCGCCTTCCGAGCGTTCCAGAAATTCCGGGTGACCGGGGAGATAGGGAGCCAAATGCTTCATCACCCCGATTGGACCGACGCCCGGTCCACCGCCGCCGTGAGGGATGCAGAACGTCTTGTGCAGATTCAGGTGGCACACATCCGCCCCCAACTCAGCCGGCGAACAAATCCCGACCTGCGCATTCATGTTCGCGCCATCCATGTAAACCTGGCCACCATTGTCGTGAATGATTCGGCAAATCTCGACAATCCCGGCTTCAAACACCCCGTGTGTGGAGGGATACGTCACCATGAGCGCCGCGAGATTCGCGGAATACTGCTGCGCTTTCGCCCGCAAGTCGTCGATCGCGATGTTGCCATGTTCATCGCAGGCAACCGGCACCACCTTCATCCCCGCCATCACCGCACTCGCTGGATTGGTTCCGTGTGCCGACGTCGGGATCAGGCAAATCGTGCGCTGGGTTTCCCCTTTTGCCTTGAAGAAGTCCCGAATCGCGAGCAACCCCGCGTATTCGCCTTGGGAACCGGCGTTCGGTTGCAGCGAGACGGCGTCAAAACCGGTCGACGCGGCGAGCCACGCCTCCAATTCAGAGATGAGTTGCGCATACCCCTTCCACTGGTCGCGCGGAGCAAAGGGATGGAGCCCATTCACCTCAACCCAGCTCAACGGCATCATCTCCGCAGCCGCGTTCAGCTTCATGGTGCAGCTTCCGAGCGGAATCATGCTGGTGTTGAGCGCCAAATCCTTCGTCTCGAGCCGATGAAGGTAACGCATCATCTCGGTCTCGGTGTGATAAGCGTGAAACACCGGATGCGTTAGGAAATCCGACTCGCGGGAGAGTTTTCCGTCGATCCCCGCCCGCGCTGCCTCCTTCTGAGTTTCGCCGCCGAAAAACCCAATCAGCGTGTTTACCTCTTCCAAGGTCGATCGCTCATCCAAACTCACGCCAATTCCTTCATCCAAGCGTCGCAGATTGAATCCGGACTCCCGCGCTTTTTCCCAGGCATCATCGTTGGGTGGCAACTTCACCGTATCGAACCCCGGCTCCACTCCCAATCCTTTGGCCAGGGCACGCGTTAACCCGTGAACGCGACGCGCAATCGCCTTCAACCCGGCCGGGCCATGATACGCCGCATACATCGACGCGATCACCGCCAGAAGTACCTGCGCCGTGCAAATATTACTCGTCGCCTTATCGCGACGGATGTGCTGCTCGCGCGTCTGGAGCGAGAGCCGGTAGGCCGGCTTGCCCGCCGCATCCTTGGAGATTCCCACGAGTCGCCCCGGCAACTTCCGCTTCAACGCATCCGAACACGCCATGAATCCGGCATGGGGACCGCCAAAGCCCAACGGAACCCCAAAACGCTGACTGTTCCCCACCGCGATGTCCGCCCCAAATTCCCCCGGCGGCTTCAACAACGCCAGCGCCAGCAAATCCGTCGCCACCACCACCAATACCTTCGCCGCGTGAGCCTTTTCCGTAAATTCTGCATAATCCTCAATCCGCCCCTCCGTATCGGGATATTGCAATAGAGCCCCAAACATCTCGGGCGAAAACTCCACCTCCGCATGGTCGCCAATCACCAGCTCGATCCCGAGCGGCTCCGCGCGCGTTTGCAGAACGGCGATGGTTTGCGGATGACATTTCTCGCTCACGAAAAACTGGTTCGCCTTGGGTTTCCCGCTCGCACACATGCTCATCGCCTCCGCCGCCGCCGTTCCCTCATCCAGCAGCGACGCATTCGCCACCGGCAACCCGGTCAAATCCGCCACCATGGTTTGAAAATTCAGACACGCCTCCAGTCGCCCCTGCGAAATCTCCGCCTGATACGGCGTGTAAGCCGTGTACCACCCCGGATTCTCCAAGATATTGCGCAAGATGACCGGCGGCGTCACGCAATCGTAATAGCCCTGGCCGATCAAACTGCGCCGAACCTGATTCTGCCCCATCACCGCACGAATCCTCGCCAACGCGCCCGCCTCGCTCAGTGGTTCCGGAAGCTCCAACGCGGCCTTGCGGCGAATTTGCTCCGGGACCGTCGCCTCGATCAGCGCATCCACCGAGTCATACCCCACGACGCCCGCCATTTCTGCGGCAACCTCCGAATTCGCGCCAAGGTGGCGATCTTGGAACTTCTTTTCCATCGCCAAACGGGAGCGATGTGTCAGGAAAATGCAACCCTTGTATCGCAGGGCTCCCTAAAACCGGAACCCCGCCCGCATGTATCCGTAATGCTCGCTGAAGTCGCTGCGGAAGAGTTGCGTCTGATACCCGGTCCGCAACACCCAGCGCTGCTTCGCGCCGAGAAATTGCGTCAAGTGCAAGCCCACGCTCATGTAATCATTCTGCGGAGTGGGATTGTGGCTGCGACCGCTCACATCGGGGCCTGCGGTCGTCGTTCCCGTCGCCGGATCGAAGACGCTGATGGGACTGGTCTCGAACTGGATTTCCGTTTGGCTCTCGTCCAGCAGATGCTCGTGATTCCAGCCTGCGCGCAGTTGAAGCCAGCCGCGCCCCAGCTTTCCGAGATCGTGCTCCCTGGCAAGGGTCCAGCCCACCTCACTCAGCAGGCTGCCGTAGGCGTGATCATCGACCACCAGGTTAAACGCCCCCGCTCCGCTTTCGCGATACCCGTCGATCTTCCCCGTGGTGTAATCCAGCCCCAGATTCGGCCCGTGGATGAATTCCATTCCAAACAAATTCAGCGGAAGATTCAGGCCCCCGCCCCAACTGATCACGTGATTCAGGCTATCCGTCTCCGCCCGCGCGGTGGCACCGGGAAAGGCGTTGCGGTTGATGTCCAGATCCATGAACCCGATCCCATAGCGGAGGCTGGTCCAGAAATGATCCTTCGCGTAAACCCCGTAAGCATCCAGCACCACGCCATCGATGTCCGTCCCGCCCGCGCCACCGCCGGCTTCGATGGAGTTCTCGCCCAGGGTCGTCGCGACCCCCACCAAAAAATGGTTCCCCAGACGCCGCTCGATCCCGACCCCGCCGGAGAAGGCATCCGACGTGTAACCCGGCGCCAGTCCGATCGCGTCCTGATCCTGGAGGTTAAACGCGCCCATCGTGTAAAGCTCCCACTGCGGCACATACGTCTCGACCGAAAGCGGCTCGGACATCACTCCCGCGATCACGCTCGCGGTCTTGTTCGGTCTCTGCCAACGGTTCGAAACCCCGGCGATGCGGACGTTGAGCTGGGTGTTGGCACGAACCGAAGCCGTCCCGCCATTGCCGCCGCCCAATCCACCGAGCCCGGTCATCCCGTTGAGGTGATTGGAAACGCCATTGGTGAATCCAGTGAAACTGCCGCGACCGCCCTGGTTCACGCTATTACTCACCGCCTGGCCGGTCGTCTCCGCCGAAAGTTGCGCTCCGACGTCGATGATCATGACCGGCTCGGGATCGGGCTCTGGAACAGTCGGGAGGATCACGATCGTCGGCGAACCCCGCCGGTTTACCGTGAGGAGAACTTCGCTCCCACCGTCTCCCGACACCGGGGCGGGGACCTCCTGGATTACCAGAGTCCAGGAGTCGCCAAATATTCGACTGATTCGAGAGTAACTACCGAGATTCAACGCGTTAAACCCGGAAGGATTTGGAAACGTGAACGTGGAGGATTGGGATGCAATCGAGTAGGTCCGAGGATCCTCTCCCGTCTCCAGGGTTGCCGTTCCCAGGCCGAACCCAAAATCATCGCCAACATTATCGTCCAAGAACAGATTGGATATGACACCGGCGACAGCCACCCCATTCAAAGTCACGTCGAAGGGCGAATCCAAATCGATGAACTGAAAATCAATTTCATCATTCGTAAAGTCGATACTGTCACGGGGAACCCCAAAAAAGATCGCACTATCGCTAATCCCTTGTCGGATCCGGAAGACACCCTCGAAATCAAGACTGGTTGTATTGCTCCTTCCAGAATCAGAGATACCCGCCCCGTTCTCACCGTTCACGGAGACCGTCCCAGTGGCCGGATCAGAAGGATCACCGGTGATCGTGATCGTCGTATCGCCGGTGGCGGGTCCCATCAACAGGCCGGAAAGAGCCAGGAGATAAAGGTGGGAAAAACGGATTGATTTGAGATTCATGTAGTTGTGCGATCAGTTCAAAAAACGGCGAATGCCCACGCGAAGCATCATCGTAGATCTATCTCGGCGGACTCTTTCGAGCCGCCTCGTGCCTAACGCGAAGTGACAAGTTCCACTAAGCGTCCCAGACCTCGCTTCGAGATGCCGCCAGTGAAAAGTTGGTAGCTGCGGAGAATTTCACGGTCGTATCCCAAAGCCGACGAACACCGCCACGATAGGAGAATTGTGAGGGATTCGATGCGAGGCGAGACACGTTGAGAGGGGTGAAAATCGGATTCAGAGGCATTGGCGTTGCTCGGAAATTAAGCGGAATCGGTTTGGGTATGGATCTGAAACTCAACGCGGAGCATTGGCGTGAAACCAGCTTCAACGCCGCCATTTTAGAGTAACGTTAGGGCACCTAGCTGCCTTGTCAGGATTGATCAATCATTTTTGAGAACTATTCGCATTTCCGAAAAGCCCCGCTCACTCCCCTTTTGAGGCAAGGGAACGAGCCGCTCGATGTTCGAGTCCCGAAACGCGCGTTACTCCCCACTGATTCCTCACCTGCCATAACTCAATCAGCCCAATATCGAACTCCGTGACGGGCTCTTCCGAGCCAATCGCGATTGGAGAACCAGATCGCCGAGCGCAGCGAAGACCAACCGCTTTCGCGGCCTCCATCCTGGCGCGTCAGCCGCGTCTATCCGCAAACACCGCCTGATGCAGGGTCGCTTCCCGGGAGAGCAATTCAGGCAATAATGAAGCGACCATGCTCGGACTGAAGTCCCCTTGATTGACGACTCGCAGTTCGCGCCCGTCTGAGACAACCTCCTTCCACTCTTTAAAAATTTGCTCAAGCAGGTTCGTTCCCCGAATGAGTTCCGCCTCGATCTCTCCGGCAGGAAGGCCATCAATACGACTCTGGCCATTGAGACGCGTCCGAAGCCGCCGAATGTTCTCCTCACGCTCAGCGACGACGAAAATCACGACGGATGGGAGCCAAGGGCGGACCAACTCCAGGAATCGGCGCTCGTCCTGACAATTGCGCCCGCGCAACAACACGGACCAAATGGCCTGGAGCACCCCTTGGTCGATTACCGAAACGCCTTGAGTTCTGTCTACCGCCTGCAGTTCAGACAACAGGTTGACCGCCTTGAACACCGCTTCGAGGGAAGATTTCTGGGCGCTGCGGCCAACGCAATGAAGAATCCTGCCAGTCACCAGCGGATGGCGCAGCAAGAACAGGGTGGCACGATGCAACTTGGCAGCCAAATGGGCAACGCGGCGCTGATCCTCTGCTGCGGGTGCAACGTGAATAGCCTCAGCTCCCCCAGGTGGTTCGCAAACTTCAAAGAGGCGCCTGCAGATGTAGGATTTCCCGACACCTGGTAAGCCAATGAATTCGATGGTCATAGTTGATTGAGCACTTCTGTGATGGCGCCCAGTGGCATGTTTGGATCCTGCACCACGCGATCTTTTGCGTCAGATCGCAGGGGATGAACAACGTCGATTCGGCGTCGCAACGCGTCTTCGCCCCCTTCCGGCAGACGCGGGAGAAAACCGGGACCATCTCCGGCACCGAAGTAAATGAGGCAGGGACGTCCCGTCTTCATCATCTGCTTAGACGTTATTATTGTAACAAAATCGTCACAATTGTAAGAACCCCCCAGCCTGACGCAAGCACTCTCTTCGGCGATATCACAAAAACATGCAAAATCCGTAGAAGCACCAACGCTCCACTGGTCGTTGATTGCGATTTCGCCGCTCCAGAGAAACTTTGGCGGATTTTGGTTAGCTCAACTTCGCGGCCCGTAGAAGGGGCCGGTTGACCGCATTACGAAGCAGACGCCACGGTCCTACGAGCTGAGTTACTCGGCCCTACCGCGAAGGGCTCGGGAGACGAGGCGACCAAGGGGCATTGAAACTTCTGAGTTTCGAACGCGGCTGGAATCCGTCGCACGACTCGCGTTTACTCGAACTGTTGCCGGAACTGCTCCAGCGTTTCGCGGAGTTCGGCGACTTCGGTCCGCAGAGCCGCGACTTCGTCTTCCAGCTTTTTGCGCCAGGAGGCTTCTTCTTCCAAGACGATTTGTTCGGTAGAGACGGACCCGCCACCGGCAGAAACCGCGATCGGTTGATTCTCCGGCTCACCGCACAGCAAATGCGCGTAAGTGGTGACGCGACGGCCATGACCGGGCGGAAGTTTCCGCACAAGCGCTCCGGGCGGATAGTCGATCAGGGTTTCGAGCGTATGCTCGACGGCGGCGACGGAGCTGAAGTTGTGGATGCGCTCGGTGCGTTGATTCAGCTCGCCGGCGGTTTGGATCCCTCGAAGCATCAAGACGCAGAGCAGGGCAATTTGCCCTTCGTCCAGGTTGTAGTTATTTTCGAAGGTATGCTTGTATTTGGGGACGCGTGAGCCGGAGAGGCGCACCATGGCGGCGAGATGCTTGTCCCGCAGCGTCATAAGGGCGTTTTCGATGACGCACTCATCAAATTCCGTGACGGGCTCGCGGCTCGACTTCTGATTGCAGGCACTTTGCAGGCCATTCAGCGTCATGGGATAGTGATCCGGAGTCGTCTTTTCCTTCTCAAGGAGACAGCCCAGAACCCGGGATTCGGTGAACGTGATTTCGGCTTCGGGAGCCTCTTCTTCTTCAATGATCATGACTACGCAATGGATTACGAACGGTTCAGATTGCGGCGACACAGGCCCGCATTTTTTCTAGGCCGGTCTTGGCGACCTCATCAACCGGTTTTGCCCAGTAGCTCTTGTTGAACAGTTCCAGTGAAAGGGCCGGGCTGGCGCCTATGTTGACAAATGTCCGCAACAGGTCAACCACCGGAGCAATGCCGTCGCCGGGATAAACCCGATCCGCGTCCTTGATGGTTTCCCATGGCGGATCAGCTGGATAGTCGTTCATGTGGAAGGCTTGGAGCGCATTGGGCCCAAGGAGCTTGAAGGATTCAAAGCTACAACCGCCTTTGTAGGTATGATAAACGTCGCCGAGGAAACAGGCATTGGGGTGACCGGACCGCAGGGCGACATAAATCGCTTTCTCGACCGTTCCAATCGCAGGATGCCCCCCCCACATCTCCACCTGGGGAACCACTCCCATCTGCTTACCCAGCTCCAGAAGCTGGAAGTAGCGTTCGGCGGCCTTATCGAGATCGACGGCTTCCCGTGTTCCAGCCGGCGGCGCCGCGATCCGTTTCCCTCCAAGCTGGGCAATGGTGTCCATATCACGCTTGGCTTCTTCGAAACCGGCAGCGCGCTTTTCCTCATCATCAACAATCCAGGAAGCAAAACCAATCGCGCTTTCGACGGTGAGACCGTGATCGTCGAGGCGTTTCTTCAGGTCGGCCAGCGTTCCGCCAGCTTCGACGTAGGCATTGATTTTGCGAAACCAGGGTTCGATGGCGTCGTATCCGGCCTTGCCCGCAACCTCAATCTCCTGCGCAGCGTCGAGTTCATGGCCGCGGATGGTCGACATGTTGAGACAGTATTTGAACGCAGGGGTTTCCTGCGCAGCCTGGGACAATTGGGCTGAGGCTCCCAGTATTCCGCCGGCAGCAAGAGCGGAAGTTCCAAGGAGTTCGCGGCGGGAAAGTCGAGAGATGGGGTTCATCGTTGAGAGTTAGAGCAGGATTCCGGGATTTGCAATCTCCTCAGCGCAATGTCAGGTGAGTTCATGCAAACCCCGCTCGTTGCCCTCGCTTTCTCGATTCTTTTTTCCCTTGTGGTGCAAGGCGCCGATCGCCCCAATATTTTGTGGCTTTCAGCCGAAGACATCAGTCCCCATCTGGGATGTTACGGCGATCCTCACGCCATCACGCCAAATCTTGATGCGCTGGCGGCGGAAGGCACACGGTTTACCCATGCTTTTACCGCAGCGGGAGTCTGCGCCCCGTGCCGTTCGACGATCATCACCGGAATGTATCAGACAGCGATCGGCACCCATCACATGCGGTGCAACGCCACCCTTCCGGATTTTGTAAAACCGTTTCCCATCTATCTTCGCGAAGCCGGCTACTACTGCACCAACAATAGCAAAACCGACTATCAGTTTGGCAAACCCGGAACCAACGAAATTTGGGATAGCAATGGCTCCAAAGCTCATTGGAAGAATCGCAACGAAGACCAGCCTTTCTTTGCCGTATTCAACTTTACGGGATGCCACGAAAGCGGCATTGCCAGCAAATCCAAGTATCAAAGCGTAACCAAGGATCTTTTGCCGGACCAACGCCAGGATCCCGCAGCCTTGACCACTCTTCCTCCCTACTATCCAGACACCCCTACGGTTCGTGAAGATTGGAAACGGAATTATGAACTCATCACCGCAATGGACGCCTGGGCTGGCGATCACCTAAAGACGTTGAAAGAGGCTGGGTTGCTGGAGAATACGATCGTTTTCTTCTGGTCCGATCACGGAATCGGCATGCCCCGCGCCAAACGATGGCTTTATGATTCCGGGACGCGAATTCCACTGATCGTTCGCATTCCGAACCAGTCCCCCGGCGTTGACGCACAGCTCGTCAGCTCCGTCGATTTTGGCCCGACCGTGATGAACTTGGCCGGGATCTCGATTCCAGAACACATGCAGGGACGAGCATTTCTCGGTGAAAACCTCACGGAGAAACCAAACTACGTCTTCGGGGCTCGGGATCGGATGGACGAACGTTATGACATCATTCGCGCGGTTCGAGGACCACGGTTTCGCTATATTCGCAACTTCGAATCGTTGAAGCCGTATTATCAATATATGAATACTCCGGAGAAAGGGGCAACCATGCGGGAGATCCGGAAGATGGAACAAAACAATGGTCTCACAGAGGCAGGGAAACTCTTTTCGGCCGAAACGAAACCCGCCGAAGAATTCTACGACCTCGAGGCAGATCCTCACGAAATCCACAACCTTGCCAACGATCCGCAATACGAGAAGCAGATTGCGGAGATGCGTTCCGCGTTGCGGCAATGGCAGAACGAAACCGGAGACCTCGGATTGCTTCCCGAAAGTGAGATCGCGATTCGCGAGAAAGCGGCGGGATCGCGCTACGAGATTCTGCATCGCGATGGAGGAATCGGATTTCTCGCTGAACTCACGGAGATCGCCACTCTTGCGGCGAGCAAGGATACCGAACCGTCCAAATTTCAGGAGGCATTGAATCATGAGGACGCTGCGATTCGATACTGGGCCGCCACCGGAATCGGCAACACTCCGCCTGAACCGACACCGGCCTTGATTCAACAACTGAAGCACGCATTGCAGGACTCCGCACCGAGTGTGAGAATCGCGGCGGCACGCGCATTGAGCCGGATGGGACTTGAGGAACTCGGCGTTCCGGCGTTGGCCGGGGAATTGAGCGGCGATCAGGAATGGGCTCGACTTCAAGCCGCGATCGCCCTGGACGAACTCGACGAAGCAGCGAAACCGGCACTTCCGGAATTGCAGGCTGCGCTCAAGGATCAACCCAACAAATACATCATCCGAGTCGCGAACAAAGCCGTGAATGACTTGCTGGGAACCTCCAACACCGTTCCCTGAAGCGAAACCCCAACCAGCATTCCCCGTTTGCGATTCGTCACAGTCTGCGTAACAGATCGACCATGGCCCTAACATTTCCCAAAACCGACTTCTCAGCACAAATCGCAAAGGAGCTGAATCTCCGCCCCGGGCAGGTTCAAACCACCATCAAACTGCTCTCGGAAGGAGCGACGGTTCCGTTTCTGGCTCGTTACCGCAAGGAAGCGACAGGCTCCCTGGATGAAGTGGTGATCGCCCAGATCAGGGACCGACTCCTGCAACTCGGCGAATTGGAGTCTCGCCGTGAGTCGATTCTCAAATCCCTGAAGGAACGCAACCTCCTTACCGAAGAGTTGGGCAAAAGCCTGAACGCGGCCGATACCCTTCATGCGTTGGAAGACATCTACGCGCCGTTTCGCCCCAAACGCCGGACCCGAGCCACCATCGCCAAAGAACGAGGCTTGGAGCCGCTCGCCGAATTCCTGCTCAATCAGCAGGGCACAGGCGGCAAACCCAAGACGGAAGCGGCCAACTATATTAATGCTGAATTGGAAGTGCCCGACGTTGAGGCGGCCCTGGCTGGAGCGCGGGACATCATTGCAGAACGAGTCAGTGACGAAACCAGCGTGCGCAGTGAAGTCCGTCGAATCTTTGAGAAGGAAGGAACGATTCTATCCAAGGTCATCAAGAAAAAGGAGACTGAAGCGGATGCCGCGAAATTCCGCGATTACTTTGATTGGAGTGAAAAGCTGGAGTCCATCCCTTCCCATCGGTTGCTCGCGATTCGCCGTGGAGAGAAGGAAGGCTTTTTGCGGGTCCAGATCGAGATCCCACAGGAACGCGGATTCCGGTCCGCCGAACGCCATTTCGTCACCGCGAACGACTCTTGTGGCCATCAAGTTGCGTTGGCCGCGGAAGATGGTTGCAAGCGCCTCCTCTTCCCCTCGATGGAGACAGAGATGCGGGTCATTAGCCGTAAGAAAGCCGACGAAGAAGCCGTTCGCGTCTTTGCTGACAACTTGAGGGAGTTGCTCCTCGCCTCCCCTCTCGGGCAAAAACGGGTCCTCGCTTTGGACCCGGGCTTCAGAACCGGTTGCAAGACGGTTTGTCTGGATGCGCAGGGACAGCTGCTTACCCACGACGTCATCCACATAATTGGATCTCCCGAGAAGCTTGCCGAATCGGCCGCAAAACTGAAGAACCTGATCCAACAATATAAGATCGAAGCTATTGCAATAGGCAACGGCACGGCCAGCCGGGAAACGGAATCCTTTGTCAAGAAACTGGGACTTCCGAGTTCGCTCGCGATCGTCATGGTCAACGAAAGCGGCGCGTCGATCTACTCGGCAAGCGAAGTGGCCCGTCGCGAATTTCCGGACCACGACGTCACGGTTCGGGGAGCGGCCTCGATTGGCCGTCGCCTGATGGATCCCCTCGCTGAGTTGGTGAAGCTGGATCCGAAATCGATTGGCGTTGGTCAGTATCAACATGATGTCGATCAAAACCTCCTGAAATCAGGCCTGGACGACTGCGTCATGAGCTGCGTCAACGCCGTGGGTGTGGAGGTCAATACGGCAAGTCCTGAACTTCTTTCCTATGTGTCCGGTCTCAGTTCGGCGATTGCCGACAACATTGTGGCCTATCGCAACGAGAACGGACCGTTCCAGAAACGAAGCCAGTTGAAGAAGGTTCCTCGGTTTGGCGAGAAAGCTTTTGAGCAGGCAGCGGGTTTCCTCCGAATTCGGGACGCCAAGAATCCCCTCGACGCCAGCGCCGTTCATCCGGAGCGCTACAAATTGGTCGAAACCATGGCCAAAGACGCGGGCTGCAAGATCGAGGACCTGCTCAAAGCGGAAGAACTGCGGAAACAGATCCAGCTTGAGAAATATGTGGGCGAGGACGTGGGTCTCCCCACGTTGCGCGACATCTTCAGCGAGCTTGCCAAACCCGGGCGCGATCCGAGGAAAGCCTTCGAGGTGTTTTCTTTTGCCGAGGGGGTCGAGAAACCTGAAGACCTGCGCGAAGGAATGCGGCTTCCCGGAATCGTCACCAACGTCACCAAATTTGGCGCATTTGTAGATATAGGCGTGCACCAGGATGGGTTGGTTCACATCAGCCAATTGGCGGATAAGTTTGTCGAAGACCCAGCCGACGTGGTGAAGGTGAATCAAAAAGTGCAAGTCACGGTTTTGGAAGTCGATCTCGACCGGAAGCGGATTTCGCTAACGATGAAAAGCGAGAGACCCAACGAACAACGCTCGTCACAGGAAAGAAAGCAACCTCGTCGAAATGATCGCTCCAAGCAGAACCAGAATCGCAACAATGGTGGTAACGCCTTTGGCGGCGATTGGTTTGACGCGGCAATCAAGAAGTAATCCACTTGGAGAGAGCCCATGAGCGAAGATGAGCCGGTCGAAGTTCCCATCACGTCCGAAATTGATCTCCACACCTTTCGCCCCAATGAAATTGGAGATTTGCTTCCCGAATACTTTCGAGAGTGTCGGCAGAGAGGATTGCTCCGCGTCCGCGTGATTCATGGAAAAGGAACGGGAACGCTTCGCGAAGGCGTTCATCGATTGCTTGAGCGTCTACCCGAGGTCATCAGCTTCCAACAGGGCGACGAAACCAGCGGAAGTTGGGGAGCAACCTGGGTTTCGCTGATTCCTTGGGAAGGCGAAACTGAGGATTCCTAGGGGACGTTTGAAAATGAGGTCGAGACGCGCTGCGAGTGATTTTGTCGACTGGGAATGATGGCTCGGGGCGGCGATGAGCTTTCTCACAAAGCCCCGAACAGCATTTCCAGCCGGGAAAAGCGCCGCATATCAAGATCATGCGAAGCCAATCTTCAAAAAGGAGGAACAACTTGCGCGTCCGTCATCATTTTCAAACGCTCCCTAACTCTTGCGCTAGAAGTTTCGATCGTGAAACTTCATCAGTTCCAGTCCCTGCGCCCCATACATCCCATTTGCGGTGTGGGCGACTCCAGGAACAATGAGCTTTTCGTAGGGAATCCCCAGCTCATCCATATAGCTCATGTATTTGAGATTGAACTCGTAATTGAAGCCTTTGGTGCCGACCCAGAAGAGAATTTTCAGGGGAACCTTGTTCTCCTTATCGGCATAGACCTTGGCCAGATCCCAGGCGTTGTAGCCAATGGGGAGAAACCGAATCGATTCGCTCTCTCTTCCCTCGTTCTCCTGAATTCGTTTTTCCGGCTCGTATCCAGATCCGCCAGGCGCGACGGAACTCCACAGTTCCGGATACTTGAACATGATGCGCGTCGTTCCACGACCGCCCTGAGAATATCCCTGCAAGGCACGTCCTTCGCGATTTCCCCGGGTTCGATAAGTTTGATCAATATGGGGAATCAGTTCCTTGACGAAGACATCCTCACCAAGGCCATTTTCCGTTTTCGGATAATTGTACCAGCTCATTGGCCCGCCATTCGGAAACACATATATTGTCGGCTGGATTTCCTCCTTCTGAACCGCGTCATGAACGAAACCCGCCAACTTGACGCTTTTCATCTCGGAACCCGGCCGTCCTCCATGGAGGTGATAGACAACCGGAAATCGCGTCTCCGGTTCCGCTTCGTAGGATGGTGGCAGGTAGATGAAATATCCCACCTCAATCCCCATCGAGGGACTTTTGAAGGCCGCGTGCCGAACTCCGGCAGGGAGCCATTTGGCGCGACTTTCAGGGAGTGGATTCACCCAACTGAACGGCGCAGGCACTTTCTTCTTTTTTTCCTGAGCCAAACTGACATTCAGACCAAGAATCAAAGCCAAACTGGCAAACACGACCGGACGAAGCAACTTCAGGGGCATGGCCTGAGCTTAGCAAGAAGGACTCGAGCGTCAAACCTCGGGAAAATGCGGAAATCACTCGATGCCGACGATTGTTCGCCATTTCCGTCAAACATGCTAAACCGTAGCACCTCGCTTTGCCTTCTGATTCGAAATCACCCAAGCCCAAATGGTCGGTCAGTGAATTGATCGATCTCGAGTATTTGTTGCGCCGTGACGAAGAGACCGGAGACGCAAGCAACGACGGCTTTTTTGCTGATGAAATCGAGCCCTGGATCGACCCGGGAAAGATTGATCGCCCTGACGCCAGAACCCTGCAGAAAGCACTCTGGCGGTGGCTGCAAACCAGGAAATCAGGCTTGGAAACCTCCAAACTGCCTGGCGCAGCGATTTCCGGAGCGTTCTGGACGGTTGGAACCGCGATCGTCTTGTTCATGGCGTTTTTGGGAGCCGGCACGGTTCTCGGAACGCTCGGCTACGAAGATTCCCGGACCTACAATGTGCTGTTGCTCTTTGGACTTACGGTCGGAATCCAATGGCTCTTTCTCACCCTTGGCCTGCTCGGATTGTTGGCCTGGCTGATCTGGCGAAACCACGCCTTTGTATCGTTCGCTCATCGGGGATTTCAAAGCATCGTCAACCACACTGCCGAGCGAACCATGAGCAAGGAAGCGGCGGTCTGGTGGCGAGAAAATGCAAAAACCCGGCGTTTATTCACCATGCCAACCATGCTTTTGACCCAGGCGGCGGGGATCGCGTTTAACGTGGGCGCGATCGCGGCCTTGGTCGGTAGTGTCCTTTTTGTTTCGGTGAGGTTCGGCTGGGAAACGACGGCGGAAAACACGATGAACCCGGCATTGTCGAGAGCGACGGAGGTTCTCGGAGTTCCGTGGAGTTGGTTCAAACCGGAATGGGTTCCCGATCAGGAAGAAATCGCCCAGTCTCGAATTCGGTGGCAGGGGAGTCCTCTCGACCCGATTGAATCGGCGATCCTTACAGCGGAAGAATCGGCTCGGGCATGGTTCCCGTTTCTGGTTTGCTCAATCGCGTTTTGGGGGCTCTTGCCCAGATTGCTGCTCTACACTGGGTTTGACCTCCGGCGGCGATCTGAATTGCGTGGGCTGGCGTTTTCCGAGCGGATTCATCGGGAATGGTGGCGAAACCTCACCGACATCCCTATCGAGGTCACCACGAAGGGGCCCGCCGACAATGCGGTGGCGCTGCTTTGGGGCGGTGTGAAACCAGCCGAACCGGAACTTCGGGTCGCCGCGCTGCAACAGCTTCGCGTCAACGTGATCGATACCTTTCCGGCCGGCGGAGCCGAAGTGGATGAAGACACGAAAGCGATCGCGGCTCTTGAGAAATTGCTCCGCAAAAGCGATCTGAGGATCGTGTTGGTGGTGGAAGCGTGGTCGTTGGCGCCCCGGGATCTGGGCGACTTTCTCGATCAACTTCGCGGGACGATCGGCGCTTCAGCCCCGGTTGACTGCTATTTGATTGGTCTCCCCCAAAACGGCAAAACGTTGACCGCCCCAAAGGACAGCGAAATCAAGGTCTGGGAAACCTTCGCAGCCGAGCGGAGCGACCCGGCCCTGTTTATCAAGCCGTTTCGGAGCCAGTAGAACGTTGGAATTGGAAATTAGCCAACGGGAGTCAGGACCACCTTTTGGATGTCCATCACCGCCTTGTTGGTCTTGTTGAGCGGCTTGATCGTGACCGTGTTGGAACCTTCACTCACTTTGATCGTTCCCAAATCGATCGGCTTCCAATTCTGGAACCCACCCGTCTCTTTCACCATGAATTTGCGTTGTTCCTCGTTCACCCAAAATCCCACTTCGCTTCCCCCATTTCCATCACCGCATCCCTGAAAAACCTGGACCTGAAACTCACCAGGGGCATGAACCTCAAACGACCACTCGGCAAAGTCATTCTCATCCGTCCAAAATCCGAGGCAATTCTTCTCCGTCTTCGGCTCGTAGCGCATTTTCTTCGAATAGGTGGTCGAATTGGAAGCCGCCAAGGTAATGGTGCCATCAATTCCCTGGCTCACGGAATCGCCTTCAGGTGCGGGCGTGAGGACGACCTTGCGGAGCTGGAAACTGGCACCGTTCGAGTTATTCCCCGAAAGAACCCCGACGGGAACGCTGTTGGTGTTGGGGATGTAGATGGGAGAAAGCATGGTGGTATGCTCGATCTCCATCCCACCCGACTGCGGAGCATAGCCTTTTGATTTCGCGTCCCCTACGTAAAACTGAAAACCCATCTTCGGAGAGATGGAGACGTAAGTGACTTCCACATCGTATTTTCCCCAACGATCCGGGGTAAATTCCGGCCAGTTCCAGCGACCGAAATGTTCATTTTTGAGGTATGTTCCCTCTTCTGCTTTAAAAACGATCTGACCGCGGGTCCGATCCAAATCCGGGCCTTTTCGCGCTGCCTCTTTCTGGATTTTCGAAAAGATCTCCTGGAAGTTCCCGGCTTTGCCTTCCGCCTCCGGAACGGGGGCCTTGAAACTGCTTTCCAACTCGGCGAGTCCCTCCTCCTCAGCCGCAAAAGCCAGAGAGGAAGACGCAAGAATGACAGAAAGGAAAAAAGGGGTTGGTCGGGACATAGCCCAGAATCCTAAATTCTGGAGCCTGAACTGCAAGCACCAACTGCAACGCAGGACTTTCGCTTTAACGACGCTCCCAGTCACCATCGGGTTTTTGCACCCAAATCCCACCCTCGGCCTTCTTTCGAATATCAGCGGCACGCCGAACAGCGACCGTTTTCTCATCAACGCCGGCTTTCGACGCAATCGAGCGGTAGAGAGCTTTCCTGTCGTTATTCTCGTCCTTCACAAGCCCCTTTTGCGCACCATCGAGATTACCACGAGCTTCGAGGTAACCCTGATTGTTTTCACCAACCACGAGCGCTTTCTTCATGGCGACAATTTGAGGCAGGCGTTTTTTGAAGCGATCTCGCAGATCGTCAGCCGAAGCATCCATTCCGGCGAACAGTGCGAAAATCACAAATAATGGTACGTAAATTCGATTCATGGCTTTCATAGCAGTCGATATGGCGGGTGTCATTTGCAAGGTATTCACTTGAGGGTGGGGTCGGCAGCGTCCAAATCGGCGAAAAAGTCGTCCAACTCTTCATCAACCGTCTCCAATTTGACGTTCAGGTTGATCTCAACAGGATCAATTCGAACGCGAACGCAGCTTGTGGTGCTCAACGCGCCGATCGCGAGAAAGAGCAGTGAGAAAAGGAAGCGCAGTCGGAAAGTTTGCATGATGGCGGCTAAGTTGGAATGAAGGTAGGTTTGCAGAATGTGAGAGGAAAACGCGAAGGTAAATCTCAAAAACTCAGATTGATTCCACTAAAGACAACATTGTCGAGAATCTTGCGCAAAATGTCCTCCTTGTCTTCGACCCGAACATTCAACGTGACGGGAACTTTGACCGATTCATCGACTCCAACGCCATTCAATTTCACAACGGCTCGATGCTCGGAATTCGATTGATCCAAAAGACTCACCTCGAGACCATCGATCGAGAGATTCCCCAGGGCTCGCTCAACCTGCTGATTGATCTTGAAAGCCCGGCTCCGTTCTTTCAGATCCTTGGTTAGCAGGCCGGTCGCATCGTAGCGAAGCACCGCCGGATAGTTGGAATCCAATTCAAGTGTCCCGACAAGGATTTCCAGATTTCCAGTTTTGGTCACCCCAATGGGGATTTGCCCACTGACGGCAGCGTCGATTTCGCCCTCGAATTGAGGGAAAAACTCCATAATTTGCGCGGCCTTGATTGATTTCAGCGAAATCGGCAAGGTGTAACCGGTCCCACCGGCCGGAATCGTGACGGATTTGCTCAATGCGATTTCTCCTCCGAAAACCTGGGCCGAAAAGGAATTCAGCCGCGTCGCCCCGCCCTCCAGCACACTGAAACTGAGCCGAACTCCAGTAACGTCAATATCGGCGGGAGTCGAAATGCGATCGACCCGCACCGTTGTTCGCGGCGCCAGCTTCAACGGATCCAGGGAAGCCACCTCGACGGCAGCCGTCACCCCGGTTGCACTGGTTTCGCCATCCGGATATTCCAGCGAACCATGCGTCAGCGACGCGGTGATTTGGGGAGAAACCGCTTCTCCGCTCGTTTCAAAAGTCGCCTCAACCTTGATGTCGCCGGAGAGCTTGCTTCCTTCCCAACCTTCAATCAGTTCTCCAACCCATGTCTCTTCCCGCAGGGCGATGGAATCGATGGTGATCCTGGTGTTTTGCGTGGCACCTTCCGTCTCGTGGGTCAGCGAGATGGGGAACGACTTGCCATTCAAACTGCCGCTCCCTTCACCAGAGCCGTTTCCATCGGTCAACTTGCCTTGAAGTTGTAGGTCTTCGAGAATTGCGAGTTGCTCACCAGCCTCAGACCACTCCAAACTGGATATATCGAGATTTAGATCAACCTCTGATTTCTCCCCCGCAAACCGCGTTTGAAGTTCAGCGTTTCCGACTCCCTTCAACTCGAATTCAGAGTCCTGGCCCGTCGCGGTTTCTTTCGGGAGATCCAGTTTGATCGAAAACGCCTGCTCATCGGGGGCCACTTTGAAATTCGCGAGGACCGGCATCGCCACAGCTCCCTCCAAATTGAGATCATGAGGCGGATTCGCCGCAAACCCGGGCAGTTGAACGCCGAGAACGCCCGTCCCATTTCCATGAATCACGGGTTTGGTCATGTCCTCAACGTCAAACTCGACATCAGCCAAAACCAGCCCTTTAAAATCGGGCGAAGTCGCGCTTCCCGGCCCGAAATGAAGCGTATTGAGATTCCCCTTCACCGGCAGATCGAAAGGAGAGAGAGGAATCCCGAAAAGCTCCATCGACGCCACATGAATCACGCCTTCAAGAAGGGATTCCTCGAACGTGGCACCAGGCTTGAGCTTGGCTTCGACCGTTCCGCGCCCGGAAACATCCGGTTCATAGGCGGCATCCAAGTCACCGCTGGTGAGCAGGAAAAAACCGGAATCGTGGTTCACCTGGAGCTGAGTCGCGCCCAGCTTGAAGTCATCATAGGTGAGGCCTTCCAGATCGACCTGAATATCGACCTCGCCAAATCCGAATTCATCGGCCCGAACCTGGATTTCCCCAGAACCCTCAAGGGTTCCGAATTTCAGATCCAGCCCTTCCTGCTCGATCTCCAGGTTGGCGAGTTCCAGAAGAACCGGGAAACTCGCAATCGACATTTCTGCCACAAGATCCGCCTTCCCATTGGCTCCATTCATGTTGCCGGTAACGCCGACTTCCAGCGCGGAGGCACCGGTTCCGACCACCCTGACATCCGTTTGCCCAGCCAAACTCACGTAGCCACTCAATCCCAGCTCTTGAAGCAACTCGCCACGGCGAAGATGAATGACCGTATTCTCCAGATCGATTCGCTCGACCGGGAGAGAACCCGCAAGTTTTGAAAGCGTAAATCCGGACGGTCCGTCTTCGGTTGAGGCCGCACCATCATCGTGAGAAACTTCCTGAGGTTCCAATCCATCCAGGTCCAACTCAAAGGCAGCGTTCGAGAGATCAAGGCTCCCCAATCGCTTTCTCAACAAACTCGGGATCGAATACCCCGCCTTAACCAGTGGCGTCTGCAATTCCCACCCTTTTCCCGCAAAGTCGACCTCGCGAATTTCCGCCCCGCTCAGCGTAACAGCCCCCATCTCAAACTCCGTGCGCTCCAGCTCCAGATCTGCGAGCGCCTTTCGAATCTGGGCCTCGATGATCCCCGGCAACATTGCGACAAGCACGACTCCTGCCGAAACCAACACGACGACAATTGCCAACGTGATCCAGAGCCCACGGCGCGACCGTTTCTCGCCGGTGTCCGGTTCATCTGGTTTCGGTTCAGACTCGGCTTCTTTAGGTGGTTGAGCAGATTCCTCCATGGCGAATGACTAACACGATACAGGGCGTTTGACGGCTGTCGATGGCAATCCCTCCAAGTGCCGGAAAATTGGCATTATTCGCGATCCTTGGTGTCCATCCAAATCGTCACGGGTCCGTCGTTCAGGAGCCGAACCTTCATATCCGCCCCGAACTCGCCGCTTTCCACGGCCTTTCCAAGTTCTCGCTCCATTGCCTCAAGAAATGCCTTGTAAAGTGGAATCGCCACTTCCGGCCTCGCTGCCTTGATGAAGGACGGGCGGTTTCCTTTTTTGGTGCTCGCATGCAGCGTGAACTGGCTGATGACCAACGCTTCGCCGCCAACGTCGAGGCAGGATCGATTGATCTTGCCTTCTTCGTCCGGAAAAATCCGCATTCTGGCGATTTTTCCAGCCAACCATTCGACATCTTCCTGAGAGTCTTCGCCCTCAATTCCGAGAAGCACGAGCACCCCGGTCTCAATTTGACCACGAACGCAGTCGTCAATGGTGACGCTGGCCTCAGTAACACGTTGAATCACTGCTCTCATCGCTCGGTTCTTAACTACTCCGGAAGGTATTGATGAAAATGAAGGCGGTTGGCACCAACTGAACGCAGGAAAGCAGAAAAAGCACGTAACCCGGATAAGGAACCTCGCCGTAGCAAACCACGTTGAGGGTCACGCCAATTAACAGACTCGTCCCGATCACGAAAATCCCCAACGGCGAAAGCTCCTGGCGCCAGGTGAGCGGCAACGAATGTGCTACGCCAAAAAATCGATAGGCCAAAACCGCGAAGACGATGAGAGAGAGCCAGCTGTGTTCCATAAACTCCGGCAACGTCAGCAACGCATCGTAAATCCCGTGAGCCAGCACCACGGTCAGAAACGTCGCCAGCAATTCTTCCCAACGTCGCTGTGGCAATTGGGCAAATCGATACGCCGCGTAGCCAACCAGCCCCGTCATCGCCAGGTGGAAAAAGTTCGCGGAAAGGAAACGGGCGACCGTCGCATTTCCTCCCGATCTTGAGTAGTAGCTGAGATTTTCCTGAACGGCGAACCCCAGGCCGACGAACCCTGCGACGACCAGCGCTTCGACCGGATTTGATCGGCGAAGCAGAGCCGGAATGAGCGGAATGAAGCAGACCAGCTTGATGAACTCTTCCCGCAACCCAATCCCCGCGACGTTATTGATCAGCCCTTGCACGAAATCACCGTTCTCCGGAAAGAGCCCGAACACCTCCTCCTGAACAATGACGACAAACAACGTCAAGGTCGCGCTGAAGACACCCAACAAGATCGCCGCGCCATAAATCAAGAGCTGGTCGCTTCGAAACCCAGAGAACTGCCCGACGATAAAAAACCAGACCATGGCGACAAAAAACGTGAGCCCGACATAGGCCAAACTGAGTCCGGCATAATCGTGAACCAACACCGTCTCAAAAATGCCAGCATAATCCCGAAGTTTGGAAAAGGCCTCGAAACGGACGAGAACGGAAGTCGACCGCCTGATTTTCGGCTGAGCCAGCAATTCGCGAAGTCGTTCTAATTCATTTTGGACGAGAGCGGTCTCAACCAAACGGGAAGCCGCATGCGCGGATTCGCGAATCTCCAACTCCGTCTCGAAATGCCGATTGGCAGCTTCAAACTGGCCTTCTTCAAACTCCAGGTCGCCCACGCACTCGTTCACAAAGGGACGCCGTGAATTTGCCGTCACCAGCGTGGTCAATTCGGCGCGAGCCATTCGGCGCTCGGCTTCCGTGCCGGAATACCGGGCTCTCGCATACGTCTCGAACAGCTCTCCCGACTCGGGAGAGAGCTCGCTACCTCCAATCCAGTTCCGAATGGTCGGAACGAGCTCCATTTTGACAAACTTTGGCAGACTGGCTGCCTCGACGGTCCCTCCCGGATTGTGCGGCCAATCCTCGATCGCTTTTTGATTCTTCTCGCCCATCTCACGATAAATGATGGTTTCGGCCTCGCGAATCGCGTCCAGCATCTCGACTTCCCCCCGCTGAGCCAGCTTCACCCTCTCTTCATACCAATCCTGGCGACTCCCGAACGCAAACCAGATGATTAGCGCCACAATCGTGGATGCCGCAATGATCCCGATGGAAGATCGAACTAAAAAATCGCGATCTCGCGAGAGGCTGCGCAATCGCTTTTGGTTAAGCCGGAGCATGGGCCCATCCTAGAATCTCGCGCCGCTTGATCAACCCCGGGCGACTGGACATTTCACCTCATTTAAACCTCATTTTTCTCAAACATGAGACTAAACCCAAGTAAATGATCTAATTGTGAAAAAAATGGTTGCTGGTACTTCCAGTCCCCCTTATCAAGCCTCTGAATTGGGTTTTAACACCGCACTCGAGTATGGACGCAGATTTTTGTCCCAAGCAAGAAGTAATCATTCTTTCGACCCCGAAGGGCCTCGTTCTCTCGACGGGAAAGGGGCAATTCATCATCCAAAGCACCGTTGCGGAACTGCGTCACGAGGTCGATCCAGTGAGCATGTTGAGCCTTGAAGGCGACGATGCCTGCTTGCAGCAAACGACCAAGCCAAAAGGTCAGAATTAGGCAGAACCCACCTAATAAAGTTGCCTAATTATGGTAGCTTTGTGATTCGAGGTTCGTCGAGCCTTGTTCAGATTTGAAATTCTGTGATTTTTCGAATCACAAAATCGATTATAATGGTATTTTATGACGAAGCCGGTCGAGAATGGCAGGTAGACACTTGAAACACTCAACAACCGTCACGAAATTGCCAGGACCCATGAGGAGTTCAGCCAAACTAACGCTAATTGCAGTCCTTTTTCTCTGCTCCACCACCTTTACCCACGCAGCGAAGTCCAAGGTCCTTTATCTTGGCGATTCGCTCAGCATGGGAGCTTTTGGAAGGACTCTGGACGCCAACATGCGGTCCGAGAAACTGGAGGTCTACACCTACGTGGCGGGAGGAGCGAGCCCCTACTATTGGCTGAGCCGTTACGAGCCCATTTCCTGCTCCATTGGCTACTGGGAAAAGACGCCAACACTGGAGAAGCGAGTTGGCTACATTCGGGCCGTGCCGAAAGTTGAAACCCTTCTCGACAGCTACAAGCCCGACGTCGTGGTTGTTCAAACCGGCGTCAACCTCTACGCGACGCTTCGCTCCAAGCGCCGGGAGAAAAAGGAAAATGTGAAGCTGGTGGAGACACTGATCATGGATATGTGCCGCGCGGTGCACTCCAAGGGCGCCCATTCCTATTGGATTACGCCTCCCGAGTCGCACCCAAAACGGTTTTCGTCCGATCTGCAGCAGGAGCTGACAACCATCATGAAACGAGTCGTTGGCGGACTGGGCGGCAAAGTTTTCGAGAGCGCCGAGGTAACCCAATGGACCGGCAATTACCCGGTTGGCAGCGACGGGATTCACTATGGCCCGGATCAGTCGATCGACTGGGCGAGCAAGGTGACGGTCGATTTCCGTTCCTTCATCGATCATTTGGGAGAAATGCCGGAGCCCACCGTGGTCATGGCGGCAACCGAGCCCGTCAAGGTGGCCGCCGCTTCTCCTCAGGGCAAGCAGCCTGAAACGCCCATAACAACGGAAACCGAAGAGACAGCATCATCCCCGAAAGAATCCGAAAAGGAGATGCCGAAAGTCGGATCAACTTCCAAAGAATCTGCCGTCGCCATGAACAACACGGAAACAGCTGAGACTCCGAAAGAAGCCTCCAAGACCGTGGGTTCCGAGAAAAGTGGAACAAAAGCAGCGGCCGAATCTCCGGTGCGCGCACCTGGAAACCTGGATTTACCCGATGGCGAAGCCAGTGACGAAATCCAAGTGAAGCTTAAGCTCGTCAACAAATCACAGATCCAGCACCTGAATGAAGTGACGTATTCCAGCGCATTTGGCCTCTACGAATACGAGGTTGAGAAGGTCTACAGCGGCAACTATCCCTACGACAAGCTGCGCATTGCCCACATGATCGTGCTCAACAAGAAGTTCACGGGCCCGACCAAGTTCCAGCCCGGTGAAATCTACCACTTGACCCTGGTGAAGCTGGAGAAATACCCGAGTCTCCAGCGAGTTCAGATGATTGATCAACTGGACCTCAATCTCGATCTACCGATCTACATCTGTAAGTTCTAGGGAGCGTTTGGAGGGAAGGTGTGCCAATGCCGCGAGGAGATTTGGCTTCCCGCAAGGCGCAAGGAATTCTGAGGAATGCAGGGCAACCCCTGTGACCGAGCAAGGACACTCCGCTTTTTCCTCATCCAGCCGTATTCCCTGGCTACGGGTTCACTCAAACTACTCTTGGCCACAATAAAAAGGCTCAGCGTTTGCTGAGCCTTTTGAAAATTGATTGAAAGGAAAACTCTCGATCGAGAAAACCTTCGCTGCCGGTTTAGCTTTTCGCGCCAACCAGCTTGCTCATCGCGCTCTTGTAGCGGGCCGCTGCGTTCTTGTGAATCACGTTTTGCTTGGCAGCCTTGTCTACGGACTGAAAGAACAACTTCAGTTGAGCTTCTGCTTCGTCCTTGGTGCCCTCTTCAACCGCGTTCTGAACCTTTTTGCGGAAGGTCTTCACACGCGTTTTGACGGAGCGGTTACGCAAGGTGCGTGCCTTGGTCTGGCGGACGCGTTTTTCGGCTGACTTAATATTCGGCATAAGATGCTTCGATTTTGGTGGGTCGGGAAACTAGAGCGTTCAAGCCTCTTGTCAAGAAGCATGCGACCGAAATATCACCGCCGAAGGCTCCCCGTAGAATCTTCAAAAACTCAATCCCTCAACACTTTCCGATGAAAGTGACAAATCCACTTCTCCCTACGCGTGTTGGAGATCGACACACCATGTTATGAGCAACAAATCCGAAGCCAAATCCTCTTGTTCCGGCCCCATTCGGCGCCGCAGCTTTCTGGAAGTTGGCGGATTGAGCATGGCCGGGCTCGGACTCAGCGATTTTCTGCGGTTCCAGGCAAGCGCGGCCTCCCAGGGCACGTCCGCGAATTCGAAAGACGACACCTCCGTGATCTTCGTGTGGCTTCCCGGCGGCATGCCCCACATGGAGACCTATGACATGAAACCGGACGCCCCGATGGAATATCGCGGCGAGTTTCGGCCGATTCGAACCAATGTCCCGGGCATCGAAGTTTGCGAGCTTCTGCCAAGACATGCCAAAATTGCCGACAAGTTTTCCATCATTCGCTCGATCCATCACGAATTCTCCGACCACGGAGGAGCACATAAGCGAATGATGACCGGGCGCCGCCCCAAAACACCGACCGGAACGGTCAATGACGCCCCGGCAGTTTCCAGCGTGGTGAAAAAAATGTTGGGGGGCTCAACCCCACACGGCCTTCCGACTTGTGTTGCGGCGGCGGACTCTGGCAGAACCGGAATCGACACCTTTGCGATGGGACCAGCCTACCTTGGCGCGGCCAACACGCCTTTCATGGTCGGTGGCGATCCAAGTCTGCCGGATTTCAAGGTCCAAAGCATTGGCGTGAAGGAAGAGATGGCCGACCGAATCGACGATCGACTCGCCATGCTGCAAGGGATGGACAAATTCCGTCGCGATCTCGACAAAAGCGGGGCGATGGACGCCATGGATTCGTTCAATCACCAAGCCATGGAGATGCTGATGAGCGACGCGGTTCGCGATGCATTCGACCTGAGTCAGGAATCTGACCGGACTCGGGAACGCTACGGGAACCACCCTTACGGTCAACGAGGTCTCATGGCGCGGCGGTTGGTCGAAGCTGGAAGCCGGTTTGTCACCGTCGTTTGGGAGCGGCCCCATGCCAAGATCCCCAAAAATTGCGCTTACAATTGGGATTCCCACGCCGTGAATTGCCACATCTTTGAGGACTGCAAATGGAGGATGCCGAGCTATGACCAGGCTCTCACGGCCCTGATCGAGGACGTCTACGATCGTGGCTTGGACAAAAAAGTCATGATCGTGGTGGGAAGCGACTTTGGCCATACCCCGAAGATCAACGCTCAGCGCGGCAATAAATCAGGGGTTGTTCAGCCAGGACGGGATCACTGGCCAAAAGCGATGTCGGTTCTCGTCTCCGGTGGCGGCGCTCCCATGGGTCAGGTGATCGGTGCGACAAACGCAAAAGGGGAACACCCCATCGAACGAGTAATGACCCCAAACGACCTCTGGGCGACGGTCTATCAACACCTCGGAATCGATTACAATCACTATTTGAAGAACTTGGACGGCCTTCCGATGCAGATCCTGCCATTCGGGAAGCCCATTAAAGAATTGGCGTCAAGCTTGGGCTAAAACTGGGTGCCTTATTACCAACCGAAAACCTAAACACAAAAAAGCCGATTGCTCTTGGAGCGATCGGCTTTTTTGACAGCCTGATATCATTCAGGCTTAGGGGAAAAATCCAGGGGGCTCTAGCCCCCCAAACCTTTCAAACAATTGGCACTGACGAGTCTCTCGGAGACTGTCGTGCGTTCAACTTAGTTCATCCCGTGTAACGGATTGGCCTTGTTCTTTGAGCCCAATGCCAGCAAGAGGTGAGTCAAGCTAGGGCAATAACGGACAATATCCTCGGCCAAGTCACGAAGTTCCTCTTCACTGGCAATCGGTTCCGTGAGTTCACGGTCGACCGCATTGATGAGGTCCTGGGCTTCTGGGTTGGAATCGTTGAGGTTCATTGGTGTGTGTGTGGCGTAAGTGGTTCTTCTTTAGATAGTTAAATCTGCGCACACGCTCCTAGGTATTTGTTTCAGTGTTAGGGTCACGACCTAGTTCACCAGATTTCCTCAAATCGCGAATCCTTTCTCCAAGTAAAATGTTCGCCGTCTCGGCGACATTTTTTCCGTAAAGGCCAGTTCCGGTGAGTTCCTCAAGGAAATCACGGATCTGTGGAGTGGTCGAAACTGTGATCTGCACTGCCTCGACCAGATTTTTCGCGCGGGCCATCTGGCTATTGGGTCGTTATGTCTTGAAAAGAATGGCATTCTTATCCTATTTAAGTCAATTAACTTTCTGTTATTTTTCAAACAGCTAAAATCAACTACTCAGAACGGTTTAAATAGTATTTATAAAAAATCAAGTAGATAAGACATTTTATCAGCTCAAATGGTTGCGAACACTTTCATTCCAAGGCTTCCTTGGATGAATGAACGAAGATTCTCCTACTGAGATCGCGACCTTGGGCGCCGGTTGCTTTTGGTGTGTTGAAGCCATCTTTGAGCGACTCGAAGGCGTTTCCGACGTCACCAGTGGCTACATGGGTGGCGCCATCACCAATCCAACCTACAAGGCTGTCTGCACCGGCCAAACGGGTCACGCAGAAGTCGTGCAAGTTACCTTTGATCCCGCGACCATCTCTTTTGCGAAGCTCCTCGAGTGGTTTTGGCAGCTACATGATCCAACGACTCTCAATCGCCAGGGGAACGACGTCGGCTCCCAATACCGGTCGGCGATCTTTTACCATTCTGAATCCCAGCGCGATGTTGCCCAGAAGGCGAAAGAAGCTGCCTCAGGTCAATTTGAGAATCCTATTGTGACGGAAATCTCTCCAGCTTCGCAGTTTTGGCCAGCAGAGGAATATCACCAGGATTTTTTCCGGTTGAACCCCAATCAGCCATACTGCAACGCCCTCATTCCCCCCAAGCTTCGAAAACTGGGGCTCGACTAGTCTCGAGCAGTTCAAGAAAACCCGTAGCCAATGAACTTGACCGGGGATCAGGACGAGCGCGGCTCCGCCGGAGGAAGAGTTCCCTGGCTCCCCTCCCCTTTAAATGCTCTTGGCGGTCTGGCGTTCCAAGTCAGCCACAAATTGGTCCAACTTCCGCGCTGCTGCCTGATAGGAATACTCGTCGAGTAGCTTTCGCTCCGCCTGATTCATGACCAAGTTGAATTTGTCGGCCTGCTCAAACAGCGGCACAATCTGGCTGGGCGCCGGCAGGGCATGGTCACTCGCACCTCCAGAAACAATCTCCGGGAAGAAGGTCTGGAGCGCAGTTGTCTCCCGGGCAATCAGGAGGGTTTGCGCCAGCAATGCGTCACGGAGCGTGGTCGAATGAAAGTCGAGCACTTCAAAGGTAACGATCGCGAGGTGCTGCCCGAGAATTGAAAGACGATCCTTGTAGGTTGGCTCAGGAACGACCGTGATCCAGTCACTTCCCAATTCGAGCAAATCCATCAGGGTTTTCATGGAGTGCTCCGGCAATTCCTGAACGGTGAGCATTTGCCGGGAAGCCTGCACGATCTCCTTTAATTCCGTGACAAGCGCCTGGTGCTCCAAGTTCTCGGGACGAAACTCCGCAGCGTCGATGTAGATTCCCATCCGCTCCTCAAAACGCAATTGGGAACGCGGATTCCAAGGAAGTGCCGGAGGCAAATGCAGAAACCGATTCCCCTGAATCAACGATTCAAAAAAGACGCTCATATAGGAATCGGTCGTCAGGCTCCCATCGGAAAGAGACATCAATGCGGTGAGGTCCTGGAAATGCGCGTCCTCATCCAGCGTTTTCGTCATGCTGCTGAACGTCTCCGGCTTCCACCCCAGCAGAATCACCTGATGCGGCATCGCTGAACGGAGTTTTTTCATGGTGGAAGTATTCATCTCCAGGCTTTCGCCCGGAACGAAAAGGACCGGTCTTCCCAACTGCACAGTTTGGGCGAGTGAAGTCATCAATGCCCCTCCTGTGGCCGCCGCCAATCCCTCGAATCCGACGGGAAGCGGGGTTTGGTCGATACTGGTGAAGCCAGTTTCCGAAAAGTCGATCGGCGCCACGGGGCTATGGGGATCAAAAACGGTCAAATGAACCCGGTGATGGCCGTTCACGTCAGTGCCATTGACAGATGGCGGTCCGATCCCGAGAACCCGGCGGGATAATTCCAGTTTCCGCGGCGGATTGTTGGTATCAACCGGCCGATGCCGACTTGAGACCGCTTTTTCGATCTTCTCGACTTCCTCACCAACTCGCTGCTCCAATCGGGCCAACGCTTCTCCTTTTGAAGTCAGAGTGTGCGTCACGATGCGCTCGGTTTCCTCGCTCTCCTGAATGGAATAGCGCAGCTCATCCAGATGCCGTTCGCGATGAGCAATCTCATTTGCGAGGTCCTCGTTGCGCAAGGTCAACTCTTCGTGAAGTTCCTGAGTTGGCTCGTAATGGTTGATCCGCAAATCTTCGAGCGCCTCCTCCGCTTCCTCAGCCTCCATGCGGATCCTGCTTCTCACGTCGTCCAACTCGTTCTTCGCGCTGACGAGTTTCTTCTCCGTCGTGGTACACTCTTCTGAAATCTGATTCTTGCGCTCAACGATTTGATGAAGCTGGCTCTTCTCAAACTCATCCCAACCTTCGAAGCTCCCTTCCAGTTTGGCTTCGACCGCTAAAAGCTTGTCTTCCGCACGCGAAATCTGTCCCGTGATCTGATCGTTTTTCGCCTCGAGCTCATTCTGTTTCTCCTGCGCGATTCTGGCTTGCTCCGCCAACTGCGCCAACTGCGCCTCGTTGTCCTTAATGGCGGCTCGCAATTCCGTATTCTGCTCCACCAATTGCCGGTGATCTCTGTCCGCCTCTTCGCGAAGATCGACTGATGCCTTTTCCGCGACCTTGATCTCCTCCAGTTCGCGTCGCATCTCCTCCAACTTGGTTTCGTTGCGCACCAAATCGTCGGAGGTTGAGCCCAGCGCGACTTTCTTCGCGTCATGTTCGCGATAGAGGCTATCGACTTTGCTCTGCAGCTTCCGGGTCTGATCTTCCAACTGGGCGACATTCTCGATCTGCGCCTTCGCTTCGTTGATCCGGGTTTGCAGATCCCGAAGTTCGCTCGCCGCGGCGACAATATCGCGACGCACGCCCTCCAACTCTTCTTTCGCGGACGGAATCTCCGTTTCGACCAATTCTTCGAGTCGCTCGCTTTTCTTCAGCAACGTGTCCTGAACCTCCTCCCGCTTTTCCTCCAACCGGGAGATCTCCGCACTGAGTTCCTTGCCTTTGCGAGCTGAATCCTCGCCCTGATTGCGCGTGGCCTCAGCTCGCGCCTCGTCCCGCTCCTGCTCCAATTCAAGAATCCGCCGTTCCAGGGAATCGAGTTCCTTGCGTTTGTTCTCAACCGTGGCGCTCCAATACCCTGCACTTTGCTGGGCCAAAGCCTCCAGTGTAATCCGCTGCGTGGTTTTCAGCTTTTCCTGAACCGCCTCTTGCTCTGAGTCGTCTTCGACATAGGAAACCTCACACGCCCCAAAACGAATCACGTCCCCATCGTTCAGCTTCACGCTGCTGATGGCGCGGTCGTTTACGAAGGTTCCATTGTTCGACCCCAGGTCGAACAGGCTGTAGGCACCATCTTCCTCCCGTTTCAACCGGGCATGGTGGGTTGAGACGAAATCGTTGTTGATGACGATGGGGTTGTCCGGATCGCGTCCAATGCCGATTTGATCAGCATTCAGGGCGAACACGTCTTCCCCGCCATCGTCGTATCGGAACACGAGTTGAGGCATGAGATTTGAACCTGCAGAATATCTGGATGCTGCAAAGGTGCAATGCCATCTGCTTCGAATTTTTCGAAATCTTGCCTTTCCTAAGTTTCGACCACCAATTCTAACACATCGCCGGATATTTTGGGCATTGTGTCAGGACCAAACCTGATCCAACCTAGCATCATGAGAATCAAAGCACTTCTCGCCGCCGAAAAACCGGAAGAATCGGTCACGATTCACGGCTGGGTTCGCACTCGCCGTGATTCGAAAACGTTCTCGTTTTTGGAGATCAACGACGGTTCATGCCTCACCGGTCTGCAAATCATTGCCGATGCCGATCTGCCGAACTACGAGTCCGAGATTGCTCATGTTCAGACCGGCGCGTCGGTCTCGATCGAAGGGAAAATGGTGAAGAGTCAGGGCAAAGGCCAAACGTGGGAAATCCAGGCGTCCCGGGTCGAGATTCTCGGAAACGCAGACGAAACCTACCCGCTCCAGAAAAAGCGCCATTCCCGCGAGTTCCTTCGCGAGATCGCCCATTTGCGTCCGCGAACGAACCTCCTCGGTGCGGTCTTCCGCGTTCGAAGCCGCCTCGCCTATGCGGTCCATCAATTCTTTCAGGAACGCCATTTCGTCTACGTTCACACCCCCATCATCACCTCGAGCGATTGCGAAGGCGCGGGCGAAATGTTCCGCGTCACCACGCTCGATGCCAAGGGAATGGCCGCCAAAAACGCGGGGGAACTCGATTTCTTCGGCAAGCCGACCTACCTGACGGTGAGCGGCCAGCTTGAGGGGGAAACCTATGCCTGCGCGCTCAGCAACATCTACACCTTTGGCCCGACCTTTCGCGCGGAAAACTCCAACACGAGCCGCCACGCCGCTGAATTCTGGATGATCGAGCCGGAAATGGCGTTTTGCGACCTCGAAGGCGATATGGATTTGGCCGAGGAAATGATCAAATTCCTCGTGAACGACATTCTCGAGAACTGCGGGGAAGACCTCGAGTTTTTCGGGAACTTTGTCGACAAAGGCCTGCTTCCCCGCCTGCAACAACTCCAGGAAAAAACGTTCGAGCGCCTGAGCTATACCGACGCGGTCGACATCCTCATCAAATCGGGACAGAAATTCGAGTTCCCGGTGGAATGGGGCATCAATTTGCAAAGTGAACACGAACACTTTTTGAGCGAAGAACATTTCAAGAGCCCGGTGACGCTCTTCAACTACCCGAAAGCCATCAAACCTTTCTACATGCGCAGCAATGACGAAGGGGGTGACCGCGAAACTGTAACCGCGATGGACCTGCTCGTTCCTCACATCGGTGAAATCATCGGCGGTAGTCAGCGGGAAGAACGGCACGATGTGCTGGAGCAAAACATGAAGGATCACGGCTTAAATCCGGACGATTACTGGTGGTATCTGGATCTCCGGCGCTATGGAACCGTTCCCCATGCCGGTTTCGGCCTCGGATTCGAGCGGATGCTCATGTTCGTGACCGGCGTTGAAAACATTCGCGACGTCATTCCGTTTCCACGGACGCCGCGGCACGCGGAGTTTTAGTCAGGGCGTCCCGGTCGCAACGTTTATCTGGCCACGTTTGCTCCAGACAACCAGGGCCAGCGCGACAAACAGCACCAGAAAAATCCCGGGCAGCCAGAACAGGCTCTCGCGAAACGCCGTGTCGGCTTCGGCTCCCGCACCTTCCTTCGAACGCAAAAATCGCAGAATCCCACCGTAAAGCATGCTCAGGCCGCCGAATCCCAAATTCAGCGCCAGCCCCTTGAAACTCAACACTGTGGCTCGCCGTTTGGAATCGACCTCCGCGTTGAGGTAGTGCGACATGAAGAAATTGAGGAGCCCAAACCCGATCCCGAAAAACGCGACCATGGCGACGCCCCAATACGGGACCGCAAGCGAAACCCCGATCAAACCGAGCATCGTTGCCAGGGAAACCGTGAGAAAATTGCGATGGATGGGCCGATTGACCGCCAGCCATTGCGCGATCTTCGGCGTGAACATCCCCAACGCGGCAAAACCGGCCCCAATCACGCCAAACCACGCGACCGGAATCTCGATCAATCGATAATATTCCGAAGCAGAAACGAGAAAGAGGCGAGCCACGCTGTCGTGGACCAAGGCCGTGAGGATCAGTAGCAGCACGATGGGCGTCCCGAGAATCCATTTCCCGGCGGCCAAGATATCGCCCCACATCGAGTGGCTCTTTTCTTCATTCGCCTCCTCCGCAGCCGGCTCCTTCATCGCCAAACTCACGAACAAGGCGCAGATTCCCGTCACCAACGTCAGGTAAACCGGAAATCGCATGACGACCTCCTTCTCCAGCTGCGATTCGAACCCAAGCCAATCGAGAGCCCGGTTCACCAGGTTCGCATCGTAAACGGCGGAACCGACCAGCATCGCGATCACAAACGCGACCGACGAGAGAGTCATCAAGCGGGCCAACACCCTGGGCCAAAGCCTCGTTTGCTCCTCCTTCGGAATCGAATCATAGGCCAGCGCCTCATCCGCGCCACTCGCAGAAGCTTCAGCCGCTCCGGAGAGAATCCGGTTAATCACCCACGCCCAGAATACGATCATGTTGTTGCCGAGCGGGACAAACGCAATCACCGCCATCTCCAGAACCATGAGGCCAGCTGCCCCCACCACCATTTTCTTGCGTCCCAGGCGATCCGCCAAGGCACCCGAGGGAACTTCAAGAAGGACGATCGACACCGCCCAAACGGCATTGAGAATCGCAAACTGTGCCATACTCAGCCCGTAATCGAGCTGGATCACCGCAAAAATGGGATAGTAGAATCGCGCGTTGAAGAGCAGGCGAAACGCGATAAAGAGCGGAATATTGCGGTTCATTCAGCAGAGGAGCAGGGAAAAGCGGTTGCGACGTCGCCCAGCTACTAGGACTTCCGAGAATGAATGCAAATGGGAATGTGGCCGGATTCCTTCTCCATTTGGGGAAACGAGCCCCCAAGTTTCAATACTTTGGATCGTAGACCAACGCGCCTCCATCCAAGACAATATAGCTCTTGGCTCTCTCCACGGAGCTTTCGTCCATCCCTTCGAGTGAAAAGGTCGTCCCGGCAAAAACACCTTCGGAAGAGGTTCCCCCTGTCACAATCAAATCCAGAGTCGAGTCGAGATCACCTTCAACCACAACGGTCAATCCCGCAGCGCTGGCGGATTGCGCCATGGAAACAATCTGCTGTGCATTCACCCGATCCCGCGCCCGGTCCGTGCGTTCCTTGGTAACCTTCGTGTAGGGAACAATGACGATCGCATTGATGATTCCAATGATCGAAACCACAATCAGCATCTCGACGAGACTCATGCCTCGCTTCCGCACCTTCTTCGAAATGGAATTTCCCGGGTTCAATGTCCTTAACAGTCCCTCATCTTATAAAAACCACAATTACTAATGAAGCAAAATCGCATCAATTTGCCCTCTGTTGCCGCTGACATTTTTGAGCGTCCCGATTTGGCGGCAGCTTTCTCGAAGAGGCTTGTCATTTCTGCGACTTTTCCTTATCCCGCTTCGTCTCCGGCACCACCAATCCCCTGATTTTCACCGAGTTCAATTACTTGTCCAGCTAACGCCGGTCACCGCACCAGCCTGCGTTTTGGGCCAATCTCCGATCGTTGCGCGCTCGCGCGACGTGGTCTGTCATTCAATTTTATCCTTGCTTGCCGTCGGGTTCCGCGACTCCTTTCCCGATTGTGAAACCCCACCACTTTCTTTGTCTGTACCTAGGTTCAGTCGCCTTCAGTTTTGGCGAGGAAGGACACTGGGCTTTCGAGCCTTTGAACCGTCCTGACGGCGAAAGCGTGGATCAGTTCATTGAGCAGGAATTGCGCGCGGCAAACCTGGAACCTTCGCCACCAGCCCAACCTCATCGACTTCTTCGCCGGATCTTTCTCGACTTGACCGGGCTGCCTCCCACTCCCGAGGAATCAACGGAATTTGCCGAGGACCCGTCACCGGAACGGTTTGAGGCGATCGTCGATGACTTGCTCTCGCGCCCGCAATATGGCGAACGCTGGGGACGGCATTGGCTGGACCTCGCGCGCTACGCGGATTCCAACGGCCTGCACGAGGACAGCGACCGGCCCCATGCCTGGCGGTATCGCGATTATGTCATCGCCAGCTTCAACGCCGACAAACCGTATGGGCAGTTTCTTCGCGAGCAACTGGCCGGCGACGAGATCGCCCCGACAAACCCGGAGGCCTGGATCGCGACCGGCTTTTGCCGAAATGGTCCCTCCAACGAGGAGAACATCGCATCGAACGAACTGGAACTCTACAAGCTCGATCAACTGGACGACATCCTCGCGACAACGTCCCAGGTTTTTCTCGGTCAGACGATTCAATGCGCGCGATGTCACGACCATAAAACCGAGCCCTTCACCGCGACCGACTACTACCAAATGCTTGCGGTTTTTGCCCCCACGGTTCCCGCCTACGTGCCGTTCAAGAATCAACAGCTCAGCACACCGACGCTGATCCCGCCCCGCCCCCGGGCAAAAAACAAACTGTCGAAAGAGCCTCACATTCGCGCACTCACGAATGGATCTGAAAAACCGGAGGTAACGCGAGTCCTCCTCCGCGGCAATCCCCAAACCCCGGGGGAAATCGTGGCACCCGGCGTGCCCGAAGTGCTCAGCCATTTTGCGGCTGAGTTTGCCGGAGGAAGCCGCACGGCGCTCGCGGATTGGATTGCATCGCCCGAAAACCCACTGACCTGGCGAGTCATGGCAAACCGGGTTTGGCAATATCACTTTGGACACGGCCTGGTCGATACGCCCAGTAATCTCGGCGAGAGCGGCTCGCGTCCGACGCATCCGGAACTGCTGGATTGGCTGGCCTGCGAACTGCGCGACAACGGCGGCCGCCTCAAGCCGCTTCACAAACGGATTGTCCTATCCCGAACTTATCAGCAGGACTCCGTGTTTCGAGAATCCGCCGCCCGGACCGATCCGGAGAACCGGAAATTGTGGCGCTACCCACCGCATCGCCTCCAGGCTGAAGTCATCCGAGATGGCATCCTCGCCGCGAGCGGAAACTTGAATCTGAAAATGGGCGGTCCGGGCATCAAGCCCCGCGTTCCGCCTGAAATCCTCGATCAAAGCAAACGGAACGGTTGGCCCAAAATCGAACAGGAATCGCCGCAACACTGGCGCCGCAGCGTCTACGTCTATCTCAAGCGCCAGTTGCCGATGCCCATGCTCACGCTCTTCGACGCGCCCGACGCCACGCTCAGTTGCGCGGTCCGCTTCTCCAGCACCACGCCAACCCAGGCCCTCGCCCTGCTCAACGACGAATTCGTCAACAAGCAGGCGCGCTATCTCGCACTTCGCGCCATGGCCGAGGATCCCGGGAATGCCGTTCGTTCCATGATGGAGCGGGTTTGGGCGCAGCCGGTTTCTGCGGATCAACTCGCCGGAGCGGAAGCCTTCGTTGCCGAACGCCTGGCATCACGTCAATCCCAAAAGGACGCCCGGAAGCTCGCCCTCGCCGATCTCGCCGTGGTTCTGTTCAACTCCAGCCAGTTTGTCTATGTGGATTGACGATTCACGCTTGCGGCCCCCAAAACAAGAGCGGCCTGACGTTGCCCAGGCGTGATCGCCCGGGCTTTGCGTTTCGGAGCTTTAAGCCCCGTTTCGCCCATCCATCCGTTTCATGCACTCCTTTTCGGTGGCGAGATTCTCCAAACTTGCTCATTTGCCGGACGTGGGTGAGATCACGCCCACGCGGAGAAAATGCCAAAGCGCGATTCAAAGCGGGGTTTTGTTAGTCCCGTCTTCGAACTGGTCACCACAGGGGCTCGCCCCCGTGGAACCAAGATCAACAACAGACCCGATCCCCAGATCTCTCGCCCCAACCGGGTTCACCCCGGTTGAGCGCTGACGCCTTCCTGAACCGCGTTGAACGTGTATTCGCCGACCGTTCCCAGAAACCCGCCAAACTGAAAGACGGGTTTCATCCCATGCGCGAACGCAAGGTTGTTCAGAAACCCCAGCGCCACCTCCAGAGGCGATTGCGCGAAGGGACAACCAGCCAGGATATGAACGTGGTCGGGAAGGATTCCCGCTTCAGCGAGCAAGTATCCTTTGGCCTGGGACGACTGCTCGATCATCCGGCTCACTTTCCTCAGAACATCATCGTTGATAGTGTTGGTACGCCCCTAGTGCACCAACACCAAGTGCAGCGAATACGAGAACAATCCGTGAGAGGTTCGTTGGGGTTGAGCGAGGTCGATCTCAGGATGAGAGATCTGATAGGTTTGCAATCGCTTCTGGACTCCCGGGTCGGCCATTTGATGGTGGCCGAGTTGATCGGAGACGTAGTTCTGAACCACCTCGCGGCTGACCTTCCCGAAACCATGCAGCGAGAAATTGCGTTTGAGGGCCTTGGGACGATCGGACCGAACCAGGTGCTGGAGTCTGCCTTTGACCCTTTGAACGATCGTGACTGGCGCGACCTCGGGCGAGGACGAAACCCAAAACTGGCTGGCCCCGGTTTCCGTAAACCGGTGGGATTTGATCCGGAGGCCATCGGGTTCGGTGGCTTCTACGAGATCGGGTAACCAATGGTCGTCATTACAGGATTCCCGCCAAAATACACTCAGACTCCAATTGAGCGGATGGGAAAAGCGACAGTTTTCCGCGGTGTAGATGGGTTCGCGGTTGGCCATAGGCTCAGGTCGGGTCATCGCACCTTCGGGGCAAGCCCGAAGGTGGCGTCCTTTTTATTGGGGGGAAGGTTCTGTTGTTGATCGGGGTTCCACGGGGACAAGCCCCGGTGGAGACCGAATGTGCTGGTCCGGGAAATCGTGGCGACGCCCACGCTATCCCCACCGAACCGGGTGCTGAGTTGCTCGTAGATGCGGTCCACATTGCCCACGACAATGGCGTCGTCCCGCCGATAGCTGATGAAACTCTTCACGTCTCCCACGATGATGGGATTCTAGGCATGAGTCCGATGAGCATCCAGCTTGTTCTCTTACAATTGTGCATGGAAAACCGGTTGAAACCCGTGTGACGGCTGCTGAAACTGATTGAACGCCCCTATCGCTATGCCCTTTCATCGCAGACATTTCCTGAAATCCACTGGTGCCGGATTTGGCGCTTTGGCGGCGAACTCGTTGTTGGCCCATGAAGGGAAGCCGCACTTCGCGTCCAAGATCGACTCGGTCATCTTTCTCTTCATGTATGGCGGGCCGAGCCAAGTGGATACGTTTGATCCGAAACCGGCGTTGGAGACGTGGGCGGGCAAGGCGATTCCGGCCTACCGGAAAGGCGATGGCTTTTTCATGGGACAGACCAAGCCGACGGCGATGCCGAGTCCCTGGGAATTCAGCCGTCATGGCGAGTCGGGACTGCCGGTTTCCGAGCTGTATCCGAATGTGGCGAAGCACGTGGATGATCTTTGCGTGATTCGCTCGATGCATGCGGACTCGAACAATCACGGTCCGGCATTGAGCCAGATGAATTCGGGCTTCGTCCTTCCGGGGCATCCTTCCCTGGGATCATGGATCACGTATGGCCTGGGAAGCGCGAATCGGAATTTGCCAGGCTATGTGGTGCTGCTCGACAAAGAAGGCGCGCCAGTGAATGGCGCGATGAATTGGTCGAACGGTTTCATGCCGGCTCAGTTTCAGGGAATCCCGTTTCGATCTTCCGGTCCGCCGATCGCGAATCTGGGTTTGGCCAAGGGGGTGACGATGAACGATCAACGCGCCCGGCTCGATCTGCTGAACCGGTGGAACCGCGACTACGCAGTGCAAAATCCGGCGCAAACCGCACTGGAAGCGCGCATTGAATCGTATGAACTGGCGTATCGGATGCAGGTTCACGCCCCGGAGGTGACCGATCTCAGCAGGGAGAGCGAAGCGACGCAAAGCGCCTATGGACTCGATCAGGAAACGACCCGTTATTTTGGCCGGAACTGTCTCCTGGCCCGGCGCATGGTGGAGCGCGGCGTTCGATTCGTCCAGGTATACAGCGGCGGCAATCGCGGACCGACGGCTTGGGATGCGCACTCAAAGTTGAAGGAGAACCACACCCGGCAGTGTGCCCAGACCGATCAGCCCATCGCCGCGTTATTGACGGATTTGAAGCAACGCGGGCTGCTCGAACGAACGCTCGTTGTCTGGGGTGGAGAGTTTGGACGGTTACCAACCCAGCAGGGCAGTGATGGGCGTGACCACAATCCGTTTGGCTTCACCATGTGGTTGGCCGGAGGCGGAATCCGGACCGGCATGGCCTATGGTTCAACCGACGAATTCGGCTACCGCGCGGAAGAGAAAAAAGTCCATGTTCACGACCTGCATGCCACGATTCTTCATCTCCTTGGATTTGATCATGAAGAGTTGACTTTTCCTCACAATGGACGCGATTTCAGGCTGACGGATGTCTTTGGAAAAATCATCCGCCCGATCTTGAGTTGACCGGCAGGCATCCTAACCAATTCTTTCTGAAAACCGATCCCCCACACTCACGTGTTCCATCTGATTTTCTGATGATCGCTAAAACCCTACTCACCGTCACGTTGTGCTTCGCCGGCTTGATCGCCGCCCAATCCGAGCAAACTCCCGAACAACGGATTGATTCCCTGATCGCGGCAAACTTGAAGCAGCAAAAGCTGGAGCCGAACGCCCCGATTGATGATGCGACATTTTTGCGCCGAACCTATTTGAGCATCGCCGGCCGCATTCCGACCATTGAAGAAGCCGAAGCCTTTCACAGCGCCAAATATCCGAACAAACGGGAGCGTCTCATCGAGGACTTGCTGAACAGCGACGCCTTTGCGAGCCATTTTTACAATTTCTGGGCGGATATTTTGCGGGTCACTGAAGATGGCCCCGGGAAGAACGCTGTCTACAATTACCAACTCTGGCTGAAAAAGTCTCTGAGCGAGAATATGCCCTACGATCAGTTCGTTTATGAGCTGGTTTCGGCGCGTGGCAAAACCTGGGAGAATGGCGCGACGGGCTATTATCACCGGGATCGCGGTATGCCGCTGGATAACATGTCGAACACGGTTCGCATCTTTCTGGGAACCCGCCTGGAATGCGCGCAGTGCCACAACCATCCCTTCGATAAGTGGACCCAGATGGATTACTACCAAATGGCGGCGTTCAGCCACAACATCAGTGCACGCGATATTTACACCTATGCGCAAAACCGGATCACGGCGAACCGCATGTTGAAAGAGAAATCCCGCCAGGCTTATCTCGATGGAGTCGGATTGGGCGATGGGTTTCCCCGGCCCAGCCTGGAGAGGCTCGAACTGCACATTGAGAAGCATTCGAAGAATCCACGCGATCCCTGGATTGGCTCCGAAAAGGGAACCATGACCGTGGACGAGTTTCGCGCCACCGTGAAACGGGGCTGGGCTGCCGCAAAAGAGGCTGAGGATTTGTCTCAAGGCTCTTACTGGGCCTCCGTCCATCTCTACAAGCCGCTGCTCCGCTATGCGACCGTGGAAAACGAAGAGGAATTGCAGCTACCGCACGACTATCAATACAACGACGCCAAGCCCCTCGATGCGGTTTTGCCGGCCACCATGTTCGGGGGCGAAATTGACCTCGCGAATTACGACGGTTCACCAATCGAGGCTTACGCCGAGTGGATGACTTCATCGGAAAACCCCCGGTTTTCCCGCGTCATCGCCAACCGGCTTTGGAAGATGGTTTTTGGCGCGGCGATCATCGAACCGGTTGACGATCTGACCGACTACTCTCAGTCAGCGAACCCGGAACTGATGGCGTATCTGGAACAGCTGATGGTCGAGCTGAAATACGACATGCGCGCTTATCTCAAGGTTTTGTTCAATACGAACGCCTGGCAGCGGGCCGCCGATGATGAGGAAATCCTGCTCGGGCAGCCCTATCACTTCGCTGGCCCGGTTTTGCGCCGAATGAGCGCCGAACAAATCTGGGATTCCTTCGTGGCACTCTGCATCCCTCATTCCGAGCAATACAAGCCCTTGCTCAAAAACCAGCTCGGCTCAATCGAGCGGGAACGCCTCATGTGGACGAGCCTGGAAGGGCGGGATTTTGACGAATACGTGGAGATGCTGAAACAGCTCGCCCCACTCGTCAATCGGCAGCGATCCGAGGAAACAGCTCAGCTCAGTATCGACATGGCCGACGCCAAGAAACGTGGAGATGAAAAGCGGTATGAAGAGATCAAGCAGGAGCTCAAAGCGATCGACCGCGCCGTCCAGGATGCCCTCAAGGAAATTGGCTACGTCGATCTGCACAACGCCCGAAAAGGAGGCGAGTTGCTCGGATCGATGATGGGCCTCACCGAAGTGCAAATGACCTCAATGGACGCCAGCTCGATGATGGGTGGCGACAAGGCCGAACCAACCGTGTTCACCTCACTTCCTCAAATTGACATACCCGCCGTTCCGGAAGACCTGAGCAAAGAGGAACAACGCAAATGGCAAAAGGAGCAGCGCACGGAGTTGGGCAACTTTAAGAGAATGGTCTCCAAAATGGCGCGCGCCTCCGAATTGGAAGCGCCGGCACCGCGCGGCCACTTTTTGCGCGATTTCGGGCAGTCCGATCGCGACGTGATCGAGAACGCCAGCGATCACGCCTCCGTCCCGCAAGCCTTGAACCTTCTGAATGGGCCGATGATTGAGGCGCTGACGAACCCATTCGCGGTGTTCGGTCGCCGACTCCATGCGGCAGAGTCTTCTGAGGAAAGAGCGCGGCTGATTTTCCAGGCCATGCTGACGCGCCAACCGAATGAGGAGGAATTGGAGCTCATTCGCGCTGAGCTTGAGGCATACGGCGAAGAAGCCTACGACGGCTTGGTCTGGGCCTTGTTAAACACGCAGCGATTTCTGTTCGTGCAGTAGGTTGAGAACCGCGCAAAGATTCGTTTATGACCGAAAAACCGAAGTGAGTTCTTCGCTAAACACTGGGGATACCCCGCAAAATCCATGAGGCTATTTTGCGTTGGAATTTTGGTGAAAGTCGCCAAATCGTTTCGACGCGTGACACCCGCAAGCTATCCAATATGACTCGAATTCTCCGTCTTTCATTGCTGCTCTTCGCAACCTCGTTGGTTCTGGCCCAAGCCAAAACCTTGACTCCGGAACAACGCATTGACGCCTTGATCGAGGCCAACCTGAAAAAGATCGGGATGGAGCCCAATGCGGCGATCGACGATCCCACCTTCCTCCGCCGCATCTATCTGAGCATTGCGGGTCGCATTCCGACCATCGAAGAGGCCGAAGCCTTTCACAGCGCCAAATATCCGAACAAGCGGGAACGTCTCATCGAGGACTTGCTGAACAGCGACGCCTTTTCGAGCCATTTTTACAATTTCTGGGCGGATATTTTGCGGGTCACCGAAGATGGCCCCGGGAAGAACGCCGTCTACAATTACCAACTCTGGCTGAAAAAGTCTCTGAGCGAAAATATGCCCTACGATCAGTTCGTTTATGAGCTGGTTTCAGCACGCGGCAAAACCTGGGAGAACGGCGCGACCGGCTATTATCACCGGGATCGCGGCATGCCGCTGGATAACATGTCGAACACGGTTCGCATCTTTCTGGGAACCCGCCTGGAATGCGCGCAGTGCCACAACCATCCCTTCGATAAGTGGACGCAGATGGATTACTACCAGATGGCGGCGTTCAGCCACAACATCAATGCGCGCGATATTCACACCTATGCGCAAAACCGGGTCACGGCGGACCGCATGATGAAGGCGCAAACACGCCAGGTTTATCTGGACGCAGTCGGCAAAGGCGACGGTTTTCCCATGCCCAGCCTGGAACGGCTGGAGCAACACATCGAAAGTAAATCGAAGAGCAGCACCGATCCGTGGCTGGGCACGAAGAAGCGCCAGATGTCCAATGACGAATTCCGGGAGTTGGTCAAGAAAGGTTGGGCCGCGGCGGAAGAAGCCAAGAAACTGCAGGAAGGCAGCTTCTGGGCATCCGTCCATCTCTACAAACCGCTGTTGAACTATTCCACCGTGGAAAAGGAGGAGGAGCTGCAGTTGCCGCACGACTATCAATACAACGACGCCAAGCCGCACGATGCGGTTCCGGCCTCCACCATGTTCGGGGGCGAAATTGACCTCGCGAATTACGACGGCTCCCCAATCGAAGCTTATGCCGAGTGGATGACTTCTCCCGAGAATCCCCGGTTCTCTCGCGTCATCGCCAACCGGCTTTGGAAAATGGTTTTTGGCGCGGCGATCATCGAACCGGTCGATGACCTGACCGACTACTCTCAATCGGCGAACCCGGAACTGATGGCGTATCTGGAGGAGCTGATGGTCGATCTGAAATACGACATGCGCGCTTATCTCAAGGTTTTGTTCAATACGAACGCCTGGCAGCGGGCCGCCGATGATGAGGAAATCCTGCTCGGGCAGCCCTATCACTTCGCTGGCCCGGTTTTGCGCCGAATGAGCGCCGAACAAATCTGGGATTCCTTCGTGGCACTCTGCATCCCTCATTCCGAGCAATACAAGCCCTTGCTCAAAAACCAGCTCGGCTCAATCGAGCGGGAACGCCTCATGTGGACGAGCCTGGAAGGGCGGGATTTCGACGAATACATGGCGATGCTGAAACAGCTCGCCCCACTCGTCAACCGGCAGCGATCCGAGGAAACAGCTCAGCTTAGTATCGAGATGGCCGACGCGAAAAAACGTGGCGATGAAACACGGTACGAGGAGATCAAGCTGGAGCTCAAAGCGATCAATCGCGCCGTCCAGGATGCCCTCAAGGAAATCGGCTACGTCGATCTGCACAACGCCCGAAAAGGTGGCGAGTTGCTCGGATCGATGATGGGCCTCACCGAAGTGCAAATGACCTCGATGGAATCCAGCTCGATGATGGGTGGCGGCAAAGCCGAACCAACCGTCTTTACGTCACTTCCCCAAATTGACATACCCGCCGTTCCGGAAGGCCTGAGCAAAGAGGAACAACGCAAATGGCAACAGGAGCAGCGCACGGAATTGGGCAACTTTAAGAGAATGGTCTCCAAAATGGCGCGCGCCTCCGAATTGGAAGCGCCAGCACCGCGCGGCCACTTTTTGCGCGACTTCGGTCAGTCCGATCGCGACGTGATCGAGAACGCCAGCGATCACGCGTCCGTCCCACAAGCGCTGAACCTCCTGAATGGGCCGATGATTGAGGCGCTGACGAACCAATTCGCGGTGTTCGGTCGCCGACTCCATGCGGCGGAGTCCTCTGAGGAAAAGGCCCGAATCCTGTTTCAAGCCATGCTCACCCGCGAGCCCACGGAATCTGAGATGGAACTCATGATGGCGGAGATCGCGCAATACGGAGATGACGCCTATGACGGGCTGGTGTGGGCGCTGCTCAACACCCAGCGATTTCTGTTCGTGCATTAACGAACCTGGCTCCGAAACGCATTCATTTCTTTGACCAATCGCGCCACGACTTCGGGGCGTTGCGCCGCGAGGTTGGTGGTTTCGCTCAAATCCGCTTCGAGATCGAACAGCAGTGGAGGATCGTGCTTCGTCACAGGTTCCCGCTTTCGCGTATCCGGATCCGAGGATCGCTCCTTGGACGCCGTGTGAATCTTGAAATTGCCAGAACGAAAGGCTCTTCCGTAATACCACTGCGTCCGCGGACTCGCCTCCCCTCTCAACAAGGTGCCGGTGAGATCCTGAGACAGGTATCCGGGCTTCTCTCTCGGCTCATCGCCTCCGACCAGGGTCGCGAACGTTGCATACAAATCCAGATTGGCTGCCATCCCCTTCACCTCGCCCGGAGCAATCGTTCCCGGCCACCGAAAGATTCCCGGCACGCGAAATCCGCCTTCCCACGAGGTTCCCTTTTCACCACGCAAGGGTTTGGCGGTTCCTCCATGCGGGCCAAACATGGACCAGGGCCCATTGTCACTCGTGAAGATCACCAGCGTTTCCTTCTCAATCCCTGCCGTTTTCAACGCATCCATGACCTGGCCGACCGACCAGTCGATTTCCTCGATCACATCGCCGTAGCGCCCGCCCTCGCTCTTTCCCTGAAACTCCGGTGCCGCGAACACCGGTGCGTGGGGCATGTTGTGGGCCAGGTAGAGGAAAAACCGTTCGTCCTTCTTTTCACCAATCCATTTCACAGCTTCTTCGGTATAGCGTTTGGTGAGCAGTTCCTGATTCACCGGAAACTCGACCACCTCACGCCCCCGAATCAGCGGAACCGGGAAGGAAAATTTGTCGCAGGTGTCAAAGACGTCGCGGGTCTGCCTCTTCCCGGGAGGCGGCGGAACGTCATTGCTTCCCGGCGTTCCAAAATGAGCGTCGAACCCGCACTCGAGCGGGTGCATCGGGCTCTTCGTAAAATCTTCCGGGTAGCCAGCGAGATGCCACTTCCCGAGAATCGCGGTCTCGTATCCGACGCGCTTCAACATCGCCGGCATCAGACTTTTCGGATCCTTGGAGAGTTTTTCCGAGCCCAACATGCCCGGGTGACGTCCGCTCATCAGCCCGGTCCGGCTCGGCACGCAGGTCGATCCCGAGGCGTAGAAACTCGTCCAGCGCTGCCCTTCCGCCGCCAGCCGATCGATATGCGGCGTTTTGATCATCTCGTTCCCGTAACACCCAAGATCGCCATACCCAAGATCATCGACAAAGATCAGGACGATGTTGGGTTTTAGAAGTTCGGCTTGGAGCGCCGCGACGGAAAGGAAGAGGAAGAAGAGGGTTTTCATGAGGGGATTTTGGAAAAGCTTGGGGTGCGGACTCAACGATCTCAACGGACTTTTCGAGGGAAACCCTCATTTTAATTTGCCTGACGAAACTCCAGACGGACGCTAAGTGATGAAAAACTCCCTCCTACTTCTTCCGTTTGGACTGATGGCACTGCTTTCCAGCTGCAGCTCTGTGCTCATCCCTGAACCGCTGGTTTCAACGACCGAACCAGAACTTCGCGAAGAGCTCGAGGGCGTGTGGCTGGTCGAGGAAGGCGCGATTCATGTGGCGTTCACGGAAAAAGGTCAGGGTGAAATCGCTTTCATCGAGCGCGAGGAAGAGAAGTTCAAATTGGAGCGGGGCGAACTCGCCGCCGTCGAATTTGACGATCGAACCTACTTATCGGTCCGCTTTGAAGAAGATGGGGAGATGATGGAGAAATATTATCTGGCGGAGTTCAAAACCGACGACTCTGGCAATTTGATTGCGTGGCCCGCTGACGTGGATCGATTCGGCAAGGCGGTGAACGATGGCGAATTGGAAGGAGTGATCGAGAAATCGAAATACTCGACCGTCATTGAACTCAAGTCTGACAATGCCGCGCTTCTGAGGTTCCTGACCCAAAACCCGGATGGAGTTGCAACCCGCTCGCCCATTGTTCTGCGCAAATTGAAGTGAGTCGAAATTAGTTCAAATATGTTAGAAATCTTGGAATACTAATCTAACGTATTCCCATGAAGTTGCTCTGCTCCATTCTTCTTCTAACCTGTTCAACGCCTTCCCTTTTTGCGGAAACCAACGCTCGGGAAGCACTCCAAATTCTCGAACGCAATACCGGCCAGGAAACGATCAGCCAAGTGGTCGCGATAGTTGGCTTTCATGGAGCCGACCAGCCGAACCGCTGGCAAATCCTTGCGCTGGATCCGGCCAATGAGGGCGTGCTCCGCGAATACGTGATCCAGAACGATACGGTGACCGGGCCAAAAAGCATTCCACGTCAGGAAGGCGAGGATTTGCCACAAACTCCGGTCTTTCTCACCTCGATGAAACTGAATTCGACCGACGTTTACCAGATTGCTGATGATCAGGCGATCGAGGCTGGAGTCGGATTTGCCAAGGTCAATTACCAACTGCGCTGGCGGGGGAATGATCCCGAACCCACCTGGCTTGCGACCTTGCTTTCTTCGGATAACCAGGTGGTCGGACGGATTTATGTGATGGCGGCCAGCGGAACGGTGATTCACCGCGACTTTGCCCGGGGCTGAAGATTGCGGCGGAAAAAGCGGTGGCGGAATCTCCCGATCGGCGAAAGGATACCGCCATGAGTGATCGAGAAGAACTCCGCGCCAAATTGACGCCCGAGCAGTATCGTGTGGCGTGCGAATGCGGCACGGAGCCACCGTTTAACAATGCCTACTGGGACAACAAAGAGGAAGGCGTTTACGTGGATGTGATTAGCGGAAAACCGCTCTTTGCTTCGACTCACAAGTTCGATTCCGGGACCGGTTGGCCGAGTTTCTGGACCACGGTCGATTCCGATGAAGTGGTCGAAGTGACCGACGAAAGCCACGGGATGGTTCGCACGGAAGTTCGATCCAAAACCGGTGATGCCCATTTGGGTCACGTTTTTCCGGATGGACCGCAACCGAGCGGCCTGCGTTACTGTATTAATTCCGCGTCCCTGCGTTTCATTCCCCGTTCCGAACTGGAGGCCGAGGGCCTGAAATCGCTGGAAACGCTGTTTGAAGATTAGAAGATGAAAGTTCTGAATTTTGAGGAAGCCCGAATCGCGCTCGCCCGGCGCTATGAGCCACTGGATCATGTTGCGAAGACGGTGCGCGAAGTGCTTCAGGCAATTCGGGAGCGCGGAGACGACGCTCTGATTGAGTTTGAGGAGAAGTTTGATCGCGTTCGCTTCGCTTCGGCGGAGAACCTGCGGGTTACGGAGGCCGAGTTCACCGCCGCAGAGTCGAGCCTGGATCCCGAAACCGAGGAGGCCATTCGCCTGAGCCGCGAAAACGTCATCGCGTTCGCGGAAAAAAGCATGCGACGGGATTGGGAAGGCAAGAACGCGCAAGGCGTTGAGATTGGTGAGATTTTCCAGCCCTTCGAACGCGTCGGAATCTACGTTCCCGGCGGAACCGCTCCGCTCGTTTCAACCGTGAACATGACCGTCAGCATCGCGAAAGCGGCGGGCTGCCCGGAGATCGTGGTCTGCACACCGCCACAACCCGATGGCAGCATCAATCCGGCCATGCTCTATGCGTTGCGAGCCGCCGGAGCGACTGAAGTCTACAAACTCGGTGGAGCCCAGGCCATCGCCGCGATGGCCACGGGCACGAAGACGATTGATCCCGTTCACAAGATCTTTGGCCCCGGCAACGCCTACGTGATGGAAGCCAAACGCCAGGCTTTCGGCGCGGTCGCGATCGACCTCCTCCCCGGACCGAGCGAGATCCTGGTTTTAGCTGACCAAACTGGGAACCCGGCGTGGATTGCCTCCGATTTGCTGGCGCAGGCAGAACATGGCGGCGACTCGGTTGCCGTGCTGGTTTCCGACTCCCAGGACCTGCTTGACGCCGTGCAACGGGAAGTCGATTCCCAGGCGGAAAAGCTTACCCGCCAGGGCCCGCTTCGTCAGGTTCTGGAGAAGAGTTGCACGCTGGTCAAAGTCGATTCCATCGACCAAGGGATCGAACTGACCAACGAATTTGCTCCCGAGCACCTTTCCCTCATCGCAGAAGATGACGAAACGCTGATTCCCAAAGTTCGAACCGCAGGCGCGATTTTCCTTGGCAACTACTCGCCGGTCGCGGCTGGCGACTTCGCGGTGGGGCCAAGCCATGAGCTCCCGACCGGAGGAGCCGGCAAATGCTTCCCCGGACTCACCGTTGACCAGTTTCAACGGCGGACCAGCATCGTTCGTCTCAGCAGGGAATCGCTGGCAAAAACCGCCCCGATTATCCAGGCCTTCTCAGAGATTGAAGGCCTGGATGCGCACGGAAATTCCGCCGCAATCCGATTGCGTGAAGAGCAGGGAAGCTGAGCGAAGTCGCGAGTCTAGTTCGCGACCGCGATCGCAAGGATGATGGCTCCAACGATGAGCAATCCAGCACCGCCGACCATACCACCTTCGGTGTCGGTGAGCTGCGCCTGATCCACTTGCTCTTCAACCGCCAATTCCGTGATTTCCTCCAGATTGAGGGGCTCTTTTTCGACCTCGCCAGCAAGGATCGAAGAGGGGCCAAAGGTCAGGGCAATGGCGATAGAAAGTGTTGCAATCAGGTGTTTCATGTTGGCGCGATTATCTGAATTCCGCTCTCCCTGTCAAGTTTTCAGTTTCAGGTTTCGGCAGGCTCCAAAATCTTGACACGGTCTTGTGCGACTCCATTGTCAAAGATGGCCTTCATTATCAATGGCGAAGAGATCGACGAGATGACTCTCGAAGAGGAGTTTGACGCGATCAAAGAACATCACGAGCGACTTGGAGAAGTCGTTTGCTGCGATCGGGACGAGGAATTTCGGAGCCTCGCGGTCGATAATGTCGTCAGCCGCACCTTGCTGCATCAGGAATCGATCAAGCGTTTTGGCAAGCCGTCGGAGGCCGAAATTGACGAAACCATCGAGCAGTTGAAAGAGCAGCATGGTGGAGAAGAACAGTTCTTTGCCAACATCAACATGAACCCGGATCAGACCGACGAGATTCGGGCGAAGGTGGCAACCACGCTCAGTGTCGACAAAATCCTGGCGGACCACGTTGGCGAAGAACCGGAGCCAACCGACGCCAATTTGCGCCAGTTCTACAAGGATCATCAGGATGAATTCATGACGGACGAGGAAGTGCAAAGCTGGCACATTTACCTCGAACCCCATGGCCCGGAAGAAGCCAACGAACTTTACGCCAAGCTACGCCAGGTTCGTCAGGAATTGCTCGATGGCGCGGATTTCGAAACGAAGGCGAAAGAGCTCTGCCGCGAGGATCATCACATGGACCTTGGCTTCTACAAACGCGGCGGGTTGATGCAGGAAGTGGAGATCATCACCTTTTCGATGAATCTCGGGGAGATCAGCCCGGTTGTAGCGACACATTTTGGCTACCACATTTTCAAACTCATCGACCGGAAAGAGCCCAAGCCGATTCCGTTCGACGACGTGAAGGCTGAACTCACCGAACGGTTTGCGACAGAGTCTCGTGAAGCCAAGATCAATGCGTTGTTGGACGAGTTGAAGGCCAAGGGCGAGATCAAAGAGATTCAACCAGATTCGGAACTTGAAACGGTCGACGCCTGAATTCCATGACCGATAAGGAGGAGAAGGCCCTTAAATCGGCCGAAGGCTATCACGATTTGGGGATGATCGAGGACTCGTGGGAAGAGCTGCTTTCCATCAGCTCGCGCGGAAGAAACGCGATTCCCGCGATGAATATGGAGGCGATGCTGCTGATCAAGGAATCGCGCTGGGACGAAGCACTGGAGATTGCGCAAAACATGTGCAAACGCGCCCCCAAGCAGCCCGGCGGCTATATCCACACAGCCTTCTGCCTCCATGAAATGGGCAAAACCCAGGATGCACTTGACCTGTTGTTAAATGGCCCCAAAGCGCTCGAAAACGAAGCGACTTACTTCTACAACCTGAGCTGCTATCGCGCGCAGCTCAGTCAGATTGAGGAAGCAGAATCCTTGCTTCGCAAGGCGATCAAAATGGATTCGAATTTGAAGAAAACGGCCAAGGAAGATCCGGATTTGAAAGAGGTTTGGCCGTTGCTTTGAGCCAGCCGGGATATCGCGAACGGTCGGACTTGTTGGCGACGTCGGCCTCCTGACGGTTTGTCGGAGTGCGGGACTTTCTCAGTCCTTGGAGGATTTGGGATCGAGCGCGTCGCGAAGACCATCTCCCAGGAAGTTCAGGCAAAACAACGTCGCGCTGAAAAAGAGCGCGGGGAAAAACAGCAGCCAGGGCTCACTCTGCATTTGGTCTGCTCCCTCCTTGATCAACGTTCCCCATGAACTGCGTGGCGGCTGAACCCCCAGCCCGAGGAAACTGAGAACGGCTTCCAAACGCATCACGGCCGGAACGGTCAGGGTCGTGTAAACAATCACCGGCCCAATCACGTTGGGAATCAGGTGGCGCAGCATGATCCGCCAATGCCCGTAACCAAGACTGATCGCGGCTTCGACGAACTCCTGTTTCTTCAGCGACAGAACCTGGCCCCGAACGATCCGCGCCATGGTGAGCCATTCGACGGCTCCGATCGCGAGGAAGATCAGCCAAATCGCCCGACCGAAGACCAACCCGAGGAGAATCACGATCAGGGTAAAGGGAAGCGCATATCCAATATCGACAATGCGCATCATCAACGCATCGGTCCGTCCACCGATGTAACCGGAGATGGTGCCGTAGATCACTCCGATCGTCATCGAAACAAGGGTCGCCATGAACCCCACCGCGAGCGAAATCTGGCCGCCGGCACGAATCCGGGCAAAGATATCGCGGCCAAGCGAATCCGAGCCAAACCAATAGGTTCCCTCGATCGCTTGATTCGGATCATCCAAATCTTCCGGCGCAGCCAATTGCGGCATGAGCGAGGGCGGTTTCGAGCGAAGTGTCAGCTCGTTCGCATCCGGATTATTCGACCATCCCAACGGACGGGTAATCAGCTCTGAGAAACAGAAGATCGTGATTCCGACAAAGAGAAACAGGCAAATCATCGCGAGCCGGTTCTTCGACAGTCGAATCCAGGCGTCCCGGCCCAGCGACGAGCCTTTTTCCAGTTCATGAGGTGGTGGAGCGATATCGGAATCAGCCATGACGGATTATTCGGAAGTTGTCTGGGTTTCTCCCCGCAACCGGGGGTTCATCGCCACCTGCGCCAGGTCGACCACCAGGTTCATGACCAGAATGAGGATTCCATACACCAGGACGCAGCCCATGATCAGGAAATGATCGCGGTTCACGATTGCGTTCAAAAACAGGATTCCTTGTCCGGGCACCGCAAAAATTTTCTCAACAACGAACGATCCTCCAATCAATCCGGCAATCGCGGGGCCCATGAAGGTGACCGATGGAAGCAGACCGCCTTTTAACGTGTGAACCACGAGAATTCGCCATTCCGGCAATCCCTTCGCCCGGGCCGTCCGCACAAAGTCCTGATTCAGCACATCCAGCATTCCGCCACGAGTCAGTCGCGCAAAATAACCGGCGTAGAACATGCCGAGCGTGATTGCCGGCAAAATCCAGCTTCCCGGCCCCCACCAGCCTGCCGCGTCGAACCAGCCGAGCTGAATCCCGATCCACTGCGATAAAACAGGACCAATGACCAAAGTCGGAAGGCAAATGCCAACCAGAGCCAACGACATGAAGCTGTAATCCATCCAGGTATTCTTCCTCGCGGCGGCCATCACTCCGAGCGGAAGGCCAATCACAAGCGCGATCAACAATCCTCCCATCGCGATTCGAAAGGAAATGGGAAACGACGACGCGATCAACTCCCTGATCGTGAAGCCGGAATTGCTCATGGAGTCCACTTCATGGAAGAAGGTGAGACATCTTCCATAATACTTGAAGAGTTGCACCGGCCAGGGTTGGTCCAGACCAAACTTGGCTTCCATTTCCGCGACCAGATGTGCGGGAATCGCGCGCTCCTCCTGAAACGGACTGCCCGGAACCGCACGAATCAAAAAGAACGTCACCGTTACAATACAAAGCAGGACGATGATGGCCTGGATCAGTCGATTGATAAGAAAGCGGGCCATGGATCAGTTGGGTGGGCCAAAGTAGATTTGTTTATAATCGTGTTTATCCAGAACGAGCGGATGCCAGTTTTTCACCCGGGGATGAATCGCATAAACACGCGTATACCAGTAAATCGGAATGATCGGTAAATCCTCCATCAACACTTCTTCAGCTTGATAAAGGATTTTGAGGCGTTGCTCCGGGTCTTGTTCCAACGCAGCCTTTTTCAACAGGCCATCATATTGATCGCTCCCCCAGTTGGTATTGTTGTTGCTGTCTCCCCTTCTCCACATGTCCAGAAAGGTGGTTGGATCGACGTAGTCGGCAATCCATCCAGCCCGGGCCATTTCATACTTCTTCTCAAAGGTCGTTACCTGAAAAACCTTCCATTCCTGATTGTTGATCGAGATGACATCCGGATCGAGTTGCAGGTTCGTGCGCCACATGTCCTGAATCGCCTCCGCAATCTTTCGATGCTGCTCCGAAGTATTGATCAACAATTCAAACTTCGGGAGGTTGGTTCCGTATTTGGATTCTGCCAACAGTTTGCGAGCTTCGACGGGATCAAACCGAATGGAGTCCGGAGGATCATAAACGCCTCCAATCGGCGGAGTGAAGGCTGATGCCGGCATTTGACCGCCGCGGGTCACAAACTTGACGATCTTCTCCCGATCGATCGCCATTGCCAAGGCTCTTCTTACCTTGGGATCATCAAGTGGCGGCTCCTTAATATTACACCGGTAAAAATAGGAACCCGAGTACGGCTCAACCCGTAAAAGCTCCGGATAGTTCTTCTTATAATAGTCGATCAAGGTCGGAGGAAGAACATAGGTCATATGAATCGAGCCATCTCGAAACATCCGCTCTTCGGTATAGGTATCCGCAGGAATGAACCAGACTTCGTCGAGCTTTACGTCTGCGGCGCCCCAGTAATGAGGATTCCGCTCCACCACAACCTTGTCATTGATGCGCCAGGACTTGAGTTGAAAGGGACCGTTCCCGACATGGTTTCCCGGTCGCTGCCACGCCGTATACTTATCATCAAAGTCGCCAAACTTCTCAATCGTCCCCGGATGGACCGGATACCAGGTTTGATGCTTTACGACTCCCGGGAAATAGGCCGTCGGCGAATGAAGCCGGCATTCCAAGGTGAAGTCGTCAATGGCCTTCACCCCCACTTCCGAAAAGTCGGTGATCGTTCCTTCATTGAAGTCTTGCGCGTTCTCCAGGAAATAGAGCATCGACGCATAAGGTGATGCGTACTTGGGCGACAGGGTGCGCTTGTAAGCAAAAACAAAGTCGCCTGCCGTGACGAGCTCTCCATTGGACCACTTGGAAGGGGCCAGCTTGGGCTGGTTCTCGTGGTCGCCCCCGCGCAGGTAGAACTTCCACACCGTGAAATCCTCATTCGCCTCCCAAGCTTGGGCGACGCCGGGCTGATGGAGGTTGTCGTCGCTGATGTGGTAGTTCACCAATCCCTCGAACAGCGCCAACATGATGTTGCTGTCCCCCACACTCTGAACCTGCCCCGGATCGAGGGCTTTGGGCTCTGCGCCGTTCCCCAGCACTAAAATATTGTCCTCAGCGGCTTGGTCGGCACGATCCACTCGACAACTCGCCATAATGGCAGCGATCAAGACAAGAATGAGGGTTGAGCTTCGCACTGCCCTAGCATTGGGAGGAAACGGCGGGTTTCAATGCGGAAATCCACCTGCTTCACAGAAACTTCACCAACTCTTCGTGCCCGTTTCCTACTCGCTTCAAATCCGCTCTGCATCCTCTGACTCAACTTCGCCAGAGAAATGCGACCGATTATGAAAAAACACTTCCTCTTCACCAGCCTCGCAATCGCGATCAGCGCCAGCGCTTTCGCAGTTCCCACGGCTTTCCCCCAGCCACCGACGGACCAGACGCTCAGCCCGTTCTTCGTCGTTTTGAATCAGGACGATCCCGAAATCACGGGGCAGGACCTGCTTCCGCTGAAATCGACCGATGTCGACGTTCAGATTTCCGGGGTCATCGCGAACGTTGAGATTCGCCAAACCTATCACAACACCGGCACGAACATTCTGGAAGCCCAATACGTGTTCCCCGGTTCAACCCGGGCTGCCGTTCACGGAATGACGATGAAAATCGGCGATCGCAAGATTGAAGCGAAAATCGAGGAACGCAAAAAAGCCCAGGAGATCTTCGATCAAGCCAAGGCGCAGAACAAATCCGCTTCGCTCCTCCAACAGCATCGCCCCAACGTGTTCCAAATGAATGTGGCGACGATGATGCCGGGCGACCGGGTCGAAGTCACATTGCGTTACACGGAGCATCTGATTCCGACCAGCCAGGTCTACGAGTTCGTCTTTCCCACCGTTGTCGGCCCGCGCTACTCCAACACACCGGCAGACTCGCCAAAAGCGGCTGCTGACGCCTGGGTTGCCAATCCCTTTCTCGCAGAAGGAGCCGAGAATCCATCCACCTTCGATATCAACGTCAGCATTCAGGCGGGCATGCCCATCGGGAATCTCGCTTGCGGCACTCATCCGGTCAAAATCGACTACCAAGGCCCGGATCAAGCGACCGTTGCTCTCGATCACTACGAACCCAATCCAGGAAACCGGGACTATATTCTGCGCTATCGCCTCGCGGGAGAAGAAGTTGCCTCCGGCCTTCTCTTGCATCGCGATGAGCGTTTGGGTGAGAACTTCTTCCTCCTGACGGTTCAACCACCCCAGCGTATCAAGCCCCAGCAGGTCCCCGCGCGGGAATACGTTTTTGTCGTCGATGTCTCGGGCTCGATGACCGGCTTTCCGTTGAACACGGCCAAAACGCTGATGCGCGATCTCATCGGCGATCTCGAAAAGCGCGACACGTTCAACATCGTGCTCTTTGCGGGCAGTTCACATGTATTCGAACAGCGGTCGATTCCCGCGACCACGGCGAACGTGAGTCGCGCAACGCGCTGGCTCGAATCCGCTTCCGCGGGCGGTGGCACCGAAATGGTTTCGGCGCTGCAAACCTCTCTGAAACTTCCGAGCGATGGCGGGACGTCCCGATCCATCGTCGTCGTCACCGATGGTTATGTCAGCTTCGACCGGGAAGCCATGGACGTCGTTCGGCAAAACCTCGGCCAAGCCAACTTGTTTGCTTTTGGAATCGGCTCGAGTGTGAACCGTTACCTCATTGAAGGACTCGCCAGGGCGGGGCGAGGCGAACCCTTCATCGTGACCAAGCCCGAGGAAGCCGCCCAGAAAGCAGATCAACTGCGAAACTACATTTCCTCTCCGGTTCTGACCGATGTTGAGATCGATTTTGGCAAGTTGGACGTTTATGATGTCGAGCCGAAGAGCGTTCCCGACGTCCTCGCCGACCGGCCAATCACGGTATTCGGAAAATGGCGTGGAGAACCGGTCGGTGACATCAAGCTCAGCGGAATCTCCGGCGCACAACGCCGCAATCTCTCGATCGCGGCCAGCGTCGAAAACCTGGAAAACCCGGCCCTTCCCTACCTTTGGGCCCGCGACCGGATCGCGACCATCGCTGACTACCGTTGGGCAGACCGGCAGCATCGCGGGGTGACGAATCCCGATCTTGAATCCGAGACCAAACTGCAGATCACGAATCTGGGTCTCACCTACAACCTGCTGACGGAATTCACCTCGTTTGTCGCCGTCGATGACGTCGTCCGCGAGGGCGCGGAAAATCAGCAACAAACCAAGGTCAATCAACCAGCACCGCTGCCCCAGGGGGTTGCCGCCCAAGCGGTTGGTGGTGGAGCGGTTCCAGAGCCCGAGTTCTACCTCCTGCTCGCCATCGGCATCGGGTTCCTGGCTTGGAATCAACGCCGCCTGCTCGCGGAGCTCCTTCATTCCCGGATCTAATCCAGCAAACCGAGATTCACCATGAAACTCAGCCGCCTGCTCCCACTCATCGTCCTCCTCGCCTTTTGGCCGGTCTGGCGATGGTATGCCCTCCGGGTAACGGATGGTTCCGACGAACCGTGGGGGTTGGTGGCCCTGTTGGTTGGTGGCGCGTTTCTTTGGAAGGTGAGAAATGAACTGCGGTTCACGTTTCTCGGTGCGGTCTCCGCATCTGCGCTGCTTCTCGTTTACACCTTTGGCTACGGGAACATGCCGCCTCTGATTCGGGCTGTCCTCGCCCTCCTCATCATTGCGACCATGGCCGGGACGCTGCTTCGCCACCTGCCGATTTGGGGAATCTTCGCGCTTTCGCTGCCCATCATCGCGAGTCTGCAGTTCTACCTGGGTTACCCACTTCGAATCGTTACCGCCGTAGTTTCCCAGGCAACGCTCAATCTCTTTGGACTGGGGATCGAGCGCGAAGCAACCAATCTGCTTTGGAAAGGAACCACCATTGGAGTCGACGCTCCCTGCAGCGGAATCCAGATGCTCTGGGTTGGGATGCTGATCACTCTGTCGCTCTGCGCCGCGAAGCGTTTCCCGTGGAAACCGACCCTGCTTTGCGGCAGCGCCGGGTTCCTACTCATCGTTGTGGGAAACGCCCTTCGAGCGACGCTTCTCTTTGTCAAGGAATCGGAGATGGTCCAACTTCCTGGTTGGACCCACAGCGGCATCGGGCTGCTGGTATTTGCCATCCTCGTGTGGTGCCTGATGAGGTTGGTGGAGAAGATGCCGATGAGCGTCATGCCGGCGGAAGCACGCGCTATCCCGGCGCTTCCCTACCAAAATTTCGCCGCGATCGCGTTCCTCGGAGTCGCCTTGGTTCCCATGTTGAACCCGCAATCAACGACCGTGCCATGCCTCGCCGACTTCCCTGGATGGCCCAAAACGTGGAACGGACACTATTTGGAGCCCATGCCGTTGACGGAACAGGAGTCCACGTTTGCGGGCCAATTCCCCGGCCGGGTCGCAGTCTTTTCGGCAGGCCCCAACAAGGTCATCTACCGCTGGGTATCGCGGCCGACCCGCAAACTGCATTCCAGCGCCGAATGCCTTCGCGCAGCGGGTTGGGACATTGAGTCCGAGAAACCCGGAACCTTCATCGCCCAATCCGGCGACCTCCGCTTTCGGGTCGACGAAGCCATTTCTTCGCCGGACCAAATCTGGAGCGAGGTCTCAGCCTGGTTCTGGGCGGCGACGCTGCGAAGAACCTCCGGTCCCTGGTGGGCGGTCACGGCGATCCAACCCACATCCTAAGCCCATGCAACGTCCATCGATCATTTCCGCCGTCCTGCGCGGCGATCCCGACACGGAAGTGCCGGTCTGGCTCTGCATCAGCGGAATTTTGCTCGGATGCGGACTCTACGGCTTCGCAATCGGTTCGTGGCGCGCTCCACACATGGGGCTCTATGTCGGGGTAAAGTTCCCGCTCCTCATTCTGGCGACACTCTGCGGCACGGGACTGATGAACGGCATTCTGGGGCAACTGATTGGCTCGGGCCTGAGCTTTGCGGACTCGTTCAAGAGTCAGCTAACCAGCTTTCTGATTTTTTCGCTGCTTCTGGGTTCGCTCAGTCCCATCGCCTTCCTCCTCGCATTCGAGATGCCCGGTTGGACCGACGAACTGAAGTTCGAATCCTATCGCTCGCAGGTTCACATCCACACCGGCGTGATCGCCTACGCGGGCCTCCTCGCCAATCACAAACTCTACCGCATTCTTCAATCCAGGATCGGGAACCTGACGACAGCCCGCCAAACGCTGGTCATCTGGCTGGCCGGCAATCTCTTTGTCGGGGCCCAGCTTTCCTGGAATCTGCGCCCCTTCTTTGGGAGCCCCTACACCGGCGTTGAGTTCCTGCGCTCCGACTGGCGCGACAAGACCTTTTACGAATCCATCTTCACCTCACTGAGCCAAACGCTCGGACTCTATCCACACACCTACACATCAAATGACAAATCCTGAAAACCAACCAGTTCCTCCCGAGCTTCCCGCCCTGGGAGCTCTCGGCCTTGGGGAGTCGCTCGAAAAGCTTCTCAAAAAACCCGTCGATCTCCTCGCTTACCTGCAACGGGGAAAACCGATCAACATTGCCGCCAAGCTAACCTTCTCCAGCCTGTTTTGCCTCGCCCTCTTCGGATTTGTCGTCGGACTCTTCGCGATCGATCGGGAATTCGGGATGCAACAACTCTGGGCCGCGCCGGCCAAGATCACGGCTGGGCTGCTGTTCAGTGGGTTGATCTGCCTGCCCAGCCTTTACATCTTCAGCTGTCTGAATGGGCTCGACATCCGGATTGGAACCACAATCGGAGTCATGGCCGCCTCGATCGCCCTGGCCAGTCTGCTTCTCGTCAGTTTTGCGCCGGTCGTCTGGATTTTCTCGCAATCCACCGATTCGGCGATCTTCCTCGGCGGATTGTTGATCACGTTTTGGTCGGTGGCCCTGCTTTTTGTCGCCGGACTTCTCTTCAAAGCCCGCAAAATTCTGGGCGGGCAACCTCGCGGACACTACTTCGTCTGGATCACGATTTTTGCGCTGGTCACGTTCCAGATGTCGACCTCACTTCGCCCCCTGATTGGAGCGGAGGAGCAATTGCTACCCACCGAGAAGAAGTTCTTTCTCCAGCACTGGATTGACCAAATCAACATCAGCACGGAGCGCGCCGCGAGCCGTGGTTGGGAATCCGATGAACGCAGTTAGGGGATCTGCCGCAGCCAAGTCGCCGCCAGCCCCAATTCCGTGCCGATCATGAGCAAGGCGGCCAGGGCGAAAAACTGAAACCGCTCCTGCGGAACCGTCTTCATCGTCGAACGCATTTTGCTGCGCTCCAGGTTGTCAATTTCCTCATAGACGGCTTGAAGCGTGTCGTAATCGTAAGCCGTTCGGAAAATTCCACCAGTCATTTCCGCCATCTTCTCCAATCCCCGTTCCGCCGCGCTTCGAACTCTCGCGGCCTCAATCGTCTCTTCGTCATCAACCTTCACGAACTGCGACTTGGGCGGATCCGTCAGGCTGATGGTGTAGATCTTGATTCCCCACTCCTTCGCCAACGCCGCAGCCTGGAGCGGGAGCATCGTTCCACAATTGTTCTCTCCATCCGTCAGCAAGACGATGATCTTGCTCGCGATCGGTTCCTTTGCCGGAGCGAATTTGTCGCCCTTTTGCAAACGTTCCTCCAGCCTTGCCAGCCGGGCCGCAGCCAGCGCCGTGGCGTCGCCGTAAGCCGTTCCATCCTCGTTGGGTCGATCGTTGATCGTGATCCCTTCCGTCAGATAAACCAAGGCTTCGTGGCTGAGCGTCAGCGGACAGATCGTGTCGGCATAGCGCGCAAACGTGATCATCCCGATCAAGTCATCGGCTCGTCCCGCCAGATCGTCGGAATTTCCCTCGATGAAGTCGAAAATGACCCGTTTGGCCACGTTAAGCCGCGAGGAATCGCGCCCGCCCTGCTGCTTCATCCGCATGTCCATACTGCTGGAAATATCGACCAGGAGCTCGATCGCAACCCCTTCCCTCTCCAACGACGACTCGTATTTTTCGGTTTGCGGACGCGCCAATGCGATGATCACCAGAAGCACCGCCAAGGCCCGGGCCGCGTTCGGAAGCCAACCGAACTTCTGGCGGCGGGATTTGGGAACCAAAGCGACCGCGTGAGTCGATGAAAACGTGATGGCGTCGCGACGACGGCTCATCCAGTTCCAGGCCAACAGCAGGGCCGCAGGAATCAACGCCAGAAAAACCAGGGGATAAGCGAACGTCACTCCCGAATCATGTTCGTGATTCCAGGAGCTTGCAAATCAGACCGCGTCTTTCGGCTTTTTGGGCTTGGGCGGGTTCGTCATCGCCAACTCGATTCCCTCTTCATCGAGTTCAACCCAATCGCCAGCCTTCATCGTCGGAGCAATCAGTTCTCCAATTCGAACACGGACCAGCTTCTTCACCTTGTAATCGAATTTTCCGAACATCAGGCGGATTTGTCGCTTCAGCCCCTGTTTCAGAACCACCGAAACCCGGCGTTGGCCCAACACTTCAACGCGCTCGGCCGTCGCAATCCCTTCCGCAGTGTGGATGCCTTCGACCATTTTTTCCGCATGATCTTTCTCAAGCGGACGGTCGATCACCACCTCATACTCCTTCTCGATCTTGTGTTTCGGATGAGTCAACGTTTGGGAGACTTCGCCCGAGGACGTCAGGAGAAGGAGGCCTTCACTCTCCTTGTCGAGCCGTCCGACGTAGTTCAACCGCTGAAAACGCCCCGGCAGCAGATCGTAAATCGTGGTGCGGTCGTGGGTATCTTCCTTGGTGCAGATGTGTCCTTTCGGCTTGTAGAGCAGAATGGTGGTTTCTTCGCCCGACCAAACCCGCTTTCCATCCACCTTGATCGCGTCATCCGGCAGAATCCGCGTCGCGAGATCGGTCACGACTTTGCCGTTCACGGTGACTCGGCCATGAGAGACGATCTCTTCGCAACCGCGACGAGAGCCCAATCCGCATGAGGCCAAGAACTTGTTGATGCGGACGCCGTCGCTCAATATGAAACCTTAAAGCTAACAGCAGAAAGACTGAAAATCAGTCAATGTGCTTGGTTTTTGGCAAACCGATCGGGCTTTGGCCCTCTTTCCATTCGCCACGCTCTTTCAGCAATTTCACGCGCTCAAAACGCTTCAATACACTGCGTTTCTTTCCGCTACCGGCTGCGCCTTTGAGACTTGGATGCTGAGACATGAGAAAAATTTGGTTCGTGAAGGGCCGAGAGATTACCCCTCCAGTCCTGCCTTGCAACTATTTCTTCGCTTTCCGGCCAAATTTCCGTTTGGGTTTGGGTTCCTCCTCCTTCGCCAAGCCTTCTTTGCCGGAACTGGCAAGCGTTTTGACGACCTTGCGATCGAGACGGCAATAGTGAGTGTCGTTATACACTTTGGCTCCCAAACGCTTGTAAAATCGTACGGCTTTCCGGTTTCCGCGCTGCACCGTGAAGTCGATTTGCTCGCAATCCATCTCAATTGCGCGCCGGCTCAGTTCTTCGAGCAATTTCCAACCGATGCCCAAGCGCCGATATTGCTCAATCACATACAAATCATCCAGAGCCAGCGTCGGATTGCGAACCACTGCGGGTTGAAAGCGGTGATAGTGAGCCACGCCGACGATCGGTCCGGAGGCATCGGCCACCAACGCGCGGCACAGTGAGCCCGGCATGAACAGGGACTGCCGGAGTGTGTCCCGGGAGATTTGTTCCTCCCGGTCTCCGCCATCATCGCGGTCGGCAAACGCAGCAAGCGCCAACAAGTCCTCGATATCATCTTCACAGGCTTGCCTGATCCGAATCTTCAGTTCCCCGTCCTTCGCCATGTTCGCATGAGCCTGTTCAACTTCATCAGCCAACTATCGGAATCGATGCCTCGGAATGCAACGAAGAAGTATTCGGTCAATTTGACTGAGTCAAAATGGCGCAAACGGGAACATTTGCCTCGATTGGGTCCACTTTATCGGGGCGCCGATTTGTCGCAAGGTGGTACGCTTTTTGCAGACTAATAACCATCATGAAACTTGGTAACCCCTTTGGTATTGGAGTTTTTGTCCACTGGACGTTTGGCCTTTTGTTGGCCTGGATCGGTCTTTCGAGCCTTTTCCAGAATGGGATCGTCGGGGCGGTTTTTTCGATTTTGCTGATCGCGGCGCTGTTTGGATGCGTTGTGCTTCATGAACTCGGCCACAGCCTGGCGGCCCGCTATTTCGGAATCGGAACGAAAGACATCACCCTTTACCCGATCGGCGGCGTCGCGAAACTGGAGCGTATGCCGCGTGACCCGGCCCAGGAATTGGTCATCGCCCTCGCAGGACCCGCGGTAAACGTGGTCATTGCCCTGTTGCTGGTGCCCGTCGTGCTTCTTCTCGGACTTCCGGATTTGGCCGCCGCCGCGGCGCCCGCCTCAGTTCGCGAATTTGTCTTCACCCTGCTTTCCGCCAACATCATCTTGGTGGTCTTCAACATGATTCCGGCGTTTCCGATGGACGGCGGACGAGTCTTGCGAGCCGTTTTGACGATGTATCGCGATCACCGTTGGGCGACGAACATCGCGGCCAGAATCGGACAAGGTCTCGCGATCGCCTTTGGTGTTCTCGGCCTGTTCACCTTCAACCTGCTTTGGATTGTGCTCGCCGCCTTTATCTTTCTGGCAGCGGGAGCCGAGCGCCGAAGCGCGCTTTGGCAAAGCCAGTTCGACCCGCAGTTTTCCGAGCCTTTCAGAGGGCCGCGCGCGACCGGGCAACCGAGAGTCGTGGTGATCGAAGAAGACGATTGGGACGTTCTCCCGCCCGACGATGTGGTTCGCCGGAAGGTCCGGTGGTAACCGAAGCCAATCGGAAATCCCTCACCACTCCGCGAGGAGGTTTGCGTTGTTGTCAGGGTGTTTTACGTTGGCTTCCCATGAACCCAGGACATTCATCTTTTCTCCTTTTTCTCTGCGGAGTGACGATTGCTTTTGCCCAAGGGCAGTTTCGACGTCATAGCGCAACGGAAGCTCGGCCGCTCGATTTGGAAGCGGCGTCGAGGACTCCTCCCGGCAACAACGCCTGCGACATCCAAGTCCGTGGTATGTTCCGCGAAATCCGGTCGAACGCCATTCCCGATCACAAGGTGGGACGGTTTCCAAATGCGGGAAATCCGCACTCCATTTCGGAGCAGGATCAGGATTTTCGATTGCAGGCGAATCCGGTGGAGAGCGGTCGCACGACTGCGATGGACCTCGGCCCGACGGGGATTGCCGTGAACGGAGTCCTGTTCGATCCGGGAGCGGCGGAATTCTGGCAGGGGAACCCCGGTTCGGGCTGGACCTACGAAGCGTTGGGTGGAGCCGTGCCGCTCGGGTTGGATGAAAACCATGCTCATGTTCAACCAACGGGGAAATACCACTATCACGGGTTGCCCACGCTGCTTTTGGAAGATTTGAAGGTAACCGCAGGCAAGCATTCGCCGATTGTTGGGTGGGCTGCAGATGGATTCCCGATTTACGCTCTCTACGGATATGAAGACACGGAGGACGAAGGTTCGCAGGTGGTGGAGTTGAAGTCGAGTTACCGGCTGAAAGCGGGCGACCGTCCAGGCGGTCGGGAGCCGGATGGAAAATATGACGGGGCCTTTGTCCAGGACTACGAGTATGTCGACGGGCTGGGAGATCTGGATGAATGCAATGGCCGGCAGACGATCACACCGGATTTTCCGGAGGGAACCTATGCGTATTTCCTCACCAAAGATTGGCCGGTGATACCGAGACAATTAAAGGGAACGCCGGAAAACCTGCGCGGAGAAGAACGCGGCGGTCCCGGCCGGGGACCAGGGCCCGGCGGAATGCGGCCACCGCGTGGAGGACCGGGACAAGGGCGATTTCCGCCGCCTGGTGGTGGGCCAGGACGTGACGGACCTCCGCCGCGCCCCCGCGATGATAATTAAGCTGGTTCTCTACCCGGCCGTGCCCGCGAACGGCGGTTCTTCTACTCTCCAACCACACTGACCGAAATTCGGCGGGTGTGGCTCGCAACCCGGTGCTCGAAGAGAAACAGGCCCTGCCAGGTTCCCAAGGTCATTCGGCCATCGATCACCGGAATCACCTCTGAACATCCGGTCAGCACCATCCGAATATGGGATGGCATGTCGTCAGCGCCTTCGTAAGTGTGGATGAAGTAGGGTTCGTCCTCGGGAACCAGATGATCAAAGTAGTTATGCAAATCGGTGCGGGCGGAAGGATCCGCGTTTTCCATGATGCACAGGGAGCAGCTGGTGTGCTGGACAAAGATGGTCGCGGTGCCGGTTTTGATCCCGCTTTCGCGAACGATTTTCGTGATTTCGTCGGTGATCTCGTAGGTCTTCTTCCCGTGGGTTCGGACAGAGATTGTTTCGGCGTAGGCTGGCATGTTAGGCAAGGGTATGCAGAGGTTCGAGAAAGCCGAGAGCTTTTTGAGTCGGCACCACGCTCAATTCCATCTGATTCATGACGTAGGCAAAGCCGATTTTCTGTTCCGGAAACGCAAAGGCATGGCTGCCGCCCGCGCCCGGATGGCCGAAAGAACGGCTTGAAGGCAGGAGACTCGGCGTCTTCATGAATCCGGCTGAAAACGCCGTTTCGGACATCAATGTCGCGTCCGGTCCGCTGACCAACGTTGTTTCGGCCCAGTTCCTGACGGTTTCCGAGAAATGCTCTCCGCTCGTCATCGCCGCGTAAAAACGCGCAATTCCGCGCGCTGACGCGATCCCGGTGAAGGAGGGAATGCTGAGCCGCCGCGTTTCGGGACGATTGAAATCGCTCGGGCTGCGAACGCCTTTCGGCGACTCGAACGCACGCCGGACGTACGAGCCCGGCTTCCCATACTCACGATAAAAATCTGAAACCGGGTCACCAGCCCTCATCTTGGCGGGAATCAATTCGGCCACCCGCTCATCCTCGGATTCCGGCAGACCAATCCAGACATCCAGGTTCAGCGGCTCGGCAATGCGCTCCCGCCAAAATGCCCCCAGGCTGGGCGCGCCCGACAAACGTCTCACGATCTCATCCGTGAGGTAACCAAACGTCCGGGGATGATATCCATGCCTCGCTCCCGGTTTCCAATTCGGATCCCGGGCTTGAACCTCGAGCGCACGAATGACCGCTCCATAATCGGCAAGGTCGGGCGGATCATCCAACGCCGCCAATCCCGCCTGATGAGACAGAATCTGCCCAAAGCTCAGCGTTCCCAGTTCCGGCCAGATTTTCGCAACGGGGGAATGAAGATCCAGCCCGGCGTCCTCCAACGCGCTCAGGACGCTCGCGGCCGCAAATCCCTTCGTGATCGACCAAACCGGCACCAACGTTTCCGCCGTCCAAGCCATCGTTTTGGCGCGATCCGCAAACCCGCCATGGAGACTGACGACTTCCTCACCGTCTCGCCAGATCGAAACGGAAGCCCCGACTTCGCCGCGTTCCCCAAAATTGGATTCAAAATGCTCGGCGATTTGGTCGGCTCCAGTCATGGGTTCGGAAAATCGCTACCAAATCCCAGAGAGCCGGATTTTGCAAGCCACGCAATTCCGTCTAAAATGGGCCATGTCCAAAATTCTCGCAGCCATGTCAGGTGGAGTCGATAGCAGCGTTGCAGCCGCGTTGCTCGTCGAGCAGGGGCACGAAGTGGTCGGCGCTTACATGAAGAACTGGATCAACGAGGAGAACATCGCGGGTCACTGTCCCTGGGAACAAGACATCACGGACGCTCGCGCGGTTTGCGACAAGTTGGGAATCGAATTCCGCGTGGTCAACCTGATGCGCGACTACAAGGACCGGGTCGTGGCCTATTTGCTGCGGGGTTACCAGGATGGTGTCACGCCAAACCCGGATGTGATGTGCAATCGCGAAATGAAGTTCGGCGTTTTCCTCGATTACGCGCTCGCCGAAGGATTTGAATCGGTCGCGACGGGCCATTACGCCCGCATCCGGAAACAGGAGGATGGCACGTTTGACGTTCTGCGCGGGGTTGATCCCAACAAGGACCAAACCTACTTCCTCGCCCTTCTGCAACAGGAGCAGATTCGCCACGCACTCTTTCCCATCGGCGACATTCCAAAACCCGAGGTTCGAGCATTGGCAGAGCGTTTTGAACTCCCCACCGCGACCAAGAAGGACAGCCAGGGAATCTGCTTCATCGGCGAGGTCAAGATGAGTGATTTCCTCCGGCATTATGTTCCCGATGATCCCGGAGACATTGTCACCGTGGATGGCCGCAAAGTTGGCGAGCATCGGGGATTGCACCTCTTCACACTCGGCCAACGCAAGGGGCACGGGGTCCCGTCCAACATGCATGGCAAGGCTTACGTGGTGGTCGAAAAACGGGGCGCAACCAAGGAGCTGGTTGTGGGATTTGACGAGGTGGAGACGCCCAAGCTCTTCGCGCATTCTTCGCTCATCACCGAGTTGAGCTTCACCAACCGGGTCATCTCCGAGCCGGAAGAAATCTCCGCAGCGCCTCGCTATCGTTGCGCCGCCTCGCCCATCCGTTTCGAGCCCAAAGGCGAAGATCGCGCGCTCATTCAATGGCACTCTCCCCAACGAGCCCTGACGCCCGGACAGATTTGCGCCCTCTACGAAGGCGAAACCCTTCTGGGAGGCGGGGTGTTTGCCGAAATTGATCCGAATCGCTGAATTCACCTTCGCCTGATCCTGTGGCGTGAATTCATGCGCCTCGCCATCGCTTCCATGTTCTCTTCCCCTCGCCTACTCAATTCCATCATCTGCCTGGTTGTTGCCGTCAACGCGGCGGGTCAGGAAGCGCTGGATTCCCATGAAAAAATGGAAGCCATTCTGGCAGCAATTCGGGATACGTCCTCGCAAAGCAACCCCTTCTTTGGGACGGCCCGGATTGAGCAACTTGAATCGCATCTCAGCAATATCGACCAAGAGAAGCTGCCTCAGGCCTATGTGAATGCTGCATTCGCTCTTGGGCTCGCCTTCTTGAATCACGGGAAGATTCACGAAGGCATTGATCAGTTCACGGAGATCAAGGCCTTTCTCGATCAAACGCCCGGCAACGACCGCCTGAAAGGGTTGATCGCTTATCATCTTGGGATGGCCAATCTTCGGTTGGGAGAAACCGAAAACTGTTGTGCGCGGAATGCACCGGAAAGCTGCATTCTACCGCTCGCGGGCGAAGCCATTCATACCCAACGCCGGGGATCTGAGCAGGCCAGTCGGTTCCTGGAAGAGTCGATCCAACTCCGCGGTGATGATCCGGACTTTCGGCTCCGCAGCCAATGGTTCTTGAACCTGGCCCACATGACGTTGGGAACCTTTCCTCACGGAGTCCCCAAACATCTCCGCTTTCCTGCTGATCAATTTCAACCGACAACACCGTTTCCCCGGTTCGCCAACGTCTCCAGAAAATGGGGAATCAATAACGACAATCTCGCCGGCGGTGTCGTGATCGACGATTTTGATGGCGATGATGATTTCGATATCATTACCTCCAGTTTTGAGCTTTCCGAGCCCCTTCGCTTTTTCGAGAACCGGGGTCCCGGAAAATTCGTTGAACGCGAGGCTGGACTAACTGGAATCCTCGGAGGCTTGAATCTGATTCACGCGGATTACGACAACGACGGTGACTACGACCTCTTTGTGCTTCGCGGGGCTTGGTGGGATGCGCTTGGCCAGCACCCCAACTCTCTGCTCCAGAATGACGGAAATGGAGTGTTTCGGGATGTCACCTTCAGCAGCGGAATGGGTGGAGCCCACTACCCCACTCAAACGGCAGCCTGGGCCGACTACGATAAGGACGGCGACCTCGATCTCTATATTGGAAACGAATCAACCCCCAATGTCCGAGCTCCAGATCAGCTCTTCAGGAACGATGGAAACGGTCAGTTCCAGGATGTCGCAAGGAGCGCCGGAGTTCTCAATGGTGGGATGACCAAGGGAGTCGTCTGGGGCGATGTCGATGGCGATACCTGGCCAGACCTCATCATCTCCAACCTGAAACAGAAGAACCAGCTCTACCGCAATCTCGGAAATGGAACGTTCACAGATATCTCAAAGCAAGCAGGGATCGAGGAACCCATTTCCAGTTTTCCGCTGTGGACCTGGGACTTCAACAACGATGGCCATCTGGATATCTTCATCTCGTCCTTTTCCGGAACCGTGGAAGACGCTGCGCGAATTGCGTTAGGGAAAGAAACAGACTCGGAATTGTCAGCAGTTTACCAAGGCAACGGGAGTGCCCGCTTTAAGAACGTTACACGAGAAACCGGCCCCGAAGTTCCCATCCTTGGCATGGGGGCAAACTTTGGAGATTTGGATAACGACGGCTTTCTCGATTTCTATATCGGAACCGGAGAACCCAAGCTGACGGTCATCCTTCCCAACCTCCTTTATCGGAATTGGGAAGGGAAACGGTTCGAAGATGTCACGATGGCTTCCGGGCTCGGGCACCTGCAAAAGGGGCACGCGGTCTCCTTTGCGGATTTGGATGGTGATGGCGATCAAGACGTCTTTGAACAGCTTGGTGGCGCCTATCCCGTGGATGCCTATCGCGATGTAATTTTCGAGAACCCGGGATTCGAAAATCAATGGGTTGAGATCAAACTCGTTGGTCAGACTTCCAATCGGAATGCCATTGGAAGTCGGCTCCACGCCGTCATCACGGAAGAAGGCAACTCCAGATCCATTTACCGTTTTGTAAACAGCGGAGGAAGCTTTGGCGGAAATCCATTCCGCCAGCATATCGGAATTGGAAAGGCGCAGCAAATTGACGTCCTCGAAGTCTTCTGGCCTGCAACTGGCCTTACCCAAAGGTTTGAAAACCTGAAAGCGGGGATGCGTCTCGAAATCACCGAAGGCCAGGATGAAATCCGCCTTCTCCAACCAATGCCCGCCTCACTCTGACCGTTTGAATACGGGTACCACGATCTTGTCATAGTCCTCCCCGGAAAGCACAAAGACATCGGGATACCCCTCAAACTGTCCAAAATAGTTCGTGACGCGATCTCCCGAAATGGTGGCGGGAGCAAACGCGAGTGATGCAACCCCCACCGGATTCGGCTTCTGCGTTCCGATGCTCGGTTTCTGAAGCTTGATACGAAGCTGCAACGAGGGGTTTCGGAGCGCCCGATACGCGTCCTGCCGACTCCCGCTCAACCACTGACGCCCTTTGAGCTGGCTCAAATGAATCGCCAACCTTTCCGCCAGCCGCCGATCAATAAGGTCGTCAACTCTCTGGTCGCCGAGGAGTCCTGACCATTTCCCGTGCATGTAATTAAAAAAGAGCTTCAACTCAGGATTGCCGGCCTCTGCCATTTCAATGGCTTGCAGCGAAAGCAGTTCGAACCCCAACAATTCCAGGCCGCGCCAGGCGATGGGATGGGTCGGCACATAAATCGAGAGAAAGGCGGGATCGATTGCGTAAACGTACGGTTCGTCATCAAACTTTGCGTTCAATAGAATGTCGCCTTTCCTCCCGAACCGGATGGTCCGCGTTTTGATTTCCACCTTGGGTCTTTCAATCTCTTCCTTCGACTTCCCAGTCTGCTCAGCTTTGGCCAGTTCATTACGGTAACGATCCAACGCATCCCCATCGACCGTTGAGGATGTGAACGCAATCTGCAGAAAGGGACGGTCCAAACCATATTCCTCCAAATTTGGAACCGTATCCGACCGGTATTCGACAATGGTCTCTGTGTTCAGCGCCGTCAGAAGTTGCTCAATTTTGTCTTGGTTGGCTCGCTGACTCACTCCGCCCTTGATCAAATGCCACTCTTTCCCGCCATCTTTCAGGCGACGGATATCGACCGAATCCAATGGGCTCTCAATCTGAATCCGGGCAAGGGTTGTGGGATCGAGATCGGCGAGGTAAGGATAGCGAATCTGGCTGGTGTTCTTCGGCAACCGCGACACCAGATTATTGTTGATCCGAAATACGGCATCCCGTCCATCCACCTCTGCCAGCATCGTTCGCTGCTCCCCTTCGCTCCCCAGTTCGCGCAATCTTACGGTGAACGGCTTTCCGCCCTGAGGTTTCAGTTTGAACACGGCGGTATCCGGATCCCCTCCACTTCCGACACCGGAGGCCGAGCCCACTTGTTCGTCCAAAAACTCATCAACCTGCAGTTGCGAAAGCTCATTGAGAATCGAGTACGCTATATCATCATTGGCTCTTGCCTTGATGGGCCGCTCCACATACCAACGCGGCGCATCGGGTTCTCTTTTCAAGGCCATTTCCCCTTTCTCTGTCGTCAGAACATAAGCTTCAATCTTTCCGGGATCTTCCCGAAACAATCTTCGATCGCGAAGCGCGTCTCCAGGATCGGTAATCCATGATCGAAAGTCACCATCGACAACGTAGACATCCTTTCGATTGGAGGAATCTGGTATCTTTGCGTAAATCGTCCCAAGCAGAGGCCCGTTCGCTCCAAAATGAAAGGTTACGGGTTCGCGTTTTCCCTCGAACTCCATTTTCACCTCAATGAAAGCTGACTTGGACAATCCAAATCGGCTGAGGCGGATCTTATCTCCACCGATTTCATCTCGGTCGATCGTCTCCCGAATGGTGAGGTGCGCCAGTTTATCAGCCAGCTTGGCAACCAACCCAGGATCGGCGTAATCACCAATCGGCTTCATCAACTTCCATCCGCCGTCCTTGCGATCGATGGAAATCTCTCCCATTTGGTTCGTCACCTTGATGCGCTTGAGTTCCTCGACGGGAACCGTCGCCAAAATTCGTGACGAAACCTTCGCCTGCCGGGAGGATTCGATTCTCCGCTCAAAGCCGAGTACGAAGATCGCTAGCACGGCGGCTATCGAAACAAGCGTAATCGTAGTCGAAGATTTTATCATGGATCTGCATTAAGAACGGCGCTGGAACCAGACGATGACGCCTACCGCTCCAACCAAGCTCGGAAATATCCAGAGCACGCAACGCTGCAACCAAGTTGACTGGGAACGTGTGAGTTGGATCGCGTAACGGGTTGGCTCCTTCGCGCTCACGCCAATCAACTCCGTTCGATCAAGCAACCAATTGAGGCTCGCCATCACAAAGTCGGACTGTACTTTCTGGCGCTGCAGTCCGCCGGACAAAATCGTTGGGTTACTGACAATGACCATCCGCTGGGTTTCCACCCTCAAATTGGGATCATCCACCGCACCACGTTCAACGGTTGCCGCCAAAAATATCGGCGCGTGCGTGTCCAGATCACGATCTCGCTGAATATCCTCCGCTTCATAGTCGGTCTCGCCCCAGAACCGAGGATCAGCCACCAACACCGGCGACAAGTGGATATTCTCGTCCTTAACAAAGTCCTCATTTTCATGAAGCTCCAACGATTGACTTCGCCCGCCCAAGGTCATGGTCAGGCCTCCCAATCCCCGTTCGGAGGAAATCGGCGACCCGACTCGCAACGTCGTCGGCACGGAGTAAAGCTTCTGGAGCGCCTGCCCGGGAACCTGGGACGCAAACACCACCCGGTCGTCGCGGGGAACAACCCCATGCATGCGGACGAAGGATTGGAGAAGCGGCGTATCGGCGTCCGGATCCAACGCCACAAACAACGCACCTCTGGCCCCCTTCCAATAATCCAGAATTTCCTTCATCTCAGCGCTCGGTGGATCAAACTGGGGTGCCGCCAAAATCAACGCATCCGCGTCCTCAGGAATTTTTCCGCCGCCGCTCAACTCCAAAAATTGGACCTGTGCATTCTGGCGGGCGGCAAGCACCTGCAGTTCCTGCATCACTTCCTGGAGATACTCGGCGCGCTGATATCCGGTCGGAATATAGATTTGGCGCCGTTTACCTTCGACGACCTCGATCAACGCGGCTGTGATCGCGAATTCGCCCGCAAACTTATCGACCAGGCCCGATCCATCGCGGATCACCATTCGGGATTCCGGAATCACCTTTACCCGATCACCCTGCGCAACAATGACCGCATTTCGCGAAAGGTTTAACCCATACTTTGCCTGCAAATCCGTCGCACGATCAGGAGCCCGCGCAGGATCGATCCATTCCACATCGATCTTTTTTCGACTGCTCTGTTTATATTGATCCACGAGCGTCTTGAGATCGTCGTAAACGGGAGACCCCGCCATGAACGCCACGGTCAGATCAATATCCGACGAGAGGCTCTTCAGGAACGTTTCGGTTGTCGGTGACAAGGTGAACCGACTGTTTTGCGTCAAATCCCACCGCGAGTAGTGCCGGCAACTCATGTAGTTGACGAGCACGAAAATCGTCATGAGTGCAAAAATCTGCAAACCAACGTGGAGAATAACCCGTCTTCGATCGATCGATTGCTGCCGTTTCTGGCTATGTTCTGAATCTTGGCTCATGGTTCAGGGGCGCCACCGACGGTATTCCAATACATAATAGGTGAACGTAAGGAACAGGGCGGATCCGGTCACATAATAGATCAGCGGGCGCGTATCGATCAATCCGTTGGAAAAGTAACGCAGGTGTTCAACCGTCGAAAAATAAGTCACGCGGTCCAGCACTTCAGCCGGCATGTTCCCAGCGAAACCCTGCACAAATCCAATGAAGAAATGGAGGGTAACGAAGGCGAATGCCAACACGCCTGCAATCAGCTGATTTGCCGTCAACGCCGAAGCAAAGATCCCAAGGGCAATATTGAAACCGCCGACCATGAACAACATGGTGTAGGTTCCCCAGAACGAACCTGCGGTAAAGGCGGCCGCCGATCCGCTGATGGATTCAAACAGCAGCAGATTCAGAGCACTGGGCGTCCAAAGAATCACGTAAAAGATCAGCGTCGCCGTGTACTTGGCGAGAATCACCGTCCAGGATTGAACCGGTGCTGTCATCAGGGTTTCGAGAGTCCCCAGCTTCCGTTCTTCCGCGAAAAGGCGCATCGTAATCAGGGGAAAGAGAAGAACAAAAACCATCCAGAACCACAATGAATCAAAGGTCAGATGGAGAAGGCTCATCTGACTGACCTTGCCTTCCATTCGCTCAACGCTGAAGAGGAAGGATACGCCGTTCAAGACCATCACCAGAGCCAGCACGACATAGGCTAACGGCGAAACAAAAAAGCTCCGGAGTTCCTTGAGAAGTAGCGTTCGAAAATTCTGCATCATGTCTCCGAAAATCAGCCTCTCTTTGTGGTAGAGGTTAAATCGACAAAGACATCTTCCAAACTTGCCGAACGCTTGCTCAATTGCCGAATCGGCCACTTCTCGGCCACGGATAACTCATAAATCTGATCGCGAATTTCATTTCGGCCATTGAGGCGTAGTTCCAATGTCATCCAGTCATCTTCTTTCGAAACGGCAGTCACGTTCTTCACGCCTTCGATACCACGCAGCCGCTTCTGGAGATGATTGGAAGGTCCCTTCATCTCAACAGTAATGGTTCCCGATGACTCAATTCGATGAACGAGATTTTCCGGCGAATCCGATGCCTTGATCTTTCCGCCATCAATGATGATGACGCGGCCACAAGTCATCTCGACTTCGGACAAGATGTGCGTTGATAGCAAAATGGTATGGTTCTCGCCAAGATTCTTGATGAGTCCACGCACCTGACGAATCTGGTTCGGATCCAATCCATTGGTCGGTTCATCCAGAATCAGGAGGTCCGGCTTGTTGGAAAGCGCATCGGCCAATCCAACTCGCTGCCGGTAACCTTTGGACAAGGCGCCAATCAGTTTCCGGCGAACGTCAACCAGACCGCACAGGTCCATGACGTCCCCGATCCGGCGCCGCATCGCGTGCCCCCGCATTCCCTTCAAATGGGCTCGAAAGTGCAGGTATTCCTTCACCCGCATATCCGCGTAAAGTGGGACCGATTCCGGCATGTAACCAATCCGCCTTCGAGCCTCCAAAGACTCCCGATAGACGTCAAACCCCGCGACCGAAGCACTTCCTCCGGTGGCAGAGAGAAATCCCGTCAGAATCCGCATGGTGGTCGATTTACCCGCACCATTTGGTCCCAGAAATCCCACAATCTCACCTTTTCCGACTTCGAACGAAATCTGGTCAACGGCGACTTTGCCGTTGTAAATTTTGGTGAGATCCTGGACTTCTATCATGGGCGACGGAGGGCGGAATGTTGGACGCGCGCGGAAGGGTAGGATTCATAGCGCTTTCCGTGCCAGAGAGCAAGGTATTGCGAAGGAAGCACGAAAAAACCGCAGGTAAGCTGCGCTGGAAAATCGGGGCTGGTTTTGGCGAGGCTGGAATCCTGCTTCATCTGCAAAATACCCCACCCATCACCGGCTTGATATTGATGCCCTCGCGTGGCCACCAACGGAGCGCGGTCGCGAGATCGGTTTAGAAGTCTTCGACGGGAGAACGTTTCCCATCTTCCACACTCAAGATCTTGGCGTGTTCTTCGCCGAGCGTCGCCACGCGCAAATCCCAAATCTCAGCATTGATCTCTTCAAAGCGTTCGATCGACCATTTGTCCGGTTTCACCAGATTCTTCTTGGTCGCTTCAATTCGGAGCAGCGCATCGTCGAGCAACGGATGCGGTAGCTTCGCAAGATGGGTCCGCGCTTCTTCGACCATGTCGATACGATGGCAGATCATTGCCAGATCGTTGCCCGCTTCCATGCAGTAGCGAATCGTGTCCTCAAAACTCACTTCATTGAGTATCGCCCCCATATCCAAATCATCGGTCATCACCAACTTGTCGTAGCCCAGTTGGTCACGCAGAAATTTCTGGATCACATTGTGCGAAAGTGACGCCGGCCACCGCGGACGATCCGCGTCGAAACAGGGATAGTGTGAATGCGCCACCATCAGGCTGTCCACGTCTTTGAGAAGCGCGCGAAACGGCAGGAGTTCATGGGCTTCCATTTCCTCCATGGTCTTGTTGATGACGGGCAATTCATGGTGCGGATCAACCTCGGCAGCGGAATACCCCGGAAAGTGTTTTCCACAGCTCAAGACCCCCTGCTTGCGCATCGCAAGATTGAACAGACTCGCGTTTCCAATCGTTTCTTTGGGAGTAAGCCCCCAGGTGCGGCCCAACAGCGAGTTGTCGGTATCACCTTCAAACGAAATATCGAGAACCGGGCAAAGATCGAGGTTGAAACCAAAGAGCCGGAGAATCTTCCCAGTGAGCTCGCCATGCTTTCGAATCAACGCATGATCCCCCTTCTCGCGGAGACTCTGGGCATTTGGAGGTTCCTGACCAATCAGCCTTAACCGCGAAACTCGTCCGCCCTCCTGATCAATGGTGATGATTGGCTCAATGTCACTGAGGTCACGAAGATCGTCGATCAACTTGCGCAACTGTTCAGGTGACTTGATATTCCGCCCAAACAAGATAAATCCTCCGGGCTGAATGCGCTTGAAGCGCGCGGCGGTTTCGCTGTCCAACTCCGGTTCAGGAACACCTGTCAGGAGAAACTGGCCTAGATTTTTTTCGTCCATAGATTCTGCATTCTGACCTTCCCCCTATTCCTCCCCCTCGCAACATGGAACGTTTATCAGACCGCTTAAAAACCTTGCTTCGTTGGCAACGCATCAAAGAGTTTTGGGGATTTCGTCAGGTTTCCTCCGTGATTCTGGCCGGGTTGTTCTCCGCATCCCTGTTTCTGGGAAGCTGCTCCGATGAGGCGACCAATGCCCCACCCGAAGCCAGGAAGGCTTACCCAAAGAATTACAAAGGTCCGGTCAAGCTTGGCATCGATATGCTTGAGGAAATGGATTTTCCCGAACTGGAGGGGAAGCGGGTCGGCTTGATCACCAACCAGACCAGCGTCAATCGAGCAGCTCAGAAAACGCGACTCATTCTTCATCGCTCGCCCAAGGTGAATCTCGTCGCGCTGTTCACCCCTGAACATGGACTTGAGGGAACTGAGAAAGCTGGCGAACACATTGCCACCCGAACCGATCCCATCACCGGGCTGACCGCCCATTCCCTCTACGGCCCCACGCGGAAACCCACCGCACAGCAACTCGCCAATATCGATGTCCTGATTTTTGACCTTCAAGACATTGGAGCCCGGTCTTACACGTACATCAGCACGATGGTTCTTGCGATGGAAGCTTGCGGCGAGTTGGGGAAAACGTTCGTCGTTCTCGACCGCCCCAATCCCTTGGGCGGGCACCGGGTTCAAGGTCCTCCCATGGAAGAGAAATGGCGCTCGTTTGTCGGCCAAATCCCCATTTCCTACGTTCACGGTATGACGGCGGGGGAACTCGCCAGGATGACCAACGAAAAGGGTTGGATCGGCGCGAAATGCGACCTCCGTGTCGTCCCCATGCTGGGTTGGAAGCGCTCGATGGTCTGGGATCAAACCGGACTTCGCTGGATCGCTTCGTCCCCGAACATTCCCAATTCCCGCTCTCCCTTCTACTATGTTGCGACCGGGATTTTTGGAGAACTCAAAATTGGCGACATCGGAATTGGAACGACCGGCCCGTTTGAGTATGCGGGCGGGCGAAACATTGACGCGACGCGGTTCGTGAAGGCCCTGCAACGCGCCAACACCCCGGGAGTCTCCTTTCAGACCTACACCAATCCCAAATTGCCCGAGTTCAGCGGCGCAAAAATCAAGATCACCCCTTCGACGAACACAGACCTTCCGGCCTTGAACGTGCTTCTCATTCACGAATTGGGATTGCCCGTCGAAAAACTCTTTGCCTCAGCGGACGCAAATCCGTGGAAAACCTTCTACAAGGTCTATGGCTCCACGGACCTGAAAAGCCAGATGACCGAAGGAGCGACGCCCCAGGAAATCATCCAAGGTTGGAAGCCGTTCAACGATCACTTCCGTGAAGAACGGAAGCCTTACCTGCTCTACTGAAAATTAGATCCAGAATTACACGTGCTTGCGACGGCGCTTCACATGAAGCTGAGCCATTGACTTCTGAATCGCCAACTGCACAGCAGCCAGTTCTTCGACGTCCTGCTTCTCTTCGAGAGCCAATTTGGCACTCTCCAGAGCAGCTTCAACGGCGGCCTCGTCAATCTCTTCGTCCCGAATCGCCAGGTCCGTCAGCACGGCAACGCTCTTTGCGGTGACTTCCAGAATTCCGGAACCGACCGCCAAAAAGTGTTCTTCGCCTTTGTAGGTATAACGAAGCTCACCCGGTAAAAGCGTGGTAACGAGCGGGGCGTGACTTGCGAGAACTCCAAGTTCACCCTCGACTCCCGGAGCCACGACAATCTCCACTTCGTCAGAGAAGTTTTTGCCTTCAGGAGTAACAATTTCGAGGTGAATGGGCATTGGCCAGTTGGTTTGGAGCTAAATTACTTCTCCTTTTTCTTCAAAACGGAGTCGATGCCGCCCTTCATGTAGAAGTCCATTTCAGGAACGTCGTCATGCTTGCCTTCAAGCACTTCCTTGAATCCCCGAACCGTCTCTTCGATCGGCACATACTCACCAGGAGTTCCGGTGAAGACTTCCGCCACACTAAAAGGCTGGGAAAGGAAACGCTGCAATTTCCGAGCCCGGAAAACGATGAGTTTGTCCTCATCGCTGAGCTCGTCCATTCCAAGAATGGCGATGATGTCCTGCAAATCCTTGTAACGCTGAAGAACGTTTTGAACTCCCCGGGCAACCTCGTAGTGCTCTTGTCCAACCACATCCGGAGCCAACGCCGTAGAGGTTGAAGCGAGAGGATCAACCGCAGGATAAATTCCCAATTCCGCAAGGGAACGCTCGAGAACGACGGTCGAGTCAAGGTGAGCAAAGGTGTTTGCCGGCGCAGGGTCAGTCAAGTCATCGGCAGGAACGTAAACGGCCTGGAACGACGTAATCGAACCCTTGTTGGTCGAAGTAATTCGCTCCTGCATCGCTCCCATCTCGGAAGACAGGGTGGGTTGATATCCCACAGCAGAAGGCGTCCGGCCCAGAAGCGCCGAAACCTCAGATCCAGCCTGGGAGAAACGGAAAACGTTATCCACGAAGAGGAGCACGTCCTGATTCTTTTCATCCCGGAAATACTCGGCCATGGCCAAGGCGGAAAGGGCAACGCGCAGACGAGCACCTGGAGGCTCGTTCATCTGACCGTAAACCAGAGCCACTTTCGAATTGCTGATGTCGTTCTGGTCAATAACGCCGGAATCGCTCATCTCGTGATAAAGATCATTACCTTCCCGGGTCCGTTCACCAACACCGGCGAAGAGCGAGTAACCTCCGTGCCCCTTCGCAATGTTGTTGATCAGCTCCATGATGATGACGGTCTTACCAACACCCGCACCACCAAATGCACCAACCTTACCACCCTTGGTGAATGGACAAATCAGGTCGATAACCTTAATTCCGGTCTCCAGAACTTGGGCGGACGTCGACTGCTCCGTCAATGCCGGTGCTGGACGGTGAATGGGATAGCGCTTGGCGGCTCTCACCTCGCCCTTTTCATCCTGGGGCTCACCCGTCACGTTGAAAATCCGGCCAAGAACAGCCTCACCAACGGGAACGGTGATTGCATCACCGGTGTCGATTACTTTCATCCCACGCTTCAGTCCCTCTGTCGTGGACATGGCGACCGCACGAACCCAGCCATCACCAAGGTGCTGCTGCACTTCCAAAGTCAGCTTGTTTGGCTTGCCGTAGAGTTCATACTCAACTTCCAGTGCGTTATAGATCTTCGGCAACGTGTCGGCATCACTGAAGTCGGCATCGACAACCGGGCCGATCACCTGAACGATATTTCCCTCGTTATTACTCATTGTTGTGGGTCGTATAAATTCTTTTCTTGCGGTTACTCAAGCGCTTTCATTGCTGTCGTAATCTCCAGCAATTCTGCGGTAATGGCGGCCTGTCTCTGTTTGTTGTAGGCCAGCGTTAGGTCGGCTATCATCTCGTTCGCGTTGTCGGTCGCGCTCTTCATTGCAACCATCCGCGCACTGTGCTCGGAAGCACGGCTCTCAAGGAGCAGCTGATAAACTTGATAATTCAGGTAAAGGGGAACGATCGTATCGAGCACGGTTTCCGGAGTCGGCTCGAAAATGTAGCCAGCAGGTCCGGCGCCTTTGCTCGCGATATCAACGGGCTCGTCTTTCCCCATTCCGACAAAATCGCGATCCCGCCCAAGATCAATCGGGCGAACCGGGAGGAGTGTCTCCACCATCGGCTCCTGAGAGATCGTGTTGATGAAATTGGTAAAGGCGACGCTGACCTTGGAATATCCCTCTTCCAGAAACTGATTGATAAGGAACTTCGAAATCAGTTTCGTCTCTGAGAAATGAACCGGGTCGTGAACGTGGAAATCGGCCACCAAATTACGTCCCAATCGCGCCAACGAACCTCTTCCCTTGCGTCCAACCGTGACGATCGAGGCATCCGCATTGGTTTTCTCCGTCACCATCTTCAGCAAGTTGGTGTTCAAGCCACCACACAAGCCTTTATCCGTGGTGATCACGAGCAACAACTCCTTGCCCTCTTCCCGCTCTTCCAAAAGCGGGTGCAAATCCTCCTCGGTCTGCTCTTTCAGATTCACCAACACCTTGTTCATGAGGTCGGCGTAAGGACGACCTGCAGTGGCCTGATCCTGCGCCTTCTTCATCTTCGACGCGGCCACCAGCTGCATTGCTTTGGTGATCTGTGCCGTGTTTTTGACCGACTTGATGCGTCGGCGGATGTCGCGGGTGCTGGCCACTTTTTAGTTCGGGGTGAGCGGTGAGGCTATCGAGGAGAAAGAGTTACTTCCAAGTCTTCTTGAAGTCGGAGATCGCTTCTTTGAGGCCTTTGCTGCCATCGTCAGTAATCGCCTTCTCTTCTCGGATCAGTGCAAGCAATTCGGTCTTGCGGCTGGTGAGATACTCTTCAAACGCAATCTGGCATTCTTTCACGCGGTCGACTTCAACATCATCAAAGCCGCCATTTTGCATCGACCAGAGGAGAACGACTTCGAGCTCCATTGGGAACGGCTTGTATTGTCCCTGCTTGAACATCTCCACAATCCGCTGACCACGTTCAATGGTCGCCTTGGTCGCCTCGTCAAGGTCGGAACCAAACTGGGCGAATGCCTGCAATTCACGAAACTGCGCCAAGTCCAACTTGGTCGTTCCAGAAACTTTCTTCACCGCTTTGGTCTGTGCGGCCGAACCAACCCGGCTCACGGAGAGACCAACTGAGATGGCGGGCCGGATGCCCTGATAGAACAGGTCGGTTTCCAGGAAAATCTGTCCGTCCGTAATCGAAATCACGTTCGTTGGAATGTAGGCCGAAACGTCACCAGCCTGGGTTTCAATGATCGGCAACGCCGTCAACGAACCTCCTCCGTTAGCCTCGCTCAATCGGGCAGAACGCTCCAAGAGACGGCTATGCAGGTAGAAAACGTCACCAGGATACGCTTCACGACCGGATGGGCGGCGAAGAACCAGGGAAACCTGACGATAGGCAACTGCGTGCTTGGAAAGATCATCATAAACGATCAAGGCATCCAATCCCTGATCCATGAACCACTCACCCATGGCGCACCCTGCGTAGGGAGCGAGATACTGATTGGTAGCCGGATCTGAAGCGGTAGCGGAAACCACGATGGTGTAGTCCATCGCGCCAGCCTCTTCCAAGGTTGCGATCGTTCGTGCGACGTTGGCTCGCTTCTGACCGATCACCACATAGATACAGTAGACTGGCTTGTGCCCCTTCAGCTCCCCTTTTTCGGCGGCTTTGTTCTGATTCGCCTGGGCAATAATCGTATCAATTGCGATCGTGGTCTTGCCGGTGGAGCGGTCACCAATGATCAATTCCCGCTGGCCACGCCCGATTGGAACCATGGCATCGATTGGAAGAATTCCGGTCTGCAAAGGAACGCTCACCGACTGACGGGGCAGAATACCAGGAGCGATTTTCTCAACAGGATACGTTGTCTCGCCTGAAATATCACCTTTTCCATCAAGAGGCTGACCCAGGGCATCAACGACGCGACCGAGAAGCTGCTTTCCGACAGGAACGGACAGAAGGCGACCAGTCGTCTTGACTTCGTCTCCCTCTTTCACATCCAGTCCGTCACCGAGAAGAATACAGCCAACCTCAGTTTCCTCGAGGTTGAGCGCCAACCCGTAGAGTCCACCGGGAAACTCAATCATCTCGTTCAGCATCACGTCGCTCAGACCTTCGACCTTGGCGACACCATCACCAATCTCGCGGACGACGCCCACATTTGACTTGGTAACCGAGGTCTTCAGACCCGCGATTTCAGATTCCAGTTCCTGGAGGAGATTACTCATTTCTACGTTGGTTTAACTAAATGTGTCTTCGAGTTGTTGAAGGCGAGCGCGAACGCTACCGTCCCAAACGTCGCTTCCTACTTTCACTCGCATCCCGCCCAGCAGGTCGGGATTGGTTTGAAAATCAAAGGTCAGATCTTTGCCGTATTTTTTTCGGAGATCCGCCATCACGCTCGACTGGAGATCGGCCCCGAGTTCGGAAGCACTTTCGACCGTCGCGTGACGTTTATCGAGTTCGAGGCGAACGAGGTTCTCATAGGCAGTCAAGACCTGGAGATAGCCACGGGGCTTTTTCTCGCCAACCTTTTTCACGAAAGCCTTGGCACGCTCGCTATCGATCGCGCCATTGACGACTGTTGCATTGAGCAATTGCCGGGCGGTTCTGAGAGCGATCTTGCTAACTTTCATGATTCAGAAAAAACGGACAAAAATTACAAGGCGATCTGACCAGCCGTTTCCTGGTTAATCTTGTCTTGGTCGTCCTTATTGAGGACTTTCCCGGTTACTTTAGAGGTGGTATCGACCACCAAACGTCCGAAATCCTTTTTCAGCATGGACAGCGCCTGTTCGCGCTCAAGTTGGGAAGCCTCTTTCGCCTTGGCGATGATGTTACCGGCTTCCAGCGTCGCCTCCTGGGTCTTCTTCTCGCGAAGCGCATCTCCACTTTCCCGAGCTTCTTCAATCAAGCGATCGGCTTCAACATTTGCCTCATCAATCTTGGCCTGAGCCTTCGCCTCAGCCTGCTCCTGATCCTCCTTGATCTTCGCCAGAGCCGCCTCGCCGTCAGCAATTCGTTGCCGACGTTGCTCCAACATTCCCATAATCGGGCCAAACGCCTTTGCCCGCAAAACCGTGAAAACGACTCCGAAAATGATAATTTGCGCAAAGAACTTGGCCCAGTTCAGACCAAACTGTTGAGCGATTTCAGTGAAAGTTTCCATTTTCGAAGGATAGAGTCAAAAAGTAAGAAAGGTGCGACGGGGAGATGAACTCCCCGCCGCAAGAATCATTTTTTAGCGGCCTTGGAATGCAAGAATCAGCGCGTAAATCGCGATAGCCTCAGCAAGTGCCATTCCGATAATCCCGATGGTCAGGATACTACCGAAAGCAGTGGGGTTGCGTCCGACCGCTTCCGCCGCCTTTGCTCCCACCATTCCAACTCCAATAGCTGCTGCACCACCGGCAATACCGAGAGTGAAGCTACCACTGATTCCGCCACCGGCTGCCGCTGCTTCTGCAGCTACCATAGGTAATACGTCCATGAACATTGTCTTATTTCCTTTTGTGTAGGTTGTGTTGTCTTTTTACCGCCGCCCACTGTCTTTGCATGGTCACGACGGGAAATCTTTAATCGTTAATGATCCTCGTCGTGACTGGTTGAAAGCTGGATATAGACAGCGCAAAGCAAGGTAAAGACCATCGCCTGCAACAAACCGACAAGAAGCTCAAGAAAGTAGAACGGAAGCGGAAACGCGACACTGCAAAGGAAAGCCGCGAACGGTGGCAACTTGTCACCAAGACCGCTCATGGTATGAAGCAGCGTCTCACCGGCATAGAGGTTACCGAAAAGTCGGAGCGAAAGAGAAACCGGACGAAACGCGATTGAAATGATTTCGATCAGCCCGACGAAAATGAAGATGGGCAGCAACCCATAATACATGGCACCCTTAAGCCCCCCCTTTGGAGCGAACGTGTGCTTAATGAAGCCCATCACGCCGATCTCACGGACGGTCAAATAGGCCCAAACCAACATGAAACAGGCAGCCATGCCCAAGGTCATATTCAGATCGGCGGTCGCGGGACGAAGAAGCGGTGTATCAACATGCTCCAAGGTGAGCGGAGCTGTGCCATGCCCCCACCCGATTGTGCCAACCCCGGGCATCAGACCGAACCAGTTGGCAATCAGGATGAAGATAAAGAGCGTTGCAAGCAACGGAAAGGCCCTCGGGGCAACCTTGTGTCCGACGATCCCCTCAACCTGGCCATACAGAAACTCTACCACCAACTCAAAGGCGTTTTGAGCAGCATGGGGCACCATCTGCATGTTCTTCGTCGCCTTGCTGGCGAAGAACCAAACAATCCCAGTGACGAGCGCCGCCACAAAAATAGAGTTGGTGAGCCACTCTCCAAACGGGAGTTTCTCAGCTTCAACTGACAGGGCAACTAGGGGCGCAAGGTCCATGGATGCTAAAGTGGGCATCTAACAGGAAAGATTCGTGGTCGGAACGTGGGTTTGAACAGGTTTGGAGACTTGATACCCCGCCGCCAAAAACAAGCAACGGGATTTTGTGAAATTTTTCACAAAGTCGGGCCAGTGTTAGGAAAAGCCTTCCAATTGTCTGCCTATTTCAGCGTCTTGACTGGGCGCTTTCGCTCGGGAAAACAGTGGCGGCAAATCTCGCAGACGGTTCCATCGCATCCCCGGGCCGAGCAATGCTCACGGCCATAGAAAATGATCTGCAGGTGAAGTTTGTTCCATCGTTCTCGCGGGAACAAGCGCTTCAAATCACGTTCCGTCTGCTCCACGTTCCTGCCGTTGGTCAATTTCCAGCGCTGAGCAAGTCGATGGATGTGGGTATCCACCGGAAACGCCGGAACCCCGAACGCCTGGGCCATGACGACCGACGCCGTTTTGTGCCCAACCCCGGGAAGCGCTTCCAGAGCATCCATATCCGCGGGAACTTCGCCGCCGTGCAAATCGAGGAGAAGGCCGGAAAGATCAAAAATGGCCTTGGCCTTGCGCGGAGCCAGTCCGCATGGGCGAACGATGTCTTCGATCTGCTCAACACTCAGTTTTTGCATCGCAGTCGGCGAATCGGCAGCCACCCAAAGCAACGGAGTGATCTTGTTGACCCGCTCATCCGTGCACTGTGCTGAAAGCAAAACGGCGATGAGCAGAGTGTAGGGATCGCGATGATCCAAGGGGATCGGAGTCTCAGGATAAAGCTCCTCCAAGCGAGTTCCGATATAAGCGGCGCGTTCCGTTTTGGTCACGCCCCACCTCCCATGCAGATTGGGCGATCGTCAAGAAATCATACCTTGTCGGATTCAAGGATCGGAACCCGGCTCTGGGAAATCCGCTGGCGCTCCTCCAGATCTTTCTGCTCTTCCGAAGCAGGGAAACCGTCGTGCATTTCGACTGGCAACAGTTCCACTTTCTCCTGGATTTGCTCAAACATCTCCCGGCAGTGTTCCGCCTTGTTGATCCGGCCTTCCAGAATTTCGGCGCTCTTGAGGAAGGATCCCCACTCCAGAACCTCGATTCCCACGAACGGGGCGCCCCATCGACGCATATCCGCCATTGTCGGTTGGTAGATATCGATCGTGTCCGTCCCCACCAAGGCGCTCCCATAATCGTCCACCTCGTAAATCTGCGATTGTCCCACAATCTTGAATTTGGTTCCAACCGGATATCGGCTCCAATCTGCCGCGGCACTACGGACTTCCCCCTCGTGCTTCAACGTGGTTCCCAACGCCGTCTTGGTTCCGTAAGGTTTGCTGTCAGCTTCCTCGTGGGTGTAAGCCGTCGTCTTGATGACGTAGCAATGTTTTTCCATCCCTTCCTGCGGTTCCTTGATTGGAAACGCGGTGAGATCGGAACGGGTCGAGCAGCTACACAACAGCAGCGCCAGAACTCCGGAGAGGAGAATGTGTTGAAGGTTCATCAGGAATCCAAAGAGGGGATCTTGGGTTCTTGGTCTTGGGAGGGAGGCCAATTCAACGATGAAACGCGACCGATCGTCAAGCTTCTGTTTATCAAAAAGTGAAGGGAGCCTAAACGTTGATCACCCCAAGCGAACCCAGCACGGCATACGCCACAAACAGGAGATAGAGGCCGATCAACACGATCGCCTTGCCTCGGCTGAGGGAACGTTTGTGCCACATAATGACGAGGGTCAGGAAGGTCAGCACCCAGAGCAAAATCCGTAGCCCGAGAATCCCCGGGATTGGCTCCCCGTCGGCGCCAAGCATCGAAACCGGCTTCCATCCATCGATCCACGAATAGACGAACAGGGGGATCGACATGCAGATGCAGATGTCGAAAATGTTGGAGCCAAAGGCGTTCGACACCGCTCCCGAATCATCGCCGCGAGACGCCGCTCCAATGGACAGAAACGTGTCAGGAACGCTGGAAACCGCGGCCGCGAGAATCACGGCAACAAAAAAGGTCGGGATCTTCAGGAGCACAGCCGTCTCCACAGTCACCTCGACCAGAAAATAGCACGCAGCTGCCGCCAGAACCGTCGAAGTTCCAATCACAAGCCACACCGTAATTCGGTTCAGCGGCACGTGCCCGAAGTTAAAGAGGATGCTCGCCTTCTCCGGTAAATCCGACCAATCCTCAACCTCGCTGGATTCCTTCTTTTCCGCCCTAAATCGCCCGGCATCACGCCAGAGCCAAACCAGGTAGATCACGTACAGCCCCAGGAACACGACGCCCATCCACCAATACATGACCGGCTGCCACAGAAACACCAACAGCACCAACTCACAGACCATGAACCAGATACCGTCCCGATGGAGCACCTCCTTTTCCACCGTAACGATGGGATTCTTGGGACGTTTTACGGCAACCACCAGCGCCACGCAGGCCGGAATCAGAATCATGTTGTAAATCGCGCTGCCCGCCGTCGTCGCGATCGCCGATCCATACCCTTCCGCACCGGCACCATGATGGCCGGACTTCATCGCCTCCGGATCCACGCCTTGAAGGGCAACCACCACAAAGAAGATCCCGGCGAACAGTTCCGGCATCGAACTCGCCACGGCATCGAGCGTCGCTCCTCGCACCGAACCCGGAATGTGATAGCGCTTGCCAATCCACTGCGCTGCTTCCGCAAATGGGTCGCAAACCTGCCAGAGCACGATGGAGATAACCGCCGCGGCACAAAACATCGCAACCAGCGAGAATCCCGCAAATTGAGCAGCGACGCCAACGGCAATCGCAATGAGCATAATGAAAAGTCCTTTGAAATCGGGACGGTCTGAGGACGCAGCTTCTGACATGGTGAGGGAACCGATCTAGGCTGACTTTGATTCTCGCTTTGACAAGGAGATTCGAGGCAAACTGACCACGGGCGAATTATTCGGTTCTTCAGGTTTCGATTTCAGCGTTTCGCAGTTTGTTCCAAGAATGGAATTGCGCGAATTCGCCGAATCGATCCTGTTTGCTGACTCGCTCGAAGCGAAGTTGGCACGACCGGGCACGGCAATTTCCGACGAGGCGCCCGGTCCGGCAATCAAGCTTCCCGAACATCCGGAGCGACCTGAGGCGCTGCGATTTGATCGCAAAGACTCCCCTCCCCCGTTACCGGGGCTTCACACGTTGGAAGACGAAGCCCAGCGAGGAATTCTGCTCCACTTTTTCGCCAATCATGAACTGTTGGCAACGGAACTGATGGCGCTGGTGCTGCTGAAATTTCCAGATGCACCCAGGGAATTTCGCGAGGGCGTCTACGAGACGTTGCGGGAAGAACAGCATCATACGACGTGGTACCTTCGGCGGATGGCCGAATGCGGAGTCGAGTTTGGCGACTACCCGGTGAACGGCTTCTTCTGGAACGCCGTCGCGCCGATGGAGACGCCGATGGATTACGTGTCGCGGTTGAGCCTGACCTTTGAGCAGGCGAATCTGGATTACTCGCGCAATTACGCCAAGGTGTTCCGCGATTCCGGCGACCTCAAGAGCGCCCGAATCCTCGAGAAGATTTACCGCGATGAGATCAGCCACGTGAGTTACGGGCTGAAGTGGTTTCGGCACTGGAAACAGGAGGACGAATCAGATTGGGAAGCCTTCGAACGTCAACTCGACTTCCCCCTCAGCCCGAGTCGCGCCAAGGCAAACAGCCCTGTCGAATTCAACACCGATGGCCGCTTCGAAGTGGGCCTCGATGCCGATTTCGTGAGGCGATTGCAGTTGTTTCAGCGCTCGAAAGGGCGGACGCCACGCATTTTCTGGTTTTGCCCGGATCCGGAGAACGCAATGACCAGGCTGGAGTATCATCCGAGAAAGACGGTCGAGAACCTGGCGGCGGATTTGGAAATCCTGGCGGCTTTCGTCGCGAGTCACGAAGACGTGGTCCTCATGAATCGCGTGCCGAGTCTGGAGCATCGCGAACGGCTGCAAGGTTACGGATTCACCCTACCGGAATTTGTGGAACGGGACGCGATCGGGACGCTGACGGAACGGAAACTTGCTGAGTTGCGACCGTGGGCTTGGTGCCCGCAAAGTGCGGAATTGCTTGCCGAGCTGGAGCCCAATTTGCCGAAAAACGCCCGCCGAATCGCGGAATGCTGGAACGAGAAAACGCGAACCCTGTATTCGAAGGCAAACGATGTGGCTTGGTCGATGGATTTTGCGCGCCAGCATCCCCTTCCCTTTGTCGATCCGGCGCAAATTGGCGAGATCGTTGACGATGCCGATTCGATCGAAGCCCCCAAAACCGGCGAGCTGTTGCTCAAGGCTCCGTTCGGAGCATCGGGCCAGCGCAATCACGTTTGGCAAGGCGAACCGACACGACGTTGGGCCGAGAAGATCATCGAACATCAAGGCTGTGTGATCGTTGAGCCCCGCCTCAAGCGCGTTTTCGATTTTTCGGTGCAGTATGAGATGACGCGCGAGGGGCTGAAGAAGCTCGATTTCGTGCGTTTGGAGAACAATCTGCGGGGCCAGTTTCTCGCCGCGCAATGCGGACCAAAGCCGTGCCAGGCTTTGCCGCCAGAATTGGCGCGTTTCCTCGGTCAATTCGCCTTTCCGCTTTATGGTCGCGAACTGCGCGATTTTCTGGAATCAAAGCTGGAAGCCATCGGCTACCTGGGCCCCATCGGCGTTGATGCCCTGGTTTATCGAGATCGGAAGGAGGCCCTCGCGCTCAAACCGATCGTGGAAATCAATCCGCGATACACCATGGGGCGGCTTGCGGTTGAGTTGCGAAAACGGATCGCGCCAGATCAGTGCGTTCGCCTGGAGTTCGCAAAAGCTTGCGCCGAGAGCGAGGATCCAGCGGGAACGATGATCCTCAACGAAGCGGAATCCGTTGCCGTAAAATTCCGAGTCGCCCGACGTCACGCCGATCTTCTAAACGACGGCGGTTCCACCCAACGCGTTGGTGGTTCCTGATACGAGTTGTTCCGCGACGAGGTTTTTGGCAATCCCCAGGACGAAGCGACTTCCTCCCGTGTATTCAGTATCCAGAGAGATGAATCCGCCATGGCGCTCGACGATTTTTTTGCAGATCGCGAGACCAATTCCATTCCCGTCATAGTTGTCGCGAATGTGAAGGCGCTGAAAGATGACGAAAATCCGGTCCTTGTATTTTCCTTCGATCCCAATGCCGTTGTCGGTGATCGTGAATTCCCAGTGGGTGACCCGGTCCTGACATTCGATCGTGACTTTGGGTGGCTCGGTTCCCCGAAACTTGATGCCGTTATCGATCAGATTCTGAAAGAGTTGAATCATCTGACGGTCATCCGCTCCCAACGTGGGCAACTCTTGTGATTCAATCACGGCGCCAGTCTCTTCAACCGTGGCATGCAAATTCGCGCGGACCTTTTCCACGATTTGATTCAGGTCCACCGAACGAAATTCACGATCGCCTTTCCCGGCGCGGGAGTAGTCGAGCAACTCATTGATCAGCGTCTGCATCCGCTTGGCACCGTCGACGACAAATCCCATGTATTCCTGTGCCTCGGTCCCGAATTCCTCGCCGTATCGGCGATTGAGAATCTGAATGAAACTGGTGATCGAACGCAGCGGCTCCTGCAAATCATGCGAAGCGACATAGGCAAATTGCTGGAGTTCCGTGTTGGTGCGCTCCAATTCACGGGCGCGATTTTCGAGATCCTGCTGAGTTTCGAGAAGATCCCGGGTTCGCTCCGCGACTCGATTTTCCAACTGATCCTTCGTCTCCACCAACTCATCCTCGATGTATTTGCGCATCGTGATGTCCTGAGCTGTCACCGTGAAAACCGCACTCTCCTGGAATTCGGCACTCGCAATATTGATGCTGATGGGAAAACTCTGGCCGTTGCTCCGCAACCCTTCGACTTCAAGGGGAACTCCGATGAAGCGGGTGAAATCCGTTCGATAGGTTTCCCGAAAACTTTCGGGCAACAGATCTACGAACGGTTGACCCAACAGTTCCTCCACGGGATAGCCCCAAATCCGCTCAACGGCAGGATTCGCAAACTGGATGGAGCCGTCATTTCGAAGCGCGAGAATCCCCTCATTCACCGAATTGAGGATGACTTTTGCGAGCGAGGAAATCGCGCTGACATCAATCCGCTGAGTCAACTCCATGGCCGTTGCCGGCAACGAAACGGCCGAGGTGTTCTCCAAATTTTGCGCCGTCTCTTCAGCGTCGGCACTGGACGGCCCAAGAACGAACATCAGCTCGGAATTCGACTCCAGCTCCGGAAACGTCGTTCGAATCTGATCGCGAATCTCCTGTCGGCGCAAAAGCGGATTCGCAGCCAACTCGGCGATCCGGTTTTCCACTTGAAGGTAGAGGTTGGCCAGAGCCTCCTCCTGCACAATCCCGGCGCTCTTCAGCGTTTGCTCGATCGTTTTGCGCAGCTTCGTCGCACCCGAATCGTTTCTTAGCTCACTGAGAAGATGCTGCAGCAGGCGCGTCGCCGAACTGGGTTGTTCGTTCTTTTTTGCAGACGAGTTTCGACCAAAAAACATAGAGCGCCCTTAAAAATCCACTTCCTGAGCTTCGCCGCCATTGATCGCTCTCAGCACATCAATATTCGGGATGAGCGCGACCAACCCCGACGCCATCGTCTGGCGCGGATTTTTCCCGATCCGGAATTCACGGCCGAAGACGCGCTCCAGCAGTTCCTTGAACCCGGGCAATTCGGCAAATTCACCCGCCAGATATGTCGGAGTCGTCTGCACCGTGTAACGCTGCTCACGAGTCAGCGCCTGGAGTGATTTGTTCACGGCGTGTTTCACCCGCAACAACGTCGGCGTGACCGCTTTCTGATATTCCATGCTGTCGGCTTGAAGGGTCACCGGTTTTCCACGTTCCACCTGATCAACCCAGGCTTCCCAACCAATCAAGTTCTGATTCCCGGTGAACCCGGAGGTGCGAAACTGCTGCACGAGATCCTCTTCTCGTGGCGAGAAATCGTTTGACTCCTCAAAGTAGATCTGAATGTCTTCGAGCATGTGGTCGAAGCCGATATTCAGCCGCACTTTCGTGAGCGAGCCCGTCAGGCTGATGACCATGAAGCCCATCCAATCCTTCTCAAAAACCAGGACGGATTTGAGGCTTGGTTCCAGAATGTCCAATCCCAAACCAACCGCGGCCGCGATCTCCGGCTCGCAGAACAAAATGTCGCGACACCGAACCTGGGAAAGGCCCTCGCTGCAAACCTGCTTCAGAAGCGGACTGTTGAAATTGCCGCTGCACAGAATGCGAGGGCGCACCATTCGCGAAAAATGCTTCTTGATCACCCGTTGCACGAAACTGCCGAACAAATCCGGATTCTCGGGCACGCCATGATGCAACAGTGGAATCACCTCAATATTCTGCGGTTCACGCCCCATCATCGCGCGCGCTTTTTCGCCAAGCGCAATGACCTGACCGTTGGCTTTCGAAACTGCGATGTAAGAGGCAAAAGCTGCCGGCTCGGGATGTTCGCGGCTGGCGACATAAATGTTCTCGCTCCCCAATGCCACCACGATGTCATCCATCAGGTTATTGATGCCACCGGAAAAAAAATCCTTCACGGAATCCATTGATGGCATCTTGAAGCCGCTTGGAGCCTTCCATTGAGGGTTTCCGGCCTGCGGATTTTGAACCTGGTCGGCGGGAATCGGAAGCTGCCTATCATCGTCCTCGGGCGGATCGGGACTTGTGCGGTAAACGGCCATAGTAAAAATTAGACTTGAGCTTGCGCTGGGCAATTCGGATTGGCAAGCCTCAGTGACGAATGTTTGTCAAAAGGCCTGTAATTCCCAGAACTTTTTACTTCTCCTCTAGAATTTCGATCACTTTGACGACGCCCATAATCTCATCGACGCGCCATCGGACGTTGTATCCGCTCAACTTCGCCCCGTAGACCCGATGAGAATCCGGTTTGTGAAACGCCGGCCGCGGATCCAGCGCCAGCGTTGCCGCAATGAGTTCCCGCAGGTTTTGATTGGGTACCCCGGTCTCAAATTCGACCTCCCAGTTGGAACCCGGCCGTTCCGCCGCAAAGCCAGCTTTTGCCTCGGGAATCGACTCCGCCCACGGCAAATACGGCTTCACATCGTAAACCGGGCTTCCATCGACCATGTCCAGGCCCCCAATTCGCAGCAATCCGGGCTCCACCGCCAAGAGTTCGACCAACGACAAGCCCAGTCGATTCGGCCGAAATGGCGATCGGCTCGCAAAGATTCCCACGCGTTCATTCCCTCCCAACCGGGGCGGACGCGCCGTCGTTTTTCGACTTCCCGGCTCAGAAATCTGGTGAAACCCGTAAATCACCCAAATCTGCGAAAAGGCCTCCAGCCCACGAATGGCCTCTTCCCGATTCCACGGATCAACGAACAGAATGCGGCCTTCCGCGGCATTCACCAAGCCGGGTTGTCTCGGAGCCCCAAACTTTTCCTGAAACGGGCTCTCGATGAATCCGACCGGTTCGATTTCCATCAGCCAACTTATCCTGCCAGGACGAACGGCGCGAGCCGATAGTCACTTTCCATAATGAAATGAGGCAGGATTTCGACTATTGAGAGACAGACAATTGCACGATCACCACCATCCCAGCAGCAGCGAGAATCTGAAGATTGCGTTTTTCCTGAACTTCGGATTCACGATTCTCGAAATCGCGGGCGGGTTTTGGACCAATAGCATCGCGATTCTGACCGACTCGGTCCATGATTTGGGGGATTCGATTTCGTTGGGGCTGGCATGGTATTTCGAGAGACTGTCCGTCCGCCATCGCGATGCCCAGCACACCTACGGCTACCGCCGCTTTCGACTGATGGGTGGATTGATCACCGGATTGATGTTGCTGGCCGGCTTGGGATTCGTGCTCTATCACGCGATCGGACGCCTGGCGGATCCCCAAGAGGTTCATGCCCCGGGAATGATCGGGCTTGCCATCCTCGGAGTAGTCTTCAATGGGGCAGCGGTGTTGCGGATGAAGCACGGTCATTCTCTCACCGAGAGATTGGTGAATTGGCATCTCCTCGAAGACACGCTTGGCTGGATGGCTGTGTTAATTGGAGCGGCCGTGATGGCGATTTGGAAATTGCCGATCGTCGACCCTCTCCTTTCCATCGGCATTTCCGTATTTGTGCTCTGGAATGTGGTTCGAAATCTTTCCAAGGTCTTTGCCGTCATTCTGCAAAGGACGCCCGAGGGTTTTGATGCGGACGAGTTTGAGCGCGAAGCGGGCGAGCTGGACGGAATTGAGTCCCTCCATCATATCCACTGCTGGACGATCGATGGCGAGAGTCATGTGTTAACCGCGCACCTGGTGCTTGACCACCAGGTTACAGACATCCCCGGTCTGAAAGGGAAAGTTCGCGCCCTCCTCGATGGGAAAGGGTTCGAACACGTCACCCTGGAAACGGAGCAAATTGGTGACGCATGCCCGCAAGGCAACGACGAGGATTAATCTGCCTTTCAAGACAAGCGCACCTTCTTTTCGCCCTCGTCTTTGACCAGGGTGAATTCGAGCACGATGGCGGGTTGACCGTTGAGAAAAAGTTCCAGCCGATAACTCCCCAACGGATCACTCGCAAGAATCTTGTAGGTGCTGAGATGGGAAACGGTTTCGTCCGCAGTCACTTCCATTTCCTTGCTGAACACCTGTCCACTTTCCTCGATTCGGATCTTCTCTGTCTTGGTCGCCTCTGTTTGACCGGCCATCTTCTCCAAATTGTCGAATTTCCAGGCCGTTGGCGAAGGCAAGGTAAACACTTCCTTCACCAACACCGTCCCGCCGGGATTTTGGAGATCGAGGGTCCAGCCATACTCGGTTCCCGGCCGAAAAGGGATGCGATTTTCAGCCACAACGATGATCTGCCCATTCTGCACCACGCCAAATTTGAAGCGATAAGGCGGAAGCCCAGACGGGGATTCGACAACGTCCTGACACCCCGTCAACAAAAGCACCAGGCCGAGCAGTGAAAGGTGGAGAAACTGCTTCATCGACAAATCATCGCACAGGTGTTCAGGTAAAGCCACGTCAACTCGAACCCTTTGAGAAGCCGCTCATGAAACCCCATTTCCTGCTTCCATTTCTTTTCTGTACTCTGATCACCATTGCTCTGGGCGAAACCCCAAGCGGCATGTGGAAGGGAGCGATTCATTTGCCGGGCAACGCCGAACTTCAGATCCAGGTCAACCTGGAGAAGAAGGGCGAAACCTGGACAGGCACCATCGATATTCCAGCTCAGGGATTGGCAGGTTTTGCGCTTTCCAGCGTTGGAGTCGAAGCCGAACAGGTGCGATTCGCGATGGCTGGAATTCCCGGAAATCCGAGCTTCCGGGGAAAGCTCAGCGAGGATGGAACAACGATTGAGGGCGACTTTGAGCAGGGCCCGCAGAAACTGACCTTCAAGTTAAAATCAACCCAGGAAGCTTTGACTCTCACTCGCCCCCAAACGCCAAAACCGCCCTTCCCGTATCACAGCAAAGAAGTCACCTTTCGCAATGAGGCGGCCAACATTGCCCTGGCAGGAACCTTGCTGATTCCGGAAGGCAACGGACCGTTTCCCACGGTGCTCTTTTCGACCGGTTCCGGCCCTCAAGATCGCGATGAAATGTTGGTCGGTCATCGGCCTTTTCTTGTCATTGCCGACTACCTTGCTCGCCGGGGAATTGCCTCCCTGCGCTATGATGACCGCGGGGTTGCCAAGTCGGAAGGAGACCATCTCGGCTCGACCACGGATGACTTTGCTGAAGACGCGATCACCGGGATCGAGTTTTTGTTGAAGCAACCTGAAGTGCGACAGGATGCGATCGGCATTGTTGGTCACAGTGAAGGGGGGCTCTCCGGTCCCAAGGTAGCGGTTCAGAACAGGAACGTGGATTTTCTGGTGCTCCTCGCGCCTCCCGGCGTTGCGCTCGACGCTCTCCTCAGGCAGCAACATCACGATATCATGAAAACCCAGGAGCTTGAAGACTCCTTGATTGATCTCGCCTTGAACGGACTGAACGAAGACCTCGAGATGATCAAAGACGCGTCGATCTCTCAGGATGACCTTCTCAAGAAGCTAACCGCCAGTTCCAAGGCTCGAATCGACACGATGAGCCCCGAGCAAAAGGAGAAAATCGGACTCAGCGAAGAGCTGGTTCAGCAGAATATCAGGATGACGGTTACGCCCTGGTTCCGTTCCCTCATCAGCGAAGTACCGGCAACTTACCTGGAGCAGATCCAGATTCCGGTCTTGGCGTTGTTCGGAGAAAAAGACGTCCAGGTTGCGGCCGAGCCCAATTCGGCAGCCGTCACAGCCGCTCTCACGAAGGCCGGAAATCCAGATTTTGAGGTGAAGACGCTCCCAAAGCTCAATCACCTGTTTCAGCATTCGGAAACCGGGTCGATGACCGAATATGGAACTCTGGAAGAAACCTTTGCGCCGGAAGCCCTCAAGGAAGTTGGGGATTGGATCGAGACTCGCTTTGGATCGTAGTCCGCATCCAAGAAGCGTTGTAACCTTTCCTCCAAACCCGGCGTCTGGCTGTTTATGAGTCCTCCTTTTCGCGTGTTGTGCAGTCTTGCTCTATTGATCCCATCGCTTTTGCGGGCAGACACCTCTCCCTCGGTCGAGATTTTCCAACTTGATCCGGTCGACGCCAAACGTGACCGAACGGTTCCCCTCAAAATCTACCAGCAACCCGGCGATACGGCTCAACCAATCGTGCTGTTCTCCCACGGGCTCGGAGGATCACGCAACAACAACGCCTTTCTCGGCAACGAATGGGCCAAGCATGGTTACACTGCGGTGTTCATGCAGCATGCTGGCAGTGACGAAAAGGTTTGGAAGTCGGCGGAGAGAAGCCAGCGGATGGCCGCGATGAAAAGCGCGGCGAATTTGGAATCGTCGCTCAATCGCTTTGTCGATGTGCCGTTCGTGATCGATCAGTTGGAACGTTGGAATGAGGAAGAAGGCCATCGCTTGTTCCGAAAACTGGATCTGGAACACATTGGCCTCAGCGGACACAGCTTTGGCGCCATCACCTCACAAGCGCTCATGGGCCAGAAATTCCCTCTCGACTACAACTTCGCAGATGACCGGATCGATGCCTTCATTCTCATGAGTCCATCTACGGGCAAGGGAATCACGCCGGCCGAAGCGTTTGGTCAGGTTCGTTCGCCAGTGCTTTGCCTGACCGGAACCAAGGACACCAGTGCGATTCAGGCTAACATGCCGGCTGAGTCACGTCGCGACGTCTATCGGGCCATGCCGGAAGGCGACAAATTTCAGCTCGTCTTTCAGGACGCGAATCACTTCGCCTTCTCCGATACCTCATTCTTCAAAGAGAACCGGATTCCCCATCACCACTCAGCCATCCAACTGGTCACGACCCAATTCTGGAACGCCTATTTGAAAGGCGACACGGAAGCGAAAGCCGGGTTGCAATCCGAAGCCTTTCGGGAAGCCGCCAACCTGGTTGCGGACGACGTCTGGGAGTGGAAATAGGCTCCGCCAGCCTCACATCGTCTTCTCGCCACTATCGACGGCACCGGACTCCGCCACGCCACCTTTCGAGCCTTCATCCAGCACGATGCCAGCTTCGGCGGCAAAGTCCGCCAGCGCCATGTCTTCGAGCGCCTTTTGTTCACTTTCCAAAACGTCAATCTCGCTGGTGTCGATACTGTCCCTCGCCACACGAGCGCGTCCCGCCGCTTGGTCGCTTTCTTCCTGAACCATTTCATGGAGGCGATCGAGCGTGTCTCCGGAACCGCCAATCTCGGAAATCATGCCACTGGCCATCTCGTTGAGTTCTGCCATTGCCTTGTTCATCTTCATGTCCGTGATGTCGCGTTGCAACGCTGCGATCTTCTCTCGCGCCCCTTTCACGGCAACATCGCGCGAACGAATCAGTTCCTGATACGTCTTTTCAGCATCTTCAAGTTGGGCGCGAGACTCTTCCAAATTTGAGCTCAGGCCTTTCAATTGATAGGCATATTGGCCCGCTAGTTCACGATTCCCGGCTTTGAGGTTGGCGGCGGTTTTGGCGCGGAGTTCGTCTGCCTGCTTCTCCATTTTTTTCACCTGGGTCATCATCCGCTCACAAAGTCCCGCATGCGCTGCGAGCCCTTTGTTGTACTCGGCAATTTGCGATCGGAGGTTCTCTTTCTCCACTTCAATGAGAGCTTCCGGGCTTCGCTTCTCCAATCCAGAAATGAAGAGACCAAAAAAGCCGCGGATGAGATTACTGATTCTACTGAACATGTCGTGACGATGGTTTGGTGGTTTTGTCAGGTGAATTTTTACACAATCATCCCAAAAGGCGATTACAAAGGATCGAAATAATTCTCATGATTCGAAGCTTTCCTCAGTTGCCAAAGGGTTAGGAACCCGACTTAATTAAGGAGTGTCTCAAAATACGATCCAACACGCCACATCTGCTTTGATTGAAATGCTTCAGCAGCAGGCAGCCAAAGGCGAAGATCACATTTGGTTAACGCCCGTTGCACGAAAGCAACTTCGGGCGATGGCGGCGTCATCTGCACCTCAAACTCGCCAGCAAGCTCCCGCAACGTCTCCCCGCACCCAAGCTGCGGCGACAACTTCGCAACCACAACGCGACGAAGCTCCCAGAAACGTTGCCAAAATCGAGCGTCCCGACCTGGGAAAAAAGACCGATACGCCCACCCCTTCCGCCGAAACGCTTTCTCCGGAAGGATCGACCAAGATCGAAAAGCTGGATTGGCTCAAACAACGCGCCCAAAACTGGGAACCCGCGCGCAAGCTGGATTCCCTGCGCGATACGATGGTTTTCTCGGTGGGAAACCCGGACGCGCGAATCGTTTTCGTCGGCGAAGCACCTGGCGCGGAAGAAGAACGCCAGCGCGAACCCTTCGTCGGGCCAGCCGGACAATTGCTCACGAAGATTATTGAGGCGATGGGAATTCCCCGTGCAGACGTCTACATTAGCAATATCGTGAAATTTCGTCCCGCATTGCCCAACCAGGGCGAGTCCAATCGCAAGCCGACATCTGAAGAGATGGCCTCATGCGTAGCGTTCGTGAAGACAGAGATCGAAGTCATTCAGCCCGACGTCGTCGTGGCCCTCGGCGGCACTGCTGCGGAAGGACTTCTCGGTCTTTCGGGATCGGTTTCGCGAATGCGAAGTCAGTTTCACGACTTATCCGGTATTCCTACCATGGTGACCTTCCATCCATCTTACCTTTTGAGAAACAAACAACTGACCGAGCGACGAAAGGTTTGGGAGGATATGCTGATGGTGATGGAAAAGCTGCAGCTGCCGATTTCTCCCAAACAACGTGCTTACTTTAAGAAATGACCGACCCAGATTCCGGAGAACCCATTAACCCGATCGCAAGAGCGATCTCCGAAGCCAATGGCGGTGTTGGGTCCGGCAACCACGATTTAGCACCTCCCGGCGAGGGACCCATCCAGCCCTCACCTCCCCATCCCTCCCAAGGCGAGCCCAACGTCGTTTACGTCGAGCAGAAAAAGCGCGGGATGGGCTGTTTCGGGATGATCGCCGCATGCGTTCTCATCCTCACGGTCGGCGTCGTCGCCGTTTATTACCTCACTGCACAGGGCGTGTGGAGGTTCGGTCAAAGCATTGCCAACATCTCCGAAAACTTCCTGAACGAGAATATCACCCAGACGTTCATCGCCGCGCACATGGAACCCGAATCCAGCAGCAAACTGGAAACGGCCACGGCTGAAGTCCGCGAGACGTTTACCGACACGCGCAACTGGCGGGTTTTCAATATGGACGTGGCAGGCTCGTCAATCGACACCACTCTCAACGTCAATGCCACCTACCGCTATCACGTCACCCTCGATGGTTGCTGGGAACTGTCTCAAGTCGGCAGCACCTGCGTGGTTGTCGCCCCTCCGATCAGCCCGACCCTTCCCGTCGCCTTTGATTCCGGGAAGCAGGAATGGAACATCAAAACCTCAAGCTGGCTGCGCAACTTCGACAGTAACTCGGGCCGCCGAAGACTCGAAACGACGATCACGGAAAAGCTCGAGGAACGGGCCGGCTCAGAGGAAGCCCTGCAGAAAGCACGTGAGCCGAGCCGTGTTTCCATTGCGAACTTCATCAAAAACTGGCTCAAGAGCGAAGAGCAATGGCGTCAGGGCGGGTTCACGGAAATCAAGGTCCTCTTTCCGGAGGAAGCTGAACACATGCATCCGGATCAACTTCCCGCGACCGTCGTTCTCGAACGCGAAAACATCCTGAAGGTGCCGCTTCTCGAGTAGAGTGCGTTGCTCAGTCGAGCGCGATGGCTCCCTGCGGCTTTCCCGTTTGATCCCAGATTTCCAACGCACCGGTCGCGCCTCCCGCAATCACTTTGCCCAGTTGCGGCAGCCAAACCAGGGAAGTCAGCGAGGCATCGCTCTCTGTCCAGGCTCGCGCTCTGGCGCCCCCGCTCCGCTGGGTTCCGTCATGCACCACAAATTCGGTGTAGGCTCGCGGCTTACCATCCTCCGTCACCGCCACGATCCAATCGAGCGGCTTCGCCACGTCCCCTTCCTTCGGCTCAGCCGGCTTCTTGGTGGGATCGACACTCCAGATCAAATCGTTCACCGCCAGAGTCGCCAATCGATCCGTGAAGCTGTGAATCTGCTTCTTCGTTTCCAGATCCCAGACCTTGATCATTTCATCGTCACCCGCCGTCGCCAATCGATCCCCCTGCGGGCTAAACTCCGCAGTTAGCACATAACCGGTGTGCGCTTCCAGAACCGGTCCGGGTTTCCAGGTTGAGGCATCCCACAACCGAACCTGCTTGTCCGCACTCACCGTGGCGACGCGTTGGCGATCCGGGCTCACCGCGATATCGAAAATGGAGTCTTTATGCGCCTCGATCGTCTCTTCGATCGCCCAATCGTCCAGGCTCCAAACCTGGAGATTGCCGGGAAGCCCCGGGACCGAATCCGCCGAAACCAGTTTCCTGCCGACAAACGCCAGGCTGGTGACTCGCCCGCGAATCCCTTCCTCCAACGTCGCCACCGATTCCCAGACGGCCGGATCCCAAACCAGGATTCGCCGAAACCCGCCCGAAACCAGCGCCTTCCCGTCCGGGCTCCACGCCAGCGACTGCACCGCATCCCGGTGGCCCAAAAGCGTCACAACCCGTTGGGGTTCCTCGCTCGAAAGATCAAACACCTCAATCGCATCGCCCCTCGCCGCCGCCAGCAAACGTTCATCGGGCGAAACCGCCAAATCCAACACCGGCCGATAACGCTTCGGCAAAGCCCCCAATCGAATCTCTCCCGGTTCCCGCCGCTCCGATTTCAATACGGACGCATCCCACTTCGCGCCTTCATCAATCCAGCGACCGATCGCCTCAACCTCCGCCGCGCTCAGTTGCTTCTTCGGCGGCATGTGCGGATCTGCATCCTCGGCCAACAACTCATACAGGTAGCTTTGCTCGCGATTACCGGGAAGCAGAGCCGCATCGGAGTCGCCCCCCTTCAACAACGCCTCACGACTCGTCATGATGAGCCCCCCTTTGCGCTTCTCCTGATTGTGGCAGCGAAAACACTCCTCCTGAAGCACAACAAGTGGCTCCATCTCCGCCGCAACGGATTGACTCAGCACAATTGCAAAAATCCAGATTCTCTGATACGGAAACATCATGACCCCAATCCGCACAACTCTGGCGCTCTTGGCGCTGATCTCAAGCATTGGTTCGTCCCTGGCCCAGGAGCCCCCTCTTCCAGCCCGCGAAAACTTTCACCTCTTCCTTCTCGTCGGCCAATCCAACATGGCGGGGCGCGGCCAAATCGCCGAAGTCGATCTCAAACCGCACCCACGGGTCCTCATGCTCACCAAGGAGCTGGAATGGACGCCCGCAGTCGACCCGATGCACTTCGACAAGCCACCGATCGTCGGAGTCGGCCTCGGCAAAAGCTTTGGCATCGAAATCGCGAAATCGAATCCGGAAATCACGATCGGCCTCATCCCCTGCGCGGTCGGCGGTTCCCCCATCGACACTTGGCTTCCCGGCGGCTTCCACCCTTCCACCAACACGCATCCTTGGGACGACATGTTGCCCCGCGCCAAGGCCGCGCTCAAGGTCGGCACTCTCAAGGCGATCCTCTGGCACCAGGGCGAATCCGATTCCAACTTCAAAAATGCGCCCCTTTATCAGGATCGTCTCCACTGGATTGTCCGCAATTTCCGCCAGGAGCTGGGTTATCCGGACGTTCCTTTCATCGCGGGCCAGATGGGACGGTTTGAGAACAAGGCCTGGGACGATTGGCGCATCATGGTCGACCAAGCCCATCAAAACCTCCCCAAATCCATCGCCAACACCGCTTTTGTCCGCTCTGACGGCCTTACCCACAAGGGCGATTTCGTCCACTTCAGCGCCCTCGGTTACCGCAAACTCGGCCAACGCTACGCCTCTGCCTATCGCGCCCTGATCGCCACGCAATGACGCACCAACCAGGTTGACAGTCTCCCCATCCGATTTCACGCTTCGCCACGATGAAAACTCCTCTTCTCGCCGCTCTTTGCGTCATCGGCTTCACAACCCACGCGTTCTCCGCAGTGGACGAAGCCATCGCCACCATTCTCAGCGTCGGAACGGAAGGTCAGGGCAATGCGGAAGCCGGAGCCGCCTGGGAAGAACTCAGCAACGCGAGTCTGGAACAAGTTCCCGCCATCATCTCGGAATTGGAAGGCGCCAACCCACTCGCTGCCAACTACCTCCGTGGAGCGGTTGACGCCATTGTCGCTCGCGAGACCAAAGCGGGGAAGAACCTGCCGATGTCCGAGCTTGGTTCCATTCTCCTCGATCCACGCCAGGCGCCCCAGGCCCGCAGCTACGCCTTTGAGCTGATCGAACGCACCAATCCTGATACCGCCGCCAAACTCGTCCCTGGAATGCTCAACGACCCGAGCGTTGATCTCCGCCGACGCGCCGTAGAACGACTCATCGACGAAGCCAAGGGCACCGAAGGCAGCGACGCCACCCTCATCTATCGACAGGCCCTTACCGCCGCGCGCGACGCCGATCAGGTGCAAACCATCGCCAAAGCGCTTCGCGAAAAAGAGCAGGAAGTCGACCTCCCGCTTCACTTCGGCTTCCTCATGCATTGGGACATCATCGGCCCGTTCGACAACACCGAACGCGAAGGCTTCGACACCGTCTACCCGCCGGAAACGGAGATCAATATCAGCGCCACCTATCCCGGCAAAGACGGCGAAGTCAGCTGGCAACCCTACGTCACCACCGACGAATACGGCAAACTCGACTTCAACAAGCCCTACGGCCTCCTGAAAGATGTCGTCGCCTACGCCTACACTGAATTCAACGCCGCCCAAGCCCAATCCGTCGAGCTTCGACTCGGTGGTAAAAACGCTTGGAAAGTCTGGCTCAATGGCGAACTCCTCTTCGGTCGCGACGAATACCATCGCGGCGCCCGCATCGACCAATACAAGATGAAGGCTGATCTGCGTGAAGGCACCAACCAGATCCTCGTCAAGTGTTGCCAGAATGAGCAGGAGCGCGACTGGACCGTACAATGGGAATTCCAGCTCCGTGTCTGCGACGAAACCGGCACCGCCGTCCTCGCCCAGGACCGCCCACCAACGCCCAAGCCCGAAGCGGCGCGGCGCCGGCCCAAACAGGGATAGGGTGAGACCGGCAGGATGCCACTCATTCCGAATGCAGTGCTGATCCGGCAGAATGCCGGATTCACAATCTAGATCTCTTTCGCCTCAAAAGCCGGGAACCCGCAATTCTTCGCGAATCCTTTCTTCGTAGATCGACACGTACAGTTTCAAAATCTCTTCTTTGCTGAAAGAGGCGTCGATGTGCTGCACAAGGAAGATCGGAATCACATGAGATTGGTATCCAATCCTCGGGTGGACGGCGTAAGCAACCCGTTCAGTAACTAATTACCGGGTCGTAAAACTTTCCGCAAATAAGATCGCTCGTGCCCGCCGGCGAATCCATCGATCCTCCCAAACTCTTCATAGCCGAGTCGCTGGTAGAATGGCAGGGCCTGGAAGCTGTAGGTATCCAACTGCACATACCCGCAACCTCGTGTCACCGCCTCCTGTTCGGCGGCCTCCAAGAGACGCGACCCGATACCGCTTCCGCGATGGTTTTCATCCACCCAGAGAATGATGACAAAGAGGTAGTTCCAAAACGTCTTTCCCGTTAAACCGCCAATGATTTGCCCGGCATCATTTCTGATAACGACCGAAAGAGGGCGATAGTCGACCGGGGTCACGGTCTCGTTGAACTCGCGCAAGCGCGACGCGATCCACTCCACCTCCCTTTCCGGAAGCGCATCGCCCACCTCTGGTTCCAACAAGTCTCCGCTCATTGCCCTACCCTATCACGCAATTCGTCAACGAACTCAAGCCACTTCGTTAGGCCGAACGAGAGGCGCGCGAGAACGAATCTTGCCCCGCCGACCGAGTTCCCGACTCATTAACGCTCTGCTACGCGGCAATGGGAGCGTAGACCAGAGGCATTAGTTGATCTGCCCGCAATGCCCGCATCGCATAAGTGCGCCCCTCATCATCACTAAATTCGACTTCAAAGACACCTTCCTCGAGAGTTTCGACCACGGTTCCCACCTGGCCAACCACCAGTCCCACTTCGGGGATCGGCTCCAGCAACGCGACCACATCAAGTCCACAGATCGGCTCTCTCATCGTCTCTCAGTTTCACTTCACGTAGCAGGATGTCAATCGGGGAGCGTCTTCCCCTTCCTTGATGATCCAGGATGTTCGAATCGTTGCGACCTGGCCCAGCCAATGCAACGAAAAATCGACAACATAGCGTCGACCATATTCGTCTACACCCGCCGCAACACAGGGCGCATTGCAAACACCCGCCAAAATTTCAGCCTTGAGCGCTTCTGCATCTTCTTGCTTTAGATTGAGAGAGCTTTGAAACACCCGTGCCTTATGTTTCCCTCTCGGATGATCAGGATTTAGGCAATAGTCCCGGAGCTTTGAGACATCAACAATCGCCAGCTCAGCATTCGGCATTTGCTCACTCATTCCTATCCCCCTGTCTGAGGGGATTGATCAACGTCAACTCGATTTTGAAAGAAATGGAATATGAAACCTTCTGACACATCTGAAATACCTCTAATCCGAAACCCCGCCACCAACGCCAATGATTCCATATCTTCAATATTTGGGTGCATACAGCGCGTTCTTTCCGAAACTGGCACAAGTGATGCAAAAAAAGGGTGATACGAAGCCACGCCTGAAACGGCAAGTGCCTGCGAAGCATTGATTTGCCCTCCCGCGTTCCCTACCGGTGGAGCGGCTGGTTCCGGCGATCCTCGAATGGAGCCTTGTTCCGCTGGAGATCGGGCATGTGGAGGATGCGGAGGAGCTCGGAGGTCTCGATCGCACTGAAGGAGGCCTGCTTGATATTGGTGGGGACGGTGCCGCGGGCAACGAAGGGCTGATTCTCCGGCAGGTGGTTGAGGCCACCGAATTTGAGGTGGGCTTCCCAGGGGTCGATGAAGCGCATTTTGGCCTCCTGGAGCGCATTGGGTTCACGGTGACGAACGCGATACCAGGCCTCGACGAAGGGGCCGAAGAGCCAGGGGAAAGAGGTGGCCATTTTGACGTCGTCCGGCGTGGCGTAGCGCTCTTCGAGGGCGTTGACGATGAGGCTGGCTTTGCCTTCGTCGACACAGACGAAGGGGAGTCCGCCAACAGCGAGAATTTGCTCCATGCTGATGCTCTGGACCCGTTGAATGGATTTGTTGGGCGAGCGGATGATCGATTTGTAGAGGTAGCCTTTTTCCTCAAACCAGAAGGCGCGATCAAATTCATCGCGGGCCATTTCGAACCCCTCATTCCATCGCTTGTCGAGCCGGGCGCCAATCCACAACGCGGTGATCCAGAGGGCCTGAACCTGAACGCGTTTGACGACTTCGCCCTCGCGCTCGCGGCGGGAGGTGAGCCTGGATTCGGCGAGCAGGCCGTCCTCGTCCATGAAGGCTTCCTTGTGCCGCCGATCAGAAAAGGATCCGAGGATCTGGTTGATGCTCTCTTCGATTTCTGTCCGTTCCTCCTCCCGCAAGAGGCGGCCTTGGCGGTAGGAAGCGCGAAAGTATTCGTAAGCTGCGACGATGTACCAAAGGGAAGGTTCGGGCGAGGAGTAGGTGGGGTTGAGGCGGTGCTCGGAGATCTCGCTGGGCAACATGCCGGTGGCGACACGGCCTCTCCAGGTTTCGAGCACGCGGCTGGCGACATCGAGTCGGCCGGGGCTGAGGCAGATGCCGCGAATCGCGATCATGGCGCGTGCGCCCATCTCGGTGCCGCGCGGGAAACCGGAAAGCAGCGTTCTTCCGTCGGCTCCTTCCACAATGTATTGGTCGGCGGCGCGGTCGAGTTCCGAGCGGAAGAGCTTGCGACGGGTGCGCTCGGCGTTGCGAAGCTTGTTGGCCAGGTGCGCGACTTCATTGGCGGTGCGCGGATTCTCCTCCATTTCCTCGGCCGTGCAGGCGATGATTTGGGCGCGCTGTTTAACACCCAGTTCCCAGCGGAACTCCCCCGGGCAGGCTAGGTCTTCAGTACTGTGATTGTCGTAGACGAGGTCCCGAACCCAGCGACCACGCTCGAAGAAGTCGCCGTCAGACAGGAGGGACAGGGCAGGAGCACCGGCTCTCAGTTTCCAGACAAACTGGCGGGGAGAGGGGCGCTCCGGGCGCAGTTCCATTTTTTTGGACTCGTTCCGGGTCGAGTTCATGGGGCGCCCGGAAAGGAGCGGCTTCACGCGAAGCAGGGCGGGCTCATTGGAAACTTCGAGGTGCCAGGAAAAGACAAATTGGTTGGTTCCATGCCGCGCCATGATCTCAAACTGAATGGCGCGGTTGTGGCCAAGATCGTAGGTCCAGCAGGGCCACGGTTTGCTCTCAAACTGGAGCAACCGCTTGCGGGCATCAGGCTCAAAGCGATCCCCCTTGTAGCGATTGGTGGTGATCGGAACCTTCTCCTCGCCAAATTCGACGGTCACGTCAAAACCGTTGATCAAGACGTAGCGATCGATGGGTGGCTTTTTGGCGACCACGACCATTCCCTGCGAAGGCCACTGGCGAATGCCGCTCAACGTCCCGCAGGAGTAGCCCCCCAGCCCGTTGGTCTCCAAATACTGGTCGAGCATCCGCAATTGCGTACGATTCCCGGAGGAAACAGCTACGCGATTGAGATGAGTCGACATGGTGGGAAAAGTGCGAAGGCGTTCAGGCTGACTTGCTCAGTCCAGGCAGTTCCCCGAACTCAGTAATTGAGTATGGCATAGGTTTGCGAATTTGCTGCGAGCCTTTCTCGACCTTTCAGAAAGTCGAGTTCGATCAAAAAGCCCGTCGCAACGAGGTTCCCCCCCACTTTTTCGACCAATTGCTGGGCCGCTGCGGCTGTGCCCCCGGTGGCGAGGAGGTCGTCGAGAATGAGGACATTTTCGCCTTCCTTGATTGAATCCGTATGAATCTCGATCACGCCTTCGCCGTATTCGAGCGCGTAGGAGAGGGCGTGAGTCGTGTAGGGCAGCTTTCCTTTTTTCCGGATGAGAACGAGCCCGGCACTCAGCTTTTGGGCTGCGGCAGCGCCAAAAATGAACCCACGGGCATCGATCCCGACGATTTTGTCGATTCTATGATGTGAAATCGGCTCGATGAGCGCGTTCACGGACATATCAAACAACTTGGGATCCTCCAGAAGAGGCGTGATATCCTTGAACAGGACTCCAGGCTTGGGAAAATCAGGTACATCGCGCACAGCGGCGCGGAGTTGGTCCACGGGTAATTGACTCACGGGACGATCTATAGCCGAAGCTCTTTGCCCGGTCAATCTAACCTAACGCCCCCACCGGCCGAATCAGCGAGGAAGCGCAGGATTGGCGAACGGATTGGGGTACTCGTCAAATTTCTTCAACTCCACCCCGAACGGCGCGAAGGCGAGAGCCATGAGCTTGATATGCTGCTGGGCGAAGGGAAGCAGCACGATGGTGATGGCGCAAATCCCGGCAAAAACGAGATGAACGACGGCAATCCAGAAGCCGCCCACCAAAACCCAGAGGATGTTCATGCAAACGGCGACGCAACCGGTGACTTTTTCACCATAAACGACCTGTTTGCCGAAGGGAGCGAGTGAAAGGCCGGCCAGTTTGAAGGCCTGCACCCCAAACGGGATTCCAATGATGGTCAGGCAGAGCAGTAATCCTCCGACGATGTAGAGGATCGCGGCCAGCAAGCCACCGAGGATGAACCAAAGAATGTTACCCAGAATTCGCACGTTGTGAGTGTCTTCCCGTTGGCGGCGATTGTCAAAAGCCGACTTTTCCGGAGACGCGCTGCCCCTCCATTCTCTCCTTGGAACGATTTTTTACTAGGCGGACGCCAGTCTGTCTGGTTCATTCCCCGTCGTGAAACCTGTGCAACTCTTCCTTTTCATCGGCGTCATGACCGGATTGGTCAGCTGCAAGTCGATTGAATCGCCTCCCAGCGGCAACTACCTCGGCTCCTATCACGGATTTTCGAAGAAACCGGGCATCAACGGCGCTTTGGTTTACGAAGGGAACCTCGCGAAACTGCGGAGTTACCAAGACGTCTACATCGAGGATGTTTCGGTGCGCGGAATGGTGCTCGAACACCACAATCGCCGGATTCGCCGGGCGGCCCCCAATCGCGAAGAAGCCAACATGCTGGCCGAATCCTTCGAAACCGCGCTAACGCAGTCCTTCGGCGAGAAACTGCATCTCGTCGATCAACCAATCCCCGGAAGCCTCACGGTGCGGGCGGCCGTCGTCGAAATGGAGCCCAATTCGCCCCTTCTTTTTGCGGCGGGCTACACGCCGACCTCCTTTGCGGCGACATCAGCCTTGTGGGCGGTTCGCGGCGATTTTCCAGGTTCAGGCACGGTCGCGGTTCAAGCTGAGATCATCGATTCGGAAACCAAGGAGCGTTTTTACGCCATGATCGACGAAGATCAGACGGGGAAAACCGAAATCGTTGGTGGTCTGAGCCGTTGGGGACGCGCCAAGAAGGCATTCTGGATATGGAGTCGCGAACTGAGCGAGATCGCCGCGAATGGCAGATGAGCCGTTTCGCGAATCAGGTTTAAGCCCGATTTCGTGCAATTTCCGCTACGTTGGCGCGTGTTTCTGTGCCAATCGTCCTGTTCCATGATTCGCGTCGCCCTCGTCGTCAGCCTCATTTTACTCCAAGCGCTCGGCGCGAAGGAGGAGGCGTGGGAGAAGCTGGACGCGGTGCCGAATCGGTTTGAACCGGTGAAGGACGATTTCGGGTTCTTTTGGCAGCTCACCGGCGCCGGTTCGTTCTACACGATGGGGACGAACGTGTTTCAGTCCGCGAATGAGCTTTCGGTGAATGGCGCCAAGTTTGAAGCGACGGCGGCGTATCAATTGAACGAGACGCGTTTCGCGTTTGAACGGGAATCGCCCGGCCTCAAGATTCGGCGCGACGTCTGGATCGACACGAAACGCAGCGCCGTCCGGCATTTGGAGATCATCACCAACCGCAGCGCGGATCGTGAATTGCGGCTACCGATCGAGGTGAGAAGCGATTTCAGCCAGGCGTGGCAGGACCTCTACTCGAACTCCGGAAAGTTGATCGACACCCGCCCCGGCCCTCGCGACGCCGGCATGCTGCTGAAGTTCAACTCGATCGATGGGCGGAGCGACATGCTTTATCTGTTTGGCGATTCTAACGGATCGGTGCGACCGAATGTTCGGGCCGGGAACAGCAATCGCGAGATCGTTTTCCAATACAATCTCACCATTCCCGCGGGAGCCACGATTGCCGTTCTGTATTGGGCCGAACAGCGCACCGTGACCAATCTCGCGACCGCGCCGGCGTTGTTTGATCCGATTTATCATCGCCGTGGCCCCCTCAAGTCCAATCTGCCGCGCGAAATCGCTCCGGACCAGGTTCAGAACTTTGCCCTGCCTTCCTCACCCGAGCCGTTGGCCGCGGCCTTCGATGCGGAAGCGCTGGTGGGCCTGAATCGGTGGTTGGAGGAACTCGACGCAGAACGTGGTGGCGAGGATCTCCTCTGGATGAGTCGCGAGAACCAGCTTCGCGGCACGGTCCAACCAACCCAGCCTCTCGATTTCCAATCCCGATTTGGCGCGGTTCAGCTGGAATGGTCCCAGATTGCCGGATTGCGCGGTGGCCGCGGGGTCAATCGCTACCACGAAGTGTTTACCCGAGACGGCGAAGTCCTGATTGGAACGTCGACGGCAATCGGAGCCCGGATGGGCGGGGCTGATGGCTGGGAAATGACGCTGGAGCCGGACTCGTTTGACGCTCTCTTTCTCAAGGTGAGCAAGGATGATGGGAAACTTCCGAGCGAGGTTTGGGGATTCGCCGAGCTGAAGACCGGCGAGGTTTTGGCGATTCAAGACGGGATGGAATCTCGTGTCGAGTTTGCGATTCCGTGGGGACGCATCCAGGTTCCGCTCCGCAAAGTGAGCCAGCTGCGAACCATGGCATGGCCGAGCCCCCGCCAGCAACTTGAGTTGGTCGACGGTTCACGCCTAACCGGTTTCGTGATCAGTGAGCTCCCACTCACGATTGGAACTCCCCGATTGGGAGAATTGCAAATCGACGCAGGACAGCTTCGCGCAGTTTGGCGAGCAGGAACGGGAGGTCCTTCCAAACCGGAAATGACGCCGGAATTTGATCAGGAATGGATTGCTGGAGTGGAGGCCCCGACACTCTGGTTGGAAGGGCGGAATCGACTACCCGGGAACCTCAGCAGTCAAACTCTCCACGTGATTTCAGAGGCGGCGGTGACCGAGGTTTTGGCGAACGACATCGCCTGGATTCGAAGAACCGAGGAAGGAATTCTGGACCAGCAACCCACGTTTGAGATTGAGCTGCAAAGCGGCATTCCGATGGCCGGACGTCTCCGCGACACCAACATCCTGGTCGAGGCGCGAGGCCAACAATGGGAAATCCCGGCCCTCCATTTTCTGGGTTTCCTCACCCCCAATTCTTCAGCGCAATGATCGGACTCTGGCGCAAAATCCTGCTCATCGCGTTGCTGGGAACGGTCGCGAGCCACGCCCAGACTTTCGTCCCGAGCAACGAATCGTCATCCCAGGAAACGTTGATTCCGGCAGCTCTCGGCCTCCGCACGGATCGGCAGGGCAGCAGTTGGAACTTTCAGCAAAACGGAACGCTCGGGCGCATCGGCAACTCGATGATGAATACCGGGATGACGCTGTTGATCAACAATCAGCAGTTTCAAGCGGAGCAGTCTTTGATGACGAAAGACGGCTTGGAATTCGTTCTCCCCGGAAAAGTCGGCGAAGGCTATGGTGGTCTTTCGGTGGTCCGACGCATTCGACTGGATCAGCAGAACGCGGTCGTCCGCTATCTGGAATCGTTCCAGAACCAGACGGCGAATGAAATTGCGGTTCAGGTCGAGATTCGGACCCACCTGAGCAGCAACTACAAAAACTACCTGACCAATACGGGTGCCCCCGGAGTCGCAACGCTCAATCGCGACCAAACCGGGATTCTGGTGACGCCCACGGCAAACAACGTGCGCAGAGCCCTCGTCCTGACGCTTCGATCAACCAAAAGCGAGGCTCGCCCAACCATCACCGCTCAAAGCCGTTACGTGCTCAGCACCCACTTCCAGATCCAGGTCAAGCCGGGTGAAACCCAGCATTTGTTGCACACGGTCTCGCAGATCCCGGTTCCGATTTCGTTCGACCGAAAGTCGCTCGTGGAATCCTTTCGCCCGGGCGCGCTCCATCGCAATCTGGGTTCCCTGCCGAATTCGATTCGAACCAATCTTGCCAATTTCACCTTGGAAGAGGAAGCCCGGGGAATGGAACTTCTTGCCACCACCAGCATCGAGCAACTGGGCGTGCAGCGCGGCCGGAACGACATTCTCGCGGTGGCTGATTCAACCCGGCTTCTTGGTGAAGCGACTTGCGCCAGGCTGGAACTCGAATCGGAGTTTGGCGCGGTGGAACTCTCCTTCAACGAGGTCGCCGCAATCGTGGGAAGTCATCGCCAGCGCCGCGATCAGGAAACGGTGTATTTGCAGGACGGCCAGGTTCTGGGAGGCAGCTTGAGCGTTGAGAATCTCCAGTTTCAGCTTCCCGATCAAACGGTGATGGATTTGGAACCGGCGCACCTGGATCGCTTGGTTCTGGGCAGGAGTTTCGAAACCGGAACCAGTCCGAAGATCATTCCGGATGACGCCATCGCCTATTTGGAAACGCATTCGGGTGATCGACTCGCATTGCTTCCCTCTCCCGATTCCGCGCTCGAGTTGGTGACGTCGTGGGGAACGGTCGAAGTTCGGCTTTCCGATCTCACCGCTCTCTCTTCCCAGGAATCCGAGCCCGTGGGACATCAGGTCGAACTGGAGAATGGAAGTCGGTTTTTCGCGTTCCTCGGCGCAGGCGAGTTCGTGTTTGAGACGTCGCGGTTTGGGTCCCAATCGATCTCCCCCCGCGAGATTCGCGCGATCGTCTCCCGAGCCGCGGCAACGTCGGATCCGCGCAAACTCCCAACCTGGGAATCGCCTCGAATCTCCGAACCTTATCTCAACCTTCGGGGGCGCCAACGCCTGGTCGGCAACATTCTGGCTCCCCAGCTGACGATGCTGACCGAGAGCGAATCAATCCCGGTGAATCCAACCAGCATTCGCTACCTCGTCAATCAACTTGGCGACGATCCGGACCTTGCCCCGACGAATCAGGAACCGCCCTTTATCGCCGAGCTCTGGGGCGGAGGCGTGGTTTCGGGGACGCTTCGAGAGCGCGTTCTCGACGTTCGCCTGATGAACTCGACCTGGAAAATTCCGATTCAGGACATCGTCGAATCGGTCGTTCCGTCTCCGAATATCACTGCGGAAACCCTGACGAAAATCGCGAAATGGATCAGCGATCTGGGAGACGACGATTGGAAAACCCGGGAAAACGCGACGGATCAACTGGGTGAGCTGGGTTATCTCGCGAAGCCACAACTGATCGAGGCGGCGGAGCAAACGAAGGATGCCGAAGTCAAACGGCGTGCCGAATGGCTGTTGTTTCGACTGAGTTCGGCCCCGTGAATCCGGGTTCGCGGCTCACTCGACTTCGCGCTGCCGCTCCGGCATGATCGAACAGGCATCCTTGCAACCAAAGACCTTGCTGAGAAGGTGCCGATTTCGGCTGATCCACATGTAGATGCGCTCGGCAACCCAGATCACGCCCGGGATCCAGAGAAAAAGCGCCAACGGAACGAGCATCGGCATCCTCATTCCCAAAAACCGGAGGGCACGGGCTCCCCGATGGATCTTGCCATCTTTGGTAATGCAGTGAATCGCCTCCAACAGGTCTTCACGAGTCAAACTGGGAGCGACCTTCGCCGCTTCAGGATCCTTGATCGCCAGAAACCGAACCTTGTTGAACCAATCCAGCCACGTTAGCCCGCGCATCTGGAACGTGCACATGGGGCAATCGCTATCGAACAGGACGATGTGGTGGTTTGGGGAGTTCACGAAGAGAGCCTAGGCCGAATCCCGATGAACTCAAAGCCGTTGTTCCCCGCAAATTCGACCTCAAACGCGAATCAAACCGGAACCGCCAAACTCTCGCGAACCGCTTCAATCGTAAGAGCCTGCGGCTTGCGATTCTCGAAAACGTGGACTTCCCGATAACCGGCGTCTTCCAGGTGCGAGAGCGCATCAACAAAATGCGCGGTGACGCGTTCCGGGACATGGGAATCGGACCCAATGACAACGGGAATCCCGCGTTCGGCCATCATCGCCAGCATTTCAGGCCCCGGATTCATCTGCGAATAGATTTTGCGCAACCCGGACGTGTTCAATTCCATCGCCACACCGGTCGCGGCAATGCGATCCAAGGCCCGGGCAATGTGTTCTGTCGGACGGGCTTGGTCCCACGCTTCCGGATCGGCGTTTTTGACCAAATCGGGGTGCGCCAGACTGTCAAAAAGGCCGGATTCGGCTGATTCCGCCAAATGCTCAAAATATTGACGCTGGAACGCGGCGATATCGTCCTTCCAAAAGGCTTGGCGATATTCGGGAACATGCCAATGAACCGAGCCGAGAATGTAGTGGAACTCCGCCTTCTGATGAAGGTCTTTCAGCCAAAATTCCATTCCCGGGAAATAGTCGCTTTCCAACCCCAACCGGACTTCGAATCCATCAGGGGCAGCATCGCGAGCTTCCCCAATGAGATCGACGTATTCGTCAAACTCGGACGGGGCCATTCGAACTGGCGCCGACCAGCCGTCGGGCATGGGACTATGGCAGGTGAAAATCACCCCCTTCAGTCCCGCTTCGTAACCAACAGCGACATATTCCGATGGGTGACCAACGGCATGTTTGCACAGCGGAGTGTGCATGTGAGAGTCGAAATAGATGCGTGACATCAATTCTCACAAAACACCCAATTCCCAAAATTCCCACTAATTTCTAATGTCAGAACCGTCATGAAGTTTTGGTTGGCTTCACGATTTGCGGGAAGCGATTCGCAAGTCAGCCTGAACTTGTTGCCCCATTGGAGCCGGAACTGCGACTTGGACTTCCAGCCATTCGACACATCGCGGAATCAGCGTTTCATTCCCCAACCAACGTGGCCAGAACCAGCGCAATCAGAGTTTAATCCAGGCACGGTCCCCGATTTTTGCCTTCCCGCAATAAACCGTCCATCGATCCGAAGTGGATTTCTTGAGGGGGCGGACAATCGCCTCGCAATGCCGTCCCGCATCCCTTACCTCCTCGACAGTGACTTCAATCAACCCGCGTTCCTGTTGCGTTAGCAGGGTCATGTTTTCGGGACGAATCCATTTGGGCTTTCCTCCATTCAAAACAACGTGGTTAGCCGGGCCGAACAATTCTGCGCAATACGCGTTCTTGGGCTTCCCGTAAATCTCAGCGGGCGTACCGATTTGTTCGATCTCTCCTTTTCGAAAAATCGCGATTCGGTCACCGATGGCCAACGCATCATCGGTGTCATGAGTCACCAAAATCGCGGTTGCTCCAACTTTGTTGAGAATCCGGCGAATCTCGTCACGCATGGAACGGCGCAACGACGGGTCCAGATTGCTGAACGGCTCGTCCAGCAAAACGACCTTGGGTTGGGGCGCCAACGCTCGCGCGACCGCCAATCGCTGTCGCTCGCCGCCGGAAAGCTCGTGAGGAAAACGCTGGTTGAAACCACTGAGCCCGACCATCGCCAGCATGAAATCTACCGTTTTCAGCTGCTTCTCCTTGTCCCGTCCCTTCAGGCCATAACAAATGTTCTGAGATACGGTCAGGTGAGGAAACAAAGCCCCATCCTGAAACACCAATCCCACGCCCCTTTTTTCCGGTGGCACCCAGAGCGACTCACTGGCGACGGTTTCGTCGCCGATTCTGACTTCTCCGGAATCCGGCGTCTCCAATCCCGCTGCGATTCTTAGCAATGTCGTTTTTCCGCTCCCACTCTCCCCTACCAAGGTCAGAATCTGCCCCTTCTTGACGCGCAGACTAACGTCTTTCACGGCCGGCAATTCGCCGTTCGGGTAGGTCTTGGAAACGTGACTGTATTCGAGAGTCGAGCTCATCCAGTTTTTCGTTTAGTCAGGCGGTTCAGCACCATGAGGCCGAGCGCGCCAGCGAGGATAATAATCAATGAAGGAACCGAGCATTCCCGGAATCGCCCTTCGCTCGCGAGCCCGAACGCAGTCGTCGCCAATGTCTCGAAGTTCGCAGGACGCAGGATCATGGTAAGGGGAAGTTCTTTCAAGATATCTACGAATACGAGCATCGTAGCGGCGAGAAGCGTGGTCCACATCAACGGCAGATTAATCTTCCACAGCGTCAGCAACGGGCTTTGGCCAAGCACCCGCGACGCCTCATCCAGTGAACCACAAACGCGATTCATCCCCGCGCGGACCGGATGAAACGGAACGGCGAGAAAGCGAACCGTGTAGGCAAAAATGATCGCGAAATAGGTTCCGCTGAGAACCTGCTGGCCAAGGCTTCGATCAACACCTCCCAAGGCAACCATGACACCGACCGCGACGACCGCTCCCGGAGCAGCATAACCGAGCGTCGCCATTCGACTCGTCACACGAAGCCACCCTGCATGATGAAGACGAGTCGCGAATGCAAAGATGACTGCGATCGCCGTGAGACCTGCGGCGGTTCCCAACGAGAGAAGCAAACTATTGCCCAGTTGTTGCCAGAAATCGGCTTGGAGGACCTTTCCGAATGTCTGTGAAGCCCACCCCAACAATCTGAAGACTGGATAGAGAAATCCAATCCCCAGCGGAACCACGCAAACCACGATTGCCAAAACTGCCTTGCTGGTTCCGAGCTTTCGCCGAGCCAACGGGGTCGAGTTCACGGAATGCTCGGAAAAACGCGCTCGACCACGTTGCCTCTGTTCGGCCCAAAGCAGGCAGAGAACCGCCAGCATGACCAGCCCGGCAATGCGCAGGGCCGAAGATCGGTCTCCCAGCCCAAACCACGTCCGAAAAATGCCTTCGGTGAGAGTTGGAACTCCAAAAAAGTGAACTGCTCCATAGTCGTTCACCACCTCCATGACAATCAGGCTGAGTCCCGCAACCAGCGCCGGTCTTGCCAAGGGCAACGCCACTGAGAAGAACACCGAGATTGGTCCCCGTCCCAAGGTTTGCGCGGCTTCAATCACTCCCCTCCTCTGCTGCGAAAAGGAGGATCGTGCGCTGATGAAAAGATAAGGATAGAGAACCGAAGCGAGGAGGATGGACAGGAGGCCATAGCGCACAATTTTCTCAGCGACCTGACTCGCATCGAACCCAAAATTCTGGCGCACACTGACAATGAACGGGATGGCAGCCTCCAATCCTGGATAGTAGACAAACGCAGCGACATAAGTAGGAATTGCCAACGGCAACACCAAGGCCCACTCAAAGATTCGACGCCCGGGGAACTCGAAGGCGCTAACCAGCCAAGCTGGAGGAACCGCCATCAAAATGGCCAGGACACCCACAAGAGGAACCACGAGAACCGTATTCCAAACATACTTCCACAGCACCGTTGATGCGATGTGATCCCACTTCGGGCCGGCATCGCTCAAGCCTACCACCACGACGATCAGCGGGGTTAAAATCAGAAGCGCCAGTACAAACGTGGAGGCGGACCATAGGTCCACCTCACGTCGAAAGTGCTTCTGAACCGCCGCAATCAAGTCTTATTCCCAGCCCACCTCGTTGAAGACTTCGACCGCTTTCTCGTTCAGCTCTCCAAGTTTCGCCAGGTTCAGTGAATCCGCCTTGAACTCGCCCCAGCTTTTCTGAAGAGGAGACCATTCCACACTGGGAACAACGGGATACTCGTAGGTCTCTTTTGGGAAGGTGGCCTGAGCTTCATCCGAAGCTAGAAACTCGAGAAACTTGATGGCCGCGTCTTTGTTTTTGGAATGCTTGATGATTCCAGCGCCACTCACATTCACATGAGCACCGCGTCCATCCTGGTTTGGAAAGAAAAACCCCAACGACTTTCCAACTTCCTGATCCTTCTTTTCCGTCGAGTTAACGAGCAATCCTACATAGTAGGTATTCACAATCGCCAAATCACCGAGCCCGGCATGAACGGCACGCATTTGGTCGCGGTCGCTGCCCTGTGGAGGACGAGCCATGTTCCCGCGAACGCCCTTGGCCCATTCCGCTGCTTTTTCTGCTCCGTGTTCCGCAATGATCGAGGCAAGCAGTGACTGGTTGTAGATATTTGAGGAAGAGCGAACCAAAATACGGCCCCGCCACTTCTTGTCTGCCAAGTCCTCATAAGTCGAAAGTTCTTCCGGCTTTACGCGGTCTTTCGCATACATCACGATTCGCGCCCGCTGCGTAAGGCCAAACCACATATTTTCCGGATCGCGCAGATTTGCCGGAATTCGCTCGCTCAGCACAGCTGACTCGACCGGTTGGAGCACGCCCTGCGCTTTTGCGCGGACAAGACGTCCAGCATCAGCCGTCATAAAAACATCGCCTTTGGTCGTTTCGCCTTCGGCTTTCAGGCGCTCGATCAATTCGTCAGCACTGGCTTTGACGACATTGACCTTGATCCCGGTTTCCTTCGTAAACTTTTCATAGAGCGCATCATCAGCTTCGTAGTGACGATGACTGAAGAGCGTAATTTCTTCCGCTTGCAGAGAGCCTGCAAACAAAGCGGTCGTGAGGAGATAGAGGAAATTTCGATTCATAAGAGGTTTGGGTGAAATTGAGACTCATTCTCAAAAGAATCCGTTCAGTTTCAAGTTGGTTTTCGTTTGTTTTTTGGGAATTGGCAACTCAGAGCGAATTGAGAAAGGCGAGAAGTGCGGCTCGATCCGAAGAATTCAGGTTCTTAAAGTGATCGCGGGAAACTTCAGCCTCTCCGCCATGCCACAAAATGGCTTCTTCCAGGTTTCGAGCGCGGCCATCATGAAGGAAAAAGGTATGGCCGTTGACGGTTTCGATCAGCCCGATTCCCCACAGTGGCGGCGTCCGCCATTCCCGGCCATCGGCTTCAAAATCGGGACGGTGATCGGCCAATTCTTCGCCCATGTCATGGAGCAACAGGTCGGTGTAGGGGCGGATCGTCTGATTCGCGAGTTCTGGAACCGCCTCGTAATCGCCAGTCTTCATTTCCGGCACGTGACAAACTGCGCATTGTGCTTCCTCAAAAAGCAGCTTGCCACGAAGCACCTCGGGATCGGTCCAATTTCTGCGGGCCGGTGGCGCCAATGTCAGTTGATAGGTCACGACGCGCGCCAACAAGTTGTCGTCCAATTCCGGGGTGTCTCCCGATCCGGGTTGCGCAAACAGGGCATGCTGTGCCGGAGTGAAATCGTCATTGGGATGAATGTTGCTCGTAATCCCGATATCTCCGAGAAACGCGGCCGCCGTCTGTTGGCGAATGTCAGGCTGATTCGCCTTCCAGCCAAAACGGCCAAGTTGGCGGGTTTGGGTCTCAGGATTCCAGACTTCATTGGGCCTTCCGGAGATTCCATCGCCGTCCTGGTCATCCTCGTCAGCAAACCCGCGGATCGTCGCTTCGGGAACGGCTTCGAGCAGTCCCAGACCATGAACAGGTGGAGCGACCCGGGGGCTCATGAGGAGATCGTTTTGTGGAGCTCCGTATTTTTTGGAGCACTCCAACGTGTAAATTGGCTTTCGCAGAGAATAGGTTTCTGAATCCGGATAGGTTCCGGGAATTTCTTCGTATTCGATCCGAACATTGCCCTCGGGTTCGACTCCGGGAACGGCCCGCACCCCGAGTTGGCCGCCGTAAGTCGGATCTGGAAGAGGGCCGCCATGAGGGCTTCGGCCCGGAACGCTGAGTCGAAACAACAACCCCGTCATGAGTTCGCCCTGAGCTGGCGGCGCACCGCGGCCATCCCGGGTATGGCAACCGGAACACGATCGTGCGTGAAAAAGCGGACCGAGCCCATCTCGCGCCGTCGTCGAGGCCGGAGCAATGACCCAGTTCTTGTTGAAAAACGAGTTTCCGACCACGTGAGCCCGCCGGTTTTCCCGCGAAATGTTCGCCAACGGCAACGCGAAGGCGTTTTTCCCATTCTGGAAGACCGTCGTTGCTCCGCCACTCAGTTCTTCGCCAACCTGAGCTTCCGGAATTGGTGCGGCGTGAGCCATGCCAAGCACCAAGCCCAGAATCGAGATTGAAAGGGTTAGGTATCGAAAAATCACGATCATGAATCCGTTTCAGAAGTAGGAACCTCAAATCCCAGTTTCTGGCTGAGTTCGACCAACAGATCAGCCTGATCCTCAAGAGTCTCCACGACCGCCAGGATCGATGCGCGTCCATTTTCCTCGAGAATGGCTTGGTCGAACGGAACGGGAATTTGCTTGGAAAGCTTCAGAGCTTCCTGAATCGTTTTGCGTAGCTTCTTCCGAAGATCGGCATCAACGGCTTTTGCCAGATCATCGATTCCCGCTCCCTTGACGTTCCCGTATTCCCCTTCCCAGACGTTGGCGATGCCCTTCGCATTGTAGATTACATCTGAATGGGTGGTGTCGCTGAAACAGGAGTGTTCATCTTCCTGTGCTCTGGTTTCCATCGCCACCAAAAGTCGCTCGCCCGACAATTCAAAACCGGCCAGCATCGACATTCCAGTAATGATCTTCTTCAGGGACTCGGATGACGGCGCGGCTTCGAAGGATTTGCGATAGTTATCCTGACCGGGAGCCCATTCGGCAACGAGGTGCTCCAGATTCTCCACCAAAAGTTCGCCGGCCGCCAAAAGGTAGGCTTTGCGCCGGTCTGCATTGGGAGCCGTGATGTAATCGTCCGCCGAGCGATTTCCCGGGCCATCCGCGTTTTCGTCTTGTCCCCAGAGCAAAAACTCGATCGCGTGAAAACCAGCGCTGATGTTCTCCTCGCCGTCTTTCTCGTTGACGGAAACCAGCAACTCCTTGGTGATCTCGGGAAAATTCGCGGTGTCATTGACGATTCCGACCGAGGGATTGCCTTCCACATAGTCGACATAGGCTTCGTCCAGCGGCCAGGCATTGATCAATCCTTCCGGCCCGTCGTCATCGTCAATCGGTCCGGCGTAGAAACGAAAAACCTCTGTTTGAAGATAAGGAAGGCGAGCGGAAATCCAGGCCATCCTCGCCTTGGCGAGCCCCGCTTCGTCCGGTTCATTGGCAAACGCCGTCAACGCACCCTGCAGATTGACCGCTTCGACCAACGCATCCGCATAGTTGGCATGAACCAAATTGGCGTAGTTGGAAACGACGTCGCGTTTGAGCGAATCGAGATCAGCCAGAGCCGACGTTGCGACGCTGACCAGAAAGAGAAAAGGAAAGGTAAACCGGATCATGAAACTGATGGATGCGATTGAGACTCAGTCTCACCTCTGTTGCCTTTTGCGAACTTCGCTGCAAGTAAAATCCCGCGCTTTGCCTCATTCTTGGCAATTTATGCGGCCAAAATCGCAATCGAACGTCATTCGACAATCGCGATGCAAACCAGTTTGCTGCCGGTTCGGGCAATGAACCGGGATGACGTCAATGCAACCCCATAAATGCGGTCGCCGGTAAGATCCGACACCTTGTTTTGAGCGAGGATCTCGGGTTCCTCACGATTCGGCTTGAGGACGAACGTCGTTCCATCTTTGCAGAAGAAATACAGCAGTCCTCCGGCTGAAACTGGCGAAGCCCAACAGCTTTCGCTCAAGCGAGTCTCCCAAAGCAGACTGCCATCGGCGAGATCGTTGCATCGCAACGCACCGGCGCGGCTCACAAAATAGGCGCATCCGTCGTAAACCAGGGGCGAACCAAAACTGCTGGTGACTTTCTCGGCGCGCCACAACTCCGCGCCATCGCGGCTGATCGCCTGACTTTGCCCCGGAGCCGAACAACCGATGACGACCAGTTGTTGATCCGGCGAAACGCTGGCCGAAGCAACCGTGTTCCCTTCCATTCCCTCCACGGCCCAAACCTGGGAACCATCGGACGTCTTGCGGGTTTCCACGATGCCGTTGGAGGTAATCCAGATCCAATCGCCAATCACAACGGGACTCGTCCAAGAAATGCGCGATTCACGATCCACTTTCCAAACGTTCTCGCCGGTCTTTTTGTCGATCGACAGCAGATAGGAAGCTCCCTGATGATCTGCGAGAACGATGAGCGTTTCATTGGTCGCCGCCAACGAACTCCCCAAACCGTGCCCGCCTTCATACTCGCCGTATTCAGAGGTCAAACTCCGTTGCCAGAGTCGCTCACCTTCATGATTGAGCGCGATGAGATCACCACTTTCGAAAAACGCGTAAACGCAATTCTCATCGACGACCGGAGTTGGTGCCCCTCGACTGACCATGTCCGTTGCGCCGATCTTGACGCTGGCCGGAAAGGTTCCCTGCCAGAGCGGATTGCCGGTTTCGAGATCGAAAGATGCGATTATCAGACGCTCTTTCTCCTTCCCATCAGCCGACGTGACAAAGACCTGATCGCCCCAAATCACCGGGCTCGATTGCCCATATCCCGGCAAATCCTGCGACCACGCCAAGTTCCTGGTATCGCTCCATTCAACGGGAAGATTGGTCGGCTTGGTGAACCGGCTGGTTCCGTCACCACGAAATCCGGTCCAGTCTTGAGCATTGCCGAGTGCCAGGAGAGCGATGGAGAAGCAAAAGAGGTGGATTCGCATGAATCAAAGGGCGTTTTCTTGAAGTTGCGGTCAACTACGTCTATCTGGCTTGCAAGGAATTCTAAAAATTCATTTCGATCAAATCGCAGCGTAAGGTGTCCAAAGCCCAATCCCACCAAACTGTATGAAAATCCCATTTTCCGCTATCGCCCTTCTTTTCGGTTCCCTGTTGATCTTCGGTTGCACAGCCGAGAGCGCCGATCCGGATCCGTTTGCAGAAGCCGAAAAGATGAAAGAGCCGAAGTTTGCTCCGCTGCCGGTTCCTGATGAGTCGAACATTCCGGAAACCGCCGAAGTAGCGACCGTCGGGGGAGGATGTTTCTGGTGCACCGAGGAAGTGTTCCACCAAATTGATGGCGTTTATTCGGTCGTTTCCGGCTACATGGGCGGAACTGCCGAGGACGCAAACTACAAGGCGGTCTGCACCGCGAAGACGGGACACGCGGAAGTGATCCAGATCCACTACGACCCCAAAAAGATCAGTTATGAGGGCCTTCTGGACGTGTTCTGGAAAGCACACGACCCGACGACGTTGAATCGCCAGGGGCCGGATCGCGGGCCTCAATACCGCTCGGCGATTTTCTACCACTCTCCCGAGCAAAAAGCGATTGCCGAGGCCTCAAAGAAAAAAGCGGATTCATCCGGCAAATTTACCAACCCAATTGTCACGGAAATCACCGAAGCTCCTGAGTTTTACGTCGCCGAAGAATACCATCAGAATTACGCGCGGCTCAATCCCGGAAATCCCTATCTCCACCAGCAGCTTTTTCCCAAGTTGATGAAGCTTGGAATGACGATCCCCATGGGAACATCGGCAAAGCAGATCAAGGGCTCAGGAACCAAGCCAAAGTAAAAAGGGCGGGATCGTTTAAGATCCGCGCCTCGCACCAACGAACTTTTTCCCTGACGCTCCCTTAAAAGGGGCTGTTGGGATTCTCGTCATCGTAACCGGTTGGCGGCTCGCTGAGATGCGAAGGAGGTGCGTCGGAATCACCAAAACCATCGGGTTCGGCAACTCGATCGCCACCGGAATCGCCTGCCTGCTCAATGCGCCAGGCGTTGAGATTCACGAAAAACCTGCCGTTGTATTCGTTCCCACGAATGTCGAAGTGGACTTTCACCTTGTCGCCAACGGTAAGCCCGTCGAGCAAAGCCGTTTTGTCCTTCACACACTCGAATTTGATCATTTGTGAGTATTGTCCATCCTTGGACTCCACCACGAATTCGCGCTTGGTGAAACCGCTTTTGAATTCCTGGGTGTCTTCGATCTTGTGGATGTTTCCTTCGAGTTCGTAGCCTTTAGCCATAATGGTGAATTAGTTCGACCAACAGGCCCGCTGAATCAATGGAAAAGGTGTGTTAGGAAGTTCTCCGAGAGGCTGATACCCGACAAAACCGCCTCTCAACGAGAAAATGACGAAGCGAATGTCTGAAAAAGCAGTCAAAATCGAAACTTCGTCCAATTTCCCGCTCGCAAAAAACTAGCCCAAGTTGAGGCTTGGCGAGTTGCCGGATGAAGGCAATAATGCATTTCGGGGGCGAAGTTCCCCGATCGAACCTGCAAAACTATGAGTAGTCCAATCATCATCACCGCGGTGAACACAGCCAAAAGTGTCGAGGCGAACGGCCAAGATATCATGATTTGTGACAAGGATCGCGAGATCGAGGTCAAAGGCTCCTGTGGCCAGTTAAAAATCAACGGGATGCGCAATAAGATCAAAGCAGCGCAAGTCAGCTCATTGGTGATTGCAGGTGAAGACAATACTTTGGAAACCGGAACGTTGGGGCAAGCCCACATTGCCGGATCAAACAACCAAGTGACTTGGGAAAATGCCGCATCAGGAAATGCCCCCAAGTTTGAAGAACACGGTCCCGGCAACCGATTCACCCACAAGCCTGGATCAGGCCAGCCAGCCGCCTCCGCTTCTCCCGTAAAAGCTCAGCCAAACGCAGCCAAGCCGGCGGACGCCAAACCTGCGGATGAAAAAACAGCAGCCAACAAGCCTGAACCAGCCAAAGCACCCGTTTCAGGATCTCCTCAACCGATCCCGGGTGCAGCAAAGCCTCTTTCAGCACCACCATCTGCTCCCGCTGGCGCTCCAGTTAAGGCTCCTGGCGCAGGACCCATTAAGGCCCCCGGAACAGGAGCGGTTGCACCCAGCTCAGGAGGCCCCGCTAAACCTGCCCAGCCAATCCCTGGAAAAAAAATTCAAAAGCCGTAGGTCGAATCGTAGAATCGGGTGTTGAGAACCAGCCCCGATCGATTCGGTAAATGCTCGGATTTACCACTCCTCGATGACGGCAAACTTTTTGTTGCCCGAATACACAAAGAGTGGATACTCCTCGCTATACTGAAATTTATAGTTTTTATCTAATTTAAGGAGACAAACTCGGAACCATGAAAATCTGTTGTATTGGAGCAGGATATGTAGGCGGCCCAACCATGGCTATGATCGCGGCCAAGTGCCCGGACATCCAAGTCACCGTCGTTGACGTCAATCAAGCTCGCGTCGATGCGTGGAATTCCGATGAATTGCCAGTTTTCGAGCCCGGCCTCGACGAAATCGTCCAGGAAATCCGCGGAACCAATCTTCATTTCTCCACGGACGTAGAAGGAGCAATCAAGGAAGCCGAAATCATCTTTGTCAGTGTCGGCACTCCGACCAAAACCTACGGCGCCGGTGCCGGTCGTGCTGCAGATTTGCGCTATGTGGAGCTTGCTGCACGAACCATTGCCGATGTTTCCGAAGGGCATAAAATCGTTGTCGAAAAGAGCACGATTCCAGTTCGGACCGCTGAAGCCCTCCGCACCATTCTCACGGCGAACACCGGTAAAGCGACCTTCCAGGTTCTGTCGAACCCTGAGTTTCTCGCGGAAGGCACCGCGATCTCCGATCTCACGAACCCAGATCGTATTCTCATTGGTGGAGCAACGACTCCAGAAGGACAGGAAGCGGTCGAGAAACTGGTGCAAGTCTACGAGCATTGGGTGCCGAGAGATCGAATTCTCACCACGAATCTTTGGTCTTCCGAGCTCTCCAAACTGGTCGCCAATGCCTTCCTGGCACAGCGTATCTCTTCCATCAATTCGATTTCCGCCCTCTGCGAGGAGACGGGAGCGGATGTGGACGAAGTCGCCCGGGCGATTGGAACCGACTCCCGCATCGGCCCGAAATTCCTCAAGGCTTCGGTTGGTTTCGGCGGATCCTGCTTCCAGAAGGATGTCCTCAACCTCGTTTACCTGTGCGAGCATTTCGGCCTGCCCGAAGTATCCGCCTACTGGGAACAAGTCATCACGATGAATGACTGGCAAAAACGCCGCTTCAGTCAGCGCATCGTCTCCACGCTGTTCAACACCGTAGCTGGTAAGAAGATTTCCATTCTTGGGTTTGCCTTCAAAAAAGACACCAACGACACCCGCGAATCCGCCTCGATCTACATCTGTAGAGACCTCATTATGGAGGACGCCAAGGTCGCGATTTACGATCCGAAAGTCAGCGAAGAGCAAATGAAGGCTGATCTCCTCTATGTTGGTGTGCCTGCCGAGAAGTTGGAATCTAATCTTGAGTTTCACACGGACGCCATGGCAGCCACCGATAAAGCCCACGGCGTGGCCATTCTCACTGAATGGGATGAATTCCGCGATCTTGACTGGAAAGCCATTCAGGCGTCGATGTTCAAGCCGGCCTTCCTCTTTGACGGTCGGAATCTGATGGATCACCAAGCTCTGCGTGAGACCGGATTCGAAGTGTTTGCGTTGGGCAAAGGCTAACAAGCCTGGCTCGAGATTGCCGCTAACCGGCACACTTCACACATCGCGTGCTTTCAGGCAACAGGAGCAAGCGCTCCTCCGGGATGGCTTGGCCGCACCCCGTGCAAATGCCGAAGTTCTGGTCAAACACCCGCGTCATCGCCACTTCCAGTTTGGACAAACGTTCCTGAGCCTGACGAAGCGCCGCTTCATGCACGCTTTTCTCATTCATCGACTCCAGACGACTCAGCCGGCCAATCGCCTTGTCTGGCTCGACGGGCTTGGTCGCTTTCTCCAATACCACGATTTTTTCCTCAACATCCGCGATTTCATCGAGAAGACGGTCTTGAAGCGTGGTTCGAGTTTCGTCGTCCAGCATTGAAGAGCTTCGCACGGGTGGCGCGACTGGGCAACCAGACTAACGGAGATGCCCGAGGCTGGAAGGAGCGAACTCAGTTCGCTTTGAGGTAGGCTACCAGATCAACCAAATCTTCGGGAGAAATTCCCAACTGAGCCGCAGACATCATCAGCGAGCGTCCCAGAGCTTTCTCGGATTGAATCTGTTTCTTGGGAATGGTTTGGGTCAGGCCGCCCATCGAGCGCACCATCTTGGGATTCCCGTTTGAGATTACCAAGCCGTGAATCGTCTTTCCATCTTTGGTGACGATTTCCGTTCCTTTGTAGCCGTGGGCGATGCTGGCGGAAGGATCGATAATGGATTGAAAAATGACTTCGCGGGTCTGCGTTTTGCCCCATCCGTCCAACGCAGGACCGTAGCTGACGCCCTGCCCACCAACCTGGTGACACATGATACAGCGCATGGCCACATTTTTGCCATTTTCGGGATCTCCCTTCATCGCAAGAAGCTCACTCATCTCCGGATAGCGAACCGCCGGAATCGGGCTGGGTTTGGGAACGACGGCCTCCAGGATTTCGATCTTGTCAGGATCGTAGATGCCGCGCTCCTTCAATTCGCTCGCGAGCCCATACTCTTTCCAATCATTGTTGGACCGGTTTAGGAGCCACCATGTCGCATCTGCCTTCAGGGCGCCCGCACTGTCCAACGCCGCGACTTCCAAGACGGCGTCAGCGGCTTTCTGGTGATTGGTGAAGGCCAAGGCATCCAGGGCCTGCTTTCGCTGCGCATCGTCCAAATCTTCGGAGAGCGCGCGCTGCTTGTGAGCCGAGATGGCATCGGGCGAATGAAGTCGCCAAGCCAGATTGGCCATGGCATCAGACCATTCGGCAGGATTTCCACCTTTGAGACCGCGTCGAAAGATGAGATACGCCTCTTCCTCTTTTCCGGTGCAGGCCGTTCCAATGGCTTCGAGCATGTAACGATCCTTTCCATCGTAGGCTTTTGCCAAGCGGCAAAGCGCGTCGCGGCATTGATTGAAGTCGATGTCGCGGAGGGACAAGGCGGCTTCACGCCGAACCGCCGGATCCGGGTCCTTGGTGAATTTTTCAACGGCCACCAACAGCTTCAATTCCTGGCGCGCCCAGTCGCTTCGCGCTTTTCGTCGGATTTCCTTGTCTTCGCTTTCCAGATTCGGCTCGGCAAGGCGGCGTTGCTCAAACCATTCCCTCCTCAGGGCGCGAAACGCGGCAATCCGAATGTGAGACTCCTCGTGCTGAAGCAGATCTTCGACTCGATCCTGCCCCTCTCGCCCCATCTTCGCCATGACCCAAACCGCACGGGCCGCGAGAAATGGATTGGAATCGCGGAGCTGCCCTTCCAAAGCGGCAAACCCTTTGTCTCCCTTCTCCTTCAACGCGCGACGCCCGAGTTCGCGGACATTCACCGCCGGGCTTCTCAGCGCCTGTATCGCGCCATTCATCGTATTGAGCTTCAGTTCGGGAACGTGAGGACGAAAGCCCTTCGGGGCAATCCGATAAATTGCGCCCGAGCAGGACGTGTCGAGATCCTGGTGTCCGCCGACCCGCCCGTCATACCAGTCCGTCACATAAAGCGCGCCATCGGGACCAACCGCGATATCGGACGGACGAAACAGGGTTCGTGTTTCGTCGGAGACGCTGTTGCTTCCTCCCAAAAAGTCGGAACCAGCAAATTCACCGGTGGGATTTGTCGTGAGAAAGTCGAATCGCTCCAGTTCATAACCTGCGCCCTTTTTCTCCGGTTTGTATCCAAATATCGTGTTCCGGCCCGGCTCACAGGCGAGGAACATTCCCTCAAACTCCGGTCCCAACGCGCCGTTCTCATAGAACACGTTTCCGGTTGGGGAACCGCCGCCGTAAACATCGCCTGCAGGGTAAATTCCCGGATCTTCCTGACGCCACTCTGCAATCGGAATCGACTGGCCCGGCCGTTGATCAGCCCGCCATGTCCGCTTGCCGTCATTGCTCGAAAACCCAAAGTTCGCGTATTCCATCACGTAGCTCACCCGGCAGGCAGGTGGATCATCATTGTCATTCTGAAACACGTCACCAACCGAGGTAATGCTCTGCTCGTAGCTGTTTCGATAATTGTGACCAATCACCTCGACTCCGGTTCCATCCGGATTCATGCGCACGGTAAATCCCCCCACGTAAACATGGCCATCGGCACTTTCGCGTCCCGCGACTTCCGTGTTTGGCTCGGGATTCTTCCACGGTCCGATCGGCGTCCCCGGATAACCGCTACAGATATTCCACGTCTTGCCTTCGTTGTCCGTGAATTTGGCTCCGCAGTTTCCGCTATTCCAATACCATTTCGAGTCTGGCCCAACCGTGATCGAATGCAGACTGTGATCATGATTCTTCCCATGGAAGCCGGTCAAGATCACCTCACGTTTGTCTTTGGCCGGATCAAATTTCAAATTCCGATCCACGTCCGTGTAAACGATCATTTCCGGCGGTTGGGAGACGATGACCTGGTTGTCGATGACGGCAATACCGAGCGGGGCGACCAGGGCTTCTTCCTGAACAAAAACGTGGCTCTTGTCCGCCCGGCCATCGCGGTTCCGATCTTCCAGCACCATGATCCGATCACCCTCAGGCCGACGCTCGTGATTCCGGCGATAGCGAACGCCTTCCGCCACCCAAATCCGCCCGTCTTTATCAATATCCATGTTCGTGGGATTGAAGAACATGGGAGAGGTCGCCCAAAGCGTGACCTCGAGATCGCCCATCGCCACAAATTCGCTGGGATCGACGTGCTGAGCTTTCACCTTTTTGGGATCAAACGTCTGGCCGTATGACGTGGCCAGGAAGCAGAGGCTGAGAACAAGTGGAGTCAATTTCATGGGAAGGAACCGATAACAGAATGCGAGAAAGCTTGGACTGAAGCCGCGATTCGCCCTGCACTCAACCTTCATTTGGGCGAGGCTAGCTAACCAGCCATTTGACCAGACTTGACGGGCGAATCGCCGCAGAGGAAGGAATGGGATGATTCGCCCCCTTCTCGCCTTGGTATCGCTCGCTGCGCTTGGGCAGCTCCACGCCCAATCAACGACGGTCACGTCTCAAACCCTTCAACTTGACGACGATCACGAACTCAAGGAGTTCACCCTGACGAATGCGACCGGCCTCAAGGCAACCATCCTCGACTACGGGGCGACACTAACCGGCATGTATACCCCCGATCGCGACGGAACGTTTGCGAATGTTACGCTCTATCTCGAGGATCCGGCGGCCTACCTCGGCAGCCATCCGCTGTTCGGCTCCGTTGTCGGGCGTTTTGCGAACCGAATCGATACCGGAGGGTTCACGATCGACGGAACCCGTTATGACCTCGAAACCTTCAACGCCAAATCCAAGGTCCACATCCATGGCGGGAAAACCGGTTTCCAAAAGCAATTCTGGGATGCTGAAGTCGTTGAGAACGGCGTTCGATTTCAACTTACCAGCGCCGATGGCCATGAAGGATTTCCCGGGAATCTTGTAGCCAGCGTGACCTACCGATTGACGGACGCCAATGAACTCATCCTGCACTATGAAGCCACGACGGACCGCCCGACTCATGTGAACCTGACCAACCATGCCTATTGGAATCTCGGCGGTGCCACTTCGGGCCCCGTTTTGGATCACCTGCTCCAGATCAATGCAGACGCGATTCTCGCGATCGACTCACGGAAAATCCCCACCGGCGACTTCCTTCCGATCGAGGGCACGCCCTTTGATTTTCGGACGCCAACGACCGTTGGAGCGAGGATCAAAGAGGTTGATGGCGGCGGTTATGATCACTGTTACGCCTTCCCCGATCTCGTGACCGAAAAGCCGAGGAGCGTCGCGAAGGTCGAAGATCCCCAATCCGGACGTGTAATGGAGGTGCTGACGACGACTCCCGGCGTTCAGCTTTACACGGCGAACTATCTCAACCCCAAACTCGGCGCTGATGGGAAATCCTACGACCGGCATCACGCGATTTGCCTCGAATGTCAGCACTTTCCGGACTCGCCAAACCAGGCGAATTTCCCGTCATCCCTCCTGAGACCTGGCGAGATCTACCGCCAAACGACGATTCATCGCTTCAGCGTCAACGAATAGGTTCCTCGCCGGTCTCTGATTTCGACTCCTTCCGACGATCCGATTTTCGGAACGCAGCCCCGAAATTTCCGTCCTGTCGCCAACCCAAATAACCTTCGAAGAATGGGCCCTTGTTGCTCACGAACGGTAGATGGATGAGCGGCCCACTGTTTGTAACTGCTAAATTCAGCCCCCCATCCGGATTCCAAACATGCTCGGCGGCGATTCCGACCCGATGGATATCCCGATCCGAGACACCGATGACATAATGCGTGAAATTGTGGCCGGGATTGCGGAGTGCAAAGGTGAATTTGCGCCATTCATGGGACTTCTCCGGCTTCCACGTTTCGTCGTAATCGCGATCCGCGTTTCCCAGCCACCACAGCGGATTCATCTTGGGAACAAAGAGCAGGTGGCTTCCTTCCAAACTTATCTCACGCCCCTCATTGAAATAATGGCTGGCCGATTGCCTGGCCTCGCTCTTCGCGAGATTCGCCTGTCCGGGAACAACCGCGCAGGAAGACGCCATGATCGGGATCACAAACAGGAGGAGGGAATGGAGGCATTTCGTCGTCAATTCAGGTCAAGGTTGGGCGGAAGCAGCTCGAAATGATTCAGATCCGTTGATGGTTTGACAACGACACGATCAAAGAAAGCGAAAACCCCGCCGTTGGTCAAATTTGATAATTATAGAAAATATAAGAACAAAGGTTGATAAATCCCTCAACCAGCGTTCATTTCCATCATGGAGCCGAAGCCCTATCATTTCCAAATCCGGCTGGCAGGCCTTGCCCTTCGCATGGTCGCCTGTGCCGCGCTGCTTTGGATTGGCGATGCGCTGACTACGCAATCCCGGGATTTACCGGCGTCCACGCCCTTGGCGCAGATTGACTGATTGACGAAGCGCCTCGAATCGGCAGCTTGCCGCGTGGATAACCCTTCACCAAGTTCGCCTCCTCCTCTCGAACTCACGAAGTCGCGGATTGCGACCCTGGCCACCTTTGCTGCGGCGACGGTGATCTGGATCCCCGTTGCGGGCGAAACATCCGGCGTGGCTTCAAAAATCTCGCACGTCCTCGGGTTCGCGGTTTGGCTAAGCTGCGTGATTCTCGTGCTCCGGGATTCCTCGACCAAGCTGCGCCGCCGCATGGGGATTCTGCTCGGTTGCATCGCCTTGCTCGCATTCTGCGACATCCAAACCTCGCTCTCTGACGCAAACTTTTTTCGACTGGGTATCCCGTTTGGGATCTGCGCGTTCCTTCCCGCGATCATCATGGCCCGAACCGATCCGGGCGTGATCCGGTATCGCTTCTGGCCGGGTAATTTCCGCAAGATCGACGTGATTTACACGATCCTGTCCATTCCATTGGCGTGGCTTGTGCTCAAGTTCTACGGCTGGGCCAATCTGGCCCTGTTCAACGACCAGCTTTTTTCCCACTGGACGATGCCACCGGAGATGGATCCGATCCAGATTCGACGGCTCTTTGTCGGGATCAACATGGTGGGAATTTGGGATGAGCTGTTCTTCGTCAACGTGGTTTACGCGACGTTACGCAGCCTCTTCAGTTACCGGGTATCCAACGCGCTCCAGGCAGTGGTCTACACCTCGGTCCTTTTCGACATGGCGTTTACCGGTGCGGGCGTGGTGATTGTTGCGATTTTCGCCTGGACGCAGGGAAGCATGTTCGAGAAATCCGAAAGCCTTCTCTGGGTTTTGATCGTCCACCTCATCGTCGACTTTTTCCTCGTCGCCGCGATCGTGAATTTCTACTATCCCGGAACCGGCATGGGCATTCTTTTGCGTCACGGCATGTGACGCAAGCTTCGCGAACTTGCCGGTTGTTTTCGCCTTTTCCTCCTTCTATCATTCTAACATGAGTCAACTCGATCAACTCAAGCAATTCACTACAGTCGTTGCCGACACTGGCGACTTTGAATCGATGCGGAAATATGCACCGCAAGACGCGACGACCAACCCCTCGCTGATCCTCAAAGCGGCACAACAGGAAGCCTACCGCCCCCTTGTCGATCAAGCCATCCGCGAAATCAAAACTTCGGGTTTAAGCGGTGAGGCCTTGACTCATGCCATCATCGATCGGCTCCTCATTCTGTTTGGCAAGGCGATCCTGGACATTGTTCCCGGCCGCGTTTCCACCGAGGTGGATGCCCGGCTTTCCTTTGACATGGAAGGAACCATTACCAAGGCCCATCGCATCATCGAGCTCTATGAAGCTGAGGGGATTAGCCGCGATCGGATCCTGATCAAGATCGCCTCAACCTGGGAAGGCATTCGCGCCGCGGACCGCCTGGAGGACGAAGGCATCCATTGCAATTTAACCCTGATGTTCAGCCTGGCCCAGGCCGTTGCCTGCGCCGAAGCTGGAATCCAGCTGATTTCTCCGTTCGTCGGTCGAATCTATGATTGGTACAAGAAAGATACCGGCAAAGAATACACGGGCGCTGATGATCCCGGCGTTCAGTCGGTGAATCAGATTTTTGCTTACTACAAAAAGTTTGGCTACGAGACCGAGGTGATGGGAGCCAGCTTCCGAAACACCGGACAAATTTTGGAATTGGCCGGCTGCGACTTGTTGACGATCAGCCCGGACCTTCTTGAAATCCTCCAAAGCACCGAAGGCGACGTCCCTCAAAAACTCGTCGCCGAAGCAGCAGCTTCGAGCGACATCGAAAGGATTGATGTGAGCGAGAAATCCTTCCGCTACCTTCTCAATGACGACGCCATGGCGACCGAGAAAACTGCCGAGGGGATCCGCAAATTTGCCGCAGACATGGTGAAGCTCGAAAAACTGATCGAGGAAGCCCTCTAAGATTGGGAAGCTAGACTTTCAGACAACTCCGGCTAGAATGACAAGACCGGAAATGAGTCAGCTTCACCAAATGCAAATCACGTTTGTCCCGGAAGAGGACAGACTTCTGTTTCGACTGAACACTTCAGGCCGCCAAAGCGCCGAGTTTCGATTCTGGCTGACCCGCCGTTATGTCCGAATTCTCTGGGCGGCACTTCTCAACATGCTGAAAAAGCAGCAGCCAAAAGAGGCGAAGCGAGAGGAGCCAATCAAGCAACAGATGGAAATGGTGAAGCAGCATGAAGAGGCGATCGAAAAAGCGGATTTCAAAACCAAGTACCAGGAGAGCCACGTTTTCCCGCTCGGCGAAGACCCGATTTTGGTCAGTAAGGTTGCCCTGAAAGAAAGCGGTCACGGCAGCCAAATCCTCTGCATGCATCCACAGAACGGCAACGGGCTGGAATTTGACCTCAACGAGCAACTGCTTCACTCGTTTTGCAAACTCCTGACCGATTCCGTTACCCGTGCGGAATGGAATCTCGACCTCGATTTCGGACAGGCCGAAGAATTGATCGCTCAGCGTGGCCTCAACTGAGTCGGCACCTCTGGAACGCCACGAAGTTTTCTACTGCGCGATTGAAAATGATGACGGACGCCCAAGTTGTTCCGCTTTTTTGAAGATTGGCTTCGCGCGATCTTGAGCTGCGGCGCTTTTCCCGACTGGAAATGCTGTTCGAGGCTTTGTGAGAAGGCTCATCGCCGCCCCGGGCCATCATTCCCAGTCGACAAAATCACTCGCAGCGCGTCTCGACCTCATTTTCAAACGCCCCCTAAATTTTCCAATCACCGCGATACGGAAGTTCGGTCAACTTTTCCTGAGCGCTTTCGTCGCCGATCACTTTCTCTGCTTTTGGATCCCACCTCACGGGACGCCCCAGCTCGTGAGACACGTAGGCAAGATGCCCCGGGGTGATTGATCGATGCGCGTTCTCGGCGGGAGCCACCGACTCGTTGCGCGACTTGACCGAATTGATGAAATCACGCTGATGACCGGGTGACTTGTAAACCTGAACGTCACCAGGATTGAAACCTTCGGCAACCCACTCCGGATTTGAAGCATCATAACTCCCGCGAGTCACCCAAATCCAGCCATTCTCCCCGATCCACTTGCAGCCCATTTGCTGTCGACTGGAAATCACCACTTCAAGATCGTTTTCGTATTTGGAAACGACATCGTAATGGACCGCCGTATCGTAAATTTCAGGAGTCGCTTCGTAGGACCAGTTCTTGGCTTCGACGCTGATCGGACCATCGCCGCCCCCGGTCGTTTCAAGGCCCAGCCCCCAATGCGCGATGTCGTTGTGGTGACCAATCCAGTCCATCAGTTGACCGCGCCCATAAGCAGTGTGCCAACGCCAGGACCAATGATGCCGGGCTGCCATGTACGGTAAAACCGGACTTGGCCCGCACCACCAATCGTATCCGTCAGGCGCCTCTTTCAGTGTCGGATCCCCGTCCGGAGCCGTTTTTCCGCCAGGGAGCCCAACCTCAACCCGCTGCAGTTTCCCAAGCAGGCCATTGCGAACCACGTTCACGGCATGGCGGAATTTCGCGTCACTGCGTTGCTGAGAACCAACCGTGAAGATGGCCTCTTTCTCGGCAACGGTTTTGTAAACCGCCTGTCCCTCGGCAAAAAAGTGAGTGACCGGCTTTTCGCAGTAGACATCTTTACCATTGCGAAGCGCCTCAAGGGTAATGAGCGCATGCCAATGATCGGGAGAGGCGACCATGACGGCGTCGATGTCGTCACGAGCACACAGTTCCCGAAAATCGGAGTATGCCTTACAATCCGTGTTGGCATTTTTCGCATCAACCACGGCTTTTCCGCCCTCTGCACCATACATTCGCCCTTCGTCGAACGCGTTTCGACCAAAGTGTTTCCGGTGGCAATCCGCAACGGCCACACCCTGAACATCAGCATGATTCAGGAAGGCACTCATCACGCCGTAACCACGGTTTCCGATCCCAATGAAACCCATGGCGACTCGCTCACTGGGAGCCGGTTTGTCTCCTGCGCCGAGCGCGGAGGCAGGAATAATGGTTGGAGCAGCGACTGTGGCAGCGGCTCCCTGAATGAACTTGCGGCGTGTAGCCTTCGATTTTGAACTCATCATAGACTGGGGTTTTGAACGACCGCTCGCAAACCAGTTGCAAACGCGCCGGTCAATCAGCCTGTGAATTTTGCCCAGCGCAAGCCGGATTCACGAGTCCCCAAGCAACCGCGCCCTAATCACTCTTGAGGACCAACTGCCCTTCCACGATCTCCAAAAATGTCTCCGTGCTCCGAATCTCCTCTTCGGACATCACCAAGCGAAAGTGCCCGGCGGTTTTCCCCCTGCCTCCAACATCCAAGCCCTGTGAAATGTTTCGGAGCGTCTGCTCCACATCACCATCGGCTTCCACAAAATTGCACCCCGCCCGGTTCGCAGAGGCACAAAGCTCCTGAACTTCCTGAGCCTTAAAGAGATACTTCTGCTGGTTCACCACCCCGGAAAAACCGTTCACAAGATCCTCACCAAAGAGATGATAGCCGAAATAGCAGACGATGATGGTGACCAGCAATTTGGCTGTCGCTTCGGCTTTGACATGAGCCTTCTGGAACGATGAGGTGCGCGCTTTCATGTTATAATTACCACAAACTAGTCCAAATCCGGCGAAAGCGAAAGCGGGATTATTTCTTCCGCAAAAATTAATACTCTCAATATCAAGACTTTAAGAGGAAAAAGATTTTCAGATTTGATAAACCAATTGAGATCGCCGATTCTAAAGGCGGGCGGATCACTTGGATTTGCCTCCTATCCCATCGACGGATTTCCCAAACCGCTTCATGACCACTCCCCCCTCAGAGGCCTTTTCCGGCCATGCCCCCGTAGAACCTCTCGACACGCACTACTCAGCGAAATTCCAACGCTTCGTGGTGCTTAGGGACCTCACCTCTGCCGACGTGAAGATTGGAGCAGACAAGGAGTCGCGTCTCAATCATCTGGCACGCAATCTACAGAACCAGCCCATTCCAGGGCTTGCCACGTTGTTGGACTTTCAAACTCATGGAGAACGGGCAACCGGAGTCTTCGAAACTCTCCCTGGTCACAGCCTCGATCGTCTCGTCAAGGAAACCAATGGCTTCGCCGATTCAGTTTGGTGTGAACTTGCTCTTCAGCTGCTTGATCTGTGCGAACGAGTGTATGACCAAGACGGCATTGGGCTGACTCTCGATCCACGTTTGCTCTACGTCTGGCAAAATGAATCCGAACAAATCTCAATTGCTTGCGCGACTTGCGAATTCCAGGTCACGCAAGAACAGGAAACCACTCTTTGGGTCTACTGGCTGCGCTCACTCTCCGTCTTGTGGTTCTACATGGCGACAGGTGAATGGGAATCCTACTTCAATCTCACAAAACGCAATCTGGATGACGTCCCCCAACTTCGCGACCGACCTCAGATTCAGGAATTTCTCGACCTTCTCTTTCATGAGGACATTGAGTTTCGCGTTTTTGACCGGCGGCATATCCGAATTCTCCTCGAACACTGCGAAGACCAAATTGGCGATCATTCGTTCCCCGTTTCGTTTCTTCGCCGGCTGAACAGCCTTCCCTCTCGGCGACGATGCCTCGATTGGCTTCCGGCCGAACGAGAATTTCCGGCACAATACTGCATTAGCGCCGCTGGCCGGGATGCCAGACAACCGACGATCCTTCCTGCGATCGATGAGATCGCAAATCGTCCGGTTCTGCTCCACGTCCTGCCTCCCCGGAAATCTGTCGACCGACAAATGCGCCAGCTTTGTCTTCAGGCGGAACGGTGGAAGCGATCTCCGGATCCAAATCTCCCGATCCTCCCCATTCACAACAGCTGGAAATCTAAAGACTGTACCGTTTTCGCTGAATCCAGCCCAAATGGACTCAACCTGGCCCGGGTTCTCATGCTTTCAAAAGTTGGACTCCGCGTCAGCATCGCTCTGGATATTCTCCGCAAAGTCGATAGCGCGCTGCGCCAAATAGATCGCAAGGGTTACAAGATACCGGCAATCGATCCAACATCGATCTACTTGGTGGCGTCAGAGAAAAGACGCATCGACCCGTCAAATCTCGAGTGGCTCGAAGACTCCTCCAGCTTTGAGGTGAAGCTCCGGATCCTTCCAACGCAATTTCTCCACACCAATGATCCCGCCACTTATGGCGCGGATGCCAAGATCCGATTGATTCGCAAGATCGTCGGCGTTACCCAGGAAGTTGGATTCGCAGAACTCGCAGGTCGACTCCTTAGCCGTCGGGAGCTTGCCCTCGATGCGGTCACCCACGCGATTCGACGAGCGTCCACTTATGGTCACCGAACTTCGAGCTTTGTCCGGGCAACTCTGCTCGCAGAGCTTCAACGCAGTTTGACGAGGCCGAACTCCAAACCCGCACCGATGTCGCATGCCCCCCGGGACATGGCGGCGTGGTGGGACACCGCGCTACTCCCCATGCAACGGGTTGCCCTGGGCACGACCGCCACATTGGGCCTGGTTGCCTTCCTTTCTTCCGTTGGCCTTGCCAATTTCAGCGCTTCACCATCGGAGCCCCTCACGGTCGAAAACGAGGACGGAAATCTCTATTTGGGCACTGAGAGCCCGGTTCGTGATGCGATCGCACCGCCGGAAGATCTGACTCCCGTCTCCGGAGCCGACACTCCGGTCGCGAAGTGAATCAACGACCGCTGGTTCCCGCCTCTCGATACATCCAATCGTGAAACGGAGCGCCCTTGGTGCCATCGATCTTCCGATGATGGAATTTGGTTCCCCGGTCGCCGACAAGCGGTAGGTCCATTCCCGAAGTCTCTTCAAGTATCTCAAACAACCGCTGATTCAGTTTCGTGACGCGTTCGGCCTGCTCCGGCTGATTGTGAAGATTGGTCCGTTCGTGCGGATCCGTCTTCAGATCATAGAGTTCATCCGTGTCCCAGATTCCGTGATATCGGATATACTTATACTGATCACCGATCAGCGCATGCATCGTCGGAGTCTGCGGATAATTGCGCTCCCAGTAATACTCATAGAGAAGATAGTCACGCCACTCGATCTCCTCTCCCTTGGCCAACGGAAGAAAACTTTGTCCGTTCATGAACTCCGGCGTCTCCAAGCCTGCGACATCAAGCATCGTTGGCCCGACATCGATGTTCGCGACCACTTCTGAAACCGTGGTATCTGCTTCCAGAATCTCCGGACAATGCATCATCATGGGAATGCGGAGCGATTCTTCATACGCACACCGCTTGTCGATTAAGCCATGTTCGCCAAAGAGAAATCCGTTGTCTCCCAAATAGAGAATCAAGGTGGATTCCAACTCTCCCTTTTCCTCGAGATGCGTCAGAATCCGCCCGACACTGTCATCAACGGCGAGAATCGTTTCACAGTAGCGCTTGTAGTAATTGGCCAAATCCAGGTTGGTATAATACGCAAACTCAACGCCATGACGGCTGTTGCGCTGATTCTTGACCCATTTGGGAACGTCGGTGAAGAGAGACGGATCATCCGCCCAGGTTATGGGGAGCGGAACCTCCTTATCCTCGTAACGATAGGCAAAACGATTGGGCGGCAGGAAATCCGCGTGAACGGCTTTGTGCGATAAATACAGGAAGTGCGGTTTCTCCCCCGAGCGTTCGCCTAACCAATCAAGCGCGTAGTCGGTCAATTCATCAGTGATGTAGCCTTTTTGATCGACATTCTTTCCGTTGATATTGATTCCCGATTTGTAGGCTTGCGGAACATAGCGGCCTTTCACGTTCAATCCCTCCTCGTGCGGCCAGTAAATCCCCTGCCCTTTGAAACTGATCCAATGATCAAATCCCCGCTGGGGATCTTCCTCGTCGCCCATGTGCCATTTACCGATGAAGGCCGTTTCATAACCGGCATCCTGGAGCAACTGCGGAAAAAAGACCAAATCCTTGTTCACCGGATTGTAGTTATCGACCACGCGATGATTGTGCGCATACAGCCCGGTCAAAATTGATGCGCGGCTCGGCGAACAAAGCGAAGTGGTAACGAAGGCATTCTCGAAGTGCACTCCATTTTTCGCCAACCGGTCCAGATTCGGGGTCTCCAGGAACGGATGCTCCATGAATCCCATCGCATCATAGCGATGATCGTCGATCAGAATCAGGATGATGTTGCGGCGCGATTCGGCGTAGCTCGACGCGACGAGCAAACCCAGGAGGAGAAAGACAAAGCGGGGTTTCATCGCGCAGCTTTAGACCGACAACTCGCGAAGGGCAAGTTTTCGAGAAACCGGCCGAGAAAGATCGGGGGATCAATGGCCGTGATTGGAGTGACATGGCCCACACTTCACAGATCTGCACTCACCGGGGGCGCCGCGACTTCCTGCAAGTCGGGATGGGCGCTTTGGGGGGATTGGGATTGACCGACCTCCTTCAAGCCCGGGAACGCTCCGGAAACGGCAAGGATACGCGTTGCATCCTGGTGTGGCTGGATGGAGGCCCGAGCCACTACGAAACCTTTGACCCGAAACCTGAAGCTCCCAGCGAAATTCGCGGCGAGTTCGGAACGGTAAAAACGCCAATCCCGGGGGTCGAGTTTTGTGACCAGGTCCCGAAATTGGCCAAAATCGCCGACGAGTTTACCGTGGTTCGCTCAATCGCCCATGATCAGAACAATCACGGGGCGGGAAATCATTATTTGATGACGGGAGCCCCGACTCCGGTGCCGGTTGGATGCGGTGCGTTCGTCACCTTTCACCCCTCCTTCGGTTCCGTCATCGCTCGTGAACGGGGCGTTCAGGATGGAATGCCTCCGTATTTCAGCCTCGGTCGCATGTCGCGATCCGGCGGGCCAAATTTCCTGGGAGCCTCTTACGCTCCATTCGTGATTTCCGACAATCCGGACAGCCAGGGATTTCGTGTTCGCGATGTCAGCATCCCCGACACAATCGTCGGAGAACGCGCCGAAAACCGACGTGAGTTGCGCCAGTCGCTCGATCAGCTGAAGCGAATCCACCATGCCGCGGCGGAAGATCCCGCCATGGCGTTGGACCAGTTTTACGCGCAGGGCTACGATTTGGTGTATTCCGACACGGCTCAGGCGGCATTTGATATCTCAAAGGAATCCGAACAAGTCCGCGAGAGCTACGGTCGCAACGATTTCGGGCAGCGATTGCTCCTCGCGAGACGATTGACTGAAGTCGGCGTGCCGTTCGTCAGCGTCTACTACGGTGGCTGGGATCATCACCGGGGCATCTTCAAGAGCCTCAAGGACTCCTACCTGCCGAAGCTTGATACCGGGGTCGCCGCATTGATCCGTGACCTCAAGGAACGCGGCACGCTGGAAAACACGATGGTGATCGTGCTCGGCGAATTTGGGCGGACACCGAAAATCAACAAGGACGCGGGCCGGGATCACTGGTCGTTTGCGATGTCCGTTCTGATGGCTGGCGCCGGCATTCCAGGAGGTCAAATCGTTGGTGCGACCGACGTGAAAGGCTACTACGCGAACGAAAATGTGTATGCGCCGGAAGATTTCGCCGCGTCCCTCTACACCAAAATGGGAATCGATCATTCTCAGCATCTTCACACTCCGGTCGGACGGCCCGTTCAATTGGTGAATAAAGGACGATTGATCAACGAGCTGTTCTCTTGAGACGGATCGCCTTGCAGATTGCGCTACTTTTGGCGCCGGTATCGTTGCTGCTTGCCGCGGTCCCGCAGTTGGACGGAATTTACCCAGCCGGCGGGCAAATCGGGACCACTTTCGAAGTCTCGCTGATTGGCAATTTCGATCCATGGCCAATTCAGATCTGGTGCGGGAACCCCGCGATCGAATTCGAACCCGGAAAAACGAAAGGATCTCTCAAGGTCAAGATCACTGCTGAGGCCGAAGTTGGCCCGACCTTGATTCGCGTCTTTAACTCCGAAGGCGCGAGCGCCCCCAAGACCTTCATGGTCGGAGCGTTTCCCGAAATCTTGGAAGGCGCCGACAATGACGCGCTGACCACTCCACAACCTCTCAGCCAGATTCCGCTGGTCGTGAACGGGAAGCTGGAAAAGCGCGATGACATTGACTTCTTTCGGCTCCCTCTCAAGAAGGGCCAAACTTTGACCGCAACGATCGACGGATACGGCCTGGGTTCCGCGATTGACCCGTTTCTGCATCTGTATGGCCCGGATGGTCAGGAAATTGCGCTGGCGAGCGACAGCCGCAACCTCGATCCGATCCTGACTCACGCCATCGCGGAAAACGGGGACTACACGATCCAAGTGGTCGCCATTGACCACAAAGCTTCGTCCAATGTTTCCTTCGCCGGGGGCGCGGCGATGATTTATCGGCTCAATCTCCGGACCGACACCCCGGACCTGGCCACGTTTCCCACAGCCGCAACCGTTACGAAATCTGGAAACCGACTGCCGTTACCCGGAAGATACGCCTCAAATTTGCGCCTGGACGGGAAGCCTGATTCCTTCCAAATCCCAGCCGAAAAAGGACAGAAAATCAATATCCGGATTGAAGCTCACCAACACGGCTCACCGCTCGACGGAGTCTTGAGCATCATCCGGCCGGACGAGAAACTCTATCGGACGGTCGATGACTTCAACAAGAAGCCCGATCCGGAAATTCTGCTGACGGCTCCGCTCGCCGGCGACTACGAAGCCCAGATTTGGGATCGATTTCAACGCGGAGGCCCTGAGTTTCGCTACCACTTGGTTTTGGAAGAGCCCGAACCTGACTTTTCCGCGACGGTGACGGCTTCAGCGTTCACGCTCGAAGTTGGCAAATCGCTCGAAGTGCCGATCAAGCTGGTTCGCGCCAATGGTCACCAGGAACCACTTGAAGTACAAATCGAAAATCTCCCGAACGGGGTTCACTTCAAACAGCCCGAAGTCCCTGAAAAATCTGGCGATGTGAAGTTGAAACTGGAGGCGAAACCCGACGCAATCCCGACAAGTGTTCCGCTAAAAATCCGACTCCATCCATCAACCGCAACCAAGTCCCAGGCCGCTACCTACTCTTTTCAAACCAGCGGTTCGAGGGGCGCTTATTTGATCGACGAAACGGAAATCATTTGGCTTACTTTAATTGAACCTGCCAAATCCGTCATCAATAGTGAATAAGCTGTGCAAAAGAACCGCTTGAATCCGACGCCGAAACACAGTCATTTTCGCAGCAACCGGAACCAGCGCTGATCTTGAATTGCTCTCCTCCATCGCACGAAAATTGGCGATTCTTGAATCATTTCGCCGATTTCAGTATCTTATTACACTGATTGCGTTGCAGTCCAAGTCTGTCCCCCCCGATTTATGCCCATCTTCCTTGCCCTCCTTTCGTTCCTGAGTGCAACCGTCTGCCTTGCTCAAGACGAACCCAAAGTTGTTTCCTCTCGCGACGTTTACGGGAAACCGACTTCCGTCGATGATTCCAAATCGCTCCGTCTTCAAGCCCACATCAGTTGCAACGGACGACTGGAGTTGGGTGATCCGGAATTCTCCCAACCAAAAGGTTTTCAAACCATCCGCGTTCCCATCCACAGCCTCAGCGACATGCCGGTGAAGTTCGTGGTGGAGACGGCGTTCATCAAAAGCGATGGCAGCGTCGTTCGGAGCCCCTACCCCACGCAAATTGGTGGGTTCGAGGGGATGACCCGCGGATTTGTTGGATTGGTTTCACTGGGAGTTTCCGAGGCGCGGATGCAGCAAACCTCCAAAACGACCATCGTGACCCGCCACCAGTTGATGCCGGGAGAATCGGTCATTGTCGAACATCAACTGCCGTATGAAACCGATGAAGTCGTCGGCTCTCGCACCATGGTTGCAATCGATTCTTCGAAATCGGAAATCGCACACGAAAACACCGTTCGCCGCTCGTTGGATGAACAGTACTGGGACGTTCGCGAGAAATACCACGACGCTCGCAAGGCGGAGAACGCGCTCTGGGATCGGTTGCGACTCCAGCTCCAAAAAGAGAAGAACGCTCACAAGCCACTCAGCCAAGGATATCGCGAAGCAATGGATCGCTACTGGAAAGAGCATCGCGCTCACCTCAAGCGCATCGAGGAGATCGAATCCAAGTTCTCCCAGTTCGAGAAAGACCAGAAACAGCGGCTCAGCGATCAGCTGAAGCCATGATTGGCGCAGCTTAGTCCAGACCTAGTTCTTTTTCTTCTTCGCTTTCGGCGTTGGCACAACCCAGTTCGGATCCGGGCGATGAGCCTCGTCCATCATCTTGGCGGCTTGCTCGACTTTCTCCGGATATTGCCCCGCCAGATTGTTTTCCTCTCCGAGGTCGTCCGCGAGATTGTAGAGTTTGATATCTCCGGTCAGCATGGGTTTGCGAATCGCTTTCCAGTCACCAAACCGCACCGCTTGCTTGCCGCCCTGCTCATAAAACTCCCAATAGAGGTAATCGTGATGACGCTGCTCACCGTTCCCCGTCAAGGTTGGCAAAAACGAAATCGAATCACGCCCCGGCGGCGTCTTGATTTCCGCCAAATCGCAGGCGGTTGCGAGAAGATCCCCGAAATAGGCAGGCAGGTCTGAGCTGGAGCCCGCGTCAATGACGCCGGGCCATCGCGCCAAAGTCGGAACGCGAATCCCGCCCTCATACATCGCCCGCTTCATCCCCTGCAGCGGACCGTTGGCATCAAAAAACTCAGGATCGTTCCCCCCTTCCTTGTGATGGCCATTGTCGCTCGTGAACATCACCAACGTGTTCTCGTCGATGCCGTGTTCTTTCAACTTGGCAAAAAGCCGCCCAATATCGGCATCCATCCTCGTGATCATCGCCGCCTGGCCCTTGTCGGGATTGGGCCAGTCTTTGTCGGCGTAAATCCCGTAATCCGGCACTTCCTGTCCATCTCCCAACCCTCGGCCAGCCTCGTTGTTGGCGTGGGGAATGGTGAACGGCAGGTAGAGGAAAAAGGCTTCATCCTTGTGTTCGTCGATCCATGCCAACGCCTTCTCGGCAAAAAGATCGTGGGTGTAATCGATTTTCTTGTCGGGAGCCGCCCATCCAGCCCCGTCGTCCGGATATCCTTTCTCCTCCCTGAGCTTCACCCATTCCGGCGCCGAAACATTGCGGAGGGCCACCTTTTCAAAGCGCTCGATGATAAACTCCGGATAAAAATTGTGGGCATGTCGCTGATTCAAATATCCGTAGAAGTAATCGAACCCGTGCTTCATGGGATGCCCTACGGATTCCAGCTCGCCCAATCCCCATTTCCCAATCAGAGCGGTGGAGTAACCGGCTTTTTTCAACTCTCCCGCGACCGTGATCTCCCCCGGTTGAAGCGTCTGTTTGGGCGCGCTGTTCGCGTTTCCCCGCACCCAGGCATGCCCGGCATGAAGTCCCGTCATCAACACGCAACGCGAAGGCGCACAAACCGTGGAACCGGCATAAAAATCGGTCAATTTCATGCCCTCGGCGGCCATCTTGTCCAGATTCGGCGTCTGGATTTTCGTGGAACCAAAACAGCCGAGATCTCCGTAACCGAGATCGTCCGCCATGATGAAAATGAGGTTCGGTTTCTGCTGACAAAGGGCCGTCGAGCAGGCCAAGCAAAGAATCAGGGGAATGAATGACAGGCGCATGCCCCATCGAAGCCGAGCTTGTGAGAAATATCAAGCACCACCGAAAGCGGCACCCAGGGCGGCTACGGCGCCAGCATCCAGTAGCGCTTCCCCTGCCCCAAGCTCTTGGATTGCAGGTAGCTGCGCTTGCCTTCTCCCGCGGAAACTCCGGAGAAAACCAGGTTCATGTCCCGCAACAAACGGCTGTGATCCCCAAAATAGCCGTGATGAAGGTAATCCGTCACCGCCGAAGTCGAATCAACCGCATCGATCCCCGGCAACCCGGCCAACGCTTCGGCATTCTGCCCGACTCGTTGATTATCCCACACCTGCTCTGACGCCAGCAACGCTTTGTCGCGCTTCGACGTGTAAACGGTGATCGGAATCCCGGTTTCAGCCAATTCCGGCGCAATATCCCGCTTGAACGTTTCCGCATCGATATCCGGTGCGGCCAGAATCACCGTCTTGATCTTGCTCCGGTCATTGGAGCCGAGCGAGCGATGCACATCGGCCAGAACGGTCGCCGTCACCAAATTCCCCATGCTGTGAGCAATGATGTAAATGTCCTCCGCCTCGCTTTGGGTGATGACCGTCTTGAGGAATTTCCGCAAATCGGGTCGCGACCACTCATTGTCATTCCGGTCCTCAAAATACAGCTTCACGTCAGAACGCGATGGCCAACTGAAAAAAATCGGCGCGCCCTGAAACTCGAGATCGTGAGCCAGCTGGGCCGTCCGGCGTGCCGCATCCTTGAAGGAGACGTTATAGCCATGGATGAACACAAATGCCTTCTTTTTCGCCCCCTTGGATGTCTCCTCACGAAGTAACTGGGTAAAGCCCGACCGCGAAGCCGGCTCCACCTGCATCAACACCACGTGCTTCTTGGGGCTCTCCGTAAACTCCAGCCGAGTCCAGCTTGGAGCCTCCAAATTCCCCGTTACGTGCCGATCGGGAATGCTGACCAGGCAATACCCGGTCTGCAACCCGCCTCGCTTGGCTCCAAAAAATTGATTGGGCTCCAATTCACCACTTCGGCGGCGATTGGTGCCGTAAAGCACCCTCTTTACAAGGAATCCGTCCTGCGCCATTCCACCAGAACTTCCACTGCGCGGGGGCGAGGGAGGCGGAATCTCCTCAGCGGCATCATCCGGGAAACTCATGGGCGGATCAGGCTGCGTCCCGCGGGAACCTGGCTCCATCACCACCTCGTCGTCGTCCTCCCCTTCCAAGGGGGGCTCCCCCCCATCAAGCTGATCCATTTGGGGCGGCGCCGGCGCTTCCCCCATCATCGGGGCATGTTGAGCACATCCCGCAAGGAAACTCAGTCCCAGCGAAACGATCCAGAAATAACGCATTTCCCGTCCTTTCATGGATGAATTGCTAGTCTCCCCCCCGCCATAAACAAGTAAAAACCCTGCCTCAAAGTCCCATTCCCCCACCGCGCGACTTTGTGAAAAATTTCACAAATTGCCGTTGCGGCCCAATTCCCGCCAAGGCAAGCTCCCGCATGGCGAATACCGTCCAGGAAATCGAAGCGCCCGATCCCGCAACCAAAGCGAATCAGCAGATCGAGGAATACCAGCAAACCACCAAGGACATGATGGGCGAAAAGCTCGTCCTGAACATGGGCCCTAGCCACCCGGCGACCCACGGTGTTTTGCGACTGGTTCTCGAACTCGATGGCGAGATCATTACGAAGGCGAATCCAGACGTCGGCTTCTTGCATCGCGGGGACGAAAAAATCGCCGAGAACATGCAGTACAACCAGTTTGTTCCCTACACGGACCGGCTGGACTACCTCGCCCCGCTCGCCAACAACGTGGCCTACGCCATGGCGGTGGAAAAACTAATGGGCTGGGAACTGCCTCCACGCGGCCAGGCGATTCGCGTGCTCTGCTGCGAATTGGCCCGGATTTCCGCCCATCTCCTCGGCGTTGGTGTGTTTGGAATGGACGTCGGCGCGATGACCATCTTCCTCTACACCTTCACGGAACGGGAAAAGATCTACAACCTCAGCGAGCAGCTCACCGGCGCCCGCTTCACCACCAGTTACACCCGCGTCGGCGGTCAGGTTCGCGATTTGCCGGAAGGATTTGTGGAGAGTGTTCGGAAGTTCCTCGACGAATTGCCTCAGGTCATCGACGAAGTCGACAAGCTCCTGACCCGCAACAAGATCTTCGTCGATCGAACCAAGGACATCGGCTTCATCAGCAAGGAAGACGCAATCGACTACGGAATGACCGGGCCGAACTTGCGCGCTTCCGGCGTGGATCACGATCTGAGAAAGGCGCATCCTTACCTCGGCTACGAAAACTACGATTTTGACGTTCCCGTCGGGTCCGTTGGAGACAGCTACGACCGCTATCTGGTCCGCATGGAAGAAATGCGCCAGAGCATTCGGATCCTCCATCAGGTTCTGGACACCCTTCCCGACGGTCCCATCAACATCGTCGATCCCAAAGGCACCCTGCCCAAAAAGGAAATGGTGTTGATGAGCATGGAAGAGTTGATTCACCACTTCATCGTCGCCACCCAAGGCATCGACGCCCCAGCGGGCGAAGTCTACTTTGGAGCAGAGAACCCGAAAGGTGAGCTTGGATTTTACATCAACAGCAAAGGAGGCGGCGTGCCTCATCGACTGAAGATCCGCAGCCCCAGCTTCATCAACCTCAGCATCCTGCCCAAGCTTCTTCCGGGTCACATGATGAGCGACGTCGCAGCCATCCTTGGCAGCCTCGACTTCGTCATGGGCGAGTGCGACCGATAGAAGGTCAACAGGTGCGACTGATGGTGTGGCGCTGAAGGCTACGCCGGGTTTTCGGCAGCTTTACCTACGGGTCAACGCTCGCGCCCGGCACCTCAGCTCCCCGCAAAGAGTCTCGGATCAGTTCCAACCCCGGAAGCGCTCGGTCGAGATCTTCTGTGGCGACTTGGAAAATGAGAAACACCTTCCGCTCGCCAATTTGCCGGGCTCCAAAGAGCCGTCGGTGGAGAATGGATTCTCCCAGAAGACTCATGGAAAACTCCTCCTGAATCCAGCGAAAGCCACTTCCCTCCGGCAACAAGGTAAACGTCGATTCTTCCACCTTGCCAATTGGTGTTTCGGCAGCGGACCTCTCTGAAAAAGCGCTGGCAAAGTCCTCCAACAAGATCGCATCCACCGCCGGAAAAGACTGAAGAACAACGAGAGCATCACCAGGCGTTTCCACGATGATGTATTGCACCTCGGGCTTCACCGCCTCGTCGGTAATCCGCCAGTTTTTCGGATACTCGAACGCAATCGTTCCCGAGCGATGCGTGTTTGGAGTGGTCAGGTCAGCTTGCGGCTCACCGCACCCCAAAAGCAGGGACACAAGCAGCAGGGTAAAAAACGTGGCGCAAAGTCTCATGATATTCTGGTGAAACACCGGGATGATGGAGACCATCCCCCGAAGAGTCAATTGCTCAACCACTTTCAAGGAAGCCCTATTGGTTTGGCGCTCACGAAAGAATAGCGCCCTTTTGCGATCCTCTTCATCTTCCCAGTGTCGTTCAATCACAGAACCACAAAAACGCCCGCGGTTTCCCACGGGCGTTTTGTGATTTGAAAAATCGGGAACTGGGTTTTCTCGAACCTAGACGTTGAGCTCCCAGCCTTTGCGATAGTCGCGCTTGACGAGCTTCTTGGTCTCCGGCTTGCCTTTGAATTCCATCTTGGCAGCATCCCATTCCAACTTGGTGTTGGGATTGCGTTGAGCCACACAACCAAGGAGGACAGCTTCGGTGAAGGGACCCGAGTAGTCGAAGTTGCCCTGAGTCTGGTCGATTTTGCCAACCACGGCATCGTAGAATTCGTCGTGGGGATTCTGGTTGCGGGCGCGGGGAACGGTCTGTTCCGGCCAGTCCTTGAATCCGTCGAGCGCACTGCTGGGGCGAACGATCCAGTTGTTCTTGCTACGGTTGAAGAAGAGCTCGCCCTTCTCCCCGATGATGACGCTGCCAAATCCTTTGGACTCGGTGTGATCAAGCCCGGCGAGGACGTCTTTGGGGCGATTGAATTCGCCTTTGATCAAGGACCACTTGTCGCGGTCGAACTTGGCTCCAATCTGACCGTCGTACCACATGTATTTGATCCCGCCATCCACCGAATACTTATTCTTCGGGAATTGATAGGTGATGGTGGAGTTGATGGGGGCGGAGATTTCGCTGCCGCCTTCTTCCTTCGCCATCACGCTGGTCGGCGCGGTAAGATCACAAGCCCAGTAGGACATGTCCATGATGTGGCAGGCCATATCGCCGAGAGCGCCGGTTCCGTAGTGCCACCAGCCGCGCCATTTGAAGGGAGCGATGTTGTGGTTGTAGTCGACAAACGGGGCCGGCCCAATCCACTGCTCCCAATCCAACCATGCGGGAACTTTCTCGGCAGCTGGAGGAGTCTGGAAACCCTGGGGCCAAATGGGACGATTGGTCCAGGAGTGAACTTCCTTGACCTTGCCGATGATTCCGGCGCGAACCAACTCCACAACGCGGCGCATGTGATCGTTGGCGTGGGCCTGGTTGCCCATCTGGGTCTTAACGCCGGTCTCCTTGGCGACCTTGGCCAGCATGCGGGCTTCCCAAATCCCGTGAGTGAGCGGCTTCTGGCAATAGACGTGCTTGCCGGCTTTCATCGCTGCAACCGCAGCGTGTGCGTGATGATGATCGGGAGTCGAAACGGTGACAGCGTCGACCTTGTCGCCCAAATCAGCCAGCATATCACCGTAGCTGGTGTAAAACTTCGCATCGGGATACTTTTCGCGCTTGTTCGCATACCCCTTCAACTTCCCTTCCAGCTCAGGAGTGCGCTTCGTGTCAACCACGTCAACCAAGCCGACAACCTTGAATCCGGATGTCGCCGAATTGTCGATATCGCTCGAGCCTTTCCCTTGAATGCCGATTCCCGCCAATGCCGGAGCAGAGTTGGCTCCCCAAACGTGGCCGGGAACAAATTGAAAGCCGAAAGCCGTCGATGCGGCCGCTCCAGCCACCTTGCCGAACTTGCGGCGAGTCAGCTGATCCTTAGGAGTTTTTTGGTCTGTCATAACTGCAATTCTTTAGTGTCGGCAGGGTAAAAAGTCCAGAGCGTATTGCACAGGAAGGTTGGCCAATTTGGCTCCCGAAAGTTGGAACCGTTGGCAGAAAAATCCGTGCATTGAGCGGACAGAAAACCCTCTCGAGGATGCGACAGATCACGGAAGTCATCGCCGTCAACGGCACACGGGAGACCGGAAATCCCGCGAACTCCTGATTTCGATTCCTCCCAACCTCGAATAACGCTTGAACGCAGACGCGACCGCGTCCAACCATCCTTATGAAACACCCCTGCTTTTTCGCTTTTGCGCTCCTGAGCCTCGCGACTTTCGCCAACGCTGCCGACTCCTCCAAACCTGGAACCTGGGTCGATCCCGAGACGGCATTGGCTGAGCATCCCGCGTTTGCGATTCAGGGAGAATACCTTGGTGAGAAGGATGGCGCGAAGCTGGGGGTTCAGGCTTCCGCGATGGACGGAGACAAGTTCCTGGTTTCATCGTACCAAGGTGGCTTGCCGGGCGCGGATTGGGATCGTTCGCCAGTAACCTCCCAGGTTTTGGAAGGGAAAGCATTTTCGGCCTACATCGAAGGATTGACGAAGATTGAGCGTGAAAGCCCGACAATGGGAAAAGCTGCGCCCGAAGGTGCCGCGGTTTACTTCAATGGCGAGGCCAATGATACCATCAAAGGTGAGGTGAAGGACGGTTACATTTGGGCGGGAAGCCAAACGACGGTTCCAGTTGGTGATTTCACCATGCACGTTGAATTTCGCCTCCCTTACAAGCCCGCGACCAAGCCCAGTAGTCAGGACCGCGGCAATAGCGGAGTCTACATCTACAACAACTACGAATGTCAGGTGCTCGATTCCTTTGCCCTGAATCTTGTGGAAGACGCCAACCCGTTTTCAACCCAGTCGCGCAACAAGCAGTGGTGCGGAAGCTTCTACAAATTCAAGATTCCCGACACTCCGATGGCGTTTCCTCCGCTTCGTTGGCAAACCTACGACATCGACTTCACGGCTCCCCGGTTTTCAGATGGCAAGAAGGTCGCGAATGCGCGGATCACGGTCCGCCAGAATGGTGTCGTCATCCACGACGATGTGGAATTGCCCAAAGGAACCGGTGCCGGCGGCGGTCGCCCGGAAAAAGAGAAGGGATTGATCTATTTTCAGGGTCACGGAAACCCGGTCGCCTTCCGCAATATCTGGATCGTCGAAAAGTAGACTGCTTCGTCAGCAATAGGCCCGGCCGGTCAGGAAGACTCCATTTCTTTGACCCGGGCCTCCAGTTCCTTCACTCGCTTCAGCAGGGAAGGAATCTTCTTTTGATACATCTGGAGTTTGAGAACGTCCTTCATAGCCTTGGCAGGATATCCAAAGTAGGTGCCTCCCGCCTCATGGATATCAGCAATCACGCCGGATCGAGCTCCCAGGGTCGTCTTGGCAGCGATACTAAGATGACCCGCGATTCCTGATTGCGCGGCCACAACGCAGTAGTCCCCCAGCTGCGAACTCCCACTCATCCCGGTTTGGGCGACGATGAGGCAATGCTTCCCAATTTTGGCGTTGTGACCAATCTGAACCTGATTGTCGACCTTCGTCCCCTCCCCGATCACGGTTGATCCAAATCGAGCTCGATCAATCGTCGTGTTCGCACCGATTTCGACGTCGTCATGAATTTCGACATTTCCGGCCTGACGAATCTTCATGTGCCGACCATCCACGAACTCATATCCATAACCATCGGCGCCAATCACGGCACCGCTGTGCAAAATCACCCGATCACCGATCACGCTTCCCTCTCGCAAAGCCACCTGGGCGTAGAGTCGACACTCCGTCCCAATCGTGCTGTTCATTCCAATCGTCGAATTCGCGCCGATGATGGTTCCGTCACCGATCCTGCAACCAGATTCAATGACAACGCCAGGCCCGACCTGCACCGCTGAAGCATCAAGCTCCACGTCTGGTGCAAGATGAGCAGAGGGATGAATCCCTGGTTCCAGAACGTGATCCTCAACCCCGAATTTTCGGATCACGACATCGAAAGCCAAAACCGGGTTCTCAACCGCAATGATCGCAGCCCCCTCCGGCTCAATATCGCAGTCCAAGGGCACCAACACAGCTCCCGCAGAGGTTTGCCGCAACGCATCTCCGTATTTCGCGTTCCCGAAGAAACTCAGGTCTTCCGGCTGCGCCTCCTCCAGAGCTCCAATGTTGGTCAAATTCCGATCTTCTGGCCCACGGAGGATCTTTCCCTCCACCAACTTTGCGATCTCATTTACGCTAACTCTCATTCGGAAATCTGGGTCGACAAAAAAACGGCGGTGAGGTTTCCCCACCGCCGTCAAAAAAACTCGCTCTATTGCGAATTCAACAGGGTCGGTTTACTCCGTATCTGCTGGTGGCTTCCAACCAGCTGGGGCTCCCTTGTTGAGCTCTGCGACAACTTCATCTGTGAAGTCAGGAAGAGCATCGCTCGCCTTGCTGAATGCAACGGTAGGAACGCCGTTGATTCCAAATGTCCGGTTGAAGACGACGTCCAAACCTTTGGACTCGGCCACCTTGCCGATCACTTCATAGATTTCTTTGGTGAGGCTGCGCTGGATCTCATTGGCCTTGTCAGCCAATTCCTTGTTCAGGCGCGTCTCCAGCTCCAAGATCTCGCGTTGAGCACTGGTGATTTGGCCCTGGCGCTCCATGGCTTCATCCATGATCGACTTCTTCTTGGCTTCACTGAGGGTTGCGTCTCCCAACTCTTTTTGAGCGGTTTGTTGCTGCTGAATCAGCTCTTTCAGTTTTGCCTTCCGTTCTTCGACTTTGTTGCGTTCTTCAGTGCGTTGCGCTTCAAACTGCTCGCGCTCTGAATCCGTGCGATAGAACTGACGTTGCATGCGTGCAAAGTCGATAAGTCCCATCTTTACGTCTTGAGCTTGGGCTTGTTGGAATTGCCCAGCTCCGAATAGGGTGGCTGCTGTGAGTGTAACGGTTAGAAACCGGCTCTTCATAAGATGTGTTGTCGTTAGGGTTGTAAACTAAAGCGCCGCCACCGTAGGAACCGATCCGAAAAGATCAAGCCGCAATGTGACGACGCTTGTGATTTTTTACAGCGTGCTCTCTGAAATTTAGAAGCTGTAGCCAATGTTGAAGTTGAATCGGCCGCTGCTGTCGTTGAATTCGTCGGAGTCGACCGGAATACCGTAGTCCAAGCGAAGAGGACCAACCGGGAGGAAAAGCCGGATACCAACACCAAAGTTTGAATTGACGTTTCCGTCCAAACTGAAGTCGTCCGGGCTAACCACACCGATGTCGTAGAAGAGTGCACCCCGAAGTTGACGAATGATAGGGACGGTTAATTCAGCTGTTGCCCAACCGGATGCCTGGCCACCGATTGGTTCTCCACTCGCGTCCTTCGGTCCAACGTCGCGGAAGTCGAAACCACGGAGGTTGTTGGCACCACCCAGGAATCTACGATCAAAGATCGGCACATCATCCCCGGACACAGAGTTAAAGTGACCCTGGAAGCTGAAGATCGTATCGAACGGAAGGTTCATGTATTGGATACCACCGATTTCGAAATGGGTATCCTCAACATCGCCGCCCAGCCCGGAATAAGCCGCACCAACGTTGAAACGGTGTCCCTTGCGAGGAAGGAACAGATCGTCACGAGTGTCGTGAATGTAATCCAGCCCAATCTTGCTTTGCAGATAGTCGCCTTCTTCTGCCATCAGGATTTCTGAAGCATCACCATCCACATCAATCTCAACGCTCTGAAGTTTGTATTCACTGCGGATGTGGCTGTGCTCGCCAACCTTCTTCCGAAGGTTGATTGCCGTTCCGTAGTTGGTCTGATCGTAATCATCGCTCAAGAACAGAAGGTCGCGGTAGAAGAGTTCACCACCGAGAGCCAGCGGACGGTTGAGGAACCATGGCTCCGTCAAGCTGATCACGAAGTCTTTCCGCTCGGTTCCGACCCGTGCTGCTGCGCGGAATCGTTGACCTGCACCGGTCAGTCCGGGCCAGTTTCCAATGTCGAAATTGGTTTGCGTTACTTCAACGAATCCCACGAAGTTGTCGATCGAACTGAAACCGGCACCAAAGTTGAAGGTTCCGGTCGGACGCTCCGTTACGGTTACGTTGAGATCCTTGTATTCAGGACGGTCCGTCTCGGTTGGAAGGACATCAACGGAGGCGAAGTAACCGGTGTTCTCAAGACGGCGCTTACTCGCAGAAATCCGCGGGGTGTTGTAAATCTGGCCAGGCTCGATTGCCATCTCGTTACGAAGAACTTTGTCCTTCGTCTTGTCATTGCCCTGAATGTTGATCTTGCCGATGTAGTACTTCTCACCCTCGAAAATATCGTAGGTCACATCAACGTTTGTTCCTCCCGCGCTATCCAACTGAGGAGTAACCCGAGCTTCGGCATAACCCCGTGAACCGTAATAATCCCGCAGGGAATTGATGTCTTCCTCAACCGTTTTGGCGGAGAATTGCTGACCTGGCGTTGATTTAAGGAACGGAGACAAGTCGCCAACGTTGAAGGCACGAGCGCCGGAAATCTGAACGCTGCTGACATTGTAGACATCGCCCTCATCGATGGTCACCACCAGATCGACTCGCTTGTCATCCACGCGGACCCGGCGCGTATCAACGATTGCGGCGTTCAAGTATCCCGAATCGCGGTAGTGTTTTTCAACAGCCTCGATGTCATCATCAAGCTGGTCACTGTTGATCTTGCCGGAGTTCGTCACTCCGGACAGAAGCGAAGTCTCTTTCGACTTCATCAGCTTGCGAAGCTCTTTCGAGGTGAATGCCGTATTTCCGACAAACTCAATGTCTCTCAAAAGACTCTTGCCGCCCTCATCAATTTTGTAGAGGACATCCGAGAACCCTTCCTGACCGCCGGAAACGATGTCGTAGCTGACGGTTGCTTCAGAAAAGCCAGCTTCCTGATACGCTTTTTGAATTTCGCGTTCGCCCGCTTGGATTGCGCCCTCGTTCACATTCTGCCCGACTTCCAAGTCTGCTTTGGATCGCAGTTTCTCATCGGAGAAGACCGTATTGCCCTGAAAGCCGACTTTACCGAGAACCGAACGCGTTTGGACGACCACGATGACCCGAACGCCATTGGCTCCAACGGGTTCGGTCAGAACGCGAATGTTCTCGAAACTGCCACTGGCAAACAAATTCTTAATGTCGTCCTCAACCGTCGCTTGGGAGAAGGTATCCCCAACCTTAAGCGACATGTTGGAAAGGACGCGATCTGCACTGACACTCGCGTCCCCAATGTATTGGACGTCGATGTCCTTGACCGTTTTGGGGGTGTCTGCACTCTGGGCGTTGGTCGTTTGAGTCAGGAAGGAGAACGAAACGACGGTCGCGCAGAAGCCCGCGAACGCTGTCTTAAACAGGCGGTTCATATATTGATAGGTGGTAATGTGTTGAGGGAGTCCCAAGAAGGCACGGGTCGCGCACTTTTCGGAAATTAGTAGCGTTGGGTCAAGGCTATTTTCGATTTAGACGAGAAAAGTTCCGATTCACAATTAATCAAGATTCTTAAATCTCTCCCAAATCTCCGGCTAGATGAAAGATAGGCAGAGGAACTTGTAAACTGAAAAATCGCGTCAATTCTGCGTCCTTATCGCGACAATTGCTTTGCATTTTTAGAATCCTAAGAAATGCTAACAAAGCAATCAAAAACTGTCCCCTTCCACCTGCCAACCGGTGAGTGATCAATTCTACACCGAAACATCGCAAGCGCCAAAAACGCAATTCGATCTGTCGCTTCGTCCGACCGCCTTCCGGGACTTCCGTGGTCAGGAGAAGGTCACAGAACGGTTGATGCTGATGGTTGAAGCCGCGAAACAGCGCGGAGACGTGATGTCCCACGTGCTTTTGAGTGGGCCACCGGGACTTGGCAAGACGACACTGGCCCATATTCTGGCGAACGCAGCGGAGACGAACATCCACAACACCAGCGGACCTCAAATCGAGAAAGCCGGTGATCTTGCCGGGATTTTGACCAAATTAGAAGAGGGCGACGTACTTTTCATCGATGAAATCCACCGGCTTCACCCAAGCATCGAGGAATATCTCTATCCGGCGATGGAGGACTTCAAGCTCGATATCATTATCGATCAGGGCCCCAATGCGCGGACGATTCAGCTGAATTTGCCGAAATTTACCCTGGTGGGAGCGACGACGCGATCCGGCATGTTGACGGCACCATTACGCAGTCGATTTGGAACGATTAATCGTCTTGATTACTACGACGTTTCCCAGTTGCAGCACATCGTGGAGCGCTCTGCACGCCTCCTCGACATTGACGTCGTCAATGACGGCGCCCGCGAAATCGCCGCCCGAAGTCGCGGCACGCCACGAATCGCCAACAATCTGCTTCGCTGGGTTCGTGACTATGCCCAGGTTCGTGCGGACAACATCATCACCCAGCCAGTCGCCGACCAGGCGCTGGCGATGCTTGAAATTGACGCGGAAGGACTGGACGAAATGGACATTCGGTTGTTGGAAGCAATCCTGTTCAAGTTCGATGGCGGACCGGTTGGCCTTGGCTCTCTCGCGGTCGCAGTCGGCGAAGATGAATCGACCATCGAGGAGGTTTACGAGCCCTACCTCATCATGCAGGGGTATCTGAAACGAACCCCTCGCGGTCGCGTTGCCATGGCGAAAGCCTACACCAAACTCGGCGCGACGCCTCCCGCACCGATCCAAACTGAATTGCTCTGAGCTGCGACCATGAACCAAAGCGAACAGCTTCTGAGGGAATTTTTCACCGCACTGGGAAGTCCGGAATACGGCTACCTGATGCTGGAGCCGATGTTTATTTATGGGATCGGGCTGGGACTGATCATCTTTCTGTTCGCGCTGATCGTCAAAGAACCAAAGAGTCAGATGCTAGGTCTCATTCTCATCGCCGGGTGCGCGATGATGATTGGCCCGTATCTCAACCGCCGCGGAGCTGCCGAGGCTCGAATTGTCCAGGTTTACCAAATTGACCAACCTGACCGGGCCGAAGGGTTCATTGCGAAGACCAAAAATCGACGAAATGCGAAGTGGCTCTACTATCTCACGGCTGCTGTCGCGATTGGAGCGCTCCTCGTCGGAGGCAAGAACAAAGTCGGAACCGGCCTGACCATCGCCACCATCCTTCTCGCGGTTGGAACCATTTTCTTCAGCAGCGTCTTTCACTACAACGAGGCAAAACTCTACCATCCGAATTTGCGAGCCCCACCGGCATCGATGCAGTATTCCAGCGATACACTTCGGTAGGAAATCCGCCTCCCCCCCCATCATGCTCGATCGTCTTTTTGCTATTGACCAGGTTCGCGAGACGATCTGGCGCCTTTGGTATCCCTATCTCACGAAGCGGCTTCAGGAGAAGGATGTTCTGTTCCTGAACTACGCATTCGAAGAACTCGACGATGCGACAGCCAAGCTGCAACTCGAGCCCGAGGATGAAGCGAACCGGTTTTGCATCCAGCTTTACCATCATGTGGCTTCCCAGGTCGATCTGGCCGGCCAACGCATTCTCGAGGTCAGTTGCGGCCACGGCGGAGGCGCCTCCTGGGTGACACGGACGTTTCAGCCCGAACGGACCACCGCGCTGGATCTCAACCCGAAGGGCGTGGCCTTTTGCCAGGAACGCCATTCGCTCGAAAATCTCAATTTCCTGCAGGGAAATGCGCAAGCTCTCCCGTTTTCCGATGAAAGCTTTTCAGCCATCATCAATGTCGAGGCTTCCCACTGTTATCCTGATTTCCCGGGCTTTTTGGCCGAAGTTCACCGCGTTCTTCAACCTGGAGGTCATTTTCTCTATGCCGACTTCCGCTTTCGCGAGGGCTTTTCTGATTGGGAACGGGATATCTCCAATTGCGCCCTTTCGATCGTCAAATCCCGCGATATCAGCCAAGAGGTGCTTCGCGGGATGAACCAAAATGCCAGCAAAAGCCTTCAATTGGTCGAAACGTGCCTTCCGTCGTTCCTGCACTCATTGGGGAGGGATTTCGCCGGAGTCCCGAATTCGAAAGTTTACGACGCCCTCCAATCTGGAGAATTGAGTTATCGCTCCTGGTGCTTTCGGAAAGATCCGGCGTAGTGCTCAATCCACCGTCTTGAGCCGGTAGCCCACTCCTCGCAAGGTCTCGATCAACGCGGGCTCAAATCCGTCGTCCACCTTGCGGCGCAGTCTCGCGATATAGGAATCGACGATGTTCGTCCCTGGATCGAATTGATATTCCCAGACTTGCTCCAGAATCTGGGTTCGGGTCATGACCCGTCCCGCCGACCGCATCAAATAGACCAGCAGAGCAAATTCCTTGTGGGCCAATTCAATCGGCGTCCCATCGCGCGTCACCTCATGAGTCATCAGGTTCACGCTCAGATTCGCCACGGTCAGCACGCTCAATCCTTGACCGGCCGATCGCCGCCAAACCGAACGAAGCCTGGCGACCAGTTCATCCATGTAAAACGGCTTCGTGATATAGTCATCCGCGCCCAGATCCAGCCCTTCGACCCGTTCACCCCGGCCATCACGTGCCGTCACCAAAATCACCGGCACGTTGTTCTGCGCCTCCCGCAGTTGCCGAAGAATGCTGAGCCCATCCCTTCCCGGAAGCATTACGTCGAGAACGATCGCATCGTAGGTTCGATCTGTTGCGAAATCGAGACCGTCAATGCCATTGTCCGCGACATCCACGATGAAGCCCTGCTCCTTGAGACCGTTCTCAATGAACGATGCAATTTGGGATTCATCTTCCACGACCAAAACTTTCACACCAATGACTTTGGCCGATCGGGTAGCTTACGTCGAGAAGGAATGGGAACTCAGCTGAACCATAAACAGGAGATTGAGGTTAAAAGGGGGCGTTGAAATTCTTTTGCAGGATGGTGGTCCGGTTTGGGCCTTCCACGCGGTATTTTCCGTCTTTCGAGAGAAAAATCCTAGTGTCCAAAGATGTACCGATCACTTCCTGGCCGTTGTCCTGGATCTTGGGAAAATTGGAGAGCACCACCATGTCGCGCGCCGTGTCGTAAATCGCATTCCGGGCCGTTGCGATAACCGGATCTCCTTCCTGGTTCTCGGTTTCGATGACGACGAAGCCACTCGCATTCGCGGTTTTGATGCTTCCGGCCGCCCCGACTCCTTCATTGCGATCCGGATTGAGCTCAACCTCCAGAGTGTCGCACTTCATCGTCATGCTGGCATTGCTAAACACCACGTCGGTTTCAAACAACACCAGGTTTTCGCCCGAATCGAAGTTGCTGTGTTCGGCAACGATCTTGGTCGTTGATTGACTACCTTCAGACGGGCCAAGCGTTTCCGCCAATGCGGCGATCAGGAGTGCTTGAAGAACAGCAAAGGCTGCGAGCGGTGCAAGTTTCGCAAGGGGAGGAGCGATTTTCATGGATCGCAGGTTGAAGGTCGAAAATGACGCCAACCCCACACTTTCCATTACGAATCCGTCACGTTTGCGAATTTTCCGGAAAATGAGCCAAGGCTTTGACGGATTCACCACGAATTTTCGGCCAAACGTAGGCTGCAGCCAGCGTTTCGTGCAGATAGCGCCGCGCCAATCGCACCGCTTCAGCCAATTCAAAGCCTTGGGCGAGACGCGCCGTGATGGCCGCGGAATACGTGCACCCCGTCCCATGAATATCGCCATCCGGGATTCGCGCCCCGGTAATCGACTCGATTCGGTTGCCTTCCGCCAGGAAATCCACGCACTCGCTCCCGTCAAAATGACCGCCTTTCAGCAAAACCGGGCATCCCAATTCGCGGGACAAGGCTGAGGCGGCCTCTTTCGCTGCGTCACAGGATGCGATCGGTTTTCCCAGAAGTTCTTCAGCCTCTTTCCGGTTCGGAGTCACCAAACTCGCCCGCTTTTCAATAAACTCGCGCAGGGCATCGGCAAATCCAGGTCCGACCATCGAGTATCCAGTCGAAGCAACCGCGACAGGATCGACCACCAGTGGAAAGGTCGTCGGTTCGAGAACCTTTTGCACAGCCCTGACCACGTCCGCCGACGCCAACAGTCCTGTCTTCGCCGCGGCGATCGGAAACGTATCGCTCAGAAGCCGAACCTGCTCCGCGACGACTTCCGGCAGTTGAGCTTCGACGCGGCTGACGATTCCCGGAGCCTCGACCACCAAGGCGGAAACTGCGGTGACGCCGTAAACTCCGCACGCGGAAAACGCCTTCAAATCCGCCTGCAACCCGGCTCCGGCCGAGCAATCCGACCCTGCAATGGTCAACGCAACTGGCGGTTGAGCAGTTTCCACGACGCTCAATTAATACCGCGCGATACTCGGATCAATCTCAATCGACCAGGCGTCAATTCCACCCCGCATGCTAAAAACGGATTTGAAGCCTTTCGAGCGGAGAAACTGTGTTGCCTGGAGGGACCGCATCCCGTGGTGACAATAGACAACGACAGGAAGTTCCCGGTCGGTCAAACTGACCGTTGCCAACTCGGCGAATTGGCTCAGCGGAATCAGTCGCGATCCCTCGATTCGGCAAAAGTCGTACTCGTCCTGTTCCCGGCAATCGACGAGCACAAACTCAACATCAGACTGCTTCAATTGGGCTACGCCCTCCAGATCAATCTCCAAGGTGGTCGAGGGATCTGGAAATCCGGGTTCGCTCACGGCTGAACAACGACCGGAGTCTTGAGGTTCACATTGTTGAAATAGATTTCCGCCATGCGCCGCGGCATCCTGACACAACCATGACTGGCCGCATACCCTGGCAAGTATCCGGCATGAAGGCCGACTCCACCGTGAAATCGCATAAAATAGGGCATCGGCGCTCCTTCAAACTGCGATCCTGAAGGTTTGGGATCTTTCGTAACGTCAACGTCGGCCTGAGCAACCGTTCCGTCCGGATACACATAGTTTCCGTAGAGATTGGAACGGTGATCCTTACTCTTCTGAGTAATTTTGAAGCTTCCCGTTGGCGTCATGTGCCCATCCTTGCCGCTGGAGACTTTCGACACTCCCACGAGGTGGTTCCCTTTGTAAAAATAAGCGCGTTGGTCGGATACATCGATGACGATCTTTGGCTGCCCACGCACTCCATCCCCTTCCCAATGGGAAACCTGATCCGCGATGGGGCTGTCCTCCGTCTTTTGGCTGCCAAGTTGGGAAGGGTTGGCAATCTCATAGGGAAGATAGCGGTCGGCACCGGGCGAGGACATCACGGATCCACAGCTGGAAAGCAGGAATGCAGCTGCGCAAGTGGAGAGAATAAAGAGAAATGCTCTGAGTTCGCGACGGTAAATCATCAACGTAGTTGGGTTTGGACGCACCAAGGCGCAAAAGATTGCGGAAAAGCGCGAGAAGACAACCCGAAAACCGGAAGAAGATGCGGAAGTGTGAGGACACCTCCCCACATGACCATAATCCCTCTCCGATCAATAATCGAGAGGGCTGCGAATCACTTCCTGCTCGTTGCGGATGGCATGGAGGTAGGAAAGCGTGGTTTCCAGCGTGCGGTGCCCCATCAGCTTTTGCACCGCTTTGGGATCGGTGCCGGACTGAAGGAGATGCGTGGCAAAGCTGTGGCGAAACACATGCGGCGTGACTTTCTTGGTCAAGCCTGCTTTTTCGCCCGCCCGCTTCACGCTTCGCTGAAAGGTGAACGCGTTCCAGTGATGGCGACGACGCTGATTGGTTTCGGAATCTCTCGTCCAGTTGCGGGACGGGAACACCCACTGCCAATCCCAGGCCGAGTCAGCCTCAGGATGACGCAAGAGAATCGCCTCCGAAACCATTGCTCCGGGAGCGCCGTGATGACGATCCGACTCATACCGTTGCAGGACCGTCTCAAGATGAGTCTTGAGTTCGGATTGGACCGCATTCGGGAGCGGAGCCGTTCGTTTGGCTTCGCCTCGACTATCCGGAACCACGAGCCTTTTCTCTTCCAAGTCGATGTCGCGAACCCGAAGCTCGAGAAGCTCCGTCAGCTTCAAGCCCGCACCATACATGACGCGGCACATCAATTGCAGATCCGGCTCCATTGCCTCAAACAGCAACTCCAGTTCCTTGCGGCTCAAGACGACCGGCGTCCGCTCACTTTTTCGGGCGGGCTTGACTTTGGCTTCGAAGGGTTTTGAAAAAACGTGGCGGTAAAGAAACTTCAGCGCGTTCAAGGCCTGCGTCCGGCTCATCGGCGCCAGTTTTTCCTCATCGCGAAGATGATCGAGAAACGCCTCCACGCTGCTCGCCAAATCCAGATCGATCTGTGCCTTGCGGCAAAACTGATCGTAACGGCGCAACCAGTTCCAATACGACTTTCGGGTGCGCTCACGAAGATTCTGGGCATTCGCGGCGCGATCGTAGGCCACGCGATTCAAGATGGGAGCGGATCCCGGTCCGGCCACGTTTGGCAATGGCATTGCCCGTTTTTGAAAACCTTGGGCAAATGCCTTGAGGCGTGACTTCTCCTCTTTGGCAGCGGATTGATCGGCGTCGAAATACCAATCGAAAGCATCCCGCCAAGACTGGATCTTTTCTGCACTACTCCGCTTTTCACGCAATTGACGGAGACTCTGGGAAGCTTGTACCCGGGTAGGCCCTTGGTCGGAATTCGCCAGGTGGTCCCAGTCGCTGAGAAACTGGCTGATCACAGTCTTGAACTCGAGTTTCCGCGATTCGTCCAGATTTGAGGCGTTGAGACGAGCTTTCCAAGATTGCACAAGGTTTTCCATAGATGGGTAGGCAGTGATATTTGGGCTGATTGTCCGATTTTTGATGAATTCCGAAATCGAATCAATTCTCCATAATTGCTGGAGTATTCGAAAAATGCAACAGCTTGATGCTCATTTATCGAAGCCTAACGGGACAATACCTCACGGAATCATCACCATTTCCGGCGAATTCAACAACGCCCAAATCGCGTCTTCCATCTGCTCCCGCCAAACCGGTCGCAAATACCGGGTAGGCGGATCTCCCTCACGCGCAAAGGCTTCCATCTCAACCTTAATCTTATTCGCCTCCGAGTTCAGATGATTGGACCAAGAGACATGGCGAAATCGGCGGGGTTTGGGAGCAGGCGCGATCTCGGATTGAGAAAAGTTGCGATTTTCGAATCCGGGAGCCAGCATTTCGACGAATTGAGCTCGCTCAGCATCTGAGGGGTAGCGCGTCAGAATTTGGAGAAAGAGGTCGTCCACGAGCGAATCGACGGTCTCGGCATTTCTCGCAAGCACCGTCAATTCGCTATCGTCGCTCAACCGGGTCAGCCAGGTGCCAAGAACACCATTGGCCAAAACACCTGGTTGGATCAAATTGGGCTCTTCTTCGCGATGAGTGGAAGGCTCGGGACGCGAATTGCGCCAACCAAATGCCTTGAGCACGTTCGCGACAGCTTGCGCCCGCGGAATCGCCAAACTGGGCCGATCCCGCTCGTTGGCGAGTGTGGTGAATTCCCAGGCGCGCTGCGGATAGCCGAAATTCAGGAACCGGGAGGCGTCGAGCGTCCCCTCAATATCCATGGTCAGCTCTTCGGTCCGCATCTCCTGACCTGCCGCATGAAACGCGGTGTCCACAATCTGCTCAGCACTCATGCGGCGGCGATAGGGAGCCTGAAAGAAACGCTCCTCCGAGGGGGAATTGACGGGCTTCTCGATCGCTTCCCGCTGATAGGCTTCGCTCGTCAAAATTCGGAAGGCCAGCTTCTTCAGATCATAGCCGTCATTGATGAACTGATTCTGGAGAAGGGCGAGCAACTCCGGATCACTCGGGGCATTGCCTTCCCAATCATCAACGGGATCAACAATGCCAGCCCCCATGTAGCGCGCCCAAACCCGATTCGCAATGACTCGAGCGAAGCGAAAAGACGTCGTGACATCCGCCGCGAGCTGCTCGCGGGTATCGTCAGGCTTGCGCAGAAATTCGGGAGGATAGCTTGAGGGATAATTCCACTCTTCACTGCTGAAGGGAAACTCGGGCGGAACTCTGGCGCCTTCTTTCAGGGTGACTTCGATCAACGCCTTTCGATCCTTGTTCGCCTCGAAAAATGCGGCAGGAACCGTGCTCGTTTTTGGAATCGCCAGTGTTTTACGATCCAGCATCGCCGCCATTTGGAACAGGTCGCCCTGGGTCCATTCGTGATACGGGGCATCGTGACAACGCGCACACTTCATCTCCACGCCAAGGAATGCGGAACCAACCACATGCGCCTTCGCCGCCATCGGCACGTCATTTTGCGAGGCAATCGAGAATCCAGCGGCGCCACCTCCCCAGGTGCTGCCGCGCATCATCATCAATTCGGTCGCAAAGCGATCCATGGGCTTGTTGTCGAGCACGGCCTCGTAAATCCAGAACCGGAATGGTCCGGTGTTGTTGAGGTTCGGCTTCAACAGGTTGGGATTTTCCGCCAACGCATCCTGCCAGTAACCAACCCAGTTATCCGCCCAACGCGGATCGTCGAGCAATTCCCGAACGACCCGGGTTCGCTTGGTCGAATCTTGATCCGCGAGAAACGCCTTTGCCTCGGCCAGGGTCGGAGCCACCCCAACGGTATCGAGATAGACGCGACGCAGGAAGGTCGCATCATCAACGATCGGGGTAACTTCCACCATTCGCTGCTTTTCAGGCATCGGCGCCCCCTGCTCGATCCACGTCTTCAGCATCGCCACTTGCCCGGAACTCAACCCCTCCCCTTTCGGCGGCATCTTATCATCTCCCGCATCCGGTCCGACCACTTCCAGCAGGAAGCTTTCCATGGGCTTGCCGGGAACGATTGCGGGCAGCTCGGAATCCCCACCTTTCAACGCCATCTCCCGATTCTGCAGATTCAATCCGCCCTTCTCCTTCTCACCGTGACAGCGATAGCAATGCTCGGACAACAGGGGCTCGATGTTGGCATGAAAGCCGGTCGGGTCATCGCCCTCGCCCGCCTTCTGATTTGTGGCCGCGATCCGCTGATTCAATTGGTCGTCAATCGTCTCGCCTCGAGTCCCCCAATCCAGTTGTTCCTTCGCCCACTGGTGACGTTTCGCCCAATAGGCGTCCTGGCTGGCCCCCTTCTTCAACCGGGTCGCTGAATCCATCCGGTCCAGCATTTGTTCCTGAGTCGCCCGATAAGCCAACCAACCCGCGTCCGTTACCTCAAACGTTGGATTCGCTCCCAAAATCCGGAACATTTCGCCCGGCTGCGCCACGGAAAGACAGGTTTCTCCAAATTCCAGCCGGTATTTGGGGCCACCAATGATGATTTCCCACAAGACGCGATGCTTGCCGCCCGTGGACGTGAACGAGATCAACTTTTCGTCGTCATTCATCGCCGCAGGTCGCATTCCCGGGCGCGGCACTTCGGGCAACGGATCAACGACATGATGCGCGCCTCCGCGATTCGGTTGCTTGCGTGTCGTTGCCAAGACTTTGTCGTCAATCCAGAGCCGAGACATTCCACGCGATCTCACCAGGATTTCGTGGGTGCCCGCCGGCAGCTCAATTTCGCTCCACGCGCGAACCAAACACGTCTTTCCCCAATCCTCGCGGACGCCCCAATCATCATAGCGATGCGGCAAACGGGTAAATCCAAAGGCCTCCTGAGTCCATTCAGTGAGCAACTTCACTCCGCCGCTTGGAATCTTGTCAATGCTTGCCAAGGGGCCGAACAACTGAACCGCAACCTTCCCATCGACCAATTCCGGCATTTCCAACGGTTGAGGCTTGTGCTTCCAACGTGCGGTCAACTCCTTGGCCGGGAGAATTCGGCGATACAGCGCGAGTTCGTCGATTGAACCGCGAAAGGAATTGCCCTTGTCGCCATTCATCGCCGAGCCGATCCAAACCTGATCGGCGTCCACGACCGGCGGTTGAGTCGTCGCTCCACCCATATCCCATATTCCTTTCACCTCGTTGCCATCGATAAAGCCTTTGATGCTATTGGGGTCCCCGAACTTGTAACTCATCGCCACGTGATGCCATCCGCTGCCGACAGCGAATCCTCGCGTCGATGTCCAGCGATGCCAATCTCCGGGGTGATCGCCATTCTTCCGGCTGCGAAAGAGGAAATTCACGCAGGCTCCCGCACCGGTTTGTCGAAGCCGGAATCCCCAATTCTGGTTCGTCGTTGCAAAGCCGGAATTAGAGGTTCGCCCCTTCCCGATAATGTAGCCCTGACTCGAGAAAGACGTGGCTGGGTTCACCCACGCCTCAATCGTGATCTCGTCCCCATTGTCGAACCGAAGCTCGGGAGAATCGGAAACCTCGATCCGCCCCGGACTCTCAAATCGAAGTGCCATATTGCGATCGTCGAAGTCCGGAAACTCGGGCGAACGCGGTCCTTCTCCCAATTCCGCCCCCTGTCCCGGTGGATTGAAGGAGCCGGAATGATCAAAGGTCCAGCGAGCGACCGGCTCGGCCTGCTCGACGACATCCTGAATCGGCGACGCGTGGATGAGCGTTACCAGCGCACCAATCACGGCGAAAACGAAGCTGAAGGGAATTTTTCGCATACACTTACTTCACATCATTCTGCCCAAAAATCTTCCAAACTTTCCAAATCGAAACCAACGGCGCAATCAACGCCGTTTTTGGCTAGTGCCAGCGTTGCAGCTCAATGATGTTCCCCTCCGGATCCGTCAGGTAAATGAGCGTCAGTTTCCCGGCTCCTGGAATCTCGATGGTGATCTCCTTGCCGTAGTCTTCTCCTCCCCAATCCAGAACTTGCCGACGCACGCCTTCGAAATCCTCAACCTCAAAGGCAATGTGCGCGAACCCCGGGCGATTGATCGCGGGCTTTTGCTGGGGAAGCTGCTTGTTGTAGCCGAAAATCTCGATGGTGGGGCCGTTTGGGCCGTGACCGGGAACCCGCAAATGCTGGCCCACGACGCGGACATCCTTCATACCCGTGAGATCATCGGTGTGCTGGCCGTGATGGTCCCGCTCAGAGCCAACCGGCTCACAGTCGAAAACCTCGACATAAAACCGCATCAACTCACGCCAATCCTCGGCAATGATGTTGACGTGCGCATAACGGATTTTCGGCTTGGATGATTCGCTCATGATAGAAGTCCCCTGATCACGTGACCATGCACATCGGTCAGGCGACGATCGATCGAATCATGCCGAACGGTGAGGCGCTGGTGATCAATGCCAAGGAGGTGGAGCATGGTGGCGTGAATGTCGTAGACCTGAGTCGGGTTTTCGCGATCGAGTGGTTTGAAACCCCATTCATCACTTTCGCCCACGGTGGTGCCTCCCTTGATCCCGCCCCCGCAAAGCCAGTTCGTGAAAACGAACGGGTTGTGATCGCGCCCGGTTCCACGCTGGGCACAAGGCATCCGTCCAAACTCGGTGGTCCAGAGGATGAGCGTGTCGTCCAACATGCCGCGCTGTTTGAGATCCCGGATCAACCCCGCCGCACCAACGGCCATTCCATGCGCAAGCGGACCGTGGTCCCGTTTCACATCTTCGTGGGAATCCCAGTTGCGGCGCGGGAAGCCGTTTTCGTTGCCGCTGAAAATCTGGACAAAACGCACGCCCCGCTCAATCAACCGCCGCGCAATGAGACACTTTCGCCCGAAAAACTCGGCCTCGGCTTTGGGATTGATCTTCGAATCGTCGATGCCGGGACCTTCCGGAGCGAGTCCGTAGAGATCCTTGATGTGCTGCGGTTCGCGAGAAACATCGAGAGCTTCCGTCGCGCTCAGTTGCATTTGCGCAGCGAGTTCATAGCTGCGAATGCGCGCGTGAAGCCGACTGTCTCCCGGTCGAGTCGCCGCGTGTTTCCGATTCAAGGTGCGAAGCAGTTTTTGAGCGTCGCGATCCGCGTCCGGAGTGATGAACTCGTCCTTCTCCGGTGGGAACAGATCGTTGATCGGCGTTTTGTCTCCCGGCCGAATCACGGTTCCCTGATGTTCCGCCGGAAGAAACATGGACGACCAGTTCTTCACCCCGTTGGAGGCAAACCCGCGATGATCCGGCAAAACGACAAAGCTCGGCAAATTCTCATTCTCCGAGCCGAGCGCATAACTGATCCAGGAACCAGCGCTGGGAAACCCCGGCCGCCCAAACCCGGTCGTCTGCAGCAACGTCCCCTGGCTGTGAACGCCGGTCTGCCCCACCAGGTTGTGCACGAACGCCATTTCATCGACCACACTTCCCAACGGGTTCACCACCTCACTGAGCGGCTTTCCACATTGGCCATACGGATGGAAATCCCAATACGATTTGGCGCTCGCGCCCGGAGAGCTCTGGAACAACTCCACGTCCTCCCCCGGATCCCATTGCTGGCCATGCTCCTTCTCCAACTGCGGTTTGTGGTCGAACAGATCGACGTGACTGGCGGCTCCCGCCATGAACAGTTGAATGACTTGCTTCGCTTTCGCCGGATGATGCTTCGCCTTAAGAACGCCATCTGTGGCCAACAAGTCCGTCAGCGCCAACCCGCCAAACGAGCCGGCCAGCCCGGTAAGAAAGTTGCGACGGGGTTTCATAACAGGAAGGTTTTCAAACAAGAGGAAACGAAGTCAACGGAGACCGCAATTGCCAATTGGGAACGCGCGATTCGGGACACCCCATTCATCATCAGCCTCCGCTTTCTTCGGTTGAATTTCGCCGATTCGCTCCAGCCTGCATCAAGCGGCTAACACCATCGACCAACTTCATTTCGTGAAAGTTGATCACGAGCCCAACCGGGATGTCGAGTAATTTCATGTAGCTCAAGAGTTGCGCTTTATGAATGGGCAAAACCTGCTGAACCGCCTTTGCCTCCACCAAGACACTTTCCTCAATAAGCACATCAAACTGAAGCGATTCCTCGAACTCAGATCCCTTGTATTCGATCTTCACCGCCTTTTGCCGCACGGCGTTCAGCCCGCGCAACTCCAGCTCCCGCATGAGGCAGCGCTCGTAAACGCTCTCCAAAAGTCCGGGCCCCAACGCGCGATGCACCTCAATCGCCGCTGCAATGATTTCGCCGGTCAACCCATCTGCCTTCTGGAAAAGTGGATGCATAAATTTCTACCCCAGCGTGAACGGTATCACGAATTCCAAAATCCCCTCTGTTTCCTCCGTTCTCTCCTGTAAACCTCCTTCAATCCACATACGCGAACTCGTTGAGATTAAAGATCAGGCGACAGGTTGCCTCCAAACCATGCTTTTCAAGATAGCTTGTCAGGCTTGCCGACTCCTCCGCATCCGGCGCACGTCCTAACGCCTCTCGAACCGCTTCTTCGATCGGATTCTCCGCGCCTGCGAGCCGCTCGGCAAAATTTCGCGCCATCGCCGTCATGAAAGGATTGTTCATCAACACGAGAGCCTGAAGAGCGGTTGTCGTTTCATCACGCTTGGCCACCATTTGCGAAGGGTCAGCACAGTCCAACGTGGTGAGAAACGGTTGCGTCTGGCTTCGCGCGATGAAGCGATAAATCGTGCGGCGATGCGAGTCGGGATCGTTGGGGTCGTGAAGGTGATACCAAAATTTCGGCGTGTGGTCGTCCTTGAATTGGAAATCCCGAAAACTCGGCCCACCCATCTTCAAATCCAGCTTCCCCGCCACTGTCAGCACCGAATCCCGCAATTCCTCCGCCCGCAGTTTTCGACGGTTCATGCGCCAATAAAACGTGTTCCCGTTGTCGAGATCCGCTTTCCGCGAATCGTGCGCCGAGCTTTGCCGGTAGGTCGCGCTCATCACCATCACGCGGTGGAGATCCTTGATCGATCCGGTCTCCCGCAGGCGAAAGGCCAGCCAATCCAGCAACTCCGGATGCGTCGGCGTCATCCCCATTCGCCCAAAGTCGTTCGGCGAATCAACAATGCCCCGACCAAAATGATAGAGCCAAACCCGATTGGCGATCGAGCGCCACAACAACGGATTCTTCTTGTCCGTCAGGTAATTGGCGAGCGCGCCCCGCCGGTCTCCCTCCGTGTGGTTTTCCGGCAGCGCAAACACGGGTTCGATGCCGTTCCAGAGCGCGGGCGCTCCCGGCTCCATCTCCGCGCCGGGCGAACGCAGATCACCCCGATGCAGCAGATGAATGGGACGCGGCTTTCCCTCGGTCGGAATCACGTTGCCCTTCTTTTTGAAGTGGGTCGCGATGGCGAACACCTGTTTGCCCTCTGGCAATCCGGAAAGCTCCTTCCGGTGCGCCTCCAACTTCACGGTCAGCTGCTGACGGCGGTCGGCGCGCTCCGGCGTCTCCAGTTTGGCGCGCAGGTTCCGGAGCTGATCCTGCAACGCCGCCAATCGCGCCATTGCGGCCGGATCTCCACCCGTGGCAAACTTTCCATCGATCAGGTTCTTTTTGCCCCAACGGATTCCGGACTCAATCGAGTCCTTCGCACTCAAAGCGGCCGTGCCCGCGATGTTCTGACCCGCGGCGTTGAAGATGCGAACTTCGCCAAGCGCGAAGATGAAGTCCGCCTTGCGCTCGGCCAGCTTCGTCGCCGTAATCCGAACCACCTTCGCCCGTCGGCTCACTCCGATTTCGAGCGGGGCGACCCCCGGATTGGGAACATCGCTCTCGCTGTGATTCGCGACCAAAACGTTGTCGGCCACCACCTTAAACCGCAGCGGAAACCCAAACCCCGCGCCGATTCCCGCATAGGGATCGTGCGCCCCGATCAACTGGATCCGCGCGATCTCCACCTCAGCCGGCAACACGAACTCGATCCACTTCTCCTCCTCGGGATTCTGCGAGATCTGGCTATGGTAACCGTGCTCCGGCACCGTCTTCAGCAACGCCGCTCCGTTCTTCTCCAGCATGCGCACCTTCGTCTCCAGTTGCGCAAGCTCGATCCCGCCACGCTCCTTGATCTCCTGGTCAATCGCCGCGATTTCACTGCTGAGCCGACCAATCTCCACCTCCAACGCCTCTCGCCGACGCGTCATCACCGGGTCCTGATCGTAAACCCGGTCCCGCCGATCCACCGCCGCAAAGACCGAATGGAGCCGGTAATAATCCTCCATCGAAACCGGGTCGAACTTGTGATTGTGGCACTGCGCACACTGAACCGTGGTGCTCAGGAACGCGTTGAACACGGCGCTGACCATGTCGTCGCGATCCAGATGCTTCGCGATCCGGCCATCCAGCTTCTTCTCACCAACTTCCGAATGAGCGATAAAATCCCACGGCCCAGCCGCGATAAACCCGAGCGCAACAATCCCGTCAGGCTCCCCCGGCCACAGCACATCGCCGGCAATCTGTTCGCGAACAAAGCGCGACCACGGCTTGTCGGCATTGAAACTCCGAATCACATAATCGCGGTAAGGCCAGGCCTTGAAGCGCGCCTTGTCCTTGTCATAACCATGCGACTCACCGTAGCGGGCGACGTCCAACCAATGCCGTGCCCATTGCTCGCCGTAGCGTGGCGACGCCAACAAGCGTTCCACCAACTCCACGTAAGCCTGGTCCGGGTCGTGACGCGACTGCTCCAGAAAGGCATCCACTTCCTCCGGAACCGGAGGAAGTCCGGTGAGGTCGTAAGTCAGGCGTCGAATCAACGTTCGCGCATCAGCTTCCTCCGAAGGCTGGAGGCCTTTCTCGCTCAGTTTGGCGAACACGAAACGGTCGACTTCCGTCCTGCACCAATCGTTCGTCTCCGGCAGTTCCGGATTGGCAATCGGCTGGAGCGACCACCACGCCCGATCGACCACATAGGTATCACGCAACACGCGTCCTTTCGGAATCGGAGCCCCCGCCGCCACCCACTTCTCCAAAGCCGAAATCTGCGATGTGGAGAGCCCCTCCCGCTCTTTTGGCATTTCCGGTTCCTCACCGCTGACCGAATCCAGAATCAACGCCAAATCATCAACGACGATGGGACTGCGATCGAGAATGACGCCACCTTTCTTGTCGTGAGCGTTGTGGCAGGCAACACAACCCTGTTCCAGAATCTCCAACGCCTCTTGGTGCTCCGAACCCCTGGCAAACGTGGAAATTGCCCCAAAAACCAGAAGCTGCCAAAGAAGCCGATTCATGAGATTGGATCGGACATCTCAGCCAAGTTTAAAGAAACGCGACTGGTAAGGGGTAAAGCCAGAAACGCAGGAATCATATCCAGGGGAAGGTTACCTACCCAGTGGATTCCCAAAGATCAAGCCATTCTCTTGCCCCGAAAACGCCCAAGGCGTCTATCGCACCGAAGCGACCATCTCTTGAAACGCCTCGCGGATCCGGAGCGAGATCGGCCCGGGAAAGGTGAGCGCAACTCCGTCCACCGCGCTGATCGGCAGAATCTCACGCAGCGTTGAACTCAGGAACGCCTCGTCAGCCTTTGCCAACTGCTCAATCGGAACATCGATTTCCTTCACCTCGATCCCCAGTTTCTCGCAAAGCTCCAGCACCACCGCCCGCGTCACTCCCGTCAGGCAACCCGCACTCAACGGCGGCGTAATCAACTGGCCATCCAGCACCAAAAAGATATTCGATCCCGTCCCTTCGCAAAGATGCCCCTGCGTGTTCGGAAAAATCGCCTCATTCGCCCCCTGCTCCTTCGCCGTCTTCAGCGCGATCACGTTTTCGCCATACGACGTCGTCTTCAGGCCCACCAAGGCTCCACGCTCATTGCGGCAATAGGGCACCGTCACCACGGCACCCGTTTCCGGATGATCGGGCAAGGCGCCGCTCGCAACGACCAGCGTCTCTTCGGCCGCCCCCTTCTCACTTCCCAACGGCGCTTCACCGCCGGTCAACGTCACCCGCAAACGCACATCCGCCTTCTCCTCGCCATTCGCCAGCAACACCGCGTTGATCGCCTCCAAAAGCGCCTCCGAACTCGGCATCGTCAGGCCAAACACCTTCGCCGCATTCGCGAGGCGGCGATAATGCCGGTCATACTCGAACGGCCTGCCGCCATACGTCTTCATCGTCTCAAAAACGCCATCTCCAGTCAGAAACCCGTGATCAAACGGCGACACCGCAGCCTCACTACGCTCCACCAGCTTCCCGTTCAGCCAGATGGAGACCAACTTGGGAGAGGAATTCTTGGCAGAATCAGAATTTTGGGTGGGCAGTTCGTTCATAACGATAAAAACAGGAACAATCACCAGGGATACAGTCGATCACCTGATGACCTTTCAGATAGCGCGAATCAAAACGCTAACAAGAACAAAATCTCGGCAAAGGCAATTCGTCAGCTCACGAACCAGCCGAAAACTTCATACATACCATAACCTCTTTATGAACTATATTCCAATAGTGAGTGGCAACTCCCTGCCAGTCTAATCCTCAAACGGTGCGTCCAGGATCTCAAGGCCGGTCCCGACCGTTTTCCCGGCCACGCCGATGGTGGTGGTGGCGGCTTTGGTGCCGATTTTGACCGGGGCGGTGGCCACGGCGCAACTCTGCAGCCCCATGAGGCTGACGATCAAGATGGCGAAACTGAACAATGCTTTCATCGGCTGTGAAGAATAAGGGATTGGGCTCGGCTTGGCAATGCCGGAACGAGGGTGTTTGATGGTGATGAGTTCTTCAAGATCATCGACCGACCTACTGCAAGGTCTGGATCTTGACGCCGAGGTTCGCTTTCCAGGTGTCGGCTGCGGATTGCGCGCCGCCGAGCGTGGTTTGCAGCACGGCGGAGAGTTTGGATTGGCCGTCGGTCAGCTGTTGGCTGGCGTTGCTGGTGCGAATCTCCACTTTGGGGAGACGGGTGCCGTCGGCAAGACGCTCGGATCCGCCGCGCTTGTTGCCGTGGGAAAGGGAGGCGGCGAGATCGATGGTGGATCCGTCGACCCCGATCACGGGATCGACCTCCACATGGTAGCCCAAGTTGTGGACTTCCAACCCGCCGCCGGTTTCGAAGAACATCGGCACACTGATCTCATTGCGCGCGCGTTGGCCGCTCCGGGAGGGAAAGACAACACGGGCGACAGGATCGCGCTGGGCTTGGGCATCCGCATCTGATTCATACATGGCGGCGTCGATGAAGATCTGACGATTGGGCTTGGCGGGGGCGCTTTGAGGCCCGGGATGGGTTGCCGTGACAATGAGGAAGAGGATCTCGTCACCTTCCTGCCAACGGGTGAGCAACGCAGGAATGCCGACTTTGAGAAGGCTGGACGTGGTGAGACGCCGGATCTTGACATCGCCCCCATCGCGTTGGGCGTATTCCGCCGCGAGGTTGAGGTCCACGACGCTGGCGGAGGCATCTAGAACCGGGTCGAGTTCGATTTGAAGCCCGTCGGTCACCTCTCTTTCGTCCTCCAGTTCAAGCGTTTTCTGGCTGGAGGTGCCTTTGGCGCGTTGGCCGGAGGCGGTTTGGATATTGAAGTCAGCCTCCAGGCCCACCCGACGTTGACGCACGAAGTCCTGCATCTTGGCCATCGTCTGGGCGGCGGTCGGACCACCGTCAATCAAGCGTGGTTGCAGCGCATCGGCGATGGCGTCATCGAGCTCAAAGAGTTGAAAGTGGAAGTCAATGGTTTGCGCCTGAACCGGGGAGAAGAAGAAACCAAGGGTAAGGATAAAAACGTGGAAATGCCTCATAGCGGAGAGACTTCGAACAGTATCCCCAAAAGGTCGAGTCCCGATTCGCGCCAAACTGAATTTTCACCGCAAAGCCTGCGCCTTCGCGCAAGCTAGACCACAATCAGCCGATCGATCTCCGCCCGAATCTCCTCGAGCGTGACGTCACTGCTGACGAAGGCGCTTCCCAACTCTTTGAGAAGGACGAACCGAATCGCGCCTTCGGAGAACTTTTTGTCTCGCATCATCAGGTCGATGATGGCGTTGGTCCGGAAGGTGCCCGGCAAAGTGCGGGGAAGGCTGAACTGTTGAAGCAGCTTTTCCACACGCTCGGCCTCGGCTGGTTTGAGTCCGGAAAGTTTGGTGGAGAGGCGCAGAGCCGCCATGATCCCAATGCTGATGGCTTCGCCATGGAGCAACTCGCCATAGCCGGCCGCGGCTTCGACGCCATGACCGACGGTATGGCCAAAGTTCAGGAGCGCCCGGGTTCCCGATGTTTCGCGCTCGTCCTCTTCGACGACGCCCGCTTTGAGCGCGACGTTGCGAGCGATCAATTCGGTGATCCCGGTTCGGTCGTCCCCCTGTTTTTCGATGAGCTCGATCATTTCAGCATCGCGGATGGCGGCATGCTTGATGATCTCGGCAAACCCTTCGCGAAACTCGCGATCCGGCAACGTTTTGAGGGTGTCTACATCGGCAATCACGAGCTTGGGTTGATGGAAAGCCCCGAGGAGGTTTTTGCCTTCAGGCGTATTGACACCGGTCTTGCCACCAACGGAACTGTCGACTTGGCTGAGCACCGTGGTCGGAACCTGAATATAAGGAACCCCGCGCTGGAATATAGAAGCGCAAAACCCGGCAAGGTCACCAATCACACCACCGCCCAGGGCAACAACGAACGCCTTCCGGTCGAAGCCGAGTTTGAGCATTTCGCGGCAAATATAGGTCACCACGTTCATCGACTTGGAGGATTCTCCCGCTGGAACGGTGATCGTCTCTGTCTGGAACCCGGCGTCCTGAAGCGACTCGGCGACGGCTTCCCCGTAGAGCGGACCGACGCGTTCCTCGGTGATGATGGCGCATCTTTTCGCCAAACCGGAAAGACTCGCGATGCGGTCACCCAAATTGGCGAGAAGACCCGATCCGACGATCACATCATAGCTGCGATCGCCAAGCTCGACGCAAACGGTCGTCTGTTCGTTGTTGGTGGTAATTTGCGGCATCGTCCTATTCTTTCCACGTCGTGTATTCCTTGATCACCGGCGGAAAGGTCTTCCCCGACTTCATCGCTTCGAGAGTTTCTTTCTTGATCTCTTCATCAATCCAGTAAACGCCCATCTCTTCGAAATCCCGCGCGGTCCGGGCATCAAAGGTCTCCTCCGGGAACTTCATCCAGCGCCACACGCCAACGCGATAGAACGGCCGACGCCAACCGGGAATAAACGCCGCGTGATCATACAGAATCGCAGAAATTTGATGCGAAAGCTCCAGCATCTCCTCTTTATCCGCCGATGCGCGGTATTGATCGATCAGCGCATCCAGTTCGGGGAGCGCGGTTTGGGTATCGTTATTGGTATTCGCCTTCACTTTGCCATTCTCATCGTAGGCGTGGTAGGAGTGATACATCTCCCAATACCGTGGATACATTTCGACCGAGCGATTCAGCGCGGCAAAGTTGATCTGGTGCTTCTTCTCGTCCGCTTTCTTCCAAGCGGCGGTTTGCTCGAGAATCTCCAGATTCAGTTCCACGCCAGCCTTGCGCGCCGCTTGTTGCAGCACGGTCAAGACGTCTTCGAGGCGCTTGTAACCCGTCGTCACCGTGACCGACAAACGCTGGCCGTTGCCGTTGGTCAAAATTCCGTCCGGTCCCATCTTGGAAAATCCCGCCTTCGCAAAGTGTTCCTTCGCCTTGGTTGGATCGAAGCGGCGAGCCTTCAAATCAGGGGGCGTGAATTCGCCAAATCCGGATTCGGCGGTCTCCATGCGAACATAGTCGCCATAGAAGACTTCCCTGATGACGAGATCCCAGTCCATCGCGTGATGCAAACCGATCCGAACATCCTTGTTATCCAGAGGCGGTTTGGAGGTGTTCAATCTCAACCCCCAATCCGGCCCGGGCTCCTGATTGTAGAACGTAATCTTATGAAGATAGCCATTCTGCACCAACGGAGAATCATCGGGAACCTTTTGATGCCAGTAGTCAGGAAGACTCAATCCGTGAATATCAATATCCCCTTGCTTGAAGATTTCCAGGGCCTTGGACGGCTCGCGAACAACCTCCAGATGAATCTTGTCCACATTGTAGCGATAGCGATAAAACTTGCGCCCCTCCAGCCACCAGTCCTTGACCTTGGTCAGCGTGATGGAACGCCCCTTATCCATATTCTCAGGACGCACTTCGTAAGGCCCCGTAGTCGGCTCAAACTCGAAGTTGTAGCGCTTTTCAAAATCAGGCCCAAAGTCCTTATAGAAGTGCTGCGGCAAGGGCTTCAGCGACGTGCGATAAAGAATATCAGGCTTGGCTTCGGAGTAAGTGACGGAGATGGTCAGTTCATCATACTTGGTGATGTTGGTATACTTCTTCTCAAAGTAATCGTTGTACCAAGGGGCCTTAATGTGAGGACTCCTCATGAAGTAGAAGAGAAAGAAGTAGTCGTCAGCCTTCACTGGCTCGCCGTCGGAATAGCGGGCTTCGGGATCAAGCCGATAGAAAACCGTCTTCCCGTCTTCGCCAATTGCCCACTCGCGCGCCAGGCAGGGAAAGTGCTCCAGGGTGTTCGGGTGACGAGCCGTCAACCCCATCCCGCCGGGACCACCGTTGTAGTCGAGCATGTAGCTTCGAAAGCCCATGCTGGCGCCAGGCCCGACCAATCTCAGAGTCCGCGGAAAATCCGGCATGAAGTAATTGTACGTCCCGCCCTTCTTCGCATTGGGCGAACCAAATTCCTTCTGATCGGCGCCACTTTCCCACTGCAGATTGTCCGGCAAGTCTTTGAGAGACTTGAATTGAAACGCATCCGCATTGTCAGCGTAGAACTTCGCCAGGTCTTCTTCAAGATTGAAGGAGATTTCCGGCTCTTCAGCTTTTTCGTTTTCGCCTCCACATCCCACAAACAAGGCGAGCGGAATCAGAGAGCACAGGGTTTTCAAGGTCAGTTTCATCATGGGGGAGTCGGAGGGTTAACGGTAGATGGTAAATTTCTTGGGGTCGAAGGCATCACGAATCGCCTCGCCAACAAACGTGACGAGCGTGAGCGTTCCAATCATGGCAAAAAAGGGCGAAAGCAAAATCCAGGGCGCCTGCATGTTTGACTTGCCTTCACTGAGCATGGCGCCCCAGCTAGGCGTCGGTGGCGGAAGGCCAAAGTTCAGGTAATCGAGCGCGGTAATCGTAATGATGGCGCTCGCGAGATTGAAGGGAACAAAGGTCACGATCGTGGCAATCGTATTCGGCACCACTTGCCCAAAGATAATGCGCGGGGTGCTTGCTCCAAGAATCCTCGCTGCGGCCACGTAATCGCGGGACTTTTCCCGATAGGTCGCCGTCCGCATATAGAAGGTCATCGTGGTCCAGGAAAAGAGAACCATCACCAACATGAGGACTCCGATTCGGGCCGGAACCGAAACTCCGGCAGGCACCAGCGACACTGAAATAATCACCATGTAGAGAAACGGAATGTTTGCCCAAATCTCCACCAGACGCTGCCCAAGAAGATCGATCGCGCCCCCGAAATACCCCATGGCACATCCAACGGCAATCCCGATGACATACACCAAGAGAAGAAATCCCAGCGTAAAAAGCATCGCGATCTGAAATCCGTAAAAGAGGCGTGCCAGGACATCGCGACCGGTTTTGTCCGTTCCCAGGAAATGGCGACGTTCCACGCTGGGTGGAGCGGGGTGGCGAATCCCATTCCCGTAGTCATTTTCCATCGCGCTATAGGGAACCAAGGGAAGAATCACGAATCCCCCACCCTCCTCTTTGAACTTCTTTTTCAGGTCCCGATAGTTCGTCTCATACTCATAATCCAAGCCGAAATCGGTTCCGGGATGAAACGCAGTGTAGGTCGGGAAATGGATCTTCCCCTGGTATCCAACGACCAACGCCCGGTTGCTGATCAAGAGGGGGCCAAAAATCGTGATGACCAACAACCCCGCCAGGATCAGAAAGGAATAGTATCCGCGTTTGATCTGATGAAACTGCTCCAGTTTCTTCGCGGTGAGCGGATTGGGCGTCCAGCGAATGGAGACGAAGTAGAGACCGGCGACGAACAACGTCTTCAGCACCAAGCGCCCCAAATGGGCCCAACTCCAGCGGTAGGGAGTCAGGAATTCGTGAACCACGAAACACGCCGTGAGAAACACGATCGCGACGAACGCGGTTTGCCTCCAACGCGGCCAGGCAAGGAACTCTTCCTTCACCGGCCACAAGCCTTTGGCGTGTTGGAGAATGGTGTCGAAGGAAATCATTTGAATCGGATTCGTGGATCTACAAGCGCCACCAAAACGTCAGAGAGAATGTTGCCAATCATCATCAACACGGCCGAGAGAAGCACGACCCCCATCACGACCGGGTAGTCGCGATCCAAGGCTGACTTGAACCCGAGGAGCCCGAATCCATCAATGTCGAAAATCGTTTCAATCAGGAAGGACCCCGCAATCAGCACGCTGACCTGATGACCCAGGTTCGTCGCCACCGGGATCAGCGAGTTCCGAAGCGCATGAATGCGAACGGCATCTTTGAATTCCACGCCTTTGGCAACCGCTGTCCGGACATAATCCGCAGCCAGGTTTTCCAGAAGGTGATTCTTCATCAGGAAGGTCACAAACGCGAAGTTCCCGATCAGATAACAAATGAGAGGCTGAACGGTGTGACTGACAAGGTCGCCCACCTTCCCAAAAAACCCTTTATCTTCGAAATCCGCGCTGACGAAGCCACTGGCAGGCAACCAACCGAGCTTGAAGGAAAAGAGGTAAAGCAGCAGAACTCCCAAGACGTAGCCCGGCACGGCGTATCCCACAAATACGAGGATCGACGTCAGGTTATCCATCGGACTCTGGTGTTGAATCGCCTTGACGATTCCGAGCGGGACACAAACCACGTAGGTGATGATGAGCGTCACGATTCCAAAGTAAGCCGAGATGGGAAGGCGCTCGGCCATCAGCTTCGTCACCGGCTCCTGATAAATGAACGAGTCGCCCAGACTGCCCTGCAGCGCCTGTCCCAACCAATGAAAATACGCGACAATGGCCGGCTTATCGAAGCCGTAGAGCTTCTTGAGATCCTCGAGCTGGTCCTCTGAGAGCGACATTTCCTGCCCGACGCCACCTCCGCCCCCGACCTGCACCGCTCGCATCTGGGCCAGGGCCTGCTCCATCGGACCGCCTGGAACAAAGCGAGTGATCATGAAGACGATCAGCGTAACCCCCAGCAAAGTTGGAATAATGAGCAGGAGTCGCCTGATGAAGTAATCTCGCATGTTTGATCTAAATCTTGGCTCAATGGGAGCGCCGAAGCTTTAAGCGGGATACGGGGAGCTTCAACTACCTTTTAAACGTCGCCAAATGTCACTTTTTGAGGTTTTTTAGGACAATTTTTTCACCTTGTGAGTTCCGACTTCAAAATTCAGCCCGTCGATTGGCAAACGCACCACGCAGAACTCTCTGCGATACGATTTGCGGTGTTTGTCGAAGAACAGGGTTTTGCACCGGAAATTGAGTTGGATGGAGAGGATGGAAATTGCTGCCACGTATTGGCTACGAACGAAGCGGGCCAACCAGTTGGCACAGCCAGACTACTCCCGGACGGACACATTGGCCGAGTCGCAGTTCTTTCGAGCTACCGAAAGTTGGGAATCGGTCGGCAAATGATGGAAACTCTCGCCGTCATCGCTCGAGAAAGAGGATTGAAACAGGTCGAACTCAGTTCGCAGACTCACGCCGTCCCTTTTTACACCGATCTTGGCTACGTCCCCGTGGGTGAGATTTACGATGAAGCCGGAGCCCCTCATCAAAAAATGATTCGGGCTTTGTGAGGACAACTTAAGAATTCAGTTTGTATTTCTGCCAGAGTTGAGGCTTGGAAGGCACGAGTTGAAAGCTGCGCAAAATAGATGGGTCCTTCTCGCCAGCCTCGGTGTGGTTTTAGGACTGACCTGGGTGACGGGCCGCTTTACGGAATTCAGCTCCAATCCCCTGAGCGCACTTCCGCGAGACCAACCGGAAATCGAAGCGCGGGAAGTTTACCAGCGTCACTTTTTGCAAGAGAACGACCTGGTTGTAGCCGTCCGGGCAACTCCTGACGGCGATCCGCGCGAAATCGCGGAAAGCCTGGCCGCTTTCCTTCGCGAAATGTATCCCGAATTGGAACATCGAGTCCGGGAACGCTTCCCGTGGGAGGATGATGAAGGTCTGGAAGAAATGGGCGCCCTCGCCGGCCTTGGATGGCTGAACAGTCCGCAAGCCGAATTGCGAAATTTGGCCGCACGACTGACGAATCCGGGGGAAGTCGACTCCGCGATCGACGCCGCGCTCGAAATCTTGGCGACGTCGTTCTCGCTGGAACCCGAAGAAGCATTTCTCGCCATCGATCCTCTCGGCTTGGCGCAAATCCCGGGATTGCCGAGGCCTGATTCCGCTCAAACCGAGGGACTGGAGTTCGGTTCCGAGAACCTGCGGGCCATCCTCATCGATTTTCCCGGCGATCGAAATCAAGCCGCGGAAATGGCAGCCTGGCAGGCGAAAATTGAAGCGGGAATCGAATCCTGGAAACAAAGCATCGGGACCGAGTTCACCCCGGAGGAGATCCTGATCAGCGGCTACGCTCCCTATGTGGTCGAGTTGAATCAAACGATGCGGCTGGAGTTGATCTACTCCGCCGTGTTTACGCTTGGAATTGTGCTCTTCCTCTTCTTGCTCGTCTATCGCACGGCCTATCCATTGATTGTTCTGACGATTGGACTGGCCATCACCTGCCTGACGACGATTTCCTTTGGCGGACTGCTTTACGGCGAACTCAATGCCATCAGCATCGGGTTCGCGGCGATCCTGATTGCGCTGGTGGTCGACTACAATGTGATCGTTTATCAGGAACAGGTACAGCCATCCGATCCGAGCGACACCTATCAGACAGCCGTGGTGCGTCCCGTAATTTGGGCAACGGCAACCACTGCCGTCGTTTTCTCGGCACTGAACTTGAGCGCGATTCCCGGCATTGCTCAATTGGGAACGCTGGTTGGTGTGGGGTTGGTGCTGGGCTCCGTTGTGAGCCTGACATTCTTCCGCCAGCTCATTGCCCGAAAACAGCTTCGAAAGCCGCGCAATATGGGATCGCTCGCCGCCCCAAGCCGTTGGGCGATCGGAGCGGGATTGGTGATTCTTTCGGTCGGAAGTTACGCGCTCCACGATCGCGGCTTGCCGCAAATGGACACTCGACCGGAAACCATGCTCCCGAACTATTCCGAGACAGCCGTCGAATATGAAAACTTGCGCCGCGAACTTGGAGCCGGCGGCGCAGAACCTATCGCCGTTTTGTTTCGCGCAGAAACCGAAGAGTCGGTCAGGCTCGCGATGGAATCCTGGGAAGAGCAGGTTAAACAACTCAACGGAGTCAAAGCCACCATTCCCCATGCCTTGTGGCCGCAACCCGATCAAGACCCGGACGCGATTCAGCAACTGTCCTCCGCGTGGCCGATGGTTCAGCAGAAGCTGGATGAAAACTTTGGAGAAACGGCGATTGGTTTCGCCAGGAACGCGTTTGACGTGTGGGCCGCGAAAGCCGGTGGAGGGTCGCCGGATTTCAGCAAACTCCCGGAAGCGACCTGGCTCCTGAATCAAGCCGTCCGAATCGAGCCCGGCGAACCGCCCACCGCGAAAGGACTCGTGTCATCAACCACCGGAGTGTGGCTGGATTCAACCCGCCATGAGCTTCTCTTGCTGGCCGATGCAGACCCGCGCATCACACTTCTGGGCTGGGACAATCTGGGCCCGACACTGGAACGCCTCTATCAACACGACAGTAGATTTGTCGTGCTTCCCTCTGCGGTAGTGCTGTTTGTCGCGCTCTTTCTCGTGTTTCGATCACCAATGGCCGTTGTCCTCAGCATCCTGACATTGGGCCTAAGTTGCGTCATGCTGCTGGCACTGATGCGTGGCCTGGGAATTGCCTGGAATCAGATCAATCTCATGGCGATTCCACTCCTTCTCGGAGCCGGCCTCGACTACAACATCCACATCCAGCTGGCCTTGCGCAGAAGCGGCGGAAACCTGGACGTGGTTGGCCAAACCACAGGCAAGGCCCTGCTGGTGTGCGGGCTTTCGACGGCGGCCGGCTTCGCATCTTTGGGATGGTCGCAACATCCCGGGCTGGCGAGTTTGGGGCAGACTTGCGCATTGGGAATCGTTTGCACCATGTTCGTCGCCGTCATCCTCCTACCGGGTTGGTGGCGCATTTTGGTCAAGCAAAATTGTGCTAAAGTTAGTTGACTAATCTAAGCTTTTTGGTCTTCCTGTTTAATGCCTTCCGTCTCACCCCAACCCACCAAACCTTCAAGCGACTTTTTCTTACCGGAGGGCCAACTCGCCAAGAGGACTGACAACTACTCGCAAGAGTTCGAGCCTCTCTTCAAGGTCTTGGAACAGGGGCATCCCTACCAGGCAGGCAAGGTTGCGGAAGAAGCCATCGGGCTTTGTTTGGATACGGTTTGGAAGGCGTCCAAAAACCTGAGAGCGGAAGATTCAGAGATCTTGAATGATGAGTTGATGCAGGCCTGCCTTCACGGCTTGAACCCAGTGACCGACATCGTCAATGCCCTGAAATCCAATCCTAAAATTCGATCCTCGATGGGCCTTTACGAAGGATACGTTACGATCGCGGGACGTATCGAAAGTCTATTTGGTCATGTGAAAGCTTGTTGGCCAGACCGAGAAACAGCGTGGACGAGCCTGAGAAAAGACGTGGGCGAGTTGCTGGACAGCATGCACATTCAGCGGTCCACCGCCGACGAGATCGAGATTGCCCGCTGCCGCGAAAAACTCCTCCAGGGAGCCTGAGAACTCAGGAGTTCCCCCTATTCTCCCTTTAACTTGGCCAATTCCGCCTTGGCCTCGTGCAATTCACGCTCGAACCGGCTGAGTTCCTCTGAAGTCGATTTCAGGCGCCTTGCCGTGACTTTGGCAAGAAACTCATAAAACGCGGCATAGAAACTTGGGTTCTCATTCCGCGGCTTGATGTCTTGGAGGAATTTCTGATCAACGGCGAGCAAGAACGTTTTGCCTGTTGAGGAAACCGTGGCCGAGCGCATTTCATCGCCAAGCGCCGCCAACTCTCCAAAAATCTCTCCCGGACTCGTGATTGAGGCCAACTTTTCTCCGTGCTTGCTGATATCGACCGAGCCCGCCATGAGGATGTAAATCCGCGAACCGCTCCCACCTTCTTCAATCACAACGTCTCCAGCGTCGCATTCAATGATGCTGCTGGAATATAGGACATCGTCAAGGTGTTGATTTTCAAAGGATTCCAGAAACGGAACTCCTTGGAGAGTTTCAGGAATATTTCCCTCTTCGTGAATGTAAGCGAACTCGCGCATGATCCTTGGATCTTACAAGAGTTAGGCAAAATTTGAAGCGCATTTTTCGCCAAGCAAGAAAGTTCGCTGAGCACGACAGGATATCTCAAATTTCAGCATCCCTGAAATCACAAGCAATCAATAATTTTAAAAAATAGCAATTAAACAGCAATATTGGTATTTAATTTTTATCGACTTCTAAGATTTGGTGAGTTACATTCGCAACATTGCGATTCAACTTTAATAAACCCAATCCAACTCAGCCCGTGCCCTCTCTTTCCCCAGAGCCATCGCCACCGCTGCGCCCCCTTTCTTCTCAGATCCCCGGACCAATCGAACCGGAATTTGTCGATGCGATCCGTAAAAACCTGATTGGAGCTCTCGCCCCGGTTCCCCCTTCCAAAGCAACCGCGTCCGCCTGTTGGCTATCTGGGCCCCAGACTTCGGAGATGCCGAATATTGTGAAGAGTGTGATCCAAGAGCTCTCCACCCGGCCTTCGGTCGGAGTCCTGGCAATATTCTCTCCACAACCAGGGAGGAGCCAACTTGGCGGATTAGCGCAAATTCTGGAGCAACTCTTCCCAGCCCTGAAACGCTGCGACCTGCAATCCATCCCGGCGGCCGGATGGGCCGCGATGGTGAAAGCCGAGTTGTCGAATCACAAAAAGCGCACCCGCCTCACCTGCATCGTCGATGAGCTGGAGTTGCTCTTCGATGAACAAATTCCCCCTTCCGAGCGAATCAGTTTCTTGCGAATCATGAGCGAACTGGCGGAGTCGCCAGACATTTCCGTCCTTTTGGTCATCGACCAGGCCTTTCTCCGTTTCTGTCGCGCCATCGATTTTCTGGAGAAGTCTTTGGACGGCCCGCATCACATTCGGCTCCCGGATAGCGAGCGACCATTGGAGATACTCCCCGGAGGCCCCCAATCACCGGCTCCGGTTTGCCTCGCCCGCCCAAAAACCTCAAACGAACTCCACCGAAAATCGACCTCCAAGCGGCTCCCGCTCAATCCCAGCAGCCTTCGTCGCCAAATCGTCTTCGTTACCACAGCTGCCGCATTTGCCTCGGTCAGCCTGATCCTTTCCTTCACGTTCCTGGGCCAAAGGAATTCAGAGGTGGCCTCAAGTTCCGAATGGTCAACCTATGCAGGGTCCGGAATTCAGGCTCCCGACGTGATCGCTCCAAGCCGGAATTTGACCCCTGTCACGGGATCGAAACCAATTCAGCGGGCCTTCGAGGCCGAGCTCAAAACACGCGTTTGGGAACCTCGGCCTGACCTTTCCCGGTAAAATTCGCCAAGATCGGCAACTCGAAACATAACGCACGCAGCCTCCATGGTCCCTAGCCATGGGGGCTTCGCTGCTTTAAAAGGCAGCTCAACTGCCGCGAACCTCTTCCGCCAGTTTCTCCGCCTGGCTTACCCAGTTCTCGCGCTCCACCCGTCCCTTGAACGATAGACGCTTGGAAAACTCGGCAATCACGGCCTCGTCCCAAGCCGCAATCTGCTCGAAACGATAGATCCCAAAATCGTTGAGCTTCTCTTGAAGGACCTTGCCCACACCGCTGATCTTGGTGAGATCATCAACCACATCCGGAGTCGATTCGAAAACCAAGCCCAAATCCTTGTCGGAACGGGTGTTGGAGAGTTTCGACAATCCGGAAGCGTGGACCAAATCCACGTCCTTTTCCGGTGCCTCCTCCGTTTCGACGACTGGAACTTCATCCGGTTCATCCTCTGATTCGGCATCACCGCCGGAAGCTTCCAAATCGTCCGGTTCATCGCTGAGGAACGAGGCGGCGAAGATCGCGATCAGTATCAAGACCAGAATTACCAACTCCCAGACGTAGGTGTTGTTGCCAGCTATATCGCTGAGAAGTGTAGGCATCATAGGATGTGATGAAGGCTTGCATCAATCGAATGCAGGCAGCGCAAAGGATCAAACCGACTTTGTGAAAAATTTCACAAATTCAGGTTGCCGCTGTTTTTGCCTGTCGCATCGTGGGTTTTTAGGTATTTCTAACATGGCCGCCGCCGATCCAGACCAGCCCTCAGAAGTCCCCATGTTCAACGTCCAAATTGACGGGGAGTGGCACCAGTTTCCGAAAGGAACCCGGATGATTGAAGCTTGCAAGCAAGTCGGCAAAGAGGTGCCACACTATTGCTACCACCCCAAGCTCAGTAGCCCTGGCAATTGCCGGATGTGTTTGGTGGAAATGGGTATGCCGCCTCGACCACGCCCGGGGCAGGATCCGCCGGAACCGGATGCGGAAGGCCATTTGCCGATCCAGTGGATCCCACGCCCAGCAATCGCATGCGCCAACACCATCGCCGACGGAATGGGCATCCGAACCGACAGCCTCCTCACGGAAGAATGCCGCAAGGGCGTGATGGAATTTCTCCTCATCAACCACCCGTTGGATTGCCCAATCTGTGATCAGGCCGGCGAATGCCGTTTGCAGGAATTCAGCGTTGAGCACGGCAGCGGAGAGTCCAGATTTCGCGAGCAAAAGGTCCAGAAACCGAAAAATGTGGAGATCGGCCCCCGCATTACTCTCGACGACGAGCGCTGCATCATGTGCAGTCGCTGCATTCGCTTCTGTGATGAAATTGTTGAAGATCCGGTGCTCGGATTCACGGAACGAGGCAGCCACACCACGTTGGCGGTCGCTCCAGGCAAGGAATTGGCCAACAATTACTCCCTCAACACGGCGGACATTTGTCCGGTGGGAGCCCTTACCTCCAATGATTTCCGCTTTCAAATGCGGGTTTGGTTCCTGAAGGAAACCCCGTCCATCGACGTTAATTGCGGAACCGGGACCAACATCCTGATCCATTCGCGGGAAGACAAGATTTATCGGATCACGCCACGGGAAAACAACGACGTCAATTCGTGCTGGATCCCTGATTCTCACCGGCTGAATTTCCATTACGTCGATTCTCCGGACCGGCTTTCGGACCCGATGATCAAGAAGGACGGCAAACATCACCTCGCAACGTGGAAGGATGCGTTCGCCAAAGTCGCGTTGGGACTTGGAGACGCCGACGGAACGCAAATCGCGATCGTTGCTTCCGGCAAGATGACCAATGAGGAGTTGTTCATGCTCAAACGCCTCGCGAATGGCCTGGGAACTTCGCGCATCGACATCGTGCCTCACACTCAAGAGGCAGATAACTACCTGATTTCGGCAGATCGTAATCCGAACACCAACGGCGCCAAATCCATCCTCGGACTAAAGGAACCGGGCTCGAAGCTTTCGGAAATCCAGTCGGGAATCGAAAGCGGGGAGATTAAAACCCTCCTTGTCTTCGGAGAGGACTTGATCGAATCCGGCTGGAAGGCTGAAACCTTGGAAAAACTGGATTTCCTCCTTCTTTCCCACATTCTTGCGAATCCAACCGCAGAACTGGCGGATGTGGTTCTTCCCGGAGCAAGCTGGGCCGAAAAACGCGGCAGCATGATCAACGTTGCCGGTCGACTTCAACGCCTCAATCGCGCCATCGAACCATTTGGTCAGGCTCGGGATGATTGGGAGATTCTCCGCGACATCACGCAAGGTGTGACCGGCTCCAACGGCCTCTATCTAATCGAAGATGTGTTCAAGCTCATGGCTGCAGAACACGAACTTTTTGAAGGGCTCAACCTCAGCAAGATTGGAGACCTGGGTGTCCCAGTTCTGGAAACGGGAGTCAATATTCCGCTCTTGGAAAAAGAGGCTGAACGGAAAGCCAAAGGAATCATTGTTGGCTAGCTCAAGTCGCGATGGGAAAGAGCCAATTCCCAAAACCTTGGAAAGGTTCGGCAGTGCACTTAAGCATTAGCTTGCCATCGGCAGCTGGTCATTCTCAACCGTTTCAGCCACCGTTTTGATGGAATCGAGAACCTCGACAAACTCTTTCGTTTTCGAGCTCAAGTCTCCCAGCATTTCCTGAACGGAGTGCTCTTCCGGCAGATCCATCCGCATTAGGTCGGTGAAGCCTTTGACCACGGCAACCTGATTGCGCAGATCATGACGAACGTCCTGAGAAAAAAGCGGATTCACATCCGGCGAACCGGCACTGTTCCGAACCAGATTCTGAATGGATTCCACCATGCTGGCCGCCCCGCTGTGAACGTAGGAAATGCTTTCTTCGCCGAGCAGCAGCTCGTATCCGACCAATTCTTTCGCTCCGGTTTGAACTTGGATCGAAATCTGAGCCAATTGGCGCAGCGGATTTTCTTGCCGGAAGGAAATTGAATTTGGCATGGACTGAGAAAGCATAATCGGGTGAATAAGTGGACGTTCTAAAATCTGACGTGGCGCTTGGGAAAAATAATTTGGTATGATTAAATATCAATAAAAATTACAATTTTCTGCAATTTCCTGGAAATCCATCTCCAGACTGGGAAATCCGACAACTCTTCTGTTTAAAAGAGGCGTGATCGATGCGGATTTATTCAGATGGCCACTTGGCGGAAGGTCTCATGCCGTCGTCCGAAGAGGAATCTGGAGGCACTCGCCCACCCTTCTCCTCAGGGGGAAACGGGGAGTCAGACAAGCCGCGCGAGACGCTTGACCTGCGAAATTCAATGGAATGAAGTGCCGTTTGGGAACTCAGCTTGAGCCCAACGCCTCCTTGATCGCCTTCAGCAATTCCGGATCATCAGGTTCGTGGTGGCTTTTGAAGCGACGAACGACTTTGCCGTCTTTCCCAACCAGAATCTTCTCAAAGTTCCACCCAATGGGACCGGCTCCATCGGGATTCTCGGCCGAAGTCAGATAGCGAAACAACGGTATCTGCGTGTCTCCGCTAACGGACGTTTTCGCAAACATGGGAAACGTCACGCCATAGTTCGACTGGCAAAATTCCTTGATCTCGCCATCAGATCCAGGCTCCTGAGCACCAAAATCATTGGTCGGAAACCCCATCACTGCAAAACCGAATTCTTCCAGTGCTTCATGAATTGCCTGCATTCCCGCGTATTGCCCGGTTGAGCCGCATTGGGAAGCGACATTCACGATGAGAAGGACCTTGCCAGCATAGTCCTTCATCGCAACATCCTCCCCATCGATGCTTTTGGCCGTGAAATCGTAAACGGTGTCCTGAGCCTGGGCCAAACTTGCAGCCAGAAACCATCCAAGTAGTAGAGAGATCGCGTTTTTCATGGGTCTTTTCTTCCTTTGCGGAAACGGAGCAATTTCGGACTTGGAAGTTGCGTTTCAAAAGAAAATCCTTACACAAACACCATGAATTTCGGAAAATACGGACTCCTTGTCGCAATCCTTGGCCTCGTCTTCGCCGCAATTCCAGTTGTGCAACGTGACCAGATGTCCACAACCGAACGCTTCGCGAGCGATATGAAGGAATCCGTCAATCGACTGAAACGCCATGTTGCCGAGGACAGCAAATTTGAGCTGAGCTTCAAGAAGGACCGGATTTGGCACAGCCTCGCCATCATTTGTGCGGTCATTGGCGCCATCATGGGCTTCGTCTCATTGAGCACTGAAATGATAACCGGCAGCCTTGCCGTCGTCATTGGGCTGGCAGTAGCCGCCTGGGAATACTTCGGTGCCTAACCCCGTTCCTGAGGGCGTGGAGGCCGCTTCCCGTCGGGACGGAAGCCCGCTCCTGGTCCGCGACGACCTCTGTCGTTGTCGCGATCTTCCGGAGTAACTCCGACAATAAGATCAAACTTCGCGCTCAAGTCTCCGGTCGCGGATTCCTCCATCGGACGAAAATCCGCAATCAGTAAATCCCGGAGTTTGGGATCGGTAACGGAGTTGAGAATGCGGTCTGTTTGGTTCAACTCATGACCTTTCACATAGCATTGAGTCGTCAAAACCCGTTTTCCGCCACGCTGGACAGCCATGTGGATGTGGGGAGTCCGGGGGCCATAGGGAACAGGCTTGATGGTCCGAAAATAATAGCGGCCATCGCTTCCTGTCAGGAAACGGCCATAACCTTGAAAGTTTCCGTCCCGCTCCGTCCCTTTGGCTGCGCCTCCACTATGAATATAGTTTCCGTTTGCATCCGCCTCCCAAACTTCTACAACCGCCCCTTTCGCAGGTTCCCCGCTCACATCAAAAACCTGTCCATGCAAATGCACGATCTCGCCGACTGACGGGTCAACGGAATCGTTGATCAAGATGAGATCGTTGTCAGTGTCCAACGGAAGCTTGTCGGGGTAAAAAGGCCCCTCGGTTTGGAACGGAGTTTTAGAGAGGGCCTCGGCAAAAGCTCCCGGGACCGTAAAGAATGCGGCCACACCAAGCGTTGCACGCTCAAGGAATCGGCGGCGATGACAAATGGGGCATGTGGAGGCGTTTGGAGTCATGACAGTATAAACCGCTCAAAGAGCGAAAAGTTGCGTATCAATCCATTTGCCATTTTGATCATAAATTGATCATTTGAACATTTTTCTTACTTTACGCTTGCGCTCAATAGTGTGCCGAGGCTACAAAAAGCGCAGTCATTGATCAAAAGAGCCGTGATTGCGAGTAATTCAAAATCCGAAATCTCCCAGACCCCAATTTTGATGAGGGAAGTCTTTCAGACTTTCCAATCTAAAATCACCCAATACAGCAGGCCCCGATGGCCGGTCGAAACGCTAGGTGGCGTCTCGGCCGGCCAACACGGCACCAAATTTTCCATGTGAGTCGCGGTACGTGGCGGTTCCCACTTATCTCTGCCCAACCATGCGCCGGGAGGCGAATGTTCATCCTCCCAGCCTCCCGGCGCTCTTTCCCTTACACAAAGGTGAAGTGAGGAGTTGCAGGTAATACAGTTCTTCCCTCACAGTAAGCCAGAAGGGTCGATCATGAATTCTCTGAACCGAAAGTTCGAACACGCCGGCAAGGCTGCGTCCGCGCAATGCCTTTCCGAAGCTTTTGACAGTGTGGCTCGTCGCGTTCTTGCGAACGGTTTCAACCGCGTCAATGCGGATGAAGGAACACTCTGGATTGCGAATCTGAAGGGGCAGGTCTTGATTCCGATCTTCAACAGTGGCCCCAATGCTGCCGATTTCGTCACCAACGTCCGTCAACCTCTGGCGCGTGGCGTGGTCAGCATGGTCTATCACAGCGGCCAGCCGTTTTGTGAAAATGAGGTCACGAAGAATGCCTCCCATGATAAGACCATCGACAAAGCGATGCATCAAGTGACCGCAGCGATGATCGCGGTGCCCTTTTTCTTTGCCAACCATGCACGTGGCGTAATTTCCTGTGTAAAATTGGAGAAAGGTCAGTTTGAGGTGAGAGATCTGGACGAGCTTCAGCACTCCGCCATTGTTCTTGAGCGACTGATCGATTGCCAACTGATGGAGTCGATCCGCGAATCCGAGGAAGAATAACCGCCTGCCATGCCTAAGCCGAATCTCCCCTGGATTTCCCCCTCCCAGGCCAGAAAAGCACTGGCGGATGGGACGGGCAAGGGCATCAAAGTTGCGATTCTTGATTCAGGAATCGACACTTCCCACCCAGTCCTGAAAGACGTTCCGATCGTCGATCAGTATGCTGTCATCGAAACGGATCTGGGTATGGAAATCGAGGAAGACAAAGGCGGAGACGCATTTGGGCACGGAACCGCGATTGCCCATCTCATTCATCAGGTCGCGCCAGAAGCTGAACTCGGAAGTTTCAAAGTCTTGCAGGTTACCGAAGGCCAAACCGCCGGAAAAGCGGCCTACCTGCAAACGGCGGTTCAAGCGGCGATTGATCAAGGCTATCACATCATCAATTGCAGCTTCGGAACTCCTGCCCGGCCGTCGATTTTCCGCTATTTCAAGACATGGATCGACAAAGCCTACCTAGCCGATGTGCATATCGTTACGGCCTGCAACAACACCAACTACACTCGCGCGGAGTGGCCATCGCATTTCCCTAGCGTCATAGCGGTTAACATGGGCAGAATCGAAGGTGACGACTTCCACTACCGTTCCGGCCAGATGGTGGAGTTCTTTGCGCGTGGCGAAAAAGTTCCCGTTCCCTGGTTGGATGGAGGGTGGAAGACGGTCACCGGGAGCAGCTACGCTGCCCCGCGAATGAGCGGGCTGATTGCCAAACTCCTTTCCAAGTATCCCGACTTGAGCGCCCCCTTGGTGAAAGCCGTTTTGCGGAACACCGCAAAACCTTGGAGTTCCGATGTGGCCGGCAGCAATGTGTGGCTCTAGGGCAATTTTGGTGAACCTTCAGGCACTGGTTATTTACACCACCTCTCAAAACGCCCTAACCGTCTTCGAAAAGGTTTTTTCCTTTTTTGTCACATTTTTAAACAAAAGGCCCAAACTGGTTCGCTTGTTATTGTGAAAGCAGCAAAAACCGGGTGAGCCGGGATAGCCGCTGAAAATTTTCCCGAGGAACACCGAACCGGACTTAGCTCCCTTCAGTGGATATCGGGTTCTTCAAAAAAGTGTTGAATTGTGCGCGTGGCTTACGGGCGTGCCTCTCCCCAGAGGCGCGCCTGTTTTCTTTTTGACGCATGAGAAATTGGCGGAAAGAACCTCATTCAGATCCCCTTCTTCCAGCCCCCATAAGAATAGGTACGCAAAAACACCTGTGAAAATTGGCGAACCAGCCTTCACAGGTGCTTCCGAATTGATCAAATGGGTTCTAAAGCCTAGGCAAGCGCTTCGAGCTTCTGAAGGAGCCCTGCTTTTGGAGTTCCTGCGCCAACTACGGTGTCTTTAACTTCTCCGCCTTTAAAGAAGAGGAGGGTCGGCAGGCTGCGAACGCCGAATTTAGCAGCGAGGTCCTGATGCTCATCGACATTGACCTTCGCGATCTTGAATTTGTCACCGACATCTTGAGAAAGCTCTTCAAGAATAGGAGTAATCATGCGGCAAGGTCCGCACCAGGAAGCCCAGTAATCAACGAGAACCGGTACGTCACTTTGTTCCACTTCTTGAGCGAAGTTCTCTGCATTAAGTTCGATTAAATTTGCCATGATCTTGTGTCGGTTCGTATGCGTTCCAGCTTACAGACTGGAAGCGAGCATCATGATCAGGAATTACTGCGCCCTGTCAAGGCCCAGTGATTGGCATTGCAGACGAGAATCTCAAAAACCCGAACGGAAAGTCCTAGGAATTAAGCATCGTCATCACCTCGATAAGCAGGACAGCGAGGGATACGAGCAGGAGGATGAGAGCAAATGGCATGACTTCAGAATTGGAAATGGGACTTAGGATCCGCTGAATTTGGTAAACAGCTCAATCAACAGGACGATCACGGCAAGAATCAGCACGATCACTGCGAAAGGCATCAAACCGGCTTCTTCTTCGTACTCTTCATATTCGTACTCGTCATCATCAAACGCCGTGGCTGCAGCACCAGCAGCCGAAGGTGGCTTGAGGGCCGTGGTCGGCGCCCCCTTTGACATTGGCTGCGTTTTTTGAAGCTTTACCGTGGCCTTGGGCAGCGGAGTTGCTCCGCCGGGCGCTGGTGTCGCAGGACCAACACCAGGCGCTTTGGCCAAAGGAATGGTCCGTGCACCTGTGGGAGCTTTGGGAGCGGGAGTAAGTTGAGCGGTTTTTGGCGCCGGAGCAGGGATCCCGCCACCGGGTGCTGGTGGCTTCGCCAACGGAATCGTCTTCGCCCCCACTGGAGCGGCTGGCTTTGGAGCCGTCGGAAGAGGTGCAGGCTTTGGAGCTGGAGCCCCACCGGCCGGTGGGGGAGCGACCGCGCCAGCTGGCCTTGGTGGAGCAGGAGCTGGAATGCCTCCCGGTTTTGGAGCGGCTGGTTTGGGGGCCGTCGGAACCGGAGCAGGAACAGCACCCGCTGGTCTTGGCGGTGGAACGGCTGCTGGAGTTGCAGGGCCGGCACCTTCACCGGGCTTTGCCTTTAGCGTAATCCGCACAGTCTCCTTTTTGAGAGGAACTGTCGAAGTCTTGTTTGTGGGGCGGGGCGGCTGGTTTGCGGAGTCGCTCATTCGTGCGAATTAAAATAAAAGGTTGGGAAGAGGCCGAGAGTATAGCGCAAGAAGTAATGCGCATGTCAATTGCTTAATTTTTTAGATCTTTTCCGCGGTTACACCCGCAGATTGAACCAAATTTTCATATCTAGATATCTTGATATGTCGATATTTGATCTTGAGGAAGGCGTTTTTTAGGGCAAATACTTCCATCTAACATCATATCCATGTCCGAAGCTGAATCCAATATCACCCGGGAACTCAAAAAAGCTCTCGATGAACGCATTCTCATCTTGGACGGGGCCATGGGAACAACCATTCGGGGCTACGGACACTCAGAGACGGATGCGAGAGGCGCTCGATTCAAGGACGCGCCCAAAGACCTCCTGAATAACGGAGACATCCTCAGCCTCACCCAACCCGGGACGATCGGCGACATCCACAAACGGTTTTACGAGGCGGGTTCGGACATTGTCGAGACCAACACCTTCTCGGGAACATCCATCGCCCAGAGCGAGTTTTTCAAACAGGATCCCCGAGAGATCGGAGGCCGGAAAGATCCCGAATTTTATCAGGAGGTGATTGAAGACCAGTTCCTCAATGACCTCGCTTGGGAAATCAATGTCGAATCCGTCAAGCTGGCCCGAAAGTGGGCCGACGAGATTGGATCCGATACTGGGCGCAAGCGGTATGTAGCGGGCGCCATCGGTCCAATGACGGTTTCGTTGTCGGTTTCACCCGATGCCGAGGATGCGGGCTTCCGGACCGTGACGTTCGACCAGGTTTATCAAAGCTATCTGCATCAAATCCGCGCCCTGATCGAGGGAGGCGCGGACATTCTGATGGTCGAAACCATTTTTGACGCCCTGAATTCGAAAGCCGCGCTGGTCGCGATTCGAGACATTTTCGACAAGGACGGCATCGAACTGCCCGTGATTGTTTCCGCGGCCGTCGGAATGGGAGGCGAGACCATGATCTCCGCGCAACGCGTTGAAGCACTCTGGAACTCGGTTGCCCACGTCAAGCCGCTGGCGGTTGGGTTGAACTGCTCTCTCGGCCCGGACAAAATGCGCCCATTTCTGGAAGAATTGGGTTCACGGTGTGAAACTTATGTTTCAGCCTATCCCAATGCCGGAATGCCCAATCCCCTGGCACCAACCGGCTTTGACCTCCTCCCGGACGATATGGGGGAATGCATGACGGACTTTGCCGATTCCGGCTTCCTGAACTTTGCAGGCGGTTGCTGCGGCAACACTCCGGAACACGTCGCAGCAATTGCGAAGGCCCTTGAAGGCAGAGCCCCGAGACCATTGCCGAAAGCCGAGCCCATTCTCCGGTTGGCGGGCTCGGACGTTTACAATCACACCGAGGACAAGAATTTCCTCATGATTGGTGAGCGCACGAACGTTGCCGGCTCCCCGAGATTTCGCAAACTCATCAAAGAGGGCAAACTCGAAGATGCGGTCAGTGTGGCTCGCCAACAGGTCGAAAATGGAGCTCCGGTCATCGACATCTGCATGGATGAAGGCCTGATCGATGGGGCTGAAATGATGACAGACTTCCTGAAGCTCCTTCAGGGCGAACCTGACGTCGCGGCGGTCCCCATCATGGTCGACTCATCGAAATGGGAAGTGATCGAGGCCGGTCTGAAATGCCTTCAGGGAAAGGGAATCGTGAACTCCATTTCACTCAAGGAGGGTGAAGAAAAATTCAGGGAATCGGCCCGCAAGGTCATGAAATATGGCGCCGCTGTCGTGGTGATGGCATTCGACGAAAAAGGTCAGGCCGCAACCTACGAAGAGAAGATCCGGATCTGTGAACGCGCCTACCGAATTCTCGTCGATGAAGTCGGTTTCAATCCGCAGGATATCATTTTCGACCCCAACATTCTCACGGTCGCGACCGGGATGGAGGAGCATAACAACTATGCGGTCGACTTCATCAATGCGACGCGTTGGATCAAGGAAAACCTTCCGGGCGCCAAGGTCAGCGGCGGCGTTTCCAATATTTCCTTCAGTTTTCGCGGCAACAACGTTGTTCGTGAAGCCATGCATTCCGCGTTCCTCTATCACGCGACGAAAGCCGGAATGGACATGGGCATCGTGAACGCGGGAATGCTGGAGGTTTACGACGAGATTCCAAAAGATCTTCTCGAGAAAGTCGAGGACGTGCTTTTGAACCGGAATTCCGGTGCAACCGACGTCCTCATCGACTACGCGGAGCAATTCAAAGGGCAGGCCGGGAAGAAACAGGAAGTCGACCTGAAGTGGCGTGAGGACACGGTCGAGAAGCGGCTTGAACATGCACTTTTGAAGGGAATCACCGACTTCATCGATGAAGACACGGAAGAGGCGCTCGCAAAATATGGGCGTCCGCTCAAGGTCATCGAAGGTCCGCTCATGGATGGGATGAGCATCGTCGGCGATCTGTTTGGCGCCGGAAAGATGTTCCTTCCCCAAGTGGTGAAGTCTGCACGCGTGATGAAGAAGTCCGTGGCCTGGCTGACGCCATTGATGGAAGAAGAGAAAAAGGCGAACCCGAACCAGAAGTCGGCCGGCAAGATCATCATGGCGACGGTCAAAGGCGACGTTCACGACATCGGCAAAAACATCGTAGGTGTCGTGTTAGGCTGCAACGGCTTTGATGTGATTGACATGGGCGTAATGGTTCCGAGTGCCGACATTCTTGCCCGTGCCAAAGAAGAAAACGCGGACATCATCGGCTTATCCGGATTGATCACACCATCGCTCGACGAAATGATGCATGTCGCGGCCGAAATGAAGCGCGAAGGATTCGACATTCCGCTCCTCATTGGTGGAGCCACAACAAGCCCGGCTCACACCGCGATCAAAATCGCCCCCCACTACAATCACTCGGTGGTGCACGTTCTGGACGCCTCTCGTTCTGTTCCGGTGGTTAGCTCGTTGCTGAGCGAAGATGGACACGACGCGTTTGTCGAGAAGAACGAAGCGCGCCATGTGGACCTTCGAGAAAAATTCGCGGCGAAGGGCGAAGCCAAGAAACTTCTTCCCATCAAGACGGCCCGCGAACGACGTTTCACCTGCGATTGGGAAACGCAGGAAATCGCCGAACCAAACTTTGTCGGCGTGAAGGTGGTCGAGCCCGAGTTGTCGGAATTGGTTCCGTTCATTGATTGGTCCCCCTTCTTCCACACTTGGGAACTCCGCGGTCGCTACCCGGCGATTTTCGAGGACGAATATGTTGGGGAAGAAGCCAAGAAACTCTTCGATGATGCCCAGCAACTCCTGAACCGAATCGTCGATGAGAAGGTTTTTGGCGCGAAAGGGATTTACGGTTTCTGGCCCGCAAACAGCGTCGGTGACGACATCGAAGTTTACGGTGATACAAGCCGCGGCGAAGTCGTGACCACATTTCACACGCTTCGCCAACAGATGGAAAAGAAGGACAAGCCCAACTTTGCTCTTGCCGACTTCGTCGCGCCCAAGGATTCGGGACGAACGGACTATCTGGGCGGATTTGTCTGCACGGCCGGGCACAACGCCGACGAGTTTGCCGCCGAGTTTCAAGCGGACCATGACGACTATCAGGGAATCATGGCAAAGGCATTGGCGGACCGGTTGGCTGAGGCTTTTGCTGAGTTTCTCCACAAGCGCGTGCGCGAAGATTGGGGATTCGGCAAAGACGAAAACCTCGACCACGATGACCTGATTCGCGAAAAATACCGCGGCATTCGTCCAGCGGGAGGATATCCGGCATGTCCCGATCACACGGAGAAACCAATTCTCTTCGACATTCTGGAAGCGACCGGCAAAACCGGAGTGAGCCTCACGGAAAGCATGGCGATGCATCCCGGGGCAAGCGTCAGCGGAATCTACTACTCCCACCCGGACGCCCGCTACTTTGGCGTCGGAAAGATCAACAAAGATCAGGTCGAAGACTATGCGAAGCGCAAGGGCATGAGCATCGAAGAGGTCGAGAGATGGCTCAGCCCCAATCTGGCTTACTAAACTACTAGAAGTGCTTCTGGAAAGCGGCCGCGATTCGTTCCGCGTTGTCAGGGCGAATCTGTTCCACTTTCTGGCCGTTTTTGATGACTACGAGGTGGGGAATTCCCCGAACCTGAAAGGCTCGAGCCGCTTCCGGATTCTGATCGACATTGATCATCGCCACAATTCCTGAAGGTCCAATTTTACCAGCTGCCTGCTTCACCAACGGTGAAGCGCGTTTGCACGGTCCTCACCAACTCGCCCAGAAATAGGCCAGAACCGGTTGGGAGCTCTGCATCACGAGAGGTTGGAAATTGGCCGGCGTGATTTCGACCAATCCAGCACCGCTCGACGGCGTGTAGGGTTCCGGCTCAGACTTGTAGAGCCAGAAGAAAACGAGACCAATCGCAGCAAACGCAATCCAAGTTCCATTCGACATGCCACTTAGTAAGGTTTTCTTAACTACTTTGCAATTTGAAAGAGGGCTTCAATTCACCGCCACAACTGGCGATCCAACGTCCGATACTGAATCGCCTCCAGAACATCGTCCTCGCGAATATGGGGAGAAGCCTCCAAATCCGCCAGCGTCCGGGCCACTTTCAGAATTCGATCGTGGGCCCTGGCACTGAAGTTCAAGCGCTCCATCGCATCGTCCAAGGCTTTGCTGCACTTGGAATCCAAGCGGCAATGCTGACGCATCACTTTGGGTGGCATCGCCCCGTTGCACGTTGTATCGGGGACTGAGGAAAAGCGTTCCAACTGGATTTCACGGCAACGGATGACTCGCTCACGGATTTTTTCGGAACTCTCACCACGCTCTTCCGCGGCCAACTCTTTGTAATCGACCATGGGAACTTCAACGTGGAGGTCAATTCGGTCCAGGAGCGGGCCCGAAATCCGGTTTCGATAATTTTCAATCTCGGCGGCAGAACAAGAGCAGTCCCGCTTTGGATCGCCGAGATAACCGCATTTGCAGGGATTCATGGCGGCAATGAGATTGAATCGACTCGGAAACGTGAACGTGGCGGCCGCTCGCGATATCGTGACTCTGCCATCTTCCAGCGGCTGTCGCATCACCTCGAGGGTCGATCGGCGAAATTCGGGAAGCTCGTCCAAAAACAAAATACCGTTGTGAGCCAAACTCACTTCACCGGGCGACGGATTGCTCGTCCCACCAAGGAGACCGGCGTCGGAAATCGTGTGATGAGGACTGCGAAACGGCCTGGTCGCGACAAATCCAGAGTCCTTCTCCAAAAATCCGGCCACACTGTGAATCTTGGTCGTTTCAATCGCCTCTTCCTCGGTCATCGGCGGCATAATGGTCACCGTCCGCTTGGCCATCATGGATTTGCCCGTTCCCGGAGGACCAACGAGAAGCGCGTTGTGTCCCCCACCAATCGCCACTTCCAGTGCTCGCCTCGCATGAAGCTGCCCTTTCACATCCGCGAAATCGACGTCGTATACGCTGCGCTCTCCAAAAAAGGCCTGCCGATCCAACTTCTGCGGTTTGATATTCCCCTCCCCCTTGAGGAGCGCTACCGCGTCATTCAGGGTCGGGATTCCATAGACATAGATGCCCTCGACAACCGAGGCCTCAGCGGCGTTCTCCTGCGGAACCAGCATCGCTTTCCGCCCCTTTCGCTTTGCCTCAAGGGTCAGGGACAGCACTCCATTTACGGGGCGAACCCGCCCATTCAGAGCCAGCTCCCCAACAATGGTGCATTTATCGAACGCATCATCGTTGAAATCCTCATCCATCAGCGCAGCAACTCCCAAGGCAATGGGTAGATCAAAACTGGGACCTTCCTTCTTCAAATTCGCGGGAGCGAGGTTGATGGTGGTATGCCCTTTCGGAAAATTGAGCTTGGAATTCGCCAATGCCGTTAAGACGCGATCCCGACTTTCCCGAACCGCCGCGTCCGGCAACCCGACAATCACCTGCTGAAAGCTCCGGCTACGACGCTCATCGACCTCGATTTCGACTTCAATGGCATCCACACCATTCAGAGCAGCGCTGTAGACCCGAGTCAGCATTCGTTAAGGCTTCCGTATCAAAACTTGAAAGAGATGCGTAAAAGAACGCGTGTGGTTTTTTGTCAGCCTTTTCTTGCAGGTTGTAAACAAAGTTATCGGCGAACGACGATATTAAAGTTCCAAAAGGATTCTCAGGCTGGAAAGGGAGTGAAAACCCTCTCGAATTAAACTGAATAGATAGAATTTTAAGAAAAGCTGACTTTAAACTTGTCAAATCATCCCAAATCCTACAATAATAAGCTGAATTCTTCTGCCATCGCTTTTCGAATGCGTGCGAGAACCCGTCAAACGGCTCTGCAGGTTTCGGAATCAGGGTTGAAGTCCCACTTTCCCTAAAAAATGTCACGAAATGTGACTTTTTACTGGTAAGCGGGCTGTTTATTGAGTAAACCCGCCGATCCACACTTGCCTCTTTGAGTTGCTCGCAACTCGTTCACCCAGAAAACAACAAATCACTACTCACCCGGAGACTCTCATATGTCAAACCTAGAACTAGATGGTGGCATCAAAATCTACCTACGCGAAATCGGCAAGACGCCGCTGCTGACGCGTGAGGAAGAAGTCGAACTCGCCGAGCGCATTAAGAAAGGCGACATGGAAGCGCGCGCTCACATGATCAAGGCGAACCTCAGACTTGTGGTTAAGATTGCCCAAGATTACGCCAACTACGGCTTACCGCTTCTCGATCTTATTTCGGAAGGCAACATCGGCCTCATGAAGGCCGTCGAACGCTTCGACCCTAACAAAGGGGGCAAGCTTTCCACCTACGCAGCATGGTGGATCAAGCAGTCGATCAAAAGAGCGCTGGCGAACCAGTCAAAGACGATTCGCCTTCCCGTTCACATGGTGGACAAAATTTCAAAAATGCGCCGCTTGGCGATGGTTCTGGCCGAAGAACTTGGCCGGGAACCCACCGACGAGGAGTTGGCCGAGGAAATCGGCATTGATCGCGCGAAACTGGCTCACCTGAAGGCAGCCAGCCTTCGTCCAGCATCCTTGGACGCTCCCATCAGCGATGATGACAACACCGAGTTTGGTGAAATCATCGGTGATGACCGCGCCCAAACGCCTCTTGAGTTGCTCTCCCACAAAAACATGCACAACCAGCTTGATGGCTTGTTGAGCGTGTTGGATGAGCGCGAGCGCCGCATTATCGATGCTCGATTTGGACTGAATGGCGAGAAGCCAAAAACGCTCGAAGAAGTTGGCCAGGAATTTGGCGTGACTCGCGAGCGGATTCGTCAGTTGCAGAACATCGCATTGAAGAAATTGCGTCGCGCGCTTCAGAAGCGTGAAGATCCTGGTCCAAAGCCAGCCAAAGGCCTCACTCCAGACTTGGAAGAAACCAAGAAGAAGGTGAAGGATCGTCAAAAAGCCGAAGCAGGCGATGATCTTGAGAGTGCCATCCTGGCAGCTGACGAAGAAGAGGAAGAATTCGCCGAAACCTAGGTCGGCACTTTCTTTTGTTCGAAGACATTCTTTGAGCGGCCGGGAACTTCCCGGTCGCTTTTTTTGTACTCACACATCCTCACCATTGGGCGAGCTGCTCAGGGAATGGGCAATCCGCACAATCACTGAGATCCACGAGGCAGAAGTCTTCGAAGATCTGAAGTAGAGCTTGTTGCTGGTAGAACTTCTTGAATTGCTTCTTCCTGCCAGTCGCTTCGCCAAAAAGTCGGATTTTAGCTCGACGCAGCTTTTCGTTCTCCACCGAGTTTGGCAATTCCCGATACGCCGCCCACTCAGAGGAATGGGCTGAAATCGCGAACGGAAACAAGACGTTTCCAAGAATGTCGCTAATGCGATCTTTTCCGATCAGCGCCATCGGTTTGGCAACCGCTTTGGATCGGAGCGTGTAGTGATGGCTCCAATACGTATGCTGCAGATTCGCAAGCACTTCGCGAACCCGTTTGGGCCAATTGGGTTTGGGATCCTCCCCGGGCTTCGGGACAAAGCCCGAAAACCGTTCCCAGCCAGCCATTAGTTCGACCATCGCGGCAATCCGACGTTGCGGATGGTTGGCCGGTCGAATGCCGCTGAGTTTCCACGCCAAGTCTGGAATTGGCGAAGTTGCACCTCGCTGCTTCCACCAGTGTTCCCACAAGGTGCGAAGATAGGTCTGCGTCTCAGAATCCGCCGATTCGAACGGCTCACGCTCGAGAAAACCCGCACTCCCAAACCAGGAAGCTTCCCGCTCCACCGCCTCAGCATCGAGCAATTTGAGAATCGGAAGTCGCTGCGAGAGAACCCGCATCGGCAGTTTGTTGGGCCGATAGCCCAGAGCTTCAGCAATCCCCTGATACAGGGCCTCCTCCGGACCATGAAGCTCAGCAGTGGCCGATATCCGGGTAATCTTCGTTTGCAGGCGAAATTGGGCCGCTCCCTCAATCAAGGATTCGAGTCGAACGTCATCCATTGCCGAAAGTGGTGCCGAACATCTTCCCAGCTTGGCTTCCGGTTGATGCTCCCCACGACGCCCCTTCGTCAAACTCGCCAAATCCAACTCAACCTGGACAACATTTCGATGATCCTGGGTCTGTGTGAACAAACGCGCTGCGGCCTTCTCCGGTTTCGGAAACACGTGAAGCACGACGCGATTGAAGTCCGGATTTCTGCTGTGACCATGTCGCTCCCAGTCTCGAACTTCCGGATCAATCTCGATATCTCCGGCCACAAGCTCCCCATCGATCTCGACGGCGGTTTCCGTGAAGTCCGGCCCTGAACCGTGATTCCAGTGACCAAACTGGACGATCCGGACTTTCCGATCGCAATTCGACCGAAAATCCCGCCCAAATGCACCGGCAAACCAGAGACTCTGCAACTCAAGTTCGGGCATTCTCGCCGCCACCTCGATGAGTGGCGGATCCTCTGCGACCCGGTCAAAGACCGTCTCAAGAAAGGCCCAGTAACGAACCGCGGCATGGGGAAAGTTATCCATCCTACCGGGGACGGATACGGTGCCGATCTGGATTCGTCAAAAAATGGCGACTCAGAAAAGTCGCCGGAAGTGGCTAACGACGCCGGCGACGCTTCGGCGGGCCGGGTCGTTTCTTCTTCTTGGCTGTATCGGCATCGAGCAACGCCGTGTAAATGTAGGGAAAATCATCCAGCTTGCGACGCTCGATTTTCTTGCTGATGAATCGCTCGATCGATTCCGCAAATTCAACCTCATCAGCCGACAAAACGGTAAACGCATCCCCTTCGGATTCGGCACGACCAGTCCGACCAATCCGGTGAACATAGTCCTCGGCATTCTCGGGAACGCGATAGTTGATCACGTGACTGACGCCGCTGATATCGAGGCCACGGGCAGCGACGTCGGTCGCGATGATGATGTCGAACTCGCCGTCGCGAAATCCTCTCAGTGCGCTCTCGCGCTTGTTTTGAGGAATGTCGCTATGCAGCGCAACACAGGAGTGTTCGGTCCGGCTCTTGACGAGATTGGTCAGTGAATCCGCTTCACGCTTGGTCCTGGTAAAGACCATCACGCTCGAAAAATCGGTCCGCTTGAGCAGTTCCAGCACCAAATCGTCGCGCTGATCGATCGACACCGGATAAAAAGCATGGTTCACCGTTTCGGCAACGCTTCGCCGCTGACCAATTTCAATTTCCAACGGATCCTTGAGCGCCCAGTTTGCCAGCGTTTGAATCTGAGGCGGCATCGTCGCGCTAAAAAGAAGCGTCTGGCGCTTCTTCGGACACATTTCGGCGATCTTGCGGACATCAGGGAGAAATCCCATGTCGAGCATTCGGTCGGTCTCATCCAAAATCAGCATTTCAATGCTCTTCAGACTGAGATTTCCACGACTGATGTGATCCAACAGCCTGCCAGGCGTCGCAATAATGATGTCTGCGCCATTCTTCAATCCCTCGTTCTGCTCACCGTATTTCACGCCTCCATAGAGCAACACCATCTTCAGGTGGGTGAATTTCCCCATCTCCCGGAAGGCTTCGACAACTTGGGATGCAAGTTCCCGGGTGGGCTCCAACACGAGGCACTTCGGCGTGCCATTGGCTTCAAGTTTGCTGAAAACGGGCAAACCGAATGCGGCGGTTTTGCCGGTTCCGGTTTGCGAAGCACCAATGATGTCGCGGCCTTCAATGGCAGCTGGCACTGATTGTTCTTGAATTGGGGTCGGCTTCTCCCAACCCAAGGCTTTGACGGCAGTCAACACTCGGTCGGATATGCCAAGCTGTTCGAAATTAGACATGATACGATATACTGAAACGCTGTCGCGTAGGGCTGAGAGCTCCGATTCGCTGGTTCCAAACAAACCACAAACAAGTTGACGCTCCGCTAGCCCCTGAATTCCACGACAAAGTATCTCGATAACCCGCTTTCGCCAAATTACCAGCCACTTTCAACACTTCCGGATTCCCCCACCCACGAACGTTCTCAATTCCTCATTCGGACTCGAGCCGATTCTCAGGAATCAATTCCTTCGCCAATTGGCGAAGGCCGAGCAGATCATTGGAATCTGCCAACTCACGAATTTGATTCAAATCCACCGGCTTCAGCTTCGTATCGTCTTTCTCCATCACCCAGATCTTTTCATAGGCGGTTTCGGTGACGTTCTCGTCTTCCGTGAGCAATTCCTCATACTCTTTTTCCCCTTTTCGGAGCCCTGTGTATTTGATCGCGACATCTTTCTCGGGAACCAACCCCGAAAGCTCGATCAGCTGCCGGGCCAGCAAGTCGATTTTGACGGGATCACCCATCTCCAACACCATGATGTTGCGATCTTCGCCAACTGCTCCTGCCATTAAGACCAATTCGACCGCTTCCGGAATCGTCATGAAATAGCGCGTGACGTTCTTACTCGTCACGGTAACCGGTCCACCGTTCGCGATCTGGCTTTTGAAAATCGGAATCACGCTGCCACTACTTCCGAGTACGTTTCCAAACCGGACGGCTTTGAACTGCGTACCATTTCTCTCCCGTTCCATGATGCAGCGTTCGGCAATTCGCTTGCTGGCGCCCATCACGCTGGTTGGTCGAACCGCTTTGTCGGTCGACACCAAAATAAACTGCTCAACGCCATTCTGCGCCGCCACCTCGGCGACGCAATTGGTGCCAAGCACATTGTTGAGAAGCACATTCCCCACGTTTTCCTCGGCGAGGTGAACGTGTTTGTAGGCCGCAGCGTGATAGACAATATCAATTCCACCGGCATCCTCAATCGCATGCTGCACATCAACTTCCTTCTTTACATCGCCCATCCTGGCAATGACCTCACAAGCGGATCCATTTTTGGTGGTCAATTCGCGTTGAATCTCGAAAAGGTTGAATTCGGAATGATCGAACAAAACCAGCTTTGAAGGCTGGTAAGTCATGACCTGCCGGCAAATCTCTGATCCAATGCTTCCGCCCGCGCCCGTAATGAGAACGGATTTTCCTTTGAGGAAGTTTTCGATAATGGAGCGATCAAAGACGTTCGGCTTGCGGTTGAGGAGGTCTTCAATCTCCACTTTCCGCAGGGAAGACACGTCGATGTGCCCATGGGCAATGTCTTTCAGGGAAGGGATCACCCGGAATTCAGCAGCGACTTCCGCATCGGAAATCAGTTTCATGATGCTCTTGATGCGCTTGGGTGTGTTGAAGGGAGGAACGAAGAGAATCATCTCCGCCTTCACCTCTTTGGCGAGTTGGCCAACCTGCTTCATGTCGCCAAGCATTCTCACACCGTGGAGCGTTGCATTGGAACGGCGCTCTTCATTGCAGACGATCGCGCAAACTTCACCAAGGCCGAGTCGCGGATTAACGAGGCTGCGAAGGAGTTGGTCGCTCTCTTCCGGTGATCCGACCAGGATCGTTCGAGGCCCCCGATTCGCCGAGTTCACGCCTTGAAGTTGAAAATCCCGGATCAATCGGCCCAAGCCACGGCCACCAACTTCCCACCCGACCAGGAGAAGGTAAAACATGGGAAACACCATCCTCGGAAAGCCGCTGAAACTACTGTGATAGATGACCTGTTCACCAAACTCATCCTTGGTCCCGATCACGTAGACGGTGCAGGAAAAAAGAACCGTCGCCAGCAGATAGACATAGGCATAGCGAAAACAGTCGCGAAAGCTGAAATAGCTCCACAGTCCCCGGTACAGCCCAAACACGACGATGAATCCGAGAAAGATGATCCAAGCGATCGGCAGCGTTTGGAACATGGCTGTCTGATAGTGCGACAGATCGTTTGGAAACAGTCGCAACACAAAAGCGATCAGAAAGCACACGGTGATACCGGTCAGGTGCCAGGCAAATCCAACCACTCGCCGAAAGATCAAGCTTTGACGTAATTGCTTTGCGATGGACATCTCTGAAGCCATGAGAAGCCCGCTCAAGCGGGGTCGGGTATTATGGAGGGCTTCTTCAAGAGGGAAAGCCGAAATTTGGACACCTTCCCTATCGGCTCTATTCGCTTCCGGCCAATCGGAAACTTTGACGGTCCCGTTGAACGAACCGCCAAGTCATCGTCTAATGGAACATGATTCGTTTTGTCGCTTGTCTGTTCTTCACAACGGCCTTCTCCCAAGCTCAGTCGTCTTTCGAGACCGCCATTCGAGAAGTCCGGCAAATTCAAACCGAAGCGGGGATGAAAACGGCTTCCATCGGCTTCTGCGTCATTCCTCTCAACGCGGCATCGGAGAACGATGCCCGCGGTTTTCAGGCAGACACGGGGTTGATTCCAGCCTCCACCATGAAGGCGGTCACCACCGCGACAGCCATCGACATCCTTGGTCCTGAATTTCGCTTCAAGACCATGCTGCAATACATCGGGACCATTGATGCCGACGGCGTCTTGAAGGGTGATGTGATTGTGAAAGGCGGGGGCGATCCCACTCTCGGATCTTCGCAAATCGTCAATACCTTTGCCAAATGGCAAGCCGCGTTGGCCGAAGCCGGAATTCGAAAAATCGATGGCCGGGTGATCGGCGACGCTTCAATTTTCGGGACCAAACTGCTCCCGGATACCTGGCAGTGGAACGATATGGGCAATTACTACGGAGCGGGCGCCAGCGGCCTGACCTTTCACCAGAACCAATTTTTCTGCACCTTTCGAACTTCAAGCGTCGGCTCAGAAGCCACGTTGATCGGCACCGATCCGCGACTGCCCGGAATCGAATTCTTCAATGAGATGCGGGTCGGCTCAGCGGGTTCGGGAGACAACGGCTATATCTATGGAGTTCCCTACGGCAAGGTCTTTTACCTTCGTGGAACCGTCCCCGCCGGGAATTCCTCCTTCACGATCAAGGGATCGCTCCCTGATCCTGCGTTTTTCTGCGCGCGCGCCTTCACCAAACACCTGAACCAGCGTGAATTCGAAGTCACCGGCGAGCCGTCCACGATTCGACTGCTGGAAGCTGCGGGCACCCAGGTGAGCCAAACTCGCGAAACGATCCTCGTGCAACAATCGGATTCACTGGCATCGATCATGGTCCTGACAAATCACAAAAGCGTGAACCTGAGGGCCGAATGCATTCACCGAATGAACGGCGTTGAAGGCCGCGGGAACGGAACTCTGGACGATGCGGCCAAGGCGACCGAACAACATTGGGCGGGCAAGGGCATTGATATGGATGGGTTTTTCATGGCCGATGGCTGTGGGCTTTCCCGCTCCAACACCGTTACGGCCCGGCAAATGGCCCTCATCCTCTATCACGCCGCCAAGAGCGAAAATTTCCAGCCCTTCTATGACTCGCTCCCGGTTGCCGGGCGATCAGGAACGCTGCGCAGCATTGGACAAGGCAGCTTGGCGGAAGGGCGGATCCAGGCCAAAAGTGGAACGCTTGATCGCATTAAAAACTATGCGGGCTATGTGAACGCCCAATCCGGGCAGAGATACGCCTTCGCGTTGTACATCAACAATTACACCTGCGAACTCTGGGACGTGAAAGCCAAAATCGTGCGCGTGTGGAACAAGTTGGTCGCGACGTCCAACTGAGTTCCAATCCGAGCCAAATTGGGCCAAACATTTGCTCCAAATTAAACGCAAAAGGAATGGGTGAATTTTTCTCACCACCGGCGTCTAAATTCTTGGAAACCGAAGTCCTCGAAGAAATTTTTCCCGTGGAAAAGATCATGAAATTCAAAAACCAACCGGGTACTGGAATTACCCGCCCGAATGGGATTGAGACCGAACGCCTGATTGAAGATCGGGGTCAGTGAGTAACTTTCCTTTTCTCTGGGCGGGTAACTCCGCCCTTTTTCGTTTTTTGGGATTCTGATTATCAAACTCGTGGCGACCTTCTTTTTCATTGGCTCAAACTTCTGATCGAGCCGTAACTTAGCCTAAATGGCCTGGTCTTTCCCCATTGCTCGAATTTTCGGCACACAGCTCCGAATCCATTTCACGTTCTTTTTCTTGCTGGCGGGATTCGGCTACATGGGCTTCCGCGAGGGGGAAATGACGGGTGCAATTTTCGGCGTCATTTTCGCGATCGCCCTGTTTACCTGTGTGGTGCTCCATGAGTTTGGCCACGCCTTCGCGGGCCGGTTTTTCGGAATCCGCACGCCGGACATTACGCTGTTGCCCATCGGTGGTCTGGCCCGGCTTGAACGAATGCCGACCAACCCTTGGCATGAATTCGTCATTGCGGTCGCCGGCCCTGCCGTCAACGTCGTCATTGCCGCCATCCTCGGCCTCTTTCTTTACCTCAATCCGACCTATGGCGAGATGCCGGAAGGCTTCCCACCGCTTTCGGTATCACAATTGATGGTCTACATGTTCATGGTCAACATCAGCCTGGTCGTCTTCAACATGATCCCGGCGTTCCCAATGGACGGTGGTCGCGTTTTGCGTTCCGTTTTGGCGTCGATCATGCCTCATGCACGAGCAACGTCGATCGCAGCAGCGCTTGGCCAATTCCTGGCGGTTTTGGGAGGGCTCTGGGCCATCAACAATCCCGGCGCAAACTTCGTGCTGATCTTTATCGCCATCTTCATCTTCTTTGCTGCAGGCCGGGAAGCGTCCTCCGCCAAACTGCGTGCCCAGATCCAGGGGCTGACAGTTTCCTCGGCGATGCTGCGAAAGTTCGAGACCTTGCCACCCGACATGCCGCTTGGCGAAGCTTCCCATTTGTTGGTCGCTCAATCCCAATCCGATTTTCCGGTTCTTGACGAAGACGGCGTCTTTCTCGGATTTCTCAGCAAGAACGGAATTCTGGACGGGCTTCGCAAGCATGGCCCGGATGCGCCCATTTCACTGACCATGCTGCCGAGTTCCCGGCCGGTGCTGGGTTCGAGCCAACTCGAGCAAGCCCTTGAGGTGATGAATACGGACCGAGTTCCGTTCGTGCCTGTTGTTGACCAGCCCAATGGCCCGATCGTCGGCATCTTCAACTCGCAAAGTCTCGGCGAAATGTTGATGGTCCGGTCCGCTCTCTCCGGACGGGTCTAGTGCATTTCAAGTGAACCTGTCGCCAATGAATTTGACGAGGATCAGGTAAAGAGTGCGGCTTCGCCGAAGGAAGAGTAACCGCGGAATCTTTGGCTTCCTACTGCGTTCTTCCTGCACTGCACGCGTAATTACTGCACCGCTCCGGTCTTGTTCGAGCGATCCACGCGGCGGGCAATCTTCCTACCTAGATGCAAAAGGAAACGGGCGCGCCTCTGGGGAGAGGCACGCCCGTAAGCCACGCGCACAATTCAACACTTTTTTGAAGAACCCGATATTCACTGAAGGGATTTAGCGTCCGTTTCGGTGTTCCTCGGGGAAATTCTTAGGCGATCTCTCGCCGTTCTATTAATAAAGCGATGCAGATCTGAGAGTTTGTTTAATGTTTTGTAAGAAAAATTCCAAAAATCCCTAACCCGTTGATTGTCAGCGGATTGGGGATTCTATTTTTCGCGAAGATTCTTCGCGACGATCCAAAACCGGATCAGGATTCGCGCTTTCGGATCTTTTCCTTCGCCTCTTCCATGTCAGCGTTGATGCGGTTGACTTCCGAAGCCAACTGCTGTTTCAGAGCCAGGAGTTCTTCGAGGTTTTGCTGAGCTTCCGCTTGCTCAATCAATCCCTGAAGAAACACTTCTTTCTCCGCGATCTTCGCTTTGAAGCGATTTTCCACCTTTGAGATTTCCTCTTTCTGTTCTTCTGTCAGAGCCTTTACGGGCGCCTCTTTTTCGAGACGTTCCATTGCGAGTTCGTAAGCCGATTTCATATTCGCAGTATCATCGGCTCCTGACACTTTTCAAAGCGAATCAGCAAGGCGACAACACATGGCCAATCACTCCCCTTCCCTCATCCTCAGCCTCGATTTTGACGGAACCACCGTCGATCCGATCGGCAGCCCTCCCGTCCACAAGGCCTTGGTCAACGCATTGACGCGTCTCCGCGGGCAAGGAGCCGTTTGGGTCGTCAACACAGGTCGAACCCTGGAATACACCGAGGAGGGCCTGCAATGGTGTGGAATCCCGTTTCCGCCAGATTACCTGATTGTTGAGGAAACCTGTCTCTTGGAACCCCATGGCGATGAGTGGGTTGATGTGAACGACTGGAACATGAGGCGCGCCTTTGCCTGCCGCGAAATGGTTTATCATGCCCCGGAATTCTTCGAATTGATCCAGAAATTTGTCGAGGACCAGACCTCTGCCACATTCATCGAGAAGGCTCACGCGCCGCATGAAATCATCGCCTCAACCGAAGCCGAAATGGACGGAATTTGCGAGGTGATCGAGACACACCGGGAAGCCGATCCCGACTCATCCATTCACTACGAGCGAAACACCATCTATTTGCGGTTCGCCCACCGCGACTTCAACAAGGGAACTTCCCTCGCCGAATTGGGTCGACACCTCAGCGTCGAAGCCGATTGCATTTTCGCAGCTGGCGACAACTACAACGATCTGCCAAAACTCGATCCTGAGGTCGCCGCTCACCTTGCCTGTCCCGCAAACTCCATCGAAACGGTCAAGGAGACCGTTCGCTTATCCGGGGGCTACGTGGCGGGTGCGGAATACGGCGAAGGAGTCGCAGAGGCGCTCAATCACTTCTTTCCCGCGGTTTGAGGTCGCAAACGGCCAAACTTTCAGGCGTCGTCCAAAACCGCGATTCCCGGCAATTCCTTGCCTTCCAACAATTCCAGACTGGCGCCACCACCTGTCGACATGTGATCCATTTTCTCGCCAAATCCAAATTGGTTTGCGGCGGTAACAGAGTCTCCACCACCGACGATCTTGAGCGCGTTGTCATTGGCTGCGATAGCCGCACCAACGGCCTTGGTTCCAATGTCGAAGCCACGCTTTTCGAATACGCCCATGGGGCCGTTCCAGATGATGGTTCCGGCTTTGGAAAGCTCTGCGGAGAACTCCTCAATCGCCTTGTCTCCAATGTCGATCCCCTCACGGTCCGCAGGGACTGAACCGCCTTCTGCCCAAAGTGCGGTGCACTCTGTAGGGGCATCATCTTCAAATTTTTCCGTGTGCCGGGTATCGGCAGGAAGGAGAAATGGAATATTCTTCTCTTCGGCAGTTTTGAGGATGCCTTTGGCCAGCGCGACAGCTTCATCATCGCGCTGAGCAAAGCTCTTGCCAATATCATACCCCTGCGCAAACCGGAAGGTATTGGCCATCGCACCGCCAATGATGAAGGAATCGGCCTTCTCCATTAGTCTCTCCAAAATCGCGATTTTGTCGGAGACCTTCGCGCCGCCCATCACCACCACGAATGGCTTTTTCGGGCTTTCCAATTCCTCGACCAGGAACTTCAGCTCTTTCTGAATGAGAAAACCAGCCACGGCTTCATCGACGTAGCTGGCAACTCCAGCGGTCGAAGAATGTGCGCGATGTGCGGTTCCAAAAGCATCATTCACAAAAACATCCCCGTGTTCGGCCAGCTTCTTGGCGAACTCCGGATCATTGTCCGTTTCCTCCTTGTAAAAACGCACATTCTCCAACAGAACCACTTCACCGTAACCACAATGGTTCACGGCCGCAGTCGCGGTTTCGCCAACGCAATCATCCGCAAAGTGAACCTGCGCATCGGTCAGTTCGCCCAAGCGCTTGGCGACGGGAGCCAGGGAAAATTCCGGTTTGCGCTCTCCTTTCGGACGTCCCAGGTGAGACATGAGGATCACTTTGGCACCGTTTCGCACCAGGTGATTAATCGTCGGCAGGGCAGCTTGAATTCTGGTGTCATCGGTGATCTCACCAGCATCATCTTGCGGGACATTGAAATCGACGCGCACGAGAACGCGGCGGCCTTTCACGACAACATCTGAAACGGATTTCTTGGGCATGGAACTTGGATTTGAGCGTAAAAGACGGGGCGACTTTTCAAGGTCGCCCCGCCATACAAAAGAGAATCGAAAAGGTGATCGACTTCCCAGACTTTAGAGGGAAGCACCGATCATCTCCATGGCATCAACGGCGCGGTTGGAGTAACCCCACTCGTTGTCATACCATCCAACGACTTTGACGAAGCTTCCTTGAGCCATCGTGGTCAAACCGTCGAGAATGCAGGAATGCGGGTTACCGACGATGTCCTTGAGAACAAGTGGCTCCTCGCTGTATTCGAAAACGCCTTTCAGCGGGCCATCAGCAGCGGCCTTGTAAGCTGCGTTGATCTCCTCAACCGTCGTTTCTTTGGAAAGAACTGCGGAAAAGTCGGTAACGGAACCGGTTGGGGTCGGAACGCGGAATGCTCCACCCTGCAACTTGCCGTTGAGCTCGGGAATGACCAATCCGATGGCCTTGGCAGCTCCGGTGCTGGAAGGAATGATGTTTTCAGCAGCGGTACGAGCGCGGCGCAAATCACTGTGAGGAGCGTCGAGAACCCGCTGGTCACCGGTGTAACTGTGGATCGTGCTCATGAAGCCCTTTTCGACGCCAAACGTGTCGTTCAGAACCTTCACCATTGGAGCAAGGCAGTTGGTGGTGCAGGAAGCGTTTGAAATGATGTGGTGGGACGCTGGATCGTAGCTGTCGCTGTTGATTCCAATACAGAACGTCAAGTCAGGATCTTTCGCTGGTGCGGAGATCACAACCTTCTTGGCTCCGGCTTCGATGTGCTTGGAAGCTCCGGCGCGATCGACAAAGAAACCAGTCGATTCCAGAACGATGGAAGCGCCTTTGTCTCCCCATCCCAGGTTAGCGGGATCGCGCTCTGCTGTGGCCAGAATGCGATGACCATTCACGGTGATCGACTCGTCGTCATACTCAACCGTTCCTTTGAAAGGACCCGCAGTAGAATCCCACTTCAAGAGGTGCGCGAGGGTCTTGTTGTCAGTCAGGTCATTGATTGCGACAACTTTTTTCAATTGCTCGTCCGTCATCGCGCGAAGCACGTTGCGTCCGATTCTTCCAAATCCATTAATTCCGTAGGTAGCCATTTTTAGGGTGGTGTAGTGCTAGTATTTTGGGTGACGGGGCGTTTGGCGTGAAGATGGATTGCTCAGCACCTCTGTCAACCTTGAAGACGCCTTGGATTCAGGGAATCCACTCGCCCAATCGCCTAACCTCGAGCTTTGGCTTAGCCTCGCGAAGCTTTCACAGCATCTGCGATCGAACGCAGCGTTCCCAGCACATCCTTGTCCAACGGATCAACGGAAAGAACCGTCGCGCCAATCTGCTCGGCGATTTTGCGGGCACTGGCATCGCTGAACTGAGGCTGCACGAAAATCAACTTCACGCCGTCTTTGCGGGCATCATCGATCAGCTTGGTCAGATGCTTGGCTGATGGTTCGCGACCGCCGGTTTCAATCGCCTCCTGAGTGAGACCATAGGCGCCGGAAAAATATCCAAACGCCGCGTGAAACACGTAGAAGGTGGAGCCTTTGAGAGGTGCAAGGTCGGCGACCAGTCGCTCGTCGAGATCGAACACCTCATCTGCGAAGGCCGATGCGTTGGCCTCAAATTCGTCCGCATGTTCGGGATCGAGCTTACCGAGTTCACTTGCGATCGTTACCAGTTGAACAGGAATGAGCGCGGGCGACAGCCAACTGTGAGGATCGAATTCGCCGTGATCATGATGGTCGTGAGCATGATGCTCCTCTTCCCCTTCATTCTCGGCATGTTCTTCATGCTCATGCTCGTGATCATGGTGATGATGTTCGCAATCGGCCGATGGAGCCAAGTCGATGCCTTGATTCATGGAGACAATCAGGGGCCCATCCTTGCGCTGCTTCATTTTCTTCAAGAGTGGATCTTCAAACGGCATTCCGCTCGTGAACCAAATGTCAGCTTCAGTAATCGAGGTCACGCGTTTGGGAGTGGGTGAGAAAGAGTGCGGGTCTTTCCCTTCATCCACTAGAACGATCACCTCGACGTGTGATCCTCCCACCCGTTCCACAAAACCGGCTTGCGGGAGAACACTAACAGCAACTTTAAGGGGTTCGGCCGAGAGCCCTGCCATGCTCAACCAACCAACACTTCCAAGGAGTAAGAGTTTGTGAAATTGCATTTTTCAGACTCATGCAATTTAATTGCATAAACAAGCGGGTTGTTAGAAAATTCGTCGCTCGATTCTCTCTTGACCACCGTTGCTCTGGGTTCAAATTCGCCTCATGCAGCCCTTGGTCCGACCTCTTATAGTGTGCCTGATTGGTCTCGCCGCAGCGTATGCCGCTCCCGATTCCGAATCCGAGCTGAGCGAGGAAGATCAGGCCATGATGGAACGCGCCAGCGTCGCCTATGGAACTCATCTTGCCAATCAGCTCGCCGGCGATGAAATCACCCTCATCCCAGGAAAACTCGAAGAAGCGTTCCAAGCCGTCTTGGACGGGAAACCGCCGATAGCAGACGCCAAAGCGATTGAATCGACCTTTCAAGAACTTCGCGATTTTCTCAACGAAGCGCCCGCAGATTTGCCGGATGGACTCAAAGAAAAAGCGAGCATCGCCTACGGAACGACCTTTGCTCAAAATCTCGTTGCCAATGGCGTCAGGCTTGATGCCGAGCAATTCAGCAAGGCGATTCAGGCGGTCCAAGAACAGCAGACTCCGTTGGCCGATGAAGCTGCCATTGCAAAGTCCTTTCAGGAGATCAGCCGATTCGTCGGCAAGAAAAAGGGGTTCGCGAAGATTTCGAAGGCGGCGAAATCGGGAAGCCCCTACAAGAAAAAGAACGCGCAGTTCCTGCTCGATAACGGCGAGGAGGAGGGCGTTTTCTGGACGTCATCAGGACTCCAATACAAAGTCTTGAAGGAAGGCAACGGCGCGAAACCCAAGGCGACAGACCGGGTCAAAGTCCACTACACGGGGATGTTGATCGACGAGACCGTCTTTGACAGTTCCGTTCAACGAGGGGAACCAATCACGTTCGGCCTCAATGGTGTGATCGCCGGTTGGACGGAAGGGCTGCAACTCATGAACGTCGGTTCGAAATATCGCCTCTTCATTCCTTACGACCTGGGCTACCGCGAGACCGGTTCGCCGCCCAAGATTCCAGGTTATGCCACGCTGATCTTCGATGTTGAGCTCCTCGATATAAATCCGTGATCGACTCCGCTCTTCCCCTTGAAAAAATCGTCTCCGGCGGCCAAACGGGAGCCGATCGTGCGGGCTTGGATTGGGCGATCGCAAATGCCCTCCCGCATGGTGGATGGTGTCCGCAGGGCAGACGAGCGGAAGATGGCCCCATTTCAGCGCAATATGATCTGACGGAAACCGCCGAAAGCCGTTATCACATACGAACCCGGCTCAACGTCCAGGATTCTGACGGAACGGTGATCTTCGGGCTTGCCCCCGAACTGACCGGAGGCTCTGCGCTGACCCGTGAGTTTGCCGAACAACTTCGCAAACCCTGGATTCACTTATCCCGGTCCGCGACCAAGGATCCGGCGATGGCGCTGCGCCGGTTTCTGATCGAGCACACCGTTCACACGTTGAACGTTGCCGGTCCCCGCGCATCAACTGAATTTGGGATCGCCGAATTCACCCTGCAGATTCTCGACGACGCATTGCTGGCCGCCGGCTGATCCCGATTAACCGGATGTCCTCTTTGGAAACAACTCGTACTTGTCGAGCTTGTCCCGCAAGGTAATCCGGGAAATCCCAAGCCATTTTGCAGCATTGGTCTGGTGACCATGGGCCAGCCGAATCGCCTGTGAAAAGACCTCACGCTCAAAGTCTTGCAGCAAGACACCGTAGGCTCCGGAAATGTCTCCATTCTTGGCCTGCTTGAGAATATCGGTCACTTTCTGGGAAAAAGGATGCTCCTGACCGCCCCCGAGAGTTGGAACGGCTGACGATCCAAGCAAGGATTCAACATCAGCCCGCGCGATAGGATAACCGCGACACTTGAGAAGCGCTTTCCGAATCACATTTTCCAATTCGCGGACATTTCCCGGCCATTCATAGTCCATCAGCAGCTCCATCGCCTGGTCTTCCACCGGCGGAGTCTCAATTTCGTATTCGCGACTGTAGCGTTCCAGGAAATAACCGGCCAACGCCTTGATGTCATCTCCCCGCTCGCGCAGCGGAGGAACGGTCAAAATCGCTGCGTTGAGTCGATAGTAGAGATCCTGCCGGAATTCGTTGGCTTGAACCGCCGCTTCGAGATTGCAATTGGTCGCGGTTACAATTCGCACATCAACGGGAATCTCTTCACGGCCACCGACCCGATTGATGACGCGCTCCTGGAGAACACGCAAAATCTTCACCTGCGTATTGATCGGCATATCCCCGATTTCATCAAGAAACAGCGTGCCTTCGTTGGCCTGCTCAAAGCGACCGATCCGTCTCGCGTCTGCCCCCGTAAAGGCGCCTTTTTCATGGCCAAAGAGTTCGCTTTCCAGGAGCGTCTCCGGAATCGCAGCACAGTTCACCGCTATAAACGGCTGTCCGGCACGCTTGCTGTGGCTGTAAATCGCGCGGGCAATCAACTCCTTCCCGGTTCCCGTTTCCCCTTGAATCAACACCGTAACATTCTTGTCTGCGACCCGTCCCATTTCCTTGTAGACATTCTGCATGCTCGGGCTCGTCCCAATGATGCTTTCGCGTTCGTCTTCGGTGGGGGGATCCCCTGGTATTTCAACGGGCTTTCCATTGATCCGCGCGGTTTGAATGGCCCGCTTGGCAACTGAAACGAGGTCCCCCAGGCGGAACGGCTTGATCAGATAATCGAACGCGCCGTGTCGAGTTGCTTCGATTGCAAGATCCGTGGTCGTGTAGGCCGTCATCATGATGACCGGAAGCCTGGGTTTGGATTCATGAAGCTTTTCGAGCAACTCCATTCCCCCCGTTCCCGGTAGCCTGAAATCGGTAATGACGGCATCAAAATCGTCCTCCAGCGCTGCGGTGAGCCCTTTCGTCCCATCCCTCGCCACGGTTGTCTGAAAACCCTCGGTCTGGAGAAGATCGGAGACCGAATCCGCAAGTTGAGGGTCATCCTCAACTACTAGTAACCTAACTACGGAACTCATTTCGTCTATTGCAAGCGGTTGTCATTTCCCCAAGAAGGGAAATGAAATTTATGGAGGCTTTAAAAGGGGGGAGGGAGCAGGCCCGAAACCGGGCTCTGCGCCTGCAAAGCGCCAAAGGATAAACCACGATTCCCACTTTGATCAACAATTGATCAAAGAATCTGATAAAATTTGCAGCCGTAACTCTCGCTCCTGAGGTTTTACGCCCTTAATCGAGGATTTCCCTCGCACCCGCTTCGGTTCCGTTGTACAATTCGCTTCCAGTTGATCTGTTCCTTATCTTTCTCTGATTCTTATGAGCGGTAGACCCATCGAAATTTTATTGGTTGAAGACAGCGCTGCCGATATCCGGCTAACGGAAGAAGCTCTCAAAGAGGGCAAAGTTCAAAATCACCTCAATATCGCTCGCGATGGGGAGGAAACGCTTCAGTTTTTGCGGAAAGAAGAACCGTTCAGCAATGCCCCCAGACCGGACCTGATCCTGCTCGACCTGAATCTTCCGAAAAAGGACGGGAGAGAAGTCCTTCAAGAGATCAAAGCGGATGCAGATCTGAAGAGCATTCCGGTAGTGGTCATGACAACTTCCCAGGCGGAGGAAGACATCATCAAGGCATACAATCTGAACGCCAATTGCTACATCACCAAGCCTGTCGATCTCGACAAATTTATCGACGTGGTCAAGAGCATCGAAGATTTCTGGCTGACGATTGTTCGGCTCCCAACTACCCCTTAGACTTTCGGCTCAAGCGGCCAGCCAAACCCTCTGCACCCTTTCATCCATGGATTCTGCCGTTTCTGCGACACCTCCAGGCACCAACGCACGAGACGACCTCCCGGGAGAGCTTAACATTCTCCTGATTGAGGACAACGTCGCCGATGCAAGGCTCGCCGAGCACATGCTTCGCGAAGAGCCGGATCGCATGGTGGTCAATATCCAGACCCACGCGACCCTTTCCGGTGCGATTGAAGCCCTTAGTGCCGAGCCCGACCGGTTCGACGTGGTGCTCCTCGATTTGTCTTTGCCTGACAGCATGGGGCCCGAGACATTTCAACAAATTCACCAGACCGCGCCGAAACTGCCCATCATCGTTCTGAGCGGCCTGACCGACGAGGAAATGGCAACCCATTTGGTGAGTATGGGGGCGCAGGATTACATGCTGAAGGATGGCATGGAGCCGGCCACAATGCGTCGTTCCATTCGGTATGCCATTGAGCGAAAGGCAAGTAGCGAAAAGCTGACCAAGCTCAACGCGGATCTCGAGCGAAAGAATGAGGAGCTGAAGACGATGCAGCTTCAGCTGATCCAAGCCGAAAAAATGGAATCCATCGGCCGGCTTGCTGCAGGTGTTGCTCACGAGGTCAAGAATCCACTCGCCATGATCCAACTCGGCGTGGATTACCTGATGGAAGGCGTCGACGTCAACGATCCGAACCTCGCGAAAATTCTTGGCCGAATGCAGAATGCCGTTGTTCGCGCCGATGCCATCATTTGCGGCTTGGTCGATTTTTCCTCAGCCCGCCAACTCGACCTTGAAACCGGAGATATCAACGCCCTGGCGGAGAATTCACTCCTGCTGGTAAAGCATGAGGTCACGAAAAAGAGCATCCAGATTGACTCCAGCTTCGAGTCGAACCTGCCGTTGGTGAAAATCGATCATGCGAAGATGGAGCAGGTTCTGATCAACCTGTTGATGAACGCGATTCAGGCGATGCCCGAAGGCGGAAGGCTGGGAATTTCAACCGTCGCCAAGACGTTGGAGTCCCACGAACGCGATCGCGGCGCACGGACAGTTGACCAACTGAGAACGGGGGATCCGGTGATTGTCTTGCGGATTGACGACAGTGGATGCGGAATTCCCCCTGACAAGATCGACCAGATTTTCGACCCCTTCTTCACAACCAAGGAAACCGGCCAGGGAACTGGTTTGGGATTGACTGTGGTCAAAAAAATCATCGAGCTTCACAAGGGACTGATTAGTCTGGAAAACCGGCCCGAGGGCGGTTGCCGAACGGAAATCATTCTAAAGGCAGCTCAGCAAAGCCCGGAAACCGAACAGGTATGAAGCGAGTTTTGCTCATCGACGACGAAGTCGACTTTACCGAATTGGCTCAGGTTGCCCTGGAGCGTAGTGGCGAATTTGAACTCCGAACCTTGAACGATGCGCGCAATGCTCTGGACGTGGCTCGCGAATTTAAGCCCGACTTGATCGTGAGCGATATCGTAATGCCAAACAAGGATGGAGCGGAACTCGTTCGTGAATTGAAGCAGGACCCCGTTTTAAAGGCGATCCCGGTAATCGTGATGTCGGCTCTGCTTAACGAAAACGCCATTGCCTACAAAGAAATCGGGGAACTGGATGTTGCTGAAATCCTGGAAAAACCCATCAAGTTGGGTCAACTCCGTGAACGAATGCGGGAAGCTCTCGGTTAAGAGCAGTTTCCCTAAATTGACCTAGAATCATGAGAAAACGCCTACTCATCATCGATGATGACAAAGAATATGCCGAGACTCTGCAGATGAACTTGGAGCGAACCGGTGAGTTTGACGTGCGAACCATCAATTACAGTCCGCGATCGGTTTCCGTCGGCAAAATCGTTCAGCCCGATTTGATTCTTCTCGACTTCACGATGCCAGATCACGACGGCGCCGAAGTTCTTCAACACCTGTCCAGCCAGCGACGGCTCGCAACGGTTCCCGTAATCATGTGCACCGCCCTGGCTGATATTCCCGACAAGGAATCATTGGCAGGGAACGTGAAAGCAATCTTTCGGAAGCCGGTACGGTTCGGCGAACTTCTGGAGCGAATCCGAGCCTTGATCGCGGAAAACGAAGCGGCTCAATCCACCTCCTGATCCAAGTCGTCGAATTCCAGTTCGGCGTCAGGAATCTCCGGTTCGGGGGCCAATTCCTCTTCCGTGGTGATCTCTTCGAGATCCTCGTCGCTTGCGACCTCCAATTCCGGCTGTTCTTCAGCGGTTTCGGCAACGACCTCATCCGGATTCGCAACGGCATCTTCAAAGTCGGGGACCTCGATCACATCATTCGGACGCCACTTGAAGCTGAGTTTCCAAGTCTCGCCAATTTCATGCCCCTGTGCTTCGGGACTTCCCAACTGATTGAGTATCCGGCTGATTTCATTGCGAATCCCATCGCGATAGAGATCCCGGGGAATCACGAAGTAGAGAAATCCTGAGGCACGACTCGTGCACAGATAGAGCAGCCGGCGCGCCAGCCACATGCGTTCCGGATTGTCGATCGCATCAATATGCTCGGGCATTCCTTCGATGACGACGATCGGATGTTCCAATCCCTTGATGCGCCGATTTACGAAAGCTTCCAGACTCCCCGAACTCACATCGTAGTATTCGATCCCGGAATCTGGAACCAAATCCGAAGTCATCGAGTCCTCAAAGCGCAACCAAAGAACCTTTTGATGCTCAACGCGTTGATTCTCCAGCATCTGCAACACGTCGTTACCGCGCTCAAACATATCAACGGTTCGACGCCAGTGATTTCCCGGGTGGGAATCATTTCGCATCGTGACGATGCATTGCTGTGAGGTGAGATTGGTCGTCACCTTGGCTCCCAGACAGCCGCGTAGACTCATGTTGAGCTCACTGTGAGTCGGCACTTCTTCCGCATCGGGACAAATCATCAAACCGCGATCCGAGAACCACCGGAAGAGCAGCGCCAATCCCGTAATCGCAGCCGGATAGGTCTGACGATAGCTTCGAGTCATGGTCGTCGTCTTGCGGGAGAAATTCAGTCCTTCGATGATCTTCGGTTTATGCCGATCCTGTCGAAGCCGTTGCTGATGATCAAGTGCGACGGCGAGGTAATTTCCCCGTTGGCGGCCATGCCATTGCGCAATTTTGACCTGATCCTCCAGCGTCAAATCCTGAGCTTCATCAATCGCGAGCACCGTGCAGTCATCGGGAATTTCTCCACTCCATTGGGCAAAGGTGATCGGAGCCATCGCCGGTGCAGCTCCGTTTAGAGACACGAACTCAGAGCGGAATCGATCGAAATAGCGCTTCAGCGCTTCAACCTGGGCCAGACTCATGGCATAGGCATAAATCCGGCGCCCGCCGAGAGGCGGCATCGCAGCCGGCAAATTGTCTCCGACGGGAACCAGCACTTTCAAAAACGAGCCTCCGGGAGCCCTTTGAATCCAGTAATCCGTCGCAAACACGCAAATGGAATAGGCCAAAAGCACACTTTTCCCGGAACCAGCGGCACCGGAAATGGCCCAATGGGTCCGCTTCTGTCCCAACCGCAACTTCGTGAAAATTCCTCCGTCAAGAATGAGGCGAGAATTTCGAACATGATCGAGCGCATCAATGAAATTCGGATGGGGAAAATTCTCTTCGCGCCGACCTAAATGTAGGCGGGAAAGGTATTCAGAGGAATAGACGGAAACGGCTTTCCAGCCCTGCTGTTTCATGCGCTTCAACTTCCGCCGAAACAAGTTGCCGGTCATCGCGATCAGCACAAGGCCATCGTCGTACACCTCTTTGATCTCTTTGGGATGCTTGCCCGAATGAACGACCCACCCCTCGATCCGCGGACCATCCCGAAATTGAAGATTCAGGTTCTGATAGAGCGCCCGCGCCTGATTCCGCACCTGTTTTTTGGAGTCCTTTGCCCTCCCGAAATACAAGGCAAACCAATATTTGCTGCTTTCGACGATGGGACGGGACTTCTCGGAACTCCACCTTCTGAGGACGTTCTCTTTACACTCCACAATGACCAATTTTTCCCGATCACCTTTGCGAAAGTGTAACAAGTGATCTGCCTGATTGGCATAGAGATGCTCCTCGGGAGTGTCCGACCGAAAAAGCGGAACGTTGGAAAGTACGCCATAAGGAAACTTCTCCCTGAGAATTTTGCCTGCCTTGTCTTCTTGCATTCGTTTTCGTCAGACCACCTCGGCCGAGCGATATGACGATTACAGGAGATGGTTTTTTTTGACAATCACGAAGTTGAAGAAACTCCGTCAGTCCGGCGCCTCCACCTAACTCAGTGCCGTAACTGCCGCGTCGATCGAATCCAAATCCTCGACTCGAATGACCGTCACGGACTTGTCGATCCGCTTCATGAGTCCGGCCAAAATTCCCCCGGGCCCCAATTCAAGAAAGGTTGAATGACCTTCAGCGATCAACTTCTGAATGCTCTCCGACCAACGGACGCTTCCGGAAACTTGTCGTGCCAAGGTTTCGCGAATATCGGATTCGTCCGTCACCGGGCGGGCATCGACATTGCAGTAAACCGGAATCGAAGGAGCCTTCATCGAAGCTTCTTCCAGAACGGGAATGAGCTGATCCTGAGCGGTCTGCATCAGCCGCGAATGATAGGCACCGGCGACTTCGAGCTTTTTCGCAATGCGAATCCCTTTCGCCTTGGCGCCGGCGATTGCCTGATCGATGCCCTCTTCCGAACCTGAAATGACGATCTGGCCCGGTGCATTGAAATTCGCCACATCCACGTCGCATTCTTCAGCCAATTCGCGAACGGCATCGTCGGTTCCCCCCATCATTGCCGCCATCGTGCCCCGATTCGCCGTTGTCGCTTCCTCCATAAACGCTCCTCGCTTTCCCACCAACTTGAGACCGGTTTCAACATCGAACGTTCCGGCTGCGGCGTGTGCCGTAAACTCACCAAGAGAAAGCCCCGCTGCGGCAACCGGGTTGAGATCGGGCAACCGCTCTTTCAAAATGTTGAGACATGACAGGCCGTGAAGATAGAGTGCAGGCTGGCAGCGAGACGTTCGCGTCAATTCGTCGATCGGCCCCTCAAACGTGGCGGATGTCAGGTCGAATCCCAGAAGGTCATTTGCCTGCGAAAACAATTTCGAAGTCGGCTCGTGACTCTCCGCCAGATCTTTCGCCATGCCCACTTTCTGGGCACCCTGTCCGGCAAACAAAATCACAACGTCTTTTGGCATGGCGCGCATCTACGGGGTAATTGATTGCCAAATCAACCGGGAATTTGATCCCGCATCCATGGTTCTGCCAGCGCAATGGCTTGGCGGAGAAATTCGCCCCCTCTTTCCATCGCCTCAGCGACAGGGATCTCCGTCGGGCTGATCACGATGACGCGATCAAATTCTTCTTCCAACCGTGGGGCTCCATCCGTCCTTCCAGCAACCGCCAGGACAGGCTTGCCAAGCTCCCTCGCCAGCAATGCGACCCCGTGTGGCCCTTTTCCCTGAAGTGTTTGCGCATCCAGACTTCCTTCACCTGTGATCACCAGGTCGGCTTTTTGAATTTCGGCGCGGAGGTTGAGCAAGTCGGCAACCAACTCAAATCCGGGTTCCAGCGTGGCACCACAAAATGCGAGACAACCGAATCCCAGGCCGCCCGCCGCCCCTGATCCTGGTATTTCCCGAAAGTCTCCCCCAACGAGATTGGCGAGATGCTCCAGTCGTTCTTCGTGGTTCGCCAATTGACTTTCTTTCACGCCCTTTTGTGGTCCATAGACCCGAGTTGCGCCTTCCGAACCGAGAAGGGGATTGCTGACATCACAGGCGGCCGAAAACTCCGGAAGTTCCAGGCGGTTGCTCACATCGATCCGCCGGACCTGCAGCAAGTCGCGAGGAATTTCCTCAACATCCTCACCTTGGTCGTTCAAAAACCGCACGCCCAGCGCCTTGGCCATGCCACTTCCACCATCGTTGGTTGCGCTCCCTCCCAACCCCAGCAAAATACGCTCGGCCCCCTTCTCAACCGCGTTCCGAATCAACTCGCCCGTTCCAAACGTTGAAGCGACCCAGGGATCCAGTTCGTCCGGATTGAGACGCCACAGTCCGGAAGCATGGCTCATCTCAATAATCGCCGTTTTCGGAGGCCCTGGGACCAAGCCGTAACCGGATTCAACAACCCGCCCCAGCGGATCGCGAGCTGAACAACGAATCCATTCCCCAGCGAGTGCATCGGTTAGTGCTTCTGCGGTCCCCTCCCCTCCGTCAGCGATCGGGAGGCATGTCGCAGACCAATCGTGCCCCAATGCATCTTGAATAGTTTCCGCCGCCTCCCGGGCGGTCATCGAACCTTTGAATTTGTCGGGAGCAATGAGTACGCGCATTGAGGCTACAATTCACAGTGCTGATTGTAATGCAACGACGGGGAACAGATTGCGACTTGGTAGATACACAACACACACCAGCTTAGACAATGAGCCCCACTCAATCCCCCGACCGACAAAGGTCGATGGCTCGGGATACAAGCCTCGACCCAACCTCGCCCCCAAATCCTCCCTCAACCTACACGACCGAAATTAACCCGGCCTCCTGCCTGAGCACTGAGCTTTGGCGAGGAGAGCCGGGACAGGGAGCAAAGATTCGAATCAGCGGCTTCTGGGAAAAAGTCGACCGCCACGGAAATTGCATTCTCAACGACTCCTGCTCGGTGAAGCTTTGCCTGGTAATCATGGATTCAACTTGCGAAATCCCCTACAAGATCGGCCCGCTCTCCTACCTGGGAACAGCCATGGAATTCGGCCCATACGATTTCCCCTCCCGTATCATGGCCAGCGTCAACGACCTCTACTTCCACGAACACCGTCAACATTTCGACTCACCGTTGAAGGCAACTGTCGAACCGATCTTTCGAACACGACGACCAAGGCGATCACGACTTCGTTTTGAAACCAACCAAGCGGCCTGAGTCACTCCCCGCCATTCTTTAACCGAATTACTGGATTTCTGTCCTCGTTTTTCTCAAGATTCTTGGCGATACCGTAACCGACCATTCGGAAAGGCGTCATCAACTGTAATCCGACGCAAAGTCCGGCATGCCAAGCGCCAAACATGGCACAATACGAAGACGACGATTGGAACCGCCTCCTCCAGCAAGTGCGGCAAGGGAATTCCTCTGCCGGAAAAGCGATGGTAGAGCGCCTTTATCCAACCGTGATTCGGATTGTGCGCAATCATCGGCCGTTTGCCATGGACGAAGAAGACTTGGCGCAGGAAGTTTTCATGAAGATGTTCGCCAAATTAGAGACCTATCGCGGCTTACAACCCATCGAGCACTGGGTCTCCAGAATCGCGCGCAACACTTGCTACGATCATTTGCGGAAGCAACAGCGACGGGGCGAACTGCGCTATGCAGATCTACGCGAAGAGGAAACTCACGTGTTGGAGGCGATGCTTTTCGAGAACGCGAATTCCGACACCATGCTGGATACAGCTCAAGGAGTGAAAGACCTCCTGAACCGGCTCTTGGCGACCTTGAAACCGAGAGAACAGCAGGTGCTCCGAATGCTCGACCTCGAAGAAATGCGGGTCAAAGACATCGCCGAACAGCTGAATTGGGGCGAATCGCGAGTGAAAGTGACCGCGTTTCGAGCTCGCAAGAAACTCCGGGCCACGCTCGAAAAACTCGAACCACAACTTCAACATGAAAAGTGAACCCGACCTCAATTTTGAGCCTTGGAACCGCCTGATAGCAGCTTTCCGGATGCTTTTTCCTTCCGAAAAAGCGGATGACACCCAGGCCCCTGTTGGATTTTCCACGCGGGTGGTCGCGCAATGGCAAGAATGGAGAAAAAATGAACTGTTTCGAGCCTGGGAGCGGACGTCCATTCGAACCGCCATCGCCTGTTCAACCTGCGCGGTCGCTTTTGGTCTCTTTAGCTTCGTAAAGGAACAGAGTGAGCGCCGCCAAGAACTATTGGTTGTTCCACCCCTCGAAGAATCGGCAAACGGAGACTTCAGCGAATGATGGTAAGGCGCTATCTAAAAATCGTCGCGGCGCTGCTGGTCATTTTGATCGCCGGTGTCGGAATCGGTTATTCGGTAGGGCTTCGCGAAGGCAAGCAACGTCATCGCAAGATGGGCAAGCCGGAAGGTTGGGCGACGATGATGATGAATCGTTTGGATAGCGAATTGGATCTTACCGCCGAGCAACGAGACGCCATCCAGCCCATTTTGCAAAAAACGAGTTCCGAGCTGCACCAATATCGAAGAATGGCGATGAATCGCAGTTGGACCTCAATTCGGGAGTTTTACGAAGAATTGGAAACTCACCTCTCGGACGAGCAGAAAGAAGAATTGAAAGCTTCACGGCAAAAAGTCAGAGAGCGACTGCAGAACCAGCCCAACCGGAAAGGAGAACCATCTCCTCCACCCGGGCCCCCGTGGCCCCGTTCAGGCGGTATTCACCCCAGTGAGCCCAAAGACTGAGCCCTTCATCGGGATGCAGGATGAAAATAATGTGGAAATTGATACATAGCAGCATTTGACAGTTAATTTATGGAAATTATAGTAAAACACTAAAATTAGCCTGCGCTACCTTTGCTACAATGAGCCCCACTAATATTTCCCCCCCCCCTTCAGGCACACCACAGCTTCCCAAAGGCAATGAAACCATCGTCTTTGTCGAAGATGAGGAGTTGATCCGAAAGCTGTTCCACCGCGTGCTTGATTCTCTGGGCTATGAAGTCATAACCGCAGCTGACGGAGCGATTGCTCTTGAACTGGTCAAAGACTTCACCGACCGCATCGACCTCATCCTCAGCGACGTTGTCATGCCCAATGTTCGCGGACCCGAGTTCGTAAGCCAAGCCCGTAAGATTCGGAGCGACTTTAAAGTTCTCTACACCACGGGCTATACGATTGAGGCAGCCTTGGGCGACGCCTTTGCCAACACTCCTGAAGAGCGCTATGCGGATCTGCTCCCCAAACCCTACACGCCACAACAACTGGCGGTCCATATTCGAAGAATCCTCGATGAGGAAAGGGTTGCTGCCTAGATCAGCGTTTTTTCCCACGACAATTTCGTAAGATCCGTTTTCCGAATAAAATCGGAAAACGGATTTTTCTTGTAAACTTCAGGATTTGGCTGTCGAAACGTTGACACCAATCATAGCAAGCATAGTCTCAAAACTATGCGTAAAACCCTCGCCTTTCTGCTCTTCGCATTGCCCCTCTTCAATGAAGTCGTAATTGGTCAGACTTCGGAGAATCAACCCGTTCCATACTGGATCTGGACGGACGATGCCAACACTGACACCGCTTACTTTCGCAAAGAGTTTGTCGTTCCAGCCAACCTCACCAAGGCCAAGCTGGCCGTTTCAGCGGACGACAATTTCCTGCTCTTCATCAACGAGACTCGCGCGTTCAACGGTCGAGACTGGAGCAAGATTCAAATTGAAGACATCACTGCGCTGCTTCGAAAAGGCGCCAAAAACGTCATCGCGGTTCGCGCCGCGAACGAAGGGGGGGCCGCAGGATTCATCGCAAGGCTCAGCTTGGAAACAGATCAGGGCCCGAGTGGTAGCCGGATAATCACAACGGATGGCAACTGGAAGGTGAGCCCGAAAGCTGAAAAAGGGTGGATGGCTGCAAACTTCACCCCCAAAGCAACATCCAAGCTTTGGAAGAAAGCCACCAAACTCAATCCCGCCGGGTCAGCGCCCCGCGAACTGATTACCGCAAAAGCTCTGAGTGGCGACGCTCTCCGCACACCAACCGCAACGCCGGTCGATAGCATCAAACTGCCCGAGGGATTCAAAGCTGAACTTATTTACTCCGTTCCCAAAGAGACTCAAGGCTCATGGGTCTCCATGACGGTGGATGATAAAGACCGACTCATCGTCAGCGACCAATACGGGTGGCTTTATCGCTTCAAAACTCCCGGCCCCAACCAGACGCTGACATCGAGTGACGTTGAAAAAATTGAAATCGATCTGGGGGGAGCCCAGGGATTGCTTTGGGCGCACGATTCCCTGTATGCGGTGCTCAATACCAAGGAGCACGGAGGACGCGGCTTGTATCGGGCGCGCGACACCAACAATGACGACAAGCTGGATAAGGTTGAGCTGCTGAAAAAATTTGAGGAGAGCGGTGGTGAACACGGCCCCCATGCCGTGCTTCTGGGGCCCGACGGAAAGTCTCTCTACGTTGTCTGCGGGAACCAAACCGCGCTCCCGGAAGGATCAAGCTCCCGGGTTCCACCCGTTTGGGAGGAGGATCAGGTCATGCCTCGAATTTACGGTCGCGGGTTCATGAAAGGTGTCGAAGCTCCCCGCGGTTGGATCGCGAAAACGGATCCGGAAGGCAAAAGCTGGGAAGTGATCACGACCGGCTTCCGAAACGAATATGATGCGGCCTTCAACCGCCATGGTGAGCTGTTTTCCTATGACGCTGACATGGAGTGGGACCTCAACACCCCGTGGTATCGCCCAACCCGTATCAATCACGTGATCAGCGGCGCGGAATTCGGTTGGCGTAACGGGTCCGCCAAGTTTCCAGAATATTATAGCGACAGTTTCGGAGCCGTCGTCGACATCGGCCCGGGTTCGCCAACCGGAGTCGTCTTTGGATACGGAGCCAAGTTTCCCGCCAAATATCAGGAGGCATTGTTCATCTGTGACTGGAGCTACGGAAAGATGTATGCGGTTCATCTCCAACCTGACGGATCGAGCTACAAGGCTGATTTTGAGGAATTCATGGCCGCTCAGCCGCTTCCATTGACGGACCTGGTCATCCATCCCGACGGCAATATGTATGTCGCGATTGGCGGTCGCAGGGTTCAATCCGGACTCTATCGCGTCAGCTACGTTGGCAAGGAATCAACCAAGCCAGCTCCCCTTGCCAAGGGTGGCGAACAAGCTCGTGAATTACGCAAAAAACTGGAAAAATGGCACGGGGTAGAAAGTCCCAGTGCGATTCTCGAAGCTTGGCCTCACCTTGCGAGCACCGACCGGGCCATCCGCTATGCAGCCAGGGTTGCGCTGGAGCACCAACCCATCGACCAATGGATTGGCCTTGCCGTTTCCGAACCCAATCCTCAGGCGAAACTGGCTGCAATGATCGCCGCAGCGAGAGTCGGAACCGCACGCAAAGGTACGGAAAGCGACATTTTCAGTGCGCTCAGCACCTTGGATTACAACCGCCTCAACAAGCAACAGAAGCTCGACTTTCTCCGGGCTTACGGCCTGACGATTTCCCGATTTGGTGGAGAGTTTCCTTACAACTACAGCCCCTCTCAGAAACAGCAGCTCATCGCTCAACTCGATCCCCTCTTCCCTGCCAAATCACCGGAAGAGAACCTCGAGCTTTCCGCCTTGCTTGGAGCCCTTGGCGCCAAATCGCTCCCGAAAAAAGGCGTTCAACTGTTGAACAGCGCGCCTTCCCAGGAAGAGCAAATTGCCTACGCCAAGAATCTGAGACTGGCCAAAGACGGCTGGACTCCGGAACTTCGCGAATCCTATTTTCAGTGGTTCGTCCGCGCCAAAACCTACAAAGGCGGCGCAGCATTCGGCAACTTTCTCGACAGCATCCGGAAGGACGCCGTTGCCCAACTGAACCCAGAGCAACTCGCCGCTCTGAAACCGATTCTGGAAGCAAAACCCGAATCCACGACCCCACAGTTCAGTTTCAAAGCCCGCAGCTTCGTCAAGAACTGGACGGTCGATGACCTTGACGACGTGATCAATGTTGGTCTCGAAGGAAACCGGGACTTCGCGAATGGCCGAAATGTGTTTGGCACGACGGGCTGCTACGCCTGCCACCGTTTCAATCAGGAGGGGGGAGCGATCGGCCCTGACCTGACCAGAGTTGCGGGTAAATTCAGCCCCCGCGACCTCCTTGAATCCATCACCAACCCCAGCAAGGAGATCTCCGACCAGTATGGCGCGATGATCTTCGAGATGAACGACGGCAGCACCGTGATCGGGCGAATCATGAACCTCAGCGGCGATGCGTTCCAAGTCAGCACGAACATGTATGCGCCGAGCGACACGACCAAGGTGGATCGCAAGCTTCTCAAGGACATGCGTCCCTCACCGGTATCCATGATGCCTCCGGGATTGATCAACACCCTTGAGAAGGATGATGTGCTGGATCTCCTCGCCTACCTCCTCTCGAAAGGCGACCAGAACGATCCCGTTTTCAGCACGAGCGTATCCAATCCGGCCGCAAAGCCCAAAATGGCGGCGAAAAAAGCTCCCGTGAAACCCAATGCGGAATTGAAAGCTCCCCCCAAAGGATTCACTTCCCTCTTCAATGGGAAAAATCTGGACGGCTGGCACGGCAACAACCCTCACGGACGAGCGAAAGCTGAGAAACAGGGAGCTGACGCCCTGAAGGCTGAAGTCGCCAAACAAAAGGAAGAGTTCGCAGCTCACTGGAGCGTCGAAAACGGCGAGCTGGTCAACGACGGACACGGCCCATACGCAACTCCGGATCGCGAGTTTGGCGACATCGAATTTCACATCGATTACAAGACCGTCGCGAAAGCGGACAGCGGAATTTACCTTCGCGGCACGCCCCAGGTTCAAATCTGGGACTACACAGATGAGAAGAAGTGGAAAATTGGCGCGGACAAAGGATCTGGAGGGCTGTGGAACAACAGCGCGGGAGCTCCGGGCAAGGATCCAAAAGTGCTCGCGGACAAAGCTTTCGGCCAGTGGAACAACTTCAGAATTCGACAGCTCGGCGCACGAACCTGGGTTTGGCTCAACGATCAACCCGTGGTCGATGGAGCCATCTGGGAGAATTACTGGGACCGTAGCGCGCCGCTCCCAAAAACAGGCCCGATACACTTGCAAACCCATGGCGGCGAAATCCGCTGGCGGAATATCTTTGTGAAGGACTATTCAGGGGATGAGGCCAACGGTCTGCTCCGCGGAAATGATGCAGCGCAAGGGTTCAAGTCCGTGTTCAACGGTAAGGACTTCAGCGGTTGGCAGGGCGCCGTGGAGAATTACGAAGTCGTCGATGGCGCCATTCGCTGCAAGCCTGGTCACGGCGGAGTTCTCTTTACCAACGAACAATACACCGATCACGTCATCCGGCTTGAATTCAAGCTGCCCCCGGGAGGCAACAATGGCCTTGCCATTCGCTATCCCGGCAAAGGGGATGCTGCTTACGGCGCGATGTGTGAGCTGCAGGTTCTCGACAACACCGCCGAAAAATACGCCAAGCTGGATCCACGGCAATACCACGGCAGCCCCTACGGAATGGTCCCCGCCAAGCGCGGTTATCTTCGCCCCGTGGGACAATGGAATTACCAGGAAGTCACGATCAAGGGATCCACCATCAAGGTGGAACTGAATGGCTCGGTCATCGTTGATACGGACCTCAGCAAAATCACCCAGAAGGACTTCATGAAGGAACGCCCTCATCCGGGTAAAGACCTCAAGAAAGGCCACTTTGGATTCGCGGGACACAACGATCCCGTCATGTTCCGGAACATTGCGATCAAGTCGCTCTAAGTCCGGAACCAGGACACGATTCCGAATCCCAACCAGACCGCCAGCAGTCCGACAACGATGCTTGCCCCAATGTTGGCCAATCCCAGGCCAACCTGCCCGGCACGCAGGAGTTCCAATGTCTGAAGGCTGAAGGTTGAGAAGGTCGTCAAACTCCCCAAAAACCCGGTGGTCAGGAGCAATCGCGTCTCCTCAGTCACGCTTTTGACATTGACCGAGTATCCAAAGAACACGCCGATTAGAAGGCAACCAATGATATTGGCCGCAAAGATCCCCCAGGGAAATCCGGACAACGTCTGCCAGCGATCCACGGCTCCAGCCAGGAGGTGACGACAAACGGCTCCAAGAAACCCACCAATTCCGACAAAGAGAATCAGCTTCATCCCGCCTTCTTGGCGTTGGCTGCCGCCTTCTTGCGAGCAACCCCGACTTTGGGTGCCGCACCTTTCGGATTCAGTCGATGAAGGCTGGTTGGAACAAAGAGCCCATCTTTCCGGATCAGTTTGCCATCGAAGTAAATCTCGCCGCCTCCCCAGTCTTTCCGCTGAATTTGCACCATGTCCCAATGCACCTGGCTGCGATTGCCGTTGTCCGCGACACCTTCGTAGGCTTGGCCTGGCGTAAAGTGAAAAGAACCACCGATCTTCTCATCAAACAGAATGTCACGCATCGGCTCCTTGATCTCGTTATTAAAGGCGATCGCAAATTCCCCGATATAACGGGAGCCTGCATCTGAATCGAGAATGCGATTCAGTGCTTTCGTATTGCTTGATGTCGCATTCACAATTTTGCCACGCTCAAACTCCAGGCAAACATTGTCGAATGCCGTTCCCTGATACACGGTTGGCGCATTGTAGGTAATCTTGCCTTCCACGCTTTCTTTGACGGGAGACGTAAAACACTCTCCATCTGGAATGTTATGGGTTCCTCCGCAGGCAATTGCCTCCAAACCTTTGATACTGAATCGCAGATCCGTCTCCGGTCCCATGATGTGGACATGATCCGCCGCATCCATCATCCGTTTGAGAGCGCGCATCGCAGGCAGCATGCTCTTGTAGTCCAACAGACAAACCCGGAAGTAAAAGTCCTCAAAAGCTTCCGTGCTCATATTCGCCTGCTGCGCCATGGCGGTCGTTGGCCAGCGCAAGACACACCAACGGGTTTTGTTGACGCGATGATTCAGCGTTGGCCGCATCTTCGAAGCAATCAGCTTCATCTTGTCTGCAGGGACGTCGCTCAACTCGTTGATATTATTACTTCCACGAATCGCAATATATACATCGATCCCTTTCATCTGATCGAGCGACTGACGCCCGATGATGTTATATTGTTCTTCAGTGGCATGGAGACCCAACTCACGATTGATCTTCGCTTGATGGAGATTGACCAATGGCGTCGCCTTTGCCGCACGAACAGCCCTTACCAGTGCAATCGTGATCGAATCCGGTACATCAAAGGCTTCAATCAGGACTTTGTCGCCCTTTGTAACACTGGTTGAATAGCGGACAAGTTGGCGAGCGAGTTCATCAATCCGTGGGTCGTACATGCGGCGAAGATACAGGTTAAAGCAGGACTTCGCAACGCCTGTTCAATCACCTGAACGTCGTGAAATCTTGGCAACGTGGCAAATTCTCCAATATCGCAGGCCTCTTCGCCCTCTCCCGTTTTGAATGCTCGCTTCGCAAATTGATCAATCATTAGCCTCATTTCCCTCTTGTCTCGTAGCTCGCGAATCCCTGATGATCATTTAAGCTTGTTGTTGCACCATGTGGAAATAGTCCACACCCCCTTAAACACCCCCGCCATGAGTACTGCTGAGCTTCCGGAATATCAAATATTCTCCATTCTTCGTTCTGGAGAAGAAACTCCAATTGGACCTTATAGCCAAAACCAATTGGTAGAGCTCCTCAATGAAGGAGCGATCAAATCCAAGGACTTCGTTTTCTACGAAGGCCTGGAGAACTGGACTCCCATTTCGGAGGTCTTTGATTTGCATCAGGCGATCGCCAATTTTGAAGACGATGGCCAAGACCGCGAAATGTTGACGGATGCCTTCAACAAACTGAGTTCGGCTCTCGGAGATGATGAAGACATCTTTTACATCGCCGTGCAGGATCTTCCCGCACTCAGCCTTACCGGTCCCGTCCGACTGACGAGTCCGATTTCGGTCGCAATCACCAATTTACGAATCTGCGTGATTCACCACAAAATGACCGGCACGCTCGAGTTCGACATCTATGGCGTTGATGACGTCTGCGACGCCACCGAGCGGATCAAACCTGGAGAGAAAAAGGGAACCTTCAGTATCCTTCTCAATTCAGGAGAGCGTGTCGACATCGACAAGATTCCGCACCACCAATTGGAGCGTCTCTCCAAAATAGCCGGAGAACTTAAAAGCACAGAAGAAGCAACGACCTGAATTCAACAGCAGCCCCTTTCGGGCCGCCTTGGATCAGCCAGTTACCCGCATGGGCATCAACACGTAGAGGAAGGGCTCGTTGATGCGAAGGACGCCGGGGCTCATTTCATCGATCAAATCGAGGTGAACCTCATCCGTTTCCAGATTGCGAAGTGGCGCCATCAAGAATTCCGGATTGAACGCAATCGACATCTCATCCCCCTTGTAGGAGACCGGAAGGGATTCGCGCGCCTCTCCAACATCGGGCGAATTGGCCATCACCTCGATGTTGTCCTCGGTAAAGTGCATCTTGATTGAACTCGACTTATCGCTCGTGAGGAGCGACACCCGATGGACAATCTCGCGCAGAGTCTCGCGATCCATGGTGACACGATGCTTCGTTTCGCCGGGGATAACTTGGCGGAAATTCGGATAATTCCCCTCGATCAACTTACTGGTGAGCAGGTAGCCGTTCAACTCGAAGGCAATCTGGCTGTCGCTCACGGAAATCTTGACCTCACCAGCATCTGCCAACAGACGCTGCAATTCGTTCACAGCCTTCGTCGGAACAATGATTTCGCGCTCTTGGGAATCGGGAAACTCAAGATCACTATCAACCATTGCCAACCGCCGGCCATCTGTCGCCACCAGCGTTAGTTGCTGATCCTTGAACGAGCAGAAAATGCCGTTCAGAACGTAGCGAGTCTCATCGGTCGAAATCGCGTAGGAAGTCTTTTTCAGCCCCTCTTTGAGCACCTTCTGCTCAACGTTGAAGACGATCGCATCCTCAAAATCAGGCAGCGGAGGAAACTCGTCCTCACTCAAACCAAGAATTTTGAAGAAACTCGGCCCCGCATGGATGTGAGCGATGTTGTTCTCGTTGACCTCAAACTCGATCTCGCTGGTGGGCAGCTCCCGCACGATGGTCGCCAACTTCCGCGCCGGAAGCGTCGTCGAACCGCTAGCTTCCACATCTGCGCTGACGGAACCGCGAACACCGACGTCCAGGTCCGTTGTCGTCAGGCGAATTTCCCCGTCGGTTGCCTCCATCAAAACATTGGAAAGAATCGGCAAAGTAGTGCGGGTGCTCACGACGTGCTGAACCTGGGACAGGCCCTCCATGAATTTCTCTTTCGTGATCTTAAATTTCATAATGTGCGTCGTGCTTACCGCAGTATTTGCGTGGTTTACGATCCTGACGAACCTACAAGGTGTCGTGTAAATCGGGAGCATACTTCGTCGCAATGTCAACCCGTGTCCACCCGTTTTTCGCCTCGTTAGGACGGTTCATTTCCGACATTCTGACAAACAAATCTCGTGCAAAGAATCAGTTGCGCCCCAAATCACTTCGATTTAGGATCCTGCCCCTTTTTGGCCGACTTAGCTCAGTTGGTAGAGCACGTGATTTGTAATCTCGGGGTCGTCGGTTCGAGTCCGACAGTCGGCTCTCTCATTTCTTCCCAGGCTTCCGCGAATCAACCCAGGATATCCTTCACGACGTGCCCGTGCACATCGGTTAAGCGGAAGTAGCGGCCTTGAAAACGGTAGGTCAGCTTCTCGTGATCGATCCCCAACTGCTGCAACATTGTCGCGTGCAGGTCATGCACATGAACCGGATTCTCCGTGATGTTGTAGCAGTAGTCATCCGTCGCGCCATAGGTCATCCCCCGTTTGACTCCTGCGCCGGTCATCCAGATCGAGAAACAACGCGGATGGTGGTCGCGACCATAAACTTCCCGGGTCAATTTGCCCTGGCAATAGGAGGTGCGTCCAAATTCACCACCCCAGATGACCAAGGTATCGTCCAACATTCCACGCTGTTTCAGGTCCTTGACCAAGGCGGCCGAAGCCTGGTCTGCATCGCGACACTGTCCGGAGAGTTGATTGTGCAAATTCCCATGCTGGTCCCAACCCATATGAAACATCTGGATGAAACGCACATCTCGCTCCGCCAGTCGCCGGGCCAGTAGCGCATTGAAGGCATAGGTGCCACGCTTCATCACGTTGGGCCCATACATGTCGAGAATGTGCTGCGGCTCATCGGAAAAATCGACCAGCTCCGGCACGGAAGTCTGCATTCGGTAAGCCATTTCGTATTGCTGGATGCGGGTCGCGATTTCGGGATCGCCGAATGCTTCCAACTTCTGTTGATTCAATCTGCTGAGGTCATCAAGCATCCTGCGGCGCGCTGATTTGTCGAATCCGGCCGGATTCTTGAGATACAAGACCGGATCGCCCACCCCCATGAACTTTACTCCGGCATGCTGCGTCGGCAAAAAACCGCTCCCCCAAAGCCGGTCGTAGAGTGGTTGGCAGTTGGGACGCCCGGTTCCCCGCGAAGCCAGGGCAACGAAAGTCGGCAGATTGTTGTTGGCTGAACCGAGACCGTAGGAAAGCCACGAACCGATACTGGGCCTTCCGGCGAGTTGATGTCCGGTCTGAAAAAACGTGATCGCCGGATCGTGGTTGATCGCCTCGGTGTGCATCGACCGAATCAGGCAGATATCGTCGGCAATTCCCGAGATGTGCGGCAATAGCTCACTGATTTCCATTCCGCACTCGCCGTGTTTTTCAAATTTGTAGCGTGTGCCGGCCAATGGAAACGCCTTTTGCCCTTTCGTCATTCCGGTGACGCGTTGGGTCATCTCAAAATGGTCCCGCATGTCCTCACCAAAGTGCTTTTGCAGCTTTGGTTTGTAGTCGAAAAGATCCTGCTGCGACGGCGCCCCGCTTTGGAACATGTAGATCACTCGCTTCGCTTTTGGGGCAAAGTGGAACGCTTTCATCGTGCCATTCGACACCGAGGCGGGAAGGTCCTGGTTCAACAACGAGGCCAGCGCCGCAACGCCAACCCCTTTGGCTGAGCGGCTGAAGAATTGACGTCGATTTTCGAGAAAATGGGATTCGGCGAGCGGGTTCATTCGAGCGTGATGGTTTCGTCGAGATTCAAAATCAGGTGAGCAACGGCAGTGTGGGCGGCGTGCTCGACGGGATCGAGCTGTTTGTCGCGAGGCGATTCGCCCATGGAGAGATACGTTTCGGTGGCCTCCGGTTTCGAAGAAAAGTGTGCTTCGAACCAAGCCAGATGTTCCCGCAGCACGGTCAGGATCTCAGGCTTGACTTGGCGGGAAGTGGCCAGTTGGTAAATCTCGGCCAGCGAATCGGCATTGGGCGATTTCAGGCCTCGTTCAGCCAGATTCCGCGCGGCTTCGACAAACGTAACGTCGTTCATCAAAACCAGCGCCTGTAGCGGCGTGTTGGTGACTCGTGAATTGACATTGCACGCCTCGCGCCCTGCCGCATCAAAGATGATTTGTCTGGGCGGATTTACCGCGCGTTTCCAGTAGGTGTAAATACTTTTGCGATAGAGGTCATTGCCTCGTCCCATCGCGTAGCGGGTGCTGGCGCCGGCACTCACCGCATTCCACAGGCCTTCGGGCTGGTAGGGTTTCACAGGCTGCCCTCCAACGCGTTCGTCAAGCAGTCCTGCGGCTTGTAGAGCGATGTCGCGTATCGCAAAACCGTCCATGCGATAGCGTGGCCCCCGAGCGAGAAGTCGATTTTCGGGATCAACGTTCCTCATCTCAGGGGTGGAACTTGAGCGTTGCCGATACGTCTCGCTTGTGAGGATCAACGTAAACAGCTCACCGAGATCCCAGCCAGATTCCATGAATTCCACCGCCAACCAGTCGAGCAATTCCGGATGCGAGGGAATCTCGCCCTGCAATCCAAAATCTTCGACCGTTTTGACCAGCCCCGTGCCGAAAACGCTCTGCCAAACCCGGTTCACGATCACCCGTGCGGTGAGTGGGTTTTCACGGGAAACCAACCACTGCGCGAGTTCCAACCGGTTCGCCGGCTGCTTGGGATTCTCGCCCGAAAACAGCGCAGCCGGCATCTGGCGAGTCATCGTTTCAGATTGGTCCGGCTCCAGATAGCTACCACGATTCAGAAGGTAGGCCGGTATTGGCTCGCCCTCCCGCTCCTGCATCACCATGACAGGCACATCAAGGAATCCACCGGCAACGAGCTGCTTATTGATCGCATCGACGCGCCCCTGGGCCTCCAGAATCGGGCCGTCCTGCCTGGTGAACGCCTCGTTGATCAGTTTAACCTGGTTGCGGTCACGCTCCGTGGCTGGAATCTTCGCGGCGGCAAGAAGCTTGAGGTTGGGACGTCCATTCTCCAGCGTTGGTTGAGCGCGATCAGTTTGCGACAGGCGAAACTTTCCGATGTTGTGGGCGCCGTATTGCGATTGGTGATGCAACACCAGAGTCAGCTCGCTCTCGGCCGTCGCTTTCAAGGGAGCGGTCAGTTTGAGCAAGAGGCTGACTTCGGCCGGCTTCTGATCGTAGACCGCCCAACCGGATTTGGCGTTGCCATCGATCGCCTGTGCCGCGGGATAGGTCGCCTGCTCAAAACTGGCAACAGCCTCCCGAAACGTGATCGGTTTGCCGTCAATTTTCAGTTCGACCTCTGTGAGAACAAAGTTGCCATTCGTGCTGCGGGAAAGTTGGCGGGGTTTGGCAAAACTCGCATCCGGCAAGGCATCGATGCGCAACGCCGTGATCGAGCTGGAACCGGGTCTGAACGAAATGGTGTAGCTGGGATAGGTTGCTCTGCCCTCCAGTATCCAGCTTCCATCTTCTTGATCCTGAAGGATGCCCTCGGTCGAAGTCGCTGCGGTAATTTCGGGCAAGGCCCATGCGATCTCGCCACGCTCCGAGTCGGTCACGAGCTTTTGCACCCAGGCTTCCCGACGCTCCCGAAGCCCCTTCTTCGCCTCTCGCAACGCTTCCTCCGCCGAATTGCGCTTCGTAAGAATGTCTTGAGGCACGTCCACCAGCGGCGAGGCGGCCTTCAGAATGGGATTGGCTGCAATGCCTTTTCCCGTGCCGCGTTCGCCAATGTTATTGAAGTAGGCGAACATTTGGTAGAATTCCTTCTGGCTTAGCGGGTCATATTTATGATCGTGACACCTGGCACACCCCATCGTGAGGCCCAGGAACACCGTGGAAGTGGTTTCCACTCGATCGATCACGTTCTCGACGAAAAACTCTTCCGCCAATGCGCCGCCCTCCGAATTCTGGCGATGGTTGCGGTTAAAGGCAGAGGCGAGTATCTGGCTGTTGGTCGCTTCCGGGAGCATATCTCCCGCGATCTGTTCGATGGTGAATTCATCGAAGGGTTTATTTTCATGGAAAGCCTGAATGACCCAATCGCGCCACGGCCAGTTGGAACGATGAGCGTCGTTTTGATAGCCGTCGGTGTCGGCAAAGCGGGCCGCATCAAGCCAACGGAGAGTTTGGCGCTCGGCGTAGTCGGTTGTGGCAAGCAGCCGCTTGAGTTGCTTTTCGTAAGCGTCTGGCGAGTCGTCCCCAAGGAACGTTCGCATTTCCTCAGGCGTCGGAATCAGGCCGGTGAGGGTCATTGACGCCCGCCGCAGCAAGGTTTCGCGGGAAGCGGGTTGGGAGGGCTGAAGTCCTTCGGCCTCGAGCCGTTCGAGGATGAATTTGTCGATCGGATTGGAACCCCACGCGGCCTTCGTCTCAGGAACCTCCGGTCGCTGCGGAACTCTGAAAGCCCAATGCTTGTCGTATGGCGCGCCTTCTTCAATCCACCGATCCAAAATCGCCTTTTCGCCCTTGCTCAGGTAGCGATTCGAATCCGTTGGCGGCATCGGATCTTCCTCGTCATGAATCCGCCAATGGAGTTCACTGTCTTCCAGGCTGCCGGGTTTCACACCAACAACACCGCCACCAAGATCCGCGAGGATCGCCTCCTCGGAATCGAGCCGGAAATCCGATTTTTGGTTCTTCGAATCCGGTCCATGGCAGTGAAAACACTTGTCCGAGAGAATTGGGCGGACGTCGCGGTTGAAATCGAGTTTCGACTCCGCCCAACCGACGGCCGGCGCGAGAAGGGTCAATAGGAGCAAGGGAATGTTTTTGACGGCAGTCATGGAGGGCGTGGACTCCGTACAATGTCGCGAAACCGCGTTTCTTACGCAAAAATCGCTCCAAACCTTGGCGTGAACCCAACTTTACCGGGTCTGGAAGACCGATCACGCACTACTTGAGCGACATCACATAGGCCATCACGTCCTCGAATTCCTGCTCCTTCAGGAGAACATTCATCGGCGGCATCGGCGAAATCTCGAGTTGGAACCCCTCCGCAATCACCGATTGGGGATCAATGAGGCTCTCGCGAAGGTATTCCTCACTCTTTCGGCTGGCAATTCCATCGAGCGCCGGACCGATCGGGCCACCTTCTCCACCAACAACGTGACAGCGAATGCAGGCAGCAACCTGATGCTCGTGGAAGATCTGCCGACCTCGGGTCACATCTCCAACGATTTTGAGTTGTTCGGCGGTTTTGAGAATGGGGATCATCTCTTGAAGCTCCACATCATCATACCAAGCTGTTCCCCGCGATGTCCCCCATCCTCCGAACAACAGATTGACGCTCATCTTCCCGCCTCCGCCGGAATTGAAGATTCGCTCAACCTGAGTCCATTTGTTGTTTCGAATGAGAGCGTTGGTCTTGGCTTTATGCTGGAGTTCATGGACATTGAGAAGTGCGCCTTGAGCACCAAGAATCCCCTGGGTTTTGATCCATGCCCGGAGACGGTATTCCGTATTGGGCTTCAACTCGACCCACGTAAACCAGCTGGCGTCAGCGCCTTCCGGCGAATGAATGCGCAGCGAGTTTTGTCCGGTCCGAGCCTCACCCGTGTCGAGGGTATGTGTAGCGCGCCCTTTGAAAGTTTTGGATTCCCAATGCGGCAATCGACCGTTCCCAACCTCTTCGATGGACGCGTTATGGATCAAATTCGGGCCAAACTCATAGGACGTTATGGAAATACCGCCCCCCGCAGCTTGGAGAGCAAGGCTGAGCCATTCATCTTCCCGGTTTTCCTCCACTTTCATCAACTCATTCGCGGCTCGGGTCTTCGTGTCACTTGGAGGAAACGCTGCCAATTTTGCGAAGGCGACAAGACGGACTTGAGGATCTTTGTCGGCAACCACCGCGGAATCGAAAAAGAGTTGGAACGAATCCGGATCCGTTCCCAATGCTTTGATCGCGTTTCGCTTCAGCCCCGAATTGCTGGATAACAGCGCGAATTGATGGGTTTCACGATCGAGTTCATCCATTCCCTGGAGCGCCCAAAGCGCATGAATCGCGGCCACGCCAGTGGACCGAACCTTCTCACGCAAAGCCACCACTGAATCAGAATCCTTCGCCTCGACGAGCAAGCGCTGCGCCATCGATCGCCAATGCAGGTTTTCGTCATCCAATGCAACGATCAGTTCTCCCGTGGACGCATTTTCGAGCGACGTGATTGCCGAGGAAGCTGCGCCGTCGCGAATCAGCCGGTAAATGCGACCGTGTTGCGTGTCGCGATTGGGATTGACGTGCGCATTACCGATTCCCGTTTCGGCGTCGTAGCCAGCGCGCGCCACGTTCGGGGCCGGATTGTGCTGAATGATGAAGTTGTACCAATCGGCGATCCAAAGATTTCCATCGGGCCCCACTTCGGCAGCCACGGGCGAAAACCATTCATCAGCGCTCGCGACGATTGAAAACTCATTTTTCGCAGCAAACCCGGCCCCCTTCGGCGAAATCTGGAACCGGCCAACCAGGTTTCCCGTCGGTCCACACAAAAATGCACTCCGGTTTTGCCACTCAACCGGGAAATTTCCCGAAGTCGCCAAGGCATGGCCCGCTCCAGCCGTGTAGAGGCCAAACGCATCAACTTGACGAATATTGGGCGTGATCGGGTGAAAATCTGCGGAATCGGCGATCATTTTGGCGCTCATCCGCTTCTCATTCCCGTAAACGCTCTGCGGGATTCCACAGAAGAAGCTGGGATTGCGATTCGCAGTCGATCCAAATGCATCGCCATTGGCATTGAAGCCCAGTCCCCACGTATTGTTGTTGAACTGAGCGACAAATTCGATTTCGGAGCCGTCCGGTTTGAAGCGGTAGATGCCGGATCCAAAGCGCTGGGCCTTTCCTCCGACCTCTCCGTTGAAGCTGGAATAGCCAACGGCGCCCCAAATCCAGTTGTCGAAACCATAGCGCAAATTGGAGGGACCAGCGTGCGTATCCTTCGTCCCCCACCCCGAAAAGAGCACCGTGTTGACGTCGGCCTTGTCATCGCCATCGGTGTCTTTGAGAAACAGAAAGTGGGGAGCCTGCGCCACGATGATTCCGCCGTTGGCGAAGGTCAAGCTGGTGGGAATGTTGAGCCCCTCAGCAAAAACCGTCACCTTGTCGCAACGTCCGTCGCCGTTGGTGTCCTCCAGAATCTTAATTTTATCATTGCCGCCATTTTCGCGAACTTCGTTCGGATAATCGGTCGTTTCCGCCACCCACAGTCGGCCTCGTTCGTCCCAAGCCATGGCGATCGGATTGATGATTTCTGGTTCGGAAGCGAACAACTCCAATTTCCAGCCAACCGGAACTTGAGTGTAATCCAGACTGTCTTTCGGAGAGAGTGGTAGCTGGTAATCGAGCGGCTTGGGACGTTTCTCGTAGTTCGGAATGTTGCCTCGCTTCTCGTAGGTGAGCGGCGTCCGGTTCGCGAGGAAGTTTTTGTAGGTTTCGGCTCTTGAATCTCCAACCGCCCACAGAATTCCCGACTTCAACAGCGCATGAAATTCCGGTTTCGACCACACGCGTTCGTCATGACCACTGGCCGTGTAAAAAACGCGCCCCTCCCCTTGTGTTCGCACCCATGTCCAAGGCTCAGGCACGGTGTGGGGATCACCGGACATGGCCTCCCGAACCTGAAGCACCGTTCGATCCACGGTGTTGTGATTGATGTGAAAATACGTCTCATCCCAAGCCTCAAATTCCGGAACTCCCGCCATTGCCGGGTGATCGCGCAACACGGTTTTCGGCGCAAAGACACCTGACTGATGAGATTTGAAACGTCCTCCCACCAACTGATCAAACTCCAGAATGTTCTGGAAACACCAACTCGCGCAATGCACCGGGACAAAGCCCCCGCCCCTCTCGACAAACGTTTTCAAGTTCTCCCAATGCGGCCGCTCAATCGTTTGGTGATTTGCGTACAACAGCACGGCATCATAACGCGCCAGGTGATCCAAATCAGCAAAGGCGGCCTCCGGCGTGGTCACATAGTCGAAGTAAATCCCGTCGCGCCCCAACGCTTTTGCCAACATGGGATAGTAGAGATCCGAGCGATGGTTCTCAGCCTCATGCCCCAAAAAAAGCACGCGAATGGGGCCGGAATCCCTCGCGGACACCTCCACAGCGAGGATTACGAAGAGCAAGGGACCGAGAAATTTGAGGAATGAGAAGGGCATAAGAAGGGTTTTGAAGGAGCATAGGATGCATTCTCCACAGTTCTTGCTAGATCCGGCCTCATTTTATGATGAATTGGCCCTGCCTTGATTGATGTCCAATCCAGCTTCTTCGATCAGATTGCGCCCGAATCCCATTTCGGCACGGTGTTTGATTTCCTGCCGGGAATCTCGTTCTTTGCGAAGAATCGCGATTTCCAGTTGGTTGCCGCGAATCGCGCGTTTTGGGAACGATTGGGCTGCAAGAGCGAAGCCGACCTCATCGGCAAGACAGACTTTGAGCTGTTTCCCGCGCGATTAGCCGAGAATTTCCGCCGCGATGACGAGTCGGTGCTCAAAACGGGAGAACCACGCCTCAACATCGTTGAACTCTTCTTCAACCGGCAGGGTTTGCCCGACTGGTATTTCACCTCGAAACTCCCGATTCGCGGAAAATCCGGCGAGGTGATCGGGGTCATGGGGACGGTGCAGAGTTATGCGAGGCGCCGTGCGGCCATTACCGAAAACGCGCAACTCGATCGGGCGGTCGAGTATCTTCGAAGCCATTTTCGCGAGTCCGTCGCCATCCCGGATTTGGCGAGGTTAGCGGCGATGTCCGTCCGACAGTTTAATCGCCGATTTCAGGAACTCTTCGGGATGAATCCGCGGCTTTTCCTCGTGAAAACCCGGATTCAGGCAGCCTGCGAGGAACTCCGAACGTCAGACGCCCAAATCAGCGAAATCGCGGTGGAGCTGGGTTTTTACGATCAAAGCACCTTTACCCAACACTTCCGAAAACACATGGGCGTAACGCCACTGGCCTACCGTCGCAATTCAGGTCGCGGACCGAATTCCAACGCTTTTTCAAAACGCAACAGCGACGGTTGAGGTGATCGCCGAATGCGGAGTTCAGTTTAGTCGCTCAGGCCGCAACCGTCTTATCGACGGTCGAATTGCCGCTCTGACCAAGCTCTTCAGGCCACCGGATCGAAATCTGACCGTGCATCAGGTGAAGCTCGGTTTCGATTTGAAAACCGCGTTCGCGCAATTCCGTGGAGAGCCACTCAAGCTCGTGGGTCATGCAGGTGGTGACCAGGCTGTTTTCGCCCAGTTCATTCGCCGCCCGGATTTGGTTTAAGTAACCTAACAGGATTTCACCGCGTTCATCGACGCGCTCGCGAGCCTCTTTGGCTTCTTGAGCCGCCTCCTTGGCGGTTAAGTCCAGCTCTGATGGTAAAGAGATCATGATTGTCTTGCAGTTGTGTTAGGGAGGTATTGATGGATTGTTAGACAACTCTATTCACATTTTCTTCACAGGTTAGTGGATAAAATATCTTCAATGTGTCAAGATAATTTGAGAGGCAAAGAAGTTTGCAATCGGTCGTCTAGCATCGCAGTCACCTACTAAGACGTTACGGAGACCAAAAATTGTGCCATTTCCTAACTTTTTACCCACTTTTTCGGGAATATGGCGCCCCAAACGGCAGTTTCCGCTCCGGAAATCTTGGTTGAGCACCTGACTTTCCACGGCTAAGAAACCATGTCGGTCCGCATCAAGTGGATGTTCCTGAAGACTTGTTGCCGCTACCGACTGATTTCATCTGCTTCAACGTATGAGCCAAAATCCCAAAGATAATCGAATCCGAATCGCCGCTCTCCTACTGATCGGCTGGCTGTTGTGCCTCCTGGTCCTTTGGATCGGAATGGGCGGTGAGCGCGAAGAAGAATGGCGCGAGGCCGTCTTTCTGGGCCGCTTCCACATTCTGATCGTTCACGTTCCCATTGGCCTTCTGTGTGTGGTGTTTTTTCTCGAAATCCTCGGCCGAATCAAGCCCTTCAAAGGTTGGGCGGACAATACGATGCCCCTGCTCTGGTTTGGAACCCTCGGGGCTGCGGCGGCAACCATTGCCGGGTATTTGCTGATGATGGGAGAACAGACCTCGGGAAACAACATGAAATGGCACATGTGGACGGGGTTTGGTGTCGTTGTGCTCGGTGTGCTGTCGCTCATTCTCAAAGCGAGCAACCGGGTGGTTCCCATCTACTTGTTGGTTTTGGCCGGCAACGTCGTCCTCATCAGTATTTCGAGCCACTACGGAGGAAACATGGTGCACACGGACACCTACCTCACCGAATACGCTCCAGAGGCACTCAAACCCTATCTTGGTCATCCTGAAGAGGAATTGACGGCGGCGGACCAGGGAATCAGCGTCGACAACTGGTACATTTACGATGACATCATCCAGCCGATCTTTGACGCCAAGTGCACGGAGTGCCACGATGAAAACAAGGTGAAGGGAGATCTGAGGATGGACTCGTTCGAGTGGCTGGCCAAGGGCGGCGACATCACCGATCAGGAGTTCATCCCCGGCGATGCCGAAGCCAGTGAGTTGTATTTTCGCGTTACGCTTGATCCCGATGACGACGATTTCATGCCACCGGGCGACCGCGAGCACATGACTCCGGACGAAGTCGCGTTGCTTGGCTGGTGGATCAACGAAGGCGCCACTCAGGAAATGAAAGTCGGCAAGACGAAAAAGGACGCAAACATCGAGCGCATTTTGTCGGAATTGGTGTCCAAAACGGAGGCTGATGAGGGAGAAAAGACCGCAACGACGAATTCTCCATCCCCAGGAGGAACGGTTCGTTCCTGAGAATTGAACGAATTTCGCGAAAAAGGAACCAACTCAGAACGGTTGCTGTTAACAAGATTTTTCGACTCAATCTGGGTCGTTTCCCCTCTTGAGCGTGCCTGATTCGCGCAACCAACACCTCCCATCAAACGTACCATTTCGACTGCAGCATCCGGCATTTCCGGGCTGACCTCATGAATTCCAAACTCTTTACCCTCCCCGGGACACTTCTTCTCTCTGCGTTGCTCTTCAGCAGTTGCGGTCCCTCCCCGGTTCACGAAATCACGGATCGACGTCCGCTCTCCGAAGACGAACGCGAGCCCCAAACCCATCTGGAGACTTCCGTCCGCCTTGGGACCGATGCCATGCTTCGGGCGACCCAAACGCAACCTCAGCAGCGGCAGACGGGCCCCGACATCGTTTATCAGGTGCCGGAAGGGTGGAAAGAACTCGCCGCAACCGGCATGCGCGAAGTGGATTTGCGCTTTGGTGAAAATGACGCCGGTGAAGTTTCCGTTTTGCGAGCCGGGGGAACCTTGGCAGACAACGTGAACCGCTGGCGAACTCAAATGGGCCAGGAACCGCTTAGCGAAGATCAACTTTCCAAATTGAAAATGGGCACTCTCTTCGGTTTTCCCGCCCAAACCGTCACCATTGACGGCGACTACAAGGGATTTGGCGCGACCGAGGCACTTCCCAATTATCGGATGATGGGTCTGATCCTGTCCGTTCCGGAGTTTGGCCGCTCGATCTTCGTGAAGATGACCGGTCCAAAATCAGAAGTTGAGGCAAACGAGGAAAAGTTCCTCGAGTTCACCAACTCCCTCGGGCTCCAATTTCAACGCTGATTTCATGGCAAAAAAGTTAGAATACACTTGGCAAAACGCGCCGCAGCTTGCGCTGCGCTTCATCACCTCGTTTGGGCTTGCGGCCATCGTTTTGGCGCTCATGACCATTTTGACGCTGTTCGGAACGCTGAACCAGAAAGAGGAAGGCCTTTATCTCTCCCAAAAGGTTTACTTCGAGTCGTTTTTTGTCTCAGACAAGGTTTTCGGGATGCCCATCATCCTTCCCGGTGGCTATCTCTTGATGACGATTCTCTTCTTCAACGTCCTTGCGGGCACCCTCGTCAAACTCCGCAGGAATTGGAAGACCGTCGGCCTTTTTCTCGCTCACATTGGCATCCTCTACATGATTCTGGCGTCGTTCGTGACGCGCCATTTCGCTTGGGAAGGCTACATGGCGATGTATCCTGGCGAGCAATCGAACCGGGTCAGCGCTCACCATGACTGGCAGGTGGAAATCATCCCGTTGGACAAGGAAGGCAAGGCGAGCGAAGCCCTCGTGATTCCTTATGAGGCATTTCGGGACGTTCGCAAAGGCAAAGGGAAGCCACGAACCTTCAAGAGTGAGGAGATCCCTTTTGACTTCGTGGTCGAACACTACGAGCCCAACGCAAATCCCCTCCCCTCGACCCTGCCCGTCGCGCAGGGAAAGGGTTTCCGAGAGGTTGACGGCCATGTTCTCTACCCCATGCAGCGAGCGAAGACGAACGAGAAAAACATCCCGGGATTTTACGCCAAAATAGTGCCCGAATCCGGAGACCCAATCGAGGCGATCATCGGTGGCCACACCGGAATGAACCGCAATCGTGAATTCATTCCGCCACGTCCCTTAACCATCGAGGTCGCCGGAAACACCTATAACATTCAGTTTCAGCAGAGGCAGTTCGTCGTCCCATTCGACATCAAGGTGGACGAGTTTCATGTCGACTTCCATCCGGGAACCGGCAAGGCGAGCAACTACCAGAGCGATGTGACCAAGATTGAGACGCTTTCCGACGGCAGCAAGATCGAAGAGCGCGTCAAAATCTGGATGAACCACCCGCTGCGCTATCAGGGCTACACGTTTTTCCAGTCCTCCTTCGGCACAAATCTCGAAGGGGAGCACTACACTCAATTTACCGTCTGGAACAACCCGGCCGACCACTGGCCACTCTACTCGCTCTGGGTGATCGGAATTGGTTTGGCGGTCCATTTCGTCATCAAACTCAACGACCACCTAAGTCGTTCCAGCCGGTCCAAAACCTCAAAAGCCTGATCCATGAAGTTGAATCTAAATCTGGACGAAACCCGCAAAAAGCGACTTTTCATCGTTGGGGGAATCTTTCTGGGAATCATTGCCCTCAACGGCATTCGCGGCCTCATGCCGGACAAGCCGGTGAACGATCTCGATTCCTACTCCGCGTGGAGCAAGGGTGCCGCAAAGGAGTTCCTGAAAATCCCGGTGCAACACGAAGGTCGGGTGAAGCCAATGACTTCGCTCGCTTATTTTGAGCTGCTGGGCCTGCGCTCCAAGACCAATGTGAAGTTCACGGTCGATGGCGAAAAGGAGAAAGTCACCCACAGCCAGTGGATTCTCGACACGCTTTTTCGCCCCAGCGTGGCCAAGGAGTTGCCCAACTTCGTCGTCGATGACTCGGATGCCGTGGTGATGATTGGAGCCGCGGAAAAGATGAAGCGGGACTACTACAGCTATGAAGAACTGTTCCCGAATCAGGGAAATCGGGAAAAGCTGTTCAAGTTGGCTCGCGAATTCAACGAGAAGCAGCAGCAACTTCAAGCAAACGAATCGGGATCGCTGGAAAGCGTGGAAAGCCAGGTCGTGCTGCTCGCCAATCGGGTCAACACCTTCGAGTTCCTGGCCAGCGTCATGCTCCCGGCCAACCCGGGCGCCATCCTCAATGCAACGCTCCTCGATCAAGAGACGATCGATCTGGCAAGAAAGACCACGACCAGCGAAATGCTCGAGGTGATTCCGGAAATGAGCTGGGAGAACCTCCAACAGATGGCGATGCCGTCCCGAGCCCCGGGAACTGAGGAAGACAACCAAGTTCGCACTCTGATGAGGCTGGCGTTTCTCTACGGAGTTTTTTCCCGAGGAATGGCGATTTTTCCGCCCACGTTTGCCGACGACAATGTGATCACCACCTACTTTGCCGATCCTGATGATTTTCGAGAGAATTACGAACTTTTCGGCACCCTTGCGAAGGTTGACGTCCTCGCGAAGGATTCCGAGTGGGCCGATCAGGTCAAGCATCTCTTTATCCATCGCAACGACCTCGCCAAGACGATTCACAAGCTGGAATTGAGTCTCGGTGAATCCATGCGCAAACCCGATGCGAAATTGCCCCGTTACCTTCGCAAAGTTGGGATCGAGGATACCGCCTCGCTCAGCGCAACGGTTAAGCAGTTCAATGAGTTGATGCATGTGACCCAGGATTCCAACGTCGCCGAATGGAAGTCCCCTGGTGACCTCGTCAAACTCGCCGTTGAGAACAAGGAATTTCGCCCCTGGGCGATCGAACGCATCAAGCGGCTGGAGACCCTGGTTGCCGCCTCCAAGGCAAACGATGCGTCCGAATTCGAAAGCGAAATCGCCAATTTCCGCGAATTCATCGAGAAAGAGGCCGATTCACGCGGCGAAATGCGGTCCGTGGGGATGGAGATCTCCTACCGGGAAGCTGGCTATGAGATGATGGCCAAGGTCTTCCTCGTCCTCTCCTTTACCGTAATGGGATTCATCTGGATTTCTCCCTATTCCCAATTCGGAAAGATTTCGCTCCGGACCACGGAGGTTCTCGGAGCAATTGGAGCCGGATTGATGATTTTGATGATTATTTTGCGGATGTTGATTCAGAATCGTCCGCCCATCACCAACCTGTTCGACACGTTTCTTTTCATCGGAGGGCTCGGCTTTTTCCTCGGCCTGGCCATTGAAAACATCACTCGGAAACGCATCGCGATCTCTGCGGGTGTCATGTTGGCCATGGTTTGCGTCTTGTTGCTCGGACCATTTCGCGAGATCAACACCTCAGAGACGATGTCTCCGCTCGAAGCCGTGCTGGACACCAACTTCTGGCTCTGGATTCACGTGACAACCATCAACGTGGGCTACTGCAGTGGACTTCTCGCGGCGTTGGCTGCGCATTTCTACATCATCGGCCAAGCCTTCAACGTGGATACGGGCAATCGCGATCAGTATCGGTCGCTAACCCGCATCGTTTACGGCATCGCCTGCTTCTCCCTCTTCTTCTCGCTGGTCGGAACCGTCCTCGGGGGCATTTGGGCAAACTACAGCTGGGGACGATTCTGGGGTTGGGACCCGAAGGAGAATGGCGCCTTGATGATTGTGCTATGGACCCTGGTGATTCTCCACGCCCGCCTTGGCGGCTACATCCGTGATTTGGGAATCAATGTCTGCTCCATCATCCTTGGAATGATCATTACCTTTTCCTGGTTTGGGACCAATGCACTGGGCGTTGGCCTGCACAGTTACGGCTTTGCCCAGGGAATTGTGAATGCCCTGGTGACCTTCTGGGCGATCGAACTCGTGATACTGGGACTCGCCGGATGGGTCAAGGTTCGCGACCGGTTCGATTTCGGCAAACCCAAGGCTTCTACTTAAAGCCCGTCACGTTATCGAGAGCGGCAAGGCCGCGAAGAATTTTCAGTTGCCCCTGATTTCGCCGGGTTAGCTGAACAAAATGTTCTTCGTATTCGCCGATGTCCTCTCGTTCCCCAAGAAATAACACCATGTGAATCTTGGGCCGGTCCGGCTTGTTCTTCCCATAGTTTGCGGTCACCACATTCTCAATGTGGCTCTGAACATCCTCGGGAGTGTAGCCAGGCATTCGCTCGATCCCCAAATCCGCCAAACTTGGCCCCGGCGGCGGTTCCTGACTTCGCACGCCCCGGGGAGGCCTCGCCCCGGGGGTAATTTGAGTGACGAGTTCGCCGAAATTCAGAACTACTTTGGGAGCCAGACCTTTTTGCCGACGGGCTTCATTTTCCTTGTTCAGCCAATCACGGGCTTTGTCCTGCGCCTTTTTCCACGCTGCCACCTCCGCAGGATTGTAGGTCACTTCAATGTCCAATTTCGCGACTTCTTCGCGGTGTTTTGCGCGTGCTTCATCCAGCTTCGCCTGATCTTCAGCCGACAAACTCCGGCCCATCCCGCCCCAGCCGTTGCTGATGCAAAAGACCGCGTTGACGTCTTGCTCCAGGGCAGCCTGAATCGCTTTTGAGTAGTAGGCGATGTCTCGATGATCAATTGGCTCGGCTCCCGGACGAATGCCTTCCTCCGTAAAATCCTCCCGAAGCCCAAGCGCCTCATACGTCCGATTCAGAGGATCCAGCCATTGCTTGGCCCGATGGATATTGGAAGGAAGCGCGCGAACGGGTTCGCTCCGAAACATCGAAAGTCGTTTGCCCTGAAACACAATGATGTTGAACGCGGTTCCACGATTCAGAGCGGAAAGCATCGCCGCGATCTCCGCCTTCACCTTGTCGTAGGCGAACATGCCTCCCTTCTCATCGAGCAACATTTCTGGATTCGCATCGACCAGAAACGCAATCCGGCGGCCACCGCCCTCGATCCCAAAAAAGCTCACCGCAGATTCGCGCCCTTCGCCTTCAAAACTAAAGCCCATCGACATGCCAACCGCGGTATCCAACACGTTGACGTCGAGTTGTTGGCTATCCTGTTGGACTTGCGGCGCTTTTACCGGAGAAGCCGCCGCGACGGTGATGACTGCGGCAGCCGCCATCGATGGAGCGGCGGGCGTCGAAAGCTCGGTCTTTTGCACGATGGTCTTCCGCATCACCTCCTCTTTTTCACCGGGAGGCGCGGGTAGAACCGTGATCTTCGGCGCCCGGGCAACCGGCACGTGAATCGCCACAAACGTAAAGAGCAGAATCAATCCCAGGTGCGCCACAATCGCCGTGGTGAGGGCCGACATTTTGCTGCCGGTCGTTGGAGGTGACTTCCGGATCGGCAGCGTCGCCTTATCCAACGGTTCCAACTTAATCCCGGCCGCAGCTTCAGGGTCGCCTTTGGATTTGTTGAGGCCAATCTTGAGGGGTTCTTTCTCGGCAGCATCGGGTTTTGAAATCTGATGAGGCTTCGGCTCTACAACCTGCGGAGCCTCCTTCTCCGAATCCAACTTTGCCTTTGGTTGATACGGAACCGGCTTCGGAGGAACTGATTCTTCATCGGGATTCAAGACTTTCGCCTTCGCCACGAGATTCGGTTTCACACCGGAATCTTCCTTGGAAATGACCCGAACGTCAGACTCTCCTGAGAGAGCAGACCATAGCCGCTTTTGCACGGGATACGGCACCGGACCATCCGGCGAATCGCGAACCAATTTGCGTGCTTCCTCCAGGTTTCCCTTCGCCGCAAGGCGCTCAATGACCTCAAGTCTCAGATCCCAATTTCTGGGATCCTCTTTCAACTCAAGTAGTTGCTGATCAAGAGACGGCATTCTGTATTCTCAATAACCTTCCATCAGGGTGTTAATCTTTCACCTAAAGATAATCGATGGAGGCTTCAATGGCGGAACGGATGGACTTCCTCATCCTTTCTTGACGTGGCGATGAATGATTTCTTAGGTCAGGGAATGGACTTAGCCGAGTTTCTCGTTCGACTTCAAAGCACCGGCGAGTTGCCGTTTGAGTCGACCGATCCGATCGGATTTGTGCGAACTTCGACGGAACACGAACTGAAGCGGATGGACGAACGCCGAAAACTGGAAATGGCGCATGCCGCTCCGGAGCTCGATCTCGATTCGGCGATTTGGGCTGCAAAACAGGTCGCCCGAATTTGCCAGTTTCTCGTCTACCGCGAAATTCCGGCAGAGCAGATCGACGCGGATTTGAAGCCACCATGCCCCTCGCCCAAGGGTCCGTCTCAAACCTACAGCGTCGATCTGACGATGCATTGGCTGCCGGAATTGCTTCGCCGCGCCCACAATATCGCCTCAGCTGACCCCATGATCCTCCCGCTTCAACGCCTCGCTTGGGAATGGCCGCTTTCTTCGGTGGGAATCGGACTTCAGGTTGGCGAATCGGATCGAGAACCTGATCTTGGCCCGATTCTCGAGAGTGCATCCCTGCTCCAACTCTACGTCGACCGCATCTTTACAACGAATGACGAAACGCGCCTCCACCACCCAACCGTAGCGGCTGCAGTCTCAGACGCCAAAGGCATTTGGAGCGGAGCCTAAAAAACGCGAGCAGGTTTCCCCACTCGCGTTTGCAAGACTTTACGAATCAGACTGGCTTACGCCTGAGAAGCGGTGATTGCTTCTCCACCTTTTTCTCCAGTCCGGATTCTGACAGCTTCATCGATGCTGCTGACGAATACTTTTCCGTCACCGATTTTTCCGGTGTTTGCGGTGCGAACGATGGCATCGACCACTTTTTCGGAATCAGCATCTTCAACCACGATCTCAAGCTTCACTTTTGGAAGGAAATCGACGGTGTATTCACTGCCGCGATAGATTTCAGTGTGGCCTTTTTGGCGACCGAATCCTTTGACTTCACTAACGGTCATTCCTTGAACGCCGACCTCTGACAGGGCGTCTTTTACGTCTTCAAGTTTGAATGGTTTAATAATGGCTTCTACTTTTTTCATTCTAGTCGGTTTTGTTAAAGTTTGTCTTGCTGACGTTAAGAGCAACTATCGTGCCAACTTCATCAAAAGGGATGAACCGCGTCGAAACGTTCCGTTTTCCAGCCTCACATGATCATTCTCGTTCCCCTTGGTGGTAAATTTCTTACCACCAAGTTCACAATTGAATTTCTTGGGGGAAAGACTCGCCATCACCGTCTGAAGAGTATGTTCCCGCCCATGAAGCCCTTTGCTCTCGCCTTGTTCGGATTCTTCCTCATTCCGATTCTCAGCCTCGCCAATGATCCCCTCCTCCCTCCCACCTATCAGGCCGGCAAGGAGTACGTGTTACAAAACACGCAGCGTACAGAAATCGCCGGAGGCGTTGGCAATCAGGCCATCGATTTGAGCCTGGATATTGTGGTGCGCTGCGACCGCGCCAAAGGCCGGGAAGGGCAGCGCGTCCTGAATACAATGGTCACTCGACTCAAAGCGGACATGAAGCTGGGAGCGTTGTCGATGAATTACAATTCCGAAGAGGCGGGCAGTGAGAAGACGCTGCTGGGTCAGACTTTCTCGACGATTCTGGATCAGGAATTCAAAATCTATCTCAATGAAGCTGACGAGGTCGTGGAGGTTGAAGGACTGAAGGACTTGGGGAACAATCCGCTCGCTCAACAGTTTGGCCCCAAGCAACTCTCGCAAATGGTGATTCCCCAACTCAATCTCGGGATCCCGGTCGCCGGCGTCAACATCGGAGAAACGTGGAGCAACAAGGTGGACGGTCAGTTTGGGCCCGGCACGAATCTCAACGTGGATTACGAACTGAAATACACCGGTGACGAAGTTGCTGATGATCCGCACGCCATCATCGAATATTCCGCCAACCTTGCCATGCAACTGACGGGTGGAGGTGATGAAAAGGACTCGAAGATGTCGCTCAAGATTGAGGACGGCAAGATGACCGGAAGCGTCGCCATCAACAAAAAGCAGCGTTTCCCAAGAAACGGCACCGCCAACATCACCATGACGATGGAAGCGCCGAATCCCCAGAATCCATCACAACGCATCGATCTTCCCGTCAAGCAAACGATCGAGTTCAAGACTCTCAGCGTCAGCCGAACGGGACTGCTGCGCTAAATTTCCCAATGTTCTAAGCCGCGACAGATTGCTCGTTGCTGTAAAGGTAGCGAACCGGGAGATGCTTGGCGATCACCTCGAACAATTCGTGACGCTTGAACGGTTTCGCCACGAAATCGACACAGCCAGCTTCCATGGCAGCGATGCGTTGATCTTCGAGCGCGAACGCCGTCAACGAAACGATCACCGGCATCTCACTTCCCGCCTCTGCTGCGATTGCCCGCGTCGCTTCGGTTCCGCGCATGTTCGGCATCTCTTCGTCCATGAAGATGACGTGCGGGCGCCACTCTCGCCATTTCTCGACCGCAATCTTGCCGTCCTCAGCTTCGGCAAGAGTGAAGCCGGCAGACAGCAGAAACTTCCGCATCAAGAGCCGGTTCAACGGCTGGTCTTCGGCAACCAGAACACGAACCTCCGGATGACCTGGCGCCAAACTGATCACTTCGCCTTTTTCGTTGGCTTCTTCACCTTCTCCAAGATCGGCCACTTGGATCATGGGAATTTGAAGTGCAAAATTCGTCCCCTGACCCACCTTGCTCGCCACCCGGACGGCACCGCCCATCAGCTCCGTAAACCCCTTGACGATCGCAAGCCCCAACCCGGTTCCCTGGCTGGATGACTTCCCGCTCTTGGTCTGAACAAACTTCTGAAAAAGATTGGGAAGTTCCTCTTCTGAAATCCCTTCTCCAGAATCAATGACTTCCACCGAAAGGATAAACGGATACCGGTTTGATTCCTGAGGTTCGGTCGATGGATAGTGCGCTCCAACTCGCAGAACCACGGAACCTTCACTGGTAAATTTAACGGCATTACTCAGAAGGTTGATCAGGATCTGCCGCAGCTTGCCCTTATCTCCCTCAATCCATTTCGGCAGGGTCGAGGTCGCTTCCAATTGAAGGCCAATTGACTTGGCCTTCGCGTTCACGGACAACATTCCGTGAACCGATTTCAGCAGGACCTCCAGATCGACCCTCTCCAACAGCAATTCCGCTTTACCCGCCTCAATTTTGGAGACCTCCAGCACATCATTGATTACGCCCAGGAGGTGCTCACCACTGCTGTTGATGATCTCCAGGTTCTCCCGTTGGCGCGCATTCAAATCCTCTTCGCTGGTCATCACTTCCGAGAAGCCAATGATCGCATTCAACGGCGTCCTCAGCTCGTGGGTCATTTTTGCAAGGAAGTCACTTTTTGCCTGGTTTGCTTCATCGGCAGCGCGCCGGGCATCAGACAATTCCCTCGCCTGACGAGCCTCTTTTTGGCTTAGTTTAAACTGGGCAATCGCGATACCAACCTGTCCTGCCACCGACAGAAGCAACTTGCTCTCATCTTCCTCCCAGTATCGCATCGCATCACACTGTTGAAGAATAATCATCCCGTTCGCACTTTCCAAATGGGCTGTGCGAACGGCCAACGTCGAGCGAGCATCAAACCCAATGACCTGGCGGGAGGAGTCGGCAATATTGCCCTTGGGATCAGCCGACTCAATCGCAACGGCATGACCAGAGTTCAGAACCTGGAACGCCAGGGGATGACTCGCAACAACTTCGAGGTGACGCAGGCTTGGCGTTTCAGGAGCGAGATATTCGGCCAGAACTTCGAGCTTCGAAGGATCCTCCGTCGAGAATGTGGCAACAAGACAACGGCTAACGTTGAAGTCTTCGCCCAATGCGCGCAGGGCGCTCTCAAAAACTTGCGTTCCATCCAAGCTCCGCCGGAATTCCGCACTGGTTCGCTCCAGCAACATCGACTGCTGAAGCTGTCGCGAGAGCGCCGCTTCGGCTCGGTTGCGCTCATTGGCCAGCATCTCGCGCTGAGCAACCTCTTGAGCTGAACGAATCCGATAGAGAACCGCCCCACCTCCTCCAATCGCCATCATACCGGCCACAACAAAAAGAACAATCGCCCAAACTGTCTGATACCACGGCGGAGAAATGATCACCCGAAGCGCCTGCCGCATCTCCTGCCAGCTCTGACCATCTGGCGAAACGCGGACGCGAAATTGATATTCGCCGGGCTGAAGTTTGGGATAGCGAGCCTTCCGCATGTCGCCGGCCGGCTGCCAGGCACTGTCAAAATTTTCCAAGCGATATTCAAACTGGCTCGAACTCGCCGCCGAATAATCGAGTGTTCCAAAGCGAAACGCCAAATGCCGCTCGCGATCAAACCCAAGGCGAAGCGGCTCATCAAACATCGCTGCCAACGGTTTTCGGAGCGGCCCGTTTTCGCTGACTTCGACACGCTCACCATTCAATTCCAAGCCAATCAGCAGCGGTAGCGGCGGATCCTGCGGAGCAGGCAACCGGGAGGGAAAAATCCGATTGAATCCGTTCACGCCGCCAAAATAGAGGGAACCATCGGACGCCTTGAGAATTGCTTTTGGATGAAACCCCAATCCCTGCAGACCATCTTGAATCGTGAAATGACGAAACTTATCTTCCTCCGCATCATAGGTGGACAATCCGGACCCACTTGAGATCCACAACTTTCCGCGATCGTCGAAAACCAAGCCAAACACATTCCAGGCATCCTGTTGTGCCGTCCGTCGACTGAAGACGCGAACCTCATCCTCTTTGGGATTAAACCGACAGAGCCCACCATCCACTGCCCCCAACCATACTGAACCGTCCTGATCCGTCGCAATCGCGTAAATGTTCTCAAACGGAATTTCAGCAGATATCCCCGGCAGTTCAAAGTAGCTTCGCATCTCATCGGTTTCCCGATCATAATACCAAAGGCCGCGTCCGACCGAAGCCGCCCAGATGCGCCCGTCGTCATCCTGATGCAGCTGATTGACGAACCGCAATTCATCACCGTTTTTGACCGCCTCAAAGCTTTCACTCTCCTCGGAGAATCGCAGCAATCCGCTTCCCAGCACACCTACCCAAATTTGACCGGCATGGTCTTCAAACAACGTGGACACTGAATCGCCAGGCAACGAACCCGGCTTACGAATGTTTCGTCGATAGGCGCGAAAATCATGCTGACCGGGATCCTTCCGCAAAAGTCCGCCCCCCCGGGTGCCCAACCAGATTCTGCCCTTTCCATCGACCAATACGCAGTAAATGTAATCTTCGGGGAGAATCTTCGAACCGCTGGAGTCCTTCAACTCCCTTGAAAACGTTTCCGTCTTCGGGTCAAAAAGATTCAAGCCCTCTTCTGTTCCCACCCAGACCTTACCGTCGGCCCCTTCACTGATTCCCCAAACGGAATTGTGACTGAGTGATTCTTTATCTGCGGGATCAGCGATATAATGCGGGAACCAAAGTCGGTCCAAATTATGCTGACTGATTTCCCCCGTGCTGGTTCCAACCCAGAGGACGTTTCCCCGGTCCTCGAAAATCGTCTCCACTGCACCACGCACGACGCTGCTGCTGTCATGGTGTTTATGATTGTAGAAGGTCCATTCCCGATGTTTGTGGTCGAATCGGCACAGACCGGATGGCGTTCCCGCCCAAAGATCACCCTTGCTATCGACCTTCAGGGATAGAATATCGCTCCCATTCAATCCGAAAGCGGGATCGTCTCCAGGGTTAATCTGATCCACCACCTTGCCCGCTCCACTAATTCGATAGATTCCTCCGCCGATGGTCCCCATCCAGATAAAGGCTCCAGACTCATCTCGTCCGACAGCAATTGAGGTGCATTCGACGGTTGGATTCCAAATTTGCTCCCACGTATTTTCGACTTGCTGGCGATAAAGGCCGCTCCCTTTCGTTCCTACCCAAATGTTCCGGCCTTTTGGGCCATCAGTAAACGCAATGTCGGTCACGAATTCCCTGCCCTGGTTTGGGCCGAGAAGCATTCGCTCAAAGGCTGCCGTTTTGCGGTCGAGCCGGTTAAGCCCGGATTCGGTTCCAACCCAAATGAAGCGATCCCCATCCTGCTGAATGCAGGTCACTGAATTGTGACTCAGTGTCGCAGAATTCCCGGGTTGGCTTCGAAATTGCGCCATCCGGCCCGAATCAGGATGAAAACGGATCAAGCCATTTTTCCGCGTGCCGATCCAAAACCAGCCGGCGACATCTTCCGCCAAAACCTGGAGATCATTGGACCATTGAAGCCCGCTACTGCCCAAATATGGCTGAACCTCAAACCCATCGTATCGGGCAAGCCCACTTTCGCTCGCCAACCAGATGAACCCCCGGCGATCCTCGACAATGCTCCGGATCCGCCCCGCAGTCAGCCCCTGCCCCTCGGTGATGTTCGTGAAAACGATTCGCTTATGGGAATACCCGCCCTCAGCAAAAGACGTGCCGCCAAGGCACGTCAGAGAAAGCAGGACAGTAGCGAAAATCGCAAAGAAACGCATCAGAGGTTCACTTAATTTTGAGATCCAGATATTTAATATCAGGAAACAAAGTTAAGCCGACACGCTGAAATCACAATTATGAAAATTGTGATTTTTAATAAATGTTTATTTTATTTACAAAACCCAAACAAGAAACTTGCTCACTGGCCCTTGGGTCCATCGAACGGAAGCTCGCGAATTCTCTGATGAATCGCCGACAAATCGAGCGGTTCCAAGGTCATCTTGTTCCACCATTCATGAGCGCGTTTCGGGTTATAACGCTCATTCCAATAGGGCGTTAAAGCCCCGGTTTCATCCCTCCAGATGACCAACTCCTGTAACAGATCCCGAACCAATTCGGCCTCAACGTCCGCCAGGTTCTGCGATTCGCCGATGTCTTCGGCCAAATTGTAAAGCTCAACGCTTCCATCATCAAAAAAATGAATCAGCTTATAGTCCCGCGCCCGAACACTGCTGCTTGGTCGCGAGTGATGATAATGCGGGTAATGCCAAAACACGGTTTCCCGGGAAAGCCGACTCCCCGGACGGCGCAACAGCGGCAATAAGCTGTGTCCATCCAGAACCTGATCCGGACCAATCGACTCCGCAGCCTCAATCAACGTCGGGTAGAAGTCGATACTCATGGTGGGTTCATGGCAAACGGTTCCCGGCATGGACTCTGTTGGCCATCGAACCAACGTCGGAATCCGCACTCCGCCTTCATAGGGCGATCCTTTCTCGTCACGCAACGGTTGGTTGGTGGTGACGATGTGACCCTGCTCATCGTAGCGCGATTTCAACGCTCCGTTGTCACTGGTGAAAATGACGATGGTGTTGCTCGCAAGCTCCAGCTCATCCAGTTTGTCGAGAACCTTTCCAAAGCTCTGGTCAATATGCTCCACCATGGCCGCGTAAACCGGATGAGTCGGGTCTTCGGGATCCGCTTTCGCCTTCGCCTCATATTTGTCGATCAATTCGCGCTTCGCTTGAAGCGGAATATGAACTCCATAATGCGCGACGGTCACAAAGAACTCTTCGTCCTGATGAGCCTGGATGTAATCGCACGTCAAATCCGACAAATAGTCGGCCAGATACGTTCCCCGCTCAGTCCCTGAATCAAGGCTCGGCAACGAATCCCCCACTCCATGAGTCCAGGCCCGAAATCCAGGCGCAAAGTGGCTTCCTCCGGTGCGAACGACGGTTTGGTAGCCTTGGTTTTCCGGTTGATGCTCCGCGTCCTTCCCGAGATGCCACTTCCCAAAATACCCCGTGTGGTAACCGGATTGGCCCATGGTTTCGCCAAGCGTCACAATCTCCTCAGGCATCGACATCGCGTTCGGTGGTTCGGTAACCTTCTCAAACGGTCGATAATGTCCCGGAATATGAGCCGTCAGCTGAAATCGGGTTGGGTATTGGCCCGATTGGATCGCCGCACGAGTTGGGGAGCAGACCGCTCCATTTGCGTAAAAATTGGTAAATCTAACCGACGATTGAGCGAACTCGTCGATGCGAGGCGTCTCAATCCAGGTCTCCCCGTAACATCCAAGATCATGCCATCCCAAATCATCAACGAGGAACAAGACCACATTGGGCCGGGCACTGAGCGTCACCGGCACAGACAAGATGGTGGCGATCAGAAAAACGCTGGCAAATCGCGACGTATTCTTTAGAATTGCTTTCATGTGTTGAACAAATTTAGAAATTTCTAGATTTACCAGAACTTGGAGTTCTCCTCTTCAATGACGAACCAACCCGGTCTTTGATTCGCGCAACCGACTCGACTATTTTTTATCTTACTCATCTGAACCGTTCGTGAAACGCCAAAATCGCAAATCGATTGCCCTCTCATCGGATTTCACGGAAAAGTCATCGGGGAATCCGGCCATCATAATGCTTCTCCTGCTCGCGATGTTGCTTCCAAGCTGCGCACTAATCAGCGGTGGAGGCAAACCTCGCGGCAAGCATCCGATGGCGGACTTGATCAAGTCCCTTCCCGAACCTGGGGTCACGACACCCGTTATTGATCTGACCGCCCCCGAAGCCCCTTCGCCTGTCGATCTCGGATCACAGCCATCCCCCCCAAGCCAGGAGCTCCAACCCCGATTCCCACAGTTCAACCCCGTTGCTGGAACCGAAACCAGCCTCCGAACTCCCCTCTCCCCGCTGCCGGAGGAGATGGAAGCACCTCTCATTCCACAGCCGCTCATCCCGAATTCCGATCTGGAGATCCCGGAAGGCTTTGTCAATCTTACCCGGCCAGCCCAACCCGACGATTTTGATCCACAACTGGCCCTGGCGGGTGAGAAGGCGACCCAGATCTACTGTGCCACCTGCCATCTGGTCCCCGGTCCAGAATTACTGGATCGCGAAACATGGCTCACCAGCGTTTTGCCAAGAATGGCTCCCGGTGGCAGCCGATACACTCCCCATGCAGATACCGGCACGGTTTCTCTGGAGTCGATCAACGACCCGCTGAAGTCAGCCAAACTTCCCGCGCCGGCGATCAACGATCAAACTTGGCAAAGTATCGTCGCCTACTACGGGCGCAATGCTCCGGAAACCCTGGAACCAGCCCCCCCGCCACGCCCAATTGACGCAGGGCTTCCCGGCTTCCATGTGGAATTTCCGGACCTCCTTGTCCAGCGCCCAGCCACCAACACGATTCGAATTCATCCGGAACGGGGACACATCCTCGTTGGAGAGACCGACCCGAACACCTTTCTCGTCTTTGACCAAAAGCTACGCCTGATCCAGGAAGCACGGCTCAGCAGCCCGCCAACCTGGTTCGAGCCGCTCGTCACCAATCAGGGCCAAGCCAAAATGTCGGTGACGCTCTCTGGCCACATGGATCCCAACGACTTTCAATCGGGAAGCCTGGTCTTCGTCGATGAGCAACCGGGAATTCCCGCGTATGACCGCCCGGTGATGCCACTCACTCAGTTGCGACGCCCTGTGAGCACCCGTTTCGGCGACCTCAATGGCGACGGACGCCTCGACCCGGTCATCAGCCAGTTTGGCGATACCATCGGGCAACTGGCTTGGTATGAGAGTCAACGCAATGGCAGTTTTCGCGAACGAATCCTCATCCCTCGCCCGGGCTCGCTTCGTTCCCAGATCCTGGACTACGACCAGGACGGAGATCAGGACGTCGTCACCCTCATGGCGCAGGCTCGCGAAGGTGTCTTCCTGCTCCGAAACAACGGCAAGGGTGAATTTGAGACCCAACCCCTCATCCAAATACCTCCAGTCTATGGATCCAGTTCGTTTGAGATGGTCGACATCAATCAGGACGGAAAACTGGACATCATCCAGACCTGCGGCGACAACGCGGACTTCTCCCAGATTTTCAAACCCTATCATGGAGTCTATGTCTGGCTGAACCAGGGAGAGGACCAATTCGAGATCGCCTACTTTTATCCGATCAACGGTGCCTTCAACGCGCATGCGAGAGACTTCGATCTGGATGGCGATATCGACATCGCCTGTTTGGCCTATTTCCCGGACTACCAGGAACGCCCGCAGGAATCGTTCGTCTACCTTCAGAACGAGGGTGGCCAGTTCCTGGACTTCCATCCCTTCACGGTCGAAGCCGCTCTTCGAGGTCGATGGCTTCCCATGGATGTTGGCGACATTGATTCCGATGGAGACATCGATATCGTGTTAGGCAACTTTCAGCGCGCCCTGATGGGCCCCGGCACCATCCCGACAGATCTACTTCAAAGTTGGGAACGACCTGGCCCTCACTTTATGCTGCTTCGAAACCTGGCACATTAAGCCTCTTCGCACTCTTACGCTGTCTAATTATTGACAGGATTTAGGTGAATCTTGCGATATCGGGCAAGGTCCATCGGGCGAATCGAGATATTGGCATGACTAATGCTCTTCAGTATCCGGAGACGTTTCCGCAATCATACGGCGACACTCTCACGGTAATACTAAAATTGCAATCAACTAACTAACTATCTCTATGAAATTGCCCTTATCCGTGAACCGCTTGCTTCAACGTCTTGCGCTTCCCCTCATCGCAGCTGTCGGTCTTAATAGTGTCAACGCTGAGCCTCTAACCATTGCCTACAGTGACTGGCCCGGTTGGACGCCTTGGGAAATCGCCATCAAGAAAGGATGGTTTGAAGAAGCCGGAGTCGAAGTGGACTTCAAGTGGATGGACTATGTCGGTTCGCTCGACGCATTCGCAGCAGGAAACTTGGATGGATGTCATATGACAAATGGTGACGCTCTCGTAATCGGCACCGACCAGCCTTCCGTATGTATCTTGATTAATGACTACTCGAACGGCAACGACATGTTGATTGCAGAAAAAGGCATCGACTCTGTCAAAGACCTTGCCGGTAAGAAGGTAGGTCTGGAGGAAGGCTTCGTCCCTCACCTTCTCGTCCTTCAAGCGCTTGAGGATAACGATATGGAAGAGTCGAGCATCGAGATCGTCAACACTCCTACAGACCAGACTCCTCAGGTTCTCAAAACCGGAGCGGTCAACGCGGTTTGCGCTTGGCAGCCCAGCTCGGGAACAGCACTTCGCGAGGTCCCTGGCTCCAAAGCCATCTACACCTCCAAAGACTGCCCTGGCCTTATCTATGACTGCCTTTTCGTGACTCCTGAATCACTGAAGGAGAATCGCGATGATTGGATGAAGGTCATTTCCGTGTGGTATAAAGTCGTCGATTTCCTGAAAGACGAGGACAACATCGATGAGGTTCTCGAGATCCTCGCAGGACGCGTTAGCGTTACACCTGATGAATACGAGCCTTTCCTGGCCGGAACCTACATTCTTACATTGGAAGAAGTTCTTCCAGTTTGGGAGAGTGCTGAAGGTCTGAAGTCCATCTACGGATCCAGCAAAATCTCTGATGATTTCAACGTAAAGTACGAAGTCTACACGGAAGCGAAGGACTACGAATCTTATATCGATCCTTCTCTCACTGCAGAATATGCAAAGTCCGTTGAGTAGTAACTTCCTCCCTTTTTAGTGTGATGTTTTGGGCGCAACGCTGTCCGACACGTTCAGCGTTGCGTCCCAATTCACAACAACCACCCCCTCCTCGCCATGTCGAAAAAGAGTCCAGGCAAGAGTGGTAGCGAATCCTGGTTTCAGGTTCGGGGCTCCCTCAACCACTTTCGAGTCAGCGTCTTGATGGTCGCATCGTTTGCGGTCCCTCTTATTCTCTGGTCCTTTTTCGCTTACACCCCCGGACTGTGGGATATCAGTCACAAATTGAAGATCACCACTGACGTAAAGAGTGGTGACTATCCAACAATCTATCGCCCTAGCCACGTGATGGAGAAAGAGCGCTACCTCGCCTTCCAGGAAATGGTTCGCGAGACGAACTCGCAAATTCAAGACTATCACGCGGGAAAAGGCGAACTCCCCGAAGGCATCAGCGTTAGTTCGCGATCGAACTCAAAGATCCTCCGCAAGCTCCATCCCATTGCCGTTGAGATGGAATGGATGACGGAGGAGCAGGGAACGGACAACGACGCCCTCTTCGCAATTTGGGGAGACCTTGCCACGGGAAGTCGCACAGTCCCCACCAAGCTGCTTTCCGCCGAGAATCTGGAAATCATCAAGATCAATTGGGAGATGATGAGTGCAGGCGGCGATCAATACGATTCATCCACCTTTCCCAAGGAACCGCTCCTGCATTTGATTCCGCATGGCGAACGCGCTGTTGGCAGACCTTCCTACCTCCCGGCGCCCCACCAGGTTCTCTTGGCCGGGCGAGACCTGATGTTTGGAACGTCCCAGCGCGTCGATGCCGGTCTTGGCAATCGATACGCCGACTCGCTCGGCATTGTCTTCATGGGATTCCTCTTTGCATGCTTGATCGGTCTGCCGATTGGCCTGCTCGCGGGCACGTTTGACTTTTTCTCAAAGCTCTTCGAGCCCTTCGTCGATTTCTTTCGCTACATGCCAGCTCCCGCGTTTGGAACGCTTCTTGTTTTCCTGCTGGGAAGCCACGATGCCCCCAAAGTTGCGCTCGTCTTTCTCGGGACCGTTTGCCAAGCCATTCTGATGACGGCGAACACGACCCGCCAGCTTGACACTGGGCTCCTGGACGCCGCGCAGACCTTGGGCGCTCGAAAGTTTGATCTTGTTTTTAAGGTGGTGATCCCCGGGGTGATTCACAACTTGTACAACGACCTCCGTATTCTCCTCGGTTGGGCCTGGACTTGGCTCGTCATCGCCGAACTGATGGGCGTCAAAAGCGGCCTCACCGAAATCATCGACACCCACGGTCGCCGGTTTAACTTCGACATCGTTTACGCGACGATCCTGCTCATCGGGATCACCGGATTCGTTTCGGACCAATTTCTCTCCAAGATGCGCCCCGTCCTCTTCCCATGGGTCGCGGAAAAGAAGACCGGATTCATGATGCGTTCGCTTCTTTGGCTTCCCAATTGGCTGAAGCAGGGAGCAAACGAACGCAACGAAGCAATGGATGAGTTGCTGACCAAGCAAACCTCCAAGGTCTGATCAAGATGGGTGATACCGTTCATTTAGAGTCGCTTTCTTGGAAAGCGATCGAGGAACTTCAGTCGAGTGGTGTATCGATGCTCATCCTGCCCTTGGGCGCGACCGAGCAGCATGGCCCCCATCTTCCAATCAATACCGATACGGTCATTGCCTCTCGAATCTGCGCCTATGCTTCAGCGGCGACCCAGATTCCGGTCCTACCTCCCATCTCCTTCACCGTCTCCACCGGTCATACCACCAAGTGGCCGGGAACGTTTTCCCTTCGGCACGAGACGCTCATCCAGGTGCTGGGCGACATCGTCGATTGGACGGTCGCAACAGGTTGGAATCGCCTGCTCATCGTCAATTCCCATTTCGGGAACGACGCGTCCCTGCGGGTTGCGGTCGACAAGCTTCGTTTGCGCCATCTGGGGAAACTGCAAATCGCGGGGTTGAACACGTTTACCCTGTCACCGGAAATCTGGGACGAATTTACAAAGGATGCTGAAGACTTGCATGCCAATAAGTCTGAAACCGATTTGATGCTCCATCTCGCGCCAGAAACGGTCAGGATGGACATGGTGGAAGATGATCCCGACCGGACGACGGACACCATTTTCAGCTATCCGGTTGCCCAAACCAGCAAGAACGGAATCACCGGGAAACCGAGTGAAGGCAACGCCGAAGACGGTGAACGACTTTTCCGAAAAATGGGAGACCGACTTGCTGAATTGGTGACCCAAGCCAAAACCGAAACGCCGCCCCTGGATTCCAAATTCTGGAACAACCTTTCTCCGATCAATATTTAACCCATCTACTCTCCAAACCATGCCCGACACAACTCCTGTCTTTGCTGTCCCCGATTCCACGATGTGCGATCCTGAAAAGATCGCCCGCCTCAAGAGCGAACTAGAGTCCAAAGGCGTGGAATACCTGCTCTCCACTTATGTGGATGTTCATGGCGTCCCAAAAGCCAAGGTCAATCCCATCGCCGCGTTGGAGAAAATGGCAAACGGTTCGGAACTATTTACCGTCGGAGCGATGGAAGGAATGGGACTGGTAGGCCCTCAAGAAGATGAATGTGCTGCCGTCCCCGATCTTGATACGGCAATCGTCTGCCCTTGGGATGAACGCTTTGCGTACTTTTTCAGCGATCTCTATCACCACGGAACCCTCTATCCCAACGATTCCCGTCAGATCCTGAAGCGCCAACTTGAGCGAGCGGCCTCAATGGGGTTCACCTTCAATCTCGGAGTTGAGCCTGAGTTCTACGTCTTTCGGGTGGATCCGGAAACCGGAAAGCGCACCAGCCTCGCCCCACAAAAATACGGAGGCCTATGCCCAGCATACGACATCTACCAGGCGCAGAATTCCATGGACTTTCTCGACCCGATGGTAAAGGCCATGAACCAGTTGGATTGGGGAGTTTTCTCCTTCGATCAAGAGGGCGGTCAAAGTCAGTACGAATTCGACTCGAATTATGCAGATGCTCTCACCACTTCCGATCGCCTCGTTTTTCTCCGGCTCATGGCCAAACAGATTGCAAGCTCCATTGGCTGCGTCGCGAGCTTCATGCCCAAACCGTTTGCGGATGATTTCCGTTCCGGCTGTCATTTCAACATGTCCCTGGCAGACACCGAATCCGGCGAAAACCAGTTCGCCCCCGAAGCCGGTTCCAACAAATTCATTGATGCCCATGGAATCCAGGTTTCCAAGCTCGCCTATCATTTCCTCGCCGGAATTCTGAAACATGCGGCTGCGATCACGGCCGTAACCTCACCAACCTACAACAGCTATCAGGGGTTCCTCGCTCAAGGCGACATGCCGGATGTCAGTTGGGCTCCTGTTTTGGTTACCTATGGGGCGAACAATCGATCCGCGATGCTGCGCTTGCCCCCAAACCGTTACTGCATCGAGAACCGCGCTCCCGACATGAGCGTCAACCCATACCTTGCCGCGGCGCTCCAACTGGCTGCCGGGCTCGATGGTATTGAGCAGGAGATGGATCCGGGAGAGCCACTCAACGACAATCTCTACCTCCGCTCAAAGAAGGAAATCCGGAAGGCTGGAATCGAATTTCTTCCCGGGACCTTGCTTCACGCCATTGAAGCCTTCGATTCCGATCCATTCGTCGATGGCGTCTTTGGCGAGATGAAGGATATCTACGTGGAACAGAAGATGATGGAATGGGAGAAGCAGTTCTACACGATCTACGATCAGCAACGCGAGGACCGCTTGACCTTTGTTTAGCCATCAATGACTGACAAATTCCCTCAGCACCAGTTCGAGACGGCTCCGGAAGCGTCCCGGGATCTGTTAAACCAGGTCCAAGGCGACTTCGGGATGATTCCGAACCTGGAAAGGACGCTTGCCTCTGCTCCACCAGCCTTGGAAGGCTACGTCCAACTTTGGGATTTGTTTGCGAAAACAACGCTCACACCGATCGAGCAACAAGTCGTCTATCAAACCGCGAATTTCCTGAACAACTGTACGTATTGCGTCCCCTGGCATACCTTGCTCAGCAAGAACGCGGGTATGAAACCGGAGGACGTCGAAGCGTTGCGGCAGGGAACACCACTGTCCGATCCCAAACTGGAAGCGCTCCGGCGTTTCACCGCTTCGCTCATTGAACATCGCGGCCACCCTCCGATGGAGGAACGAGACGCCTTCTGGGAAGCGGGATACAGCGACACCCAGGCGATGGAAGTCATTCTCGGTCTGGCCGTGAAACTGATCAGCAACTATACCAACGGGATTGCGGAGACACCTCTCGATCCTCAAGTCCAAAATCTGGCATGGAGTCGCCCATGAAGGTTTTGATCCTGAGTTCAAGTCCAAGACGAGACGGAAATTCCTTTCGCCTTGCCCATGCCGCACTGGAAGGTGCCCAATCTTCGGGCCACGATGCCGAATTAATCTACATTGACGACTATCTTCGCCATTTTCTAAAGGATTGCCGTCAGTGCCGAAATGAGAACGGCGAATGCTCAATCGATGACGATTACCGCGAACTGTTCCTGACCAAGTATCTTCCGGCTGACGGTATTATCTTTGCCACTCCGCTTTATTGGTATGGCATGAGCGGCCAATTGAAGACGTTTTTCGATCGCTCATTCTGCTACTATGCAGCATCACACCCCAAGAGCGATGAATACGCGAAGGCGATGTGCGGAAAGAAGCTGGGATTGGTGATCAGCTCGGAAGAATCCTACCCCGCCGCCACGATGGGGATCGTTCACTCGATTCAAGAGTTCTCCCGCTACACGTACTCGGAGTTTGTCGGGGTCGTTCAGGGAATCGGAAACAAGCGCGGAGATGTCGACGCTGATCCTTCGGGCGCCATTGAGGAGGCTCGAACGTTGGGGGCGACGATGTTTGAACGTTTCTACACGGACTATCGCATCGACACTCCTCGGGCGGGATCAGTCTGGGACAACGTTCAATCCTGAAGATCGTTTTCCAAGACGATTCGATAGCGAGCATTTCCAGCCTCCAACTCAGCGAATGCCGCATTGATCTCGCTCAATGGAAATGACTGAGTGATGGGAGCAATCTCTTTTCGGGCACAGAAGTTCAACATGGTCTGCACGAGGGCCGGACTTCCCAACGGACTGCCGGTCAGAGATTTCTGGTGTTCGATGAGAGGCTCCGACGAGGTTTCGATCGGAGGAACGGCGCCGACGACATGAAGTGTCCCCTTACGCTTCAACATCGTCATGTAGGCGGGCCAATCCAGCGCGACATTCACGGTGACCAGAATCATATCAAAGGTGCCTTCCAGAGCCTTAAACGAAGCTGAATCCCGCGAATTCACGAAATGATCGGCCCCCATACTTCGCGCTTCTTCCTCTTTGGAAGGGTTCGTGGAAAAAGCCGTGACTTCACATCCCCACGCAGAAAGAAACTGGAGCGCCAGGTGCCCCAACCCTCCAATGCCGATGACTCCGACGTGATCCGAAGCGACGATTCGATTCTGAACAATCGGATTAAACACCGTGATTCCACCGCAGAAGAGCGGGCCGACAACGTTCGGGTTCAGCTTCTCGGGGATCGGAGCGCACCAGATCGCCTGGGCACGAACCCGACTCGCAAATCCACCATGTCGTCCCACGATCGTCCCTTCCGCTTGCGGACAGAGATTGTGATCCCCACCCATGCAGGTTGGACACGTTAAACAGGCTCCGGAATACCACCCCAAACCAACACGCTGCCCGACCTCCAAATGGGTGACAAACTCCCCTTTCTTCGCAACCCGGCCCACCACTTCATGTCCCCCAACAAAAGGGTAACTGGTGAGGCCCCAGTCGTTATTCTTCATGCTGAGATCGCTGTGGCAAAGCCCACAACTTTCGACCGCGATTTCAACCTGATCGGGCCCCAAAGCGTCCGGCAGTTCAATTTCGGTTAGGGCGAAAGGAAGGTTCGGCGCGGAAGTCGAGAAAGCTGGAATGATCACCGTGCCAGTATGAAGCAGGCAGCGTGCCAATACCACTGCAATTGGTACATATATTGCTACTCTATGTTCTGACGTAATCCTATCTTCGCTATGCCAATTATCGATGAACAACAGGTGCGCAAAGCATCCTCTTTTAACGCCAAACTCAACGATCTGCAGAGCCCTTCCTGGCCATACGGATCGAAAGATCTCACTCTGGACGAGATTCTCGCCGAAATTCAGCGCATTGCCGACCTACCGCTTGAAGAGGCAACCACGTTGCCCAAGGAAGCTTTCACGAGCGAAGAATTTTTCGGTTGGGAGATTGAAAACCTTTTCCGTCCCGACTGGATGTGCCTGGCACATGTTTCACAGATCCCCAAGGCGGGAGACTTCATCAACGTGGAACTCTTCGGCGAACCGTTGCTCGTGGTGCGGGACAAGTCCGATGACATCCACGTGCTATCGCGGGTTTGCCCTCATCGGGGAATGGACATCATGCCTCCCGGATTCGGTCACGACGGACATGGACCCGCGGAGTTCCGTCAGGGTGGCGAAAACCGTGGCCACACCAGACTGTTTCTTTGTCCCTACCATTCTTGGACGTTCGAGCTGGACGGCCAGCTCAAAGCCTGCCCCGAGATGCAAAACGCCAAGGGCTTCCAACGCTGCGAATGGGGGTTGAAGGAATTCCGGGCCGAAGTCTGGAACGGCTTCGTTTTCGTCAATCTGGATGGCGACTCCAAAACCACGGTCGCAGAGCAATACGCCAAGATCGACGCCGAAATTCAACCGTGGAATCTTGGAGAAATGGAACTGATCTTCGAAGCTCATTGGGAGGTTCCCTGCAATTGGAAAGTCCTGACCGAAAACTTCATGGAGTCCTATCATCATGCGGGAACCCATGTGAAAACCCTGCAGACCATCATGCCGGCAAAGGGCACGTGGAACGAGGGCGAGGAAGCCCACTTCATCCGCTGTCACCTCCCCTACGGTGAGAAGAGTCGCAACGCGATCGTCGAAGCGGAATCCAAAGGTGAGACTTGGGATGCATTTCCGCCCATCGCCGGTTTGAACGATGAAAAGCGCCACGAATGGGGACTCTACCTCGGCTTCCCACTTTTTACATTTTTGGTCACTCCCGACCAGGCCGTCTGGTACCGCATCGAACCTGTCTCACCCAATTTGGTCAGACTGATGACGACCGTGTTGGTTCCAAAATCCACCGTTGAGCATCCCGACTATGAGAAGATGCATCAGCGCGCCACCCAAGACGCCATCGGATTTCATTTGGAGGATATGGAGGTTCTCTCCGCCGTTCAACGCAGCCTCCATTCCGACGGATTCCAGCGTGGCCGGCTTAGTCATTTGGAAATGTCGGTCTGGTTGATTCAACGCTACCTGGCAGCACGCGCACGTGGAACGTATCCAACACTTGACCGCCCCGCAGCACCAAGCCAGCGATGAGCGGGAGACTTGAGAACAAGGTCGCTCTGATCACTGGAGGAGCCTCAGGGTTGGGACTGGAAATCGCGAGACGGTTCTCCGCAGCCGGAGCCAGGGTCGCCATTTTCGACCAAAAGTTTCCTGATCCCGACACGGAAGCGTTCTTCACGATCAAGGGGGACGTCAGCAAGAAAGCGGAACTGGAGCAAGCCTTTGAGGCAGTTCAGGATTGGGCTGGCCACATTGATTGCCTGATCAGCAACGCAGCGATTCAACCGCACGGAATCTCGCTGGCTGATACGACACCCGAACTGCTGGATCTGGTTTTCCAGGTGAATTCGCATGCCGTTTTTTTTGGCATTCAGATCGCCGCGCGATTCCTCGAATCAGGCGGTTCGGTCATCAACTCCAGTTCGTTCGTCGGCTCGACCGGCGTTCCCAACTGCCCAAGTTATGCCGCCTCAAAAGCCTCTGTCGATCACCTGACCCGAATCGGAGCGATCGAATTGGGCAAACGGCAAATCCGAGTCAACGCCGTTGCCCCGGGTCTCATCCTAACACCTGCAGTCACCCAGATTCCGGACAATCCGGAACCTGCATTCATGACCGACCGAACGCCATTGGGACGAGCCGCAACTCCGGAGGAAATTGCTCCCGTTTACGAATTCCTCGCATCGGACGATGCTCGATTCATTTCCGGAGCGATCATTCCTGTGGATGGCGGCGTGAGCGCAGGGTGGAACCACTATGACTTGACTCCTCCGCTCGAATGGATCGATGGAGCCTGGAAAGGAGCCGACGCCTGATGTTCCCGGAATGCGTCCAGATCCCTGGTGGAACGTTCATCATCGGCTGCAGCCCTGATGACAAGTTCGGCAACTCGCATGAACTCCCTCACGTTGAAGTAACGATCCATGGTTTTGCGCTCGGCAAGCATCCGGTCAGCGAACAGGAATTTTCCGCCTTTCAACGCCGAACGGGAGACGTCGATTCAGCCCTCCCCGCCGTGAACATCAGTTGGCACGAAGCGACCGCCTACTGTGAATGGCTTCGCCAAGAGAGCGGAGACAACTACCGATTGCCGACCGAAGCGGAATGGGAATACGCCTGTCGCGCAGGCTCGACCACGCCCTTCCCAAGCGGCTTTCTACCCGATCCCAACGAAGCCAATCTTTACTATGACGAATGCGGAAACCGCATAGGAGCAGGCCAACGCCTCCCCTGCGGCTGGGGCCGACCCAATGCATTCGGGCTGCACGACATGTTGGGGAATGTCTGCGAGTGGGTTCAGGATGACTGGACACCTGACTATGAAACCCTGGATCAACAGGGCGCGGCTCAACGGTCAGCCTCCGGCATGAAAGTGATTCGAGGGGGCGGCTGGGATTCCATGCCCCGCCTCGCACGCCCCAGCAATCGCGATTTCCTTTCTCCCATCATTCGCCGGGACAACCTCGGTTTCCGCGTTGCCAAAGAATTATGAACCTTCCCAAATATCAACCGGAGCCCCGCTTCTCCTGGCCCAATGGTTGCAAAGCCGCCGCCATGCTTTGCTTTGACGTCGATGGCGAGACCACCGCGCTTTCTGAAGATCCCAACCTCGTAAGCCGCATCACCACGATGTCGCAGTGCAGCTACGGCCCTTCAATTGGCGTGCCGCGGATCCTCGGACTCCTGAAACACTACAACGTTCCCGGCACGTTTTTCATTCCTTCCTGGGTTGCGGAGCAGTATCCCAAAATGACCGAAGCAATCGCGAACCAGGGTCACGAGATTGGCGCCCATGGTCATCTTCACGAAAAGTTGCCGACGCTCGCACCACCCGAAGAAGAGGCGATTCTGGAAAAATCCACCGCCATTCTGGAACGGATCGTCGGCAGCCGGCCAATCGGATTTCGCGCGCCATGGTTTGAGCTCAATCCCGGAACACCCGATTTGCTCAAATCCCACGGGTTTCTCTATGACGCCAGCATGATGAGCGATGATGTCCCGTTCATTCATCAAAACGGTTTGGTCGAGATTCCCGGCCAATGGCTGCTGGAAGACTGGGAACAATTCGCCTTCAACGCCGATCCAGCCTGGGGAGTCATTCCCGAGGATTGCGAAAAGGTCTTCCAACTCTGGTGGCGCGAATTCGAGGCAATGCGCGATTACGGCTGCTGCTTTGTCCTGACACTTCACCCCTGGCTCAGCGGTCGCCCTTCCCGGGTGCAACTTCTGGAGCGCATCATTCGCGGCCTGCTGGAAAGCGGTGACACCTGGATCACGACCGGATCGGAACTCGCCCGTTATGTGCTCGAGAATCCCACCGCCCGCCGCGAAATCGACTTCGAAAAGCAATAATGAAGTTAAAGATTTACAAACCGCTCTGGGGTCATGAAGGAACGCTGACCGAAGCGATCGAACAAGCCGTCAGCGCAGAGTTTGACGGGATCGAGGGACCGGTCCCAGCTCAAGACGACGAACGATCCTTGCTCAAAGAGCAACTTGAGGCGGCCGACCTCGAAATGATCGCCGAGATTTTCACAGGTGGTTGGTATGTCCCTGATCCGTGCGCCACACCGTCCAACCACCTTGATGATTTGCGCCGCGGGCTGGAGCGAAGCCTTCCGTTGGAGCCAACCTTCGTGAACACGCAAACGGGTTTGGACGCCTGGCCCCTCAGAACGCAGATCGACTACTTTGGCCAATTGCTCGAACTGGAAAGCGAGTTCAACACAACCATCACGATCGAAACTCACCGGAGCCGCTCAACCTTCACCCCGTGGGTCACCGCTGAGTTGATTCACGAGTTGCCGGATCTCAAGCTGAATCTGGATTTCAGCCATTGGTGCTGCGTCGCGGAACGTCTCGTGATGAATGACAATGCTGACTTGTTAGCCGCTCTCGGAAAAAATTGTTGGCATCTCCACGCCCGGGTTGGCTACGACCAGGGTCCGCAGGTTCCAGACCCGCGCGCCCCCGAATATGCCGAGGCCGTTGCAGCGCACCTGACCTGGTGGGAAACCATGTGGGAGTGTCAGGCTCTTCGCGGTTTCGAAACCTTCACGATGACTCCAGAGTTCGGCACGGACGGTTACCTTCACCTGGAGCCCTATTCCAAGAAACCTGTGGCGGACCTGTGGGAGATCAATCAGTGGATGGGAATCGAGCTGCGCAAGGCGTTCTCAGCCTGGCAGGCTGACTTCACTCCACATCATCATCCAGCGCCGTCATCCTGAGAATGGGGATCGACTCATCGTCATCCGATGAGCTGCTGTGCTTCGGGTGAATCAGTTCTTCAAGCCGCTTCTTGGTGGCCAGAAACTCAGGCATAATTGACTGATCGGGCGAGCGCGGCCGAGGCACGGGAACCTCGATCATCTCGGCGACTTCGCCCGGGTTGGGACTAAGAACCAGGATTCGGTCAGACAGGTAAACTGCCTCATCAAGATCATGCGTGATGAACAAAATGGTAATGTCCACATTCTTCCAGATTTGGAGCAGGTAGGCCTGCATGTGGGCCCTTGTCTGAGCATCCAGGGCACCAAACGGCTCATCCATCAGCAGGATCCGGGGTTGATTGGCGAGTGCTCGCGCGATGGCGACCCGCTGCTTCATTCCACCTGACAATTGATGAGGGTAGGTATCCTCGAACTTGGAAAGTCCAACCAGGTCAATCCATTGGCGGGCCTCGCTTTCCGCCGCAGAGCCACCCCTGCCCGTCATTTCCAACCCAAACATCACGTTGTCTTTCACCGTCAACCACGGGAAGAGCGTGTAACTCTGAAACACCATTCCGCGATCAGGCCCCGGCCCGGAGACAGGCTTCCCATCGAGAATAACCTCTCCTGAGGTTGGGCTTTCAAGTCCGGCCAAAATCCTGATCAGGGTTGATTTTCCGCATCCCGAGGCACCAAGCACGCACATGAACTCCCGCCGATAGACACTGAAACTCACGTCATGCAGGGCTTCCACTTCGCCTCCCGAGCCGTTGAAGATCTTTCCCAAATTTCGCACATCGAGCTCGATGTCACGTTGTTTGAGCCTCTCAAAGCGAGACGCAACTTTTGGATCTTGTTCGAGGTAACTGGGCAATTGAAGCGATTGGACCATGGGAAAGCTGGTTAAAAGTTGAACAGAAACCGTAAAAGCAGGTTCCGCGCCAAATCCCCTCAAAGGCCTTGTATTGGCACAATAAATGCTCCAAACATTGGTAATACTTTCGAAAACATAAGTATGAATGAAGCACCTCCCAGTTTGAACCATGTCGACGGGGTGAAACGCATCACCGTTTCACTTTTGCCCGAAGTCTACGACGCGCTTGATCGCCTGATCGAGCAACGGGGCTTTCAAAGCCGTTCTCAGGCCGTAGCCGAGATGATTCAGCAAAGTGCGCTGGAGCATCGCAGTGAACTTGGTGAGGAGGTCATGGCAGGCACCATCACGCTTTTCTATGATGCGTCGCGCCCCGGCCTGCTTCAGACACTTTCTGACATTGAGCGCAAACACATTAACGAAGTGATCAGTTCCCAACATATATTGCTCGAAAACGAACACACCATGGAAGTGCTGCTCGTTCAGGGCCCCGCAAAACGGCTCAAAGCGATTTCAGATGAGCTGATCACCGCCAAAGGGGTGAAATCCGGACGCCTGACCATTTTCTCAATGATACTACCACCGATCCACCCTCTTCCTGACGAATCATGAGCACGACCATACCTCAAGACAAGCTTCGCTTTGAAACAACCATTCGCGGCGGCGGAATGTGGTCCCAGGTCATTGGGAAGGGAAAAACCTTGCGAATGACGGACCTCGAAGGAGGAGTGAATGTCGGAATGTTGCTCTTTAATGCGGACCAACCATTGGAGCGTTATAACATGCCGGACACCCTGAAGGGGCAGCAGATCTTTTTCCTGACAAAACCTTACTGCCTGCATTCTGACATGGGCAGAATCTTTGCCGGCATCTCGGAAGATACCATGGGATGGCACGACACCGTCTGCGGATGTTCGAATGCCGGGTTGGTGCTCAAAAAGTATGGGGAGAACAACTATCAAACCGCGCGCAATGACTTCCACCGAAACGCAAAAGACGATTTTTTGATTGAGATGGCAAAATGGGGTCTTGGCAAACGGGATCTGGTTCCCAATGTGAATTGGTTTAGCAAAGTGGTTTCTGATGAAGACGGAAATCTCACTTACGCAGAAGGCGCATCTCCTCCCGGGTCCGTCGTTGATCTGAGTTTTGAAATGGACACGCTGGTGATTCTGAATACCTGCCAGCATCCGCTCGATCCCAATCCCGATTACTCTCCCAAGCCTCTACTTTTGAGTGTTTTTGAATCGGAGAATGACGGCCAATACCGAGCTTCCTGCCCGGAGAACGAACGAGCTTATCTGAATACCACAAACTATCACGCGCTGCGCTCATGACCGAATCCTCACTAGTCCCAGAAGACGCATCCTATGATTACACGGTTCTTGCCGGTGATCATTGGATGCGTGAAATCAAGAAGGGCCAAACCTTTCGCATCCTCGATCTGGAAGGAAACCAAGCGGCTGACACGCTCTTCTACAACGCCCATGATGTCAGTGATCGGTATAGCGCCAGCGACACGATCCAACGTCAGGCAAACCTTTATCTCACGACGGGAACCGAACTTATCTCCACCGAGGGAAATGTTCTCCTCACCATCGTAGCGGACACCTGCGGCCGTCATGACACTGTCGGCGGCGCCTGCTCCCGCGAAAGCAACACCATGCGCTATGCCTTGGACAAGGAATACATGCACGCGTGTCGCGATAGCTTCCTATGTGGCGTTACCGAGTGGGGCCACGACATGGGAAAACGAGACATCACCTGCAATATCAATTTCTTCATGAATGTACCGGTTACTCCTGAAGGGAAACTAACGTTTGCCGATGGAATCTCGGCACCGGGAAGATATGTGGAAATGCGAGCCGAAATGGACGTGATCGCGCTCATCTCGAACTGTCCTCAACTCAACAATCCCTGCAATGCGTATAACCCGACACCTGTGCGCGTTTTAATCTGGGACTAACATCATGTTTAAGAAAGTCCTTATCGCCAACCGTGGCGCCATCTCTTGCCGGATTCAACGCACGCTTCGCAAACTGAACATTGGGTCAGTTGCCGTCTTTTCGAATCCGGATCGTGAATCCCTCCACGCACTGGATGCGGACGAAGGGGTTCTTTTGCCGGGAAACCTAGCCTCCGAAACCTATCTTGATGTTCAGAAAATCATTGAAGCCGCCAGGGAAACCGGTGCGGAAGCCATCCACCCCGGCTACGGTTTTTTGAGCGAAAACGCGGGATTCGCGAATGCCTGCGAAGAGGCCGGAATTGCGTTCATCGGCCCAACTCCCAAGCAGCTCGAGACCTGTGGCCTCAAACATGTGTGTCGCGATATCGCGCGCGATGCCCAGGTTCCACTGCTGGAAGGCAGCGACCTCTTGAAAACTGCGGAAGAAGCCCTGGAAACGGCAATCAAAGTCGGGTTTCCGGTGATTCTGAAATCTTCCGCCGGAGGTGGAGGAATTGGGATGCAAATCGCGTATTCTGCCGAGGAAGTTCCAACCCTGTTCGATCAGGTCCGGCGCCTCTCCCAATCCAACTTTGGCGACCCCAGCCTGTTTCTCGAAAAATACATCGAGCGCGCACGTCACATTGAAGTCCAGGTTTTCGGAGATGGAAAAGGCAACGTGATTGCGCTTGGCGAACGCGATTGCTCTGCGCAACGCCGCAATCAGAAGGTCATCGAGGAGACGCCCGCTCCCGGGTTGAGCGATGAAGAACGCCAGGCAATCGCCGATGCTGCGATTCGGATTGCCAAGTCCGTCAACTATCGCTCAGCGGGCACCGTCGAGTTTCTTTGGGACGACATTGACCGCCGTTTTTACTTCCTGGAGGTGAACGCTCGCCTACAAGTCGAGCACGGGGTGACCGAGGAAGTCTGGGGAATTGACCTGGTCGAATGGATGATTCGTCTGGCAGCCGGCGACTTGCCTTCCATCGATGAGCTGGCGGCTTCGGCAAGCCCGAAGGGGCACGCGATTCAGACCCGGATTTATGCGGAAGACCCGAACAAGAATTTCCAACCCAGCAGCGGTTTGGTCACCGAGTTCACCGCCCCGGAGAACGCCCGTTGCGACACCTGGATCAAGTCTGGAACCGAGGTCCCCAGTTTTTACGACCCCATGGTCGCGAAGGTCATCGTCCATGAGTCCGACCGCACCAAAGCGACCGAGGGCCTGAAAAAAGCGCTGTCGACCTTGGGCTGCCACGGAATTGAAACGAACCAAGCTTACGTTTCGAGCATTCTGGAATCTGAAGCCTTTGTCGAGGGCACGATTACCACCCGCTTCTTGAACGACTTCGCCTATGCACCGACGACGATCGATGTGCTGGATCCGGGCCTGGAGACGACCATCCAGGATTATCCGGGACGAATCGGGATGTGGGATGTCGGCGTTCCTCCATCAGGACCTTTTGATCCGTTGAGCTTCCGGTTGGGAAACCAGATTCTCGGTAATGACGAAGCAGCGGCCGGATTGGAGATGGCAGTCCGAGGACCGAAACTGAAATTCAACTCGAGCACGGTCATTTGCCTGACCGGCGCTGATATGAACGCCATGCTCGATGGAGAGCCGATCGAGCGATTCGCTCCCGTGTCCGTGAATGCGGGTCAGGTTTTAAAACTCAAGGACGTTTCCGGCCCGGGCCAACGCGCATATCTCCTGATTCAGGGAGGAGTGGATGTTCCGGAATACCTGGGAAGTCGCGCCACCTTTCGATTGGGAAAATTCGGTGGCCACGGCGGCAGAGCACTCAAAACCGGCGACGTTCTGCACTTGGCAGGATCCGTTGAAGCCCTCCCCTCCCCGTCAGACGTCAATCGCCCGGATCTGACAAACCAGTGGGAAGTCCGCGTTGTTTACGGGCCACACGGAGCCCCCGAGTTTTTTACGGATTCCGACATCGAAACCTTTTTCTCGACAAGTTGGGAGGTTCACTACAATTCGGACCGAACTGGAATTCGATTGATCGGTCCAAAACCCAAATGGGCACGCCGAGATGGGGGAGAAGCCGGTCTTCACCCCTCCAACATTCACGACAACGCCTATTGCGTCGGCTCGATCGACTTCACGGGGGACATGCCAATTCTCCTTGGACCGGACGGCCCCAGTCTGGGTGGATTCGTCTGTCCGGCGGTGATCATTCGTGCCGATCTCTGGAAAATGGGCCAAATGAAGCCGGGTGACTCCATCCGCTTTGTTTCCGTCTCCAATGAAGACGCGGAGAGTATTCTCTTGTCTCAGGAAGAAGGAATTCGCGAGACGACAGTTCGCGACGCCAGCGTCTCCTCCCGTCGAACGCCGCCCATTCTTGACGCCATTGATGAGCGTGGGGTGATTTTTCGCCAAAGCGGAGACGGCGTCATTCTGGTCGAGTTTGGCGATTTGGTGCTCGATCTCGATTTACGATTCCGAGTTCAAGCGCTTCATGACGCAATTCAGGCGGCTCCGTTCAACGGACTGCTCGAACTCGTGCCCGGGATTCGTTCGCTGCAGGTGCAATTCGATCCGACTCAAATTCAGGGAAAAGACGTGCTCAAGCTGATCGAAAGCGCGGAAAGCAGCCTGCCTTCGCCGGACGAAATGGAGTTTCCGAGCCGAATCGTCCATCTGCCGCTGAGTTGGGATGATCCCGCGACTCAGGAAGCGATCGACAAATACATGCAGATCGTTCGGGCTGACGCCCCGTGGTGCCCGAGCAATATTGAGTTCATTCGCCGAATTAACGGGCTCGAATCAGTCGATGAGGTTCGCCGAATCGTTTATGACGCGAGCTATTTCGTGATGGGCCTTGGCGATGTTTACCTGGGTGCTCCAGTCGCCACCCCACTCGACCCGAGACATCGCCTCGTCACGACGAAATATAATCCGGCGCGAACCTGGACTCCGGAAAATGCCGTTGGAATTGGTGGAGCCTACCTCTGCATTTATGGGATGGAAGGTCCCGGCGGCTATCAGTTTGTGGGACGCACGCTTCCAGTCTGGAATAGATTTAACACTACTGAGCATTTTGAGGCAGGAAAGCCGTGGCTGCTGCGCTTTTTTGACCAAATTCGGTGGTTTCCGGTCGAGGCAGATCAACTTCTTGAAATGCGCCGCCAGTTTTTGACCGGCCAATATGAGATCAAAATCGAAGAAACCACATTTCGCCCGAAAGATTACCACGCGTTTCTGAAGGAGAACGACACCAGCATCGCATCGTTTCGAGAGACTCAGCGCCAAGCATTTGCGGAAGAACGCGAACGCTGGGAAGCGAGCGGCGCGATGAGTTTCGAGGCGGAAGAAACCGAATTGCCGACTCAACAGGATGCTATCGAGATTCCCGACGGCTGCGAAGCGGTAACTTCGCCGGTTGCGGGAAGCCTTTGGAAGATTGAGGCAAAGCCCGGCGACTCGGTCACCGAAGATCAAACTCTTCTCATCGTGGAAAGCATGAAAATGGAAATTTCGGTCGGAGCGCCAGAGACCGGTAAGCTTCGCGAGATTCTGGTGGAAGAAGGAGCCAGCGTCAGCGCCGGCCAGATTTTGGCGATTCTTGAGCTGGAAAAATAATTATGAGCACCAAGCTACCCAATTTGGACCTCAAATCCCTTCGCGAAGCGTATGCTGGCGGCGATTGGACTCCCACAAAACTCGTTCAAGCCCTGGATGAGGCGATCACCAAGGCCGAGCCCACAAGGATTTGGATCCACCGGCTCTCGCTCGACGAGTTGTTGGAATACGCGAAGCAAATCGAGTCCCTCGATCCCGCGTCATTGCCGCTTTTCGGAGTTCCCTTCGCCATCAAAGACAATATTGATCTGAAAGGCGCGCCAACCACTGCTGCCTGTCCCGAATTTGCCTACGACCCCGAGCGATCGGCGTTTGTCGTGCAAACACTGATCGACGCAGGGGCGATTCCGATCGGAAAAACGAATCTCGACCAGTTTGCGACCGGATTGGTCGGAGTTCGATCCCCGTATGGGTTTCCGGAGAACGCCTTTGATCCGGAATACATCCCCGGCGGATCAAGCTCGGGATCGGCCATAGCCGTGGCACAAGAATTTGCCAGCTTCTCTCTCGGCACCGACACCGCAGGATCGGGCCGAATCCCCGCAGCCTTCAACGAATTGGTGGGTCACAAGCCAAGCCGCGGCCTTCTCAGCTGCTCGGGCGTCTTTCCCGCCTGCAAGACTTTGGATTGCGTCTCCATTTTCGCCAACAACTCAGGAGATGCAGAAGCCATCCTCGACGTGGCAGCGGTGTTCGATCCCTCGGACGCCTATGCTCGAGAAGATCCGACATCTCCGGAAGCCGCTCCACTGGGGCAGCATTTTCGCTTTGGAGTCCCAAACGCGGACCAATTGGAATTTTTCGGCAATGATTCGGCTCGCGCCCTTTTCGCCGAGAAGATCAAGCAGCTGCAAGAGGCTGGCGGAGAATTGGTATCGATCGACTTTTCCCCATTTCTGGAGGCGGCGCGTCTGCTTTACGAAGGCCCCTGGGTTGCTGAGCGCTACGCCGCAATGGAAGAGGTGTTCAAGACCCGGCCGGAGATTCTTCACCCGGTAACTCGAACGATCGTAGAAGGAGGCGCCAAACCGCTGGCTGTCGATGCCTTCAACGCAGAATATCGACTTCGCGCTTTGAAACGCCGGGCCGACGAAGCCTGGAAGTTGGTCGATGTGATTCTGACTCCAACCGCTGGCACGATCTACAAAGCCGCTGAAGTCGAAGCCGAGCCAATTCAGCTCAACTCCAATTTGGGTTACTACACCAATTTCATGAACCTGCTGGATTACAGCGCGACCGCGTTTCCCGCCGGGAAACTGGATTCCGGCCTTCCCTTCGGTGTTACTTTTTTCGCACCAGCGTTCCACGACCGCAAGCTGCTCGAACTTGCTGATCGATTCGATTCAGCGACTCCTCCCTCCCTCTCAGGGACGGAAACCGGCACCAGTGTCCCCGAAGGATGGAGCCCTCTGGTCGTCTGTGGCGCTCACATGCGTGGATTACCGCTCAATCATCAACTCACGGAGCGACAAGGGCGATTTCTCGGCACGGCTGAGACAGCGCCCTGCTACGACCTCTACGCGCTTCCGGAAATGGACAATTTGCCGCCACGCCCCGGCCTTGTCAGAAATGAAGACGCCGGGAAATCGATCGAAGTCGAGGTTTGGGCCCTGCCCCTTCGAGAGTTTGGCGAATTTGTCACTCAAATTCCCGAGCCTCTTGGAATTGGGAAGATTAGAATGGCTTCTGGGGAGGTAATTCCCGGCTTTCTCTGCGAAAATTTCATCCTCCAACGGGCAAAACGAATCACGGAGGTGAAAAACTGGCGAAATTTCGTCAGAAATGGTTGAATTATTTCAAAGCTTACTGTTAGAGTCCCGCACGAATACTGATTTAAAGCGCCGGGGAACGATTTATCCTAACTTGGCATCCTTTCTGCTCTGTATTCAACTCACGTTTCGAGTAAACAACCAACACAAGTCAACACACCTTAATATGAAAAAACTAACTGTCCTCTTGGCGACACTAGCTGCTCCAGCAATCCTGGTCGGTGGTGAAATGCCAGTTATTGAAGATCCCGTATGCGCAGTTCCATTCTACGGTTCTGTTTCTGCAGGTTACGAAACCACTTACCTGTTCCGTGGTACCGATTTCGGAAGCGACGCACCTTGGACCGGAGTAGATCTGAACTACGACTTCAGCGACACGCTGAGCTTGAACTTCGGAACTTGGTACATCAACCCAACTCAAGATCCAGCTAACTTTGATGAGTTGGACGTCTATGCATTCTTGAACTTCCCATTGTGGATTTTCGACGCAGGCATTGGTGCTACTTGGTTCTACTTCGCAGAAGCTGATACTGAAGCACTGGAAGGTGCTCTTAGCCTCGGTTACTCCGTTGGTGACATCTTCGACTTGGGCGCATTGGTCGTCTATGACGAAACCACCGCTGGCTGGTATTACGAGCTGAGCGCAAGCAAAGGCATTCCTCTTACCGATTGTCTTGAGCTTGGACTCGGAGCAGGCATTGGCTACGGCGATGACTACTACGGTGTTAGCAGCTTCAACCACGCATTCGCTACCGCTGGCCTTAGCTGGTCCATGACGGAAGCAGCAACGTTCGACATCTACGTCGGTGGCAACTTCCCTCTCGAGGACTTGTCTGACGCAGGTGAAGATGACGACGTGCACGGTGGTGCAAGCGTCACGGTTTCTTTCTAAGACACTGCTGATTCTAAAGATTTAATTCTTTTCCAACGGGGTGATGGATCTTTGATCTGTCACCCCGTTTTTCTTTTCTCCGCGAGGGGCGCTCGAGCGATGGCGAGATTGAGCCAACCCACTTTTCTGTTCGTCCCTGCTGTTCGTCCCTGCTTCAGGGAAACGATCAGGAGAACAAGACCCCGCAATTTGGTAGCCAAATGAGGGCGCCAGTGACTTGATTGCAGATCAAGCTTCCACTCGCCAATTTGAGATGGACTTCTCCTTCGGTGCGCCCAATCCGGGGCGAAGGTCAGCCCATTGAATCAATCTAAAGGAAGCTCCTCACCGCTGGCTCGTGCGGATTCAAGGCAGATGTCGAGCACCCGTTGCGTCTTGAGGGCAATTTCCGCCCAGTGTTCATCGGGTTGACCACCAATCACCAGTTCGCCAAATCGGCGAAAGAGGTTCGTCTCTTGAGCGGTCGGGTGATTGTTCGAATACTCTGAAACCGCAATCCTGCGGTCATGGCGCTCCATCACAAACTGGGTGTTTCGGACATCGAAATGGGCATTGGAGACCGTGAAATCCAGTTCATTGCCGCAATACGGCAAGACAAAGTCATTCACCGTTAGATGCCCCTTTGAGCCACTGACGTTGGCCCATTGCTGATGCTCGGTTCGAAACGAATTAAAGAAACTGGCGGTTACATCGTTACCAAAGAACAGTTCCGCGCTGAATTGCGTTGGAACTTTGTCGGGGCTGTCGCTCCGACCGGCGCCTGAGATGAGGCGTGCCGATACGCTGTTTGGCATCTCGTAGTTCAAAGTCCAAAGGATGAACCGGATGGTGTACCATCCCAAGTCCCCCAGGCAACCGGCAGGCTCCAGGGAACTGTTTAACCGAATATTTTCCGCCAGGAAATCCTGAGGCGCACAGAAGCTGAACTGGGTCGTGATTCGGCGGATTTCACCGATGCTCTGCCCATCGTCAATCACCTCGCGCAAGGCATCCATCCGCTTGCTGTGCATGTACATGATGCCGTCCATGAATTGCACGTTGTTGGCCCTGCAGGCTTCGACCATTTCGCGAAGATCCGCGGCGTTGATTGCGCAGGGCTTCTCACACAGAACATGTTTCCCGGCCTGGGCTGCCTTGATTACCCATTCTTTGCGGAGCCCGGTCGGAAGTGGAATGTAGACCGCGTCAATGTCATTGCGAGCAAGCAGGCCCTCGTAACCAGCAACGGCCTCTGGTGGAGGCGAAAATGGTGCCTCGGCTTGGCATTCCGTAATAAATTGCGCAGCTTTTCCAGCATCGCGGCTCGCAACTGCAACAATTTGACCATTTCCAGAATTATGGATTGCCTGCCAATTTTTGCGGGCAATTCCAGCAGTGCTGAGAATGCCCCACCGGCAAAATGTTTCGGGGCTCATAAGATAGTTTTCGGCCTTGAACTATCGAAGTTCACTCAACTTCACCTCGCGCCCTTCATTGGCCGACTTGTCGCACGCAAAGATGACTTCGAACGATTTGTAGGCTTCCTCCAGGCTCGTCAGCGGCATCGACTGCCCCTGCTCCAACGCATCAAAAAAGGCATCAAACTGAACCTGGTAAGGATGATCCGCAACATCGCCTGAATCCATCAACGCCATATTTAACTTGCTCCAACCGTCCTTCTTCAAGGCGCCAAACTTGTTGGAATGGAACTTGTCATCCAAAAGGCTTCCTTCACTGCCCACCAAATGGGTATGAAAATAGTAAGGCTGAAGGCAATCGATGACCGAAGCGCATTTTCCAATTCGACCGTCTGCAAATTTCAGAATCTGAACGCTGGTTGTGGGATACTCGTATTGGCTGAAGATCTCGTTTTTGGAGCCCGTGGCATAGCTCGTAACACTTTCCACCTCACCATCCATACAAAGCAGCAACGCATCAAGTGCATGGCATCCTGCTGAGAGCAGAGAACTTCCTCCATTCTCCTTTTTCACATTCCAGCGAAACTGCCCATACCACGGGCCAACGCCATGATAATAGTCAATCTCGCCGTAGTGGACGCTTCCCAGAACGCCATCGTCGATGAGTTTCTTTGTAGTGACAAATTGGCCGGAATAGCGGCATTCGAAGCAAACGCAGCTCTTAACTCCAGCCTGCGCCACCGCGTCGCGAATCGCACGGCAATCTTCGAGGCTCAGGGCCAACGGCTTCTCGATAATGAGGTGTTTACCGGCTTCCGCCACCTTGATGGCCTGCTCTTTGTGCTGATTCGGGTAGCTCGTGATATCGATGACATCGAGGTCCGGGTCGGCAACCATTTCGTCGAAGCTCGAGTAGAGCTTAACGTCTTTCCCGTGTTCGGAAACATCGAGTTCGGCCGCTCGGGACGAATAGATGGCCCCAACCTGACCCAATCTCGTGTTTTGAATGGCGCCAATATGGGCAGTGGCCGCCCAGCCATAACCAGCGATCCCGACGTTAAGTTTTTTCATACGGGACCATGAAAGCGAAGAGTTGCTCCATGGTCAATCGGGAATCAGCCCTTCATTTCGACTCCATACTTCTCAAGATGGAGTTGCTGGGATTGATGAATCCAGCCATCCCGGAGAATTCCACCAAGATCAACACCCGCGCGACCGGCAAACACCTCCAGATTTGAAGGCTCCCAAAGTGCAATTTGTTTGTAGGTGAAGACTCCTTCTCGATTGAGCACAGCTGCCAATTCGGGTGTCATTCCCTTGATTCTGGACAAGTCATCCGCATTGGGCGGCTCCATGTAGTAGACGATGCCCAGCTTGGGATCGGTTCGAAAGCTTTCGCCGGCAAAGGCGGCTCTTTTCCGCGCCGTCGCCGCAAAGCGCTCGGCCTGTGGAATCCAACGCTGGCCCAGAATCATGTCGCGAGTTACCCCCAGTCGAGAGGCAAAAGCCTTCACGTTCGCATCCGACCAATCGGCGATCTGCTGATACTTCCAAACGCCTTCGCCATTCAGTTTTTGGGCAGTCGATTGATCGATTCCAAAGATCTCGGTCAGATCATCCACGATTGCAGGGGCCGTCTTGTAGATAATCCCCATGCTGATGCTCAGTCCCAATGGTTCCCCCTCGTAATCCCGGGATGCTTTCGCCGCATAATCCGTCATGGTCGGTTTGGTGGTCCCCCACTCTGGGCTTGCGGTCTGGCGTTCCCATTCCAGCAGTCGAGACTGCGGAATCCATCGTTGATCAACGATCTGTTGCGGCGAAATCGAGAGCCGACCAGCAATCTGCTCCATGCTGCGACGAGACCAGGTTGAAACCTGGGCGAAGCGGTGAATCCCGAGATTTCCCAACGCTTCAGCCATGACGGCGTCAATCCCTTCAATCCGTTGCAATGAGTCGGGAACCGTCATGATCCCCGTGTAGACAACTCCAAGATTTGGATCCGCCGTCACCGCCTCGCCGCGAAACTCGCTCAAAATTTTGGATTCATAGTCGACTTCCTCAGCCGGCTCTGCACTGCCCGCAACCATCTGCCAAAGTGAATGAGATTGCCGGGGCCATTTATCGCGCTTGATGTTGACGTGGCCTTGGGGAAGCGATCGGGCAAAGGCTGCCACATTCCCGTCAGACCAATTGGCGATCTGCTTGAACCGAAAAACCCCCAATTCATTCAGACTGTACTCCACCCGCGGTCCAACTCCTCGAACCAGCCGCAATGGATCGATGACGTTGGGAACACTCGTGTAGAGAATTCCGAAATCGGGATCAACCTCGACGGACTCGTTGGAAAAATACTTCTCGATCACGGCGCGGTGATCAACATTGCCGGTATCGGACTCAAGGATCACGGCAGCAGCACCGCCGTTTTTCGGCGGAACCAAATCCTGATCCTCGACAATCAGATCGCCAGCGCCTTGCCCTGCGGAGGGAACGTCCGTCGCCCAGTCCTGTTTCTGCCGGAGTTCGCGAAGTTCCTGCTCCAATTTCGAACGTTGATCCTGAAGCTTTGCAAGGCGACGCGACGTGTAATTCCAACGATCGCTCGCAAACATCACCCCCAGTAGCATCGAGACACCGAGAAACCCCCAGGTCCAAAGACCGTAAGATTTCAGCAAAAAGATGACTATATCCGGGTTCAAGGAGAGTTGGTTCTTAGTTTAGGAATCCCCTTTGCGAAGGAGCGTTACTTCTTCTTTGAGCATTCGAAGGCTTTCGATCAGATCACGAGATTCTGCCAAATTTCGCCGCCAAAGAATCCATCCGACGAAGGCTCCAATCGCAAATCCCAGAAATGCCAAAATGAGTGCGCCACTCAGCGTTGGAACGAAAATATCGGGAATCATCATGGTAAGTCTACTTCACGAGTCGCAACTCGACGCGCCGTTGCTGCTGCAATTGATCTATGGTTCGGTCATTGCCTGATCCCTGCTCAATTGGCGACTTCTCCACTCGGGTCGAGCGAATGACGACACCTTTCGCCTGCAACGAATCCCGCACCCGAACCGCCCGCTTGTTACTGAGCCACAAATTGTATTCCGAATCGCCCTGATTGTCACTGAAAGCGACCAGCTCCAGCTCCTGCCTCCCCTTGAGTTCATGGAGAACGTTGGCGACTTCGACCAATTTGGCTTCTTCCAACTCATCCATGAGACTGGAATTGACCGGAAAATAGACCGTCAGTTGCTCTAGACGATCCGCAAGTTGCGACTCCACAGTCGCTTCCGAGCCGACGTGCGATTGCTCTCCGGATGAAGGCTTTTTGGTCCGCTCAGCCCCGGATTGCTTCACTTTCAAATCAGCCAATTTTAGATCTGCTCCCCCCGGGACAATCTTCTCCCAAGTCGCGATCAAGTCCTGCCGTATTTTCGGCCCCTCGACTTCGCCAACCAGCGACCAACTCCCATCGGTCGCTTCAGCAACACCAACCGTCGCGACTCCCACAAATTGGGGCAAGAATTCCACAAAACTCGTCATCCATTCTGCCCTCCGCACGCCTGCATCGACTGCCAGCTGATCGCGAACTTCCTCCACATGTTCAAGATTCGCCGCCATTTTAACAAGCTGATCCCGAATGTTCACATCGGAGACTTCACCACGCAGGACCAAGGAATTCCCCTCAAACTCTGCCTGCAGCCGCGGTGACTCGCTTGCCAGACTGATCCGGTTTTCGACAAAACGCACTCCGGGAGCCGCTCGCTCGGCAACCTCTTGAGCATGTTTAATCAGACTCGGTTCCGCGACGATCCCATCCAGCATTCCCGTCAAGCCATCAAACACAGGCTCAACGCTTTGCAGCATCGGATCCGCGTGAAGCGCCTCCCCGACTCTCGCCAGCAGCTCGACTTCAACTTTTTCCTGATAAGTCGTGCTCACAAAACCGGAAAACACTCCTGTCAAAACAAGGAGAAGCAGCAAAATGCCGGTCTGTTTGGCTGAGAGCATCGAATTTTCAGGCGTCTTTTGGAAATTCTGAAAAAGATACCACGTGGCACCCGCTTCACAAGCTATGCAGACCAACTAAGTTGCAAAAACGGAACCCTTTTTTGCCAAAAATTTTAAACTTTGGCGAATACAAACCCTCCCCGAAAAGAAAAAACCTTGGTCGGCAGTCCAGTTGGGTAACTGAAGACGCCGACCAAGGCGGGCAGGGTATGAGAGGCGCTGTGGGCTGTGTTTAGAAGGATGAGCGACCATTCCTCCTCCCACAGTTCTGTGGTGGTTAAAAAATTGGGAGTGGAAGTAACGAAATTCTAGAATTCGCGCCTTCCAGGGAAGAGTTGTCTCTCAAACTCCCGGTGTGACGGATACGTTGAAAATTTGCGAGGGCACTTTTGCATCATCCAAGGATCAATTGCTCAACATTTTTCGGCTGTCACATCTGGGAGTTTCATGACAATCTTCTTATGCAAGCAAACCTATGCTCAGCAACGAACAATTTGTAGAACAGGTGCGAGAACACCAAGCCGGCTTGAGAGCATTTATTCGATCTCTCGGCATTGATGGCATGTGGGTTGATGATGTGGCCCAGGAGGCCCTCGTTATCGCCTACGAACGGCGCGACCAATACGACGAGACTCTGCCATTCCGCAACTGGGTCTGGGGAATTGCCCGCAATTGTGTTCTCAATGACCGCCGCAAATCGGCGCGGAGGAGCCGGATACTCCACGACAATGTGACCGACATTTTGATGTCGACTTCCAGCGCCTCTGATGAGGAAGAGGGAATGACCGATGAGGACCGCAGTCGAGTCCGGGCTTTAAAAGAGTGTTTGGACCAAATTCCCGGGAAAAGCCGGGAGATGGTTCGCCAACGTTATGAAAAAAATGTCAGAGCTTCTGATCTGGCAGAGGTTCTGGGTATGAAAGCTGCTGCTGTGCGGAAGTCGTTAGAACGCATCCGCGCCCAGATCCGAAAATGTATGGAGCTGCGTCTCGCGGAGACTACAACCCAACCACAAATATGAGTGCTGAACGATATCAGGAACTATTGAGCGAATTGGTCGATGGAGATCTTTCTCCGAGCCAAACAGACGAGTTCGCGGAACTCCTGACTCAGGATCCAGTCCGGGTTCAGAAGGCCAAGAGCGAACTAGCCTTCGTAGACCTGCTGGAACAGAGCTTGAACCCGGAGCGCTCCTTTTCGGCCTTTCTCGACGGTTTGGAAACCCGGGTCAGGGCCCAGGAAACATCCGAGGAATTCATCGCCGAGTTGATTCCCAAACTCAAAGAAGCCGACGACAAGATCAACGGCTCGAAAATCATCACATTTCCAGGGAGTCGTAAGATTGCTTGGTCCGCAGGAATTGCGGCAGCTGCAGCGATCATCGTGGCAGTCTACGTCGCACCCGATTTCTTTAACTCTTCGGAATCGAACCAACCATTGGTCGCCACGGACGCGATGGAATGGGAATCTGGAGATTCCGAAAGACCTGAAAGCACGTTGGCCGCAAATCCAACCCACAAATTACCGATGCTGGACGGCCAAAGTGCCACCAACAACTATGGCTCTGTGGTCATTGGTTCGAGTGAGCCTGGCCCCACTGTCGTGGTCGAAAAAGAAACCAGTCTTGAACCAGGCCAACAAATCACCATGGACCAAACTCCGGGTGAGGGAGGGGCTCGCGAAGTTCCCAGTGATGGGATGCGAAGTTACCTGATTCAACTGGATGGGGACGAGAGCGAACAGGACTCCAACGAGTTCGTCGTTCGCAGCATCACCTTTGATGACCCGATTGAAGGTTTGACTGTGCAGGGCTTGGAGATGGCTGACAAAATTGAAATCGACAAGGATGGCCACACCCTCCAACTCAAGTTGAAGACTGGCGAACGAACAGGGTTTGGCCAAATGCGCGTCTTTGTTCGCGAAGATCCCGACAAGCCAAAGGGAACCGTCGGTTCCCAAGATCAGGACTAGAGCACTTTCAGTGAACTGATATCCAATGATTTGGAGAAGCTCGAACAACGAGCACAGGACGGCTAACGGAAGATCGACAACAGTATTTTTGGCTTCGTACTGAGTTCTTGCCGATCGCAGATCACCTCTGCGTCCCTCTCAACAAGGTGTCGGCCCCCTCTCCACGGTAAGCGACATCTCACTCTCGCCAGAGAGCGACAACCCGATCGGGAAAATATCTGGCAGGCACAAAATTGAAGCGGCCCCTATTTCAAACGGGGCCTTTTCTGTGCCGATATTCACTCAGAGCCCCGAAACCAAAAGGCGCGCCTGCCCGATATCGAACAGACGCGCCTAATTGGTAAGAAGTATTTCGGCTCGGAATCGCGAACCTTAATCCATCGCCACAAAATCTGGCTCGATGGATTCTTCGTCTTCTTCGACGAATTCAGGCTCGCTTGGTTTTTCAGGTTCCACCGTGGCTTGAATTTCAATGTTCCGCGCAAGGTGGAAACCAGTTCCCGCGGGAATGAGGTGACCCATGATCACGTTTTCCTTGAATCCACGAAGGGTATCCACTTTTCCTAGTGTCGCCGCATCAGTCAGAACTCGAGTCGTGTCCTGGAAGGAAGCCGCAGAGATGAAGCTGTCGGTTTCCAATGAAGCCTTGGTGATCCCAAGAAGGACGGGTTCACCTTCAGCAGGTTTACCACCCTGTTCTTCGATATCCTTGTTGGTGAGTTCAAAATCGATTCGCTCGATTTGGTCTCCCCAGAGGAAATGCGTGTCGCCCGGATCGGTCACTTTCACCTTCCGCAACATTTGGCGGATGATGATCTCAATGTGCTTGTCGTTGATCTCCACACCCTGGAGGCGATAGACCTCCTGGACTTCGTTGACCAAGTGTTCCTGCAACTCGTGAGGTCCGCAAATCTCCAGAATTTCGTGAGGAACAACGGGGCCTTCGGTAAGTTGCGATCCCTTTTCAACCAACTCACCGTTTTGGGCAACGATGTGTTTGTTCATTGGGATGAGATGCTCTTCTTCCTCCCCGGTATCCGGGTCGGTAATGATGAGCCGCTTTTTACCGCGAGCCATGCCGCTCTGCTCCACAATTCCATCGATCTTTGCGATCTCCGCAGAATCTTTGGGCTTACGAGCTTCAAACAGTTCGGCTACTCGAGGCAGACCACCGGTAATATCCTTCGTCTTGGCAACTTTCCGTGGCGTTTTGGCGACCATGGTTCCACCCGTTACCTTCTGGCCTTCTTCGACCGACAAGTGAGCCCCGGCAGGAATCGAGTAGTTCGCGAGATGCTCTTTGGTCTTGGGATCCTTGATCACAATCTGTGGATGCAAATCCTCCTTGTGCTCAACGACCACCATGCTTTCTCCGCCAGAAGATTCCTCTGCTTTCTTCGCAACGGTAATTCCGAGAATCATGTCACGGAACTCGATCACACCACCTTTTTCCGTAATAATCGGAATGTTGTGCTGATCCCATTGCACGATTGTCTCGCCGGATTTGACCTTGGCGTTATCGGGCTTGGAAATCTCTGAACCAACCACCAGATTGTGGCTCTCGAGCTCACGACCATCGGCATCGTGAACGCTGATGCTACCGTTCTTACTAAGGACAACCCAGCGGCCATCCACACTCTCTACCGTTCGGAGATTGTTGTAGTGAAGTGCTCCGGAATGCTTGAGCTTGATAATCGGTTGCTTCAAGGAGTGGGCGGCAACACCACCAACGTGGAAGGTCCGCATCGTAAGCTGCGTTCCCGGCTCTCCAATGGACTGAGCGGCAACAATACCGACGGCCGCGCCTTCTTGTGCCATCTTCTGAGTTGCGAGACTCATGCCGTAGCAAAGGGCGCAACATCCTGCTGTTGATTCGCAGGTGAGAACGGAGCGGATTTTCAATTGCTCACATCCAACCGCAGCCAAGCGGTTTGCGGCACCTTCATCGATCAATTCATTCAGATCGACAACGACTTTGCCGCTGACCGGATCCTTCACGCGTTCGGCGCTGACTCGCCCGTAGGTTCGAGTCTGCAAATCGACGACTTCCTCGTCACCCTCATAAATCGGAGCGACTACGATACCGTTTACAGTGCCACAATCGTGCTCAGTGATGATCACGTCCTGTGCAACATCAACCAGCTTCCTAGTCAAGTATCCGGAGTCAGCCGTCTTCAACGCCGTATCCGCAAGACCTTTACGAGCTCCGTGAGTTGAGATGAAGTATTCCAACACGCTCAATCCCTCGCGGAAGTTCGACGTAATAGGACGTTCGATAATCTCACCACTTGGCTTGGCCATCAGTCCACGCATTCCGGAGAGCTGCTTGATCTGCTGGCGGTTACCACGGGCTCCAGAGTCAACCATCATGAAGAGTGGGTTTGGAGCGGCTTTACCATCGTTAAACTCAATCGTTCTGAACAGAGCCTTCGTGATCTCATCACCTGCGTCAGTCCAGATATCAATCACGCGGTTGTATCGCTCACCATTGGTAATGATACCCCGAGCGTACTGAGTCTCGACGACTTCCAACTGCTCATAAGCCTTGTCGAGAGCTCCACGCTTCTCGACCGGAATTACCATGTCGCTAATTCCAATCGACGCACCGGATCGAGTAGCTTCGCGGAACCCAAGGTTCTTAAGGCGATCAAGGGCAAGAACCGTTCCGTCTTGACCGGCAACTTGGTAACAACGCCAAATCACGTCGCCGAGCACCTTTTTACCGGCAGTCTTATTAATGAAACCAAGCCCCTCAGGCCAGATCTCATTAAACCGGACTCGTCCTGGCGTGGTCACGATGACTTTGATGTCTTTCTCTCCGTAAACCGTGTCGGTTCCGAAGTCAGGATTCTTGAGGCGAATCGCGTCGTGGATGTGAACCCGGCGAGTTGCAACCGCAAACTCAACCTCACCCATATCGGCAAACAACGGAAGCGTCTTCAGCTTGTCGTCTTCGCGGATGGGAAGCTGTTTCGTCCACGTCAGATGATAACAACCCAGCGTAATATCCTGAGACGGAGTCGTAACTGGTCGACCGGATGAAGGCGAGAAGATGTTGTTTGGAGCAAGCATCAACATGCGCGCTTCCAGCTGAGCCTCGATCGAGAGAGGAACGTGAACTGCCATCTGGTCGCCATCGAAGTCAGCGTTGTAAGCTCCACAAACCAGCGGATGCAAACGGATCGCAGACCCTTCGATCAACACCGGCTCGAAAGCCTGGATCGAAAGACGGTGCAAGGTTGGGGCCCGGTTCAACATCACCGGGTGCCCTTTGGTCACTTCTTCCAAGATGTCCCAGACTTCAGGAGTCCGGCGCTCAATCATCTTCTTCGCGCTTCGCACCGTGTGCACGAAATTCATCTCTTTAAGACGGCGAATGATGAATGGCTCGAACAGAACCAAAGCCATCTTCTTCGGCAATCCACATTGTCCCAACTTCAGTTCAGGTCCGATAACGATGACGGAACGTCCCGAGTAATCGACCCGTTTTCCGAGCAAGTTTTGACGGAAACGACCACTCTTACCCTTCAGCATATCGCTAAGCGACTTGAGTGCACGGTTTCCAGCTCCGGTGACCGCACGGCCGTGGCGTCCGTTGTCGAACAAGGCGTCAACGGCTTCCTGAAGCATCCGCTTCTCGTTCCGGATAATCACATCCGGAGTTTTGAGTTGCAGCAGGTTCTTCAAGCGGTTGTTCCGGTTGATGACACGGCGATAGAGATCGTTGAGATCCGACGTCGCGAAGCGACCGCCTTCCAATGGAACCAGTGGTCGCAAATCTGGAGGGATAACCGGAAGCACTTCCAGGATCATCCACTCAGGACGCGTGTGCGAACTGGCGAATCCCTGGGCCAGCTTCAAACGCTTGGCCAGTTTCTTACGGATCTGCTTGGAGCGAGTCTTGGTCATCGCTTCTTCAAGCTCAGTGACCAATTCTGCCAAGTTCGCCTGAGAAAGAAGCTCTTTCACAGCTTCAGCCCCCATTCCCACCCGGAACGAGTCTTCGCCATATTCTTCCTCAGCTTCGCGCCACTCCATTTCCGTCAGCAATTGTCCAGCCTCAAGCGGTGTATTGCCCGGCTCGATCACAATGTAATCCTCGTAATAGATGACACGCTCAAGGTGGCGTGCGCTCATGTCGAGCATCAGACCGATGCGGGATGGCATACACTTGTAGAACCAGATGTGGCTGACGGGGACCGCCAACTCGATGTGGCCCATGCGCTCGCGACGAACACGGCTCAAGGTAACTTCAACACCACAACGATCGCAGATCACGCCTTTGTGCTTGATCCGCTTGTATTTTCCACAGGCGCATTCCCAGTCCTTGGTAGGACCGAAGATTCGCTCACAGAACAAGCCACCTTTTTCCGGCTTAAAGGTTCGATAGTTGATGGTTTCCGGATTCTTGACCTCGCCTTCGCTCCAGGAGCGAATGACGTCGGCTGAGGCCACAGTGATGGTGACCTGGTCAAAGCCTTTTCCCTTTAGCTCGCCGCCAAAGAGTTCTTTTAGATGGGATTGGACGCTATTTTCCATGGGTGGAGAAACTTAAAATTTGATTCAGAAGTGAGGTTTAGGCGGCGCCGAGACTTTCAATTTGCTCAGCTTCAGATTGATTGCTTGGGCCGACTTTTACGTTTAGTCCCAAGCTCTGCATTTCCTTGATCAACACGTTGAAGGATTCGGGAGTCCCGGCCTCCAGGTTGTTGTCGCCTTTCACAATCGCCTCGTAGATTCGGGTCCGGCCCTGCACATCGTCAGACTTGACGGTGAGAAGTTCCTGAAGCGTGTAGGCGGCACCGTAGGCTTCGAGCGCCCAGACCTCCATCTCTCCAAAACGCTGACCACCATACTGAGCCTTTCCGCCCAGAGGCTGCTGCGTAACCAAAGAGTAAGGACCAACCGCACGGGCGTGGATCTTGTCTTCAACCAAGTGGCCGAGTTTCAGCATGTAAATGATGCCAACCACCACCTCTTGGTGGAACCGGTCACCGGTTCGTCCGTCAAAGAGCTCGGACTTTCCGTTTTCGCCAATCCAAGTGAATCCTTCCACCTTCTTGGCTTCTTTCATGTATTCCATGACCTTGGCTTCGGAAATTCCGTCGAAAACCGGAGTTGCAACTTTGAATCCAAGAGCCTTGGCCGCGACACCCAAGTGCGTTTCCAAGACCTGACCAACGTTCATCCGGCTCGGCACCCCGAGAGGATTCAGGCAGATATCAACAACCGTTCCATCGGAAAGGAAGGGCATGTCTTGCTCAGGAACGATGTTGGCAACAACCCCTTTGTTCCCGTGACGACCCGCCATTTTGTCACCCACGCTGAGCTTGCGCTTTTTCGCGACGTAGACTTTCACCTGCTTGATGATGCCGGGATCGACATCGTCACCCGTTTCAATGGAATCAAGGCGGGTATCCCGCTGTTCATCGACGTCGCTGAACTTCTGCTCAAATCCGCCAATGATCTCGACGATCTTGACGCGAATCGGGCTCGGATCGATCTCAATCGTGTCATAGCTTTCAGCAAGCTTCCGCAGCAGCGTCTTCGTGATTTTCTTGTTCGCAGGAATGACGATCTCACCAGTTTGGCCGTTGACGACATCCAGAGGAATTTTCTCACCAAGCAACACGTCGCTGAGTTTCTCCGTCAATTCATCGGTCAACTCTTCACGCTTACGCTTCCACTCCTCATCGATCTCCTTCATCTGCTTCTCTTTCTCCGCCTTACTCAACTTCTGGCGGGTAGGAGTGTTTCGAGATGAAACGCGAACATCCATCACGATGCCGGTGCAACCGGATGGGACGCGAAGCGAAGTATCTTTCACGTCGGCCGCTTTCTCTCCAAAGATCGCGCGAAGCAGGCGCTCTTCCGGAGCCAGCTCGGTTTCGCTCTTCGGAGTAATCTTCCCGACCAGAATATCGCCAGGCTTCACCTCGGCGCCGACACGAACGACACCGTCCTGCGCCAGATTCTTAAGGGCCTCTTCACCGACATTGGGAATATCCCGGGTGATTTCTTCAGGTCCAAGTTTCGTGTCCCGGGCTCCCACTTCAAATTCATCAATGTGAATCGATGTGTAGACGTCTTCCTTTACGACCCGTTCACTGATGGTGATGGCATCCTCAAAGTTGTAACCATTCCAAGGCATGAATGCCACGAGGACATTTCGACCAAGCGCCAACTCACCGTATTCGGTATTCGGACCGTCAGCGAGAATGTCGCCTTCCTTGATCTTTTCACCAAGACGAACGATTGGCTTCTGGTTCATGCAGGTTCCAGCGTTGGAGCGCATGAACTTGCGAAGTGGGTAGATGAAGATCCCCTTGCTCTTGTTCGGCTTCACCGAATTGGGATTGGAAAGAAATTCCCGATCGGTCACCGGCAATTTTCCGTCCTTGGTAGTGACGATCATCTCCGCCGTGGCAGCAGCAACGATCCCGTCGCCTTCAGCAACCATCACCGCACGAGAATCCTGGGCCACCTTGGCTTCCATTCCGGTGCCAATGTAGGGCGAGTCAGAGATCAACAATGGCACGCCCTGGCGCTGCATGTTCGATCCCATCAATGCGCGGTTCGCGTCATCGTGCTCCAGGAATGGAATCAATCCCGCAGCAACCGAAACCAGCTGCTTGGGGGAAACGTCCATGTAGCTGGACTGGGTTGGCTCCAGATCGAGGAAGTCACCCCGATAACGAACCGTAATCCGTTTGTTGAGGAACTTGCCCTTTTCATCAAACTCATTGTTGGCCTGGGCAATATAGTGCTGCTCTTCCTGGTCAGCCGTCAGATATTCGATCTCCGGCTTCACAACCCCTTTCACAATCTTGCGATACGGAGTTTCAATGAAACCAAACTCGTTGATCCGTGCAAACGTGGACATGGAGTTGATCAGACCAATATTCGGTCCTTCCGGAGTCTCAATCGGGCAGATCCGGCCGTAGTGCGAAGGATGAACGTCGCGAACTTCAAATCCGGCACGATCGCGGTTCAAACCACCCGGTCCAAGCGCCGAAAGACGACGTTTGTGAGTCAGCTCTGACAGCGGGTTGGTCTGATCCATGAACTGGCTGAGCTGGGAACGACCAAAGAAATCGCGAACCACAGCGCTCAGCGCTTTTGGATTGATCAGCTTCTGGGGCGTCATCCCCTCGATGTTGACATCGAAGAGAGTCATCCGCTCCTTCACCAAGCGCTCGGTGCGGGCCAAGCCCACGCGGCACTGGTTGCCGAGAAGTTCGCCAACGGCGCGAACGCGTCGACTTCCTAGGTGATCGATATCGTCGAGCACGCCCTCACCCTGTTTGAGATTCAGGAGATATTTGAGAGCGGCAACAAAGTCCTCTTTCACAAGAACCCGCTGATCGTCATCAACACCGACGTTCAACTTCTGATTGATCTTGTAGCGCCCAACGCGAGTCAGGTCATATTTCTTCGGATCAAAGAAAAGCCGCTTCAAGAGAGCGCGAGAGTTGGGAACCGTTGGCGGATCGCCAGGGCGCAAACGACGATAGATGTCTTTGAGCGCCTCCTCCTCGTCATGTGCAGGATCTTTCTTGAGAGACTTGAGCAGGATGTCGTCCTTGCTGGTATCAACAACCGGGACTTTCTTGTGGCCCAGAGCGATCAATTGTTTCACCACGCCGATGGTCATTGGCTCATAAGCCTTACAGAGAATAATCTCTCCATCGAGCAAGTCGGTGAAAGGAACCTTCGAACTGAGAATCTCTTCGTCGATATCTTCGCGAAGCTTCATCTCCTCCACGTCGTAAAATTCGCGAATGATCTCTTCATCCGTGCCAAATCCGATTGCGCGGAGGAAGGTCGTCGCAAGAAACTTCCGGCGGCGACGGCGGCGATCCAGGTAAACGTAAAGAAGATCGTTCGTGTCGAACTGAACCTCGAGCCAGGAACCGCGATCGGGAATAATTCGGAAGCCGTGAAGTTCTTTTCCGTTCAGGTGATAACTCCGTTCAAAGCAAACACCAGGTGAACGGTGCAACTGACTGACAACAACCCGCTCAGCACCGTTGATAACAAACGTCCCGCGCCGGGTCATCAGTGGCAATTCACCCATGTAAACCCGCTCTTCCTTGGTCCCCTGCTCTTCCTTCAACGAAAACGTTACGTAGAGCGGAGCGCTAAAGGTCTCGCCCTCGCGCAATGCCTCCAAGGCCGTGAGCTTTGGATCGCCCACATCATAGGTAACAAAATCCAGCGTGAACTTCTCGTCATAACTGTCGATCGGAAAGACCTCCTTGAAAACCGCATGCAGTCCGGTCATTTTGCGCTTGCTCGGAGGCACATCACGCTGCAAAAATTCCTCGTAGGACTCTACCTGAACCTCGATAAGGTTCGGTGGAGTGATTGGCTCTTTAAGTTTACCGAAGTAGCGTCTTTCTAGTTTTTCCATGCTCGTTGGAGTCTAGGGTTGTGGCGTTATGATTTAAGTGAGCCGCGATAAGTCTCGCGGAGTATGCTCCGGGGTCATCGATCCGGATTCGGAAGGGGCCGACTGAAAAAAGTAATCGATTCCAGCCGTATGATTGCTATAGTTCTAAAGGTTGGAAGATTGCACCTCGCTCCTACTCGACACAAAAACACCCATTCGGGGTCCATCAAAGACCTCGAACTGAGCGTTACGAGTATAACTTGGAAGATCTGAATTCAGAGAAGGCCGGGGACTCTCGTCGAGAAAGGTTCAAAGGAGGAAATCGTAGAAAGGGACGCCAAACTTGGAGACTCATTTCGTCAATTTCCAACGCAGGTGCAAAATCCGAACGGTAGAGAACGGATAATTTGCAAAATGTCAAGAGCCTTGTACGCAAAAAACTTAAGATTTCCGGAAAAATTTTAGCCAAGCCCCATTTCCAACCTCTTTTCCTTCACAAAAAAGCCGCCCTTGGAAATCCAAGGACGGCAAATTGAAAGAGATAGGACTAAAAAATTACTTGAGGGTAATCTTTGCTCCAGCTTCTTCGAGCTTCTTTTTGATCTCTTCAGCTTCTTCCTTGGCAACGCCTTCACGCAACGTTGAAGGAGCAGCTTCCACCATCTTCTTGGCGTCAGCAAGTCCGAGGCCTGGAACGGCTCCACGAACTTCCTTAATCACTGCGATCTTGTTGTCTCCGAATCCATCGAGAACGATGTCGAATTCGGTTTTCTCTTCAGCAGCTTCTCCGCCGCCGTCGCCACCCCCAGCAGCTGCAATCGCAGCAACAGGTGCAGCAGCGCTTACGCCCCACTCTTCTTCGAGGGTTTTGACCAATTCGGCCACTTCAAGGATGGTGAGCTTGTTGAGCTCGTCTTTAATTTTGTCTAGATCAGCCATTTTGTAGTTTTGGTATCGTCGTGGAAGAAAGCGTCCTTCCGTTTTAGCAACGCCGCCGCGAAGCCGACAAGGAACCTTTTATGTTTTAATAATCAGGCCCGGATGATTCGGGCCATCAGTTCAAATTTTTTGTTTACTCGCCTTTGTCTGCCTTCGCTTGCAACAAGCGGGCCAGTGATGCGCCTGGCTCGTTGATGGTGCGAACCAGTTTGGAACCGGGTGCATTCAGAACGCCCAGAAGCTGGGCCAACAGGACCGGCTTGGGAGGAAGATCGGCAAGGCCGCGAATCTCGTCTTCGCTGATGTACTTCCCGTCCAGAATTCCCGACCTCAATGCCGGCTTCTCAAACTCTTTGGCAAAGTCTTTCAGAACCTTGGCCGCAGCACAAATATCCTGTTCGCCGGTTACGATCGCAGTCTGCCCCTTGAGGCTTTCTTCAATCTCACTCGGTGCCTCAGCACTTCTCAGCGCTTCGCGAACGAAGGTGTTCTTGGCAACCTGGCATTTTGAGCCGGTCGCACGCAATCGCTTCCGCAACTCACCAAACTGATCCACCGTGATGCCGGTGTATTCGGTCAGAATGATAAAAGCCGAGCCATTGATGTCCTCAAGAATTGAGTCAATGATCGTCGTTTTATCTGCATTGCGGGGCTGTTTTTCCGCTGTTTGGGTCTCACTCATCGTAATTCTCCGTCTCTAAAGTTACACTGTTGCTTTGATCAACCCGGCGGAGTCCACCGAGATTCCAGGGGACATCGTCGCCGCCAGTGTCATCGCCTGAACGAAGACTCCTTTTGCGGATGCAGGCTTCGCCGTTGAAATTGCATCAATGACAGCCTTCGTGTTCTCAACCAATTGCTGAGGCTCAAACGAGACTTTTCCAACTGGGACAGACACGTTGGAATTGCGATCGATTTTGAAATCTACCCGTCCGGCTTTCACTTCCTGAATCGCAGTAGCCGTATCGTCCGTGACGGTTCCAGTTTTTGGATTGGGCATCAAACCTCTCGGCCCCAACACCCGGCCCAGCTTTCTCACTTCCGCCATCGCGGCTGGAGTTGCAATGGCAACGTCAAAGTCAGTAAAGCCGTCTTTGACTTTCTTGAGCAGGTCCTCATATCCAACATGCTCGGCTCCGGCATTTTTGGCAGCGATCGCGGCTTCACCCTCGGCGAAAACGACGACTTTCACTTCCTTACCACTCCCGTGCGGCAGAGCACAAGTTCCGCGGACCATTTGGTCGGATTTCCGAGGATCAACTCCGAGCTTGAAGCTGATGGTGATACTCTGATCGAACTTGGGAGCGGGAAACTTTTTGATGACTTCCACCGCATCACTCAGAGCATACTGTTTTTTGAAGTCCACCATCTCGGCAGCCTTCACATATCGCTTACTTCGTTTTTTGGGCATTGTATTGGTGCAGTTCAAACGAACCCGTCTCGGGCCCTCCTGCAGTTTTCGTTAAAAATAATCAATCGACGATATCGATCCCCATCTGGCGCGCAGTTCCGGCAAGAACGCGAGCAGCTGCTTCTTCGTCGTCCGTATTGAGATCCTCAATCTTCATCTTCACCACTTCCATCAGCTTCTCCTTGGTAAGTTGGGCAACCTTCTTCTTGTGCGGCTCTCCTGACCCGGCGGCGATATTGGCGGCTTTCTTCAGCAGAACGGCTGCCGGCGGCTGCTTCGTGATAAACGAGAAGCTCTGGTCCTTGTAAACCGTGATGACGGTCGGAAGCAAATTTCCGGATTGCGCCTGGGTAGCTGCGTTGAATTCCTTGCAAAACCCCATGATGTTGACACCAGCCTGACCAAGAGCTGGCCCCACTGGAGGAGACGGATTGGCTTGGCCCGCAGGGATCTGCAGTTTGATTTGTTTGATGACTTCTTTGGCCATGATTCTGAGTTTCTAAAAAAAGAGTTCTTCGTTCTGTTTGGGGGCAGTTACTGAATCCGTTCAACCTGCCAAAATTCCAACTCAACAGGTGTGGGACGCCCAAAGACTTCCACCGTGACCTGAAGCTTGCCTTTTTCGAGATCGATCTCCTCGACCGTTCCGTTCTGACTCTCGAATGGCCCATCGGCGACTTTGACCGTCTCGCCAATCTCAAACTGAACCTTGGGAACAGCGCCGTCTTCACTCGCCTCGATTTGAGCCTTCATCTGCTCAACTTCCGACTTACGCATCGGGAACGGGCGGTCCTTACCGCCGGCAAAATTGATAACTCCCGGCGTCTCCTGGATGAAATACCAGGTCCGCTCCACCATCGTGTGAAAATCATCATTGTAGAGATGCATGTTTACAATGATGTAACCAGGATAGAACTTCCGCGTGGTTTCCGTCTTCTTCCCCTTCTTAACCTCAGAGACTCGCTCGGTAGGCACCAGCACCTGGAAGATGACATCAGACATCTCTTCCGACTCAATACGCCGATTGAGACTGTTCACCACATTCTGTTCCTGTCCGGACAAAACGTGAACGACATACCATTGATCTTCTGGAGATGGGACTAGAGCCATGATGTAATCGATAAATTTCCGGGTTAACCCACATCCCCACCGGGGAGACCACGAGTGAGAAGCTTCATGACGTTGATCAAGATCAAATCCCCGAATGCAACGTATCCACCCAGCAAGATCATCGCGATGAGAACCACAACCGTTGAATCGATCAGTTCCTTATACTTCTTCATCCCCTTTTCCTTGGGATCCCAAGGCCAAGTTGCCTTGTGAAGCTCAGTCTTGACTTCGCCAATGTATTTCTGGATGCGGCGGACCATGATTCTCTCGTTTAGTCGGTATACTCAAAAAGTGGCAGGGCAGGCGGGACTCGAACCCACAACCAATGGTTTTGGAGACCACTACTCTACCAATTGAGCTACTACCCTTTTGTCAAAATTCTTCATCAAATCAAGAGAACGCCACAAATTAGCACTCTCTCTGTTATTTACAATTCCAGACTCCAAAGGCAGTCCCTCTAGAGTCAGCGAGCGCGATGGGCTCTCACCCACCGCGCTGCGCAAAATTCAATCCAAACGGATTAGAATTCGGCAGAGCCGAACCTAGTCCAGAATGTCAGCAACACGACCAGCACCAACCGTGCGACCGCCTTCACGAATCGCGAAGCGAATGGTCTTCTCCATTGCAATCGGAGTAATCAACTCCACTTCCATCGTGACATTGTCGCCAGGCATAACCATCTCAACTCCATCAGGAAGCTTGATGCTGCCGGTCACGTCCGTGGTCCGAAAATAAAACTGTGGGCGGTAGTTGCTGAAGAATGGAGTGTGGCGACCACCTTCATCCTTGCTCAAAACATAAACCTCTGCGTTGAATTTGCAGTGAGGAGTGATGGTGCCCGGCTTGGCAATCACCTGGCCACGCTCGATATCAGACTTTTTCGTTCCCCGAAGAAGGAGACCGACATTGTCACCAGCGCGCCCCTCGTCGAGCAACTTCCGGAACATCTCGATGTCAGTAACCGTGGTCTTCTGCGTGTCGCGAATACCAACGATTTCAACCTCTTCCATCTTCTTGACGATTCCCCGCTCAACACGACCGGTAGCAACCGTTCCGCGACCTTCAATCGAGAAGACATCCTCGACAGGCATCAAGAAATCCTGATCGATCGGACGATCTGGCTGTGGGATGTAGTCATCCACTGCCGCCATCAACTTCATGATGTTGTCTTTTTGAGTCGTATCACCTTCCAGCGCCTTAAGAGCAGATCCCATCACGACAGGAATATCGTCACCAGGAAATTCATACTGACTGAGAAGGTCGCGAACTTCGATTTCAACGAGCTCAAGAAGCTCTTCATCATCCACCTGATCAACCTTGTTCAAGAACACAACGATCGCAGGAACACCAACCTGGCGAGCAAGCAGGATGTGCTCACGAGTCTGAGGCATTGGGCCGTCAGCAGCACTGCAGACAAGAATCGCTCCATCCATCTGAGCAGCACCGGTGATCATGTTCTTCACATAGTCAGCGTGCCCAGGGCAGTCCACGTGAGCATAGTGGCGATTTTCGGTCTCATACTCAACGTGAGCGGTGGAAATCGTGATACCGCGCTCTTTCTCCTCAGGAGCAGCGTCAATTTCGTCGTAGTCCTTCTTCTCAGCGAAACCTAATTCCGCCAAAGTGTGGCAGATCGCAGCCGTGAGGGTGGTTTTTCCGTGGTCGACGTGACCGATGGTTCCGACGTTCACGTGCGGTTTATTACGTTCAAATGCTTCCTTAGCCATTTTGCGTGGGTCTCGTAAGAGAGTCTAGAGTTCAGTGGGCGTCGACGTTAGGTAGTGTTGGTAACGAAGCGACCGGTATGGTTGTTTAATTCAGTAGGATTTGTAATTGGTAATGTAACAGGAGCTCTTGTCGGGATTTGAACCCGAGACCTCTTCCTTACCAAGGAAGTGCTCTACCACTGAGCTACAAGAGCCTTAGCTTAGAACAGAGGCCACACGGATGAGGTGCATCGACCCCTGTCAGCCTGTCGACTGGCTCCCTAAAAGATCTCGTTCCGGATTAGAGAAACGGTCACTCGGTCAGAAAACACAGCTTCCAGAGCGGAGGGCATATTATACGGTTGCCTAAATCTGTCAAAAAGATCCGTAGGGTTTTTTCTGGACAAACTCAGCGGCTTACGATTAAGCCGCTGACAATGGCGACTTTTCGGCCAATTTTCCTTACGCCGGCTGCACAAAATCCTCAACGAGGCGTTCAATCTGAATCGCCTTTCCGGTGGTCTCATCGACATCAATAATCGCTCCGTGCAACCGAATGTTCGATTTGGCCAAGATGAACTTCGTCGGCATCGCGGTCACAAATCGTTTCAGAACCGACTCAGGCGTTGAACCAATCACCGAATCTGCCGAACCACACATTCCGGCATCGCAAAGAAACGCCGTTCCTCCGGGAAAAACCTGTTCATCTGCGGTCTGGACATGGGTATGCGTTCCCACCATGGCAGAAACGGATCCGTCCAGATGTCGCCCCATTGCGTGTTTCTCGCTGGTCGTTTCCGCGTGAAAATCGACAAAAATTATGGGCGTTTCTTCCCGCATTCTCGCGACCTCGGCCCCGATCATGAGGAAGGGATTCTCCAATTCCTGTCGCATAAAGGTTCTCCCCTGCGCGTTAATTACCCCGACCTTACCTTTCTTGGTCTCAAGAACCACCGATCCGAATCCTGGAGTATCCTCCGGATAATTGAGTGGTCGCAGAACTCTTGGCTCTGTCGGCAGATAAGGAATCAAATCCGGCTGATCCCACACATGATCTCCCGTTGTCACGACTGCAGCGCCAGCTCTCAACAGGTCGATCGCGATTTTCGGCGTAATCCCCCTTCCACCAGCACTGTTTTCTCCATTCACTATCGCGAAATCAATTTCGCGCTCTCGTTTCAGATCGGGCAGCCTCGCCATGACGGCTTTGCGGCCACATTGGCCAACGATGTCACCCAGAAATAGAATTCGCAGCATGTAAGCGTAAAGGTAATGTGTTGATAAGCGTGACAATAATTTTTCCAAGCCAATCCCAAATTTCCGGATCAGCAAGAGCAACCTTCAACAAGAAGTGGCCATTTTCGCGTTGCACAACGAGTCTCAGGGTCAGCTGGTTGTCGGTTTTCCTCACGTTTGTTGGGCTGGGGGCGAACCTATTCGCCGATAACGAAAAAAAGATTTCGAAATTAGCGGAATTTCCAGACTGGTCACAACTTGAAGCCTATCAGGAAACCATTTCACGGGAGGACTTTGAGCGCGAACTGCTGACCAATTATTGCGAAAACGAGAAATCAGCCGGGAACTTCATCGAGATTCTGGAAGATCACGCCCGCATCGTGAAAGACTTCAAACGTCCCGACGATGTTTTTGAGCTCCGCTTCGCCGGAGAATCCAAGGAAGTCATTCCCAAATATTGGCGATCTGCAGCGGAATTGCCTCCGATTCGCGATCCCGAAAAACCGCTCGAAGGGATGCGAATCGCGATCGATCCGGGGCATATCGGCGGACTTTGGGCTCAAATGGAGGAACGTTGGTTCAAAATTGCTCCCAAGATTGAGGAAGTTTCTGAAGCGGAAACTGAGTCCGAGCCCGCCGAAGCGGCCCCGGAAACCTCCCCTGAAAATCTGGAAGAAGTCGCAGACGATTCGACCTTTCCGGTAAAAGAAGGAGAGATTGTGATGCGGGTAGGCGAGTTGTTGGAGGAGAATCTCACCCGAATGGGCGCCCGCGTCGCGCTGGTTCGTCGGGAGAACCGCCCGGTCAATGCGAAGCGCCCCGAGGACTACGTCGACTTGGCGCGAGAATGGGGCAACTATCCACCCGACGCCGATCCCGCGACCAACAAATCGCTGCGCAAATACTCGGAAATTCTGTTCTACCGCACCGATGAGATTCGATACCGGGCCGAGCGCATCAACCATCAGTTCAAACCCGATTTGACGCTCTGTCTCCACGTCAATGCGGAAGGCTGGGGCGACCCGAGCGATCCCGATTTTGTCGATAAAAACCATCTTCACATCCTCATCAACGGTTGCTACAGCGCCGGTGAAATCGCCTACGACGACCAACGGTTTGAATTGCTGCGCCGGCTTTTGCAGCGGACGCACCCGGAGGAACTCGCGGTCTCGCAGACCGTCGCCAACGTCATGGCAAACACGACGGAACTTCCTCCATACGTGTATCTGCGGAACAACGCCAAACGGGTCAGCCCGAACCCGTTCGTCTGGTCTCGAAACCTGCTCGCGACTCGTGTTTACGAGAGTCCGATCGTCTTTTTTGAGCCGCACGTCATGAATCACAAGCTCACCTATGACCGGGTTCAAGCAGGCGAGTATGCCGGGACTCGCTGGATTCACGGCAAAGAGCGCATCAATATTTATCAGGAGTATGCCGATGCAGCTTCCGAGGGCGTTGCCGCGTATTATCGCCAGCATCGGAAACGAATCCCCAATGGATGATCCCCTCGAAAAGAATTCCTCAAAAACCGTCCTCATTGCGGGATGCGGGTATGTGGGGCGCGCCTTGGCTCTGCACCTGGTCGAGTCCGGACGAAAGGTGATCGGACTTACGCATTCGCAAACTTCTGCTGAGGAGCTGCGTCGCGAAGTGACGTTCGACGTTCATGCCTGCGACATCAGTTCTCCCGACGAGGTCGCGAAATTCGCTCAAAACCTCCCAATCGATTCTTCTCAACTCCAGATCGTTCATTGCGCCAGCTCCGGTCGCGGAAAACTCGACGCCTACGATAAAGTTTATCACCAAGGATGTCGTAATCTGGCAACCAGCTTCCCCGGAGCCTGCCTGCTTTTCACCTCCAGCACGAGCGTCTATCCGCAAATCGCCGGGGAAGTGGTGACCGAGCTGAGTTCTGCCGAACCCGAGCGCGAAACCGGCAAAATCCTCCGAAAAGCCGAAAACTTCGTCATCTCACAAGGCGGGATTGTGGCTCGTCTCGCCGGTCTCTATGGACCCGGCCGATCGGTGCTCCTGAAGAAATTTCTCAATAAAACGGCGATTATCGAAACGGGGCCAAGCCGATTCCTGAATCAAATCCATCGCGACGACGTCGTGGGAGCAATCGCCACCTTGCTGATCCACGAAGAAGACGCTCGCGGTGAAATCTTCAACGTTTCCGACGGCAATCCGACGTCGCAGAAGGCGACCTACATTGCGCTGTCAGAGCATTTCGGCCTCCCCCGCCCTCCCGAAGGTCCCCCGGATCACAATCGTAAACGGGGCTGGACGCACAAACAGATCAGCAATCAGAAGCTGCGCGACTTTGGCTGGGAACCCATTTACCCAACCTTTCTGGACGCCGTTCGCACAGACGCGGAAGCGCTCTGCCCTAAGAGCTAAAGGTATCGAACATCATCAATGTCGGGATCGCCGCTCATGGATGGAGGTTCAAAAGTCTCGGCCACTTTTCGTTCGGGCTGAGTCCGGGAAGAGGGCTTTTTCGGACGAAACTCGAGTTGGAGCTCCAGCCGCTCCCGTTCTTCTTTGTGACTCTCGAGCGAGCGCGCCCGGAACCCTTGAATAAAGTTTCTCCAATGATTCATCGTTACCTCCTGCGTTGAAGTTAGGATAGTTTATCCCGGCAACCCCGAAAAACGCCACACTTTTTTCAACAATCCGGTCTCAGATCACGCCGACCATCTTCCGGCCAATCCAAAAAGCCCCCATCATCGACACCAACAGCATGCCCCACAACCAGTGCGACCAGAGGCGAAAACGACGCTCAATTGGCTCCGGGTCGGGCAATGACTGAACGGTTTCGAGAAGCACGGCCATATCGAGCGTTTTCATCAACTTTCCGCGAGTCACCTGCGCAATCTCCTCCAAAACGCTGATTCTCGCCGGTCGCCCCAGTTTCTCCAGTTTTCCGCCCTGAACCGATAGGGAAGTTTCAAGAGTCGCGCCATTTTCCCGGCACGTCATGATCACTTGATACTCGCCGGGCTCAACCGGAGTAAACCGGCCACTGAACAAGCCCCAGGCGTCTTCACCTCCCGGAGACAGCCTGACACTGCCGGTCTTGCCACTCGGACTGATGAATTGGACGACCACGTTCGCCTCCTGAAGCGGGTCGCCTCCCAGGCTGATGACATTCGCATTGAGCGTGAGCACTTCATTCGTTCGAGGTCGATCCGGGCTGTAGAACAATCGCATCAACTCTCCCTGGGCCATGTTACGCTGATAGGCCATCCATCGCGCGACCTGGCCCCAGTAGCGATAGTGATACTTGTCCTCAACCCCTTCACGCCAGCGCCAGGCTCCATCGGTTCCCATGAACAGGATTTTTCCGGCACCAAAGGTCTTCGTCACGATCAACGGAATCCGGCCAAACTCGGTCGACTCCGAACTGTGCGTCGCCAACACCTCGCTCCCCGCCTTGGCCCGAAGTGCCGGCGCAAACCATTGAAACCCCGGCAAATTCTCCCAGACCTTGTAGTTCTCGGAATCGCTGTCCTCCAGCTTGGTCAACAAGCTGCGATTTCCGACCTCGGTGAGTTGAAACTGGCCCGGTACTGGCGATCCCCATCCCCGCGGCTGCGTTTCATCCAAAACAACCGGATAAAGATCACTCAATTCCGTATCCAGGAGCGAAAATTGACGCCCTCGGAAGCCGGGCAGGAAAACGAGTCCGCTCGCCTGATTTCGAACGAGTTGAACGAGGCGTTTGCACTGTTCTTCGCTCAGTTGGCTGGCTTCGACACCGACGTCACCGAGAAAGACCACGTCATAATTGACCAAATCCTCGTCGCTGGGAAACGAATCGATATAGCTACGGCCACCACCGGTTTTGCCGATGTCCGGATGAAACAGCAGACAACTGACTTCAACGCCGGGATCCCGTTCCAGCGCATTGCGTAAATAGCGATATTCCCAACGCGGATAGGACTCAATCAGCAGAACGCGAAGTTGCTCCTCGCGAATCGAAATAGGGGCAACTCGCCGGTTGTTCTCCTCCAAAAACTCGTTGGGCCCAGGAGGAACGATCAAGGTAAGTTCGACATCGCCAGTTTGCTCGGGAGTCCACGAAATCGTGTCCTGAACTTTGCCCATCGCGGGAATCGTGATTGTTTTGGAGACGGTTTCGCCAGTCGAGGTTGTCAGTTCCAGATCGGCATTGAAGTCTCGCGGCATCGAACTCTCGATCACAAAGGGAATGCGAAGCGGCTTCCCAACCACCCCAAAAGTCGGCGCATCCAGACTGACAAGCTCGACATCCGGTAATCGACTCTCGCTTCCGACCGGCACTGCGAACACCGGCACATTCCGCATTCTCAGCTTCGTAGCCGCGCGAACGGGTGGCTCTCCCGCATTCCAATCCCCATCGGTAAAGAGCACGACGCCACGCAGTTGCGGATGCTGCGCCAAAACGCGATTCAACGCGCCGTGCAAATCCGTCCCCTCCCAGGCAGGATCCATCGTTGATGAAAAGGGCTCAATCACGGTGCGAACCCCGTTTCCAAGCGGCCACCACGCTTTTTCCTCCAAGAGCGGCGCGATCGCGCTGGAACGCTTCTTCGGCTTCTGCCCGTTGCCTTCGGGGTCGATCACGTCGGCGGTCTCCATGCTTCTCGATTGATCCCAAAGCACCGCAATCGTGGGTTTGGAGTCCGGACGCGTCAGTTCGCGCCATTCCGGCTGAAAGAGCGTCAGCACCACCAACAGCACGATCAGAAATCGCAGCCCTTCGAGAAATCCAACCCCTCTCGCCCATCCGCTGCGTTTCCAGGCCCAAATGCAGAGGAATGAAGCTGCGACGATCAAAAGAATCCCGAAAACCAGAATCGGAGTGCTGGGATTAAAAACCAAAGAGCTTTGAATGTCGTCAGTCATGCAGGGCTTGCCGGAAAGCATTAAGCCGAAGTCGGCTCTGGTTCAATGCCGTTCACCCGTTTCATCATGCTCAAAATCTGACGCGGCATCTCAGATCGCGGATTCAGCTGATTTCAGAAGGTTCTGCTGTTTTCCGGCCTGAAGATGGCTGTAAGCTCAACGTCGCGACTTTGAATCATGGTTTTCAACAATCCCATCAGTTCCGAAAAAGCCGACCGTCTGATTCGACTCTTCACCGCGAATGCTTCCAGCCGTGTCTTGGACGCCGGATGCGGCCAGGGCGAATTCCTGGTTCGGACCATCGAAGCAACGGGAGCTTCGGGCTTGGGAGTCGATGTTGATGACGACTCGCTCACTTACGCCCGGGAAACGGCCGGGAAGCGGCTTGGCTCTTCCAACCGCTGCGAGTTTTTGAACGCTGACCTGACCAAAACCCAGCTTGATGCCGAAAGCTTCGATCTTGCGATCTGCCTCGGCGCGACTCACGCGTTTGCTCCCGGAGAAGAAGCGTTTCCCGAGACGATTCGCGCGCTCACAGCCCTCGTCGCCCCCGGCGGGCAACTTCTGATTGGCGAAGGCTACTGGAAGCAACCTCCCGCAGCTGAATACCTCGAATTGCTGGGTGAACCGGTCGGGATTTACCGAACTCACGCAGAAAACGTGGCCTACGGCGAGAAATCCGGCTTGAAACCGCTTCACGCCTCCGTCAGCAGCGATGATGAATGGGACGACTTTGAGTGGGAACACCGTCGTGCGGTCGAAGCCGAAATCACCCTTCATCCCAAAGATTCAAAAACCGGTCGGGAACTGGAGCGCATCCGCCGATGGAGCGAGGGTTACCTCCGTTGGGGACGCTCAACGATGGGCTTCGGCTTTTATCTCTTCGCGAAACCGTAGGCCTGTTACGTTCCGGCCAGAATCACATCCAGAGTCTTGTCGACGTTCTCCTTGATGCTGAATCCCCTCGCCCACGTGCGGATTTCGTCCCGGCTTTTGCTGCGTTTTTCCGGGCCCAGCCAGTTGATCATCGCTTCGCCCAGTTTTTCCACATCGGCCGGATTTTCGACAACTTCGCCGTGTTGCGACGGAACCATGAGCTCGGCAAACCCGTTGGCAGTCGTTGTGATGACCGGGAGCCCGTGGCACGCCGCTTCCAAACACGCGTTGGAAAACGGATCGTAAAGCGTCGGCAAAATGAACAAATCCGCCGCATCGTAATACTGGGAAATTTCATCGACCTGGTCGAGATACGTCACGGGGCCACGAGGCATTCCACGATGCTTGCCTTTTCCGGTCACGAACAGCCGAACCCCCTCATGTTGCAGCAATGCAGCGGCTTTGATCGCGTAGGCGAGCCCTTTTCGTTCCCATCCCGAGCCGGAAAACAACGCCATCATCGCCATCTCATCCAAACCCAGTTTTTTGCGAATTTCCGAACGGGGATCGCCTTTCTTCGCGGGCGGTTTGTAGCCGTTGTAGATGATGTGGACCTGGTCGGAAGCTTTGCCGTAGTACTGCAAAATCTCGTGCCTCACGAATTCGGAACTCGTGATGATGACGGATTTGGAATCGGGCCGGAACAGCTCGTTCTCCAATTTGACCAACTGGGCGTTCTTCGAACCCGATCCTCTCGTCGAAGGGCGATAAGGACCGTCATGGGCGTGAACTCGATCCAACCACGCCTGGTGAACGCCATCGCCCGCCCGATAAAAATCGCACTCCCAAACGCGCTCGAAACTGAACAGGATGTCGCAATAGGCGCGGTGATCCGCCTTGGCGAGCGCATTGGCAAACGCGATCGGCCCGCGATCCGGCAACCGGATGATCTTCTCGAAATGCTTGTCCTCAGGCCATGCCTCACTGGTGAAGAGGACGGTTTCGTATCCACGATTTTTGAGGGTCACCGCGAAACGCGCCAAGTAGCGCTCGTCTCCTCCAGTTCCGGAGTGACTGCGGCGGACAAGGCCTATGCGAGGGAGAGATCGTGCCATGAGTGAAGCTGGCTACCACTGGCAGGAAGTCGGCACCGGAGCAAGCCGGAAACTTGCCCTTGAGGCACAAAATTGGCGTTGCGTCCTCTCTTGCGCCGGTTTCCCGTAGCTCACCACCATGGAAAGCGATGTGAAACACTCTCCCCTCGAACCCGTTCACCAGGAATTGGGCGCCCGAATGGTTCCGTTCGCAGGGTGGCTGATGCCGATCCAGTACGAGGGAATTCTGGCCGAGCACAAGGCGGTGCGCGAGAAACTCGGCATCTTCGATATTTCTCACATGGGACAAATCACGATTTCAGGCGACGGAAATCGCATTGTCGATTGGCTCAACGGCCTGCTGACCAACGACGTTTCCAAGCTGAAAATCGGCGACGGGCAATACACCCTTATGCTCAATGAGAAGGGAGGAGTGATCGACGATCTCATCATTTATCGAACGGGTGAAGATGAGTTTTTCCTGGTCGTGAACGCATCGCGAACAGCCGAGGATCATGAGTGGCTCTACGATCACCTGGATCGCGATCGCCGAATCGAGTTGGTTGACGAAAGTCGCAGTTTTGCCGGAATGGCGATTCAAGGTCCCCAATCCTCAGCCGCATTCAAGAAGATGGTTTCGGGCACGTTCGATCTCCCCAAACGATTCGGAATCACGAAAATCGAGACGACCGAAGGCAATGAAATCGTGGTTTGCCGGACGGGATACACGGGTGAAGACGGCTTCGAACTGTTCTGCTCCCCCAAAACCGCCATCGCGTGGTGGGAACGCGCACTGGAAGCTGGCGCGAACCCCTGCGGTCTCGGCGCGCGCGACTCGCTTCGGCTAGAGAAGTGCTATCCGCTTAATGGAAACGATCTTTCACCCGAGCATTCCCCCATCGAAGCCGGGCTTGGATTTTTCGTCGATCTCGACAAGGGCGATTTCCTGGGTCGAGACGTTCTGGTTCGCCAAAAAGCCAAGGGACCGGATCGCCGTTTGGTGGCGATCAAGTCGACAGCGAAAGGTCCACCACCGCGCCCCGGGTATGGAATTTTTGTCGGCGAGGAAAACGTCGGTTCCCTTTCCAGCGGAACGCTCTCACCCAGCCTCGGTGCCGGGATCGGAATGGGCTACGTTCCAGCGGAACACGCCAAAATCGGAACTCAGGTCGAGCTCGAAGTTCGCGGCAAACGCTACGGGGCAGAAGTGGTGAAAAAACCCTTCGTAAAATAACTAGCCGCCCGGGTGAGCAATGCGGCAATAGCGGCGAAATTCGTCCTTCCGCGCGTTCAACTGCTCCTCCGTAATCGCCTCAAGGCTGCGAAGTCCAAACTGCTCGCAGGTGTAGCTCGCCATGATCGTTCCATGGAGAATGCCTTCCGCCAAATCATCAAAACCGATCTCATCTTTGCCGGTTGAGGCGAGGTGTCCCGCAATGCCGCCAACAAAAGTATCGCCCGCGCCGGTCGGATCGTGAACATTCTTCAACGGATACGCGCCGATCGTGAAAAAATCGCCCGTTTGGCTGAAGAGCAACGCGCCATGCTCGCCCTTTTTGAGAATCACAAACTTGGGCCCCATTTCGAGCATCTTCTCGCCCGCAAGCACCAGATTGCTGGTTTCCGTCAGCTGTTTGGCCTCGCTGTCGTTGAGAACCAGCATGTCGATCTTGCCAAGCAGCTCGTTGAGTTGCTCGCGCATCACCGTGATCCAGAGATCCATGGTATCGGCGATGGAGAAGACCGGCGCATTTGCCTGCTCCAGCACTTTCAGCTGCGTATCCGGCCCCGCGTTGGCCAACAGGATGATCCGTGAATCGCGATATTCTTCCGTCAATTGCGGATTGTAATGCTCAAGAACGTTGAGATCGACTTCCAGGGTTTCCCGGTCATTCCAATCCTCGGAGTATTCGCCGGTCCATCGAAAGGTTTTTCCCTGGGCAAACTCAACTCCGTCGACGCTGATGTTCCGCGACTTGAAGAACGCGACATGTTCGTCTGGAAAATCCTGTCCCACAATGCTGACCAAATGCACCGGACTCGAAAAGCTGGCACTGGTGGCGGCGTAGGAAGCGGAACCCCCGAGGAGATTGGGGGCTTCGTCGTGTGGAGTTTTGATGTGGTCGATTCCGACGGAACCAGCGACTAAAACAGACATGAGATGTGAGAACGAAGTTAACGATTGGATTGAAGGAGAGTTTGAACATCTCGAACGTATTCCGGGATGTTCGCGGCTTGTAGGATGCCGGAAACGATCACTAGGCGTTTTGCTCCGGCTTGCAAGATTTCGGGGGCATTTTCTCGTTTGATTCCCCCAATGCAGAAAATCGGCAACTCAACGTCCCTGTGAACCTGGTCGATCTCCGCTTTTCCGATGGGAACGTAATCCGGCTTGGTCGGCGTCGCGAAAATGGGACCGAAACCAATGTAGTCGACGCCGGTTTCCCGCGAGGCGGCGCGAGCCTGGTCAAGACTGTGGGTCGACTTTCCCACGAGCATTTCTTCACCGACGATTTCCCGGACTTCAGAGATCGGTTGATCATCCTGCCCGACGTGAACGCCATCCACCCCCACCTTCGCCGCGATTCCCGGAAAGTCGTTGATGATAAACGGAACTTCAGCGCGGCGACAAAGGGGCAGCAACTCCGCGGCCAAGGCCTCGATTTTCGATTCCGTCGCGTTTTTGGCCCGAAGTTGAACCACGTCAACGCCTCCTTCCAGCATCTCGCTCAACACGGATGGCAAACGGGATTCATCCACATATCCAAGGTCCAGAATTCCATACAAATGGCAGTCGGCGATGTTTCGCATAGGTCGGAGAGCTTGTGCCGGATTTACAGCTTTGCAATTGTGAGGTAGCGGTGAGCTTTCCGCCAAACCCATGCGTTACGATCCCATCGATTCCCAGCTCTTCGTCGAAAACCGGGCGAAACTCGCTGCCAAGCTCAAACCCGGTAGTTTCGCCGTGATTCATTCCAACGACATCATGCCGCAAAGCGCTGATGGATCGATGCGGTTTTACCAAAGCAGCGATCTGTTTTGGCTGACCGGCGTCGATCAGGAGGAAACCACCCTGATTCTCAATCCCCACGCCACGGATCCCGCGGATCGGGAGATGTTGTTCGTTCGGGAAACCTCCGACCTCATTCGGATTTGGGAAGGCAACAAACTGACCGCCGAGGACGCCACCGCCGTTTCGGGCATCACGAACGTCATGTGGTCGGATCGCTTCGAAAGCCAGTTTCGCCGCTGCATGAAGCATTGGAAAACGCTCTACCTCAACGCCAATGAGCATCCTCGAAATGCCAGCGAGGTCGAAACCCGGGAAGAACGCTTTCGCCAACACTGCCAAACCAGGTATCCGCAGCATCGCTACGAGCGTCTGGCTCCCCTCACCTACCCTCTCCGCGCCGCAAAATCAGAGACGGAGATCCAGCTTCTCCGCAAGGCGTGCGACATCACCGAAAAGGGCTTCCGCCGGGTCTGTCACTTTCTCAAACCCGGGGTGAAGGAATACGAAATCGAAGCGGAATTCATCCATGAGTTCATGCAACATGGCTCGCGCGGCTTTGCCTACAATCCCATCATTGCATCCGGTGGGAACGCCTGTGTCCTGCACTACCTCGACAACAACGACACCTGCCAGGACGGCGATTTGCTGTTGCTCGATGTCGCGGCGGAGTATGCGCACTACAACGCAGACTTAACCCGAACGATCCCCGTGAACGGGAAATTCACCGATCGCCAACGCGCGGTCTACAATGCGGTGCTGAACGTCTTCAAAGCCTGCCGCGCGGAACTTCTGAAACCCGGCGTCGAGATCAAAGCCTACCAGAAGGAAGTCGGCAAAAGCATGGAGGCGGAGTTGCTGAGCTTGGACCTGCTCGATCCAGCCAACGTGGCGGAGGAACGGGCCAAGGACGGCACGGAAGAGGAAATGAAAGAGGAAAACCGCTCCTATCGAAAGTACTTCATGCACGGCACCTCACACAGCCTGGGTCTCGACGTTCATGATGTGACGCCCGCCAATCGCATCGTGCTAGATGGTGCGGTTTACACGATTGAGCCGGGAATCTATCTGCCTGAGGAAGGTTTTGGAATTCGACTGGAAAACGATGTCGTCGTCACCTCCGGGGGGAACGTGGACCTGCTCGAAAACGTGCCGATCGAAGCGGACGACATTGAGGCTCTGATGGCTGGGGACTGAATGGTTCCGGGGCAAAATTCGTCCGTTGAACCGGACCACATCAACCAAAGAAATGGCTTGGCCTGATTCAGAAATGGGCCGATCCTATCTTTATCCCTCACCTTATCCCAGTTTCACCATGACAGACTCCCCCGAAAGCCAGGAACCCAAACCGCTCGTCAAGAAAGTGGCGGTTAGCTTCGTTGGCCTCCTATCACTAGCTTGGATCTTTGTTCCCGATCCCACCGATGTTGTTCCGGTTCTCGGCTGGCTCGATGAAGCCGCTGCTGCGGGCATTTTCCTCGCCTGCCTCAACTATCTGGGAATCCCGGTCGGCAAGCTCAAATCGCTCTTTGACAAAGGGGAGCAAGCCAGAACTACCCAGGAAACCACGACCGAAAAAACCGTCAAAGGAAAGGTCGTTGACAACTAATTCCCAAGATTGGCGACTCTCTTAGGATGAATCTCGAACCGCTTTTGGCATGCGAAATGCCAAGCGGTTCTTTTTTTGCAAACCAATCTGGATTGTTCGCGAAAATTCTGCTCACCTTGAGTTCAGCGAACGCCCATCCGCGGCTCCCCCGTTCGATGTCCAGAATCCTCTCCGTTTGGCTCATTTCCCTCGCGTTAACGGCCCTTGTCTCCGCACAAGAGAAATCCGTTTCGCTCAGTATTAGTTTCGATCTCGATGAGCCGAGCGTGCTCCTCTTTCCCGGTCAATCAGCTACCGCCGAAGTCCAGGTTGTCGCTCACCCGAGCGAATCCGCCGTCTGGAAAGGCGTGCAAATGCGCTTTGTTGCCCGTCAGGCCGCCGACGGCAACGCGGACCAAACAACGCCGGTCAATGTGGTAGCGCTTCATGCCGGAAGCCGCCGCCGTCTGAGTGTCAGTCCCGACAAATGGTACTATGCGAACTATTTTGGTCTGGGACAGCATCAGGGGAAACTCGCCTTTGAGGTTTCCCATCAGCGAACTTCGGATCATCCCGTCGAGCTCTTTGCCGAGGTCGATTCGACCGACGCAGAGCGCGGATCCACCGCTCCGTTCCAGATTCGGTGCGCCGACATCCAGTTGGTCGACCTTCGCGATCTGACTAGTCCCGGAGACGACGACACGATTGGGGACGGCGACACGGCGTGGCTGACCCACTATCAGGCCGACTCATTTGACCTCCCCATCATGCCCCGGCTCGAAGCCAGAATCGAAGGCTTGCCGACGGAATACACCGTGCACTGGCTCATGCAAAGTCGCTATGGCCGCCGCGGCGATCGCGACAAGATCCAGTTTCCGGAAAAGGGTTGGCTGGACGTCGCGGGAGACGAAGCCTGGAAGGCCTACGCCACTTATCATGAACGCTATTTCGGCGGGGAGGCAAAGTTGAGTTTCAAGATTCAGGACGACAATGGAGACTATATCCACGCCGGATCGCGCCCCTTCCAGATCAAGTGCCGGAACCCTCGCGACGAAAGCGCCAAAGCCTACATCAAGAAAACTCAGGGCGAGACGTTCTGGTTTGCCTGGGCCATTTCCCAACACGAAAGCCGCCAGAACAAGCGTGTCTTTAACCAGTTCAACAGTTCCGGCAACATTGCGTTCGAACCAAACTTCGGTCCACCGGATGGTTGGGGCATCTTCCAGATTGATTCCGCAAGAGGGGAAGAAGTCACCACCGAAGAAGTCTGGGACTGGCGGGTCAACATCAAGGCAGGCTTGGAAGAACTGAAAACCGCAAAGAAGGACACGAAGAAGTACTTCGACGCAATCAAGAAGACCTATCCAACCAAGTGGGAAGCACCACCAAAGACCTATAAACCTCCGGGCTGTAAAACCACATTAACCGGGGAAGAGGCCAGCATCATGCAACTCTACAATGGCGCTGCGGTGGTTCGCAAACTCAAGAACCGCTACAACACCTGGTCCTACTACCGAAGCTGTTGGCAGTTCTATCCAGGCAACCCCAGTGGGAAACGGTGGAAGTTTATCAAGAACCGAAACAACTATGTCTACAAGGTGGTTCATCACGAGATAGAAGGTGATATGCCCATTGAGGAGTAACTGATGCAAATTCCCATCATCATCGCCGCATTGTTTCTAGGTCAGATCGCAGTCGCCTCGGCAAATCCGATTTCGAATCCGATGCGGGATTTCCTGCTGAACTTCGATGTTCAAGATCCCAAGGACGTCATCAAAACGGAACCCGATCTCAATGCCGATGGCGTTCCCGAGATTCTGCTTACCTACAACAACACCGTCAATGGCCGCCAGGGTAACATCTGGGTTCTCTACCGCTCCCTTCCCGGTGGAGGTTATGAGCGGATCGACGAGCTGACCACTGGAGCTCCAATCGAATTTCATCAGAAGGCCTCAGCCATCAAAAAACGAAACGGAGGCGCTGATATCGTACGCTACAGCCCAGGTGGTTCGGGACGCGGCGTCATCAGCAGTTTCAACCTCGGTACGGAGGGAGTGGGTGAAACCGTGATTCGCGAAATCTCTGCCGCAGGGAGCGACGCAGCAATCTACCAGTCGATGTTCAACAACCCGGAAACGAAACTCGTTTTCGTGGCTGAGGACGCAAAGAAGCTTCGCTGGAAACACCTGCCCTTGCGAGAGTGGTTGCGCGGGATGACGATCCTCAAATGGTGTCTCTATATCGTGGGACTTTTGGTCGCCCTCGTCTTCCTTCTCCTCATGTTGAGAGGCCTGCTCGGCATGGTCCGATCCGTCAAATCCTAGAGAACAACTTTAGCTCTAAATCCGGCGGAGTGGGATTTTCAGCTTTTTGCCTTCGTCAATCAAGGTCATGTGATCGTTGTCAATGGGCTCCATTCGCAAGCGATCTCCACTCTCCAGTTTCTTCATCGCCAGCTTCCCATCGACTACCTCCACCTTGAGGCGAATCATTTCCCAACGATTGCTGGCCTTATCTTTGATCTCCAGATAGGGGCCTTCCTTGTCGAAACCAAATTCGTAGATGGAATTCTGGATTTTCGCCATCCCCATCTGGGCTGCGATTTCCGACATACTGGTCGTGTCGATCTGCGAAGCCTTGACGGAATCGATGTAGACTTCGCGGCGATCGGTATCGAATTCCCAGTATCCCAACGCGGAAACGTCGGCCGAGACAACGCTCATCGCGAACAGCTGGGTGAGTGCAATTGCTAAGAATGGGGCGATCCTGATCATGGGGGAGGTTGGACGCATGAGTTTACGCGTTATTCTCGCCCATTCCGACCGTAAAGTCCACTACCACCCTCAACCGGCGTCGCCATTTAGGGTGGGTTTGAAAATGACGTCCGTCATCATTTTTAGTCGCTCCCCAGGCGTGAAGCCGTTTCAACCAGACTCTTCACGGAATTCGAGAGCCGCGCCTCAAGCTTGTCGTCTTTCAAACTCCCATCCTCGTCAAAAACGTCATAGGCATTTCCCACCGACACGTCTCCGGGAACCACGAGAACGCCAATTCCACTCAAAATTGCCCTCACATGGACGAGTCCGCGCATTCCGCCCAACGCCCCTGGAGAAGCGCTCATCAACCCCGCAATCTTTCCTTTGAACGCCGCAACCGGCCCCGCGTCTTCCGTCGGTCGCGAAATCCAGTCGATCGTGTTTTTCAGCAACGGAGTGATCGAGCCATTGTACTCCGGACACGCCAGCATCAGCGCGTCGTGCTGCATCATCATTCCATGAAGCTCCAGCGCATTTTCCGGCATCCCGTCCGTTTCTTCCAAATCACCATTGTAAATTGGCATCGGGTAATCCGCGAGATCGATCAATGTCACCTCAGCCCCAAAACTACGGGCCTTGTCCGCCCCAATCACAGCGAGCTTTTTGTTGAAGGAATCTTTCCGGGCACTGCCTGCAAAGGCGAGGATTTTGGTCATGATGGAGTAGAATGCCAGCTTTCTGCCAACGAGCAAATTTTTGTCACCACTTGCCCCATTCCACGACGGCGGGTGGGCGACAGCTGGCTGGAAATCTTGAGCTGGTCGAGAAGGTTCTTCGGCGAATTCAACACCTCTTCCGGCGTCAACCCGTCAAACCACTCGCAGAGCAACGCGGCAACGGCGTGGACAACCGTCGAGTCGCCCTGGACGCGGAACCGGCAACGCCCGTCCTCCAGACTCCCCGCCAACCAAACCTGGGAAATGCAGCCGGGAACCAAATTCTCGTCAATCTTCTCCGCCTCCTCCAACGGCGCCAATGGAGACGAACGCGCCACCAACAAGCCGAAACGCTCCTGCGGATTCTCGATCAAGACATAGTCTTCGACGAGCTGTTGCTGTTCGGACGCAGTCATTGTGAACTCCTAACTAAAACCTAAACCAAATCAACAATCGAGCCAAAATCTGCATCAAAAAGCCGCTTATACGTTCGCGTCGCCAATCCATCCGTCATCTTCGCAATCACATCGCAAACCAACCGCGCCCGCTCACGCCTCGACTCCACCTTCCAAATCGCAGCCTCCTCCTTCGGGCTCAGCAGATGCATGTGATCCGCACGCCGCGATTCCGGTTCAATGTAGTACTCCGCAAACGCCGCAAACAAGCGCGACAAAATGTGCTCTGCCTTGCGGTCCAACTGCTGAAGCTGCTGCGAGCGAAACACTAGGTCAAACGCGATTCGCTTGTAGATCTTGCACTCGCTCAGAATCTGCGGATCGATCTCCAGCCGGTAGCGATACCGGTTCGAACTCGGGCTCATGAAATTCACGTCATCAGCCAACGAACACGCCGCAATGTGCATCCCGATGCGCTGCCCCGTGCGCCCCTCAATCTTCTCATCGCGGATATTCTTCAAAATTCCCTCCACCACCGGCGCCACCTTCGCCTGATCCTCCTGCGCCTCCGCCCAGCGCTCCAGTCGCTCGATCGAAATGAACTTCGCCGCAATCCCATCCGCCACATCGTGCAGCGAATACGCCGTATCATCCGCCCAATCCATAATTTGGCATTCGATTGACCGAAACGCATCACGCGGCTTGCCCGGCGTCAGCTCCGGCGGAAAATCGCGCCCCCCCATCGCGAAATCCAGATACTCCGCCTGCTCATCATACACAAAATGGTTCACCGGATTTTCCAACTCGCTGAACAACGTCTTGTACTTCAGCACCCCATCCAAAAACCCCCGGCTCGGCACCATCCCCCGGTCATCAAAAATCGTCCGCGTCAGCAGGCGCAACGTCTGCGCATTGCCCTCAAACCCTCCGTAAGGCCGCATCAGCCGATTCAGCGTCCGCTCCCCGCAATGCCCAAACGGCGGATGCCCAATATCGTGGGAAAGACATACCGCCTCCACCAACGCCGGATCAATCTGGTAGTCCTCCCGCAACGCCTCGCTTTCATGATTCAGCCGCGCACAAATGGATCGGCCAATTTGCGCTACCTCAATCGAATGGGTCAGCCGCGTCCGGTAAAAATCATACTCCCCCGACAGAAAAACCTGAGTCTTGCTCTGCAGCGAGCGAAACGCCGACGTGTGGATGATCCGGTCGCGATCGATCTGAAACTGCGTCCGAAACTCCCCCTTTCCCGGCGGCCGATCCTTCAGCGTCTCAACATCAAACGCACCATAAAACGTATTGGGCATCGCTACCGCTAGCCCGCAAACCCCGGAAACGGAACCGGAAAATTGCGGCTCAGGAAACTCCCTTCTTGCCCCGGACCATCGCTTCGCCATGGTTCCCAGCCTATGAGCAAGACCGCCTGCCCCATGTGCACCATGGACGAAATCCTTGAACTCGCCGACCACTACGAATGCGTCACCTGTGGCCACGAATGGTCGCGCGAAACCGAGGAGATACAGGAAGAAGAACGCATCGTCAAAGATGCCGACGGCAACGTCCTCGCCCAAGGCGACATCGTCGCCATGATCAAAGACCTCAAGCTCAAAGGCAGCTCCCAAGTCCTGAAAGTCGGCACCAAATCCAAGCCCATCCGCCTCGTCGATGGCGATCACGAAATCTCCTGCAAAATGGACGGCATCGCCATCGGCCTCAAAGCCCAGTTCGTGAAGAAAGTCGGGTAGTCGCGCGCACCGCCGCAATCAGCCCTGATAACGCGGGTCTTCAGCGCACCAAACTCCGGCTACCAAATCGGTCAACAGCGTGGCGATCTCCCTCGCTTTGAACTTTGCCGCACGCATCTGGAGGGCGATGCTTCGTCGACGGAGCGTGGTCCCTCGTTTCAGATAAATTGATAATTAAGATCTTTTAAACACCTTCTCCGTTTGCTAAACTGGAGGCCATGATTGGTATTTCTGAGTCTGCCGCGATGGCGGAGCCGCTGTTGTTTCTGCCCAATGATTGTGATGATCCGATGAAGTTGGATTTGCTCTCCACAGTGGAGCGCGAGGCGCTGGTGAAGATTCGCGATTGGGTGGCGGATTTCCCAACGCGAAAGGTGGTGAAGTTTGGACGGACGGAGGCGATTTGCCCGTTCGTGGAGCCGGCGATTCAGCGGGAGACGATGCATTTTGCGTTGGCGCAGTTGGCGGCACCGAACAATATCGGGGCAATTGATGGGGAGTTGCGACGGTTTGCCCGGATTTTCAATGAGTTGGAGCCGATGGAGATGCCGGCGGCAATGACGAAGACGGTGGTGGCGATTTTTCCGGAGACGACGGGCCAATTGCTGCTGGATGCGACGGATGCGAGCCGGGATCTGAAGGGGGATATGCTGGAGTCCGGAATTTTGGTGGGGGAGTTTTTCCCGACCTGCCCGTTTGCGTCGACGTTTGATCCCAAGTTGTTTGCGCTGCGTTCGCCGGTTCCGATGTATGTGCTGCGCTCGTTTATTGAGACGGATTGGCGCTTTATCGCACAAGTGGAGCGGTGGCGGGGGATCTATCGCGAGCGCTTTGGCGAGCCACCGCGCGATCTGCAGCATTTGGGGACCTTGCGCGGGCGGGTGTTGGCGAAGCTGGGCAAGCTGCGAAAGCGCTTCGGGTAGAGCCGACTATACGATCGGCCCATTTTGGGGTAAAACGTCGGCGTGATCGAGCGCGCCCTCAATTTGTCCGAACGGCTCCACATCCGTTGGGTGGCGGCAGGCCTGCTCGTGTTGGGCTTCGTGAGCGTCGCACTTCGAGCAATCGAGTCGCCCTGGTCTATTTCGGCGACCGCAGTCCGAAAGTTTGAAGATCCACAGTTCGATCGATGGGGAAACGCCCGCAATCCTCCCCCTCCAAAAGCCCCGGAGCATTCGCCGCCCTACAGCATTCCCGATGTCGAAGTTGGGGAGCGCGATATCTGGATTCAGCGGCGTTTGATTGAGCCGCCGCGTTCGCACGGGGGCGAAGTGGGGGCGCTGATGATTGAGGCAAAGGGAGCGATCGCAACGCTGCCAGGTGAGTTGGAGATCGAGTTGGCGGCGACTGGACTTTGGATTCCGGGAGATGAGGAAGTGCTGCGATATTTTGATCCGAAAACGGGCAAGACCGTTCCCGGGTTTCCCGAGTTGCCGCCGATCGCCCCCCAATTCCTCAATGATCCGGTTCAGCAACCGGTTCTGCGGCTCGTTTTTGCCGGGAGTGGACTTCGAACCTGGGATGGCGAAGTGGAGGCGTTCGACCGCCGAACCCATTGGCCCGTCATTTCAGGCTCCGTGAAGCGTTCCGGCCCTGTCCGCTTTGCCGACATTCAGCTCAAGATCTGGCACGATACGCCCATCCAAATCATGCTTGAGTTGCCATGCGGAACGCCTGATGTTGCCGCCATTCCGACCAAAGCGGGCGACCAGATTGTGCTCGAATCCGGAGTCCGCTTTCAGTTCATTGCGTCGGGACCAAACGATGTGCGCGAGGTCGGGCGACGGGGAGAAACCTGGGATCTTGTTCCGGATAATGACCTGCGCTTTGTCCTGGGCCGGGTTAGTCCTGCCGTCTGGGCAGAGCAGTGCCATTTTCGCTACCAGGGAATTGACGAATCACTCCGGTTTCCGCGCGCCTGGTTTGAGCGAAAACCGCGGATTCAAGCCGCTCGACTCCCGATGGCCGACGCCCCGATCGAAATCGTCTGTTATCCCCAACGCGCCCGGGTCTGGTTCGACATCGAAGCACTGCCTTTCATGCCGAACCCTCGATCAACCCGGAATTTGTTTGAGGTGAACATCCCGGTGGTCAACTCGATGGACGTTTTCGATCTGTTTGATCTGGCCGCAGATGCCGTCGAACTCGATTCCAATCTGTTGATCCCGTTTTCCGAGGACATCGAGAACATCGAACGCCGCAACACGACGCCAACCAAGGTGCTGAAGGTCCTTCGCAATCGCTATGAAGGGCATCGACTTGGGATTGAATCGGAACACAACGCGTTGGTCCTGAAGCAGGAAGGCCCCACCTTGTGGGACGGTTTTCGCGAATGGATCACCAACATCCGGCCATTTTAGACGGTCTAGCGCTCAACCCGCTTGGTTACCGTCACGGAGGAAGCACCCTCGCCTTTTTGGTAATCCACTTCATCAAAGATGGTGTGGATCACGCCCATGCCCATTTTGCCGACGGTGGGCTCGGTCTTCACTTTGACCTCGGGAACGTCCTCGTTCGCAATCCCGGCTCCAGCGTGCTCGATGCGGAATTCCAAGCCATCCAAATCCGCCGAAGCGTGAATCCGGACCGGTCCGTTGCCGCAGTAGGCGTGCTTGGAGACATTCGTCAGCAATTCATCGCAGCCCAAAACCACCATCCCCACAGTTTCTTCATCCATCCCGCAGAACTTGGCCCATTCCTCCACGAATTCACGCCCTTTGACGATGGATTCCGGCGAACAGGTGAAGTCAAAAATGGGCGCGGGACGCGGAAACTCGTCCTCGAACAGCAAGACCGTGGTGTCGTCCTGATAGGTCGCGTTTTTGGAAAACTCCTTCCAGACGCGGGTCAGCGTTCCGAGAATATCCGGGTCTCCATTCGCGGCGATGGCCGCCATGACCTCGTCAAACGGGCCTTCCTCAAAATACTCGCCCTTCTCATTCTGGGTTTCGAGAATTCCGTCGGAAAGCACCATCCAGGATCGGCTCGCGGCGAGGGAAAAGGTTTCGGCCTTGTAGCCGAACGAGCAGGAAATCCCGAGCGGCGGATTGGGCGTCACCGGAACGTCTTCCCAGTGATCACCGAGCAGTACCTTGGGCGGAAGGGCGCCACAAAGGCAGACACTGACGATGCGTTTCTTGAGGTCGATGAGGAGGAAGGCACAGGCGATGAAGCGCCCGCTGCTCATCACATCGCAAAGGCGGCCATTCACCTCCGTTACCCATTCATGCAGCGGAAAACGCGATGCCCGGTGCGAAAGGCTGGCGATCAGGGTGGTTCCTCGCGCCATATCGAGCGCGGCGGGGAAGCCCTTTCCGCAGACATCGCCAATCCCGAGCAGGACCTTTTTATCATCCAACTCGTGCCAGAAGAAAAAGTCGCCACCGGTTTCGGCGGCGGGTTCGTAGAGCGCGCTCAGTTTGATATGGCCGATTTTGGCTTCCATCGGCGGGAGAAACGAGGCCTGGATCTCGTGGGCCAACTCGAGTTGCTGGCGAACTTCGGCTTCGCGGATCGACTTTTGCTGCGACTCAAGGCGAATCAAGGTCACGGCGATCAAGGCACCGAACGTCTCGAAAATCTCTTCGTCCGGTTCCGCAAACTTCTCGCGATGCTTCGAGTTGATCGCCTGCATCGCGCCGAGGCAGCGCTCCCCATCGAGAAGCGGGATGGTGAGCATATTCCGGGTAATGAGCCCGATTTCGGAGCCGACTTCGGCGAAGTGGCGCGGGTCGGTCTTGGCGTCCTCCAGGTTCACGGGAATCTTGTTCTCGTAAACATAGCCGGCAATCCCCTTCCCTTTCGGTACGCGAATCGCTTCCTGGCCCGGCTCATCCTTGGTCGACCGAATGAGAAGATCGCCCGTTCCAAATTCCGGGAGCAAAATGGAGCAAACCTCGCAATCCATGACCTCGCGAGAGCATTCCAAGATTTGATCGAGCAATTGCTCGACATTCTCCGTCCGGCTCAGATCACGAGCCACATTGATCAGCAGTTGCTGACGTTTCTCGGTGGAAATGGGCTCCTCCATATCAGGAAAGGGCAGCCACAGCTTCGTCGGTCGTATCGTAAGTGCTGATGAATTCGCCTAGCCTGACAACCCCAAACGATGCGGCAACCCGGCCTTGCAGACCGCTGACCGCCATTCCCGTATTTTCCTTGGTGGTGTGTTGGTAGTATTGAACCACCACCGCCCAGATTGGCGTGTTCACGAACGTGGACTTGCTGAAGTCGATGACGAGGAAGGGCGGATTGTCCGCAATCACGCCTTCAACGGCTTCCTGAAACACCGGCGCGGCCGCCAAATCGGCATCACCTTCCAGTTCAATGATGGCACCGCCATTGTCCGCTTGCCGTTTGGTTAGGTTCATGAACGGGAATTTAAAGCGTCAACGGCATCCGGCAAGGGGGATTTGAGATTTGAGGATTTGAGATTTGGTTTTGATCTGCCATCGTGCGCTCTCAATGAAACCAGCTCTACTAGCACTCGCCGACGGACGGGTATTTCACGGGGTCGGCTTTGGAGCGCCGGAGACGGCGACTGGCGAAGCCTGCTTCAACACATCCATGACTGGTTACCAGGAGGTTTTGACCGATCCCTCCTACCGCGGTCAAATTGTGGCGATGACCTACCCGTTGATTGGAAACTACGGGGTGAACCCGACGGACGCCGAAAGCAAAAATCCTCATGTGCGCGGCTTCGTGATCGAGGAACTCTGCGATATTCCAAGCAACTGGCGTTCCACCGAGAGCTTGAACGATTACATGCTGCGCTGGAAAATTCCCGGAATTCAGGGAATCGACACCCGCTCCCTGACCAAACATCTGCGAACGGCGGGGGCGATGCAGGCCGTGATCACAGCTGATCCCAACGTCACCCCTGAGCAAGCCGTGCAAATGGCGAAGGATGCGCCGCCGATGAGCGGAAGTGACTTTGTGAAGGAGGTCAGCACCGAAGAAAACTTTCGCTGGGATCCTACTGACGAAGAAAGCCGCGAATGGACAATTCCAAACGCGTGTGAGCCGATGGATCGCCAAATCCAACGCGCAGACGGCGAGGTGGTTCGCCCGCTCCCCGAAGCCAAGCACCACATCGTTGCTTACGATTTTGGGATCAAATACAACATTTTGCGTCGCTTGCGCCAAAACGGCTTCACGGTGGATGTCGTCAACGCAAAGACATCGGCGGAAGAGGTTCTGGCCCGCAAGCCTGACGGGATCTTCCTCTCAAACGGTCCCGGAGATCCAGCAGCGCTCGATTACGTCCACACGGAAATCCGGAAACTGGTCACGGAAAAGCCGATCTTTGCGATTTGTCTGGGGAACCAGGTTCTGGCACACGCATTCGGCGGCAAGACCTTCAAACTGAAGTTCGGCCATCGTGGCGGAAACCAGCCGGTGAAGGATCTTCGCAGTGGGAAAGTCGCGATCACGTCGCAAAACCACGGATTCGCGGTCGATGCCGACAGCCTCCCGAGCAACGTCGAGGTAACGCACATCAACCTCAACGACGACACAGTTGAAGGATTGCGCCACAAAGACTACCCGGTTTTCAGCGTTCAGTATCACCCGGAAGCCGCTCCCGGCCCCCACGACGCCAAGTATTTCTTCCAGGAATTTGCCGACCTGATCGAGCAGAATTCCTGATTCGGAATTTTTCCTGCCCAACCACCTATCCGGTGATATAATCTCGCCGAAATGCGCCTCCGCCTGCTTTCCTCTCTCATCGTCAGCATCTGGCTGGGCACGGCCTACCTTTCCGCGTTTCCCTATCACTTCGAGTTTTCGAACAATCAGGCGATGGGATTCATCGGCGATGAGTCCACCTACGGCGCGAAGTGGTGCCAATACGTCGAAAACTACTTTTACACCCGCTATCCCGAAAAGCGGATGATCTTCTACAACGCGGGTTGCAAAAACGACACCGCGTTTGATGTCCTGGAGCGCCTGGAACAGGACGTTTTGGAGCGAAAGCTCGATTACTGCATGATCATGCTCGGGACCTGGGACGGCGGGTTCGAAGACTACAATTCAGCACGTTTCGAGGCCTATCAGGAAAACATGCGCTTGCTGCTCGATCGCTTGAAACGAGCCCGGTGCTATCCGCTCTTGATGTCGCCTCCGATGTTCGACTTTCAGACCCGGCAACGCCGCATGGAGGACGAAAGCTACCGATTCCGGCTCAAATCCATGGCTCCCAACTACAACGGCGTCATGGGATTGTACGGATCCTGGCTCCGTGATGAGGCCTATGAGCGCGATTCGCGATTCATCGACACCTGGGGACCGCTCAACACCTACACGGCGGATGTCCGCAAAACCAATGTGGAATTCAGCTTGATGCCGGATGCCGTTCATCCCGATCCCGGTGGATCGGTCGTCATCGCGGGAGAAGTCATCCGAACCCTGGCGATGGAGCGGGACAAAATCGGCAGCATCAAAGTTCACTACGTTGGCGGCGATAGCGGGTGGAGCTCCAGCGGCACCAGCGGCGGTTCCATCAGTCAACTAAGCGGGAGCAATCGTCACATGAGCTTTATCTGGAAGCCGCGCGCGCTTCCCTGGGCCATGCCGGGCGAAGCTTCCATCGGGGTCGAGTTGGCGGATATTGACGCACGTTTCAACCAAGAATTGCTTCACGTGGTTGGCCTCGCAGCGGGCGACTACCAGATCTTCATCGCCGGAACCAAGATTGGCGACAAGTTCACCCACGCCGAACTGGCTCACGGGGTGGAGATTCACAAATTTCAGGAGCGGCCCCAGTTCAAACGTGCGCAAAGCGTCGCCAACATGAATGCCAGGCGCTATGAAACGAGCATCATCCCGTTGCGCGACTTGTGGCAGGATGTGAAGCGTGTTCGCGTGAATTTTCCCGGCGATCAAGCCAGATTGGCCGCAATCATGGCCGAGGTGACGCCCCAAATGAACGCTCTGCGTCTCAAATCCCGCGAACTGACCGATAAGATTTACGAAGCGTCCAAGCCCTTGGGCCGAAACTTCGAAGTTCGCAAAATCTACACCTCCTCGGAATTGAAGGAGATCGAGAAGGCAAAGAAGGCCGAGGAAGAAGCGAAAAAGAAAGCTGAGGCCGAGAAGGAAAATCCCGAGTAGTCCCCGGAAGCTTGGCATTTCCCGTTCGCATTCTCTCCCGTTGCCGACCAGAATGCGGCTATGAAACGCCATTTTTGCCTTTTTCTGGCGCTTGCCGCTTATGCTTCGGCCGAACCGGAAGATTTCGATCGCCTCACCTTCCATTCCGCGCCAGAACCGCTCAATCACGAAGCCGTTACGTCCGATTGGCCGCGTTTTCTGGGTCCCAACCACAATCTCCATTCCCCGGAAACCCAGTTGCTCAAAGACTGGCCGGAATCCGGTCCAACGCCCATCTGGGAGGTCGAACGCGGCAGCGGACACGCTCCGGCCGTGGTCAAGGGCGATTACGTGGTGCTCTTTCACGAATTGAACAGCCGCGAGTTGGTGGAATGCCTGCATCCCGAAACCGGGAAACGGCATTGGAAGTTCGACTACCCGGTAACGCTCGGCTCCAGCTACGGTCAGCAGGATGCACCGCGCGCGCCTGCGGTGATTGATGGCGACCTGACGTTCAGCGTCGGTCTCCGCGGCGATCTCCATTGCTTCCATCTCCAAACGGGAGAGGTGGTCTGGAAGAAGAACCTGAACGAGGAGTATGGCGATGCGCCGTTCTTCTTCGGACGCGGTTCGTCACCCCTCGTGCTGGGCGAGCACCTGATCCTGAACACCGGAGGACGAGCCTGCGTCGTCGCGCTCGACAAAAAGACGGGCAAGGAAGTTTGGGCCACCCCACACCAGTGGCAAGCCAGCTACGCGTCGCCCGTTCCGGCCACGATTCACGGAAAAAAACGCGTCATGGTCCTCACCGGCGGAATGACCAATCCTCCCAGCGGCGGCCTCCTCAGCCTCGATCCGGCAAACGGCAAAATCGACGGCGCGTTTCCCTGGCGGGCGAGCATGTTCGCCAGCGTCAACGCAGCATCTCCCGTCGTCGTGGGGAATGGTGTGTTTATTACCGAATCCTACACCGAAGGCGGCGGCTTGATCCGGTTCCCACCGACCGGAAAAGCCGAACTGGTCTGGAAAGCCCCTCGTTTTGGGAGCCAGATTACCACGCCGGTTTTGCATGAAGGCCACCTCTACGGATTCGACGGCAGTTCGGCCAGTGGGACCGAGCTGGTTTGTTATGAGGCAGAGTCCGGTCGCGAAGTCTGGCGAGATGGACTGGCCATCGAGATTGGCGCCAGCCGAGCCCTGCCCGGTCGTGGAAGTCTGCTGCGGGCAGACGGCGCGTTTCTCTGCCTCGGCGCACAAGGGTCGCTGCTCTGGCTCGATCTCTCCCCAAAGGGAGTCACGATCTTGAGCAAGGCCCAACTGTTCCGCGCGCCGGAAACCTGGGGAGCGCCCGCCTTGAGCCGGGGACTGCTTTTCGTGAACCAAAACGCGCTCGGCTCCCGGCTCATCGCCTACGATTTGCGCAAGTAGAAGATTTCAGCGAGCGGCCAGGCTTCGCTGGTAGGCCCACGTCATGACGTCTTCGTCCTTGGCCGCTTTCGTCGACAAATACTTCCGCGAAGGACGACGGCCAACTCTGCCGATGTCGAGACGATCCGCGTCCCAACACGTCCCGATCGTGACATCCTCGTGATGATGACCGGACGTGTGATCGTGAATTGCCTCATAAAGGAGCGCGAAGTCGTCGTCCGCCAAATGGATCATTGAGCCTCGCAGCGTTTCTGCATAGTCAGCCGCTCGCGGACCATGTCGCGGGTCCAGCCAATCATTCATTCGACAGCAATCGTGAAGGTAGGCAAAGAGCTCCACCACATCCTGGTTTGCTCCCGAAACTTCCGCAACACGAATGCCATTCTCGCGCACACGCTGCCAATGCGACACGCCGTGAATCCCGTTGACCGCGATGGTACAGTGTTTCTTTGCCTGTTCGAGGATGGCTTCGAGGTCGTGCATTGAAGTTCAGCGAAAAGGGATGAGCCCGACTTTCGAGCTCATCCCTGCGACTTAGAATGATTGGGTAGAAAGCGGATTTTGATTATCCCTTTTCAACAGCGAGGAAGCGAGATCCGCCCTGATTGAAAATGCGGAGAACGATGACCCGCCCTGAAGCATTTTTCGATGCTTTCGCAGCATCCGCCGGTGAAGAAACATTCTGACGGTTTACGCTGACGACAACATCGCCGCTGCGCAAGCCCGCGTCCGCGGCCTTGGAGCTGGCATCGACTGACACGACCACCACGCCGTTCATTCCTTCGGGAAGATTAACCTGGTTGCGAGCATCTTCGGTGAGAGAAGCCACTTCAACCCCGGGGAGGAATTCCGTCTTTGCCGACGGACTGCCTTCCGTTCTCCGTCCTGTCGAGGCAACCTCAGAACCGGGAAGCTTGCCCAACTGAACCTTGAGCGTTTCGGTCTTTCCTTGGCGAATCACGTCCACATCCACCTTTTTCCCAGGATTGGTATTGGCGACAACAAACCGCAGCGCCGCAACATCGGTGACTTCGTTCCCGTCGAAATTGACGATGATGTCACCTGGCTTCATTCCCGCGGCAGCGGCTGGCGTATCCGGATTCACCTCGTTCACGAGGGCTCCTTTCGGCTCGACCCCAAATCCCTGTGCCAGATCAGGAGTCACGTCGCCAATTGTCACACCAAGGAATCCGCGGCGGACCTCTCCATCAGCCAACAGGCGATCCATGATGTCGACCGCCAGATTCACGGGGATGGCAAAACCAATTCCGTTGTTGCCACCGGAGCGCGAAAAGATGGCCGTATTGATTCCAATGAGGCGACCTTTGTTGTCGATCAACGCACCTCCGGAGTTTCCGGGATTGATCGAGGCATCGGTCTGGATGAAGTTTTCATAGCCATTGCGGCCGGTGATGCCAAGGCTCTTGCGACCGATCGCGCTGACGATTCCCGTGGTTACTGTCTGACTAAGCCCAAATGGGTTTCCGATCGCCAAAACGGTGTCACCCGGCTTCATCTGGGCGCTATCGCCAACCTGGACAAAGGGGAGATCGCTGCGGTCGATTTTGATCAGCGCCAAATCGGTCGCCGGATCAGTCCCGACAACTTCAGCTTCGTAACTCGAACGATCACCGGGCAGGGTGACTTCGATTTTTTCCGCGTTTTCAATCACGTGGTTGTTGGTCGCGATGTAACCGTCGCTTGTCAGCACCACGCCTGATCCCTGGCCTTGGCGCTTGGGTGCCGGCATGGGTTCGCGCTGACGCCCTTGTGGTGAGTTAGGGTCGCCAAACGGATCGCCGAAGAAGCGCCGAAACATTGGATCATTGAAGAGATCCGGCAGGGTTGTGGTTTGTTGGGCGCGAGCGCCGACTGTCGTCACGATCGATACGACCGCGGGTGAGACTTCGTCGACAATGTTCGCATAGCCGCCCAGCGGACCGGAACGTTCCGGAGCGGAATCTTCAATCGAAAGACGACCGCGCAATCCTTCCTGATCTTTCTGTGCGAGGATCGGGAACGCGGCGGCAACAGCAACGGTAAATACAACAAGTAATGAACGTTTTTTCATCATTAGTGGTTAGGGAGTTGATGCGAATGTCAGGTTTCGCTCCGACAACTTCCAAAAGAGGACTGGCCCGACGCGCCCGATCCTGAATTTTCTGAAACTGTCGAAGACAACATTCTACTAGAGATGGATCGCCACCCCGGTCGAATTTTGTCTACAGAGACCGAAAAAATTCAGACGACCAAAAAAACCACCCCTGCCACGGCAAGAACAATGGAGCCAGGAACGGCAATCATCCTGCGAAAGACAGGTTTCCGGACCCAGAAGGTGATCGCCCACGAGACGAGAAAAATCGCGAGTAACCCAGCAGCAATTCCACCAACAAATCCGATCAGCCCTGTCGCGGCCTCATCGCCGACCAGTCGAAAATCACCCAAAAGACGCGCAAGGACGGCTCCGTGAACCAGGCCAAAAAGGGTAACGAGTAAAATCCGCCATGACGTAAATCCAGGTCGAAAGATATTGTCGAGTGCGATGACGAGGACACCTGCCCCCATCAGGAACGCCAGCAGGGAAACCGGAAATCGGAGCATTCCAAGGGAGCCGAGCGACAACATCAGAGCGATCGCCCCCAGGAACGCGACAGCCTGAATCGCCCGAGGTTTCCATTCCTGAACCAGCAACATCAACAGCAGGGCAAAAATGATCAGTTCGGCACCCGGCCATGAGAAAACCGAAACCAATCCCGCCCGGAGATAGCTCACAACCACCGGCCCAAAATCGTGAGTCTCGACTTCCGTCGCGACTTCCGCCTCCCTGAGTTTCGCCAAATCCCGGACGAAGCTCATTTCATTGGGCCACAGGGCAGCCCAGCGCTCCAAGGGTTGATCTCGCCAGAACTGGTAGGATTCGACGACGAATTGATCCTTGTCGCCTGCCTTCACTTTGTACCCGGTGCTGCCTTCGGGAACTTCGGTCGTCCACGTTCCCGTCAGCATCACATAATCGTAAGCCCCACGCAGGGGCTCGTTATTCCAAGTGGTGAACTCAAATTTGAAGTCCGGCTCGATTTCGCCTCCCGGTTCAAAAATCAGATCAAAACGGTCCCTGACGTAATCCCTTGCCTTGCTTTTCAGCTCATGCCGCTGCCTTTCGCTGAAGTTCAGAAAATCTTTGAAATAGACATACTGAACCTGGTCCGGATTTTCCTCGAACGCCCGCGTTTCGATCTCGACGCGAAAGGTGACCGAATCGTCTTCCTGAAAATAGGCTCGAATCGGAATTGCTGGAACCGGATGAGCGCCCGCAAAAATCGGGACGAACATCAGGAGCAGACAAAGAATGAGTGGATTCACTCGACGGGGAAATTTTGGCATCCTCCTTAACGACGGGTACAAACCACCGTTCCTATCACTGAATACGAATTTCACGTTCGGAGACTTCTACGAAAGGGCGGAAAGGAGAGCTTCGGCCAACGCTGCATCCAAATCCGGATGAACGGTTCGCAGGTCGATTTTGTAACAGTCCTCCGAGGTGTAGCCCATCACCGGCGGAGTCCCCTTTCTCAGGCGCTCCGCCAACTTGTTCACGCTCATCGTTTCCGGCCGAATATCGAGGGTCAGCGATGGAATCTGCGCCTTGGGCATGGTTCCGCCACCACAACGGGCAATTCCCTCCCCGATCGAAATGTTCAGGCCCTTCATCTTTCGAACCAGTTTTTGGGCCCGGGGCTTGAGATCCTCCGCGCTGCGTAGTGACAGCATCCGCGTGAGCGGCAAATCCGGAATCGAATCGCCAACCTGGTTCAAATACTCGCTCACGACCGCCTGGAGCCCGGTCAAAATCAGTTTATCGCAACGCAACGCCCGGAAAAACGGCTCCTGCTTCAGTCCCGCGACGATGTCCGCCCGGCCGGCGATGATTCCCGCCTGAGGCCCGCCAAACAGCTTGTCGCCGCTGACGCAAACCAAATCCACACCGCGCGCCAACACTTCCGGCGCGGTCGGTTCGTGCGGAATCGGCGCCAGGGCATCGGTTTGGACCATGGCTCCGCTGCCCAGATCCTCGACGACCGGAATTCCATAGCGCCGGCCCAATTCGACCAACTCTTCGGTGCTGGGCTCATCGACAAAGCCCTCGATGTAGAAATTGGACCGGTGAACCTTGAGCAACATGCCCGTGTTTGGGCCAATCGCCTTCTCGTAATCCCGCAACGACGTCTTGTTGGTCGCGCCAACTTCCCTGAGAGCCGCGCCGCTGGTTTCCATGATTTCGGGAATGCGGAAACCGCCACCGATCTCGACCAATTCGCCCCGCGAAATCACCACTTCATTTTTCTCGCCGTTCGCAAGGTGCTTCAAAATGAGAATGAGAGCCGAAGCGCAATTGTTGGCCAGGGTCGCCGCTTCCGCGTTGCAAAGGAGCGCCAGGCATCGTTCGAGGTATCCGCCTCGTTTCCCGCGATTGCCGGAATCGAGATCCAATTCCAGATTGCTGTACCCCGTCCCGATTTCTCGAATCGCGTCTCCGACCGCATAGCTCAAGGGCGAGCGTCCCAGATTGGTATGAATCAAAACGCCGGTTCCGTTGATGACCGGCTGGATTCGAGAACGATTCAACGACTCCAATTCCCCCTGAATCCCCGCCACGATCTCATCAAATTCGCCCGGTTCAGCATTTCCTTCCTGAACCTGCGTCCGAAGATTGGCGATCTCCTGCCGAATCGTCTCGACCACCAGCGGACGTGGTAACTTTTCCGGAATTGAACCCGCCTTTTCCAGCGCGTTGATCACTTTTTCGACCGCAGGAATTCGGCTGAGAGGGTTTGGGCCTTTGGACATTTCAGAAAGTTGGAGTCTGGAACCAATGCAGCAATCGAAAACTTCCGTATTGACTGTGACGCTGCCTGACAGCAACGATGGACGAACTGAACACTTCAATCATCATGGAAAGCGCACAAGAAGCTCTCGAACGACTCAAGGAAGGAAACCTCAGGTTTCAGGCTGACGTCCGCGGTCTCCACTCTCATCCCAGCCAGGAACGTCGCAGCGAACTGGTCTCGGGCCAAACGCCGTTCGCAATCCTTCTGGGTTGTTCCGACTCACGTGTTCCCGGAGAACTCATTTTCGATCAGGGCCTGGGCGATCTCTTTGTCATCCGGGTTGCCGGAAACATCGTCGCTCCGTCTCAGATCGGCAGCGTCGAATTCGCGGCAAGCCAGTTTGGGACTCCTCTCGTCGTCGTGATGGGGCATTCCATGTGCGGCGCCGTCCAGGCAACCCTGGATCAGCTGGAAACTCCCCAGGAAAATCGCTCTCCCAATCTCAGATCGATCGTCAATCGCATTCGCCCAGCGGTTGAGACCCTGGTCGAAGCGGAATCCGGAAAGAGTCCCGAAGAATTGCTCGAAATCGCGATTCGCGCCAATATCCGGGCGTCCGTCAACCAGCTTCGCAACGGTTCCGCAATTCTCGAAAGCCTGATTCAGGACAACGGTCTAATGGTCGTTGGTGCCGAATACTCGCTGGAAACCGGCGTGGTCGACTTTCTGGATGTTTAGAACGCCAGATCACTGGATCAAGGTCCAGCCGACCCAAAAAATCGCGAGATCGACGAACATGTGACTGATCCACGCCCCGATCAGCGTTCCCGTGCGTTGATAGAGGACGCTCCAGATCATCCCGCCAACGGCAACCATGGTTCCGAGTAAAATCGCGAACCATGGGGTAAAAAATACCCAGACGATGACGTAGTGATGCGCGGCGAAGGCGAATCCGGCGATGACATGGGACCAGCCTCCCGGCACAAAGCGCCGTAGCTGCCCCCAGGCGAACCAACGCCAGTAGTATTCCTCAAGCGCAGCATGAACGCTGGAGATGAGGAGCGCGGTGACCAGAAAATTCCGGTCAAACCCGAGTTGACTCACGCGATCCTTGACGGCGTCCCCGCCTTCCCGCACCACGTCTCCGAGGGGTGTTTGCATCAGAAAGACGATCGCAGCGACGATGATGACTCCAGTTTGCACCCCAATGAAAAGCGACCATCCAATCTGTTTTTTCGCGGGACCTGGTCGTGTTTCACCCGGTTGCCTGGGCAAGAGGAAGTAGAAGCAAACCAGTGGCCACGCGAGGAGAGTCGCTTTGGAAGCAAAATACCCGATCCGGGCCAAAACCGGGTTTTCCGCGACCACGAAATACAATGAATTGGAAACCAGCGGAAAACTGAGGCCAAAGCTCAGCGCCAGGATTATCCGAATTTGAGTCGTGGTTCGCGGCATGAAGGGTTTCTCATCGATGAGTGCTGACTGACTCCAAGCGACCAAAGCCGGAATGCGCTATCGAAACGATTCAGCTCTCCCAGCGAAAACCGAATTTCGTCCGTCCGCCAACACCAACCTTATCGTGGTAATTCAATCCCGAAGCGCACCTTGGCTTCCCCTTTGTCGGGAAACTTCGCCGGAGGCAGCCCCTTTTCAAAACCGTTCGTTGCCACGCCCTCGGCAAAGACGAATCCATTCTCCTCGGTAAGCAGGTGATTTTCGGTGAAGCTCGACTTGGGTTTCGGCTTCAGCGCGGCGATGCTGCTGGCGCTCTTCGCAGCGGGCAGGAAGTGGTCATCGTCGCCTTTCTTGGCAATTTCCTTCCACTCGCCTTCGATGCGCTTCCGCAACCCCCGGTGAACGAGGTTTCCGTCATTCAGGAGACGTCTGGCAGCCCGCACTTTCTCTTTTTCCGCCTCCAATTGCTGGGCCAATTTGTCCTTCCGTTCCTCCGTTCTCCGTCCATCGTTCCGCAGACTGGAAACGCGGTTTTGGATCGCGAGGAAGCCGCTATCCACCGCATGGTGCTGATCGGCCATCTTGATCAACCACTCCGCCAAGGCTGGAAACTCGTCGCGGGGATCCACTGGATTGTCGGCAAAGTCGCGAATCGTTTTCCGATAGAGCCGCTCAAGACGCGTCCGGGCGATCTTGGTATCGAGTTCCTCCCGAACCCGGCGCGGAACCGGGGCGAGGCGGCGCCAATCCCATTTCTGGATTTCGAGGAGAATTTCTTCGACGGTCTGGGATTGTCCCTTGCGCTGATCGTCGAGCGAAAAGTTACAATCCCGAATCGCCTCGTAATTGTCAGTCGTAACCAGGTTCCCGATCTGACCTCCGTTGAGCGTAATGACGCCACATCCCGAAGCCAAAGCCTCAATCGCGGGTCTGCCAGCCGCAAACACCAAATCATACTGCGGAAGCAACACTTCGGGGCGGGTTGATGTTTTCCCGACCAATTCGGAAATCACATCCAGTTCGATTCCCGCATACCGGCAGGCTTGATGGATTGCATCCAAATGCCGTCCCGGAGCCGTTCCGCGATCGTAAATCAGGGCCCGGCGAGGCTCTTCCGGCAAGCGACGGATCTCTTGAAAGCGATCCATCTCAATGAAGTTCGGCACGAGAAGAAAGGAGCGTTTGCTGAGTCCGAGTTGATTGAGCAACCAGTCCCCCACTCGTGCGGAATGCGCAATGTAACGCAGGATTCGCGGGTGGCGGGGAGGTTGACCTCGCCACTGCTGGGAGCCGTGACTCATGAACACCGCGGGAACGTCAGGAAAACTCAGAAGCGCGGTGATCGTCTCCAGATTGAACTGACCATGAATGATGTCAGGTTGAAAGGGAACATCCGAAGGATGCTCCAGAACGGGAATGCCGCATTCCTCGAGTTCCGAAGCGATCGCCCCTTTTTTTGAAGCGAAAACCGCGACCGTATTTCCTCCCGCGACGAGAGCCTTGGCAATGTCGCGCGCGTAAATCTCCGATGCGGTCCGTTCGGCCAGCCGGAAATTGGTTATCAGAATTTTCACGGTGTGATTGGGGAGAACTGTTAGTGTCGAAACTAACCAGCGGCTCTAAAAGTTCAACAATTATTAAACACGTGAAGCCTGACAGGTTTTCGAGGAACGACTTACTCCAATTCTGAGAGATCAGAAACAGATTTGCGTCTTCCAACAACTGGGTTCCTGGGCAGGCCTCAATGGGATCTTCGTAAGGGATTGTTCATTCTGCAAGTGTGAGTCGCATTTTTTACAAAACGCACAATTGGTATGCAAATTATGGAATCAGTAAAACGCGCGAACTTCCGCCAATTTCGCACTCGCCATTTTCACTTTGCGTTGTGAACTAGAATCATGTCGATCGTCGTTCAAAAATATGGCGGCAGTTCCGTTGCCAGCCCGGATAAACTCAAGCAGGTCGCGAAGCGAGTCCTTGAAACTCAGCGACTTGGCCATTCTGTCGTCGTCGTGGTTTCGGCGATGGGGAAAACGACTGATGAGTTGCTGGCCCTCTCCAAAGCGATCTGCCCAGCGCCGGAGCGTCGCGAATTGGACATGCTGCTGACGGCGGGAGAGCGCATCAGCATGGCGCTTTTGAGCATGGCGATTCGAGATGGCGGAGGCGAATCGATCAGTTTTACGGGGAGCCAGGCTGGGATTTTGACCAACGATCGCCACGTCGACGCGAAGATTATCGAGGTCCGTCCCATTCGAGTCGAGGACGAGTTGGCGCGAGGCAAGATCGTGATTGTGGCAGGCTATCAGGGCATGTCCTACAAACGCGAAATCACGACGTTAGGGAGAGGCGGTAGTGACACCACAGCCGTTGCCTTGGCGGCAGCACTGGATGCGGAATGGTGCGAAATTTGTTCCGATGTCGATGGCGTTTACACCGCCGATCCCCGAATCGTTCCCAACGCGAAACGGATTCCCGAGCTTTCCTACGAAGAAACCCAGGAAATGGCGGAATCGGGCGCCAAGGTCCTGAACGCGCAGGCCGTTGAATTCGCAAAAGAGTCCGGCATTGCGATTTACGCGCGAGCAACCTCCGGTCCATTGCCGGATGATGATCCGACTCGCGACGGAACCGTGGTTCGCAAGTTTTCTCCAGCAGCGCCGGGTTCCGTATCCGGAGTGGCGAGCGAAAAATCGATCAGCCTGTTGAGTGCTGAGGTGGATGATCCAGGCGCCCTGTTGCAAAGCATGGACCAATTGGAGATCGGTGCGAAACAGGTCCAAATTCTGGCCGGTGATGCCGGCAAATCCCAGATCTCGATGGTGATCTCCAATGAGAATCTCCATCAGAGCGAAACCTTTGAGACGAAACTCAACGACCAGTTTGGAGAAGCGGCGAAACTCTCGCGCCATTTTGGGGCGGTGAGCGTCATTGGAGCAGGTATCAACGCGAATCACAACAATCTGAGGCGAGGTCTCAGGATTCTGGCGGCGTTTCAGACTCGCGAAGTCTTTACGTCATCGTTCCGGATCACCTGGATTCTTCCCAGCGGAGAAATTGAGGACGCGGTGCGGGCGTTGCACGCGGAATTCATTCCGAGTGAATCCTGATCAGTCGGCAGCCTGAATGCCATACAGGTGGCGCTCTCCGCGCAAAATCAACATGTCGCCAGACAAGGCAGGAGTGGCGCTGAAACGATCGTCGAGCTGATTCAGAGCCAACGGTTTCGGTTCCGGATCGCTCGAAAGCACCAGCGTAGCGCCACTCCGGTCGACGAAATAGAGCCGTCCCTTTGCCGCAACCGGCGAAGCGTAGACCTCGCGCATTCCCGGGATCCGAAACGGTCCTGTCGCTTCTTCGCCCGTCTCGGCCACCACACGGGAAAGCACGCCCTGATAATGCGCCAAAAAGTAGAGAACACCATCAGTCAGCAGCGGAGTCGGGATGTAGGGCGTGCGTCGGGTTCGTCGCCAAAGCACTCGATCCGATCCCGACAAATCCCCTTTCGCGCCGTCAGAGATTCGCACCGCAAACCCCGCCTGGAAGGTGTAGCTGCTCATGGCGTAAACGACGCCATCTTGATAAAGCGGTGAAGCCACCACATTGGCCGAAAGCGGCCCGCATTCCCAAATGACATCCCCGGTCTCGAGATCATAGCCGCGAACGGCCTTCGTCCCACTCACGATGACCTGCATTTTCCCATCCACCTTCGCGGCAATCGGTGAGGCCCAGGAAGTCTTTTCATCGCGCTTGGTTTGCCATTGGAGTTCCCCGGTTCTTCGATCGAACGCGGAAAGTGAGGAATCCTCCTCATGATCCCAGTTCACGATCACAAAGTCATTGGCGACGAGAGGTGACGCCCCTTCGCCATGACCATGTTTGGAATGCATCGCCCCAAAATTCGCCGTCCAAATCACGCGACCATCCAAATCGAGGCAAAAGAGCCCGTAGGAACCGAAAAAGGCGTAAACACGCTCCCCATCCGTGACGATCGAAGCTGACGCGAGACTTCCCGTCTCGTGACCACCTTCATGCGGCAGAGCCTCGTTGACCTGGGTTTCCCAGAGAAGTTCACCACTTTGTCGATCGACCGACAGAACCACAAATCGCTGCCGGTGCGTGATCGGTAAATTGTTGTGCGCTCCCTCGCGCCCGCTGAATTTGGGTTCGGGCAACGGGTCACCAACCGGAATCGCCGACGTGAGAAAAATCTGATCGCCCCAGACAATGGGTGAGGAGTGCCCCAACCCGGGAAGCTCGGTCTTCCAACGAAGGTTCCGGGTTTCGCTCCATTCGACAGGAGGATTCGCCTCGGGAGCTTCCCCGGTGAAAAGCGGGCCCCGAAAATGAGGCCAGTCAGTCTGACCAACCGCCAACGAGGCGCTGATCAGGAGAAAACAGGCAAGCCGAAACATGGCTCACTTTAACACGGAGCGCGGCAAGCTGCGCAACAACGCGCTGAACATCTCCTGACCGGCCTCAGGATTGATATCATCCCGAACATCGCCCTGCGTATTCCCGGCAATCGGGGTTCCGTCCGGGTATTTCCCGAGCGGAACCGCATGAGCTCCACGACCGCGTACCACCCACTGCTCCACACCGGTCCCCGGAGGCAAAACTGCAGATGCTGATTCAACGAGCCCATCATTGGGGCTGTAGAGATGTGAGGTGTAGAAGACTCGCTCAAGCAAACTTGGCGGCCAATACGGAGTGTCTCCAATCAGTCCGTTCGGTCCATCGGAAACCATCACCAAACTGACCCAGGTAAGATTGGGATAGGTTTCGGAAAGCCAGGCGTTCTCTTCTTCTTTTCCCCACAAGGAAGATCCCATTTCGCGAATCGCGGTGAGGCGATAGCGATAAGGCGGACGGCCCGCCGTAATCCGAATGAGAAAAGGCACAAACCTGGGATTCGTCGCGGCCCAATTGGCCATGTAGGCTCCTTGAAGTGGCCCGGCGAGGGTGAAAATCATTTTGATCCGGGAACGCAATTCCGGTTCGAGCTCTTTGCCTTCGAAGAAGAGGTAATGGACCAGATCGGTTGCCCCTTTCGATGCCGTTACGATGATCACGCTTTCCTTTTCCCGAAGCATTTTTTCAAACTGCGGAGCAAACAACGGAGCATTGGTAATCGCGGGACCATCAGGCACCGTGTCGACAACCATTGCAGAGAAGCCATACTTTCGGCATTCGTCCGATGCGGCATCCAGCAACTCTTTGGAAGTGTGAGGATCATCAACCCCCCGGCGCATTCCCGGCACCATCAAAAAGCCGACTTTGGACCGCTCACTCTTCGGCATGGTTCGAATCGCATCCTCGAAGACCATCCCAGGATTTGCAGTCGCCATGGAAAGTCGGGTTTCCAGCAACCCATTCTTGGCATCGAGATTGCGCAGATTCACGAGCAACTCCTCCCGAGCCTCAGACAAGCCATGGTCAACCGTATCCTGACGAGCTTTTCGGAGCAAACTCCGTTCCGAAAGGTTTTTAATGTGCTTTCCCTTTGCCATTTTGGTTTTCCAAACTGGAGTATCGGGATAGATCGCACAACTCGTCGCCGCTAAAGCCAACGCGGCTACAGCAGTCAATCGAACAAAAGGGGCAAATATTCGGAACAAATCCATCAAGTCCTAGGCGAACGAAGATACTAACACTGGCTTACATTTTTACGGTGTTAACTTTGCTGCAACAAGTTTTCAGAGAAAACTTGTCTCGTTGTTAGACAACGTCTCGCTCAAATGGGTTACGCTTCGCGTGATCTAAAGATGCGGCGCTTTTCCCGACAGGAAATGCTGTTCGGGGCTTTGTGAGAAGGTTCAAACGCCCCCGCCTTAGGGATGAAGGATCACTTTCAACAGGTCACCCTCCTTGTTGTAGAGCTTCTGAAACCAGTCTCCACCTTCACGGATCGGCGCAGAAGCGCTAATCAGCGGCTTGACGCTGATCTCGCCAGAGGAAACGGCTTGAAGTGCTTCTTCATATTCTCCAGCCGAAGCGCAGGATCCATAAACGGTGATTTCTCGAGTCACGACATCCTGGAGTGGAAAATCGACGGTAGCTTTCAAGTTGCCAACAGCCCCGACTTTGCCGCCTTTGCGAACCGATCTGACGGCCAGATTAATGGTCGGCGAGATTCCCACCACCTCCATCGCGATGTCCGCGCCATCGCCTCCCGTCCAAGCCCGAATCTGATCGAGAACGTCTTCCGCCCCCGAATTGACGGCGGCATCCGCACCAAGTTCCTTGGCCAATTCCAAACGTTTTTCATCGAGATCAACCGCGAGAACCCGCTCACACCCAGCGCGCTTCAGCGCTTGAACCACGAGCAAGCCAATCAAACCGGCGCCAACGACGACCGCGACATCGCCCTTCTCCGGCGAAACCAATCCGACGGCATGAAGCGCAACCCCAACCGGCTCGCCAAACGCAGCCTCCTCGAAACTGAGCCCTTCCGGCATCGGGACGAGAATGTGCTGGGGAATCTGGACCAATTCGGCAAAGGCACCGTGACGCCGGTAATCTTCGCAGGAAACCCCGATCACACGGCGTTCGGGACAAAGGTTGGTGTGCCCGGACTGACAAGCTTCGCATTTCCCGCAAAAAATCATCGAATCAAAAGCGACACGATCGCCAACCTTCCAATCCTTTACGTTGTCCCCGGTTTTCACGATTTCGCCCGCCGCTTCGTGTCCCATGATGATCGGAGGAATGCGCCGTCCGCTGGATCCGTCCATGCCGTGAATGTCGCTCCCGCAAATTCCACATGCCTTCACGCCAATAATCACGTCATCGGGTCCCATCTCGGGGTCCGGCGCGTCTTCATAGCGAAATTCGTTGTATGCGGTCAGGGTCAGGGCTTTCATCGTGGAAAAAGTCTTACGAGCGCGAGTCTCAGGTTTCAAGCTTCGTGAATGACGGACTTGGCACTTGAAACCGTTCGCCCGAAACCGATAGATCCAACCATGGCCAAGCCCGACTACCTCTTCGACATCGGAAACGTGATCCTCTTTTTTGACTTCGAGAAGTTCGCCAAAGCGATTGAAGCGGATTGCGAGGTCCCCGTCCCGCGACTTTTGGAGATGATCGCCGATCCGAAGTCCGAAATGGAGGCATCGACCATGGAAACGGAGGACTTTTTGAAGTTGGCGTTTGAGACGATCGGCTACCGGGGAACCCGCGAAGCCTTCATCAAGGCCTGGCAGCACATTTTCACGCTGAACGAGCCCGTCGCAAAGATGATTGAACGGCTCAAAAGCGAAGGTCATCGCATGCTGCTGCTTTCAAACACGAACCAGCTTCATGTCGATCACTTCATGAATGACTACCCCGTTTTCCGGTGTTTTGACGACTGGGTTTTCAGCCACGAAGCCGGTTCCGCCAAGCCCGATCCGGCCATTTACGAACACACCATCACCAAGTTTGGGATTGATCCCGGCAATACGATCTACATCGACGATCTGGAGCCCAATATCCGCGCCGGCGAGAAATTTGGGTTCCGGGCCATCCACTACGTCGGCCAGGATTTGGAAGCTTGAGTTTCAGCTCACGCCTCGTTAGGTTTGCGCCATGCCCAAGGTCGCCTTTGCCATCTTCGCCCACCCTGATGATATCGAGTTTGTCGCCGCCGGAACGCTCTTGCGCCTCCGCAATGCGGGCTGGGAAACCCACTACATGACACTGAGTGGAGGAGATTGCGGAAGCATGACCTTCAATCCTCAACAAACGATCGAAATTCGCGGCAAAGAGGCGAGAACCGCATCAGCGATTCTCGGTTCCAAATTTCATGGTTCGCCCGGCAAAGATCTTCAGATTGTGTATGAGGTGGACTCCGTTCGTCGAGTCGCAGCCGTGCTCCGCGAGGTCAAACCGGACATCATCCTCACCCATTCGCCGGAAGATTACATGGAGGACCACATGAACACCTCGCGAATCGTGGTGACGGCGGCTTTTGCACGTGGAATGCCGAATTTTGGAACCCATCCCCCCAGTGAAGCGGTCGCTCACGAGGTCACCCTTTATCACGCGATGCCCCATGGATTGCGTGACCAGCTCCGGCGCCGAATCGTTCCCGGAGCCTATGTCGACACAACTGATGTTCACGACATCAAACGGGAAGCGCTGGCCGCCCACATGAGCCAAAAGGACTGGCTCGATAAAACCCAGGGCATGGACAGCTACCTTCAATCCATGGACGAGACATCCGCCGAAGTCGGCCGCATGTCGGGTAAATATCAACATGCAGAAGGATGGCGAAGGCACCTCCACCTCGGATTCAGCAAAGCCGACAAAGATGTGTTGGGCGAAGCGATTTGGGAACATTACCTCCTGAACGAAGCCTACGAAGCGGCCTTGGAACGGGGTGAATTTCCTACCTTGGGATCATGAACCTGGATATTGCGGGTAAAATCGCCCTGGTTACCGGCTCCTCCCAGGGAATCGGCTTTGCGATCGCGAAAGGACTGGCGCAGGAAGGAGCGAAAGTCGTCATTTCGTCGCGAAACACGGCAAGCTTGGAAAGCGCAAGAGTCGAGACGGGAGCCGTCGCCGCGATTCCCGCTGATGCGAGCGATCCGGAAGCCATCGCCGCGCTCTTGAGTCAAACCCGGGAGCAAATTGGTGATCCTGAAATTCTCGTCGTCAATGCCGGAGGCCCACCTCCCGGCGCAGCTGCGGACTTGGATGACGCAACCTGGGCCCGGGGCTACGAATTGACGCTAATGTCGGCCATTCGCCTGGCGCGCGAATGCCTGCCGGCGATGCGAGCCGCGAAATGGGGACGCATCATCAATGTCACCAGCCTTTCGGTCAAAGAACCGGTCGCCAACCTCACTCTTTCCAACGCCTTTCGCGCCGGAGTCACCGGATTTGCACGAACCCTCGCAACGGAAGTGGCGGCGGAAGGAATCACGGTGAACAACGTCGCCCCGGGAGCAACGGACACCCAACGCATTCGTCAGCTCCACCCAACTCCGGAAGCATTGAGCGCCGCCGTTGAAAAAGTTCCGGCCAAACGATTGGCCACCCCTGAGGAAGTCGCGGCCGCAGCGATTTTTCTTGCCGGGAAACCGGCCGCCATGATCACGGGCCAAACGATCCTGGTCGATGGAGGATCGGTAGGAACCCTGCTTTGAGCGATTGAGGCTAGCTTTTTCGAATCGCAGCGACTTGCGTTTCCATCCAGTTCGTGACGAATCGATACCGCTCCACAAGTCGAGGTTCACTCAGCAAAAAGTGTCGGGCGTGAATGTCTTCGATGAAGTAATTCGCGATCCAGTCCACCAAAATCTCAGGCTCCACGTGTCTCCATTCCTCTTGAGCAAACAGCGGCGGCATTGAAATGTCTCCGTCCCGCATTTCGGCGAGAAGTTCCCCAATGCGATCCAAAAAGGGATCGAGAAGCGATGCATCTTCCATCGCAGTCTCGACGGGAACGATTTCCGCGATGCGATAGGGTTCATCAACGATCCAATCGATAAAATGAACGCGCTCAAGCCCATCCAGGACCAGATGAGAGGTTCCGTCGTCATTCTTCACACACGCACGAACCAGGCCAACCGTTCCATGCTGATAAATCCCGGCAACTGACTCAATTGGAGCGTCGCTCTGACCTCCCGCAGGGGTACCGATGCAGAAAACCCGGTCCGTTTCGAGAACCTTGGCAAGCATCTGCCGGTAACGGGGCTCAAAGATGAAAAGGGTAAGCGGTGTGTGGGGGAAAAAATTGCATTGAGGAAGCACCATTACCGGTGCCGACTCAGGAAGCTGAAATTCACTACGGCTCACTTTGGGATATGAAGCAGTATACGGGCCAAAACGCAAAAGGGACGCCAGCGAGAACGATCGGCTCCGAGATCGAATGGTGAACGGCGTCAACGAACGGGGAGAGCAACAGCCACAAACTTTCGAGAGTCGGGTCAGATAGACACAACTGGCAGAAGATCAAATAGGGCCAACCACCGCCTGCAGCCCCCATCGGGGTGGCGAACACTTTCTGTGCCAAGAAATCATACTCTAGTTATTGTTTTTATTGTTTTTGTGTTTAAATTTAGCATTCCCAAATGATCTCTCGCTTTCCGCTCTCAGTTCGTCAGATGATTCTCACGTTCCTGTTGGTGATCACCTCCAGCCTTACCTTGGTGGCGGTGGTTTACTTCACCCAAAAGGCGAGAATGGAACTTGAGCAGGCGAACGCTCTCTACTCTCAAGTTCAATTTGCGGCACAGTCCGTTTCCAGAAACGGAGCCTTCAACAGCGAGGATCCGCAAACTCTTGGCCAAATCGCGGAGAACCTCCGGGCCCGGTTCGAAGACCAACCTGCAACCAAGGTCGCCATTTTTCGAGTCGATCCATCTACGAGAGAGTTGGAACTTTTGCCCAGCGATTTGACGCCGTTCGAACTGACCGCCATTCGCTCAACCCTTGCAATGCAGCGCGCCTTTCTCGGCGAAGCTGCCCATCAGGTCGAGTACATTGACTTTGAGACGAAAAACCCCACGCTCCCCAATCTGGGCAACAAACTCGGAGCTTCCTGGGGACAGCCCCGCCTGATCACGGCAGTCAGCCCAATCGTCCAATCGGGGAAGCCCGGCATTCAAGGCATCGTCGCAGCGCGTCAAATTCGTTCCGCCAGGATCATCAAGTGGCAGCCCTTTGTCGGAACGGTGATTTTGGGAATCATCGCCGGCTCAATTCCTGCGATGTTCCTGGGAGGCGGCTTCGTCCGGGGAATTGCGCGAGAAGTCTCCAAGATTCTCCATGGAATCAATGAAGTCCGGAATGGCCGGTATGAATATCGGATTCGGGTTCTGACCGAGGACGAAATTGGCAAAACACAGCGAGGAGTGAATCAACTGGCGGAATGCCTCGAGAGCGTCCAGAAAAACAACAACGAAGCCCAGAAATGCGCGGCGGTTTCGCAAGAACAGGCTGAAAAAGCCATGCAAGCCAAATCCGACTTTTTGGCGAACATGAGTCACGAGATTCGCACTCCGATGAACGGAATTATCGGGACAACCAGCCTGATGCTGGACGGCGAAGTATCCAGCGAGCATCGCGAAATGCTCAATCTGATTCGCGCGAGCGGGCAATCCCTTCTTCATACGATTAATGATGTGCTCGATTTCTCGAAACTGGATTCCGCACAAGTTGTTCTGGACGTGAAATCGATGGAGATGCGAGAGCTGCTGGAAGACGTCACCTCCAGAATGACCTACAAGGCTCACGCCAAGAATCTGGAGTTGATTCATTGGATCGACCCGACCATCCCCGAGGTGGTCTTTGCGGACTATGAGCGGCTTCGGCAAATTCTGATCAATCTGGTCGACAACGCCATCAAATTCACGCCTGAAGGTGGTGAGATCGTGGTCAAGGCATCCGTCACTGAAACCGAAAACGCCAAGCCAATTATTCGTTTCTCCGTGCAAGACAGCGGAATTGGAATTGCTGAGGAGAACCACGAACTGATCTTTGAAGCGTTTCAACAAGTGGACAACTCGACCACCCGGGAATACGGAGGTTCCGGTCTTGGTCTCGCGATTTGCGAGAAAATGACCAGCTTGATGGAAGGAAATCTACGGGTGGAAAGTTCCGTCGATGAAGGGGCGACTTTCATCTTCGAAATTCCGCTGAAGATCGACCCCGAGCAGCCGAGAATGGAACATTTGTTCCCGTACTTCGAGGCGATCCGTGAGAAGAAAATTGCGGTGGTCAGTCAGAAGCCCGTGTTTGCCGAAACGATCGAGACCTACTTCAAAGGCTGGGCCATGGAGGCGAAGTCGATTCCTGGATTGAGTGAAGAGATGTATGAGGAACTTGGGAAGTTCAATCCGGAAGGAGTCGTGCTCGACGCCAATGATCAAGATGAGCAGCAGTTGGTTGCCTTCGTCAATCAGTTGGCCAGTCACCAGATTCCCGTCATGGTGCTGCACCGGGCTGATCGCGACATCTCGATTCCAGAGCATCCGAAAGTGTGCAAACAAGTGAAACCGTTCAAAGAGCGGGCCATGATGCAGAATCTCGCGAGGATCTTCTCTGAGGATGTGGTCGCCGCAGAGAAAGCGGAGGCGAAAGCCTACTCCAAGGAAATGGCTCTGGAGTATCCTGCGAAGTTCCTGCTCGTTGAGGATCAGCCCCTCAACCAGAAGATCGTCTCGATGATGTTGAAGAAGCTGGGCTACGAAGTCGATATTGCCCCCAACGGGCTGGAAGGTGCAAACACCGTCAATGAAAGTGGTGAGTATGACATGGTCATCATGGACTTGCAGATGCCGGTGCTTGGCGGAATCGACTCAACCCGATTGATCCGCAAGAATTTCGATCTGCCCAAACAACCGGTGATCGTCGCCATGACGGGTCACGCGCTGACTGGAGTCCGCGAGAGCTGCCTTGAAGTTGGAATGGATGACTTCTTGACGAAGCCCGTGGCTCTGGATGAATTGCGCCAAGCCATCATGCGGAATCATACGAAGCTGGCGAAAGTGGCTTAACCGCCTTTTTTGGGGTCTTCAATTTCGATCTTTGCTTCATCCGCATTCCCGACCAGTTCAGGAGCATACATTCCCATGATTTTTGTGGGCAAAGCACTGAACTTCCCAGGAATCTCCGCTTTGATTCGATAGCTGAGGGAATGTTGCCCTTGCGGCAAGTTGCGAAGAAAAAAGACGACCTTTTCATCACGCAATTCTCGATAGGCCCCGAGTTGGCCGAAGTATCCACTGCGAACATCGAGAGGTTCCATCCCGGCCGCCTTCATATCTTCGATCAAGATGTAGCTATAGTCGTTCTTGCTTTCGACGATCAGTTCCACCTCGACCATATCACCGCTTTGAAGTACGGACTCACCGTCGATACGTGTCTTATCATAAGAGTCGACATTCTGCTCGACCACTTGTCCAAGTTGCCCTGAGACCGTTGCCTGTGCGTTTTTGGGAGTCAGTTTCCAGAATCGTCGTTCCACTTTGACTTCCAACCCGGTTTTCGTGATGGGATCCTCTTTCGTGAAATTGGTCAGATAGGCATTGAAATACAGAGGACCGGTTCCTTCCTTGCGAAATTCCAGCTGATGCTCACCGTTCGTGAGTTCATCCGCTCCGACCAGGAACTGGCTATCATACGAGAACAGATCATCTTTACCGATCTCGACATTTTTCCGAACCTGGCCATCAACCAGAATCTGCAACGTCATATCCGGCTTGGCTTCCCCACTTTTCACAAAATAGTCTGCGATCGCATCAATACAGGCTGCGGTGTCGCGGGTATTGTACCAATACGAGCCATGGCGACGATTATTGAGGAGGTATTTTACGACTCCTGAAGCCGTTTCAGACTTCGGATCGATCGCGACCAACAGTTTGAGATAGGCGGCGTGCGTCTCAATCTGGTTTCCATACCAATGCCACCAGTAACTTCCGTTCTGAAGGTTGAGATAGGCCGTCTGGTTTTCGTCATCGATCACGAGTAACTGCTCAAGGTTGCGAACCACCATATCACGCTCCTCATCCCTCCCCTTCATCTCAAGAGCAAGCCCCAACAACGCCTTGGAATACAAGGTCAAATTGGTCCGGTCCCAGTAAAGCAGATCCAGCATCTTGGACTCCCCACGTTGCTCGGCAGCAAGAATCGAGGCCACATACGCATCCAGGTGATCGGCAGAACTCTTGTGACCTTTCTCGTCCTTTGGAAGCGTAAGCCGCCGAAGCTGCTCTCGTTCGTAGCGCATCAGCCACTGCAATCCGCGTTCATACACTCCCTGATTGATTTTGGAGTTTGCTGCAATCCCGCGCTGCAAACCGTAAACGACAATCGATGTCGTATGCGGCGAAGATGAATCGGTAAACCAGCCCCAACCGCCATCCGCATTCTGCATGTCCTCCAACTTCTGACTCCCTTTCGCGATCAAACGATTGAGCTTGTTCTCATTGAAAACCGGAGAATTTTCGATGTGGCGTTTCCATTGCGCGGCTCGTTCTTGGGCATCCCCCAATTGCTGGGGATTGAGGTTCACCGCCTTGTCCCGGATCGCCTTCAGATCGATTCCGATATCATCCAATACTTTCCGAGTAATGACACAGGGAATGAAACGGTTCACCGTCTGTTCGGTACATCCATAGGGATACTCAATCAGGTAGGGAAGTGCATCGACCATTGCCGCGGCAATGCTGGGCGAGAACCGGACTTCCAACTTTGACTGTTCCGGTTTCCGTTCGGCAGGCACGTTGAACGTCAGGTTACCGGTTGTCTCGTCGGGCCGAATGACTCCACTCCAGGATTCAGTCTTCAAGATCCCATGAACGTAAACCGGGTAGCTCAGTTCCACCGCATCCGATTCTATGTTGGTGAGAGCTTTCATCCTGACAATGGCCTCACCTTCACCCACCGCCTTCACTCTCCAATTCAATCGCTGCTCACCACCCGAATCCAATTTTACGGATTGGGAGAGCGATTGTGCGTCCATCGCCTCCAGCACCCCTCCCTCAAGTTCCAACTCGACTCGAACATCCACGGCTTTGTCGAGATAGTTATGCACGTTTGCGGAAAGAACCACTTCGTCTTTCTCGACAAAAAACCGCGGTGCTTGTTGGCGGAGAACCAGCTTTTTACTGGTCGTAAACTCGCTTTCGCCCTGCCCGACCCGCGTTCCAGAACCTAGTCCCCATCCGCGAATCTTCCAGGTGGTCAGGTTATCGGGCAAATCGATCGAAACATTGGCGAACCCCTCTTGGTCCGTTTCCAAAGCTGCGGCCCAGAAAATTGAATCCGCAAAATCGGTTCGAACAGCCGCGACAACAACCTCTTCAGCACCACCTTCCTGAGCGTCGGCAACGGCCCCGACTGCTGCCGACGCCATCGGCGCCGGTGTTCGTGCCATTTTTGCCATCGCCCCTTGAGGAACGGCCTCTTCAACCGCTAGAACGGCACCACCAACTTCGGCATCCTCGATTCCCACTAAGCCGAGCCCAAAGTGCGGCATCAGATCCTCGCTCGATAATGGAAGGTTTGGATAGTAGCCGTGCAGGTTGTCCTCACGTTGCGGATGGTGGCGTCGCTTCCAGCTCCAGAAAAAGGAACGGATGTCAGGGACATTGGACCCGCCGGAAATATACTCGATTGCCTTGTCATAGACGGCGAGAACGGTCTGCCCAACGAACGGAGTTCCATCAGGATTCGTAAGGCGAACACGCAATTTTGCTTCCGTGTCAGGGCGATAATCTTGAGCATCCGCCGTCACTTCCAGGTTCAGCGTTCGCTCTGTCGGAGGCACTGCAATTTCCTGGGTCACCTGATGCACGTCGCCGTGGCTAATGGTATAGGCTTCCACGAAAAAATTCGGCTGATCACGAGCCTCAACCACGTGCTCATAGACCAAACTTTTTCCCGGAACGTTCAGAATAACCGGCTGGGTGTAGACTCCGTTCACCGGATCCAGAAAGAGAACCACGGTGCTGTTTTCCTGCTCCGTGTTGATGAGAAGTTTCATCGTGTCTCCCGATTGATAGGTGGGCTGATCTGGAACCAATTCCAGGGCGTTGAAGCGGAAATCCGCACTATCAACGTCACCACCGCGAACCGTAACCAACCTTGCTCCTTCTGCAGTCACTCCCGAATCAGTCGCCACCACGCAAGTCAGTCGGAATTGCCCAGCTTTCGCAGCTTCCAATTGAATCTCGACTCGGCCATCCTCGCTGACGGGAACATCTTGACGGTGGGCCTTCGTTTCCCTGGCGTTTCCTTCCTGATCATAACTGACCGCGTAAAGAGTCACGGCCCCCTTCCCTCTCACCGGTTTGCCATCCGGCGTACGAGCAAAGGCAGACATTTGGATCGTATCACCAGCCTCGTAAAACCCGCGATTTAAGGCAACAAAAACCTCAAAAGGAGACCGCGCCGCGATCACCGAACCGCTACCGGTAATGGTGCGACGTGATTCATCCGTCACCTCAACCTCAATCGTGTATTGGTGATCCGTATCGCCATGAAGTTCCTTCGCAAGGGAACTGTCGATCTCCACTTTCACGGTTCCATCCGGACCGAGGGAAAACGTCTCATCCAGCACCAGCTCAGGTTCCGGTTGATGCCACGGAATCCAGGAATACCGCGGAGCGACGCATCCCCAGCTATTCCACCCCGGATACCATCGATGCTCGGGAAGATGGAACGCATAACCACGACCGTACAACCAATCCCAAGGCCGAATCGGAAAGAATTGCTCCTCGTGAGGGCGGCGCTTCACTTTTACCGCGACTTCACCGTTGGTGACCGGAGCTCCAAAATAGTATTTGGCCTTGACACTTGCCGTGAACTTTTCGCCAAGAGCAATGGGCTCGTCCGGTGCTTCGACAATGACCTCGAATTCCGGTTTCTTATATTCCTCGACCCGGAAGTTTCCGGAACCATAAATTTTCCGGCTTTCTATCCTGATGTGATAAGCCCCAAGGGTGGCTTCTTCGCCCAGAACAAATTGGCCACTAACACCACCATATTTGTCTGCGGATAAATTGGCTGCCTCATAAACTTTTTCACCATTGGGAGCCTGAATGGTGATCTCCACAGGGCGACCTTCAAACTCTCCCATCAACTCCTGATCATAGCGCGAACGCCCAACCCACGCCTTGAAGTTCACCGTATCTCCGGGCCGGTAGGCAGGGCGATCGGTGATGGCAAAAATCCGAGCCGAATCCGGCTGAGCGTTTTGGTAATCGCGCGCCCACATCGAACGAAAGCCGAGATAGGCAAAACGGCCCTGTTCCGTCCTTGCGGTCGTCAACCACTGCTTGCGATCGCGCTGCCCTTGCTGAAACTCGACCTCGCCTTTTTCATTCGTCTGTTTGGATTGAGAACTGACGTTAACCTTCCATTTATTCTGCTGAACGCGTCCACGATCCCGCTCCCAACCAAAGAACTCGACATCAGCCTTCGCGATTCCGACTCCGCTTCTTGCGTCCGCAATGAAATGGTGAAATTTCCCATCGAGCGGTTTCCGGACAATCGCCGTATCGGTGACCCAAACCACCACGCTGGTCTTGTTCCCCTCAGAAACGTGAGCCTCCAGCCAGTAGGCGCCGGCCTCCTGAAGTGGGGTATCAACGATGGCCCGCCTCTCCAAATGAGCTTCGCGAGGCTCAAGCGCAACGGTCCACGCGGCGACCTCTTCTCCGAGATACTTCTGCTGGTCCTCTTCCAACAATCGCCGCCCAATGTTTTCGATGTCTGATTCCTGCCAATCCCAATCCTTGGGGTTGCTCCGAATATAATCCTTCACGTCATCGAGCAATTGCGTGAAATCGATCCGGCGAGCCTGGAACTTCACTTCCGAGGCGTTTCGATACACGAAGCCAACTTCAACAGGTTGACCGTGCGCCTCCGTCCGCGTGCCATCAAATCGGCCAAAATTTCCCGTGAGTTGCTGCAGAAGCTCTCGGTGATGCTTGGTCTCAAAACGCTGAATCGCACGGCGGAGGTATTCCGCCGCCTTGGGGCGCTGATCCCGCTGAACATGAATTTCCGCGAGTTCGCTCAGAGCGGTTTCGACATGTCCGTTTTTGACATCGGCAGCCGCAACCTGTTTCCAAAGTTCCAAGTGATTGTGCTCCCCTGGCAGGGTGATTTTCTGGGGCCCTGTGGCGAGGTAGGCGATGGTTTGATCGTCCTGCAGGTCGCGCAGTTTCCTCGCGAGCAACTGCGCTTTTTCGGCATCCTCCTCACCACTGAATCGCCAAACCGAAACAAGGGTTTGCACTCCGAATTGACTCTGAAGGAAGCGGGCCCGAATGCTCAGCGCCTTGAGCTGGTGATTTTCGCCAACTTCCTCCAGTTGCGCGAGAACCCAACGCCAACGCTCGCCGTCCGAAACTGCGCCCTCCCAACTCTCTGGTTTCTGGTGAAAAACAGGCTCCCCATTCGCATTCACGGGAGCTCTTCTGGAATCGTAGCGCGCCTGTTCCTCATAGTCAGGAAGCTCCGAAAGGTCGGTCAGTTCCTGGAATCGCCAGCTTTCCCGAGGTTGAAGGATCTGCGCCACCTCCTCCCAAAAATCAGCTCGTACTTGATCTGCCGCCTGTTGGATCATCGGGAAGGCCCGTTCCAGAAGCTGCAGGGCCCGAACACGATCTCGTTTCGAAGAATCGTAGCGTCCCCAGGTCCTCCGGTAATCGCCATCGATCAATTCCGCGCGATGGGTCGATTGGTGATAGGATTTTGCGACAACAAGCAGGACCTGCCAACTCGAACCATGGTTCGCAATCGCGGTTTCCAGAAAGGAATCCAGCTTCACCAGATCCAGCCGCTCCAGGCACCGTCGACCGCGGTTGACCGCTTGAGCAGCATCGGAGGGAGGGATTCCGGATCCTTCATCCAAGAGCTGTTCATAGGCGGAAAACGCCTCCGCATAGTTCCCATCTCGATAGAGTTGTTCCGCCTCTTTCATCGTGACCGCAAAACTGGGCGAACCCAGCATCAAAAAACAAAGAAGTAGTCGCAGGTTCATGGAGTCTGTTAGGGATGGGTTAGACGAACCATTTCAAGACTTCTGCAGAAAATCTCAGACGGGCGCAATTTCCCAGCCTTCCCGATAGTCACGCCACAGCCAGGAATTCGCCTCGACCAAATTGGTGATCCGGAAGGCTTTGGCATCCCAATGCAGTTTTTGTCCCCGGTATCTCACCGCAACATTTCCCAACAGAACCGCTTCCGTAAGTGGGCCAGCATAGTCAAAACCATCACTGGGTTGTTGTCCGCTTTGAATTCCATCCAGCCAGCCGTGATAGTGATTCTGGTTTTCAGCCATCTCGAATGGCCGTTGGGGATACAATCGCGGGGCAGAGATATGCGGCATCACCATGCTTCCCTCTTCGCCAATGAACAGCGATCCACTGCGGGGCAGGGATTCGGTTGCCGGAAGATGGCTGCCCTTGATACTGGGAAGCCGACCTCCGTCATACCAGGTAATCTGAAGCGAATCCACGGTTCGTGAGGTGCCGGGATAGGTGTAATGAACCGTGGTTTGGGCTGGCCAGACTTCATCGTTGATACCGGTGTGATCCGCCTCAATCTGAGTTGGAGCTTCTGAAATTTCCAACGCGGTGTAAACGGGGTCGAGAATGTGGCAGCCAAAATCACCAAGGGCTCCATTGCCAAAATCCTGCCAATCACGCCATCCCCACGGATGATACACCTTGTGAGCGCCATACGGCCGCATTGGGGCCACACCAATCCAAGAGTCCCAGTCCACCGAGGCGGGCGGATCCTCACTGACCTCCGGACGGTCGATATGGAAAGATTTGCCATGCCCGGTTGCGCCACACCAGCTGTGAACCCGTTTCACCTTCCCAATCGCTCCACTTTGGATCAATTGAACGCCTGTCCGATAGGCCTCGTGCGAATGAATCTGGTTGCCCATTCGCGTGATGACGCCGGATTTCCGAGCCTGCAGCGTCATCTGACGGGCTTCCCATACATTGTGGGTCAGCGGTTTTTGCACGTAAACGTGTTTCCCCTGCCGCATCGCATCGAGGGCGATATAGGCGTGCATGTGATCCGGCGTGGAGACGGTGACTGCATCAATTTGATCACCCAGTTTTTCCAGCATTTCCCTGTAATCCTGGAAAATGGGTGCTTCAGGCCGCAACTCGGCAACTTTCTGGGTCCGGGAGAGATCGACATCGCAAAAGGCGACGTGATACGACTTCTGGTGAGTCGACAGCTCCTTGGTATCGGTCCACCCCTTCCCGTCGGAACCGATGGAAGCGAGTTGAACCTTGGAGTTGAGATCCTGACCTCTGACGATGGCAGGCGCAGAAACAGCTGCGGCGATAGACGAATTAATAAATCGGCGGCGATTAATCATGGTTTGAAGGGTTTGTCTGAACAATTAGCGGGAAAATGGTCTAAGCCCCAGCACCAAAGCACAAAGAGGCCAGTAACGCCGAAACCTGAAGAAACTTGATGCCGTATTCACCGCAAATCGTGCCAATTCTTTCACAGCGCAGGGATTGTTCCTAACAGAAACTTAATCAGAGTAAGGCACCTCCAAATCAATTGACAACAAATCTTGAATTTCGACGTTTTGGCATGAATATCGCTACATCCGTAACCTACTTATGAGCGAAAACGATACGCTACTTGAAGCTGCGTTCGTTCCGCCGACCCCCACGGAATTAAACGCTAGGTTTCAAAACCAAATCCAGTTCCTCGAACTGATCGGTCAAGGAGGGATGGGAGCCGTCTATCGGGCGTTCCAATCCAAACTTCGCCGTTACGTTGCAGTCAAAATCTTGTCCTCCCAAGCTCCGCGCCAGGGGTGGGACTTTGTTGAACGATTTCGGAGAGAGGCCCGGGCGCTTGCCCTCCTCAATCATCCGAACATCGTGAAGCTTCACGATTTTGATGATGCAGGCGACCTCCTTTACTTCACGATGGAGTACGTTGATGGCAAGGATCTTCACAAAATCTCTGAAGGCGGCCGACTCACCACCGAACACGTCCAGAGTTGGATCCCCCAAGTCTGCGAAGCGCTCAGTTATGCCCACAGCCGTGACTTGATTCACCGGGATGTGAAGCCTGGCAACATCATGATCGACCAAGACGGAGTCGTAAAACTGACCGACTTCGGCTTGGTGAAGCGGAAAGCGACCCAAGGGCGAATCGGACTTACCCAGGCCAGCATTTCCATCGGCACGCCCAACTACCTCGCTCCAGAAGCGATGGAAAGCGGTGCCGACGTCGATCACCGCGCTGACATTTACAGTGTGGGGGTTGTTCTCTACCAACTTCTAACCGGCAAATTGCCGCTGGGAGCATGGCGGTCCCCCAGCAGCCTGAATTCGGCGCTCGACCCGAGATATGATGAAATCGTGGTTCAGGCCATGCAACAGGATCCGGATGACCGCTTTCAACAGATTAAGGATGTTGGCGACGCCGTGTTGAGAATTGCCGAAAACCCAAGAAATCAGAGTGTCTCCATCGCGCCTGTTCCCGCAGGGAGATTGATCTTGCCAAACGCCAAAGCGTATTCCAATTCTCCAGGTACGGGAATTCCGGTTCCATTGGGATCCCGAATTGCTTCGTAAAGACGTGGCCTCCATAAAAATCAGATTGTGAACACTTCAGAACGGTCTCGATTTCAAATTTCTCGAAAAGCGCCTGAAACTGCGCATTTCGTGATAAAAGAGAAAAATAGCCCACGTGTTATGCCTCGAGCGTGACCGTTGCAGGCAAGACACAGTTGCCCAAAACAATCGCTCAAATCCACATTACCCACCCACCCTACTAAGATTAAGACTACAATGAAAAGCCGAAAAACACACTGTGGCGGATTTCTCCCTCGCCGCCAGTTTATGTATGTTGGCTTTGCCGGAGGACTTGGCCTGTCTCTTCCTGAGCTTCTCAAGACAGAGGCACAAGGCGCAGCGAAATATTATCCAACTCGCGAAGGCGTCGCAAAGTCACTGATTCACATTTACCTGCCCGGAGGCATCGCTCATCAGGAATCGTTTGATCCCAAGCCTTACGCACCAGCTGAATACCGTGGACCATTCAAAGCGATCAACACCTCGATTGAAGGCGCCCAATTCAGTGAAATCATGAAGGACATGGCGAAGGTTGCCAACAAAGCGACCTTCATTCGCTCCATGACCCACCGCGAAGCGGCCCACGAGCGCGGAACCCACAACATGTTCACGGGATATCGCCCGAGCCCGGCTTCGAGTTTCCCAAGTTTCGGTTCCGTAGTTTCTCACGAGTTGGGATCCAGAAACAACCTGCCTCCCTACGTCTGCGTTCCCAATCAGCCAAACGAGTTCGCTGGCAGCGGCTACCTCAGCTCTGCCTATGGCCCGTTCAGCCTGGGTTCCGATCCGGCAAGCAGTGGTTTCTCCGTCCGTGACTTGACCCTGCCAAACGGAGTCGATGACAAACGGTTCTCTCGACGCCGCAGTCTTCTGGAAGCTGTCGATAGCCATTTCCGCTCCATCGAAAAAGACGACCAAATCGATGCCATGGACAGCTTTTACCAGAGTGCTTACGGTTTGATCAGCTCCCAGAAAGCCCGCGAGGCTTTCGACATCACCAAAGAGGATGACAAGCTGAAGGACAAGTATGGCAAGAATCAGGCAGGTATGAGAATGCTCATGGCTCGCCGCCTCGTCGAATCTGGCGTCCGTTTGGTAACTCTCACCTACGGCGGTTGGGATCACCACAACAATATCGAGAGCGCCTTCAAGCGCGGCGGTGCTGAGCTGGACAAAGCGCTCGCCGCTCTTCTGACGGATCTCGATGAGCGTGGAATGCTCGACGAAACTCTCGTCATGGTTTCCTCTGAATTTGGACGGACACCAAAAATCAACAAAACGGATGGCCGCGACCACTGGCCTCGCGTCTTCAGCACCATGCTTGCTGGTGGCGGGGTGAAGCGCGGTTACATCTATGGTTCCTCCGATTCATTGGGCGCCGAGCCGGAATCCGATCCGATGAGCGTGATGGACTTTGCAACCACGGTTTACAATCAGTTGGGCATTACAGCAGACAAAGAGCTGATTGCCCCTGGACCTCGTCCGATGGAAATCGTTGATGGCGGTAAAGTGATTACGGATATTCTCGACAAGATTGCCTAACCGAATAATCCTTACATAATGAAAACAAGCAGCTGCAACATTACAGCCGCTGGAACAGGTTTTCTCCTTCGCAACATGCTCACCGCCTTAGCGCTGTGGGCATGTTTGCCAATGGGATCCCTGCTCCATGCCGCAAGCCCCGACTTTCAATACGCTGAACCGCGCGGCGGGCAGCGCGGCACCGAGATCGAGGTGAAGTTGGTTGGAAGTCGACTTTGGGATGCCGAAGAAATCCTTTTTCACCAACCCGGGATTACTTGGAAGGAAATCAAGCACGACGAGAAGAACAGCGGACGCTTTTTCCACGTGAAATTTGTCATCGCACCAGACGCCAAGTTGGGTGAGCATGCCTTTCGCGTTCGAACCAAGAGCGGTGTTTCCTACGCTCGGCGTTTTTGGGTCTCTCAGTTTCCCAACACCCTTGAAGCCGAACCCAACAATGAGTTCGAGACTCCTCAGGACGTGGTCCTCAATTCGACCATCGACGGCTACTCCAAACCCGAAACGGCTGATTACTACCGTTTCACGGCTAAAAAGGGCCAACGAATCAGCGCCGAAGTCGAGGGGCTTCGAGCCAACTCCATCAGGAACCGTGTGGGAATTGATCCCTATTGCGCGATCCTCAATGCGGATCGGTTTGAGCTGGTTTCTTCCGATGACACTCCACTTCTGAAGCAGGACTGTTACGTTTCTCTCATCGCTCCCGAAGATGGCGAATACATTCTGTTAATACGGGATGCGTCCTATCAGGGAGATGGTCGATACCGGGCCCACATCGGGACATTCCCAAGACCGAAAGCCATTTACCCTGCCGGAGGAAAGGCGGGTTCAAGTGTTGAAGTCACTCTGATTGGCGACGTGAAGGGCGACTACAAGACCAAGGTTCAGGTTCCCAGCGAGCCGACGGATGATTTCGGAGTCTTTGCCGAGCACGAAGGGCAACTTCCGCCTTCCGCCAACACCTTCCGAGTCGTCAATTACGACAACGTCCTTGAAGATGAGTCCAACAACGAAAGCTGGGCGACCATTAAGGAGAGTTCAGGAAGCCTGCCATTGGCTTTCAACGGAATCCTTCAATCCAAAACGGATGCAGACGGCAACGTCATCCCTGATTACGACTATTTCCGGTTTACCGCGAAAAAGGGCCAGAAGTTCCGCTTCAGGGCTCATGCCAAGAAGATCAACTCGCCGGTTGATCCGGTGATGCATATTTTTGCGCCCAAGGACAAGTCCATCACCACCATTGGTAGCAGTGACGATGCCGACGGCTCTGCTGACAGCCGCTATGACTTCACCGCTCCAGCAGACGGCGATTACTGGGTGAGAATCTACGATATGCTCAAACGTGGCGGAGAGGACTATGTCTACCGCATCGAAACCGAAGCGACCGAACCCGCACTTGTTGTCACGATGCCTGAATTCACGCAACGGGACAATCAGTTCCGGAAGTCGATGACCGTGCCTCGAGGCGGCCGGTTTGCGACCGTTGTGAACGTCACCCGCCAGGGAGTCCGTTGCGATGCCAATTTTGAGGTAAAGGATCTTCCAGCAGGAATCACCTTTTCTGCCGATTTGCTTCCGGCCAATGTGACCCAGTATCCGATTGTGTTTGAAGCGAAGGCCGACGCACCGATTGGTGGAAAATTGAGCCGACTCTTTGCCCACAGCACGGATAAGGAAAAGCCTTTGTCCGGTCAGTACACTCAATTGATGGATTACGTCCGGGGGAATCCCAACGGAACGCTCTACTACACCCGGACCGAAGATCAGCTTCCGGTTGCAGTTGCCGAGGAAGCCCCCTTTACCATCGACATCGTCAAGCCGGATCAGCCGATCCTGAGGGACGGTCAGACAAAGGTTACCGTGCGGGCAACGCGGAAAGAGGGATTTACCAAACCCATCGTCGTTCGTTGGCTCTGGCGACCTCCGGGAATCAGTTGCAATAGCACGGTCACCATTCCCGAGGGCAAAACAGAAGGGGTCTTTTCGCTCAACTGCAATGGAACTGCTGAGACCCGAACCTGGAAAGTGGTTGTTCTCGCCGAAGCTGATGCGGGGAAAGGTCTGGTCAGAACCGCCTCTGCTCTGACCGATCTAACGATCGAAGATCACTTCGTCAAAATGAAGATCAACATGGCTAGCGTAAAGCAGGGCCAAAGTGGGGATATGATCATTGACGTGGAAGCCGTTCGCGATTTCAGCGGCGACGCAACCGTCAAGCTGATGGGACTCCCGCCGAAAACATCAACCCAAGACGCCATTTTGAAAAATGGGCAGGATAAGCTGGTCTTTAAAATCGCCACCGAGGAAGGTGCTCGAGTTGGTCAGCACAAGAACCTTTTCTGCCAGATCGATTTCAAAGATGGTGACAAGACATTGAACCAGAGAGCAGGGATGGGCGGCATCGTTCGCGTTGACCCCAAACCCAAGGAACCGGCCAAGCCGGCACCGGTTAAAACCGCAGACGCCAAAGCCCCAGCGCCGAAGCCCAAAGTGGAAAAACCACTTTCCCGCCTCGAGCAACTTCGCCTCGAAGCCAAAAAGCAGGCGGAAGAAGGAAAATAACCTGCCACTTAGTTTAGCTCTACAAATTACCAAGACCGCCTGACTTTATAGTCAGGCGGTTTTTTTGTGGCGTCAGGATGTCTCGGCCCCTGGCACCAAGTGCCTTTTCTTGGCAAAAATCCAAATCAGTGCGATTTTTCTACTGATAGTTGAGAAAATAATCTTCAACGGCCCGTTTCACCATCGTATGTTACGAGTTTCGCGAAAATCAAACCACACTGTCTCACTCTAGAACCCACTATGAAAAAACTCCTAGCCCTAGCCGTGCTTGGCTTAATCACGGCCCCTCTTATGGCAGGTGAAATGCGCACCTGGACAGACACCAAAGGCCGCAATGTTACTGCGGAAATGGTCGGAATGAAGGATGGCAAAGTCCTGATGAAAATGGAAAGCGGAAAAACGCTGGCCTTCCCGCTCAATCTGTTGAGTGCCGCAGACCAGAAGTTCGTCCGGGACAATGCCCCCATCGATGCCGGGACTGCCGCAAAGAACATCGATCGTCTGGTCATGACGAAGCTTCTCAAGGCTAACATTGAGATTCGAGATGAAATCAAGAAGGTCTACGAGACACCAACCAGCGCGGCCTTCACCGCTGCAGACAAAACCAAGAAGCTCGACGAATTAAAGTATCTGCAACAAATGACCTTCCCGACTGGTGGGGTCGCAGGAACGCAAGACAGCCCAACCTTTAAAAGCGTGATGACGGACGAGCAATTTGTTCGCCGTGTTTATCTCGATATTGGAGGACGCATTCCAACTTACGACGAGACCGTTGCGTTCCTCGAGGACCGCAGCCGTGACAAGCGAGCACAATTGATCGATGAACTGCTCGATTCGGAAGCTTTTGTCAGCCATTTCTTCACCTTTCTTTCCGACCTTCTTCGGATTCGCGACGGAATCGGCATGAACGGCCTTAATGGAATTAAGACCGGTGCCTATGTCGACTGGACGAAAGATCAAATCCGCTCCAATCGCCCTTGGGATGAGTGGGTCAGTGAACTCGTCGCAAGCCAGGGTTCCTACTGGGAGAATCCTGCGGTGGGTTACATGCTCACCGATATTGGAATGCCACTTTGTAATCTCTCGAACACCTTCACGGTTTTCACGGGAACAGAAATCACCTGCGCACAGTGCCACGATCACCCTTTCGAGGAGGTCTATCAGATGGACTTCTATCGGATGGCCGCCTTCTTTGGTGGTGCACAACTCAGAGTTTCCTCTGAAGAAGGAAAAGTAGCTTCAGCAGCGCTGAAAAAGTATCAGACGGAGTGGAGAGAGAGAAATGCCGGAAAACAACCGATGCCGCGCTTTGACCGGAACCTTCAGGACATTCTCAGCTCCTACCGCTATGGAGCGACCGACGCCGCAACCGGTAGCGTTCGTTTGCCTCACGACTACAAATACGATGATGCCGACCCAATGGAGGCCGTTTCTCCGGCAGCCTATTTCGGGAAGGTCGTTGAACTTGAGCAGTTCGAGAATCCACGGATGGCATTCGCGGATTGGATGACTGACAGGGAACATCCCCGCTTCACGATCAACATCGTCAACCGTCTCTGGAAATTCGCTTTTGGTCTTGGTCAAATCGAGCCCGTTCACAACATTCCGGGGCACTTGGATGGCCAAGCTCAAAACTATGAACTCCTCAAGTATCTTGAAGAGATCATGCTGGGTCTCGACTACGACATCAAAGGTTTCCTCCGCACGCTCTACAACAGCCGCGCTTACCAGCAGGAAGCCAACCACCGTTCTCCAACGATGGCTCAGGTCGACAAGGGTGAATACCACTTCTCCGCTCCGGTTCTTCGCCGGATGACCTCCGAACAACTCTGGGATTCCATGGTTGCCCTCTCTACCAACAAGCCTGAGGCAGCTCGGACTCGTGTCTTGGAAGACTATCAGGCGTTCATGCAGACGGACTGGTCCAAGGTGAGCTTTGATGAAGCCCTTGCTCTCAAAAACAAGTTCAATTCCATGGGCGGCCTTCAAATGATGGAAATGAGCGACATGGACATGGCCGCAATGGGCGGAAACCGGGGCCGGGGCGGCATGATTCGCGCTTCCGAGCAGCGTCTCCCTGCCCCAGTTGGTTCGATGCTCTTCAAGTTTGGCCAGTCGGACAAGCTGATCATCGAGAATGCCAACACCGTGGGTTCAGTTCCTCAGGTGATGTTCATGCTCAATGGCGACCTGACCAACAAGACCATGGTTCGCGACGAAACCGCTGTGGTGCGCAACGCGAAAGCAGCCAAAAGCCAGGCCGATGGCGTTAACGTTGTTTTCCTCAGCGTGCTGAACCGCAAGCCGACCTCCGACGAGGCGAGCCAAGCCAAAAACCTGGTTCAGGGTGATGACTACAGCGACCTGCTCTGGGCCCTGCTCAACACCCGCGAATTCATGTTCATCCAGTAAACAATCCCCACCTCTATCTATCCCAAAAAAATCCTATAACTGCACACTTCCCATTATGAAAGACGAATTGAAAAAACTCGACCCGCTTTCGCGCCGCCAATTTGCGGCCAACACGGCGAAAGCTGCTTTGGGCCTTAGCATGATGCCCGTTGTCGATCGCGCCATGGCTGCGAACGGCACCGCAGGCAAGGCAAAACACCTCATCTACCTCTATATGGGTGGGGGAATGACTCACATCGACAGCTTCGACCCCAAGCCAGATGCTCCTTCGGATATTGCTGGTCCAATTGGTTCGATCGCCACAAACGTCGATGGCATTCGCGTTGGTTCTTACTTCCCACGCTTGGCCAAAATGGCTGACAAGCTTGCGATCGTAAACACGCTGACCCAGAAAACCGGTGCTCACGACGGCGGACGCTACTGGATGCTGACCGGTTACCAGAAGCGGGCGACAATCGTTCACCCTGAAATGGCAGCCTGGAAGCAGAAGTTCCACGGCCCCAATGAGGAGTCCAATCTGCCTTCTTCGTTTGTCGTAGGTGGTGGCGCTCTTCCCGGTTCCGGTTTCATGGGCCCAGCCTATGCGCCGCTTCCAATTGGCGATCCAAATCGCGGTCTCCCAGACTCCATGTCTCCGGTTGATGCTTCTCGTGAGAAAAAGCGAATCGAAGCACTAAATACCTTCAACCGCTCTTTCGAGTCCAAGTTTGCGACCCACGAAGTGGAGGCTTACAGCGAATATTATGACAACACCATGTCTTTCCTGAAGAGCGATGACCTTGACGTCTTCGACTTGAGTAAGGAGAGCAATGCCGAGCGCCAGAAATTCGGCATGGGTCGCATGGGCCAGGGCGCTTTGCTTGCTGCTCGCCTCGTCGAGAAAGGTGTTGGAGCCGTCCGTATCTCCGGTGGCGGATGTGATAACCACCAGAACATCCAGACAGCGTTCCAGAACCCCGCAAGGGCTTTGGATGATGCGATGTCCGGACTGATCGACCGCCTTCAGGCAATCGGCAAACTTGACGAAACTCTGATTGTTGTCGGAACTGAGTTTGGTCGGACCAACAAGATCAACGCCAACGCTGGCCGCGACCACTTCCCACGCTGTTTCTCCGGTGTGATGGCCGGTGGCGGAATCGTTGGTGGTCAGAAGTACGGCAAGTCCGACAAGAACGGATACGCACCTGAAGAAAACCCGGTCACTCCAGAGGACTACAACGCGACCATCGCGATGGCGCTTGGAATTCCCTTGGACGAGATTGTGTTTGCTCCATCAGGACGTCCATTCCTTGTCGCAGGTCACTCTGAAGATCCCAAGACGAAGAAGATCATTCCTGACGGCAAGCCAATCATGCCATTCTTTGGCATGGCGTAAGCCGAGAGGTCAGAACATTTTGACCACGTTTCAGACCCGGAGCTCGTTGAGGGCTCCGGGTTTTTTGTGCATTCGGTTGCGCCTGGGATCCTGGCAGAGTTTCCAGACTCGGGGGATTTCAGCGCGAAAAGATCGCGTCCAAGCGGTGCGTCGCAGGATCAGCCCGGCACTCCAAGGCCCCTTCCTTTCCCGATCTCTGCTCTAAGCTTCGTCAGGTTCGGGGCTTTCAACGACCCCAAAAAGCTCCATCTGCTCCGTGTATCCTTTCAGAGCCTGCAGCCCAAAGCTTTCAAATTCCGTCCCCCCTGAATCCCAGCCACTCAGAAACGTGCTGCTGGTCAGGATTGGCGTTCCCAGCTCACGCGTCAGCGACTCGATCCGAAAGGTCATGTTCACCGCGTCTCCCAGTGCCGTGCGAGTGCCGCGGGCCACGGAACCAACGGCGGCTTCGCCAATATGAAGCCCAACACCACAACGAACCGGGATCTGCTCAAATTCCAAGAATTGGCGAACCTCCGTGGGCAACGTCCGCGGGCCTCCCGCGAGAAGTTTTGCGGCTTCCAAGGCTTGGAAACGGGCTTGTGGCGTCGTTTTCGTCCAATACCCAAACATTCCATCGCCCATGAATTTATCGATCGTCCCCTCCTTCTCGTCCATGATTGCCCGGCAGTCGTCATACCAAACGTTCAGGATCTGAGCGACGCGTTCTTCGCCAAGTCGCTCCGACAAACCGCTGAAATTCATGATGTCGGTGACCAGAAGCACCATTGGCGTTTTGCGAACACCAATCACGGTGGCCATCGGAGTATCGGTCAGCGCTTCCTCACTCGACGCTGTGCCAGCCTCCTCCGGGACATGAAAGAGAAACGTGATGTCCGCCAAACTGATCAAATCACCATGCTTCAGTTGAGTCGGTTGCGGAATCTCCCGATCGTTGAGCATGGTGCCGTTTGCGCTCCCCAGATCATAGAGCCAAAACCCTGTCGCCTGCTGACGAATCATGGCATGCTCCCGCGATACCCGGGAACTGAATACCTTGATATCAGCTTCCGGACTTCGCCCGATCACACAATTGCCTTCTAGCTTCGCTTTCAGGCCTTTAGGTTGTTGCCACAACTCGGCTTCCATGGATTTAAGTCAGAACAGAGAGTTCAGGAGTTACATAATTCATTCAACAGAATATGTAACCCATTTTCTCCAGATTGAGTCTTGGAAGAAAAGAAACTTCTTGGAAAAATGGTTCTAAGTGTCGCGGCCAATCTCAGTTTGCCTTGCTCCCCCTGCCTGTCGGGTTCTCCGCCGATGCGCAAGGCGCATGCCTTGCGCTTGCAATCCACAGCTTCGACGATGACAGAGGACCACAGCGACGAGGAGATTGTACGGCATTCGCTGGGAGGCGATCCCCAGGCATTCAGCGTGCTTGTGGATCGATACCAGTCCCGAATTCTGGGAACCGCATCCCGGTTTGCGAGGAATCGTCACGAACTCGAGGATTTGAGCCAGGACATTTTTCTGAAGGCTTGGAAGGGACTCCCCACATTCAAAGCGACAGCGCCGTTTGAACATTGGCTGATGCGGTTGGCGGTCCGCGTTTGCTATGACTTTTTGCGGAAGAATCGCCGATTTCGGGACAACGAGATTTCCCGCGAGTTGGTGAACGAAAAGAACGAGCGACTGACCGAAGAATCGACCGAGAACGCCGATCTGGATGCGGGGGAAGCTCGCGAGGTGCTTCAACATGGCATGAGGTGCCTTAAGCCGAAGGATCAGCTGATTCTGACGCTCCGGGAACTGGAAAACAAGAGCGTGCGAGAGATTGCCGAGTTGACGGGCTGGTCCGTCAGCAACGTGAAGGTCCGGGCCATGCGCGCCCGAAATCGCCTGAAGGAACATTTGATCGAATTAGGATATGGAAACTGAACACGACCAACTTCATCGGCTTTTTGAATCCGCGAAGCCTGCCATGGATCAGGACGCCGCCCAAGTGGCCTTGGGTCTGCAAACTCGAGTCATGACAACCCTGAGGTCTGCAAGCCGCTCAGAGGACAGCCTCGGCCAGTGGGCGAATGCATTCCTTCGGGGAGCCTTCGTTTCCTTGACTCTTGCCCTCGCGCTTGGCAGTTGGGCCTGGTTTCAGGCTGATTTGGACGTAGTCAGCACGGATTGGGCATTATCCGCGCTGGTTCAAAACGCGAGTTGGCCTTCAACCCAGATTTTGCCATGAAACGAAACTGGTGGAAATTCGCCCTCGGAATATTGCTGACGTTTGTCGCCGGAACGGTTTTCGGCGTGGTTGGAACGATTGTCATCGCTCAAGGGGCCAAAAAGAAGATGGAAGATCCCAAGGTGGGACACGCGATGGTGCTCAAGCATTTGGATCGCAAGCTGAACCTCACTGAAACACAGCACGATGAAATTTCCGTCGTTCTGGAGTCCATGATCGAGGATATTGTCCCGATTCGAAATTCAACCCGTCGGCAATTGGCCACGATCGTCCGCACTCACGGGCCAAAAATTCGGGAGATTCTCGAGCCCGAACAGGAAAAGGGATTTGACGAGTTTCTCGGCAAACTGGCGCGGGATTGGAATGTGGTGCTCACGGTTGAGCCCGACTCAGGTGAAGCCGAAAGCCCCACCGCCCCTTGAGCACTTAGGGAATCCTCAGCGTTTGCCCGGTGCGAACCAGGTCAGAGCTGAGCTTGTTCGCCGATTTCAACGCGCCAACCGAGACTCCGTAGCGGCGACTGATCCCCCACAGCGTGTCGCCTCGAACCACGGTGTGATAGCGGGATCCGCTTCTGGTCCCAACCGAAGCGACGGTTTGTCGGCTGGAACTCTCGCTGCTACGGGATTTCGAGGCTGAAGATGAACCACGCCCTGAAGTTCCGCCCTCGACTCCGCGAGGGGTTTTCACCCAATCCTCGCGGTATCGGCCCGATGAATCGAAAGGATACTCATGTTTGGGGAGACTGTGATCGGGAGTTACAACCGGTCCATCGGTCGATACGACATCCATCGATTCACATCCCACCAAACCAACGATCAACAACGCACAGCAGCGAACCGTCCTGAATGATGCGAGGTTGTCCTTGGAATCATGTTTCATGGCGAAAGTTGGTCGATTGACGAAAGGCTTCCATTCACGGTGCGGGGACGCTTTGCAAAACTTGCTGCATTTGCAACTCATCGGTCATCGTCTTGAGAATGTCCTTCGCCTGACGCCCATGATGATTGTATTGATTGATCTCAACCACCTGGGCCAAGGTCGTAAGCATTGCCCGCAGATTGGCCTGACGCCGATGGATATCAAAGCGATTCATCAACGCAGCCTGCCTTCGGCTTCCTGTTAGCTCGTAATCTTCAATGTAGGCATTGGTCAGATCCACCATTTCCGACCAGCGAACTTCCTTGTCCAACTCCTGCATCTTCCTGACATACTCCAAATCAGCCAGTTCCAGCTTGAGCGGCTGAACAACCCCCGACTCGTCATTCGGGTCCAATTTCACGATTTCGCGCATTACATCGCCATAAAACTTCGCCGAGCGCTGTCCTCCCAACTCCGGAATTGCCTTGGCCAAAAACCGGGCTCTCTCGACTCCTTTGGCTCGTTCTGCCGCCTTGAAGAGCCGTAATTGACTCTCATGCCGCTGTCGCAAGTTGATCAAATGATCCGGATAACTCTTTGTTCCACCCGGCCGAAACCCGGTGTAGGCGTAGGGTATTGCCTGGGAATCCGCCAACACGACAGTCGGGAAAGCATCGACTTCATAGCGACGACGCAGCTCCAGCGAAGTCGACTCGTCGTCGTTCTTGCCCGATTCGCTGCTGACGTCAAACCACACCATCTCGAAGGTTTCCCGAAGTGGCCCCACCAAATCCGCTCTCCCCAGGAACTCCCTCTCAAACTGACGACAAATGGCATTCGCCTCTTTCGCCGTAAAACAAATCAAGAGGTCTTTTCCCGACTTCGCGGCCCGCGAGGATGCCATCTCAAAATCGTCTCCCCAGCCTGCAGAATCGCCATCAGCCGACAATCCGGAAAAAAGCATTCCAAAAGCGATAAGGATGGAAACCGTGCCGCGCATCATGCGGATAGAAGACCCCAAAACTACGGTGAGGTCAACTATTGCCCCTGACGCAAACACCAACTTTATTCGGCGCGCCGCCGTCACTTGCCATTCCCTGGATTCTTCGCCAGACTGAGGAATGATCTCTGCGCGATTCGTCGCCCTCGCCCTAATCTTCCCCGTTTCCCCCTTTGTCAAAGCTGAAGAACGCCTCCCGTGGACCAGTTCCCGCCTCAAAGGATCCCCCGAGCCTCCCCTCGCCTATTCTGCGGAGCCGGTTTGGCCGGCCTTGAAATTCGAGAAGGCCCTCGACATCGCCCGGCTCCCCAGCCGCGACCTGATGTTCGTGGTCGAGCAGAAGGGAAAAATCTGGATTCTTCCTGGAAATCTGGACGAAAAAACTCCTCAACCGAGGCTGTTTGCCGATTTGATGAGCGACCTTCCGGAGTTTGAATCGATTTTTGGGATGGCTTTTCACCCCCGGTTTGAGGAAAACCATGAGGTCTATCTCTTTTACCGAATCAGCTCCAAACTCGACGATGGGACGCGGATTTCGCGCTTCAGCGTCCAGCCAAACGATCTCAAACTCGCCCCGGATTCGGAGGAAATTCTGCTGACGTGGTTGAGCGGCGGTCACAACGGAGGACATCTTGGCTTTGGGCCGGACGGAATGCTCTACATTCTCGCAGGCGACGGCGAAGTCCCCTCTCCTCCCGATCCCCGCGATACCGGCCAGGATACCTCGGACCTGCTTTCGTCAGTTCTTCGCATCGACGTCGACCAACGCGACCCAGGTTTGAATTACCGGATTCCGCCCGACAATCCCTTCGTCAGCCTGGATGGAACCCGCCCTGAAATCTGGGCCTACGGACTTCGAAATCCTTGGAAGCTGTGTTTTCATCCGCGAACGAACGATCTTTGGGTCGGCGACGTCGGCTGGGAACTCTGGGAGATGCTCTATCGCGTGAAGCGCGGCGGGAACTACGGTTGGTCGATCGTGGAAGGACCGCAGCCAATCAAACCGCTCCAGAACATGGGACCTTCGGTGATCTCGCCTCCCACGCATTACTACAGTCATGCGGAAGGAGCTTCGATCACGGGAGGCTACGTTTCCGAGACCTCGCGACTTCCGGGATTGGATGGCGCCTATCTTTACGGGGATTTCGTCACCGGCCGAGTCTGGGCGCTCTGGGATGACGGCAAGACCATCACGCGAAACGAGTGGATCGCCGATACCCGCAAGCAGATCGTCAGTTTCGGGCAAGCCTCCAACGGAGAAGTCGTTTTCCTCGATTGGCCGACCGACCAGACTCTGCAGCGCCTCGTTCCAACGCCCGAGCCCGAAGAAATTCACGATTTCCCCGTTCGCCTCAGCCAAACCGGCGTCTTCAAAGATGTTGCCACGCTCGAACCTGAGGACGGCGTCTATGAATTCAAAATCCAGGCGCCCATGTGGCAGGACGGAGCGACCTCGCGGTATTGGGTCGCGATCCCCGGCGACGAAGGGTTGAAAACCCAGTTCAATCCCAAAGTCGCCGTTCCCATGTTTCGCACCACCAAGCCGCAGGACATGGTGTTGGTCAAAACGCTCGAACTGGATGGCCGCAACGTCGAAACGCAGATTCTCCACTTTGACGATTTCTGGAATGGATACTCCTATGCCTGGAACCAATCAGGCACCGATGCCGAGTTGGTTGGCCCCGAGGGCGGCACGGAGATGATTGAAGGGCGGCCATGGCGTTTCCACAGCCGGGCGGAATGCACGCGATGTCATGCCGGAAACTTCACCCGAACCCTGGCGTTTCTTCCCGGCCAGCTCAATCGCGACGGTCAACTCCAGCGATTCCATCAGATCGGCATGGTCGATGACACCTTTCTGGAAGCCGCCGAAAAACAGCCCTTGGTATCGCCGAGTGACGAAACCGAATCGTTGGGACTTCGCGCGCGTTCCTGGCTCCACGCGAACTGCTCCCACTGCCACCGATTTTCCGGTGGCGGTTCGGTCCCGATCCACATGAACGCGCAAGCGCCACTCGACCAAATGAACCTGCTGGGAACCGATCCGGTCAAAGGCGGCTTTGGCCTCAACGCGGCCAAACTCATCGCGCCCGGCGATCCCTACAACTCCGTGGTCTACTACCGCGCCGCAACGGAAGGCGTCGGGCACATGCCCATGCTGGGTTGCTCAACGGTCGACGATGCGGGCGTTCTCCTGCTTCACGACTGGATTGCGTCGATGGGGCCGGATCGCACCGTGGCGATTCCGGAACAGCCTGACACAACGAACAACGCGCTCATCCTGATGCACCACCTGATGATTGGCACCTTTTCAGAACCCAAACGCACCCAGATCCGCGAAGCCGGGCTCGAGTCACCCAACATCGCGATTAACGGACTTTTTCAGCGTTTTAAATAAGAGATACTCAGGACCGCGAGTCCTCGCCGAGCACTTCGTATTGGCCGGCCACCTTCGTGGCGATCGCGTCTTCGCTCATCTTCTTCCACTCGGCAAAGTGCTCGCTGGCCTTGTGAGCCGCGAATGCCGCTTCGTCAGTGTAAAGTTCATAGATCGCGAATTTGCCGGGATCGGAAATATGGCGAGACCATTCCCACTTCAAACAGGTAGGTTCAGCGCGCGATCCCACGGCGTTGTGCTCCAACGCAGAAATCAAATCGTCTTCCTTGCCCGGAACGGCATCAATCATCACAACAACAGCTAACATGGCGCGAATTATTTAAAGTTGAGGAGTTCGATTTCAAAATGGAGCGTTTCGTAGGGAGGGATCACGTCACCCATCCCATCCTCGCCATAGGCCAATTGGTGAGGAATGATGAACTGAAACTTGGAACCCGGGTTCATGAGTTGAACGCCTTCGGTCCATCCGGCAATCACTCCACCGAGCGGAAAAGTGGCTGGTTCTCCACGCTGATGGGAGCTATCAAACACCTCACCGTCTTCGAACGTGCCTTCGTAATGCACCGTCACCATGCTCTTGGCGGTGGGCTTGTCACCTTTCCCTTCCGTAATTTCGCGATACTTCAGACCACTCGGAAGTTCGGTGTATGTTGCGTCAGATTCAGTCATCGTCGGCACTTGGCGCAGGAAACTCAGATTGTCCAATGCCAGTTGGCCTGAAATCCGGGCTGCTATCTGCTTTCCACCAACGCTTCCCACAAGATCTCCACAGGGTGAAACGCCGTTCGTCCGGTTCCATCTTTGATCTGGTGACGACAGCTGGTTCCCGGTGCCGCAATCACCACCTCGGGACGGGCCTTGCGAATGGTCGGGAAAAGCACCAGTTCGCCGATCGCCATCGACACGTCAAAATGCTCCGCTTCATAACCAAACGAACCCGCCATTCCACAACACCCCGAAGGAATGAGCTGCACGCTGTAGTTCGCCGGCAACTCCAGCATTCTCACTGTCGGTGTTAGCGAAGCGAGAGCTTTCTGATGACAATGCCCATGAAGTTTGATCGTCTTTTCAGCGCTGGAAAACTGTTCCGGCCGGATTCGACCGGCATCCATCTCCCGGGCAATGAACTCATCAATCAACAGGCAGTTCTCGCCCAACTGGGCGGCACGCTCCCGAAGCTCTTCAGAGACCAGGTCAGGATACTCGTCGCGAAACGAAAGGATGGCCGACGGCTCAATGCCCAATAACGGCGTTTCCTCCGAAACGAGCTCGGCCAGCGCCTTCACGTTCGTCGTTGCAAATTCGCGGGCCTTCCGAAGCAGGCCTTTGGAAAGCGCCGCTCGTCCGCTCTCCTGATGCGGTGGAAACTTGACCTGGTATCCCAACAACTCCAACAACTGCACCGTCTTGATCCCGATCCCGGCATCCAGAAAATTCGTAAACTCGTCATTAAACAGATAGACGACGCGTCCCTCACGGTTTCCCGGCCTTCGCTCCAGCCACGCCCCGAGAGTCGGGTTGCTCATCGGCGGAAGGCTTCGTTCCGCCGCAAACCCGGCAAATTTCCGAAACGCGCCTCCCGTAATCGGATTGGAGATCAACGCGTTGTAAGCCCACGGAACGCGACTCGCCAATTTGGCCTGACTCGCAAAATCGGAGATCAATTTGGTGCGGAGCGGAACTCCATTGGCGTCGTAGTAACCCTGGAGGAACTCGGCCTTCATTTTCCCAACATCCACGTTGGACGGACATTCCGCCTTGCACCCCTTGCAAGACAAACAGAGATCCATCACCTCATGGATCTCCTCGCTATCAAACGGGTTTGCTTCCGTGCTTTTGGTGAGAACATTGCGCAGGATATTGGCGCGGGCCCGGGTCGTATCCTTTTCATTCCGGGTCGCCATGTAACTGGGGCACATTGTGCCGCCGGTGAGTTGGGTCTTGCGGCAATCTCCGGAACCGTTGCAGAGTTCCGCCGCACGAATGATTCCATCCGTTCCGCTGAAATTGAGGACGGTCGCGACTTCGCGCTGTTCGACGCCGGGTTCGTAGCGAAGGCTCGTATTCATCGACGGCGTATCGATGATCTTGTTCGGGTTGAAGATATTGAGGGGATCCCACGTGTGCTTGATCTCCTCAACCAGCGCATAATTCCTGTCACCGATCATCTGGCGAAGAAACTCACCACGCAATCTGCCGTCACCATGCTCACCACTGAGGGAACCCCGGTATTTCTTCACCAGCACCGCGATGTCCTGCGCCACTTTCCGAAAGAGCGCGTTCCCTTCCTTCGTCTTGAGATTCAGAATCGGGCGCAGATGAATTTCGCCGCTTCCCGCATGGGCGTAGTGAACGCATTCAAGGCCGTAGGCGTTCTTTAAATGCGTCGTGAATTCCGCGATGTAACCCGGCAGGTCAGGAACCGCGACCGCCGTATCCTCAATCACCGGCGCCGGCTTCGCATCGCCCGGCATGTTGTTCATCACGCCCAGGCCAGCCTTGCGCAACTCCCAGACCTTCCCGGTATCCTCACCAAACAAAACCGGGTAGGCATAACCAAATTTCGCCTCCCGCCATTCACGCGCCACGGCATCGGTTACCTTTCGAACCTCAGCCTCAGTTTCTCCGCGAATATCCACCACCAGAATCGCCCGTGGTTTCCCTTCCACGAAGTCCATATTCTTGCGCTGCTCAATGTTATTCCCCGCGCAACCGAGAATGATGTCATCAATGAGTTCACAGGCATACGGGCCGTGTTCCACCGCGATCACCGTCGCTTTCAAGGCGTCGTCGATCGTTTCGAAATGCCCGCAAAGCAATCCCGACACCGGCGGTGGGAGCGGGTCGCAATGCAGCTTGATCTCCGTTGTCAAAAAGAGCGTTCCCTCCGATCCGGCGATCAGCTTGCAGAAGTCGAAACGCCGTTGCTCATCATCCTCGTTCGTCCAGTAATCCGCGAGCAGATCAATCGCGTAGCCCGTATTGCGTCGATTGATCTCGGGTTTGGGAAACTCCCGCTCGATCTCAGCCCGATTCTCAGGATCGGAGAAAATCTCCCGCGCCTTCTGGTAAACCTGGGTTTCGAGACCGCTTTCCCCACCGCATTTCGCTTCAAACTCAGCCGGTGACAGCGCGCAAAACGACGTCTTTGTTCCATCGCTCAAAAACCCCGTAACCTCCAACGTGTGATCCCGCGTGCTTCCATACACAATGGAGTTGGAGCCGCAGGAGTTGTTCCCCAGCATCCCGCCGACCATCGCGCGATTGGCCGTCGACGTTTCCGGCCCAAACAGCAGCCCATGTGGAGCGAGCGCCATGTTCAGTTCATTGCGAATCACCCCCGGCTGCACCCGCACCCAACCTTCTTCCGCGTTGATCTCCAGAATCTTCGTGAAATGTCGCGAAACGTCCACCACGATCCCCTTGCCAACGACCTGCCCGGCCAGCGAAGTCCCAGCCGTTCGCGGAATCAACCCCACCCGATTGGCGCGCGCAAACTCGATCAGCTTTTCGAGATCTTCCTCGGTTTTCGGAATCGCCACGGCGAGCGGCATTTCCTGATAAGCAGACGCATCGGTCGCATAAAGCGTCCGCATGGTTTCGTCAAAAAAGAGGTCGCCCGCAAGCGACTCGGCGAGTTGATGGAGGTTTGGATTCACGTGAGGCTGGGCGACTAAACGACACCACGACGGATCACGCAATCAAGTCTTTGAGCACGTGACCGTGAACATCGGTCAGGCGGAAATTCCGCCCCTGGTAGCGAAAGGTGAGCCGTTCGTGATCGATGCCGAGAAGATGGAGAATGGTGGCGTTGAAGTCATGAACGTGGACCGGATTCTCCGCAGCCTGATAGCCGAGTTCATCCGTTTGCCCATACACGTGACCGCCCTTGGTGCCACCTCCGGCCATCCAGACGGTGAATGCTTCCTTGTGGTGATCGCGTCCCGCTTTGGAAACCGTGCTTCCATTCCCGGTCGACCCCTGCGCCATTGGCGTCCGGCCGAATTCCGCGCTCCAGACAATCAAAGTCTCGTCGAGAAGTCCGCGATCTTTGAGATCGGTGATGAGGGCCGCAATCGGTTGATCCACCTGCGCCGCCTTTTTGGGAAGAGAGCCAAACACATTGCCGTGATGATCCCAGCCTTGATCGAAGAGTTGGACGAATCGGACACCGCGCTCCACCATCCTCCGGGCGAGCAGGCAGTTGTTCGCAAAGCTGGTCTTCCCGGGTTGGGTGCCATACATCTCGTGAATCGATTTGGGCTCGGACTCAATATCCATCAGTTCGGGAACGCTGCTCTGCATCCGATACGCCATCTCGTATTGACTGATTCGAGTCGCGATTTCCGGATCGCCAATATCGTCGAGCGCCAGCTTGTTGAGATGGTTGATCGAATCCACGGTCGTCTTGCGATCGTTGTCGCTCATTCCTTTGGGATTGCTCAGGAACAGCACCGGATCGCCCTGACTGCGAAACTCGATGCCCTGATGTACCGTCGGCAGAAAGCCGCTTCCCCAGGCCGAGTTCCCTGCTCCCAGTACCTGGCCGGTCACGAGAACAACGAAACCGGGGAGGTTTTGGTTTTCACTCCCGATTCCGTAACTCGCCCAGGAACCAATGCTGGGTCTGCCGAACCGGTTGAACCCCGTCAGCAAAAACATCTGAGCCGGTGCGTGATTGAATTGCTCGGTTTGGAGCGTCCGAATGAAGCAAAGATCGTCCGCCACGCCCTGAAGATGCGGCATCAAGTTCGAAATATGCATCCCGTTGTCGCCCACCTGTTTGAAGGCGAACTTCTCGTCATTGGTCGGCGTCCCCAAAAGCTTGGGCTGGGAACGAATGAACGCGAGTTGCTTCCCGACGAACATCTCATCCGGGCAAAGCTGGCCCGTCCGCTTTTGCAGCTCCGGCTTGTAATCGAAAAGATCCAAATGCGAGGCCGCGCCCACCAGGTGAATGTAGATCACGTTCTTCGCCTTCGCCGCATGATGCATCGCCGGTGCCTTCCCCGCCCCCATCGCATCCTGCGCCAGCAACGAATGCAGCGCATAACCGCCCACTCCCATTCCAACGTTTTGGAAGAGTTGGCGGCGCGTTTGCAGCATGGAGGGATTTTCGTTCACGAAGAGTCACCGAGTATCACGGGAGGAGCGTTGCCAATATTTCACACCGGGAAGAGCGATCAATCAATCCCCAAAGTCTAGAGAGCGAAGCTTCAGCATCAAAATCTCGTCGGCAAAAAACGACGCATTTTCGGTTAACCACTCCCAACCCCTGGTAATGCAGCAAGACACCTCAACTTCGCTGAGGCTGAAGCCAAATTAAATCATCGTTTTTTTGACCACCAAGCCCAAGTATGCTTGGGTGCCGTGTTAGGCGGCAGGTGGCTATCAAAGGGCTTTAGATGGCACAAAACTTGTGTCTGAGGCACTCAGTCATCCAAGCGACGATATGTTAAAATTTCCCAACGTTTTGAATTAATGAAATATCACATATACATCATTTCCTCTTTGATTCTTTCACTAGCAGGTTCGCTGCCTGCACAAACTCTACGTGACCCGATAGACTATGCCATTAAACCACTTGAAGAACCATCCTTATCATCAGCTAAGCTAGCAATACATCAACTTAACACCCTAGCCAAAACCTCAAGCCTTAGTGAGCAAGCAACTGCTGCAGAGATTGTAGAAACGGTTCGAGATATTTTTACCGCTGAATACCAGGTTGGGAAAGTAAAAGAAGATGGCGAGCAAATTGAAAATGAAGCGATCAGGCAAGATGCAAAAGCTGCGGATTGGATGACTCCAAACGCCTTCGGAAATGTCAATCAACTTGCGGCACGACAGGCACAATTGAAAGCCAAAGAGTTACGGGCAGAGGCGAATGGGAACCTACATGAAGCACTTCAGCGACTCGAAACCTCCATGAGGAGGACTGATGCGTTGGTAACACGTTTCTACGAACAAAACTACGTTCATAGAGTTGTAATTCTGACCTGTTTCCCGAAAAATGGACACTTGAAAACTGAAGTTCTGCGCTACCC